>DHEH01000001.1:0-90803 GCA_002399785.1 Caryophanales bacterium UBA4855
CTAGATTTGATCATTCCATTGTTTTTATAGAATTTAAGTCATTAAAAATAACCACTGCTCTAGAACAAGCCAATGTAATTTTGGAAAAAATATATGCTCAATTTTAATAATAGAAAATACTACGTTTATTCTTCTGAAATCGACATGCGTTTTGGAATTAAAAAAGCTCAATTATTTATTTATTTATACAAACTTCAGTAAAATTGAAGTTCTAAAATCTCTATTTATATTTGTTTCAAAAAATCGCAAAATTGTAAAAATTTATTATGAAAACGAATATGGATATCGGCTTATGCAAAATAATTTAAGTGATCAAAAATTTAAAATCCCTTTTGATACTCACAATACACCAATAAATAAATGCCAATTAGAAATGTTTTTAAAAGGTATGGAAGTTATTGAAAAAAGAAGAAAAATAACAGAAAATCTACCATGTTATTAAAATATAAAAATCAAAAAAAGTGCGATAATATAGTGCTTTTTTGTTGTTTTAAGTCATAAAAAATGCTATAAAAAAGTATGATAAATAATGAATTAGAAGCAAGAATTAAACAGTTAGAAAAGCAACTTTTAGATCAAAAAGCTGAAACAAAGTTGTACCAAAATAAATAAAACGAGTTATTAAAAAAGTATGAAGCTTTAAATGAAAAACATATCATTTCAACGATCAAAACTTTTATTCCAAAAAGCGAGAAAATTAACAAACTTTTAGAAATTGATGATGCTGAAAAAATAATAAAAAGAGAATATAAATCAAAAGTTGGCGAAACTCATAAAAAGAGATTTGAATCTTTAGATTTAGAATCAAAAGTATCCGAAACAATAGTTTTAAAACCAGATCAAGATATTTGTGAACTTTGTGGAAGCAAACTTGTAAAAATATCTGAAAAAGTTACTTATAAAATTGAAATAATTAAACAAGATTTTAAAGTGATCAAATATGTTAAAGAAAATTATAAATGTCCTCATTGCAACAAAGAAAACAATCAAATTTATTACCAAATTTCGAATTTTATTTTTCCTAATTCGATCTTAACAAATTCTTTCGCTTCTTTTATTGCGATGTATAGATATGATTTAGGCATTCCTTTTGATCACCTTTCTAAACATATTAGTACTCAAATAGGAATTCCAGTTTCTAAGCAATGCCTAGCAAATTATATGAGTCGATTATCAGAATTACTTCTACCAATATATGAAAGAATGAAGATTGATTTAATTCATAATAATGAAAAAGTAATACATGCTGATGAAACCACATTGGTTATTAGTAAAAAACCAATTGAAGATAAAAATAGGAAAAAATGTTACATATTCCTTTATAGTTCATCATTTTATGGCAATCAAATAAATATTTATGACTTTAAAAAATCTAGAAACGCTTCCACTTTGATCAAATTTTTGGAAGATTTTAATGGAACGGTGGTTTGTGATGATTATGCTGGTTATGATACGCTTAGAAAACAAAATAAAAATATTAAGTTACAAAGATGTTGGGCCCATGTTAGAAGAAGATTCGCTGACATTGTTAAGGTTGTTCCGAAAGAAAAAGAAAGTAGTTCAAATGCCGTTAAAATTTTAAAGCTAATTGAACAATTATTTAATTTTGAAAAAATATATCTTGAAAGCAAAATTAATTCTGTTGATTTGGTTAAATACAGAAACAACAATGAAAAACCGATTATTGATGAATTATATCAATTGATATGTGTGCCAAAATATAAACCAGGTACAGCAATTGATAGTGCAATAAATTATGCAAAAAATATATGGAACGATTTGTTGGTTTATCTTGATGACGGATATGTTGATTTAAGCAATAACATTGCGGAAAGAGCTATTAAGCCATTCGTTCTTCAAAGAAAAGTTTTTATGACTTCTGGAAGCTATGACGGAGCCCAAATAATGGCAATTATTTTTTCAATAATAAGAACAGCAAAAATTAATTTTATAGATATTAATAAATATTTTAATTTTGTTATAGAAAATATCAATACAGAAAAAATTGATAATTTGTTGCCCTATTCAAAATTTATAAATAATAATTTTAACATCAATAAAAAATGATGGGGGCGTCATTTCGCCGCCGGCGGTAAAATCCGCCACTTATTTTAAAAAAATCAATTTTATACCTTAGTGTAAATCTTTTACGTATACAAACAATCTGAGGTCAATTGTAAAAATTTAATCGATTGTAAAAAAATATTAGAAATCTAAAAATGACAGTTCTATAATTATTTATGTGAAAAAATTTAAAATAATTGCGATACAATCGATAACATTTGTCGGTGTTTTCTTAATTGGATTTTCTACCTGGCTTGCTGACGTTAGTACTCAAGCAGTTGATGTTTCAGTAGTGTCAGCGGATATTGAAACTGTATTTACTGTAACTTCTTCTAGCTTAACACCTTATAATCAACAAGGTTTTATAAATGATTATGATGGTTATGGCACTTATATTGTTAATCAAATTGGACAATTTAATATCCTTATTAATGTTGATATGACAAAATGTGGTGATAAAATAATTAATAATAAAATGAGTGTCACTTCATATTTGAAGTTTGGTGATGCTCTTCCTCTTACAACAAACAATAATATATTTAATAATAAAAATATTACATCCGTTCTTGTTAAACAAAGTGAGAAAAACGGAGATGAGGTTTTAAGTAGTGATATTGCTGTGTTAGATTCAAAAACGGACTTAATTACCGATTGTTTTAGTGAAAACTATCGATGTATGGTTCCTTTTTCTTGTAACATAAATACTTTGACAACTAATTTATATTTAGATTTAACGTATTATTTTGATTTTACAGATAAAAATCCATTTTTGGATAACTTTTATAATCCAAGTGGTGGTAAATTAACTTTTAATTTCGGGGCATTGATTGGTGCATAAGGTTAGAAATATTTTTTTGTCATTTATTATGGCTTTGTTTGTAACGATAGGATATTCTTCCTGGTTATCTTTTTATTATGATTATGTTAAAACTTATTCTCCCTCAGATTCTAAATCAGTCGCTTATGTTAGTGGCGATCATTATACTTGTTATTCATCAATTGAAGATGCGGTAAAAATTGCTAACGCTTTAGATGATACTAATACAACTCTATATACAATCACAGTTTTTCCATCAACCAATCCAACAATTAGAAATAATTTTACTATTAATAAGAACATTACGTTAAATATTGATTATGAAGTTGATGGTAAAAATGGAGATGATGCAAAAAATAATGATGGTATCTCACTCAATGTTTATAACAATTCTACATATATAAAAAATATAGTAACCGTGGCTCCAAATGTTACTATCACAAATAATGGAATTATTAATATTGGTGGCATTACTAGTGGTGGAGGTGGTGGAAAATCTGCGTGTGGCGCCACTTCTGGTTATTTTACTAAACTAGCTTTAGATGCAAATGCCAAAATTATAAATAATCCTGGTGCCACCATTAATGCTTACGGATATTTAACGGAAGTTAATTCTAATAATGGTAGTCAAATAATTGCCGAGACTGGAAGTTCAATATATGCACCATTTCTAGTTAGAGATTTCCGTGGAGGATCAATAACGTCCAATGTATATTCCGATATAGAGAAAAAACATTATTCACCATTTAATCAAATGGAAGTGAGAAATATCGAACCAACCTTAATTATGAAATATAATTCGTATTTCTACGGTTGGGGTAGTTTGTATGCTGGAAGTCAGCAAAATATTACAACCATTAATTTAATTGGCAATTCTAGTGATTTTTTATTTCAATCAACTGATGATAATTATTCGTATTTAAAAGCTAAATACAATAGATCGACAGAAGTTTTAGTTTTAAATCTATATGGTGGGTACATAAATAATCCTTTATTATTAACTATTAATATTTTTGGTGAAATGACAATTTCTACAGAAAAGGCTTTCTTCCCAGTTTCTTTTAGGCACCATGTTTATTTAAACAAAGCTGAAGGACAAGAAGAAGCGGCTTTTGATTTCTTGCATTATTATAAATTGATGCCAGGAGCTCTTTTTAGTGTTGGTCAAAATGTAAAATTAAATGGTGGTTATTTTATTTCGTATCCTAAAACATATCAAGACATTAAAGTTGGAGGGACTATTTATCCTACTCAATCAGTTGGTGGAACATTTATCGTTAATGGTGATACTAATTTTTTAGGAACTGGAGGAGAAATTACGACAAATTCTGAAGGGGCAAAGTTATTTTCAAAAACCAGTCATTTAACTTCTTATGAATTAATTAGAAATTCTGGTGGCGATAAGTATACTGCAGTAAATTGTGACACTGCTGGATTGTTGAAAGCTACTCAATCTATCGGTATAATGGGCTTAAATATTGCTTTTACAACTTATCTTGTTAATGATGTGGCAATGTGGGACGGAATTTCTAAACTTAGTGTTAAATATCTTTATACAAATTTCATTGAAGGCAAAGAACCGGAATTTAAAATTAAAATAAATAGCGTAGATGTTTCGCAAAGTGGAGATTATACTTCTGATTTAGTTGAAAACGATGTCATTGTTTTTTATGGATTTAAAAATATTTATCGATTAACTTTATTGGTTGACGGAACAAAAACAACCTATACAGAGAATAGTGAATTGATTGTTCCTAAAAAACCAACATCTTATGAAGTGACAATTGAGCCTTATGTAATGGTAAATGTTACCGTTACAAAAGAAATTGATAATGGGGCAACACATTGTGATATGGCCATTATTTTCGATGGAGTCACCTTAAAACATTATGAAAAAGATGAATATCCTGATCATGAATTTATTGGTCAAGCGATTATAGGAAGTATATTAACGGTTAAAGTCACTACTCCAAATACAGAGACGGGGGATTGGGCACAAATGTATATAAATGAAACTGTTTTTAAATATGAAGATGGAGCTGGATATTTAGTAGATAGTGGCGATGATTTATATTTACGTTTTGAGGAAATATCTTGTGTTACGGCCGATTCATCAATTCAATTAGAAAATGGAGAAGTAAAGCCTGCTGGAGACATTAAAAAAGGTGATATGGTGAAAGTATTTAATCATGAAACCGGAAAAATAGAATCTGCCCCTATCTTATTTAATGATCACTCTGAAAGTTCCGCTAAATATTTTGATATCATTAATTTAGTATTTTCTAATAATACAATCATAAAGATTTATGATTCACATTGTTTCTTTGATTTAACTTTAATGAAATATGTTTCGCTTGATAACACTAATTTTAGAGATTATTTTGGTCATTTATTCTATGGAAACGATAGTAGTGGTGAGTCTTTTGAGGTGAAATTAGATGGTGCCTTTATATCGTGTGAATATGTAAAATTAGTTTCACCAGTTTCTAGATATCATCTAAATTATTTTGTTAACGGTCTTTTATCTATACCTGGTGATATTGAAGGGTTCTATAACATATTTGAATATGGAAAAGATTTAAAATATGATGAAGAGAAAAAGAGAGCAGATATCGAGAAATATGGTTTATTCACTTATGAAGATTTAAAAGATTATGTTAGTGAAGAAGAATTCAATAATTATCCAGCTGCATATTTAAAGGTTTCCATCGGAAAAGGCTTATTAACTTTCAATAAACTGCAATACTATATTGACCGTTATATAGATTAGTTAATTGTAATTGTTGCGTTGTTTTGGGTCTTTTAAGTAATAAGAATATAGATTATATTGACTCAAAGGAATATAATATTTTTATATTTGAGGAGCAAAAAATTGATAATAACTAAAATTAAAAACATATTCAAAAACATAAATTTTAAGAATTTGATTTATGCAACTTTATTGGTGGTCACTTTGTCGTTATCGCTGGTGTTTGGTCAAATTGTCAATGCTAACGATGGATCGTTTGGTAATGGAATGAGTTTATATATTGGTATTCCATTCTATTCATTAATAAACCTTCTCTATGCTTTTTTAATTTTTGTAGGTATTCGACAAAAAATTATCAAAACAGATAAAAAATTATTTATTGCTATCTCAATAGGTATTTTGATGATTTTATATATGCTTTTAGTAGTTTTATGTACCAATTATTCCTTACTAGAAGAGAGCGTAAGAAACGACAAAAATATCACATCTATCGACAAAACTTACTCAATTTTAGATTTCTCTTTAGTAATTTTATTTATGTTCGCAGTTTTTTTCTTATTTCCTAAATTTAAAGAAAAAGATCTTATTTTACGTTTTGTTTCGTTTTTGGTTTTTATATTTTGTAGTATTGCAATAATTTATTCTTTAGCTACAGAATTTAGCTCTTATATCGAAGCCATCAAAACAAAATCATTTTTTGAAAAGAGTTATGGCGTAATGATTAAGAGCTTTTTTACTTACGGAAATGTTTTTGGTCATCTCATGTTTATTGGTAGTTTATTTTTAACTTTTTTAGCAATATCTTACAAAAATAAATGGTTGTTTTTATTTAATTTTATACCATTTATTTTTGTAATTTTTAGCGGGTCAAGAACCGGAGCAATCGCTGAAGTCGGATTAACTTTGATTTTTGCCATTTATGCTCTACTTGGATTAAGAAAGAAACACAAAATTACTTTTTATATTATTCTTGGTATTTCTTTGTTCGTTATTTTGTTTTTGATTTTAGATATCTTTGCTTTTCATTTAATAAAATTTAAACAAAATACTAATGACGGTGTTAAAGAACTGACTTTATATGATTTAATGCTTTTATTTTTTAAAACAATGAATTCAAGATTTAGTATTGTTGAAGCTTATTTTTCCTTGATGTCTCCTACTAATATTGTTTTTGGAATCGGTTACGATATTAACGATTATTTCTTTAGAAATTGCATTGCGGCTCAATCAACCTTCAATTTACATAATGGTTATGCCGAGATGTTTTCTAGTGGTGGAGTTGTTTTAGCATTATTATATGTATTTCTTTTTGGTTATTTGTTTTTTATCACTTATAAAACAATTAAAAATAAAACATTTAACTGGATTTATTTATTAATTATTTTGTTACCATCAGCTATTTATCAATTGTCTGAAGCTTTTCCTGCCTTCTTCAATTATTTTGGTGGAGGTTGTATGGGAGTTTTGTTATTTGTTCCAGTTTTAACTGATTATCGAAAAGAAGAAACCAATATAATCAAGTTCTAGTTTTATTTAATTTAATCTAAATCGCAAACACTAATGTTTGCGATTTTTATTAGATCATGAGGATTGATTTTTATTTGATAACCAACTTTGCCTCCACTAATAAAGATGTATTCATAATTTAAACATGAAGAATCGATGAATGTTTTAAATTCTTTTTTCATTCCTAAAGGTGAACATCCTCCATGGATATATCCAGTTAATGGAAGTAATTCTTTTTGATGGATTAGTTCAATGTTTTTCTCGTTACTTGCTAAAGCACACTTTTTAAGATCTAATTCCGAATTTACATTGATTAAGAATACATAATGGTTTTTGGATTTAGAAATGGTAACTAGTGTTTTAAAAACTTGTAGTGGATTTTCATTTAAGAAATTAGCTATTTCTTCCCCGTTTGTTAGAGATTTATCAGTATAATCAAGTACCTCATATGGGATTTTTTCTTTATCTAATATGCGCATTGCGTTAGTCTTATTCATGCCACCAATTATAAACTTATTTTTTTAATTTTCCACTTAACATATGTTTTTCTTTGTGATAATATAAATAAGCGCATTCGGGGCGTAGCGTAGCTTGGTATCGCGTCTGCTTTGGGAGCAGAAGGCCGCAGGTTCAAATCCTGTCGCCCCGACCAATTGTAAATTACATGCTATAATAGCATGTTTTTTTATTATTTATATATAAATAATATTTTAATTGAGTATAATATTTATATGAGAAGACACTCAAAATTTTTTGGGATAAAATTATTGAATAGATTTGCTTTAATTACCTTTTTAGGTTGCATATCTTTATTTAGTGTCGGCTTTTCTAGTTGGGCGTTTGTAAAGCAAACTACGATGGGTGAGGATGTTAATGTTAATGTGAGTGATGTTGTTAATCTTTCTGATTTTATCGAATATAAACCGATTAGTATGTTTGATTATTGTAAATATGGAATTATTAAAGATGAAACAATTGTTTTTGATGGAGATATTTGTTTTTCTTTCAAAATTAAAATTAATAGCGGGATATCGAATATTTATAGTTTACAAAATTCCATTAATGTTTTTACTTATATAAGCTGTGATACCTTTGATGTTATTAATTCAACTTATTTATCAAGTTCTCCATCTGTTAATTATGGTGTTTTAAATTCTGATTATCCATCTTCTTGTGATTTGAATGTTATTGGTACTTTTATTAGCCAAAAATTAAGTGCTGCCACAACATATAACGATGTCAATCTTTCTACTTTAGAATTTCTGTTTTTTTCTTTTGTTTATCATTTTGATTTTTCGTCGAAAAAAGATACTTTTGAAACCGATATTTATAATAATTTATTATCTGCGAAGTTTAATCATGAAATAGGAGTTTCTATTTAAAATGATTAATAAAAGTAAATGTGGGTTATTAGTTTTTTCTTCTAGTTTTGTATTGTTTACAATTGGATATAGTAGCTGGATTATTTCTAGTACTACGTCTTTATCATCAAAAGGTGAGGCAACATATGATGATGGACAAAAAATTGAGCCTGTAGCTTATATTGTAGGAAAGGAAAGCACTCTATATACAAGTATAGAAAAAGCACTTGATGTTGCTATTAGTGGAGAAATTGTAACAATAATTCCCCCTACAGATAAAAATTATAACGATGAGACAAATAAAGTTGTGCCAAATAAAGTTGAATATACAATCAGAAGAAATTGTTCAATAAAAGAAGGTGTTTCTTTTGTTATTCCAACTGATAAAACTAATTTTAGTTCGGTTACAGATGCATCCACTTTAACAACATATATAAATTCAATGAAAGTCGACGTTGCTGATAGAGGGAGAGGAAGCAATAGTTCATATGCTAGATTTGCGACTTCCAATTCAAATTACTATTTAAGGTCAACAATAAATATTGCTGATGGTGTCACATTAACTAATAACGGAACTTTACTTATTGGCGGATATATTAGTGGTGGTAATAGTTCTGGAGGATGTATTGGGCAAACTTCTCACAGTTATAGTCAAATATTACTTGGAAACAGTTCTAAAATAAATCAAACCAATTCAAATGCTAATACATATTGTTATGGATATATTTCTGAAAAAACCAAAAACAATTCTAGTTCAATAAACTTTGATAATGGAAATTTATACATTCCTTTAATAATTGATGATTATAAAGGCTTTGCTTTTTCTTGGGCTATGACTAATGGAGCTATTGACACAAATAGATGTTCTCCATTTAACCAACTTGAAGTTAGAAACATTGATTCGATAGTAAATATTAAATATGGTGTTAGTGTTTACGGAAATATTGATGTTTATCTTTCTTATTCTTCTCAAAACATTAATACTGTGTTCGATAAGACAATTTCTTTATTAGGCACTGCCGATGCTTTTTTAATTCAAATGAATAACTCAACTTATTCCTCTTTAACATACAAATTTGATAAAGAAAGTTTGGTTTCAAATATTGATTTTTATGGAGGCTTTAAGATGCATAATTTAGCAATGAAATTAAGCCAAAGCATTGTGACTGTTGATTTGAGTTCAACTAACACATATTTTCCTATTTCTTATAGAATGAATATTAATTTATTAAAAGCAATCGATCAAACTCTTGCTACATATGATACAACCAGTCAAAGACTTAAAGTATTAACAGGCGGCACTTTAAATATTGGAACTGGATCGGTCCTCAACGGTTCAGAAATTGTTGTTTATAGCGCTTTTTATGATGGTTCCTTAGGAAATGGTAAAAGCTCAAGAAACATGTATCCTAGTAATACTAGCTATCCTCTGAAAGAGGCAGGGATCTTAAAAATTTCAAATGGTGGTATTTTATCGACTACATCATTAGCAGGGACTGTTTTTGGCTCTAGTTCATCAATAACTTATACAAATTCTACAATAGATAGTAAAGAAGCTCGGAATTATAAAGGCTCGGGATCTATTTCTCCAGCATGGACTATATCAGATTATTTGGAGATTAATGAAGAGCTACAAGTTGTCCCATTAACCAAACTGACAGATTCTGTTTCGCTCTCTGTTGGAATAAATACTTTTTCAAATTATAATACGTTTTTACCTTCTTTCTCTATAAAAGCTAATGACAGCACAATCGAAACAACAATTACCAAGTTTCAAAAGGTTATTTTTTATGATTCTCTTACTAATTATAGTTATGAGTTTATTAACAATGTTTATCAAGCTTATTATGGTTCAAAGTTTTATCAAAAAAATAGTTTAGTTCAATATAATGAGTCTAATTCAATAATGGGCGTTATTAATAGTGTAGAATCAATTTCTAATAATAATAACGGAGTAAATGAATTTAATGTTCAAAGTATTACTTTAACTTGTACAACACCTTTATTTAACGGAAACATACCTTTATATCCTGGAAAAAATGTCACTTTATCAGCTAATGTTGTTGATATTAATAAGTCTTATAATAAAGTTTTGAGTCGGTCAAGTTCTGATAATAATATTGCCACTGTCGATTCTGATGGAGTCGTAACTGGGGTTGCTTTAGGTAACGTTACTATTAGTTGTGAATGCGATAACGTTGTAGGCACAATAAATTTAAATGTAATAGTCGAACCAGTAATAGAATCTATAGAATCAATTTATATTGCAGATGCAAACGGCAAATCTTCTCTTGTGGCTGCAGGAACTTCTAAGTTTGGAGGTGACACTACATCGGAATATAATGGTCAATACTCAAATGGTTCCTCTCCTGTATTTTCAGTTAAAATTAATCCGTCTACTGCCCCATATTCTTCAATTGTTTGGGTATTTAATGCATCTGATGTTGGAAGACAATATGTTAATGACAAAACTCAAAAGACTGAAACAATAACAGGCAGCACTTCAGTTACCGTTCATATTGTTTCTGGGTCAGGAGCAAGCGATGATAAAGCTACATTGAAGTGTACTGTAACTGATTTAGATGGGAAAACATTCACTTCCACTTTTGTTATTAACCATAAAGCAGATGTTTCTGTTTGTATTTTGGCAGAAACAAAAATAACTATGTTTGATGGAACTTATAAGAATGCTATTGATGTTAAACAAGGTGATGTGGCCATTGCTTTTAATCATTTTACTGGATGTTTTGAGCCATCTATTATCATTGGTAATGATCATGTAAATGAAAAAGAAAATTTTCATGATATAATACATCTTTATTTTTCTGACGGAAGCGAAACAAATGCAGTATATGAACATGGTTTTTTCGATTTAGATTTAAACAAATATGTTTATTTTAGGAACGATGATTGCCATTCATTTATCGGGCATAGATTTTTTGGAATCGTTTCTTCAAAAGATTTTTCTACTCGAATTGTAAAACTTAAAGATGTTAAAATAACTAGAGAGTACACAAAAGTATGTTCTCCTGTAACAGCTAATCATTTGAATATCGTGTCTGATAATATGCTAAGTTTTGCTGGTGGATTAGCTGGATTATTCAATTTTTTTGATTATGATAAAGATACATTAAAATATAATGAAGTTTTTATGAAAAAGGATATACAAAAATATGGATTGCTTTCTTATAAGGATTTTGAAGATTTTATGCCTAAAGAAATTTATGAATTGCTTCCTTGTCAATATCTTGCTGTTTCAATTGGCAAAGGTTTGATTACATTTGATATTTTCCACTCATATTATGATAAATTCTGCAGTCAATTAATGGATAACTTTAAGTAAAGATAATTTAAAATATTTTGAAGCTTCCAAAATTTCTAATATTTATAATCGAACTTTTTAAAAACCAAATTACATTTTAAGCATTACTCTTGATAATTTAAACAAATGAATAAATAATAAAGACAACGAAAGAAGGTAAGAATATGAATATATATGATTTTAAAGTACAAGATAAGAATGGAAAAGAAGTAAGTTTATCTCAATATAAAGGAAAAGTATTGCTTATTGTTAATACTGCTACTAGATGTGGATTTACTCCAACTTACGAAGATTTAGAAAGTATTTATGAAGAATACGGAAGATGTGGATTTGAAATCCTTGATTTTCCATGCAATCAATTTGGTGAACAAGCTCCTGAAGATATTGAAACTATCGATGATTTTTGTAGAGTTAAATACGGAACTAAATTTCCTAGATTTAATAAGATTGATGTGAATGGAGAAAATACTGATCCTTTATATACTTATTTAAAGAGTAAACAAGGATTTAAAGGTTTTAATAAGGATCATAAATTAACCTCAATTCTTGAAGATATAAATAATAAGAAAGATCCTAATTGGAGAGATTCTAGTGATATTAAATGGAATTTTACAAAATTTATAGTCGATATTAATGGAGAAGTTGTAGCTCGTTTTGAACCTACCGCTAGTAAAGAAGAAATAGTTAATGTACTTGAACCATTAGTTAGTGAAACTAAATTATGTGATTTTAAGAAACCAGCAATCAAAGATGAAGAGAAGATTGAAAAAGTAACTCTTAAAGGTTTATCTTTAGCTATGATGACTCATTGTCCACACTGCAAGATGGCGGAAAGAATACTAGATAAAGAAAAAATAATTTATGATCAAATAAATTGGGATGATCCAGAAGGACAAAAGATTATTGAGTCTTTAGGTATTCAATTAGTTCCTGTTCTTTTGATACCTCAAAAAGATGGAACTATTGAAATGATTAATGGCGAAGTTGAAATTAATCGTTATGTTCGTACTCATAAATTGAATTAAAAAATATATAATAAAAATTTAGTTATGCAAAAATTGTTCGTTCTTAACGAACAATTTTTAAATTAACAATATGTTTCTTTTGTCATATATTTTTTTGAAAATTTGTCTTTTTTATGATTTACGACCTATAATTTAAATAGAAGGATATAACATGAATAATAAAGGAAACAGATTAAAAGAATTGAGAGAAATAAATGGTTTTACACAAAAACAAGTTGCTAATTTTTTGGAAGTTGACCAAAGTCTTATTGCTGAAATTGAAAAAGATATTAGGAGTATCTCTTTTTCTTTGTTACAAAAATTGTTAGTTTTATATGGTCTTAGTAATGAAGATTTTATTAACGATAAAGAAGGTAAGCCAATTTCTTATGCGAATGATTCTAAATCTTTTACAAATTCAGAACTAAAAGCAATTAGTGAAATAAATCAAATTGTATTAAATTTGGAATTTATGGAGAAAATCAGTGATTAATGAACTAGATATAAATTCTATAGTCATTTTATATAGAAACAAATTTATGGCAAAGCAATCAGATGTTATTGATGTTTCTACTGTCATGATTTTAAAATAAAATGCATTTCTATAAACATAAAAACAATTTATGTATAAATATATTATTTATGTATTTTTAGTTTTAAAAACAATTACAAAGGTATCTGTTAATAGTATAATAAAAACATGATTTCAACATACAAAACTCAGATAGGCAAAAAGAAAAGAATTTTTGAAATAGATTTTGTTCGTGGTTTTTGTATTTTGTTAATGGTCATGGACCATTTCTTTTATGATTGGGGATATTTAATTAAAGATATTTTTAATTATAACGAATTAAATGTCTCTTGGATTGATTCGCTCAGTAATTTTGCTGGTAATTATTGGAATTGGTCAGTAAGAGTTATTGTGCGTGTTGTAGTGGTCGCCTTGTTTTTAATTACTTCCGGAGTATCTTCGACTTTATCAAAAAATAATCTCAAAAGAGGCTTAATGATATTTGGTGTTGGTTTATTGATGGATATAGGTTTCTTTGCATATTCAAAAATTGCTAATGCTGATAATTACGTTCTTTTTGGAGCAATAAGCTGCATCGGAACATGTATTTTAATTTACTCTTTATATGATTTTTTATTCAAAAAAATTGATAAAAATAAAAAAATAATGCCTTTTGTTTCACTAGCCATTGGTTTAATCATTATATTGGTTGGACATCTAGTGATTTGTCCTCGTTATCCTTATGCTCCTGTACTTAGCAGCAACAATTTAAATTGGACTAACTGGTGGCAGCCTATAATTGGTTTTAAATATTTCGGAGATGATTGGTTACCTTTATTTCCGTTTTTAGGATATTTCTTTTTAGGTGCCGGAATTGGTGGACTTTTATACCGTAAGAAAAAATCTATCTTTAGTTATATTGAACCTAAAGTAAAATATTATTATCCAAATCGTTTAAGTATGGCTGACGATTTCTTTGCTAATAGAGTGTTTTATGGAATTACTCGTCCTGGTTATTATTTATTAAAAGGTATTGGATGGTGCGGACAATACACGATGTGGGTATATTTATTCCATCAGGTTGTTTGGATAATATTTATATCAATTATTATGCTTTGTTGTGGTTATACATTTAATTTCTAGGAGGTGTTGTAATGAAATTTGAGACAAAAACTAGTATTTATAAAGCGGTAGAAAACGTTGCATTAGCTTATCCTCAACGTATCGCTTTTTATTATATGAAAAAGAAGTTTAGATATAAAAAACTTCTCGATAATATCAATTCTTTTGCTAGTAAATTAAAAGATTTAGGTGTTAAAAAAGATGACGTAATTACAACGGTTTTACCTAATATTCCGGAAGCAGTTTATCTTCTATATTCAATTAACCAATTGGGGGCAATTGCTAATTTAATTCATCCGCTAATGAAATTGGATCAATTAGAAGGCATTTTAGAAGAAGCTAAATCTAAATTTGTATTTGTTTTAGATACTACATACGATGAATTTATTCCTTTAAAACAAAAAGGAATTAATGTTATCCCTTGTTCTCCAACTGATGAACTTCCTAAAATTAAAAAGATAATTTACTCTAAACTTAACGCAAGTAAATTAAGAAATGTTGATCAATGTTCGCTTAAATGTTGTGATTTTTTCAAACAGGAACCCCTATTAGAATTTGATGAAGATTATATGAAAGATAGCTTTTATTTACATAGTGGAGGAACAACCGGTAAAAGTAAAACAATTGCTTTGAGTAATTTTTCTTTAAATTCGCTTAATGCTAATGATCCACGGATTGTTGGAAAAGAAGATTTGAAGGGCTCCTATATGTTATCTGTATTACCAATGTTTCATGGCTTTGGATTAGCTATGGGAATTCATGCCGAACTTTCACATGGTGGAACTAATATGTTGATGCCGAAATTTAATACTAAAGAAACAATTAAATATATTAAACAAGGTCATATGACTATTATGATTGGCGTTCCTACTTTGTATGAAGCACTATTAAGACACAAATCTTTTAAAGGGTCTAAATTAAAAGGAATTAATGTAGCTTTTATTGGTGGAGATTTTGTGGCTCAATCTTTAATCGATAGATTTAATGAAAGAATGGATTATTTTCATTCTAAATGTAGAATGTTTGAAGGTTATGGATTAACTGAAACTGTAACTGTTTGTTCGGTTAATACTCATGTAAATCATAAAGAAGGTACTGTTGGTAAAACGTTACCAAATTGCAAAGTTAAAGTGATGGATTTGGAAGGTAAAAAAATACTTGGTTCAGATGATTTGGGTGAATTATATATTACAGGTGATACTTTAATGAATGGCTATAGATTTACTAATGAAAAACAACCATTTTATACTGTTAATGGTGTTACATGGGTAAGAACTGGTGATTTAGGATCGGTTGATAGCGAAGGATATATACATTTCAAGCAAAGGATTAAAAGATTAATAAAGGTAAACGGTATAAATGTATTTCCAAGTGAAATCGAAAATGTTGTTAAAAGAAATCTTGATGTCTTTGATTGCTGTGCTATCGGAGTAAAAGACGCAAAACACGGAGAAATGGTTAAATTATTTATTGTTCTTGATAAGAATTGTAAAAAAGATAATATTGATGAAGAAATTTATGATTTAATTGTTAAACAATGTGGAATTTATGCTAAACCAAAAGAGATTGTTTATGTTAAGAAATTTAATAAAACTTTGGTAGGAAAAGTTGATTATAAAAAGTTTGAATAATAAAAATAAGAGGGATTTACGATGGATATTACAAAAAAGATTAGTTTAGAACTAAATTTAAAAGAGACTCAAATTGATGCTGCGATTAAGTTGATAGATGAAGGAAATACTATTCCTTTCATTGCTCGTTATAGAAAAGAAGTGACTGGCTACTTAACAGACGCCGACTTAAGAAATTTATCAGATAGATTAACATATTTAAGAAAATTAGAAGAAAGAATGAATACGGTTATTTCTTCAATCGACGAACAAGGAAAGTTAACCGACGAACTTAAAAATAGCATTTTAAATGCTCAAACTTTAAGTGAGGTTGAAGATCTTTATCGTCCATATAAGCCAAAGAAGAAAACTAGAGCAAGTATCGCTAAGGAAAAAGGGCTAGAACCTCTAGCTAATTATCTAGTAATTGGTAAAAATAACAAAGATTTGATGGAATATGCTTCTACTTTTATTAGCGAAGAAAAGAAAGTTAAAACTAAAGAAGACGCACTTCAAGGGGCAGAAGATATTATTGCTGAAATGATTAGTGATGAACCTAAATATCGTAAATATATTAAGGATTTAATTAATAGAGTTGGTTTATTAACTAGTAAAGAAATTAAAAAAGATGAGAAGGATACTTATGGTCAGTATGCTGATTATAAAGAATCGATTGCTTCAATTCCAGCACATCGTATTTTAGCTATTAATAGAGGCGAAAAAGAAGGCTGTTTAAAGGTTGATATTTCTTTTCCTGAAGATGTCGTTTTTGCCTATATTGCTAGAGATTATTATAATAAGAATGACTTTAAAGACATAATGAAAATCACTATTGAAGATGCTTTAAAAAGATTAATTTATCCTAGTGTTGAAAACGAAATAAGAACTGATTTATTCGAAAATGCCGAAGATAAATCAATTATGGTTTTTAAAAAGAATTTAGTGGCTTTATTGATGTATCCTCCACTTAAAAATAAGGTTGTTTTAGGCTTTGATCCGGGCTTTAGGACGGGATGTAAATATGCACTTGTTAACGCTAATGGAATACCTTTAAAAGTTGGTGTTTTAAAAGTGACTAGTAACGATACAAAAGAAGTTGAATCTAGTAAAATAGAACTTACTAAATTATTGAAAGATAATAAGATTGATTACATCGCTTTAGGAAACGGAACTGCAAGTAGAGAAAGCGAAGAAATCATTAGAGAAATAATTGAAACTAACAAATTTCCAATTAAAATTTTTATAGTGAACGAAAGTGGAGCAAGTGTTTATTCAGCTAGCAAATTAGGTGAAGAAGAATTTCCTAATCTTCCTGTAGAAAAACGTAGTGCTATTTCTTTAGCACGTCGCATTCAAGACCCTTTAAGTGAACTTGTTAAGATTGAACCAAAAGCAATTGGAGTTGGTCAATATCAACATGATATGGACCAAACAAAATTAAATGATTCCTTATCTGGAGTAGTTGAAGATTGTGTTAATAAAGTAGGTGTAAATCTCAATAACGCCAGTGTATCCCTTTTAAAATATGTTTCTGGTATCAATATTTCATTAGCAAATAATATTTATAATTATCTAAAAACTAACGGAAGATTTAATACAAGAAGCGAATTAAAGAAAGTTCCTAAAATGGGTCCAAAAGCATTTGAGCAATGTGCTGGATTCTTAAGAATTTATGATGGTAGTGAGCCTTTAGATCTTACAAGTATTCATCCTGAAAGTTATGATATCGCTAAGAAAATTTTAAAATTATTTAAAATCGATTTACTTAAAGATGACGAAGTTATTAAGAATGAAAAACTAACCGGATTTAATGCTAAAGAATTCATTGAGAAAACATCATCAAAAGTTGGAGAAGCTACTTTAAACGATATTGTTATGGAGATTAAAAAACCAGGTAGAGATATTCGTGATGAAGTTAAAATTATCGAACTTAATAATTCAGTTAAAGACATTAAGGATTTGAAGGTTGGAATGGTTCTTGAAGGAACAGTCAGAAATATTATGGACTTCGGAATGTTTGTTGATATCAATGTTCATTGTGATGGACTAGTTCATATCTCAGAACTTTCAAATAAATTTGTAAAAAATATTAGCGATCTTTATACGGTCAACGATGTTGTTAAAGTAAAAGTCATTGGCGTTGATATAAACAAAAAAAGAATTAGTCTTTCAATTAAGCAAGTAACAGCAAAATAGCGGGTATTTGCAGGGGATTTTCATTTTTATAATTATTTATACATAAAGCTGATTGTTGTTTAAAAATAAAGTCGCATATTTTAGTGAGGAGATTATTGTTTTCTTATTTATGCGATTTTTTGTGTCATTTTTTTAATATCCCATGCAAATCCCCTTTATTTTAACTGTTATTAAGTGTTAGAAATCTTGAAAAATTAATTTAAAAAAATCTATTACAATATTTTTAATCTTCTCCTACCCGTGCTATAATTATTAATAATTATAGAGGAGTTCAATATGTATAAAAAAAGATTAGTTGTTCAAGACACTTATTATGTAGGTGCCAGCGATAGAAGACTTCAATTGTTCGAAAATGTTTATCCATTAGAAAATGGTATGAGTTATAACTCATATTTAATCATGGATGAAAAGACTTGTTTAATGGATACTGTCGATAAATCAGTCGAAGATATTTTTGTTAAAAAAGTTAGTGAAGTACTTGAAAATCGTAAATTAGATTACCTTGTTATAAATCACATGGAACCAGATCATTCATATACTGCTATGACTATTTTAAGATTGCATCCTGAAGTAACTTTAGTCATAGATGCTAAAGCCTTAACAATGTTTAAGAATTATAATGATGGCTTTGAACCTAAAAATTTATTGGTTGTTAAAGAAGGCGATACTTTATGTATTGGAAAGCATACTTTAGCTTTTGTAGAAACTCCTATGGTACATTGGCCAGAAGTTATGATGACTTATGATACATTATCAAAAACTTTATTTAGTGCTGATGCTTTTGGTACTTTTGCTGCCTTAAACGGAAATTTATTTGCTCATGAAGTTAATTTTCATCACGATTATTTAGATGAATCGAGAAGATATTACACTAATATCATTGGTAAATATGGGGATCAAGTTCAAGCTGCTTTAAAGAAAGCCGCAACTTTAGATATTCATAATTTATGCCCATTACATGGACCAATTTGGAGACAAGATTTATCTTACATTTTAAATTTGTATGATAAATGGTCTCGCTATGAACCAGAAGTTAAAGGTGTTTTAGTTGTTTATGGTTCGGTTTATGGACATAGCGAACAAGTTGCTAATATGATTTGCGACGGCTTAGCTCTTGAAGGTGTTAAAAATATTAAAATGTATGATGCAAGCAAGACAGATAAATCATATTTAGTCAGTGAAACTTTCAAATATTCACATTTAGTTATTTGTTCTTCTACTTACAATATGGGGATATTTACACCTGTTGAAGAATATTTGCTCGATTTAAAATATCACAATATGCAAGGTGAGAAAGTCGCAATTGTTGAAAACGGATCATGGGCTCCAAATAGCGGTAAATTAATCAGAAGTATTGTGGAATCTATGAAAAATATGAATATTTTAAATTCTTCTTTTACAATTACATCAGCTATTAAAGAAAGTCAAACTTCCAATATTGATGCTATGGTTAAAGAAATTAGTGATGATTTCCCACGTCAAAGATTAGATGGAAATGTTATGTTTAATATTTCTTATGGTCTTTATGTTTTAACGACAAATGATGGTAAGAAGAATAATGGTTGTGTCGTTAATACTGTTATGGAAGTAGCTAATAGTCCAGAAAGAATGTTAGTTTCAATGAATAAAATGAATTATTCAACCGAAACAGTTTTAAAGACAAAAGTAATGAATCTTTCTTTATTAAATGTTCATACTCCATTTGCTTTAATTAAACAATTTGGATTCTGTAGTGGCAGAGATACTGATAAATTTGCTGGATTTAATGATTTTGCTATTTCTAGTAATGGTTTACCATATTTAACAAGATTTACTAATGGATTTATCTCATTAAAAGTATTAGAAGTTATAGATTTAGGTAGTCATTTGGGCTTTATTTGTGAAATTACTGATAAAGGTCAGTTATCATTTGAAGCTTCTTTAACTTATACTTATTATCAAGACAATATCAAACCAAAACCAGCTAGAAACGAAAAAAAGAAGGTTGGGTGGATTTGTAAAATATGCGGATATATTTACGAAGGCGAAGTTTTACCAAAAGATTTCATTTGTCCTATCTGTAAACATCCTGCAAGCGATTTCGAAAAGTTAAAATAAGGAGGAAAAATGGACAAAAAAGAAATTAGTTTTAACGAATATCAAAAGCATGCTTTTAATCTCATTAGTGAAGAAGGTCGTAAAGATTTACTAACTAATGGAGTTTTAGGTTTAGCTGGTGAAGCTGGGGAGTGCTGCGATATTATTAAAAAACACAAATATCAAGGTCATGAATTAGATAAGGAACATCTTAAAGATGAATTGGGTGATGTTCTTTGGTATATTGCTGAAACAGCAAGTGGATTAGGCATTACTCTTGAAGAAGTGGCTCAATATAATTTAGATAAGCTTCACAAGAGATTTGATGGAGAAAAATTCGATAAAGAAAAATCGATTCATAGGGAAAAGTAACTATGTATGATGTAATAATTATTGGAGCTGGAGTGACAGGAGGAAGTATCGCTTGTTATTTAGCTCGTTTTAAACTTAAATGTTTGATTTTAGAAAAACACAATGATGTTGGTGAAGAGACAAGTAGTGCAAATAGCGCCATTGTTCATAGTGGATACGATCCTAAACCTGGAACCGTAAAAGCAAAATTTAATGTTTTAGGTTGTCAAATGATGCCAAAAGTTTGTGAAGAATTAGATGTGGCTTTTAATAAGATTGGTTCATTAACAGTTGGTTTTAATGATGAAGATCACGAAACTCTTGAAGGCTTACTTAAAAGAGCTCAAGAAAATAATGTTAAAGCCCGAATTGTTGAACAAGCTGAATTAAGAGAAATGGAACCAAATATTAGCGATGAAGCACAATGTGCTTTATTTTGTGAAGACGCTGGAATTGTAAATCCATTTGGTCTTACTGTTAGTTTTATTGAAAATGCTCTTGATAACGGATGCGAGTTAAAACTTAATCATGAAGTTGAAGAAATTCAAAAAATAGATGGGATTTACAAGGTTATTTGTAAAAATGGTGAGATGTTTGAGACAAAAGTTTTAGTAAATGCTAGCGGTCAAAATAGTGCATCCATTCATTCTTTGGTTGAAACACCAAATTATAAAATTGCTACTAGAAAAGGTGAGTATATTTTACTTGACCATTTTAATGCTAATTGGGTAAAGCATACATTATTTATGTGTCCTACTAAAGTTGGTAAAGGTGTTTTAGTTAGTCCTACAACATCGTTTAATTATATTGTTGGTCCAAGCAATGACTTAACAACTATGAACGATACAAGTACAGATGCTAAAACCTTTGATTATTTAAAAATACAAGCGCAAAAGCTTATTAAAAATATTCCTTATCAAGAAACAATAAGAGAATTTGCAGGTGTGAGGGCTAATCCTGATACTGATGATTTTATTATTGAAGAAAGTAAAGAAAATAAAGGGTTCTTTGAAGTTGGTGGAATTATGTCACCAGGATTAGCCAGTTCTCCTGCTATTGGCGAATATGTAAGCAATCTTATTCAACAAGAACTTAATTTAGAAGTTAACAAAAACTATAATCCACTTATTAGAAAGCATGAATCACTAAAAACGATGAGTGCTAAATCTTATAATGAATTTATTAAGCAACATCCTGAATATGGCAATTTTATTTGTCGATGCGAAAAAGTTACTGAAGGCGAAATTGTTGATGTAATTCATCGCAATTGTGGTGCGCATACAGTAAAAGGTGTTAAAAAGAGAACTAGAGCTGGTTTTGGAAAGTGCCAAGGAACATTCTGCCAAGAAGAAGTCATTAAGATTTTAGCTCGTGAACTCCACGTTTCCACAAAAGATATTAATTATAGTGAACTTGGTACTAACGTTATGAAATATGTTTCCAAGAATGGTGAATACGATGAATAAAGAATATGATTTAATTGTTATTGGTGGTGGCTCTGCTGGACTTGCAGCTGCTGTTGGTGCTTATGATGCAGGAATTAAGTCAATACTACTTATTGAACGTATGCCTCAATTAGGTGGCATTCTCAATCAATGTATTCATAATGGTTTTGGTCTGCATACTTTTAAAGAAGAGTTAACTGGACCCGAATATGCACATAGATTTATTAATGAATTACATGATAGAAATATTGAATTTTTAATTAGTACAACAGTATTAAGCATTACAAAAACATTAAATGTAACAATCAGTAATGAAGAAATTGGTGTTACGACATTAAAAGCAAAGGCAATCGTCAATGCTACAGGTTGTAACGAAAGAACTTTCGGGCAAATTATGATTCCTGGAGATAGACCAAATGGGGTTTTTACTGCTGGTTTAGCTCAAAAATATTTAAATTTAGATGGTTATTTAGTTGGTAAAAAAGTTTATATATTAGGAAGTGGTGATATTGGTTTGATAATGGCTCGTAGAATGACTTTAGAAGGAGCCAACGTAATAGGTGTTAGTGAATTAATGCCATATTCGAACGGATTAAATAGAAATATTGTTCAATGCTTAAATGATTTTAATATTCCTCTTCATCTTCATAATACTGTCACAAAAATTATTGGAAAAGATCAATTAGAAGCTATTGAAACCATGGATGTTGGCGATGATTTAAAGCCAATTCCTGGAACAATGAAACACATTGAATGCGATACTTTACTTTTAAGTGTTGGTTTATACCCATTCAATACTTTACTTCAACAAGCAGGTGCTAGTGTTTACACAAAAACTAAAGGTGCCTTTGTTGATCAAAATTTAGAGACTACTATTCCTGGAATATTCAGTTGCGGTAACGTTCTTCATGTTCATGATCTAGTTGATTTTGTTAGTCAGGAATCGACAAGAGCTGGCAAAAATGCCGCTGATTTTATTAAAGCCAAAAGAGGTAAATTAATTAAAACTCTTTATACAAATGCTTTAGATGGAGTTGGCTATTTATTACCAAATATGATTCATGTTTATTCTAATTTGAATGAAGTTACTTTTAGCTTCAGAGTGAGAAAACCTATGCAAAAGGCCATTCTTTTTATTAAAGATGGAGATAATGTCATTAAAAAAATTACTAAAGTTAATCTAGTTCCAAGTGAAATGCAAATGGTCACTTTAAAGGATATTAATTTTGCTCAATATGATGAAATTGATTTTATGTTAGAGGAGGTTAAGTAAATGGAAAAACAATTTATTTGTATATGCTGTCCAAGAGGTTGCCACCTTACTTATAAAGATGGTGTTGTAACCGGAAACACTTGTCCTCGTGGAGCAGTTTATGGTGTTCAAGAAGCAACAAATCCTACTAGAATTGTGACTTCAACATTTAAAGTTAACGATAAAGTTATTCATGTTTTGCCTTGTAAAACTAGCGGACCTATTCCAAAAGGTAAGATATTTGAAGTTATGCAAGAAATTGATAAAGTTAATATTCCTTTACCAGTAGAAGAACACCAAGTTATTATTGCTAATGTTCTTAATTTAGGAGTGGATATAATCGCAACCAAAGGAAGTAAATAATGGGCACAATAGTTAATTTTTTAAGAGTCAACGGAAATAAAACTTTTAAAGAAGTTCCATTTTGTGATGCTGATATTTTAACTATTGGTTTATTGACTTATTGTAATTTTGAAGGAAGCGATATTTGTGATGCTATCGATATGAAAAATAGAATGGTAAATATCCATTTATTTTCTACACTTCAAACTTTTAAAAATTTAAATATTCATTTCTTAATACCAAAAGAAATTGATGATTTTTACAGTTTATTTTTAAAATGCGGACGTTATAAAGACGTAAAAATAGGTTATTTTAAAAAAATTGATGACACTCAAATCTGCAATCAGTTTTTTGGTTTAACAATAAGAATTAATCATAAAATATTTGTTTGTGTTCGTGGTACTGATAGAACAATAAATGGATGGGAAGAAGATTTTAATTTAGCTCTATTAGATGTTATTCCAAGTCAAGAAAGTTCGAGGATTTATTTAGAAGAGGTCCTTGAGAGGGTCGCTGGACAAGTTTATGTTTTAGGACATTCAAAAGCTGGTAATTTAGTAGATTACGCTTTCTTGAAAGCTAAACCAGAATCTAAAGAAAGAATTAAAATAGTTTATAATCTTGATGGCCCTGGGTTTAAAAACTTTTCTAAAGACACTTTTACGCCTTATCTTGATAAATTAGTAAAAATTGTTCCAAATGACGACGTAGTCGGAATTTTATTAGAGCCATGTGATGATTTTGAAATTGTTGTTTCCAATAAAACAAGTATTTTTGCTCATGATTTATGTACATGGCAACTTTCGCTTAAATCTTCATATAAGAACTTTAATAAAACAGACACTTTAACCAACAACAGTATTGCTTTACGTTATGCCTTGGCTCAATTTATTGACCAATTAGGACCTGATAAGGTTCGTGAAGTTGGACACGCTTTATTCAAATTGATTAAAGAAAACAATATTACTGATGCTAAAGCTTTTGGTTCAAATTTTTTGTTTATTATGGCGCGATATGAGCGAAAAACAAGAAAAATAAAGTCTGAAGAAGATAAAGATATGCGTTCATACCTAAATTTGTTTGCAAAATTATATATGAATGCTTTATTGAATTTAAGAAATGTAAAGAAAGATGATGTTTCTAAACTTATCGCTAAATTTAGTAACACAGGAGAATAATATGAAATATATTTTAGCTTTAGATCAAGGCACTACTTCAACGAGATGCTTGCTTTATAATCACGATGGCGAGCCTGTTTTTCGTGCCAATCAAGAAATAGCTTGTCTATACCCTTCAGATGGTTGGGTAGAACAGGATTCTCTTGATATTTATATTAGTACATTAAATGTTATAAATGATTGTTTAACGAAGATGAACATTAATTATGACAGCATCGATTCTTTAGGAATTACCAATCAAAGAGAAACGACTGTTGTATGGGACAAAGAAACTGGTATGCCAATCTATAATGCTATTGTTTGGCAATCCCGTCAAACACAAGATATTTGTCGAGAATGGAAAA
Organism: Caryophanales bacterium UBA4855; assembly: GCA_002399785.1. Lineage (GTDB taxonomy): Bacteria > Bacillota_I > Bacilli_A > RFN20 > CAG-826 > Onthovivens. The sequence goes on from DHEH01000001.1 coordinate 25,251, forward strand.
AATACGAAGATATAGTTCATAATAAAACAGGTTTAATTATTAATCCTTATTTTAGTGCCTCTAAAATTAGATATATTCTTGATAAAGTTCCTGGTGCTCAAGAAAGAGCAAAAAAAGGAGAACTTTGTTTTGGCACGATTGATTGTTGGTTAATGTTTAAATTATCTAATAAAAAAATCTTTAAAACCGATGTATCTAATGCTAGCAGAACCATGCTTTTTAATATAAATTCTATGTCATGGGACGACGAATTATTGAAATTATTTAACATTCCGAAAGTAATGCTTCCAGAAGTGTGCGAATCAAGCAATTATTTTGGTAATGCAACTCAACTTAATGCCGATTTAAAAATTTGTGGTGTAGCTGGCGATCAGCAAGCTGCTTTATTTGGTCAAAATTGTTTTATAAAAGGTGAAAGTAAAAATACTTATGGCACTGGTTGCTTTATGCTAATGAATATTGGCAAAAAACCAACATTATCTCAAAATGGATTATTAACGACAGTTGCTTGGTCCATTAACGGAAAAGTAACTTATGCGCTTGAAGGTAGTGTTTTTATAGGTGGTGCATCAATTCAATGGTTACGTGATTCTTTAAGAATGATTAAAACTGCCGCTGAAAGTGAGAAATATGCCACCGGTGTTAAAGATGATGGTGGAGTTTATTGCGTTCCAGCTTTTGTTGGGCTTGGAGCTCCATATTGGGATAATGATTGTCGTGGTGCTATTTTTGGCCTTACAAGAGCAACTACCAAAGAGCATTTTATTAGAGCAGTTTTAAATTCTATCGCTTTGCAAACAAAAGATGTTATTGTCACAATTGAAAAAGATACTGGAATTGTTTTAAAGAGTCTAAAAGTAGATGGCGGAGCCACTGCCAATAGTTATTTAATGCAATACCAAGCGAATATTCTTAATACTAACATTATTTTACCAGCTTGCGTTGAAACGACTTCATTAGGCGCAGCTTATTTATCAGGTTTATCAACTGGTTTTTGGAAGGATATAAAAGATATTAAAACAACTCATAAGATTGCCAAAACTTTTAGATCGAAAATGAGTGAAGGCGAAAGAGTTATTATCGATAAGAAATGGGCAAAAGCAGTTGAAGCTACAAGGGTTTTTAAATAATAATGTTTGATATTTCGATTTTAAATAATTCAATTATCATTGCTCCTAATTCGTTAAGAATGTATTTTTTGTATTTAAAAACAAAAAATCCATTTTTAAATTTCAAATTTTCAACATTAAACGAACTTCAAAATCAATGTTTTGGAATAACAAACGAAGAAAGTCTTATAAAATGTTTGCATCAATTTAAATTGAGTTATAGATATACTAAAACTTATCTTGATTATATCGGACGTGGAATTGGTAGAAGTAACGAAACAAAAACAATTGACGAAATGAGACAATTCTTGTTTGATAATAATTTAATTTTTGTCGATCCAACATATAAAAATCTTTACAAAAGCAAAAAAGTTTTTATTTGTGGATATAGCGAAGAAAATAGCGAACTCAAACACATTATTCAACATTTTGAAATTGTAGATATTAAATATTTAAAAATAGATGAAGTTGTTGCAAAAGGCGATATTTCTAAATATTACTATTTCAATTCTTTAGATGAAGAAGTCCATGAATTGTTTATTCAACTTAGCAAAAATTTTCGAAATCACCAGCCAATCACCCTTATTTGTAGCGAAAGCAAATATAAATTTTATTTAGAATCGTATGCAAATAAATATAATTTTTCATTAAAATTTGAAAGTAAAAAGACGATGTTTGATACTTTGACTGGAAAGCTAATTCTATCTCATTTAGATGAGCCATCCTTAATTGATTTTATGAAAAATAATGAGAATTTATTCAAAAATAAAGTTGATTATGAATCAATATTAAATATTTTTATTAAATATGATATTGATAATTTAAATAAAGATTATGCAATGATAAAAGCGATTTTATCTAGTTATGAATTGAACAAAGATTTAATTGAAAATGAAATAAATGTTTCATCATCTCTTTCTTTTGATCCAACATCCATCTATTATTTGCTAGATGCTTCTGATAACGGCTTACCAAAAAGTTATTTAGATACCGATTTATTGTCCGACGAGATTAAAGAAGAAGTTCTTTTAGAAACGTCTAAAATAAAAAATCTTGAATCGAAAGAGGAGGCTCATGCTTTTGTGCATTTTAAAAATTTAGTTTCTATTTATTATCATAAATATGATACTGAAGGCACAAATTTCGAGTCAAATTTTTTAGATACAGAAGGGATTGGCAAGGCATTTTTAAAAACTAATGATTTAGATTATTCAAAAAGTGTTAGTTTAGCTTATTATTCAAAATTTAATTATTTGTTTAATTTGTTTCGCCAAAATTCGCAAGAATATTGGAACTACAAAACAAATTTTGGCGATTTAAAAATATATGATTTTGCTTACAAAATGATAAATTGCGATATCCCAATCGATTATAAATTAAGCTATACATCAATGAATTCTTTTTACAGTTGTCCTTTTAAATTTTATTGTGAAAACGTACTTAAATTGAATCAATTTACTTCTTCATTTTATTCGCGCATAGGTAATTATGCTCATAAGATTATGGAAGACATAAAAAATCCTGATTTTGATTTTGATGCCGTAGCTAAAAAATATGAATATATGCTTGAATTTACACCTCGTGAAAAATTATTTTTGCAAAGAATAAATATGGATTTAAAAGCTGTTAGCAATATGATTAAAAATAGAGTTGCTGATTATGACGGTAGTTTTGTGCGAACTGCTGATGAAGAAAAAATTGATGTAGAATTTAAAAATAATGTGGTTTTTACAGGAAAAATTGATAGATTTGAAGAATTCAAAGATTCTCATTTTATCGTGTATGATTACAAAACTGGTGAAGATAAATATGAACCAAAGTTAAATGAATTTGGTTTAAAATTGCAATTACCTACTTATGCATTTCTTATTTCATCTAAATATAAAAATGCCAAGGTTTTTGGTCTTTTATATCAACATTTAAGAAATTATGATGTCGGAGTTCCGGAATTTGATGACGAAAAGTTTTTAAGAAGTTTAGATATGACCGGTATTTATGTTAATGATACAAATATTTATGAAAAGCTTGATCCTTTATATTCAGTTGATGGAGCTTCTGTTTATTTTCATCCAATTATAGTAAAAGATGATACGGGCGATGTTTTATCAAATAATAAAAATAAAAATGAATATGTTCTTGCCGATTATTCCAAGATGAATGACTTAATTGAATTAACTAAGGGAAAAATCGATGAAATGATCGATTTAATTATTAAAAAAGAATTTGTTATTGCTCCTGTTAAATATAAGAAAAAAATGAAACTTTCATGTGATTATTGTGATTTTAAGGATGTTTGTTATGTTGTTAAAAATCGAGCTGTTAAAGATCTTGATAAATTGCTTAATAAAGAAAAAGATGATGAAGAAGACGATTTAGATGATGTGGAGGTAGATATTGATGGAATTTGTTAAAAATCCTGAGCAAGAGGCGGTTATAAATGCTCCGATTACAAATATCTTAGTTAGTGCTGGAGCCGGTAGCGGAAAGACTTCAGTTTTAACACGTAGAATTATCGACCAGATTATTAATAAACATTATAATTTGGATGATTTTTTGATTGTTACCTTTACAAATGCTGCTGGAGCTGAAATGCGCTCTCGTATTAAAGGGGCATTAATTAAAAATAATTTGACTGAATTAGCTTCTAAAGTTGACTCAGCAAACATAAAAACATTCGATTCTTTTCGTTTGTTTTTACTTAAAAAATATGGTTATTTAATCGGAATTAATTCCGAGATATCTAATATTGATGCCGATATTATTTCAGTTAAAGTTTATGAAGAAATTAACCGTCAATTAGATAAAGCTGCAAATATGTATCCTATCGAAATGCAAGATTTATACGCTAATTATGAAGTTAAAACGGATGACGGATTAGTGGATTTTATTTATGATATTTATTATTCTTTAGCTTTTAAAGAGGACTACGAATCAATTTTAGATAATTATTCTGACATATTTTTTAAAGATATCGAGGTTAAACTTAAAACTAAATTATTTGAATTAGCACAAGAAACTACTAAGAATATTTTGCATTATGCCGGTCTTGTATCCGATGAATTTTACGATAAAGTTAATGAAGTTTTTCAAGAATTTCTTGATGCGAAAGATTTTGGTGAAATTAGATTAGCAAAAAAACATGGAAAAATTCAATGGGCAAAATCTGGTGCTACTATTATTCAACCATATTGTGCAAAATCTATTAAAAAATTAAAGGATTTAACTAATTTTGATTGCGATTATTATTTAAACAATGATGTTCGTTTGCATAAAGAATTTATGCCAATTATTACTTGTATTGCAAAGAATGTTATAACAAATATTAGAAAATATAAGTTAGATAGGGGTGTTTTTGAATTTGCCGATATAGAAATGCTTACGAACGGACTTCTTAAAAAGCATCCAGAAGTTTCTAAAAAACTTAAAGAACAATTTAAAATTATTATGATTGATGAATTCCAAGATACCTCGATTGTTCAAGATCAATTTATAAATTATTTTTCTAACAATAATGTATTTATGGTTGGTGATATTAAACAATCAATTTACAAATTTCGTAGGGCCGAACCCGCCTTATTTGCTAACTATGCCGAAAACTTAAAGAATGAAAAAATGCCTGGTTTATTTTGTCCGATGAATACTAGTTTTCGTAGTAGACCTGAAGTAGTTAATGATATAAATAATATTTTTGGCGGATTAATGAGAGATGGTTTGGGTGGCACAAATTACATAGAAGATGGTTTATTACAAGCTGGTAATATAAACTATTTAAAAGAAAAAGATGCTAAAGCAAAGTATGGAATTATTCCTTTAGCCACTAAGTTTAGTGATAGAGTTAGTGGAATTATTCATGATATTAAAGGTAAAATGGCTTCTAACTTTCAAGTTTATGATAAAGAATCGAATAAGATGAGACCTGCTAAATATAGCGATTTTGCGATTTTAATTGATAGAAGCACAAAATTTCAAGATATTGGTAAAGAATTTACTGACAACGGAATTCCGTTAACAATATTGAAAGATGAAAATATAAGTGATGAAAATTATGTTAAGGTTATAAAGTCAATTTTTAGATTCATTAATACTTATAATTGCCCTAAAAACAAAGATACAGATATAACTTTAAAGCATGCTTATGTTTCAGTTGTTAGAAGCTTTTTATTTAGTTACGATGATGAAAAAATATATACACTAATCTCTTCAAAAGAATATTATAAAGAAGAAGTTTATATAAAATTAATTAATTATGCTAAATTATCGTATTATATGACGTTGTCAGAATTATTTATGTTCATCATAAATGATTTGAATTTTGTTGAAAAATTATCATCAATCGGTAACGCAATTACTTATCTAGGAAAAATTAATTTTATTAATAATAAGATAATAAAGATGGATGAATTAGGATATTCTATTACCGATTTCATTAGTTACCTTGATTCTATTAAAAAATATGATTTAAAGATGGAAGCAAAAACCATGATGGAAAGCGATAATTCCGTTACATTAGAAACAATTCATAAATCAAAAGGTCTCGAATATAGTATTGTTTATTTTCCGTTTTTTAACCAAGATTTATATAAAAAACCAACAATGAAAAGTTATTTCATCGATGAAAATAGTGGATTTTGGCTTAAAACACTATGTAAGCAATTAAATCCTTTTAAGTTATTCCATGAAAAAGAATTACATGAAAGTGATGTTAATGAAAAAATCCGTTTACTTTATGTCGCTTTAACTCGCTGCCGTGAAATTGGTTATATTATGTTTGATATCGAAGATTCTCTATATTACCCTGAAATATACGAAGAATTGAATGGTGAAATTAATAACGATATTAAAACTTCAAATCTCTCTAACAAAATCAATGATAATTATGCTGAAGATGAAGAAGACGATGATTATGAAAACGATGATGATGAACCACAAAAAATAAGTGCTGAGTCTTTATTTGAGAGAATTAAACGTTCTAAATCTTTTCAAGATATGGTTTTTGAGGTTGGATTTTCGGTTGCTCCTGAGGGAACGGACGATCAAATTGCTGGTATTAGATTATCCAGTCAAGTTGAATTGCCTTCTCTTCCTGGAAAATTTAAGCTTTTAAAAAATGAAATACCTCACGAAGTTTTAATTAAACAACATGCTAGTAAAATCTCGTCTGATACAAATAATATTTTTATTCTAAAAAAAGGCACTCATTACCATTTACTTATGGAAGAAGTGGATCTTGTAAGTAAAGATGTTTCGTTTATAAAAAATGCCACAGAAAGAAATGATATTAAGAACGTTTTAGGTAATGAAATTTTTTCCCAAATTACAAAAAGAACCGGGATTTACAAGGAATATTCATATTTTGATGAAGCAAATAATGTTTCTGGATCAATTGATTTGATGCTTATTTATGATGGCCATATTGATATTGTTGACTATAAATTAAAACACATTGATGACTTAGCTTATAAGCATCAATTAGAAACGTATAAAGAGTATGTTTCTCGTATTTTTAATAAACCTACAAATTGTTATTTATTATCATTAATGGATAATAAACTGGAAAAAATATTTTAATGGTAATAATTTAATTAATTTAGGTATAGAATAGAATTATGAAAGTTGCTCCAATCGAAAAAAATGAATTTAATACGGTACTTGATAATTTAAGAGTACCTACCGAGATTAATCATGAATATTTATATGATTTATATTCTTCGGTTTGTGGAGCAATTGAAGATGTTACTCAACAATCATCTTTGAATAATTTAACTCCAGTAAATCATGTTATATTAATTCTTTATATTATTAACGAATTTAATTTTCAATTTTCGAGATTACAGCCTGTTGATAGGGCTAAATTTGAAGATAATGATGCATTTTATTCATCAGTTGCTTCTGTTAGTGCTGATAAATTTATTACAAACGAAGAACTAAATTATAAGAGTGAATTATTCTTATCTCGTTTTAATCCTTCCATATCTACAATCGAATTATATTTAAATTTTTGCCTTCATTCTTTAGAGTCGGTCGATGTAAATAAACTCAATCAAGCAGATCGATTAGTGAAAGAAATGCTTGAAAAAGCATTCAAGATGTCAAAATGCATCATGTCTTTACTTACTCAAGGATTTGAGACTGAAGCTTTTTCAACCTGGAGAACGCTTCATGAATCCGAATCAATCTTAACTTTACTTGTTAAGTATTCTAAAGTTTTATTTCAATCATATTTTAAACACATTAAGTACGCTTTAGCTTATAGGGGACAACTTGGAACAAAAGAAGAAACTGATAAAACTTTCGAACAAATTAAATCAGAAATGAAAAGTTTTGATTTAAAAAGCAAGGATATGAAAAAATATATCGAATATGGCTATTTATTCTCAATTCCTGATATTAAATTAAATGAAGATTTTAAACTTAATTTTAGAGATGGAATTGAAAAGATGGCTGGTTTATCTTCTTATTCTAAGGTTTACGAAATGGCTAGTGAAATAGCTCATAGTTCACCTGTCTTATTGTATAGTAACCGAGCATATTTCCTCGATTTAACAATTTTATATACATACGAATCCTTCTTTAGGTTAGAATCAATCTTTAATTCTTTTTATACAGTTTTTTCAACTCCTAAACAAATTAATCAATATCAAGAATTAAGAAAAATGTATCTATCTCAAATGATAGAAATTCATGATACTGTAAAGGGTCACATAATTAAAAATTATGCTAAAGAACCTGACCAGCCACTAAGCGAAACTATAGAATGAAAATAAAAGGCTTCATTTATTTGAAGCCTTTTTAAGTGATCTTTACAAGGGATTTTCTAGAATTCGTTAGAATCTCTATAACAAGATCCGCCTATAAATTCTTTGAGTAACGAGTTGCATGGAATCCATTTTTCGTCAACGTTCTTAAAGTATTTAAGGAGTTTAATTAATCGTTCAGCATCTGGTCCATATTCACCATCTTTATCAATTTTATAAAGAAGTGGAAGAGCATATATTCTTAAAACACACATCTCATAATTTAAGAAACTATCAAATACATAATCAGCATTTTCTTGTGTTTTATAAATCCAGTTAAATTCACCTTTTCTGACGCTTGGCCACATTTTGATTGTGTCTTCAGCGGTGGTTCCTCTGTATTTATTGTCTCTAACGATTCTTCTAATTAAACGAATATCAGTTAAAGAAATTGGGTTCTCATAGTCGATGTTGACTTGAGCTTGAGGAGCGATATAGATTTTGTATTTTAAATACTTCGGAATTGTTGGAGTTAAGTCTTCGCTTAAAGCATGAATTCCTTCAATAATGATTGGATCGTTAGGTCCAATTTTAATTGATCTTCCTTTTTTACGAGCATTTTCTTTAAAAGAGAAAGTTGGTAAATCAACACGTTTTCCCTCAAGTAAATCATTTAGATTTTCGTTAAAATATTCGATGTCAAGGGCATTGATTGACTCAAAATCATAATCACCATTTTCATCCTTTGGAACATCTTCTCTATTTTTGTAATAATCATCGATTGAAATACGAATTGGATTAATTCCACGAGAAATCAATTCAACTGTTAATCTATCAGCAAAAGTGGTTTTGCCACTGCTAGATGGACCAGCAATACAAATGATACGAATATCTTTTATACGATTTTGAATTTCTTGTCCTAATTCACTGAGCATTCTGTTGTGACGATCTTCACACATATTAATTAAAGTAACAGCTTCTGGAGTTTTAATGTGTTCGTTAATTGCTGCAACTGAACTTAAATTAACTAAATTACCCCAATCCATCGATTTATTTAAAGTATCTCTAAAAGTTGGCTCATCGCTAAATGGTGGAATTTGTCCGCCGGTTTCGCTTCTTGGATATTGAATAATAATTCCTTGGTTATATGGAATTAATTTAAAATTCATGATGTAACCGGTTGAAGGAACCATTTTTCCGTACATATAGTTAAAATACCCATTACAAATATAGAAGTGGACAGTTTTTTCTTCTCTGTATTTTAGAATTTCTTCCTTGTCAAAAAGATTGTAAGTTTTGTAAATATCACAAGCTTTATCATTAGTGACAATTGTGCGTGCAAATTCATAGTTATTTTCAACTATTTCATGCATTTTATTGGAAATGTTTGTAACCATTTCCTTGGTAACTATTTTGTTTTTGCCTTCAATAATTTGAGCAAAAATTGAACGAGAAATACTATAGTTGAGTTTTAATCTCGTTTTTGGATAACAAGCATGAGCAGCCATAGCAAATATGAAACGTAATCCACGTTCATAAATTCCCATTGCGTCATGATCTTTGATTGTTAAGAATTCGATTTTTGAGTCGTAATAAACATCATAATCAAGTTCTCTAATACGGCCGTTTACTAAGGCGGCGATGATTGTTTTGTCGCCATTAGTGAGGTCGATCAATCTAACCTTCTTGTCAAAGGTTTGGGTTTCCCCGTTGAAACTTAGTTTGAAAGACATATTTTTACCTCTAATGTGTGTTATATAATATCATTTAAGTTATTAATTGACAATAAAATAAAAATTGTCCTATTTTAATGATTTCATCGCTCTTTTTGCCATATTTTATTTTATTATTAATAAAATAGTGTTAAGATAAACTCATGAGAAATATTGTTTTAACGAACGATTGGACATCGTTCTGGAAAGCCATTGGAGATTGGTTTGGAAAAATATGGAATAACCTATATTATTTTTGGATTAATCCAAGTGTAAACCCTGATGCAACTGGTAACGAATCTCCATATTTAGCGACGTTTTTATTCGCTTTTGGAATTTTAGTAATTGGTATATTTTTAATTAAATTATTCAATATGATTTTACGCAAAATCCTTAAGCTTGGGAAACGTAAATTTGTCAAAGATAGAACTATTAAGAATTTTATCGCTAACACAATAAAAGTTCTTCTTTATGTTTTACTTTTCTTTTTGTTCTTGTCAATTCTTGGAGTTAATCTCAGCGGAGTTGCTTCTATATTTAGTAGCGCAATTTTAGCTGTCGGACTTTGCTTACAAGATGTGATTGGTAATTTTGCTAGTGGAATTGTAATTTTAACCAGTAAACCATTTCAAGTTGACGATTATGTTTCTTTTCCAGACGCAAAAGTTGAAGGAACTGTCGTTGATGTTAAATTTTTGTCGATTATTTTAAAGACTGTTGATGGACAAAAAATTGTTATTCCAAACCAAAATGTAACTAAAAATTCAATAATTAATTATTCTTCTTACCCAGTGAGAAGATTAGTTGTTAATTGTGGTGTTCAATATGGTGAAGATGTAAGCAAAGTAAAAAGAGTGCTTTTAGCGATTGCAAAAAAAGATAAGAGAACCTTAAAAGATCCAGAACCATATGTTGTTTTAACAAGTTTTGCTGATAGTAGTGTAATTATTTCTTTAAGAATGTATGTTCCTAATGATTTGTATTGGGATATGCTTTTCCAAATTAACGAAATAATTTATAAAGAATTTAATGCTAACAATATATCTTTTGCTTTCAATCATCTCGATATTTGCGATGTTACCGGCAAAAAGATAGATTTAAATACAGTTGTTGTTCCTAAAAAATATGAAGGACATATATCTCACGATGGTGAAAGCGATGGTGATTAAGTATGAAATTTTTAAGAACTGAAAAATCGACTATTATTCGGTATTCAATAACTTGTTTAGTTTTGGTTGGTTTAAGTTGTATTGGATTAATTTATGGATGCTGGGAAGTTGCAGCGTGTGTTGCATTAAGTTCGCTTTTTTCTTTAGGTCATCTTTGCATCTGTTTATTTTATAAAGCTAAACCTCATGAATCGCAAAAGAATAGTTTTGCTGTTTTGTCTCTTACTTTATTTAGATTATTTTTTATAATTTTAGCTATTATTATTCCTGCGTTAATAATTTACTTTGTACCAAATAGTGCAAGTGCGATTGTCGCATTAGAAAAGAAAAGATTTATATTTATTCTTTTTACTGGATTGCCTATTTTTACTAGTTTAATTTATTTTTATTTATGGTCGACTAAACAATGAAATTTTTAAACATCGCCGATCAAGGCGGAAAGATGATAAGTTTTGATTTTGAAGAAATATTTCAACCAGCGATTATTAGTGCTTTTTATGTTGTAATTCTTTTAATAATTTTAAGCTTAGTAGTTTTTATTTGTTCAAAAAAATATATTAAAAATCCACTAAGGACGCCAAGAGGCATATTTAATCTTGCTGTTATTTTAGTTACGAAAATTGAAAATCTTGTCGTTGAAGTTATGGGTGAAAGAAATCGAAATTTCACAAAATATATGTTGCCATTGATGTGTTATGTTTTTGTAAGTTTTATTTGGGGATTAACCGGAATGACAAGTCCAATGTCTTATTTTGGTGTCCCATTATCTTTAGCATTAGTAACTTTTGTCATGATTCACATTACGGCTATCAAAACCAATCATTGGAAGTATTTTAAACGTTATATTGATCCTCTTCCAGTTTTCTTACCAATAAATTTAATTACGATGTGGGCGCCATTATTGTCGTTATCACTACGTATGTTTGGCAATGCAATTGCTGGTTATTGTTTAATGGGAATCGTTTATTATGGTTGTGAAAACTTATCTAATTTAATTATTATGGGCGTTGAATACGCTTCTTCAGTTGGTGGTGCAACTGGTCCAGAGAGCATTTTAGTTGCTCCGTTAATTGCTCCAATCTTGCACGCTTATTTTGATCTATTTTCAGGGTTTATCCAAACCTTTGTCTTCTCTTTGCTTACGATGATTAATATTTATCAAGAGCAAATTACGGATGACGAACCTGAAACTAGAGTTAAAGAAATTCAATATCAATAAGGAGGATTAAAATATGCAATTATTGATGAATTTGGCAAATATGATTAACATACTTGTCGAAAGTGGAGCTGGTAATAATACTGGATTTACTTATATCGGAATAGGACTTGGTTCAATCGCTTTCGGTCTTGTCGGACTTGGCGAAGGTTTAGTCGGCTATAAAACCATTGAAACTATGGGTAGAAATCCTGAAATGTACGGTAAATTAAGAACCGGTATGATTATTGCTGATGCTTTGACCGAAACAACAGGTATCTACATGCTTTTAATGTGTATTTTAATGTTGTTCGTTGCTTAATTTTTAGATTTATTTATTTTATTAAAGGAGAGGATGTTATGAAAAAAACAAAAAGATTTTTTCTAAGTTTAATTGTTTTTTCTAGTGCACTTTTCCTTACCGGTTGTGAAGGAACTCCAATTGAATCAGATGATATTATCAATAAATTATTTCCTAATGTTTGGGCAACTTTAGCTCAACTTATTTCATTCGCTATTTTAGTTGTGCTTATGATTTTTTTAGTTTATAAACCAGTTAAAAAATATTTATCAAACAGAAGAGAAATGCTTGATAACGAAGTAAAAACAACTATTAACGAAAAGAAAAAAGCTGAAGAAAATCGTGCAATTAGCGAAAAAAATATAGCCACTAGTAAGAAAACTGCTAGTGACATTATTGATAAAGCTAAACATGATGCTAAAAAAGAAGGTGCTTTAATTATTGATGATGCTAATCGTGAAGCTGAAGCACGCGTTGAAAAAGCTGATTTACAAATTGCTCAAGCTAAAAAAGATGCTCAAAAAGGTATTAAAGATCAAATTATACATGTTGCAATTGATGCCAGTAAACATCTTTTAAAACGTGAAGTTAATTCTGAAGATAATCAGAAAATCATCGATGATTTTGTTCAATCTTTAGATTCAAAGGATGATGGAGAAAAATAGACATGGAAGATAATAGTCTCTACAATCGTTATGCTCTTGCTTTTCTTGAAGTAGCAAAAAAAGAAAAGAAAGTAGAAGAGTACCGTAAGGAAATTATTGAGCTCAAAGACTTTTTTAAGAATGAGCCTGATTTTGTGCGTGTCTTAAAACTTACAGATATTCCAAAAGAAAAACGTTACGGAATTATTGAGAAAGTTTTTAAGAATTTTAGTGAAGATAGCAGAAACTATTTAAAGATTATGATTAAAAATAATCGTGCCTATTTTATTTATAAAATTTTAAAAGAAACTTTGTTTCGTTTTGATGATTATCTCGAAATTGAAGAAGGAACTTTATTTTCGAGTTTTGAGATGAATAGTCAACAAATCGAAACAATTAAAAAAGCTGTTGAAAAAAATGTTAATAGAAGAGTTGAACTTAAACTTGTAATCGATCCAAATTTAATTGGTGGATTCGTAGTAAGTCTTAAAAATGATATTTTTGATGCTTCGATGCTTACAAAAATAAATGGATTAAAAGCAAGTTTAATTAAGGATTAATGGAGGTTAAATATGAACATCAAAACAAGTGAAATTAGTTCTTTGATTGCTAAAGAAATTGAAGAATTTAAAGGCGAAGTCCAATATGCTAACGATGTTGGTACAGTTGTTACTGTTGGCGATGGAATCGCTTTAATTTATGGTCTTGATAAAGCAATGTTGGGTGAATTGTTGCTATTTCCAAACGATGTTTATGGCATGGTTATGAATCTTGAGGAAGATTCAGTTGGTGTCGTTATTTTAGGAAATGATATAAAAATTAAAGAAGGCGATAAAGTTAAAAGAACCGGAAAAGTTGTCGAAGTTCCAGTTGGTGAAGCGCTTTTAGGGCGTGTAGTTAATGCAATTGGAATGCCAATCGATGGAAAAGGCGAAATTAAGACAACTGAAACTTCGCCAATCGAAAAGATTGCTCCTGGAATTATGGCTCGTCAATCAGTTAATACTCCATTAGAAACCGGAATTAAATGTATAGATTCGGTTATTCCAATTGGTAGAGGCCAAAGAGAATTAATTATTGGTGACCGACAAACTGGAAAGACCGCTATTGCAATTGATACAATTATCAATCAAAAAGGTAAAGGCGTTTATTGTATTTATGTAGCCATCGGTCAAAAGAATAGTAGTGTTGCTAAGATTGTTGAAAAATTAAAATCATTTGATTGTTTAGATTACACTATCGTTGTAAACGCTAGTGCCAGCGAACCTTCTCCAATGCTTTATGTTGCTCCATTTAGTGGTGTTACAATGGCAGAAGAATTTTGTAAAAAAGGTAAAGATGTCTTGGTTGTTTTTGATGACTTAAGTAAACATGCTGTTGCCTATAGAACTCTTTCTTTGCTATTAAAAAGATCTCCTGGTAGAGAAGCTTATCCAGGCGATATTTTCTATCTTCACTCTAGATTGTTAGAAAGATGTGTTAAATTAAATAAAGAACATGGTGGCGGAAGTATTACAGGTTTACCAATTATTGAAACTCAAGCTGGCGATATCAGTGCTTATATTCCAACTAATGTTATTTCTATTACTGATGGACAAATCTTTTTATCAACTGATTTATTTAATGCTGGACATCGTCCTGCAATTGATACTGAACATTCAGTTTCACGTGTTGGTAGTGCTGCGCAATTTAAGGCTGTCAAAAAGATGAGCAGTAGTTTAAAAATGCAACTTGCCAATTATAGAGAGCTTCAAGCTTTTAATCAATTTGGTAGTGATCTTGATGAAAATACTAAAAAAATCCTTCATCATGGTGATATTTTGATGCAAATAATTACACAACCTCAATATCAACCTGTTCAAATGGATAGAGAAGTAATTGAATTATTCTGTGCAAAATATGGCTTTTTAGATCAATTTGAAGCTAAAGATGTTAAAAAATTCTTAGATGAATTTTATGATTATTTAACTAAATTTCATAAAGATGTTTTGTCAAAAATTAACCAAACACATGATTTAGTTAAAATGGACCGCGATAAATTAAGAGAAATTATGACTACTTTCTTAAAGGAAAGAGAGGCATAAAATGTCCCAAGGTCTAAATAAAGTTAAAAATAGAATCGGAGCAATCAATTCCACAAGAAAAGTTACTAGCGCAATGAAGTTAGTTAGTAATGTTAAAACTCGTCGCTATTCTCGTGAACTTGAAATGCAAACTGCTTACATTAATTCGATGGAGCAGATTTTAAACGATTGTGTTTTTATCAATCATCATAATGGGGATGAAAAGATTGAATCTATCTATTTGCAAGTTAACGATAAAGCCAGTAAGATTCTTTACGTTATTTATTCATCAACATTAGGTCTTTGCGGTGGTTTCAACAATGAATTGTTTAGATTTTTTAAAAATATTTATAAACAAGACGATGAATTAGTTTTAATTGGGGAAAAATCTCTTCATGAATTTCGTGGATCCGGAATTAAAATCTACACTGATTTTATTAAATTAAATGGTGCTGTAAATAAAGATAATATTAATGCTTTATCAAGGTTTTTAGTCAATAAATACCAAAGTGGTAAATATAAATCAGTTCATTTTATTTATCATGATTTTGTAAATACTATGCTTTCTGTGCCAAAAGACCTGCAAATACTGCCTATTTCATTAAAAGAAAATAATGAATATGCATATGATCCGGTGTTTTGTCCTGATAAAGAAACGGTCATTAAAGAAGTTGTTTCTAATTACGTAAAATCAATCTTATATCAAAAAATGTATGCTTCACTTGTTAGTGAAAATAGCGCTAGAAGAAACGCGATGGATAATGCAGATCAAAATGCTAAAGATATGATTGATAAATTACAACTTGAATACAATAAAGCTAGACAAGCAGCAATTACTCAAGAATTGACTGAAGTTGTAGCTGGTAGCAAGGATAAATAGAGAGGTGAAAATTTATGCAAAAACAAAATTTAAAAGAAAGTGAAAACGGAGTTATTGTACAAGCTGTTGGTCCAATAATTGATGTTTCCTTTAAAGAAGGAGAACTTCCACAAATTTTGACGTCTCTAGAAGTTTCTTTTGAGAATGGAAAAAAATTAACGTTAGAAGTTGAATCTCATATTGGCGATGATACAGTTCGTACAATTGCCATGGGTCCAACTGAAGGAGTTGTTAGAGGAATGAACGTTGTTAATACTCATCATTCGATTATGGTGCCAGTTGGCAATTGTACTTTGGGTAGAATGTTTAATGTTTTAGGCGATCCAATCGATGAAAAAGAAACTGATTCTTTTAAAGATGTTACACGCCTTCCAATTCATAGATTAGCTCCATCGTTTGAAGAACAAACGACAAAAAGCGAAATTCTTGAAACAGGAATTAAAGTTATTGATTTACTTTGTCCATATGTAAAAGGTGGTAAGGTAGGATTATTCGGTGGAGCCGGTGTTGGTAAAACGGTTTTAATTCAAGAATTAATTAATAATATTGCTACTATTCAACATGGTATCAGTGTTTTTGCTGGCGTTGGAGAACGCAGTAGAGAAGGTAACGATCTTTATAACGAGATGAAAGAAACTGGAGTTTTAAATAAAACTGCACTTGTTTACGGACAAATGAACGAAGTTCCTGGAGCAAGATTTAGAGTTGCTTTAAGTGCTTTAACAATTGCCGAAAATTTTAGAGATAATATGCATCTAGACGTTCTTTTCTTTATTGATAATATATTTAGATTTACCCAAGCTGGAAGCGAAGTTAGTGCTTTAATTGGCCGTATGCCTAGCGCCGTTGGTTATCAGCCAACTCTTGCTACGGAAATGGGTCAATTACAAGAAAGAATTACTTCAACAAAGAATGGGTCAATAACTTCAATTCAAGCTGTCTATGTGCCTGCAGACGATTTAACTGATCCAGCTCCAGCCACCACATTCTCTCACCTTGATGCAAAAACAGTTCTTGATAGAAATATTGCTGCTTTAGGAATTTATCCTGCTGTCGATCCTTTACAATCAAGTTCAGTTATTATGGATCCTCAAATTTTAGGTGAAGAACATTATAATACTGCTAGAGCGGTCATTTCTATTTTACAAAGATATAAAGAATTACAAGATATTATCGCAATTTTAGGTGTAGATGAATTAGGGGATGACGATAAGATTATTGTTGCTAGAGCAAGAAGAATCAGAAATTTCTTAAGTCAACCATTTACTGTTGCTGAATCGTTTAATGGACTTGATGGAAAATATGTAAAATTACAAGATACAATAAGATCGTTTAAAGCAATTTTAAGTGGAGATTACGATAAATATCCAGAAGATGCTTTTTTATACGATGGACCAATTGAAGATGTTATCGGAAAAGTAGGACAAACTAAAGATGAATGAAAATTCTAACCTTATAAATTTAGAAATCGTAAGTGAAGATGGCAAAGTCATTTCTTTACAAGTTGAAGATATTTATGTCCAAATTAAAGAATATGGAATCATGGGTTTTTTAAAGGATTGCGCTCCTTTTATAGGCATTATCGATATTTCTTCGTTTTATGTTTCCCTTAATCGCAAGAAAAAATATTTTGCGATTAGTGGTGGAATAATTGATGTCAGAAAAGATAAAACTATCATTCTTGCTGATACTTTTGAATCAGAAGATGAGATTGATAAAGATAGAGCTCAAAAAGAAAAAGATAATGCTTTAAATAAGATGAAAGAAATTGAAAAGAGTGATGAATTTACATATAAAACTTTAGAATTTTCTTTAAAAAAAGCTATTAATAGATTGAATCTTAATAAATAAAATAATGGGGATTTGCAGGTTATTTTAAAATAATTTATTATATTATTTCGATATTTTTTATTCTATTAAATATAATAATGCCATGGAAAATAAAGATATCGAAACTGTAATTATTTATGATATAAATTATCAATTATTATCTAATCTTGAGAATTTTCGAATTCTTTTGGTGGATGTTAATAAACCATATGCTCAATGCAAAGGGTGTTTTGGTTATTGGGTTAAGTGTCCAAGTCATTGTGTTTTTAAAGATAAAATAAAAGATATTGGGAAAACAGTATGTAATTCTAAAAAAATAATAGTGATTTCAAATTGTGTTTATGGTGGATTATCGAAAAAGGTAAAAAGAGTTTGGGATTGTTGTATTCCTGGTGTTTTACCGTTTTTCACATTCAGAAATAAAGAGATGCATCATGCTTTAAGATGTAAGACAAATCCTGAGTTAATATTTGTTTTTTATGGAGCTAAAAGTGAAAAAGAGAGGGGATTGGCAAAGGATATTGCTTTTGCTAATGCTACAAATTTTTTTAATTCTCAATGTAAAGTTTTCTTTTATGAAAATGCACCAACTATTGAGGAGTGTTTTAAATTATGAAAATTGTTAAACTTTTTGCTAGTCCAAAAAAACATAAAAAACTTACAAATTCTGGCTATGTTACTAATTTAACTAGCATTCCATTATTAGGAAAAAAGACAAAATCATTTTCTATAGTTTTTAAATCAGAATTTCTTTTAGCTTTAGAAGAATGTAAAAATGCTGATGTGATTATTTTTTCAACTCCAGTTTATGTTGATTCTTTGCCATCTCACCTAATTGAATTTTTAGAACTTGCTAGTAAAGAAATAGCGGATTAAAAGTGGCATGCTAAAATTTATGTTGTGTCGACATGTGGATTTTTTGAAGGTAAACAATGTAATTTAGCTTTAGAACAAATCAAACTTTGGTCAGAATGCAATAATTTAAAATATTGTGGCGGCTTAGGTGTTGGTGGTAGTGAGATGCTTGGGATAATTAGATTTACCAATTTACTTTTACCTATTTTAATTGTTTTAATTCAATTAATAGTTGGAATAATTCAAATTTATGGTTTTTCAATGGCGGTTTCTTCTCTTTTTATTGTTACAAATTTTATTAACCTCTTTGTAAGTGTTGGTTTATTTTTGTTATTTAGTATGGGTTTATTTATTAAATCTATCAATTTTGGATTTATAATTAGAAAGCAAAAAATTGTAAAGAATAGATTTACAACGGTATGGTTTTGTGGAAAATATTTGTTTATATTTTTCGCTTCTTTATTTTGGATAATACGTGCTTTATTTCATACAGTTTTAATCTCAAAAATGTTTAAAAAATGAAATTTTAATGTAGAGTTTTTATAAAAAATTATTGTTAATAAATATTGATATTGTTATAACATTAAAATTCATGAAATATCTTTAAAAAGTAATCACAATAGATTAAACTTAAATAAGTAAAAGAGGTCTAAAAAATGCCAAATTTTGTCTTCATATCGCCACATTTTCCAGATACTTACTGGAAATTTTGTATTAGCTTGAGAAATCATGGTTTTATTGTGCTTGGTATTGGTGATGCTCCATATAACGAGATTGGTGATGCTTGCAAGTTTTCGTTAAACGAGTATTTCTGTTGTGCCAAGATGGAAGATTACGAAAATGAAAAGATGGCAGTCAAATATTATATCGATAAATACGGACCTATTACTTTTCTTGAGTCTAATAACGAATATTGGTTAACAAAAGATGCGCAGTTAAGAACGGAGTTTCATATTACTTCAGGAGTGGATATTGAAGGTGTGAAATTATTTAGATCTAAAATTAGACAAAAAGAAATTTTTGAGAAGAACGGAATAAAATGTGCTCGATTTACCGCTGATAATTCAAGAGATGGTATTTTCGCGTTTGCTAAAAAAGTGGGTTTTCCAATTTTTGCTAAACCTGATGATGGTGTTGGCGCTCAAGGTACTATGAAGATTAAAAACGAAGAAGATGTCAATAATTTTATTTCGGTTAGAGATCAAAATAAAAAATACATCATTGAAGAATTTGTCGAAGGAGACATAATTTCTTTTGATGGAGTAGCTAATAGTCATAGTGATGTTATCTTCTGCACAGAAGATGTTTTCACTGTCAACAATGCTGATATTGTTAATAACGATTTAGATGATATGTATTATTGTAATCCTTATATGGATCATGAATTTTATGAATTGGGTTGTAAAGTTGTAAAAGCAGCTAGAATTCAACAAAGATTTTTCCATATCGAATTTTTCGTTTTAACAAAAGATCATCCATATTTAGGTAAAAAAGGAACAAGAATTCCACTCGAAATTAATTGTCGACCAGCTGGTGGTTATACTCCAGATGTCATCAATTTTGCTAATTCATTATCTTGTTATGATATTTATGCAGATTGTTTAGCCTTTGATGAAAATAGACAAAATATGAATCAAGAAAAATTTTATTGTGTTGCTTGTTCTCGACGTTTCAAATCTAAATATGTCCATGAGTTTAGTGAAGTTTTAGACAAATTTAAATATGCAATTTGCATGTATGGTGACTATCCTGAGGTTCTCCGTGATGACATGGGGGATTGTTATGCGATTGCAAAATTTAAAACGATGGATGAATTATATGAATTTGATAGATTTGTCCGCGAAAAAATTAAGTAAGGAGTTATTATGAAAGATAATAAAATGTACGATTTATTCAAAGATGCAAAAATTACTGATGAATCGTTTTTAGTCGTTATTGAAATTAGTAAAGGTAGCAAGAATAAGTACGAATATGATAGATCAACTGGTTTATTACACCTCGATCGTATTTTGTATACTTCAACGCATTATCCACAAAATTATGGTTTTATTCCATTAACTTGGGCTGATGATGGCGATCCACTTGATGTATTAGTTTTATGTAGTGAACAAATTTTACCTTTATCTACAGTTCAATGTAGACCAATCGGTATTATAAAGATGATTGATGGCGGTAAAAAAGATTATAAAGTTATTGCGGTTCCTGAAAACGACCCATTCTATAATGATTTTACAGATGTTTCCCAAATCCCTATGCATATGATTGAAGAAATTAAGCATTTCTTTAAAGTTTATAAGTCGCTTGAAGGAAAAGAGACAACAATAAAAGATCTTTATGGAAAAGAAGAAGCGAAAGAAGTAATTAGGTCTTGTATCGCCTGTTTTAATAAAGACTAGAATAGTGTTTTAATAGAGTTTAATATTCGTTGATATTTCTCATCACCAATTGTTTTATAAATTTGGAGATGACGACGATTCAACATATATTTGGCCCGATAGTAGAAGAGTATATCTTGGAATTTTCCAAATAGATCTACTCTTTTTTTAATGAGATTATTGTATTTTGAACCGAAATATTTTTGCAAAAAGAATGTTTCTTGATCATTAGATAAATCATTTTCTGTGATAACACTAGCTAAATCAAAATAAGGATTATTCATGGCTCCATATTCCCAATCAATTAAAAATAACTTGTTATAGGTAAAGAGCATATTTCCCTTTACTAAATCGTTATGACACAAAACCATTGGGGATTTACCGAAGATTTTGGATATTTCTTGAATAATTAATTTCTCGTATCGTGAATCAATTCGTTCACTAATATCAAGTGATTTTTTATAAACATTAAGTTTTAAAAATGGTTGATATCCAACTTTTGTATTAATTTTTGAATTATGAAGTTTTTTCAATGTTTTTGCGATAAGGGTTAACTGATCGTTGGTTGGAGATAAATCATATGGATTTGATTGATGGATAAATTTAGATATTTTGATACCTGTTTGGATATCAAAATAAATTATCTTTTCACTAAGATTAAGTGGGGCAATCAAATTATAATTATTCAATTCATTGGCGTTCGATATGGTTTCATCTTTATTTTCTTTAGGGATTCTCATGACTGAAGAATCATTGATTAAAAAATTGTTGTTGCTAAAACCAGTAAGAATTTCTTCGACAGAGCGCACATTCTTACCTGTTAAATCAATATAAGTTTTTTTTGCTTCTTTTTTATCCATAAATATATCTTAATTAAAAGCGTTTAGCTTTAAGTAAAGCGTTTTTGATATCAAACTTAAAATTAATTATATGAAAAGTTTCGTATTTTGCAATTTTAACTTTTCCTAAAGTTCCAAGTTTTTTAATAAATTTAATTTGAGAATACATGACATCGCCCGTATTTTTCTTTGCTAAATAAATCGCTAGTTCAGAAGCCATTTCTTTAACATCGTTTGATGGATTATCATCAAAAATCACGACGTGAGGCCCATGAGCTTTATCGATATGTAAAAAATAATAAGTCTTTTTTGCTAATTTAAAGGTAAGGTAATCGTTCTGAATATTATTTTTTCCAAAGCCGATTTTAGTTTCATTAAACAAAATATAATAAGGCTTTACAGCGGATTTTTGAATTTTTACATTTTTTTGCGACTTGATTTTGATAATATTTGTACTCTTTAATTCTTCT
Organism: Caryophanales bacterium UBA4855; assembly: GCA_002399785.1. Lineage (GTDB taxonomy): Bacteria > Bacillota_I > Bacilli_A > RFN20 > CAG-826 > Onthovivens. Next base: position 47,427 of record DHEH01000001.1, read on the forward strand.
ATTAACTGTAAATAATCTTCCTCATTGTAAAAAGTGGTGGAATCAAGTAAAGAAGAAATGTAGTTTAAATCATCTTCGGTTTCATCAATAAATTTGTCAGACATTTGAATCGTTTGTTTCGCTTTTTTATACACTTTATAGAGATATTCTAAATTTCTTTGAGGAGTATAATCGGCTTTAACGCTAATTTTTTTATCTAAATAATCAAAAGAGCTATCTCCGCGATTCATAGATTCTAAATTAGCCAAAAAGAAATCACCATAATCTTTGTAGATTAATTTTTCTTTGGCTTCATTTTCTTCTTCAATAATTATTTTTAATTTCTTTTGTAGAGATTTCTTTTTGGCTTTTAAAGCAACTAAAACATATTTATATTTTTCTTCTAAATATCGATCTTCAATATTTTCTATATGAACATTAATTAATTCATCGTAATTTGTAGGAACTTCTTTTGAAATTACTTGGTTTTGTGGATATTCAAAAGTCGCATTTTGAATAATTGGGTGTTTAGTATCTAATCCATGAAATTTTAAAGCATCAATAATCTTATTATCGTTATCAAGTAAAATAATATTTGTATTCATTTTAAAAAGTTCGATTATAAGAGAAAATGATATTTTATCGTAAGTATCGGTTGTTTTTACGAAATCAAATTTTACTATGTTGTCATTATTAATAACTGAAGCCCCAATAAATTTTGAATTATTTAATTTAGTTTTTAATTTATTAATGAATTGATTATTGTTGTTTGCTAAAAATTTATTTGTTGTTATTGCAATAAATGGCTCTTGAGGCATTATAGAAATAAAAACAGAATTGCTTTTTCCTTGACTAAAACCAAATAAAAAATCGGTTTTTGTTAGAGACTGTATTTTGTTTAAAAAAGTATTTTTAAATTTATTGTTAATGTTATCGATTTGTTGTTTTAAATAGTCTTGGTAAGTCATAAAGAAATTATAAACGATACAAAAACAAAAATCAGGTTTTTATCTGTGGCTTATGATAAAAATTATGTAAATATTTTCATTATCTATGAAAACAAGTGATGAATAAGCATTTTTTAGAGCATAACTATTTGAAACGCCAATATTAATTGTCTATAATTTAGTTATGAAAAAAGGATTACTCATTATTCTTAGTGGACCTAGTGGTGTCGGTAAAGGCACGATTAGAAAAAAAGTTATGGAAAACACTGATCTTAACCTCGCTTATTCTATTTCTATGACCACTAGATTGCCTCGAAAAGGTGAAATCAATGGGGTTGATTATTTCTTTGTAACAAAAGATGAATTTGAAAACAATGTTTCGAAAGGGAAACTTTTAGAATATGCTAAATTTTGCGAAAATTATTATGGAACTCCATTAGATTATGTTGAATCTTTACGTAATGATGGGAAAAACGTTATTCTAGAAATTGAAACACGTGGTGCTAGACAAGTTATGGCAAAATGTATATCGAAAGATGAAATATCTGTTTTTCTTGTCCCTCCATCAATTGAAGAATTAGAAAGAAGAATTAGAGGTAGAAATACCGAATCCGAAGATATCATTCAAGAAAGATTGGCTAAAGCTCGTCATGAGATGATACATAAAGATCTTTATGATTATATAGTTGTCAATAACACTCCTGAAGAAGCATGTAATGAAATTATAAAAATCATTAAGGATCATTTAAATTGATGTATTTACTAGAAGTTTTAATACAACATCCAATATACAATATTGACCAAACTTTTTATTATTTAAGTAGCGAAGAAACTAAAGTTTTTGTGCGTGTTGCAGTAACTTTTAATAAGCAAGAAATTTATGGTTTCGTTACGGATATTAAAAAGACCGACAAAACTAAGGAAGAATTAGAAAAAGAGATGGGATTTACGTTGCTTTTTATTAAAAACATAGTAGATAAAGACCCTATTATTTCTCCATATTTATATAGTTTAGCGAGTAAATTAGCTTCTAGATATTCTTATCCGATTATTGGTGTTCTTCAGACAATGTTGCCTCCTGCTTTGAGACCTAGTGATAGTAGCGAAGGGAAAGGTAAGATTAAATATATTGAATTTTGTAAACTTAATGATTGTGATCTTCCGGTTAAATTAAAGAAAAACGAGATGGCTTTACTTGAAGATTTTGATAAACTTAGAATCATTGAAAAAAGCAAAATCACGCGTAAAGGTGCCCTTAAATCGCTTATAGAGAAAGGATTTATTACAACTTACAAAGAAGAAGCTTTTAGATATAAATTCATTAAAAATTTTGATTACGAAAGTGAAATTATCTTAAGTGATGAACAACAAATAGTTTTTGATAGCATCAATAAATCGAAAAAGAATATTTTTTTGATAAACGGTATTACTGGAAGTGGTAAAACAGAAGTTTATATAAAATTAATTCAGGAATATATTGATAAAGGTAAGTCATGTATTATCCTTGTTCCAGAAATTGGTTTAACTCCTCTAATGATATCAAGAATTTTAAGTGTTTTTCCTGATGAAATTGTTGGAATTTTGCATTCTTCTTTAACAAACTCCCAAAAATATGATGAATATAGAAAAGCAGTTTACGGAAAAACAAAAATCTTAATCGGAACAAGAAGTGCAATATTTGTTCCTATCAAAGATTTAGGACTTATTGTAATTGATGAGGAACATGATGATTCTTATAAACAAGACGATCGATTGACTTATCACGCTCGAGATGTTGCTTTATTGCGTGCTAAAGACGAAAATTTAAAAGTGATCTTAGGAAGTGCAACGCCATCAATTGAATCGATGGTTAAAGCTAAGGAAGGCAAATACGAACTTTTAACATTAACAAAAAGATATTATGATGCGACTTTACCAAATGTTATTGTTGTTGATAGAAATAAAAGAGAGAATTTTTCCTTTGAGTCTAGTGTATTTTCTATCGAGTTAATTAAACAATTAAAATTAACAATTGCTAAAGGTGAACAAGCCATTCTTTTGATAAATAACAGGGGATTTGCAAGGAATTTTTATTGTAGAGAGTGTGGATTTGTCTTTAAATGTCCTACTTGCGGATTGCCTTTAACCTATCATAAGGAAGACAATTCTTTAAAGTGTCATCATTGTGATTATTCGATTAAAAAACCAAATAAATGTCCAGATTGTGGGTCGACTTATTTTGGTACATACGGCTTTGGGATCGAAAAAGTTGAAGAAGATTTTAAACATATTTTTAAAACAAATTATTTGTTGCTTGACGGAGATAGAACAACGAAAAGTAGTCAAATTGCTGGCATTTTGAAACAATTTGACGATGGCGTTGCTAGTGTTTTAATCGGTACACAAATTGTTGCTAAAGGACATGATTTTTCAAATGTAACTTTAGTCGGAATTATTAATGCCGATACTGGTTTAAATTTATCAACTTATAGGGCGAAAGAAATGACTTTTGAATTGATTACGCAAGCAATTGGAAGGTGTGGAAGAAAAGAGCTTCCAGGGCTTGCGATTGTACAAACTTCTCAGCCAAAAAATTATGCAATTGTTGATGCTACAAATCAAAATTATGATAGTTTTTTTATTCATGAAATAAGCGAACGTAAACTTTTTAAAAATCCTCCATTTTATAGTCTTGTTTCTTTAAAAATTGCTGGAAAAGACAAATTTAAAGTGAATGAATGCATAAATCAAATAAAAAAAGATATTATTCGCTTGAACGAAAGTATCATTGTTTATGGTCCAACTTATTGTGAAAAAAACTTTTTAGGATATACTTCAAAGTTATATTTAAAGTCTAAAATGCTTATTGAAATACTTGATGTTTTAGGGATTTTGATTTCACATTATAAATCCGAGTCCGGAATACGTTTATTGATCGATGTAAATCCATATAATTAAGCCTAATAAAAGTTTGCTTTTAGACACTTAATAATCTATGATTATTATATTAAAAAGAGGACTTTTTGTATGATAACTATTACACTTTATGGAATTGATCCATACCTAATTAGAGATTTAAGTAAAGATTTAACCGATAAATTGGCTGATCTTTATGAAGTTGAACCAGACGATATAAATTTCTTTGCTCCGGAAGGATTATTAGCTCATAACGGAGTTGAACAAAATCTTTGGAATGTTATTGTTCATGTTAATGCTCCTAAAAAAGTATCGGTTTTGCAAAATGAAGCTGCTCAATTAATTGCTAATTATGTGAATTCGCTTTGCATAAATTTATCTATTGAATTTTATTATTATTCACAAGATGATCACTATGAATTTTTAAGTAATGATAATCCACGTTTTATGACTGAAGAAAATTCAGTTTACGTTGATAATAATGAAGATGAAGATGGGGACGATGATGACATTGATGAGTGCGAAGACGAACACGATGATGATACTGAACCATATTTAGGCGACGCTTTTGCAGATTTCAATAAGAAAATGGGTGATTTATAATGCAAATTTTTGATAATTCGGTTAGTTGCATATCAACCATCATTAAAGATAAAAAATCCTTATCCGAGGTTTTGCGTGACAATTACAAGACAATTGGACGTGAGGCCAATAGAACAATTCTTTCAATTGTTGGATTATGTTTAAGAAATTATTTTTTGATTAATCATTTTGCTAGAAGTATTTTGAAAGCAACAACAGTTGAAGAAGTTGCTGCATTAGGAGTTTTATTTAGCACAATTGCTTTTAATAAATATTCAAATAAAGACGAAATTACCAATGATTTTAATGCTTTTTATAAAAATAACGGTATTGAACTTACAGAAGAACAAAATAATTTAATTAAAATTTTGCTTGAGAAGAAAAAGAATTTTGATTTTAAAGATATCAATAAAGGTTCGTTTGAATTTTTTAGTATTAAATTTAACCTTCCTGTTTGGTTATTGAAAATGTTAGCTCATCAATATGATCGTGGAATGATGGTTAATATTGCTAAAGCCTGTTCAAAAATGCCACTTCAATATGCTTTAAAAAATTCTTTTGTTGAGGTTCCTTTTGATCAAAGAGCTGAATTATTGAAAGATTTTCAATTTGATGAAAAGCTTGATTTATACAAATACCTTCCTGAAAATTCTCTTAAGAATAATCCTTTAGTTAAATCTGATTGTTTAATTCCTGTGCAAATTGCTTCCAGTGAATTATTAAAACATTTGCCAATTTTAAATAATAAAGAGGTTATGGTTTTTCTTGAACATAAAGACCCTATTTTCTTCGGTGTAGTCATGAAATACGCAGAAAATAATAAAATTTCCTTAATTAATAAGTATCCTCAAAAAACATATAGTTTAGTTGAAAAGATTAAAAAATGTCCTATTAGACAATTTAAAAATTATGAAACTGATGAAACCGGAATTACGACTTACGTCGACAGTCTTCAAGATTTAATAATCTATTTCCCAGAAACTAGTTCGCTTGATTATGTTAGAAGAAGACCAGAATATAGCATTATTTTTGATACTAATACATTGGATTCTTTAATTGGCAACCAAAACAAGACAATTGATGAATTAAGTAAACATGTCGAATTGGATGGTCGTTTAATTTATGCTTGCAATACAATAAATATTAAAGAAACTGTCTTAGTTGTTTATAAATTCTTAGAAAAACATAAAGAATTCAAAGAAGAATTTTCGCAAAGTTCATTTCCTTGTGATCCTAATAATTCAATTTATTACTATTCAATTCTTAGGAGAATTAAATGATAAATTTATATTCGTTTAGTTTACCTAAACTTGAAGATAAAATGATTGAAATGGGGCAAAAAAAGTATCGTGCTACCCAACTTTTTAAGTGGATTTACGAAAAAGACGCAACTACTTTTGATGAAATGAGCGATGTTTCTCTTTCGTTTAGAGAAACCTTAAATAAAGATTTTTGTTTAGTCATTCCTAAAATTTTTAAACAACAAGTTAGCAATGATGGAACTATTAAACTTCTTTTAGAATTAGAAGACGGAAATAAAATCGAAACTGTTTTAATGAGATATAATTATGGCAATGTAGCCTGTGTTTCTAGTGAAGTCGGCTGCAATATGGGTTGTTGTTTTTGTGCTTCTGGTTTGCTTAAGAAAAAAAGAAGCCTTACCGTCGATGAATTAATTGGACAAATATTGGTTTTGAATAATTTATTAAAAGAAGAAAACTCTAAAATTTCTCATGTTGTTGTAATGGGAACTGGAGAACCTTTCGATAATTACGATAATGTTATGGATTTTATTCGAATTCTTAATCATCCTTACGGATTAGCAATTGGAGCTCGACATATCACTGTTTCAACTTGTGGGTTAGTAGAGGGAATAAGAAAATATGCTAATGAAGGATTGCAAATCAATTTAGCTATCTCTTTACACGCTCCTAACGATGAAATTCGTAATAAAATTATGCCAATTAGTTTAAAATATCCTCTTCCTGAACTTATGGATGCAGTTAAATATTATGAAAAAACTGCTGGAAGAAGAGTTACTTTTGAATATATTTTGTTGGCTGGAGTAAATGATTCTCGAGACGACGCTCTTGAATTAGCACATTTGATTCATGGAACACTCGCTTACGTTAATTTAATTCCTTATAATCCAGTTGAAGAAATGAAATATCAAAGAAGTAGCGGAAATAGAGTTCATGATTTTCTAGATATTTTAATGAAAAATGGTGTTACTGCTACAATTAGGAAAGAATTTGGCACAGACATTGATGCTGCCTGTGGTCAATTGAGGGCAAAAAATGAAAAAATTAAATAATGGAGTATTTTCCTTTAAAAAGAATCTTGGAAAAACAAGAGTTACAAACGAAGATGATTGCCAGGTAGTTGTAAATAGTCATGGCAACGTGTTACTTATTGTTTGTGACGGAATGGGTGGACATTTAAAAGGTGACTTTGCTAGTTCGCAAACTGTGAGTTATCTTTGCGATGAGTTCAAAAAGAAATCTGGTTTCTTAAATGCGGGCTACGCACGTGTTTGGTTAACAGGAAGAATTAAAAAAATAAATGCTAAATTATTTGAACAACAAGATAATGATAATTCTTATCGTGGTATGGGTACTACTTTAGTTTGTGCTCTCATTTATAACAATAAACTCATTATTGTAAACTGTGGCGATTCTCGTTGCTATTTACTTGAAAATAACATCCTTAATATCGTTACTGAAGACGATTCTTATGTTAATTATCTTCATAAAATTGGACAAATTAGTGAAAAAGAAATGTCTACTAGTAAAGATAGACACATAATTACTAATGCAATTGGATTGTTTCCAAGTGCTTCTTTTGAAGTTAAAACATTACCTTATAGTGGCGAAACGATATTCTTATGTAGTGATGGACTTTATAATGAAGTTTCTTTAAATGATATGCAAAATATTTTAAAAACCAATGATGCTCCTGAAGTTAAAGTTTCTAGTTTGATTCAATTAGCTAACTTTAATGGTGGAAGCGATAATATTTCTTGCTGTTTATGGGAATCAGTCCATGATTAAAAATGGCGAATTAATTAATGAAAGATATAAAGTAATTGGCTCAGTCGGCCACGGCGGAATGAGCGATGTTTACGAAGCCCGCGACATCATTTTTAAAAGAAATGTTGCAATTAAGATAATTAAGACTGATTTTGCTAATAATATTGAAAATCTCATTCGTTTTCAAAACGAAGCTAAAATAAGCGCATGTTTAAATCATCCTAATATTATTAAAATTTTTGATTATGGTGAAATTGATAATTTACCTTATATTGTCAATGAATTTGTCAAAGATCAAACCGTGAGAGATGTTCTCGATTTTAAACGAAATTTATCTGCTTTAGAAAGTACAGCAGTCATGATTCAAATTTGTCAAGCTATCATTTATTGTCATTCAAAGCACGTTATTCATCGCGATATTAAGCCACAAAATATTTTTTATGGTGCTGATGGAAGCGTTAAATTATCAGATTTTGGAATAAGTGTAGTTTTAGGTTCAGCAATGAATGTAAACGAAAATAATAAAATTGTTGGAACTGCTCAATATTTAGCTCCAGAACTTATAACTGGTGGTAAACCAAGTTTCCAAAGCGATATTTTTGCTTTAGGTATTGTTTATTATGAATTGCTTACTGGTAAAGTTCCTTTCGATGGTAAAACAGCTGCTGAAGTTGCAAAAAAACAAATCAGCGAAGAAATGCCTTCACCATTAAAATTTATGCCTAATTTACCAATAGATTTAGTTAATATCATTATGAAAGCAACCAATAAGGATTTAAAGGTTAGATATAAGACTGTTGATGAGTTATATCAAGACATAATTGATATTTATCATAATAAGAAGAAAATGCACAAGGGGACGAATTTATTTTCCCGAATATTTGGACTTTCAAATGACTAGTGAGTTATAATAAGAATATGAAAAACATTAAAATATCATCGTCAATTTTAAGTGCTGATTTTGGTCAATTAGAGACTGAAATTAAGGCCGTTGAAAAAGCTGGTTCAGAATACCTTCATTTTGACGTTATGGACGGACATTTTGTTCAAAATATTTCCTTTGGTGCTCCTGTTTTAAAATGTATTTATAATAAACATCATATGATTAATGATGTACATTTAATGATTACTGATCCTGTTCTTTATGTTTTAGATTTTCTTGAAGCTGGAGCTGATATTATTACAGTTCATGAAGAAGCTTTAAAAGATGAAGATTTTGAAAAATTATATACCACAATCAAGGCTCATAAAAAATCAATTGGTTTGTGCATTAAACCAAAAACCGCTGTAAATACCCTCTTAAATTATTTATCTCGTGTTGATTTAGTTTTAGTTATGAGTGTCGAACCTGGATTTGGTGGTCAACAATTTATGAGCGAATCGTTAGAAAAAATTGCTCAATTACGTGCTCTTAAAGAAGAAAATGGTTATCATTATTTAATAGAAGTTGATGGTGGCATCAATGGCGAAACTAGCAAATTGTGTATAGATGCTGGTGCTGACATTTTGGTAGCTGGATCATATATTTTTAAAAATGATGACTATAAAAAGGCAATTGAGTCTTTGAGGGGATAAAGTATGGAAAATTTAAAATATTATGCATTTATATCTTTAGTATTAGGTATTATCGCTGTAATCCTGTATCTTAGTTATGAAATTACTTCATTTAATAGAACTGGTGCTAATAAATTCTCGTTTTTAAGAAATTACCCTTACGAAGCTAATTGTTTTAGAAAAAATCAAAAATCGTCCTGGATTTTGGTTACTACTAAGATTTTGATTGTACTTTTATTTATTATTCCTTTTGTTTTTTATGTTATTTATAAAGGTAGTGCAGATTTAGCTTTTAATATCATTCTTTTAGTTTTAGCACTTGCTTCTCTTGTTACTTTTTTCTTCTTATCTTTTACAAAATTATCAAATTTAAAACTTCATTTAGGTTTAATGGTGACCTTCACAATGCTTGTTTTCTTAATAAACATTGTCGAGTTAATGTTTTTAGGTGCTAAAGATAAAATGAACATCAATCATAACCCACAAGTTGCTATTGTGGTTGTTACGATTGCATTATTTTTATTTCAATGTTTCTTATTACTTAATCCAAGTTATAAGACTTGGGACAAAATGCAAAAGGTCGGATCTGACAATTATATTCGCCCTAAATTTTGTTATTTATGTATTCTTGAGTGGGGAAGTGGACTCGTTTTTGTTCTTGAATACGCCAGTTTATTTATCGCCTTCTTCTTTGGAATTTAATAAATAATTATTTAATTAAACAACAAAAAAATGCGCTATTAGCGCATTTTTAATTACATGTTTAAAGGATAAATTATTCGGCTGCGTTGTTTTCTTTTAAAGACTTGTTGAGGGTCTTATGAGCACGAGCACTCATTTTAATCTTGAAAACTTCACCATTAATCTCAACTTTATATGTATGTAAATTGATATCCCATCTTCTGCGTGTTGCAATTAAAGAATGGCTTCTCTTATTACCAGTAACAGGATGTTTACCTGTAAGTTGACATACTCTTGACATAACGTTTATCCTCCTTAAATCAGCGTTCTTTATATTAACACAAAAATTATAGAAATCAAAGTATTTTATAGCCTTATTTTAGGAAATTTAGCATGAAACTCTTCGCGACTAATTTGATTGTGAGAATTTTGCTTAATTAACTTCAATAATTCTTCGTTTTTATCCATTACAAGAAAGATATTTTTTCCTTTGTTTGTGTAATATAAAAGCGTTTTATGTTTTTTCGAATAATATTCATCAATGTAGAGGACATTAGCGAAATCATAAGTGACAAAATTAGTAAAGCGATGGTGAATAATTGCAGTTTTTTTGATTTCGTAATAGTTGTTTTTTACAAGAATTATTGAAAAAACAACTGTAACAACGAGCCATAGAGCAATGACAATGCCAAGTTTTATATATGCAAAATTTAATTCATCTTGGCTTGTTTGAGTCAAAAAACTTGGCAAACAAATTGTAGCTAAAAGTGCCAACAATAAAATTATCATTACTAAAAAGAACGATATTAAAAGTTTGCTTTTTCTTGGAGTTATTTTTTTGATTCCCATGGTTTTAATTATAAATTAAAATAGCAAAAAATAATATAGTAAATGCCTCAATTTTTACTTTATGGTATTTACATAAAATGATATAATTTTTTTGTTAATAACGTCTGGGGGATGTGGATGAATTTATTCGATATTATACCTGAAAATTTTTTCTCAATATTTCAAGGAAAAAATAGAGCGATTTATGCCGAAAGTTTGATTACTCTTTTCGACCTCTTACAAAATGATGAATCACTAATCAGTAAAAATGATTTTATAAAAACACTTAAAGATAAAAATAAAGATATTGAGTCTTTTTCTTATGAAGGAGAAGATCTTGATGATGAAGAAGATAGTTCTTTACTTATGGATACAATCTCTTCGAAAGCATCTTTTATTTGCCGTAGATTGGAAGAAACCGGTTGGATCGATATTGCTATGGACCCAGATACATTCGATGAAACAATCATTTTACCTGTTTATTCAATTATGATGGTTAGATCTTTTAAAGATATTATTAGCGATGAAGAATCGCCATATTTAAGTTTAGTCCATTCAACTTATAGTGAGTTAAAACTTGAAGATGAGGATCAAGATGAACTTTTATACACAACTTTAGATAGATGCTATAACAACACTAAAAAGCTTAAAGTTGAACTTGTTACTTTGGTTCACTCTATTCGTATTTTCCAAAATAAACTTGGCAAAATATTTGTGACCAATAAAGTTTTACACGATTATTTTGATGTTTATAAAAATAAGATTAGCGACCGTTACTATCATCCATTAAAAACATTTGATAGTGTTGCCAAATTTAGAAGACCAATTATTAAAATTTTGGACGGATGGATTAAGGATAAAGATATTAGAAATCGTCTTATTCAACAAGCTTGTATTCAAAACGGCACTGTAGATAAAAAGAAAATTGAAAGCGATATTATTACAAAAATAAATTATATAACTGATACTTATGACACAATTAATTCTTTGATTAGTTCAATCGACAAAGAGCACAATTTGTATACTAAAAATAGTGCTAATAAAATTTTGTATTTAAACAATACCGATAAAACAATTAAAGGTCATTTAGAAAATATATTTAAGCATTATGGTATTGCTAGCCAAAAAGCGGGCCGTGAACTCGGAAATATTTTATCTGGAATGCAAAATTGTATTTCTTTTTATGATCAAGGTTATATTGATTCAAAATCAGTTACTTTACCAGTTTTAAGAAAATATAGAAATGAAGAAGTTCCTTTAGAAATGATTGATTTTACTGAAGTTGGCGACGTCATGATGAAAAATTTCTTGAACGAAGCAATGAATATTTATACCGATGAAAAAGTTTATGAATTTATGGACAACGTTTTCGGAGAATCAGAAGAAGTCTATTCTCAAGACATCCCATTGCTTGATTATGATGCGTTTGTTTTGTTAATTTTAGCAACAGTTAAAAAAGATGATGATGATTGTTTCTATACAATTGAAGAAGTTGATGATGAAAAAATCTATAACCATGGATACATCATTCCGAATTTCTTATTTAAAAGGAAACAAAATATGAGTAAAGGAGCGTAATTATGTTTAGTGAAGATTTTCAAAAATTAGAAACTACTGACAAAAATAAATTTGCTGAAGTTTGTAATATTTTACTTTTAAAAGGCTTTATAGTTCGTGATATTTTTGATCCCCGTGAAAAAGTCATTAGAATAAATCCTGATTTTCGTTTTATGGAGAGACATTTTGATTTATTTGATGCATACCTTCGTTTTAGCGGATGGAATGTTAACAAGGATTTGATTTTAGGTGTTTTTTCATTGACTAATGAATTTGAGGATAATCGAATTAGAATTGACAGAGAAACTTCTTTAATTTTATTTACTTTACGTTTAATTTACGAAGACGAAAAGCAAGAAGGTGGAACAAGCGGTGGTTCTCAAGGAATTTATTTAACTACTCCAACATTAATTAAAATGATGCTTGACCACGGAATTACAATGCCTGGCAAAAAAATTACTGGAAGACTTGTTTGCCGCGGTTTAAGATTTTTAGCAAATCACAATATTATTAGCAAAGTTAGTGGCAGTTACGATGAAGGAAACGTTTCTTTTTATATTCTTCCATCAATAATTTATGCTATTGATAATGATAAAATTGTTGCTATGAGCAATGCACTTGATCAAATAAATAATGCTGAGAACGATGCAAATCAGGGAAACTTATTGAAAGAAACTAATGAATCTAAAGATGACACTGAAGTTAGTAGCGATAATGTCGGGGGAGATGAACAATAATGAAAACTTTAACAAATATTAGAATTATAAACTGGCATTATTTTTGGAATGAAACAATCGAAGTAAAACCAATTGTTTTTCTTACTGGTATTAACGGAAGTGGTAAATCAACTTTAATTGATGCTTTACAAATCATTTTACTTGGAGATACTACCGGAAGATTCTTTAATAAAGCTGCAATGGACAAATCTGATCGTACATTACGTGGATATTTAAAAGGTGAACTTGGCGATACCCTTGATGGAGGTTTTAAATGCCTTCGTGAAGGAAGATTTACTTCTTATATTGCTCTTGAATTTTTCGATGATTTAAATAACTCGTTTTTTACAATGGGTATTGTTTTTGATTCTTTCGCAGATGGTAGTAACGAACACCGCTATTTCTGCTTAGAAGATAAGATTCCTGAAAATGGATTTATTATTGAAAAAATTCCAATGGAATATAAGGTTTTAAGCAAGTATTTTCAGGAATCTTATCCTGGAAGATATCAATTCTTTGAATCAAATAGAGCTTATCAAGATTTCCTTAAAAAGAAGTTTGGTGGCTTAAAAGATAAATATTTTAGTTTATTGAAAAAAGCTACTTCTTTTTCTCCAATTACCGATATCACAACTTTTATTACTGAATATGTTTGCGATCCTCAAGCTGATATTAAAATTGATACTTTACAAGATAATATTTTGGAATATAAGCGTCTTGAAGTTGAAGCACAAGCCATTTCCGCTCGTATTCAAAAACTTGAAGATATCGATAAAACATATAATATTTATAAACAAAATTCGGATAATTACATAATTTCTCAATATATTGTTGAAAAATGTGAACTTGAACAATCAAAACAAAAGTTAGTTTTATATAAGGACCAAATCGCTAAATCTCAAGCAAGAATTAATCAAATTGATTTAGAAGTTGCTGATTTTAATGAGAATTTAGCTGATTTAGACAGAAGAAAAGTAGCTTTAATTCAAGATAAAGCTAATGATAATACCGCAAAATTAACCGCTGAACTTTACGATCAAAAGAAAGATACGCTCGCTAAAATTGCCCAAATTAAAGGAAATGGTGATGTCGTTAGTGAATCGCTCAACAAATATTGCGATCAATACATTCAAGCTAGCGATGAACTTTTGCATAATTTTAATGGACTCGATTTAAATACACTTGATGAAGATAAAGCTGAAGAAATTCAAGTTTTACTTCTTGAAAGCAAAAAAATCAATAAAATTTGCCGTGAATTCAAAACAAATTATTGTTCAACATTGACTTCTTTAACCAAAGAAATTTTGAATTCACTACGTTTAGATATGACTTCTTTTAAGAATAAAGTTTCTTCTTTAGCTGTTAGTTTGACAAGAACTACTCAACAAATTCAAAAGAAAATTTCTAGTTTAAGAGAAGAAGAAATTTCTATGAAGAAAGGTGTAAAACCTTACAATCCTCGTTTAGTTCAAATTAAAAATGAATTAGAAAAAGGTCTTCAAGAAAAATTTAATAGACCAATTGAGGTCAATATTTTCGCTGATTTAATCGATATTCGTGATTTGAGTTGGTCAAATGCCATTGAAGGATATTTAGCTAGTCAAAAATTTAATTTATTCGTTGCTCCAAAATATTATTTTGATGCTTATCAAATTTTAAGAAGACTTCTTAACGAATATCAATTTTACGGAACTGCCTTAATCGATCAAGAAAGAATTATCGAAAGAGGATATGCTAGTGAAAACGGCTCTTTAGCTGAAGAAATTGTTACTGATGATGAAGGTGCGCAAGCTTATGCAAACTTCTTAATTGGTAGATTATATAAATCTAGAAACCCAGAAGAAGCTAGAGGCTTTGGAAATGGTATTACTAAAGAGTGCGATTTATATAGAAATTTTGCTTTGTCTAGAATGAACCCAAGATTATATCAAGAATCATTCATTGGTCGAGCAGTTGACGATCGTTTCTTTAGTGAAAAGAGTAGACAATTACAAGCTAATATTTCTGCTTTGAATAATTATAAAAATTTACAAAATATCATTAATGAAGCTAACGGATTAGAAGTTTTATCTAGTAGTGAAATTGATAGTAGTTTTATTTTTATTAACAAAGTGTGCTCTTTAGCTGGTTTACAAAAAACTCTCGATTATATCGAAGAACAGCTTAAAGAACATGACACAACTTTAATTGAATCTATGGATAGAAGAATTAAAGATGTCGAAGAAGATATTGCAAGAATTAACGACGATAAGAGCAAATCTTACTTAGAAAAAGGTAATTTAACTCAAGAAATTGAGACGATTAAAAATGAAAAATATGCTCAAGAAGAAGCAGCTATAAAAGAAAGAGAAAATCATTTAGAGAATTCTTACGATCCTTTCTTAGTAAACGATCAAGCACTTCCAATTTTTGAAAAAGAATTAGCTGATGGTAAAAACATTTTAGAGATTCATAGTGAATTTAATATGAGTTTTACCAGACTCCAATATCTTTTAAACAATATTTTGAATCAATTAAGCAAACAAAGAAGAGATTATGTTTCTTTTTATCATCTTGCTTTCAATGTTGACGCAAAAGATAACGATCAATTCGACAACGAACTTAAAGATTTTAGAGACGTTAAACTTCCTGAATACAAAGAAAAGATTCAAGATTCTTATCATAAAGCTACTCAACAATTTAAAGATGATTTTATCTTTAAGCTTAGAAATGCTATTGACGATGTCGAAGATCAAATTGGAAGTTTGAATGAAGCTCTTAAACAATCTGCTTTCGGACGTGATTTATATCGTTTCACAGTCAAACCAAGCACAGTTTACAAGAGATATTATGATATGCTTAAAGACGATTCAATTCTTGATACAGATGAAGATGAGTCGTCATTTGTTAATAAATACAAAGATGTTATGGAAGATTTATTCCGTCAAGTCGTTGATATTGGTGATGGAAACAATCCACATAGCCAAGAATTGTACGATAACATTAAGAAATTTACTGATTATAGATCTTATCTTGATTTTGATTTAATTGTTTATAACAAAGAAACAGGCGACGAACAAAGACTTTCTAAGATGATTAAGAAAAAGTCAGGAGGAGAAACTCAAACTCCTTTCTATATTGCTGTTTTAGCTTCTTTTGCTCAACTATATCATGTTAAAGATGAAGGCGAATTAGGTAATACAACGCGTATTATAATTTTTGATGAAGCCTTTTCGAAGATGGATAGAGGAAGAATTAAAGAAGCTGTTAAATTGTTACGTCACTTTAATTTACAAGTTATTTTATCCGCTCCAAGCGACAAAGTTGGCGATATCAGCGAATTAGTCGATGAGACTTTAGTTGTTTTACACGAAAAGAATAGAAGTTTTGTCAAGTTATATGCTAAGGATGAGAAATAAGAGATATAATTAATTTATACTAAATAAAACTATCAACCATTTGTTATATTTAGACTATTTATTACTAATAAAGGAGGTAATTAAATGTCGAGAAAAATTGTGGCGATGATTCTAGCTGGTGGAAAAGGTACAAGGCTTGAAGCTTTGACTAAACGTATTGCAAAACCAGCAGTTTATTTTGGTGGTAAGTACAGAATTATTGATTTTTGTCTTTCTAATGTTGCAAACTCTTCTATTGATTGTGTTGGTGTTTTAACTCAATATGAATCAGTAGTTTTAAACCATTATGTTTCTAATGGCGAAATTTGGGGATTTGATGGTGTTGATAATGTTTGTGTGGCGCTTCCTCCTCGTCAAACTGAAACAGGTGCAAATTGGTATCGAGGAACTGCTGATGCCATTTATCAAAATTTAGATTTTTTGGATGACGAAGATCCTGAATATATTTTAATTCTTAGTGGCGATCATATTTACAAAACCACTTACGATCAAATGTTAGCTACTCACATTAAAAGTGGTGCTGATTGCACAATTGATGTTATGGAAGTTGATCGGAAAGAAGCATCGAGATTTGGAATTCTTGAAGTTGATAACAAAGATAATATTACAAAATTTGTCGAAAAACCTGCTGAACCAAAGAGCAATTTAGCTAGTATGGGTGTTTATATTTTTACTTATAAAGTTTTAAGAAAAGCACTTGTAGATGATGCTAAAGATCCAAATTCGGAGCACGATTTTGGTAAAAATATTATTCCAACAATGCTTGCTCAAAATAAAAAAATGGTCGCTTATAGATTTAGTGGATATTGGAAAGATGTCGGTACTTTAACAAGTTTGCATCAAGCCAATATGGAATTGCTTCCAAGCAATCGAAATGCAAATACTATTAAATTTAATGAAGCTCCAGCAATTTATGGAGAAGATACTCACTCTAGACCTCAATATGTTGGTCCAAAAGCAGTTATTAAAAATTGCTTAATTAATCAAGGAGCATATATTTCGGGTGATATTGAAGATTCGGTGGTTTCAAATGAAGTTGAAATTAAAGAAGGCGCTAAAGTTACTCGTTCAGTTTTAATGCCGGGAGTAGTAGTTGGAAAAAATGCGGTTGTAAATAACTGCATTTTAGGTCCTAATACTGCTATTAAAGATGGCGAAAAAATAAATGAAGGCAAAGATGAAATTGTCTTGATTGATAAAGAAAGGGAGCTTGAATAATATGGAAAATAAAATTTTAGCTATAGTTGATCTTCATAGCGATGCTAATTTAGATCCTTTAACAGATACGCGTCCTTTGGCTGTCACAACCTTTGCTGGTCGTTATACTTTCCTCGATTTTATTTTATCTAATTTTACAAGAAATAATATTGATGATATCGCTATTTTATGTAAAGAACAATCTGGTAAAATTGATAAACATATTGGAAGAGATTCAACTTACTTAAAAAATACTAGAACTGGAAATTTAAAAACTTTAAGAAACGAAAGCGCTTTAGGTAATCCTCAATTTAATACTGATCTTAATAATCTTGTTGAAAATGATTATATTCTTTATGATAACCCAGGCGATTTTGTAATTGTTTGTCAAACATATTTTGTAATGAACGTAAATTGGGATGAATTAATTAAGACACATATCAAGAGTCAAAGATCAATCAGTGTTCTTTATAAACCAACTGAAGATTATGAGCAATTTTCTGATTGCGATAAAATTACTATTGACGCCATTGGCGATGCACAAAAATTTGAACATATTAATGATCGTGATCAAGGCAAAAAGATTAATGTTTCTTTAAAAACTTACATTATTAATCGTACGCTTTTTGAAGAAATTGTTAAGAAAGCTAAAACTATAAGTTCTTTATATACAATTCCTGATATTGTAAATTACATTTCTCAATATTATCAAAAGGTTAATTGTATCGAAGTTTCTAGTTTTGTTTTATGCTTCAATTCATTTAAGAAATATTTTCAAAATTCTTTATCTTTAATAAGTAAAGATATTGGTGGAGAGATTTTAGGAAATAAAAGTTTAGCAATTTATACTTCCACTCATAACTCACGTCCTGTAATTTATGGAGAAGTTAGTGATGTTCAAGGAGCGATAATTGCTAATGGATGTACAATAAACGGAAAAGTTCGTAATTGTATTTTAGGTCGTGATGTTGTTATTGAAGAAGGTGCAGTTGTTGAAAATTGTGTCCTATTCTCACATACTATCGTTAAGAAAGGTATTCATATAAGTAATCTTGTTTCGAATAAACGTGTTGTTTTCAAGACAAAAACTGAAGTACATGGTACATATGATGAACCTTTATATATTCCTGGAGGTTCAATTATTTAATGAAAATTGTTCAAGCTGCAAGCGAATGTTTGCCATTTAGTAAAACTGGCGGATTATCCGATGTTGTTTACTCTTTAAGCAAAGAGTATGTCAAACTTGGTCATAATGTTTCGATCGTTATTCCTTATTATGAAAATATAAATTATGAGAAACTACCTCAATTAAAAGAAATTTATAGTTTTAAGGTTAAGATGAATTGGCGTAACAGTGATGCCACTATCGTTCATTGTTTTTATGAAGGAATCGATTTTTATTTGATTCAAAATTCTTCATATTTCGGCCGCGATACATTTTATGGATATCAAGATGACGGAGAGCGTTTTGCTTTCTTCCAAAATGCAGTTATTGAACTCATTAAACATTTTGCTTTTAGTGTTGATGTTCTTCATTGCCATGATTGGCAAGCTGGAATGCTTCCTTGTTTATTAAAAGAAAAATATAGAAAAGATAATAAATTAAACGAAATTAAAACTGTTTTAACTATTCACAACCCTTTATTTAAAGGATATTTGGGTCGCGATTCTTTGTATGATTTATTTGGATTAGATCCAAAATTATTTGATAACGGATCTGTTCGTCTTGATGGTCAAGTTTCTACTTTAAAAGCTGGAATTAAATTTGCAGACAAGATTTCAACTGTTTCGCCAACTCATGCTTATGAATTGACAACTGTTGAGGGTAGTAAAGGTTTATGGTATGACATGACTTTAAGACAAAATGATTTTATTGGCATTCTTAATGGTATGGACACCGATTTTTTCAATCCTGAAACTGATAAATTAATTAAATATAATTATGGATTTAAAAATTACAAAGAAGGAAAGAGATTAAATAAAGAATATTTTTGTAAAGAATATAATCTTGATCCTAAATTACCTTTATTTATAATTATTTCCCGTTTAACCAGTCAAAAAGGCTTAGATTTAATGTATGCTATGTCCGATTTCCTTAGTTACACTGGTGGAAACATTGCTGTTTTAGGAAGTGGAGAAAAACCTGCTGAAGATTATTTTAATGATTTATATAAACGTAATTCAAAACATGTTATGGTTTATATCGGTTATAACGAAACTTTAGCTCATCAAATGTATGCAGCAAGCGATTTCTTAATTATGCCAAGTGCTTTTGAACCTTGCGGATTAAGTCAAATGATTTGTCAATCCTATGGCAGTTTACCAATTGTGAGAAGGACTGGCGGGTTAAGAGATTCAGTTATTCCTTATAATGATTATGATGAAATTGGCAAAGTTGATGCTAATGGATTTGCTTTTGTTAATTACAATGTAAATGATGCGAATTCTTGCGTTAAAACCGCTTTAGATGTATTTGTTAATGAGCCAAATGTTTTTGCTTCTTTGGTTGAAAACGCAATGAAAGTTGACCATTCTTGGAAAACTAGCGCCTTAAAATACATCGACCTTTATAATTCTATAAAGAAGTGGTAATATTGTTGTTGTTAAAAGATGATTAATCTAATGAAGTAATTTTGTAGAGAGTTAGTGGTTGGTGAAAACTAATAAATGAAAATTAGAATCTCACATCTTGTCGTTTATAAAATGAGTGTACTTAGATTATCTAAGTAAATTAAGGTGGTACCACGTAAAAAGCGTCCTTAAAAAGATGCTTTTTTATATTTAGGAGGAAATTTATATGTATGACCATAAGTTAATTGAAAAAAAGTGGAGAGAGATTTGGCTAGAAAGAAAAGAATATAAATGCGATACTAGCGATTTTTCTAAACCAAAATATTATTGTTTGGATATGTTTCCGTTTCCAAGTGGACAAGGCTTACACGTTGGACATCCAGAAGGATATACGGCTACAGATATTGTAAGCAGAATGAAAAGAATGCAAGGATTCAATGTTCTTCATCCAATTGGATGGGACGCTTTTGGATTACCCGCTGAACAATACGCTATTAAAATGAACGAACATCCAGGTTCTTTTACTATGAAGAACATTGATAATTTTAGAAGACAAATTCAATTATTAGGTTTTTCTTATGATTACGACCGCGAGGTTTGTACTTGTACTCCTGAATACTATAAATGGACTCAATGGATTTTCTTAAAAATGTTTGATGATGATTTAGCATATGTTTCTTATAAACCAGTAAATTGGTGTCAAGAATTAGGAACAGTTTTAGCTAATGAAGAAGTCATTGACGGAAAGAGCGAAAGAGGTGGATATCCTGTCGTTAGAAAACCAATGAGACAATGGATGCTTAAAATTACCGAATATGCTGATAGACTTTCCGAAGATTTAACTGGTCTTGATTGGCCTAAGTCAACAATTGAAATGCAAAGAAATTGGATCGGTAAAAGCGAGGGTGCAAATATTGTATTTAAAATCAAAAACTCTAGCCAATCCTTTACGGTTTTTACAACTAGAGCTGATACCTTATTTGGTTGCACCTACTGTTGTTTAGCTCCTGAGCATCCTTTAGTTAAAGAAATAACAACTGATGTTCAACGCGATGAAGTTAATAAATATATTGAAGAGGTTTCTCATAAATCTGATATTGAGCGAACTGGTACAAATAAAGAAAAATCAGGGGTCTTTACAGGGGCTTTTGCTATAAATCCAATAAATGGATTGGAGATTCCTGTCTATATTGCTGACTATGTGTTAGCAAGTTATGGAAGCGGAGCAGTCATGGCTGTTCCTGCTCACGATTCACGCGATTATGTCTTTGCTAAAAAACATGATTTACCTATTGTTAAAGTTATTGAAAGTGATATTTCAAATGAAGCTTATATTGGAGATGGAAAACATATCAATAGCGATTTTGCTAACGGATTAAATAATGATGAGGCTAAAACCGCGATTATTGATAAATTAATTGAAACCGAACAAGGGTCAAGAACTATTAATTACAAATTAAGAGATTGGTTATTTTCACGTCAAAGATATTGGGGAGAACCTATTCCAATCATTCATTATGATAACGGAACATTAGGAAGAATTTCTGATACGGATTTACCACTCGTTTTGCCTGAACTTGATGAATATAAGCCAAGCGGAACAGGGGAATCGCCATTAATTCACGCTAAAGATTGGCTTGATGTTACGTATGATGGAAAACATGGAACTAGAGAAACAAATACCATGCCACAATGGGCTGGAAGTTGCTGGTATTATATTCGTTACATCGACCCACACAATCTAGATTGCTTAGGAAACAAGAAATTGCTTGATCATTGGTTACCTGTAGATTTGTATATTGGTGGTCAAGAACATGCTGTTTTACACCTTCTTTACGCTAGATTTTGGCATAAATTCCTTTATGACAAAGGTGTTGTTAATTGTTCAGAACCATTCAAAAAATTATTCCATCAAGGTATGATTTTAGGTTCTAATGGTGAAAAAATGTCTAAATCTAGAGGAAACGTTATAAATCCAGATGAAATTGTTGAGAAATATGGCGCAGATTCTTTAAGATTGTATGAAATGTTTATGGGACCACTTGAAGCTAGTTTACCATGGTCAACAGGCGGACTTGAAGGTAGCAGAAGATTTATTGAACGTGTTTTTCGTTTATTTGATGATCAAGAATTTATCGATAAATATTCCGATGTAAACGATAAAAAACTTGATTATATTTATAATGTGACAGTTGATAAAGTCACTAAAGATTTTGAAGCTTTACAATTTAATACTGCTATTTCACAAATGATGATTTTTATTAATGAAATTTATAAAGCTGAAAGAATTTATAAACCTTATCTTGAAAATTTTGCAAAAATGTTTGATTGTATTTGTCCATTCATTGGTGAAGAAATTTGGAACAGATTAGGGCACAAAGATTTAATTACATATGCTCCATGGCCAGTTTGTGATAAATCTAAACTTGTTTTAGATACAATTAAGATTGCTGTTCAAGTTAATGGTAAGCTTAGAGACACTATAGAAATTGGTGTTAATGATAGTGAAGAAACTATAAAAGAGCTAGCCTTTGCAAGTGAAAACGTTAAAAAGTTTACCGATGGAAAGACTATTAAAAAGGTCATTGTAGTCAAAAATAAGATTGTTAATATTGTCGCTATTTAGTTTTTAATATATAATTATTTCGCTAATAACAAGCAAACGCTTTACAGTGGCTAACCATTGAAGGCAGGGAGGAAAGTTATGATTTTATGTTTTGATGCTGGAAACACCATGATTAAATGTGGTGTTTATGAAGATGGAAAATTAATACAACAATTTGCCGTGGATACTGATGCCAAAAGAAGCTCCAATCAATTTGAAGTTCTTCTTAAGTATTTTGTTAATGATCCAAAAAACGTTGAAGGAGCGATTATTTCTAGTGTTGTTCCTGATGTAACGATGGTAATTAAGGATGCAGTTGATTCTTTATTTTCGATTAATGCCTTAATTTTAAATCGTTCTTTAAAGACTAAAATGAAATTAAAATTAGATTATCCAAATGAATTAGGTGGAGATTTAATTGCCGGTGCTGTTGGCGCTGTTAAAAAGTATAATTATCCTGTTGTAGTCGCTGATTTTGGCACTGCAACCAAAATGTATGTTGTCGATAAAAATGGTTACTATATTGGTGGTATGATTGCTCCTGGAATGGGAGTAAGCATGAAAGCTTTAATTAGTAATACTCGACTTCTTTATGAAGTACCAATTGTTGCTCCTAAACATGTATGTGGCTCAAACACCAAAGACGCAATTCAATCAGGTATTGTTTTTGGACAAGCTTATATGGTTAGTGAATTTGCGCGACGTATGGAACGCGAATTAGGTTATGAACTTAATCGAGTCGTTACTGGTGGATTCAGCAAAATTGTTAAAGATTCAATAGTTTGTTTTGCTTATGAACAAAATTTAGTTTTAGATGGTTTATACGAAATTTATTGTTTAAATAGTGGTAAATAATTATTATGAAAAAGAATTTGAAAGCAGTAAAACAAATTGGTTTTGATGCGTTATTTTTAGCTTTATTTTTTATTTTCGCTTACGTTCCTAATCTTGGATATATTTCAATTTTTGGCTTAAGTTTTACCACAATGCATGTTTTAGTTTTGCTTGGGGCAATTCTTTTTGGATGGAAAAGAGGGGCCCTTTACGGGTTATTTTTCGGTCTTACTAGTTTATTGATCGGTTTAACTCATCCTGGAACATTAGATTATTTTTCATTAAATCCATTTATTTCTATTTTACCTAGAGTGGCCTTTGGTTTAATAAGCGGCTTGGTTTTTGATGGTTTAAGACATATATGCAGTCAGAAAACTTTTAATATTTTAGCGTTTCCAGTTTCTGGAGGATTAACTTTGCTTCATACGATTTTATATTTTATTTGCTTCTATTTCTTTGGCCTTCAAGATGTTATGGGCTTCAGCAGAAATGTTTTAGGATTAGGGTCTTTAATTGATAGTTTTGCGAATAGTTATGGTTCGTTTTTAATATTTATATCTTCATTTATGGCAATTGGTTCAACTGTCGAAATTGCGGGCGCAGCAATATTGATACCATCTTTATATATGGCTATTAATGCTAAATTTAATATTGGAAAAGTTGTAATATTAGAAAAAAGGCAAGAATTTCATGAAGGAATGGCCCCACTTGCTACTCTTATCATTACAATAGTTAGTTTAGTTGGTGTTATAATAATATCGTTATTAATATAGGTGGTATTTATGAATATTGATTTTAAAAAATTAGTTAAGCCTTACTACGAAGAGGCTTTAAAAACTTTAGTAAAAGATGTACAAATTAATAGTGTTTATGATGCAAAAACTATTACAAAATATGCGCCATATGGTGCAGGTGTCAGCAAATGTTTTTCGTTCTTAAAAGAAATGGCTTTAAAGGATGGATTTAATGTCGATGAATGCGATGGACATTGTTTAGAAATAACTTGTGGAGAAGGAGAGAAATTAATATCAATTTTTGCTCACCAAGATGTTGTACCAGTTAGCGGAAAGTGGATGTACGATCCATTTAGCGCTACAATTGCTGATTCAAAAGTTTACGGACGTGGAACTAGCGATGATAAAGGTCCTGGAATCAGTGCTTATTTTGCTTTAAAAGCACTTAAAGATGCAGGATTAATTAATAATTTTCGTGTCAATTTAGTTTATGGAGGAGATGAAGAAAGAGGTTCAAGTTGTTTAACATACTATTTTGAACACCTTCATAAAGAAGAACCAACTTATGGTTTTACTCCTGATGGAGATTTCCCATTAATTTATGGAGAAAAAGGCATAACTAATTATGAATATCGTGCTAATTTTGAATTAAACGGCATAAAAGAAATTGATGCTGGAACTGTTTCAAATGCAATTATTGATAGAGCAAAAGTTGTGGTTGAAGATCCTAAACCAATGGATGAATATTTAGCAAGAAATCCAAAAATTAAATTTGAAAAAGAAAACGATAACACTTTTGTATTTTTAGGAAAACCAGGACACGGTTCAACTCCTGAAGTTGGAATAAATTCAGGAATTATTGCTTTGGGAATTGTTGGTGAAGTTTATAATAATCCAATGATGACCTTATTATGCAACGAATATAGCGATTATAACGGACAAAATATGCATGCAAAATTTGAGTCAAAAAACATGGGTATTACCACTTATAATGTTGGATTAATTAAATATAAAGATGGTAAATTCTCAATGACTGTTAATTTTAGATATCCTGAAACAGTTAATGCTGAAAAAGTAATTCACAAGATTCAAGATTGCTCACCATTTCCAATCTATACTTTAAGCACATCGCCATTCTTGTATTTTGATCCAGACAATACGCCTTTTATTCAAGAATTAATGAAAGTTTATAAAGCTGAAACTGGCGATGATACTAAACCACTTACTATTGGTGGTGGAACTTATGCTAAAGAGGCAAAAAATACTGTTGCTTTCGGTAGTAAATTTGTGGGAAAAGACGATAGCATTCATTCTTACGATGAAAAAATTGATTTAGAAGATTTTTATAATTCAATGTACATTTATGCTCATGCAATTTACGCTTTAGGTAATTTAAAAAAATAATGAGAACCAAATTTAAACAATGGGCTGTTGATTATATTAAAAATGAACAAAATAACCAGTATTCGCTGGGGAATTTTGATTTAGAGTCCTTTAAAAATTATATAAATGATAAGAAAACTTTTATTGAAATTGGTCCTGGAAAAGGGCAATTCATTTTAACGTTAGCGGCTAAATTTCCAGACTTCAATTTTATTGTTTGTGAAATCAATGAAACTATATCTGGTATTTGCCTTAATAAAATCGACGAAAGTGGATTAAAAAATATCCGTTTAGTTTGTGGTGATTTTTTTAAGTTAGGAGAGCTAATGGTTCAAAATCACCTGCAAATCCCTGGTATTTTTCTAAATTTCAGCGATCCATGGCCTAAGAAAAGACATGAAAAAAGAAGATTAACTAGCGATGGTTTTATGCTTGTTTATTCTAATATTTTATTATTGAATTCATCTATTTATTTTAAGAGTGATAACGATGATTTTTCTTTATATTCTTTAGATCAATTTAAAAGATTCAATTTTAATGTAATTAAGAAGGATTTTGATTATAATAAACTCGATAATTTTGATGCTTTAACAGAATTTGAAGAAAAATTTAAAGAAAGTGGCATCAAAATAAAAAGATTTGTTTCTCGAAAAACAGAAAAAACCATAACGAAAGTAGAGGAATTAGCATGAAATACGGACTTTATTACAACCATAATTTGATAGGTGATATTTTGCTTGTCATTTTTAATCCCAATGCTATTCCTACAAAAATAATTACAAAAGACAATATTGTTGCTTTGTATAAAGAAGAAGAATTGATTGGTTATAATTTTTTAGATATATCAGAGGATATTAAAATTAAAGCTAATGGTTATATTCCATTAATCAATCATGAAGTTACCGATATTTTAAATCATATGCTTAAAAATGCCGGTCTTCTCGAGCTTGATTATTTGGATGATTCCGGCTTTAAAGTTGCAAAAATTGTGAAAATGGAAGAACATCCTGATAGTGATCATCTTCATATTTGTAGTGTAGATGTTGGAGAAGCAGAACTTCTTCAAATAGTATGCGGATCTTTCAACGCTAAAGAAGGCTTAAAAGTTGTTTGTGCTATGCCATATACTTTTATGCCAAATGGACAAATTATCGTTCCTGGCGAACTTTTAGGTGTAAAATCAGACGGAATGTTATGTTCTGGAAGAGAGTTAAATTTACCTGGTTATGATAATGTTAGAGGTCTTTATATTTTAGATGATAATTATGTCGTTGGATCTGATTTTTTCCGTTATTAATGTAAACACAATGTAAATTGTTTCATTCTTTATGTATAAATTTTCATATTTTTGTTATAATTAAATTGCCTTTTGGAGGAAATTTATGGGATACGAAAAGAATAGAGTAACTATTTATGAAGTCGCTAAACAAAGTGGTGTTAGTTTAGCAACCGTTTCACGTGTCATTAATAATTCTGATTCGGTAAAAGATGATACAAAAAACAAAGTAATGGCCGTCATTAAAAAACTTGGATATAAACCAAGCGGATTGGCTCAAGCTTTGGCAACTAACAAAACAACTACACTTGGCGTTATTATTTCAAGCGCTAATTACGTTTATATTTCTAACTTTCTTAATGGTGTTACAGAAATTTGTAAAACTAAAGGTTTTGGAATTTCTTTATATACCACAAGCCACTCTAAAGAAGATGCCGCTTCATGTATTGAAAAAGCAATTAAAAGTCACGTTGATGGAGTCGTAATTTTTGATGATGAGTTAAATGATGAAGATTACAACATTCTTAACGATTATGAAGTTCCTGTCGTTGTTATTAACAATAACATATCTTCAAGTAGAATTGCTTGTATTCCATTTGGTTACGAACATTTAATTATTCGAATTATTACCGATTATTTCAATAAAGGTGATAAAAAGATGACCTTTTTACACGTTCATAACGGAGGTCGTTTATTAAGAAGAGTTGAGAATGCTTTTATTAAAACACATCTTGATAACGATAAGACTTATGAAGTTGTAAATTGTGATGATAGTTATTTACGTACTTATAAAGATTTCATGGAAAGATTTAAAACAAGAAGAAAAGAATACATCATCGCTTATCGTGATTCTATCGCTGCTGCCGTACTTAATGCTGCTACTGATAGTGGTTTAAGTGTTCCTGATGATATCGAAGTTCTTTCGATAATTGGTACCAAATATTCCTGGATTATGCGCCCTCAAATTTCTAGTATGCATATTGATATGCAAGAAGTTGGTAAGAGAGCAGTTTATATGTTAACCGATTTAATTGAAAATAATTTACAAGATAAAATTTATAAATTTGAAAGTGTTTATATCAAAAGAGATTCAACTAAATTTTAGTTGCTAATGTGACTACCTTTTATTTTTTTATCATATATAATAAATAAGTGTGAAAAAGGAGATTTTTATATGGATGTTTATGATAATTTTATAAGATCAGTTATTGATTATCCTATCAAGGGAATTAATTTCCGTGATATTACCCCATTATTAGCTAACGGAAATGCTTTTCATCAAGTAATAATGGATTTAAATAAGGAATTACCACCTTATGATCGCTATGACAAGTTCATTGCTGCTGAAAGTAGAGGATTCATTTTTGGAGCTCCATTGGCTAGCATGAATAATAAAGGACTTGTTTTAGCTAGAAAAGCTGGTAAATTGCCACTTGTTGGTTATCGTGAAACTTATAAACTTGAATATGGAGAGGCAACTATTGAAATTCCAAAAGATGCAATTGCTCCTGGAGATAGAGTAATTATTATTGATGATTTAATTGCAACTGGTGGAAGCGCTAAAGCAATGGTTGATTTGGTTAGAAGTGCTGGTGGTATTCCTGTTATGGCCTTATTCTTAATCGAATTAAGAAGTTTGCAAGGTTATAAAAAGCTTGGAATTCCAGTAGTTTCAATTGTAAATTACGGAATTCATATCAGTGATTTCTTACAACTTCAAAATTGTAAATTCCCAATGGGAAAATTTAAAGAAAAGGTAAACGAAACCGAGATTAAAGTCGTTTACGATGATGGCACAGAACAAATTGTTGAAAAAACTAACATTGTCTCAATTATACAAAAAGAAAAGGATGGAAGACTAACCTATATCCGTTATAGAGATTAGTTAAAGGAATTATGGAAAATATTATTGATGATTTAAATTATAGAGGTCTTATAAAAGACTACTCAAACGAGGAAGAGATTAGAAAATTACTTTCTACTCCTCAAACTGTTTATTGCGGTTTCGATCCAAGTGCATCAAGTATGCATATCGGAAACTTCGTAATGATCGCAACTTTAATGAGATTACAAAGAGCTGGTCATAGAATTATAGCTGTCGTTGGCGGAGCTACTGGAATGATTGGTGATCCTAGCGGGAAAAGTAAAGAAAGAGTTTTGCAAACTCCAGAAAGAGTTAAACAAAATACCCAAAATATTCATGACCAATTAGCAAAATTTTTGGATTTAAAAGATCCTAAAAAAGGATTGTTAATCAACAATTATGATTGGTTAAGCAAAATTACTTTACTCGATTATCTTCGTGATTACGCAAAATATTTTAGTGTTAATTATATGCTTGCTAAAGATATTGTCTCTAGTCGTTTAGAGTCTGGAATTTCTTTAACTGAATTTACTTATATGACTCTTCAATCGATCGATTTCTTACATTTACATCGTGAATACGGAGTTAATATTCAAATTGGTGGAAGCGATCAATGGGGAAATTTAACTGCTGGAATCGATTTAATTAAAAAACTTGAAGGACCAGAAGCGAAAGCTGAATGTATGACAGGCCACTTAATTACTAGAAGTGATGGCAAAAAATTTGGTAAGAGTGAAGATGGTGCTTTATTCCTTGACCCAAAACTTACTAGTCCTTATAAACTTTACCAATTCTTCTATAACCAAAGTGATGAAGATTGTATAAGATATTTAAAGATTTTTACTTTCTTAACCAAAGAAGAAATCTCTAAAATTGAAAAAGAGCATTTAGCTGCTTTAGGTGCTCGTATTGGTCAAAAAGTTCTTGCTTTCGAAGTTACAAAAATTGTTCACGGTGAAGAAAAAGCTAATGAAGCTAAAAACATGAGCGAAGCTTTATTCTCAAATGATTTCGCCTCTTTAACTCAAGAAAATATTGAAGAATTATTTGAAAATTACAAAATTTCAATTGATTCTATCGAACCATTAGAAGATTTATTAATTCAAATTAAGGCTGCAAGTAGTAAACGTGAAGCCCGTGAATTTTTAAAGAACAACGCTATTTCAATTAATGGTGTTAAAGAATCTGACGGTAACAAAGTATTTACTAAAGATGATTGCTTATTCAATAAATATTTAATTATCAAAAGAGGAAAAAAGAACTATTATTTAGTTGAAGTTAAATAGTTTTTTACAGTGTAATAAAATCCTTCCTTTTATATCCTAAAAAGAAGGATTTTTTATTACTTTGAAAATTATTTTTTCTATTTATTTTACGATATCTTCGATAAAATCGAACGTTTTATTAATATAAAATAAATTATAAAAATCAAGTCTTTTTATAAGTTATTTAATAAAGTATAATTTTTTTAATTTGGAGGATGGACATATGACGCACGAATATAATGGTACTGGTTTTATCGAGGTAATTTGTGGTCCAATGTTTGCTGGAAAAAGCGAGGAACTTTTACGTCGAATCAATCGCTTAATTTTTGCAAAAAAGAAATTTTTAGTTTTTAAACCTACAATCGATGATCGTTATAGTGCCAACGAAGTTGTTTCACACTCCAAAAGAGCTTATAAATGTATTGCAATAAAAAATGCAACCGACATTTTAAAATATGTAACTCCAGATTTACAAGTTGTTGCAATTGATGAAGTACAATTTTTTGACGATTCAATTATTACTGTTGTAAATACCCTTGCTAATCGTGGAATTAGAGTAATTTGTGCTGGTCTTGATTGTGATTTTAAAGGTGAACCATTCCCAGTAACCGCTAATTTGTTAGCTTTAGCTGAAGATGTTACAAAATTAACAGCAATTTGCGCAGTTTGTGGCAAAGAAGCTACTATGACTCAAAGATTGGTTGATGGTGAACCTGCAAAAGATAGTGATCCAGTAGTTTTAGTCGGAGCCAAAGAATCTTATGAACCAAGATGTAGAAAATGTCATTGTGTTAGACACGAATAGAATATTGATTATAACTAATTTTATTATATAATTAATTAGTAATTAGGAGTGATGAATTTATAAAATATGTCGCCTTATCCGTGTAATGTTAATTTGTTAGTCAACGATGCGTCATCGACTTTTAATATTCCTATTTGGGTTGATTGGCTATTGATAATAATATTGTTATTTGTTGCCGGCCTTTTCAGTGCGAGTGAAAATGTTTTTTCAAATTGCAATAAATATCATTTTAGAGTTTTGGCAGATCGTGGAAAAACCACTGCAAAGGCCGTCTCTTTTTTAATTGATAATTTTGACGATACATTAATTACAGTTCTATTTGCAAATAATGCTATTCAATATTTGATGTCTATTTTAATGAGTGATGTGTTCATTAATATATCAATTAAATATGGTTGGAAAGTTCAAGGATTAGATACTGTTTTAGCAACACTTGTAATGGCATTATTAGTATATGTAATTACTGACTCATTATTTAAAATAATTAGCAAACATATACCTAATAAGATGGCAAATTTCTTAGTCTATATCGATATTTTTTCTTATTTTTTAATGTGGCCTATCGTTAAATTCTTTAAATTACTTATTTTATTAATTCATAAAATATTCAAAATTAAAGATAAAAATATTTTAACAAAAGAAGATTTTATTGAATCAGCTGATAAAGCTAAAATTATCGATGATAATGAAGATGGCAATAGTGCTCATGAAGAACTTCTTGAACCAGATGAAATGAAAATTTTAAATCGTACTTTTACTTTTGATAAAATTAGCGTAAATGATGTTTTTACTAAAAAAGAAGACATCTTTGCAATAGATATTAATAAAATTGATACTAAATCACTCAACAAAATTATTTTAAATAACAATTATTCCCGAATTCCAGTTTATGAAGATAATATTGATAACATAATCGGTGTTTTAACAATTCGAATTTATTTTAAGGAATACCTTAAAGATCCGCATTTAGATATAAGAAGTACGCTTAATTCCCCATTATTTATTGATGGAAGTGAAAAAGTGGATGCTATTTTTAATTTATTTAATAAAACTAAACATCATATCGCCTTTGTTAAAGATGAAGACGGGAATTTAACTGGAATGATTACGATGGATGATATTTTAGAAGAATTAGTTGGTGATATAGATGAAGATAAAGTCGATAAATTGAGAGAGAATAAATATGCCAGCTGAGGTAATTAATTTAATATTTCTTTTATCTATTTCAATTTTCCTATTAATTTTAGGTTTTATTTTTAGTTCGATGGATATGGCTTTTGGTTGTGTTAATATTTCTCATTTAGAAAGAAAATATAAAATTAAACCTACAAAAGGGCTAGCTAAAGCTATTAAATATGCTAAAGATTACGATCAAACTATTTCTACTATTTTATTATGCAATGATATTGTTAATATCGCTTCTGAGGTTGTTTCTATACCTTTAAGCATGTCTATAAGTAAAGTTGGTGGTTTTACCAATACCGCTTTAGTGACGACACTTGTAGCTCTTATTACTTTAATACTTTTAATCTTTATTGCGGAAATTTTAGCCAAGTCAATTGGTAAGATTTATGCAGAAAGGATTGTTTATTTAACGAGTTATTTTTTAACTTTCTTCTATTATTTATTTTTTCCAATTACTTGGCTCACTAAGAAATTAATATACTATGCAACTTATCCAATAACACATAAAGTAAAAGATATTGAAATTACAGATGATGAACTTCACGAGATGGTTGATGAAATCGAAGAAGAAGGTGTAGTAGGTGAAAAAAAAGCGGAGATGATTAGAAGTACAATTGATTACGCAAATACCGAAGCTTATGAAGTAATGACCCCTCGAGTCGATGTTTTTGCAATTGATGTTGAAGATTCAATTGATGAAATATTAGCTAGCGAAGAAGTTTTAACTCATAGTAGAATACCTGTTTATGAAGATTCAATAGATAACGTCATTGGCTATGTTCATTCAAAAACTATAGTTAGATTAAAACTTGAAAATAAAACGGAATCTATAAAAAGTATTGTTTTACCTTTAGAAAAATTTCCGAGATCCACTGAAATCAATGATATTTTTCGTGAATTTAAGAAGACACAAGTTCATTTTGCAGTAGTTCTAGATGAATATGGCGGAACTGAAGGCATAATAACCATGGAAGATATATTAGAAGAAATTGTTGGAGAAATTTGGGATGAAACCGATGATATTGAAGCGCCATTTTTCGAAACTAAAGACGGATCTTATATCGTTGATGGTGGGATGAATTTAGATGATTTCTTTGATTTATTTGATTTAGATAAAGATGAATTAGATGATACTGAATATGTAACAATTGGTGGTTTTTGTATCGAATTATTAGATGATAGATTTGCTAAAGTTGGCGAAGTTCTTACTTATAAGAATTTAAAGATGAAAGTTTTAGCTATCGATGAAAATCACACTATTGAAAAATTGCTCGTAAAAATAATAAAAAATTAAAAAATAAAATTTACTTCATAAAATTAGCCTCGAATAGACATCTTGTATGTAAGGAGGCTCGTTTATGAATTTAAAAATTGTAGCAATATGTTCGTTACTTTTGGCGCCATTAATGATAGGCGCAGCAGAAAGTGAGAACGAAAACGAATATAAGAAGGTTGAAGAAATACCAAAATTAAATGGTATTAATTTTGGTTTTGAAATTAACAAGGACTGTTATTACGATGATAACTTAACATTTGATTTGAATATATTAGGAATATCAAATTTCAATACTATATATCACGTTCAATTTGCTTTTAAAAGCGATCTAGGCTCTTTTATTACTGAAAACTATCAATTCATTAGGTCGAGTGAATATGACGAAGGAAACGGCGGAAGAACACAACAGAAGATTATTGTTCCGTCGAACAAAATTGATTCAAATACTGAGATAATTTGTACTTATTCTGGTGAATTAAGTTACAATGAGACAACTACTTTGTCATTTTCATCAAATATTTCTAATTTAGGTGAAACTTTAAAATTAAGTGGTGATAAAACTGAAATATATGATTCATTAATATTAAATTATTGGCAGTTAACAACTTCTAAATTGATAGTTGATACTAAAGCTTTATCTGATAGTTTGTATAGTGATTATTATTATCGTTTGGACTTTAATAAACTAATTTTTAAATTTAAAGCAACCTATTCTTTTTCAGCTAAATCTATAGAATTTGATTTTTACGATCCTAAACATAAATTTGATGGTGTTTATGAAAATTCTACAATTGAAGATTTTAAAAAGATATCTTTATCATATAAAAATACTGGTGAAGGCGTTATATTTTCAAGTTTAGAGTCAAACTACTTAAATGAAGAAAATAACGAGATGAGCGGAAGAAAAAATGCAAAAAATAGAATTGAAGTTAATAATTTGTATTTTCCATATCAAAATATAGATGACTATAAAAATACTCCGATTAGACTTTATATTAATGAATTTGGTGCAAGTAAATTAAATATAAGTTTTATAGGAAATTATTTGATGGAAGAAACAATGCATGATGATAAAGAATATGTTTTATCCAGTAAAAACGAAGGAGTTTTTACTAATGATACTTTAGAAGAGGTTACTATATGAAGAGAATTATTACCTTATTTGGTTTGATATTTTTGTTGACGGGATGCGAATTTAGCGGTTCTAATAAAGCTTTATCAATCGAAGCAAAACAAATACAAGAAACATTTATTGGTCTTCCTAAAGAGGTTATAAAATCATCTATTTCTACATTAGGAGAAAATGAAGAAATTAATTACCATTTTGAAAAAGAAGTATTAAAAAATAATGTTACAAATTATTTAAATGAAGCGTTATTTAATAAAGTAAAAACATACAAAATCTCATTTTTTTATTATCTTGAACAAATTAATGATTTAAAAGTGGATCTTTCAAATTATCCAAAAAATTGTCAAATCCATTTTTATGCAAACAGTAATTCCAATGAAAAAATTGAAGAATATTTAGTCTATCAAATTGGGGATCAAAAGATTTAAAATGCTAAAAAAATGCTTAATTTCGATATTGTTAATATTAGTTTCATTTATTTTTCTATACTCATCATTTAAAAATATCTTAATTTCGTTAGGAATTTCTGTTTTTGAAGGAGTTATATTATTTATATTTGTAACATTTATTGATAAAAAACAAAGAATATTTTTCGACAAATTTCAAAAAGGAAAAATCTTTTCTGATTATTTTTTTATTAATTGTTATTTAGGTAAAAGCGAAGAAGAATCACTATTGTTGGCCTGTAAAAAAATTAATCTTAAAATTGATAATAATGGCAATAACAAACCATCGAAAGACAATGTAATGCTTGATATAAACGAAAATATAAATGATACAACATTCAATTATTTCCTAGAGTTAATTTCGTTAGGAACTTATAAAAATGATTTTTTCTTCTATAGAAATTTAATCAGTGAAAAATATAATAAAATATTAAACAAATTTTCGGATAATATCAAAAACAAAAATAAAAGTTTATTTCAACACTCAATAATCTGGTTAACAATATTTTTATTAATTATTTTAAGCGTTAATTTCATTAAAGGTTCACTTAATGTTATTGAAAATAAACCTATATTAATTGTTGTTCCTATATTGCTTGTTTTATTATTTTTATTCGATATAATCGCAATTATTTACTCTAATTATTTAAAATTTTATAGTATTGGAGTAGTCGTTCATGGTAACTAAAAAGAATAAAATAATGATTATAATTTCGTTAT
The DNA here is from genome assembly GCA_002399785.1 of Caryophanales bacterium UBA4855. Lineage (GTDB taxonomy): Bacteria > Bacillota_I > Bacilli_A > RFN20 > CAG-826 > Onthovivens. The sequence goes on from DHEH01000001.1 coordinate 82,883, forward strand.
TGTTGATAAATATTGTTCTTTTTATTGCATTTTTTCTTCTATATTTCTTAACTAAGAACACTTTCTTTTTTATTGTTTATTTTTACATATTGATTTTTGTAAATTTATTTTTATATGTATCAAATAAAAACAGAATTGAAAGCATTAATAAGGAAAGAATTGAAAATGTAATGAATGTTTTATCTATTATTGATTTAAAAAATAAAAACAGTTCGTCATATTTGAGAAAATTGGAAATATTAAACAAGAAAATAATTGATAATGAATTAATTAATTTTTTTGAAAAGATAGAAGTGGAAGATAATGTGGCATATTATAAAGAGTTAAGCAGAAATTATAAAAGCAATGATTTAGATTCGATTTTATTAAATATTTATTTATATAAACAAAAAAATGACGATATCTTGTTAAATAGAAATAAAATCATTGTAGAGAGATCGATAAAAACAATCGATAAAAACAATGCTATAAAAGAAAATCATTTGATTATTTATCTTGGTATTATTTTTGCTTTAATTTTTTTACTAGTGATAGTTTATGAAGGAACTTATTTATGAATAGGCTGTTATCAATAACAACAATATGCATATGTATTGTTATATCTAGCTTATTTTCTATTGATGCAATAAATCGCTTCCAAATAACAAATCAATTAGATTCTATTAAAGATTATAGTAACAATTATATTTCAAAAATCGGAAAAATTGACGAAGAAATAACATTGAAACTCAGAAATATATATAATGTTAAAATTTCGAACCAAGAAAGTGATAAAAATTATTATAAAAAAGGTGAGATATGTTTTTATGTTCTTTCCAAAGAATACTTAAGTATATTTGAGAATCAAAAAAATAAGAAAGTTACTTTGAAATGCTTTGCGTTGATTTCTTAATCTTATTGTGTTTATTCTTCATTAGATTGTGATAAAATAATCACAAGCAAAGGGGAAATATATGGAAAACATGAGACAAGAAATCGAAAATGCTCTTAAACAAAAATTAAATATAAGCACAATTGATGAGAACGCAACTTTGACAACTTATGGCTTAGATTCACTTGATGTTGTTGAGTTTGTTTTAGATGTCGAAGATAAGTACGGAATATCATTTGAAGCCGAAGAAACTAAGGATATTAAAACTGTTGGCGAATTGATAAATTTAATTTGTTCAAAAGTTAAATAAATTGTTATTTTTTTGTTGAATAGGCCAATATAATTGTGATATATTATTTAAGCGCTTTTAAGGCGTTTAAATAAGTCGTGCTGACTTAGCTCAATGGTAGAGCAATCGGCTGTTAACCGATCGGTTGTAGGTTCGAGCCCTATAGTCAGCGCCATGGCCTGTTGGAGAAGTGGCTTAACTCATATGCCTTTCACGCATACATTCATGGGTTCGAATCCCGTACAGGTCACCAATTGTCATGTGTACGAACCCTCTTCGTTTATCGCGGTGGATTCGTTATCATAGCCAGCTACCAAAAGTATCTTGATACTCTTTGGAAAACTAATCACGGCTTCGAGTAATCGGAGCCGTTTTTATTTAATTCTACTAACATAGAATGCTATAGACATGCTATAATTAGCATATGGATTATTGTTTAGGCATAAAAGAGCTGAGGAATGCTCTAATTATTACTCAAGAGGAACTTGCAAAGATTCTTGGCGTTTCTTTTGCAAGCGTTAATAGATGGGAAAACAAGAAATCTATCCCTACCACAAAAGTTAGACGTAAACTGAATGCACTTTGCCTAAAAAACAATATTCATATCGATTGGAAGGAGACAGAAAATGAGTAATTTACCACATTTGATAGATAACGTTAGAATTAATTTAGAGGATGTTCTTAAAAAAATAGCGCCAAACTATACTGAGCTTAGCATTGCTACTGGCTACTGGGATTTGATTGGAACTTCAAAACTTATTGATCTTCTCCAACGATATACCAAAATAAGAATTCTCATTGGCCAAGAGCCAATGTCTTATAGATATTCAAAATTATTAAAACTCGATTTTGAAAATCCTGATAAAAGTTTTCCATCCTTAGATATTGCAGCTGATTTAGAAAAAGATGGGACATCTGAAGACCAAACAACTTTGAGAAAAACAGCTGTTATCCTTGCTGAGATGATAAAAGAGGGAAAACTTGAAGTAAAAGTTTATAGAAAGACAACCCTTCATGCCAAAGCATATATTTTTGGCGGAGAAGATTCTAACAATTCCATTGGAATAGTTGGTTCAAGTAATTTTACTGGTGCTGGATTGAAAACTAATACAGAACTCAACACTCTTGAAGATGATTACAGGATCATCAGTTTTAAACCAAGCACATCTGACCAAGAAAATGGTTATTTGTCATGGTTTGAATCTCTTTGGAACGATGATGGTGCTGTGGAATGGACGGGAGAATTTAAGAAAATATTGGAATCTTCTCCAGTGGGTGACATGTGTTATGGGTCTTATGATTCTTATATTAAAACTCTTATGGAAGTCTTCCCTGATGAAATGATTCCACCTCAACCTTTAGATGAGAATACATCTGATATTCTTTTCTCGTTTCAAAACAGAAATGCTGGCATTTTGATTAATAAATTAGCTAAGAACGGTGTAGCCATTTTAGCTGATTCGGTAGGTCTAGGGAAAACAGTCACAGCAGGCGCTGTCATCAAACATTATTTAGACAAATCAGATCAAAAAGCCAATATCCTTGTAATTGCTCCTGCCGCCTTAAAACAACAGTGGAAAGATGATTTGTCTAGCATATTGAAAATTGATTATATGGATGGCGCTTATAGAATTGTCTCACAACAAGATAGCAATGCTATTGATCACATTTATGATGAATATGAAAAAGACTGGAGAAGGCAAAAAAGTATCGATTTGTTTGTCATTGATGAAGCTCATAACCTTAGATCAAATATAGGAAGAAGACATGATTCTATTTTGAAATTGCTCCAACAACATCCTAAAGCAGATATTCTTTTGCTTACTGCGACCCCAATTAACAATTCTCTAATGGATATCGCTAATATCATCCAGCTTGCCTCCAAAGGTAAGATTAATTCTGTAAACGTCTCATATCCAAGGCCTGATGGCAGTGGCACCGAATTGATTGATTTTTTCGAAGCATTAAAAAGAATTCAGTCATCTATCAAAAAGGCTGAGAAAAATGGAGACAATGTTGATAATATCCTGCAAAAAGTAAAACCTACAATTTATGAAGGATTACGTCACTATCTTGTGCGTTCTACAAGACAAGGCGTTGAAGCAGAGGGTGGAATCCTTGATAAGAAGACTGGCATCAAGAAATCGTTCCCTAAATCGGTTGTCACATCTATTACGTATGAATATGGCATAAAAGAAACCACAACTCTTTTTGATGCCATTGGAAATCATATTACTGATGCGTTTGAAGGTCTTGATCCAAGAAAATTAAACCTGATGCTGATGACTAATTTTACTCAACAATCCTGTCATCCATTAGATTTTCTCAATGAGATTTTGCTTGATGAATCAAAAATGAACGAGCGTTTTAGTCTTTCTAACAAAGATGTTGATTCTAATGAAACATTATATCTAGAGGAACCAGTAAAGAACCTTGTTCATAATATATTGCAGGTAATTTTTGTGATGGGATTCACCCCTTATAGACCTGATATCTATCAACACAATTATTGGAATAAAACACTTGATGAGATTAAGGCTCTAAAGAATGTTCCTGATAACGTTAGAGTTCAGCTTGCCGTTCATAATATTCTTCAAATTACATGGCTCAAGCGTATGGAATCTTCCGGAGCCGCTTTAATGTACTCTGTTATTAATTATGAAAAACGACTTAATCTCTTCGAAAAGTATTTAAACAAAGGATTTATTGTTAATCTTTTAGATGCCAGTTTGCTTGAAAGTGATTATAACGATGGTGAAGATATTGAACAGGCTTTTGCTGACTATGACAAATATTTGGAAGAAAAAGAATCTTTAATTAATAGTGGAGAAGACCCAGATAGTTTAAAAAAACAAGGTGTTGAAAAGAAGATTGCGGATCCGAAATATTACAACATCAAGCAGATTTCTAATGATTTAGAGAGAGAAAAGAAGATCATTCTTTTACTGAAAAGGTCTTTAAAAGAGTTAATAAAACCTGAAAATGATACTAAAGCGCAAAAGCTTCATGATGAAATCAAGAATGCACTAAGTTCGAGAAAATATGGCAAAAAGGTCTTGGTATTCTCTTTCTTCGCTGACACCATCAATTACTTAAAAGAAAATTCAAAGGAATTATTTAGCGATATTGATGCTGACTTTGAAAACCATTCTGCATTTATTTTCGGGCAAAGTTCTAAGGTGGACAATATTGTTCAAAGATTTTCGCCTACTTCGAAGCACTATGAAATTAAGCCAAATGAGACCGAGATTAACTATTTATTTTCAACAGATATCTTATCAGAAGGCCAAAACCTTCAGGATGCAGGTTACTTAATTAATTATGATTTGCATTGGAATCCTGTACGTATGATTCAAAGAAATGGGCGTATTAATCGTTTAGGATCTGAGTATAAAGAAGTCCTTATTTCAAATATGCGTCCTAATAATGAACTTGAATTATATTTAAACCTTGTTAATAGGCTCGAAAGAAAAATTAAGACAATTAGGAATACAATAGGCCTTGATCAAGGCGTCTTATCTTCTTCAGATGAGAATCCCATTGAATTTATTGAGAAATATTATTCTGACGGAACTTTGCCTGATGAAGACGATGACCTTCTTTCTCATTCCGACAAACATATCATTGAGTTAAGGAAGTTTTTATCGTCTAATCCCAAAGGGTCCAAAGGATTTGAATTAGTTAATAAAATGCCTTTAGGAAAATGGAATTATTTGTCAAACAAAACTGATTTTAATGAAAACTCTATTGGAATGATTAAGGTAAATGGAAAAACGGTAAAGAGTTTTAAGCCATTTTCCGAATTGTTTTTCGTAACCATAAAAGAAGATGTTCATGGTGAATATGTGGCATCATATGTCGATTATACAAAGGCCTTAGATATTATTAAAGCAGATGAAAGTGACAATGAAAAATTGGCCGATCATATAATGATTGATAGGCAAAAAGTCTCTAAGCGCGCCTATGCTGAAGCTAATAGACAAGCCTCTAACCCAAGCCAAGTCTACAAACTGACACCGCAATATATTAAGGCATTACAGTATTTAGCTTCTAATTATTTGCAAAAGGATCTTAGTCTTAGCGCTGATATCATTGGTACCATTGAAAAGGGAGTGACAACAATTGATTTGCGTTCAAATCTTGAAAAGAATCTTAGACAAATCAATAAGGAAGCTAAAGAAGAGGGATCGTTGTATGCCTCAACGGTGACTGAGTTTGAAAATATATTCAAGTCTATTCAAGAAAATGTGGCCGAAGATAAAAATGTTGAAAAAACAGTGGGGGTTTTATATTATGCAAGACAACAATGAAACTTTTTCTAAATTAAATGCTCTAGTCGTTTCTCTTTCAAAAGAAAAAGATAAGAGAAAATTTCTCGACATTGGTTTGGGCATTGCTGATGAAGTAATGCATATTTTAGGTATCCCCTATAATCAACTTGACAAAGGTGATGATGAATTAGATAAAGCCTTACCAAATGCCAAATTTAAAAATCAAAAAATGGAGCAATGGTTTGAAAAACATCCATATCTGGGAAACGCCAGAATTGCTTTGTATCATTACAATAAGGGAAAATATCCGATTGAGAGTATGTTTTATATGCTTTCTGATTCTTCAAGAAAAGAAAAGATAGCCGCTACCACTCAATTGTTCACCAATTGGGAAGACAGTCAGTTAACGATGATTCCAACCTATAAAGTTGGCATTGATTTCTTTTTGAGCCCAAAGACAAAATCTATTCTTCTTGTTATCAGTAAAAAAACAAACCTTCGTGTATTGGAACTATCAGAAAAACTAACAAATACTCAAATTGAAATATTCAATAAAGTAAAAAACGTCGCTTTATATAATGGAATTGATGTAAAAACAGGCTCGAAGATTCCCTTCGAACCGCAAAGAACAATTCATACTACCTTATGGGATGCTTTTGAACTTAGAGAAGTTAATAAGAAATTCTATATTGGTATTGCAGAACACTTTCAGTTACTGTGTCAGCATCTTTGGAGAAACCCTCCTGAAGGAGTTGATTCTACCGAAATTAAAGAGAGCGCAAAGGTGTTTTCTAGCAGACTTTTAGGAAGACTTTTATTCATTTGGTTTTTAAGGAAAAAAGGAATAATTAATAAAGATTTTGCTTATTTTGTTGTCGATTCTCTTTCAGCAACTGAATATTATGATAAAGTCCTAAAAAAATTATTTTTCAACACTCTTAATACTCCGGTGAATGAAAGAAAATTTGGAGAGGACTTGATTACACCATATCTTAACGGTGGCTTGTTTGAACCACACATTTCAGATTGGGCAGATAAAAAAATCAGTTTCCCTGAAGGTTGGTTCAATACTTTGTACAACCATCTAAATGAATTCAATTTTACAACTGATGAATCATCGCCTGAATATGAGCAAATAGCTATTGACCCCGAGATGCTTGGTAGGGTCTTTGAAAACCTTTTAGCCTCTATTGTCAGTGAGACTTCGAAAGCCGCAAATAAGCGAAATCAGATGGGAGCCTTTTATACCCCAAGAGAAATCGTTACCTTTATGTGCAAGTCTTCATTAAAAGAGTTCCTAAAACGCCATGCTTTATCTGATAAGGATTATGATGGCATCGATAAACTAATAGATTTATCTGATTCGGATTTTATCTTTCAAAAGAGTACCGGTACCTCAGATCTTTGGGGAACCAGGTCTAACGTTGTAAGAGCTGCTTTAATTGATGCGTTAAATGATATAAAGATTCTTGATCCTGCCTGTGGATCAGGCGCTTTCCCTATCGGTATGTTACAACTTTTGGTAAAGACATATGATAGATTAAATGCTATTTATGATAGCAAAATAGGCAAAATGAGGCCTATTTCGATGACGGAACATAACAATGTCTATCTCACAAAACTCTTCATCATAAGGAACTGTTTGTTTGGTGTTGATATTGAACCAATGGCGGCGGAAATTTCTAGACTCCGCGCCTGGTTATCATTAATAATCGATGATAAAAAAGATGTAGATCCTTTGCCTAACTTAGATTTCAATTTTGTTTGTGCCAATTCACTGGTACCTTTAGAAAATAGTCAGACCACATCTATTTTCTTTGATGCGGAAGAATATGATAAAAAATACGATTCTTTAATCTCTAAATATTTCAATGCTCACAGTCGAGCCGAAAAAGAAGCCTTAAGAAAAGAATTCTTTGAATTGTTAGCATCTGGTGATACTACTTTTTCTAATGATTCAAAACTAATTCGGAGAGTTAATCAAATTAAATCATGGAATCCGTTTGTTCCGTCGAAAGCCGCTGACTTCTTTGATCCTAAAAAAATGTTCAATGTCGATGCCTTTGATGTAGTGATAGGCAATCCACCATATATCCAATTACAAAGCATGAAAGAACTATCACGCGATCTTTATTATCCGCTCGGATATGAAACGTATTGTGCAACAGGTGACATGTATTGTATGTTTATTGAACGTGGAAGCAAACTACTGAAAAGTGGTGGAATATTAACATACATAACTTCAAATAAATGGATGAGAGCCGGCTATGGCGAAAAATTGCGAGGATATTTGGCTAATAAGACAAATCCGCTTTTGTTGATAGATTTTGGTGGAACTAAAGTTTTTGATTCGGCCACAGTTGACACAGATATATTGCAAGTTTCAAAGGAGAAAAATCAAGGGAAGACTATTTCCTGTGAAATTAAAAATGATTCAGGAAATAATGACAATAAAGAATGCTTAGATAATTTGAGCGATTATGTGCAGCA
>DHEH01000001.1:91125-91387 GCA_002399785.1 Caryophanales bacterium UBA4855
ATACGACCAATTTTAAGAGGCAAAGACATCAAACGTTATTCTTATGAAAATTCCCATCAATTTTTAATAGCGATTCCGTGCGGTTTTACAAATTCAATTAGCATGCATAAATCCACAAATTGGCTTCATTCTTCACATCCAGAAATCGAAAAATTTTTATTAGATCATTCCAATTCAAATTCAAGTAAATCAAAAGGATTGATGAATAGAGACGATCAAGGAGATTATTGGTGGGAATTAAGACACTGCGCTTATTGGAACG
>DHEH01000015.1:0-8658 GCA_002399785.1 Caryophanales bacterium UBA4855
TATACTTTAATGCCAAATGATCATATTTTTGCATTTGGTAAAGAAAAAGGAGTATATGAATTAGAGGCTGCATTTACCGAAGATTAATTTTTGAAATGAAACCATATTTACGAACTTTGATAGGCAGTGTTTCTGCCGTTGCTGTTATTTGTTTAGGAGTATTATCCTATTCTTTGATATTTCAAAGAACGCAAAATCTATCCAGTTTAATTGAAAAGAGTGACGAAATGGATTCTTATACGATTAAATATCAAAATAACGAAACTTCTGCTGTTTCTCAATTATCTTATACAGTTGATAAATTAAACTTTATGAAGTTGTTTAATAATACAAATTTTAAAAATACTTTTGATACAAGTTCGTCTTCTATAAATGAAGAAATTTTAATAACTTACGATACACATTCTTTAGTTTTTTCAAAAAAATATTACTACTATATTGTTGATGGAAAAAATAAAGAGATAAGTCCAATAGTAATTGAAACTGCTGATTTTAATAACTTGACTTATTGTTTTAAATAAAATGAACAAAATATTTTTAGAAGTTTCAAAAAGAGTAGAAAGAGAGAAGTTTCTCATATTTTTATTTTGTTATTTATTGTTTGCAACTTTAGCAGGACTTTTAGTTGGTTTTGGAATAGCTAAGCCAAGTTCTTCTAACCACATTTTATTGTTTTTTATCATTTTTATTGGGGTTTCGCTAGGGATTTTGATTATTTTATCTTTCTGTGTTTTTGAATTTAATCTATTGATTGGAAAGAAAAATTTATATATTGCAGCTATAGATGATGATTATTTATATATTTATAAGCACAACGGAAAGATAAGAAAAAAATATTTGTTGGATAATGTTAAAACAGTTGAAGGGTACGTAAACAAGCACTTTTTTAAAATAGATAAAAACACTGAGAGAGAATTAGGGACAATCGAAATTCAAACTACAGATATTTCTTATACTTTCAGAAATGTGATTGATCCTTTGACATGTAAAAATAAAATTTTTGAAAAATTAGGTAATTCTATAAAAATATAATTATTTTTTTACTTATTTCGCATTTTTATGCCAAGAAATTGGTATAATAAAACGTATGAAAAAATTAAATATATTATTAACAAACGATGATGGCTATGGTTCGAAAGGAATCACACTTTTAGAACAATTATTAGCCAAATATGGGACAGTTTATGTTAGTGCCCCTAAAAATGTGATGAGTGGAAAATCTTGTGGTGCCAATTTTGGTCATTTCATTAATTACGAAGAATTGAGCAAGACTTCATTAAGAGTTGATGGGACTCCTGTCGATTGCGTTGAAGTCGCATATAATTACTACTCAGATGTAAGTTTTGATTTGGTAGTTAGTGGATGCAATGATGGATTAAATATGAGTTACGACACAATGTATAGTGGAACTGTAGGAGCAGCTTTGGAAGGGCTAAAGTTCGGAATTCCTAGTATTGCTGTATCTACTGATAGTAATTTTAATATTGTGAAAGATAATTTTAATTCAATAATTGAGCGCATTTTTGATAAGAACATATTGTCTAATAAGTACGTGCTAAATATTAACTTTCCAATGGGCAACGAAGTAAAAGGAGTGGTCTTTGCAAGTCTTTTTTATAGAAATGATCATCATTATTATAATAAAAAAGATAATAGTTTTTTAATTTTGCGCGATCCAATTAACGACGCAACTGAAGGAACTGATGTTTATTGTGCAACTCATTCTTTAGTTTCGATTGTTCCTTTAAATAGATCTTATTTTAATGAATCTTTATTTGATTCTTTAAAGTCTAAATTTTAACTCATTTTACTTTTAAATAATTTTAAACGATATAAAATAATCAAGGAGGAAATTGTATGTTTAAACAAAATGCTTGGAATAATTATTCTGAAGAAACTAAAAAAGATGTATTTGCTTTAGCTGAAGATTATAAAGATTTTATTGCTGAAGCTAAAATTGAAAGGGAATTTACTAGTAATTCTATTCCTTTACTTGAAAAGGCTGGTTTTAAATTATTTAAGACTAGCGATAAATTAAAAGCTGGAGATAAAGTCTATTCAATTAACAAAAATAAAAACGTTTTAGCTTTTATTATTGGTAAGAAACCACTTGAAGAAGGTCTTAGAATTTTAGGGGCCCATATTGATTCGCCAAGAATCGATATTAAACAAAATCCACTTTATGAAAGCGGTGAATTTGCTTTATTTGATACTCATTATTATGGAGGAATTAAAAAATATCAATGGACAACTGTGCCACTTTGCTTAATGGGTGTAGTTGTTAAAAAGGATGGTACTTCCGTTAAAATTAATATTGGAAATAAAAAAGAAGATCCAATTTTTGGAATTAGTGATTTATTAGTTCATCTTGCCGCCGATCAAATGACTAAACCTGCTGGTAAAGTTGTTGAAGGAGAAAATCTTGATATAACAATTGGAAATATGCCATTAAAAGGTAGTGACAAAAATCCAGTTAAAGCTAATATTTTAAAAATTTTAAAAGATACTTACGGAATTGATGAAGAAGATTTCTTAAGCGCCGAAATTGAAGCTGTTCCAGCTTTAGAACCAAGAGATTACGGACTTGATAGAAGTATGATTGCAGCTTATGGTCATGATGATAAGTGCTGTGCATATACTTCATTAAGAGCAATTCTAGATATTAAGGGAATTCCTGAATATACTTCATGCTGTATTTTGGTTGATAAAGAAGAAATCGGAAGTGTTGGAGCAACTGGCGCACAATCTACTTTCTTTGAAGATACTGTTGCTGATGTTTTAGTTAGTTGTGGTAACTCAAATATTAATGCAATTAGACATTGTTTGACAAATTCCAAAATGTTAAGTAGCGATGTTAGTGCTGGATTTGATCCATTATATGCTGAGGTTTTTGAAGAAAAAAACAGCTGCTACTTATCAAAAGGCGTTGTTTTTAATAAGTATACTGGAGCAAGAGGAAAGAGTGGTTGTAACGATGCTAATCCTGAATATTTGGCTTGGTTAAGATCTATTCTTGATGATGCGAACATTGATTATCAAACTTCTGAACTTGGTAAAGTTGATGTTGGCGGAGGCGGAACAATTGCATATATTTTAGGCAACAAAAATATGAATGTTGTTGATGCTGGTATTGCAGTTTTGAATATGCACTCACCAATGGAGATTATTTCTAAGGCTGATTTATATGAAACCTATAGATGCTATGTTGCTTTCTTAGAAGCAAAATAAGGGGTCTTTACAGGGGATTTTGAAAGGAACGATTAAAATTTCGTTCCTTTTTATATGGTTATTTTTGTTATTTATTTTTTACTTTTTAAAATGTGAAAGTTATAAAAATTGGTTTTTTAGTTGGTATACTAATGAAAGAGGGTTTTATATGAAGAAAGATAATAATTATAGTTTGGACGACATTGCTGGTTATGAGACTGAAAAAGAAAGAATCAAAAGAATAATTTATAACATAAATAATTTTCAAGAATTACGTGAACACGGTATATTTTTGCCTAAAGGATTGATTATTTCCGGTCCATCAGGTGTTGGAAAAACTCAAATAGCAAAAATTATTGCTAATTTAAGCGTTGCTAATTTTTATGTTTGTAATCTTTTTTATAATAAGGACTCTGCTTCTGAACAATTAAATAAAGTCTTTAATAAAGCTTCAAAATCTTCTCCATCAATAATTTATATCGATGAACTTGATAGATATTTGCCAAGCAAATCTAGTGATAGTTATTCACCTTATCAAAGAGATACATTATCTACTTTATTGACAATATTGGATGGTTTTTCAGAAAATGAAGGGATTATGTTTTTAGCGACAACATCATCGAAAGATGACTTACCAGAAGAAGTTTTACGAGCCGGAAGAATCGATGAGCATATTTGTTTATCACTCCCAACAAGAGAAGAAAGAGCTGAAATCTTTTCTTTCTATTTAAATAAAATTAATTTAAATTCATCAAAACTTGATATGGATTCGTTATTGAGTAAAACAGGTTCTTTTTCTGGAGCTGACATTAAAGCTTTAATCAATAAAACTTGTTCTAGAGTGAATTATTCAGGAAGAAAAGAATTAAAAAACGAAGATTTCTTTGATGCAATTAATGAAATTAGATTTCAAGATATTAAAAAAAGAAAAATGAAAGGCAGTGAGAAAATAACTGCTTATCACGAATTAGGACATTATATCGTTGCTAAGGCACTTTTGGGCGTTTCATGCGATATCTCTATTGAAAATTATGATGATGATTTAGGTGCCACAATTATTCAAGATAAAGTTAAATTTTCTGAAGAAGATGAAGGAATTGATGCAAGAAAAAAGTCATCATTAATGAAATTAATTGTTATATCATTAGCCGGTAGAGCTGCCGAAGAAGAATATATTGGAGAACCATGTATTGGTTGTTCATCTGATTATCATCAGGCTGTTTTGATGATTAGCAATATGTTTGATGAAGGTATGTTTGGGGATCAATATGCTGATGTCGATTTCTTAGAAAACGGTCTAAAGAGTGGCGATAACAAAACAAAATATTTATATGAAATTTTAACAAATTGTCATAATGAAGCAAAAATTATTATTAAGGGTAATTGCCACGTTATTGAAGCTCTATATCCTCATTTGATTGATAAAGGATTTTTAGCAGGTGAGGAATGTGAAGAAATTTATAATGAAATAATTTTAAATAAGTAAGTAATTGAGAGATTTTGGTTTGTTTAAGCGGTGTTTAAGTTTAGTGCAGTTAAGATTTTTATAGTATTTATAAACTTTCTTGTAATTTAGGTCAATTATGATAAAATCATAAGCAGTAAAAAGTTGAGGTTTTTATATGAAAAAAGGTTTTATTGGTTATATTGTCGCTCTCGTTTGTATCGTTGCTGGTTTACTTCTTGGATTTGCTCCAATCGGTGCATTTGAAGATGGTTCAACTGTTTCAATGTTTGCATCAATTAATTATGGCGGATTAGGAAGAATTTGTTCAGCAAATTTAATTACACTTATATTTATTGGTGTTGCTTTCTTAATTGTTGTTTGTGCATCATTTATGAAACAAAGTGGCTTAAAAGTTTTCTTACTTGTTTTAGGTGGTTTACTTTTATTAACGGCTGGTTCGATGTATGGCTGTGCTTTAGTTTTATTTAGATATCATGGACCTGTTGGAATTGGTTCAATCACAACATTATTAACAGATTACACTCAATGGGGTGCAATCTTAGCTTGTATCATTGTTATTATCGGCGGATTTGTTGTTGCTGGTTTAGGCCTCGGTCAAATTCAAAGAAAAGCTGAATCTGCTTATTAATTAGATTATTACAATTTTAAAATTAAACGCCTAAATGGCGTTTTTTTGATACATAAATATCTAATATATGATTTTTATTAGATTATTTTACTTCTTGAATTTAACAAATTGATAGAAGAGTTATTTTAAAATACAATTTTAAAAAATGAAGGAGATAATAATGAAAAAAAGAATTCTTTCAACTTTATCTTTGATGGGTTGTCTTTTGGTTGGGGGAAATACAATTGTTGGTTGCATTAGCGAAACAAAACCTGAACCAATAGTTGAAACATATAAAATTACTATAGGTATTATTGGCGAAGGCGGTACATTATCTTTTGATAAAGAAAGTGCTAAAGAAGGCGATACTATAACAATTTCTGTTGCTCTTGGAACTAATAAAAAAATTGGTGAAATTACTGCAAAAGATTCAGATGGAGCAGTAAATATTGTAACTATTAACGAAGGTTAAAAATTATTTGACCAGTGATTCAGCGTTAATTTCTTTTGTTGGCACCTTTTTAGATAACCCATTTTATTACATTTTCGGAAGCGATTTCACGGGAATAAGTACTAATGAGTATGAATTAGATAACGAAAAAGTATCGCAGTTATTTTCTAAATTTTGCTACTTTATGTCGGTTGGTCTTAAAGGCGTTCCTAGTGTAAACACTTTTACAATGGACGACGATGGTAATTTTTCTAAATTTTATTTCGAACCTGAAGATCGCAAAGTCGGTGAAACTGACACCATATCTCAATCTTCTTTGTATTACATAATTCACCAATCAGTTACTTTTGATGTTTTAAAAATTGGAGATACTTTAATTGATCATTTAACACCAGTTAAAAAAGATGGTTCTAGTGCTAATTCTGCTTTAAAATCAGCTTTTTCAAAATTTAATGAGAAAAAGATTACTATCACAGTTAGAGATGATGCCACTTCAAATTCAACTACAACTTCTTCAACAAACAAGTTCTTCTTTGATGGAAAAAATGCTTATGTTAAGTATTTTAATGATTATAAAGTAAGTGAATCTGAATTAAATAGTGCTAATGATTATATGCTTAGAGTAGGAGAAGACGTAAAGCATTATGAAGCCTATGGATATGATGATCGATTCGGAAGTTGGGAACCATCAAACAGTACAAAATTTGGAAAATTAAATCAAGATTCCTATGTTTATAACGATTTAATTCCAATAGTCAATACGGTTAGTTCGGAATTATTTACTTTTGATAAAACAACTAATTTGTATAAATTAGATAAAGATTATCTTAGTGGTGTTTTTGGCTATACGTTAACTCCTGTTTTCAAAGAAGTAAGGTCAAACAATATTTTAAATGCTTCAAGTTTATCTTTAAAATTAGATAATTCAGGTAATTTAAGTTCTGCCATTATTAAATATTCTTATTATGATTCAAGTTTTAATTCTTATAGTGGTACTGTTTATGTAAATTATTCCAATCAAGGCTCAACGGTTATTCCTTTTTCAGCCTTAGACAATTTAGGAGGCAACAAATAATGAAAAAAGGTATTTTCAAATTATCGGTTTTATTACTTTCTTCTTTTACAACTCTATCATTAACTAGTTGTAACGAGGTTAGCAAAGCTAGTGCAAACATAGAAATTTTTGATATGTTTGATTTTGCTGATATTTATATTAAAAATGAAAAAGAAGCCTATTTCGCGGGGGATATTGTTGTATTAGATGTTACAATGGATGATAAATATGTCTTAAGTTACACCACTTTAAATGATGTAAAAATTGAAGATATCAATGCTATAACTTTGGTTGCTGGAGATAATGAAATTCATTGTTTTTTTACCAAAGATGAAGAAATTTATGATCAATCTTACTTACGTGATTTTACTTTTGTATTTGATGAAGATAGCGATTCTTATTTTATAAAAAGTTATTCATTTACAGGGAAAGCACCAACTACAGTTGATATTCCATCTCAATATAGAAATAAAAATGTTTCAAAAATTTTAGGGAAATCATTTGTTTCGGCTAATGGAACGAAAACTATAAATGTTCCAAAAACAATTACAACAATTGAAGAATCTGCTTTTATTGGTTTATCAACATTAAATAATTTTAATGTGAGTGAAAATAATACAGATTATACAACGATTAATGGTGTTCTTTTTAGGAAAAATAAAGAACATTTATTAGCTTATCCTGACGGAAAAGGAACAAGTTATTCCGTTCCTACTACCACAAAATATATTGATAGTTACGCATTTAATAGTTCAAAAATTATTGATATTACTCTTAATGACGGTTTGTTAAGTATTGGAGACAATGCTTTTGAAGGTTGCACAGGATTAATTAATTTTGTAATGAGTGACATCGTAACCGATTTAGGAACTGCTGCTTTTAAAACGTGCAGTAATATGAAAACTATTAAATTATCAAATAGTCTCAAAGAACTTAAGGATTGAACTTTTCAACAATTCTTAACTTTAACAGAAATTGATATTCCTGGAAGCGTAAAATCAATTGGATCTTCTTGCTTTCTTAGTGATTCAAAGATGACAAAAATTACACTAAACGAAGGATTAGAAGAGATTAAGGTTAATGGTTTAAGTTATATTTCTGGTGTTTCAAGCATAGTTCTTCCTTCAACCGTAACCTCAATTGGAGAAGATGCTTTTGTGCTACTACTTCTTTAAAATCTATTACTGTCAGTGAAAATAATGGGGTCTTTGCAGGGGATAATGAAGTTTTATTTAATAAAGACAAGACAACTTTAATCTATTATCCATCATGCAAAGTAAACACTAATAACGCTTATACAGTGCCCGATGGTGTCACAAATTTAGGGTATAGAAGTTCTTAATATGTATCTCAAAATCCAAGCGAATCTTCTACGACTCTATATAGTTTAAAGACTCTTAATTTTTCAAATAAAATTACTGATATCAAAAACTCTTTTTATGGAGCAAACGCCATAACAATTGATTTTGCAGGAACTAAGGCTGAATTCCAAACATTAGCTGATAATAGTAAATTTACTGATTCTTCTAATAATGTAATTGAGTGGGATACCGGTAGTAATTCACCAAAAGTTGTTTGTTCGGACGGAAATTATGAAGGCTAAATCTTTTAAAAGAATCGTTTTAATTTCGTCTTTGATTGCTTTAAGTCTTCCTCTTTTTGGACGTTCTTCTGATTCGGAAATTGTGGTTGATAATGAAAATAAATCTACAATAGCATATGTTTTTGGCGAAAATGCTATTCAAGTTAGCTCGAATTTAAGCTAAGATGAAATGGTAAAAAATGCAGTTTGTAAACTCACAATCACTGTTTTAAAAAATTGCAAGATCAATAGCGTTAAAGCAAATGATACAGAATTACATTTTGCTTTT
>DHEH01000015.1:8825-127868 GCA_002399785.1 Caryophanales bacterium UBA4855
TCAAGTTTAGATGGCGAATTAAAAGAATTATCGGCAACTCAATTAAATATTGCAAATACTTCAAATTATTATAAGTTATGGAAAAACAGAGGTTTTCCTCATTTTAATTCGCTTGGAAATCAAAAACTGCTGGTTATTCCAGTAACAATTAAAGGTTATAAAACAAGAGCAACAAACGAAAATAAAGCGATTATTGAAAAAGCATTTTTTGGTTCTTCAAGTGATACCAATTATGAATCTTTGGCTAGTTATTATGAAAAATCAAGTTATGAAAAGTTAAATTTAAGTGGCGAAGTAACTGATTGGTTTGATTTAAATATGACTCCAGAAGAAATCGGAAAAGCCTCTTATAAAAGCGATTCTGTTTCAACAGATTACGGGACTTATATGGTTCTTGAAAAAGCTTTAAATTGGGTCAAAGAGGCAACGACAATTGATCTTACTGATTATGATAATGATAAAGATGGTTTTGATGATGAAGTTTATTTAGTATATAGTGCTCCTGATTATACAGAAGATTATGCATTAGCTAAATTAGCTGCGGCAGGAACGGCATATTTTTGGAATTTTACATTTTATAATGTGAATAATAAAGATGGTGCTAATTTTACTTCGCCTACCGGAATGACCTATTCCTGGGGAAGTCTTTCTTTGATTTTTAAAGGGTATGGAATTACGGAATTGATTCCCATACTTTTATTCATGAATTTGGCCATCAATTAGGTTTAGGTGATTATTATAATACCAATAGTGGTAACGCTTATATTTCACCAATGGCTGCTATTGATATGATGGATTATAATATTGGCGATCATAGTGCTTTTTCAAAGTTTACTTTAGGTTGGGTTAGTCCGATTTTAGTTACCGAAAATTCAGGCGAAGATATTACAATTAATTTAAAATCTTTCAATAATAAAGGGGATTTTATTATTTTAAAAGATAGCAGCACAACTGATTATGCTTTCAATAACACTCCTTTTGATGAATATATTACTTTATCTTTATTGACCGAAGATAAAGGAACCATTAATTATTTGGATAGTTTAAATGGGCATGTTGATCCAACAAAAACTGATGGTTCAGTTATTAAATATTATCAATCAGCCGGTATCAGAATGACTCATATCGATGCTCGTGGCGTTAAGTATGTATCTGGATCAACAAAATATATTGAATTTATTGAAGATATTGATTCAATGATTTCGACCAAGTTTACCAATAGTCCATCGGTAGCAAATGGTTACTGTGATAAGTCTACAAATAATTCATATTTATTAACTACTTTATTGCCTAAGAATTTTTCACATAATCCAGTAGGAGCAATTTATGTAAGCGATGATGCTGATTTATTTAAAAAAGACGATGAAATCGCATTTTCTGCCAATAATGGCTTAAATTATTCGATTGGTTTACCATCTCAAACCAACACTTTAAATGATGGAAGTCCTATGAATTATAAAATCACAATTCAAGATTTATCGGACACTGGAGCGACAGTTAAAATAAGTATTAAATAATGTGATATTAAGATAGTATTAATTTACTTAGTTTAGTATTTAATATATATTATAATAACGTAAAATTGTTAAGCATTTTGAGGAGGATTTATGATGAGAAAAAAATCAATTATTAGTTTAATTGGTGCGCTTAGTTTTTCAGCTCTTATTGTTAGCACATTAGGTGTAGCAACAAGCTGTTCTTCTTTTACAGACAACGCATTAGTGGTTGATAGTGCACCAATTAAGACAACTTATAAAGTTGGTGAAGCTTTAGAATTAGAAGGACTTAGTGTCGTTAGCAAAAAAGTTGTTAACGGCTATTTAAGTGCCGATTCTACTGAGGTTATTACCGATTACAAAATTTCTTTTGAAGAAGGATATGTTTTCGAAAAAGAAGGCACATTTACAATTAATATTACCAAAGGTGGCTATAAAGATGCTAGTTTTGATGTTGTTGTTGGTGATGAAATTGTAACCAAAAAGCTAGCTATTATTTCTTACCCAAGTAAAGTTGCTTATAAAGTTGGCAACTCATTTTCGACCACTGGTTTAAATGTTCGTGAAATTATCATGAAAGGCGAAGAAGAATTTTCTTCTACTGTTTCAACAAAATACACAACTAATCCAGAAAAAGGAACTAAATTAACTGAAGAAGGAAGTTTTTTAGTTGAAGTTTCGAAAGAAGGTTTTGCTTCAGCTTTCTTTACAATTAGTGTCACTGTTTCAAATCAAAATGTTTATAATCTCTTCTCAACCTTACGTTCAAGCAAAAATTATACAATGGAAATTTATAACACTGTCGGAACAACTGTGAATACATATGGATTCCATTACAAAGAGATTTTTGCTGAGAATTATTTTGAAAAAATTACTTATAATAAAACCGCTGCTGAAGAAGCTGTTGGCGATAGAGGAAGAAAAATTGATAGCGATATTGGTTATGTAAATTTTGATGGTTACAACGATACAGTTAATAATCGTAATTATGCTCAAGGAGTTTATCAAGTTAATTTAGCTACTGATAGTGGTGAAATTGAAGCTAGTAAACCAATGAGTAGTCAAGCAAATTGGTGGAATGCTAATTTGACTGATACTTTTGCTAATTTTTCTTTATCTGATGTTCCAACCAATACTATTAATGGAAAATTTAGTTATGAAGTTATCCTTGATCCAACCGAAAAGAAAAATAATGCTGGTGCTGAAGATGATGATTGGTCAAAATCAATTGCCAACAACCCATTTGCAATTTCTTTCTTGAATATGTGTGGATGGTCTTCAAGTTTAATTGAAATCATGAGTCGTATTGATATCGAATTAAATAAAGTTGTTACCGATAATAGCGGTAGTGTTGTTGGCCGTTATGATCTTTATATGAAAGCTTATTTAGGCAGTTATGGTTACACAACTTTAACTGTCAATAATATTGGCACAACTAGTTCTGATTCATTAGATACTTACATGGAAAAAGCTGATAGATGTTACGATACTTCGATCGATAAAGTTATTAGTGATGGATTTCTTCAATCTGCAGTAAACGCAAATAACTACACTCTTGATTTATTAAGCTTATCTATGAAAGATGGCACAAATATTAATGTCGGTAAAACATTCTTTACTGATGACGGATTATTTGTTGAATATGATGATTCTATGAGAGATTGGATTTATGCTAACTCTGAAGAAGGCAAGAAATTCTATATTCCAAATATTGGATACATTGCTACAGATAAATCAAAAACAATAAATACATTTGATGATGATGGAAACGTAATTGTTGATGGAGATAAAAATCCTGTAACTACTACTATTTCTGGTGGCGTTGGCTATGTTGCTCCAGCAAATAAAGGTGATAAAGGCTATGAATACGCTCTCAACGATATGTATGTTTCGCAAATTAAAGTTAAAGATACTGCTGGAACTGAAACTAATGTTACAAGAGATAATTTCTTTGATTTAAGTTACACCGATGATATGCAAAATCAAATTTTTGGCACATCGATTTCTTACACTTATTTAAGTTCAATTTTCTCATCATTACTTTCTACAGATTACGATAATGGTGGAAAAGGCTTCACTTGGTATAAAGACGCTAATTATTCAACGACTATATCTCCATTTATTATTAGTAGAGATAACACAGTAAAGAATACTATTACTGATATGTTTAATAATTATTTCAGTTCTTTCTTATCTACTGCAATTTCAGCTTCAGCATTCGATATGATTGCTGTAGTGCCAGTTTTAGCAAACTCCGGTGATACTTCAGTAGTTAAGAGTATGACAGTTTGGTTATTAAGAAATGATTTAAGCGGATATAATATGTCGTTCTATAATTTTGGATCAACACTTACTCCAAGTTATGTTACTGATTATTTAAAAACGTTTACGGCTTAATTTGGGGGTATATTAAATGAAAAATTATAAAAAATTTACAATATTAGCGGCAACATTTGGCGCTTTAGCATTTGCGACTAACTTTGCTACTCCTGCAAGTAGCGGCGTTATTAGTGAAGAAAGAGTTTTAAAATCTTACATTGTTGAATTTGATAATTCACTCGTCGGAAACGAAGATAAAGTTATTGAAAATCAAGAATTTATGTTAAGTAGATTAAGAAGTCGTTATGGTTCTAGTTTTATTTTAAAAGAAAACTTTACAAAATCTGTCAATGCAATTGTTATTGAAACTAATAGTACATTAGCTGATTCAATGAGTAATTTTAGTGGAATTAGTCGTGTTAATGAAGATAAAACATATAGATTTTCAAACGATGAAGCTTCTAGTACTGAAAGTATTTCAACTTTAGCGCATATGGATGGTAATGATGATTCAGATTACACACTTCAAGATGCGCAAAAAACAAATTATAGTGCTGAAACTATGAAGATTCCTACAACTTCAACACAAGGTTCAAACACTATTATTGCTATTCTTGATGCTTCTTTTGCTGTCGATCCAACTCAAAGAGCTGTTGTTGATGGTGTTGCTCAATATAAAGCCTCCAATGATTTCGCTCACTCTTGGTTTAAAGACCTTGATAATAGTGTTGTTAGATATTCAAAAGATGAGATGCTTAATTTAGTTAATCAAGTTGGTTTTAATGGAAAACCTGCAGGCGGAGTCGCTCAAGGTGAATACACTTCGACCTATTTAAATAATAAGATTCCTTTCTATTATGATTATGGTGGAGATTCCAATTTAGGTCATAAAAATGATTATGATGTTTATAGTCAATATGATGAACACGGAACTCACGTTGCTTCCATTGCGGCTGCAAATGGTGAAGTCTATAAAGGTATCGCTCCAAATGCTCAATTAGCTTTAATGAAAGTTTTTAGAGAAAATTATCAAGAAACTGATGGAAAAATTACTGCTTCTACTGGAGCTGCTGATAGTGATATTATTGAAGCTTTAGAAGATTGTGTTGCTTTAGGTGTTGATTGTGTCAATATGTCATTAGGAAGTGATCTTGATGATTTTAGCAGTAAATCAACATCAATTACTGCATTTGAAAATCTTAAAAAATTAGGTTGTAGTGTTAATATTTCTGCTGGTAACGGCGGAAAAGGATTATATTCTTCAATGGGTCCTTACGCCAATTGGTCGACTGATTCGATTGAAACTGGTGTTTTAGGAAGTTACGCAAACGATTCTAATAGTATGATTATTGCTTCAACTAATCTTGAAAAAAATTATTATAAAGATGCTTTAATCGTTTCTTATCAAGCAAGAGATGATGAAGGTAATATATCAACTAAAGAACAACCTGTTTCATATAAAGATGAAGCTAAGAGTAAAGCTACTCAAACAACTACTCCTGATGAATTAAAATTAAATTCATTAATTACAACTTTAGGAAAAACTGAATTTGATTATTGTGTTATTCCTGAATATGGAAGAACAAGCGACTACAATACATTTAAGAGTTCACAAGCTGAAGGTTTCTCCTTTAAAGATAAGATTGCTGTCGTTGATAGAGGTGATATTTCTTTCTCAAATAAGGCAACTTATGCTGCTGATCAAGGATGTGCTGCTCTTGTTGTTGTCAATAACGATCCAACTGCTACTGATTTTACTTTCGGTATGGCTTGGGGAGACTCAACTGGTTACACATTCCCAACAATTCCTGTTGTTTTCGCTCTTTATAGAGATAGAACTTATTTTCAAAACGCCAATAATGGACTTGGAAAATTAACCATTGCGCAAAAGATGATTGCTGATAATCCAAATGCTGATGAAATGAGCGATTATTCTAGTGATGGTGCAACCTACGATTTAAGAATAAATCCAGAAATATCTGCTCCAGGAGCTAGTGTTTTAGGTGCTGTCCCTGGAAAAGCTGATTCCAATGGAAAATATGAACCAAACACAAACGCTTGGGCTTATTTAAGTGGAACTAGTATGTCTGCTCCTAACTATACTGGTGCTGTCGCCTTAATGGTTGGTGAAAAAACTAAAGACATGACTGAAGAAGAGCGTCTTGCATATAAAAAGACTATCTCAATGAGAACGATGACTACTGCTGATCAATATACTGAAAACAATACACATCCTATAACTGGAAAGACAGTTGAAAAGGACGTCATGTATTCTCCTAGAAGACAAGGTGCTGGTGAAGTCAATGTTACTGATGCTATTAGTTCAGATATTTATTTTGAAGGATTAGAATCCAAAACCAATGGAAAATTTGGTGAAACCGGAACTACAAAAGCTAAAGTTGAATTAAAATACAACGATTTAGTTCGTGATGGAAAAATTTCTCTTTCGTTCTTAGCTCATAACGAAGGCACAACAAGTAGAAATTATAAAGCTACTTTGTATGTTATGAAACCTGAAACAAAATCTTATTTTAATTATGAAAACCATAAATCAGATACTATCAATTACGAAACTGGTGAAGTTACTGAAAGCAGTGAATCTACACATGGTTCTGATTATGAATTTGAAGGATCGACCTTCCAAACTAATCACGATACAGTTATTGCAACAAAGGAATTTGATAAAACAATTCCTGTTGGAACATCGACTATTTCAGGAATTGAGTATGAATTAACTACCGAAGAAAAAGCTAGGATTGATGCTGATTTCAAAAATGGTACTTATCTTGAAGGTTATGTTGTCTTTACTCCAACTGACACCGTCGACACTATTAAACTTTCAATCCCTTATTTAGGATTTTATGGTTCTAGTAAATCTGGCGATAAGACAGTAAGTAAATACGAAACTGCTAGTGCTATCGAAGAATTTGATTTTGAAAAAGCTAATAGTGATCAAAAATATTATCCAAGTGATCTAGTAAATTATGTTGGAACTGGAACAAGTTTAAATCTTCCAAATATGGATATTAGTTCAACAATTGTTTCTATGAGCAAAGAACAATATCTTTCGATGGCTGGTACTGATTCTATTCTATATAACAAAGGTAACATTAAAAATGTTGGCAACCAAGTTACTTATGATTCAAAAACAAATACCATTTATGCTGGTGGAGATACAAGTGATGTTCTTTATGTTCAAACATTTGTATTACGTAGTATTTCTGATAACTCAATTGTTTTGAAGGATTCTAACGGTAAAACAGTTTATACAACTGGAGATACAAATTTAGTCGACTCAATCAATGGAACAACTTATTTATATAAGTCACATGTTGGTTCAAGTTACGTCAATAGCAATATTATTGCTCATAGAGGTAGAGCTGTTCTTCCTTTATATCAACAAAGCAATCGTAATGCTAAACTTCCAGATGGAAATTATACTTTGACTTTCAATATGACAGTTTTAGGTAGTAACACCTTACAAACTAAGAGTTATAATCTTGTTCTTGATAGCAAACTTCCTGTTTCACAAACTAAAGAAACAGTTAAGAAGAATGGCGAAGATTACCTTAGACTTAAATATAGTGAAACGTATTTAACTTTAACGAATACTCAAGGATTAACTGCTGTTGCTATTAATGGTGGTGTCATTCCATTTGATTTATCTAGATATAATGGCGGATATTACCTCGATATTAAATTAAGTGATATTTATGCTAATAACGAAAGTGGTAAAGTAACTGTCAATATTGAAGATGGTGCTGGAAATAAAATTTTCGATATCTTCTATCTTGGCGATTCACTTGCTGGTAGAGTAATGGTCGAATCAACTGAATTAGCAGCTGGAGCCGAAGTTAATAGAACAGTTACTGATAATAAAGCTGAGACTAAATTTGATTTCGATTCATCATATGTATTAACTTATAAAGATGGATCTGGATTAACTTACAAAATGAAATCCAGTTATTATGTCTTTGTTAGTTTAAAAGGTATGGATTTAAGTACAGCTAAAGTATTTGAAGGCACTAGCACTGAAGATACAATTGAGTATGAAGTTGTTGGTGACTCAATAAAGTTTAAAACTTCAACTGGTAAATTTAGAATTCAAGCGACTGCTTCAAGTGATAAAGGAGCTTCTTATCCTTCGCTTCCTGCAGGCGCTGCTTACTTCTTAGCAATTGGCTTACCAATAATTGTTGTTGCTGGTCTTGGAGTCGCTTTATATTTCTTCGTCTTTAAAAAGAAATTTATTAAAGCTACCAAAAACGGTGCAGGCGACAAAGAAGACAAAAAATAAAATATAAACAAAGGGCACACTCGTGCTCTTTGTTTTAATAAAAAATATGAGCAAAAAAATTATTTATTACGGTGTTAGATCGATAGTTTACGCAGTACTTGGGACTGGAATTTTTTTGCTCGTTTATTTTCTTTTTAATGGAGGACCTAACTTAAAAAGTGCTTGTGATGGGTGTTTTATTAGTGGAGGTTGTCTTGCTGTATGTAGTTTAATGACTTTTTTGTATCTTGCTGGTTATTTAGATTTCTTCTTCTACGGAATCATGATGTTACCGGCAATTTTTACAGAAAACAAACGTCGTTATAACGATTTAAACGAATATAAAGATAGCAAAAAAATAAAGAGAAAATTCAAAAATTTTGACTTTTTAGTCCCATTAATTATTGCTACAATATTCATTGTTGTTGCTATTGCACTAAACATTGTTATTAAGCAAAGTATTTAGTGTTAATTTTATATTAAGTTTTGTTAGACTGAACTTACAAATATATATACTAAGTATATATTATCAAGGCACAATTTTGCCTAAGGAGATATTATGAAGAAAAAGAAATTGATATTTACATTATGCGCAGCCACTCTTATGAGTTTGCCACTTGCTTTACTCGCTGGTTGTGGAACTAATAATGTTGTAACTGACGATAAGGTTACAAGTTTTAATGTTACATTTGAAGGAAATAAAGGTACTTCATTTGATGGTTACGTTAATGAATCAGGAAAACTTTCTCCAACCATTAGTGCTCCAGCTGGAACTACTACTACTTGGAGTTTTGATTCAAGCGATACCGATATTCTTGATGTAGATAATGGTGGAACTGTTTATTTTAAGGCAGAAGGAACAGCTACAGTTACTGTTACTGCCAATAATAGCGATGACGGAAACGGAAATAAAGTTAAGAAAGTTCTTAATTTTACAGTTTTAACTTCACGTCTTAAGAGTGGTGTTGCTAATTATGCAGCTAGTTCTTATACAAATAAACTTGATATTACTGCAGCCTTAGAAAAGTATGCTATTGATAACCAATTAACTGGTTTAACATTGTTTGAAAATGGTGGAAAAATCGTTTATTCAAAACGTATTAATTTCCCAACTACTTCATATATTACTGGTTATGGATATGGTGTTTTAAGCGACGGAACATTAACTGGAAATCTTAAAAATAATGATGGCAGCGACGGAATAAATGCTTCAACTTATCCAGGACATGCTGAGTGGGCAAGTTATTACCATTCAGGAGCTGCTACTGGTATTAAAAATATTTGTTATATGGATGATCAAGGTTCAGTCACTGCTGACTTATATGGCAATATTTCTTCTAGTCTTTATGGAACTGAATTAAATGCTGATAAAAACGGATATCAATGGAAAGGAATTTTAGCAAAAAACGATCCAATTCCTTGCGAAGTTGATGCTAATAATAATTTAACTAAAGTTTTAACTGATGATGAAATTAATAATTCGAGTGGATTATTCTCTTCATTTAAAATTTACGTTAAAACTGGTAATGATGGTGTTAAATATTCAACTTTATCTTCTAATTTAACTGTTGCTGGCTATAACAACCGTTTATTAAAACTCGAAGATTATGTTACTGGTTATAGAAATTTAATCACTAAGAGAAATTCCTATTATAGAGGTGCTGAGCAAGTTTCTTTAACTAGCAGTGGTTCTTTAAAAGGTTCATTATCTTATTATAATTCAACTGGAAAAGGCACTGATAAAACCAATGATAAGACTTTATTTAATAATAATGTTGGATTAAAAACAGGAAGTGATGAAGGTGGCGAATATCTTGTCTATACATTAAATAGTCCCCTTTCAATCTTCTATGCAAAATACAATTTAGGTTCTAATTTATCAACTCCTGTTCCTCAAGAATTTGTAGATTATGTTGGACCAACATATTATGGAAAAGGTAATGAAAAAAATGGTTTAACAGTTAAAGATTCAGTTCTTTCTGTTGGGCCATACGCTATTGAAGAATTCGATACAACAAATCATGAGTATGTTTTCAAAAAGAACGACAACTATCAAACAATTGAACCTGGAAAATACGTTGGAATTCCTGGAATTCATATGAGAGCATATGATACTGGTACTGATTCGGCTATTATGGTCAAAAACTTTAAAAATGGTTTGCTTGATGCTGCTTCTTTAACAAAAGAAACAATCAATGAATCGTTTGCTCAAGGAATTGTTAAGAAAACTGAAGGTGACTCAACATTTAAATTAAATATAAATAGTTGTACTCAAGAAGAATGGGTTAAATTATTCGGTGTAAACGGAACAATTTCACAACAATCAACAACTGATTATTGGAAAATTAAACCATTCATGTCAAACAAAAACTTCTTAAATGGTATTTCATTTGCTATCAATAGAGAAGAATATGCTACTGCAAGAGGCGTTAATCCAAGTCAAGATTATTTTGCTCCTTCTTATATGTGGGATCCTGAAGGAAATGAAGCAACAGCAGCTGGCATCAGTGCTTCTTATTCCAACACTAAACAACACAAAGACAATTTAGCAAATTACTATCCAGACACTTATGGATATAATCTTGAAGCTAGTAAAACCTGCTTTAGAAATGCTATCAACGAAATGGTTTCTAATGGTGATGTTACTCTTCCATATAAAGGCGAAATGAAAATTGTTTGGATGAATACAGGAGATCCAAAAGAATATGGTGCAGATCTTAAAAAATATATTGAAGATTCTGTAAATAGTGTTAATTCTCAATTCCAAGTTGATGTTGTTAATGTCGATGGTAGTAGTGAATATTCACTTGTTTATGAAAAAATGAGAAAAGGTCAATTTGATTTAGGTTTCGGATCTATTTCTGGAAGCAGCCTTGATCCTCTTGGATTTATGGAAGTTTTAAAGAGTGATAACTCAAGTGGATTTACACTTAACTTTGGAACTGATACTAGCAAACCTGATGGTTCATTAGTTTATAAAGATAAAGTTTGGTCTTATGATTCGCTTTGGACAGCCGCTAACAAAGGTGCCATCATCAATGATGAAGGATATGTCGAGACTTCACCTGTTAAGGCTGATACAACAAAGATTACCAAGAAAGTCGATGGTAACTATACTGTTTATACACTCCTTGTTGAACAAATTTCTGCAGCTGGAGCTGAAATTAACTTAAGTAGTACAGGAAACATTGCTGTTATTTCTTATGAAGACAAATCGATCGCTTCAAGCACAACAACACAAACTTATGCTATTGGTTTCGATGATATTGCTAGTGGATTTGAAATTAAAGACGCTGTTGGAACTGATGCAACAAAAACTTATAAAAATATTGTGTTTAAGATTCCAACGAAAATTGATGTTATTTTAACTGCTGATGAAGAAAGTGGAGATAAAACCTCGATCAATAGTAAGGATTACACAAAGATTGAATTAACCTGTAATTACAACCTTACAATCGATACTGATCAAGGTAAAATTCCAACTAATTCAAGTTATTCAATTAAGTTATAGACGTTAGTTTTTATCAAAAAAGAATTGACGATAAGTCGGTTCTTTTTTGTTAAATATTTTGTGTTTTATATAGTATAAAATTATTATATAATAAGAATGTTTTCTAGGAGAAAAAATGCGGAAATATGTACTCAAAAGATTAGCTTTGGCACTATTAACACTCTTTGTAATATTGTCACTAACTTTTATTTTAATGAAGTTGTTACCATTCCAAAAACCTGCGGGATTTCCAGCAAGTCAATGGGCTTTTTATCAAGATCAAATTGATTTAGGTTATGTTATTCAAGTAAGTGAAGAAAATGCTGCTCTTGGCACCCTTTTATGGCATGTTCCAGTTTCAGTTTGTGGATCAGATAATGTTTATTTATATCAAGCAAGTATTATGGACCAATATTTTAATTGGATTGGAAATATTTTCACAAAATGGGATTGGGGAACATCGACAAGTGTTTTACCAAATTACAGTGCAATGTATATTATTGCTCAAAAACTTCCTGTCAGTATTTCTATCAACATTATTTCTGTTATTATTGCTGTTCCGTTCGGTATTTTATTGGGTATTTGGGCTGCTTTAAAGAAAAACAAATTAACTGACCATATTATTTCCACTCTTGTCATGGTTTTTATTTCGGTCCCTTCATTTGTTATTATTTCTTTATTAATGTTATGGCTTTGCTACGAAAATCAATGGCTTCCATCACAATGGCCACTTGCTAGCATGTCTAGTGGACAAAAAGCTTTAGGTTATATAATTCCTGTCGTATCATTGTCGTTTGGTTCGATTTGTGGATATTGCCGTTTTACTCGTGCTGAGCTTTGTGAAGTTATGTCAAGCGATTATCTTTTACTTGCTAGAACTAAAGGTTTAACAAGAAGACAATCGATTGTTAGACATGCTTTAAGAAACGCCATGGTTCCAATTGTTCCTTCAATTATTGCTGAATTTATTGGAATTTTAGGTGGTTCCATGATTCTTGAAAGTCTTTATGGAATTCCTGGAATCGGTGGATTATTTATTGAATGTATTAATAAAAAAGATTACAACGTTTTGATGGTTGATATGGCTGTTTTTACAATGATTAGTTTAGCAGCTGGTGTTTTACTTGATATATCGTATGGATTTATTGATCCACGTATTAGAATGGGGGCAAAGAAATAATTATGGATAAAGAAAAAAATACAACCTATTCATATAGAGATTCTGGTAATGTTCCTCATACTGTAGATTTATCTAAAGCTGATTTTGAACTTACTCAAGCTGACGCCTCTATTCATGATGTTAAATTTAAAACAAAACCTACTACTTTCTTTAAAGATGCATTGAAGAGATTTTCGAAAAATAAGAGTAGTGTTGCTGGCGCAATTATTTTAGGTATTTTGCTTGTTTTCTCTTTTGTTTTGCCATTAGCAATCCAAAATGATACAACAACCAATCATCCAGAAGCACAATTCTTAGAGCCTAAATTATTTAATGCCGGAACTGGTTGGTGGGACGGAACAAAACGCTATAATAACGTTGTTTGTTCAAATAATGAAGTTACAGCTGAAACAAATGCTGATTCAAATTATAAAAATACCGAAGGCTATAAATATCCAAGCGGATACGGATTTAGATCTATTATGAACTTAACTGAACCAGTAAAAAGTTTGGTTAATTCACCTGATGAAAACGTAACCGGTGGACAACTTAAGATTGTTAATTCAAACGAATATCATGCCGAAGAAGTGGATCAATCTGCATTTTATGGTGTCTATACTTCTGGCGCCATCAGTTTAGATTCCTCTTTTACATATAATATTTCAGCAACTTTTTCTCCTAGTGATGGCACTGAAAGTGTTGATGGAGAATTTGCCTTTGTTATTGTTCATGACAATGGCGAAGACATATTGACTGATTTCCAAACAATAAATGAAGAAAAAACCATTAGTTTTGACTTAGGAACTGTTGTTAGTGAAAAAGGCTATGATTTTACAAATTATGCTAATAATGCAAAAGTTGGTTTTTTACTTAAAAATAATACAACTCAAAATTCTTCCTTATTTATTAATAGTTTTGCTATTTCGAGTACTGATGCAACTGAGAATATCAAGAACATATTAAAGAATGTTTCTTTTAAAGATGGTAACGAAGTTTTATTAAGAAAAGCCACCATTCAACAATTAAATAGCGAAACCGGAAAATATGAAGATATAGCAAATCCTGGATTCTTTCAAAATTCAAAATGTTTTACAAGTTTATATAAAGGTGAAGCTTATACATGTTCATTTACTTTAGATTCTTATGAAAATGCTCTTGGTGTTAAAGATAATATTTCTGTTGGTTTAAGTGAATTTGCTGGCTATGCTGGCTATACTGTTAACGAATTAACAGGTGAAGTTGAATTAGATGAAAATAGTGATGTTTATAAAAATAGAAGCTGTAATCTCGATTTAAGTGATTCGATGCTTCAAGAAGGTAAAGAAGCTAAATTGATGGCTTCTTTCCAAATAAAAAAAGATGACGATTCAATCAAGAAAGATAATTGCCCTGTTATAAATATTGTTTCTGTATCAATTGATAATAACCCTGTTGTTGGTTCTAAAGTTGTTACTTTTAAATGTAAAGTTTATTACTATCGTTATAAAGGCTATGGCGACAACATGCCTACATTTATTTTAGGAACAGATAAATACGGTAAAGATATGCTTAAAATCACATTTAGTGGTCTTAGAACATCTCTTTTACTTGGTTTCTTAACATTTGCTGTATGCTTCACATTTGGTCTTATTCTAGGATCAATTGAAGGTTACTATGGTGGTCGGATCGATATTGTTCTTCAAAGATTGACTGAAATTTTAAGTGGAGTCCCATGGATTGTTGTTATGACTCTTGTCGTTTTATTCTTAGGAAGTAATTTCTGGAGTTTTGCTCTCGCTCTTTGCTTAACAGGTTGGATTGGTACTTCTAATTTAGCTAGAACTCAATTTTATCGTTTCAAAGGAAGAGAATATATTTTAGCTAGTAGAACTCTTGGAGCTCGTGATGGTAGATTAATTTTTAAACACATTTTACCTAACGCAATGGGAACAATTATTACTTCAAGTGTCTTAATGATTCCTAGCGTTATCTTTAGTGAAGCTACAATTTCATATTTAGGTTTAGGTCTTAAAAATACCGATTCATTGGGTGTTATCTTAAGTGATAATCAACCTAATTTATCGACACATCCATATACTTTGATTTTACCAGCGGTTATTATTGCATTAATTATGATAAGTTTTAACTTATTTGGAAATGGTTTGCGTGATGCATTTAACCCATCTTTAAAAGGGAGTGATGAATAATTATGAGTGAAACAATTAATAAAAAATTAGTAAGTTCAATCGATTACTCAAATACTCTAAAAGTTTTACAAGTAAAAGATTTACGTGTTGATTTTAAGTCTGATTCTGGAATGGTTCATGCTGTTCGCGGAGTTTCTTTTGATTTATATAAAGGTGAGACTTTATGCATCGTTGGTGAATCTGGTAGCGGAAAATCTGTAACAAGTAAAACTGTTATGGGTATTTTACCTGGAAACGCTGTTATTAGTAGCGGTCAAATTTTATATAATGGTGAAGATTTAATAAGAGTTTCTGAAGAGGAATTTCATAGAATTAGAGGACATAAAATTGGAATGATTTTCCAAGATCCTTTATCTTCTTTAAATCCAATTATGAAGGTCGGTAAACAAATTATTGAAGCTACGATGATTAATAAAAATGTTCTTAAGAGCAGATTTAATGAATTAATTGCTCCTGAATTAGTTGTTCTTCGTAACGAAAAAGCAAATTTACAATTCGAAGGCAACAAGACTAAAAATGCTGTTGAAATTTTAAGTGATTTCAAGAAGGAATTTTTATCTCTTTCTAAAAAAGAGGTCACTTTGGCCGGTAAAAATGAAAAAAATAAGATAGAAGAAAATAACGAAGAACTTAAAAAATGTCGTGGAAAAATTAAGACATACTTTGTAAATTATTCAGCAGGAATTGAATTTGAAATTGACTCATTGAAATCTCAAATCGAATCAATTTCAAAAGCTAAAAATAACGAAAATATTAAAGTAAATACTAACATTAAAGATATTCGTATAAAGAATATTAATAACCATATTTTGGATCTTCAAAATTTAGAAAAAATCCAATATGATGAAAACAATATTGTCCAATTCATTGAGAAAAGAATTACTGATCTTAAAGCTTTATATAAGAACGCAAAACTTTGCTATTCTCATTTAAAACCATTGCTTACGCGTGCATTGAAACAATCCAAGAAGTTCGCAACAATTGATACTAAAAATTATGCAGAATCTCTTAAAAAAGTAAGAGACGAAAAACTTGTTGTTTTAAACAAAAAAATGGCTGTTGTTAGAGCCAAATTAAATGAGTTAGTGCCTACATTGAATCAAGACGAACTTAAAAATTATTCCATCTTAATGGAAAAAGAAGAAGAACGCGAAAATAGTTTTTCTTATAGACTTAAACATATTTTTAAGAAAGAAAGTAAAGAAGAAGTTACAACTGGCTTAGCTAGAGCATCTATTAAAAAAGATATTATTACTAAAACAGGTAATGTTGAATTTGATAAAATTTTCAAAGAATATGTTGGATTGGCTAAGGATATTGAAAATGTTAATGATGATTACATTAACAAAACCAAGATAACAAAAGCCGAAGCAAAACGTATTGCTCTTGAAGTTATGACTGAAGTTGGTATACCACTTCCTAAACAAAGATTTAAACAATACCCATTCGAATTTAGTGGTGGTATGAGACAAAGAATTGTTATTGCAATCGCTTTAACTGCTAACCCAGATATTTTAATTTGTGATGAGCCAACAACTGCTCTTGATGTTACAATTCAAGCTCAAATTCTTGAATTAATTAACAAATTAAAAAGGGAAAGAGGTTTAAGTTGTATTTTTATTACACATGATTTGGGCGTTGTTGCAAATATGGCTGATAGAGTCGCTGTTATGTATGCAGGAAAGATAGTTGAATATGGTACAAGTTTAGAAATTTTCTTTGAACCAAAACATCCATATACATGGGCATTATTGTCATCTATTCCTGATATCGATAGTAAAGAAAGACTTGAATCAATTGCTGGAACTCCTCCAGATATGAGATTTCCACCAGATGGAGATGCTTTTGCTTTAAGAAGTAAATATGCTCTAGCTGTTGATTTTAAATTTGAACCTCCATATTTTAAAATTAGTGACACTCACTACGCTGCCACTTGGCTTTTATATCCAGGCGCACCAAAAGTTGAGATGCCAAGAATTGTTAAAACTCGTATCGAAAACGCTTTAAAAGGAGTTAAATAGTTATGAATAAAAAGAAAAATAATGATATTAATAACAACAAACCTTTTGAAACAGTTTTTGTTACTGACTCAAACGGAAAAACTAAACCAGTTGAAGTTGTTGAAGAAAAGAAAGTTAGTGATAAAGAAATCGCTATTAATAGCGCACCAACTCTTGATGAAATTAAAGGTTCTTTAAACAAAGAATTAGCTTTAGAAAATATAAAATCTAAATGCAAATTTAAACAAGATTTAGTCGATAATAACGTTATTTTAAGCGTTAACCATTTAAAACAATATTTTGTTTTCGGTAAAGGCCCTAGCAAAATAAAGATTAAGGCTGTTCATGACGTTAATTTTAAAATTAAAAGTGGTGAATGTTTTGGTCTTGTTGGTGAATCTGGATGTGGTAAAACCACAACAGGTCGTTCAATCATTAGATTATATGATATTACAAGCGGCTCGATTTATTATAAAGGATATAGAATCGGTGCTGGCGCTCGCTGGAACGAAAAAGAAATTAAATATACTAATATTAGATACCACGCCGCCTTAAAGGCTTTAGAGGCTGACAAAAAAACTATTTTATCAATGTTTAATGCTCATACTGATATTGATAAAATTCACGAAAAGTTTTCTGGTTACCCATTATTTAATAATGTAGAAGAAGCTAATAATTTCTTCGCAAAGAAAAAAGCTGAAAACAAAGAATATCGTGACAATGTTATTAAAGTTCAAAAAGCTAAAATATCTCAAATTAGATATGATGAAACTCATGTCGATAAGAAGTTAATGAGTGAAATTCAAATGATCTTCCAAGATCCTATTGATTCGCTTGATCCACGTATGACTGTTGAAGATATTATCAAAGAAGGTTTGACAATTACTCACACTGCCGGAAGCAAAGAAGAAGCTCATAATAAAGTTTGTGAAGCTCTTGAAAAAGTTGGTCTAATTGCAGATTATGCTAATAGATATCCTCATGAATTTAGTGGTGGTCAACGTCAAAGAATTGGTATTGCTAGAGCTTTAGTTATGAATCCAAGATTCTTAATATGCGATGAACCTATCAGCGCTCTTGATGTTTCGATAAGAGCTCAAATTATTAATCTTTTAAATCAATTAAAAGAGGAAATGAATTTGACTATTATGTTTATTGCACACGATTTAAGTGTTGTTAAATATTTTTGTGATCGTATAGCTGTTATGTATTTTGGTGAATTAGTTGAAGTTGCAACTAGTGATGAATTATTTAAACATCCTCTTCATCCATATACAAAATCATTACTTAGTGCTATTCCTAAACCAAATCCTTTAACCGAAAAAGATAGAGTTAGAATAGTTTATGATCCACGTAAAGAACACGATTATTCTGTTGAAAGACCAAGAATGGTTGAAATAGTTCCAGGACATTTTATTCTTGCAAACACTCCTGAAATTGAAAAGTATAAGAAAGAAATTGCTCTTCTAGACAGCAAAAAATAATTTATGATTAGATATTTCAGGGCAAATCCCAATTACATCGGATGGAAGGCGTTTGGTGTTATTTTGGTTAGTCTTGGTTTGATAATAGCTACTGGTTATGTAGAATTATTGACTTTTTCCGATCGTAATTTATATGTTAAAAAAACTACGATAAACGATAGTTTTGGTAGTTTAACAAATTTTGCTGGTGATGATGAAGAATTAAATTTATTACTTCTTAGTGATTTTCATAATCATTCATTAGATTATAAAAATACAAATATTGTTGGTGAAATCAATAAAATTAAAGATGAAAAGAAAGTTGATTTAATTGCTATTACTGGCGATTTTATTGATGATGGAACTAGAGATGATGATATTGCCGATATCGATAAAGTGTTTGAAGCATTGAGTAGTTTTTCTGTTCCAACCTTTTTTACTACTGGAAATCATGAACGGAATGCTTTTGGTGGTATGGTTGAAAAAGAATTGGCTTTAGTTAAAAAATACAATTTTACTTATTTAGATTATTTAGGCGGAAACGTACCGACTGATAAATATAATAATCCGGATTATTATGCAACTATCGATGAAAAAGCGTATCCTGGAAATTATTATGTTTATGGAAATACTTTGATAATAGGAGCTAAAGATCCATATCTAGGAAATGATGGTTCTTCTTTATATAGTGAAGCAAAATACGAAATGTATGATAGATTATCTGGAGCTTATGAGGCTGCTCAAAAAGATAAGAATTTCAGTAATGTAAAATATAAAATATTAATTACTCATAAACCAAATTATTATGATTATTCTTACTTAAAATACGATTTTGATTTAATTCTATGTGGACATACGCACGGTGGACAAGTGAATGTTTTCAATTTTCGTAGTGGAATGTTTGCTCATGGTTATTACGAAGATAAGAAAATGTATGTAACTCAAGGACTTGGCGTAAATAATACTTATCCTTTTAGGATAGGTACTCAAAATGAATTATCCTATTTAACGATTAAATCTTAACGCCTTTATCTTCAATTTGACTTTGGAAAATATCAATCTGGCTATCTAAATTCAATTCTTTGAATTGATTCATATAGAGTTCGTAGTAGTAGCCTTTTTTATTCATTAATTCAATGTGAGTTCCGTCTTCAATAACTAATCCGTCTTTCATAACTAAAATTCTATCTGAATCGACAATCGTTGATAATCTATGAGCAATAATGATTGACGTTCTTCCTATAAGTGCTTTATTAATGGCTGTTTGAACAGTTGCTTCAGTTTCTGTATCAATAGAACTGGTAGCTTCATCAAGAATCAATAATTTTGGATCTCTTACTATTGCGCGAGCAAATGCGATCAATTGCTTTTGTCCTTGACTCAATTCATTTCCGCCATCCTCTAAATAAGTGTCATAACCATTTTTTAAAGTACGAATAAAATTATCAATATCAACAATTTTACAAGCATTAATAATTTCTTCATCAGTAGCATCAAGTTTTCCATAACGAACATTATCTTTTATTGTACCTTTGAAAATAAAAGGAGTTTGTTGAACGTAACCAATATTGTTTCTAAGCCATCCAACGGATCTTTCCTTGTAATTCACACCATCAATAACAATTCTGCCTTTTGTTGGTTCGTAGAATCGGCATAATAAATTTACTGTTGTAGATTTTCCGCTTCCAGTTTCTCCGACAATAGCGCAACTTGTTCCAGCTTTTATATTTATGTTCATATCATGAAGAATTTCAACATTATCAACATAAGAGAATGAAACATGCTCAAAACTAATGTTGCCAATCATTGCAGGGAAGTTTTCTTTTTTATTATGGAATAAATCACCATAATGTTCAATAACGTTGTCAGAATCGACTAATTGAGGCTTCGTTTCGATTAAACCAACTATCTTTTCAGCGCTTGCTTGTGATTCCATAATATCGCTAATAATTTCAGCGAATTCTTGAATGGGATTAAATATTTGGCCAACAAATGTAATAAATAAAACAATCATCGCTGAACTTGTTAAATCCCCTGAACTAATTTGAATGGTATTTGTTAAAAATAAAATAATTAAAATGGCGGTTGTTAAACTACTTAAAAAATTGATGCATGGTTGAAATAAAGAACCGACAATCATTGATTTCTTTCTTTTCTTTTGTATATCTTTAGTAGTGCTTTCACATTCATTATAAATTGTGTCTTCAATTGATAAAGTTTTAATTGTTTTTGTTCCACTGATACATTCAGCAAGCCATCCAACAAAATATGAATAAGAGTTTCTTGCAATACGATGATATTTTAATATTAATTTATTAAAGAAAAAGACAATTAAAGCGATAATAGGAGTGGAAGCTAAAATTAATAATGAATATTGCCAACTATAAGAAAACATGGTGACAAGAGTAAATACCAAATCAAAAACAATCCAAAATACACGCATTATGCTATAAGAAACAACTTCACCGATTGTCTGTGCATCGTTTTGAAGTCGTGCAATAAGCCAACCGCTCGAAGTTTTATCGAAATAAGAGAATGACAATTCTTGAATTTTCTTAAAAGCATCTGTTCTTAAATTTGTCATAATTACCATCTCAAAAATATTCATAGTAAAAAAGGTAATAAAAATAGACAAAGATCTTATTAAGATAAAAATTACATAAATGATTATTGTCCATAGAAGCGTAGTTTGTACATCGACGTAAAGAATCTTAAAAGAAATGACCATATCGAAAGGATTGCCGCTGCTTGGCATTATAAAATTAAGTGGATCGAGGGAATTTGTAAAACCAAAATTTACACTTGGAATAAAACTTGTATCATAAAAAGATGTAAACATCATAGTTACAACTAAGATAACTATTAAGTACCAGTACTTAAAAATATATTTGAAAAGTTTTTTCCAAACACTAAAATCTATTTTTTTACTGATAACTATTTCTTCTCTATATGCTGGCATAGTTTACACCATTTTGGTCTGAATTTGATAAATTCGCTTGTAAAGACCGTCCCTTTTTATTAAATCATCATGTTTTCCTATTTCAGAAATTTTTCCGTTATCAAGCACAATTATTAAATCGGCATCTTTTGCTGTTGCGATTCGGTGAGTAATAATTAAAGATGTAACTTTTGTAGTTCTTTCTTTAAGAGCTTTACGAATGTTGAAATCGGTTTCGGTATCAACAGCGCTTAATGAATCATCAAAGACGACAACAGGAGCTTTTGTAAGAATAGTTCTTGCAATAGCAACTCTTTGTTTTTGACCGCCAGATAAAGTCGTACCTTTTTCTCCGACTGCCGTATCGTATCCTTTTTCAAAACCCATGATTGTTTTATCTACTTGAGCAATCTTAGTTGCTTCTTTAATTTCGTTTTCGTTTATTGAATGATCAACAATTCGAAGATTCTCGTTAACTGTTTTACTAAATAAAAATGGTTCTTGAAGAACAAGACTAATATTTTTTCTTAAATATCTTTTTTGAATTTTGGTTATATCAACCCCATCAAGTAGTATTTGTCCTTTACTTGGATCGTATAATCTATTTAGAAGGTAGGCTAATGTTGATTTACCACTTCCGATTTTACCCATGATGGCAACTGTTTCTCCAGAATGAATTTTGAAAGTGATATTTTTGATGGTGTCGCCTTTACTATTGCTATCATCAAAACTAAAACTTACATTTTTAAATTCAATATCCCCTGTAATTGGAGGCTTAATTCCAGAAATAACATCTTCGAGAGGCTCATCCAAAATTAAATTAATTCTTTCTAATGCGGCGCTTGCTTTTGCTAAATTCGATAGGACTGTAGCAACATCTCTAAGTGGCCAAACAATTTGACTAACAAAAGAAATACTTATAATTAATGTACCTAAAGTAATTCCAGTCATTGGGTTTTGATAATGATTATAAGTTAAAATGACACCAATAATAGTTGATAAACCGATTTGAGAAAAAACAAATATATCACTACTTGAAAAGAAGAAAGCGCTCATTTTGCGGTAGTGCATAAATTTACCTTTATAGTCTTTTATATAGCGACTAAAATCAGAAATTTCAAAGGCTTCGTTGTTGTAAGCTTTAACAAGTCTTACGCTGGCTAAATTTTCTTCAATTTTAGCGGTCATTGAGCCTTCGCTATCATCGACAGTCTTATATCTTCTTCTAACCTCTTTAATTAAAAAGAAAGAATAAATAAACATAAATGGCATCAAGGCCATGCAAGTTAAACCAATCTCCCAACTTGTAATAAGTAATATTGTATAGGCGATTAACACTATACAACCTGTATAAACCACAAGAGGAATATCACGACAAAAAAATCTACGAATAGTCTTTTCGTCAGTTGTACAAGTTTGAATAATATCTCCGTTTTTAAGCGATTTTATTTTGTTATATGGTAGGTTTTCAACATGATAAAAAAGTAAGTTTTCAAAATTTTTTCCCATAACTGACATAAATTTTGCCTGCATAAATTTTCTAATAACAATTAAAGCAGATGAAATTATAGCTAAACTTAAAATAATTACAGCAAAAAACCATTTGTTGTTTAGTAAAAACTCTAAACCGCCAAAACAATAAATAAAACCTTGAACAAGAATATTAAGGTCGCTTAGATTGGTATCAATAACAATTTCTTCACTCAATATATCAATTAAAACTTTAAGAGAATATGTTGAAATGATGTTAAAGAAAACACTAAAAAACATTAAAATCATGTACCAATAATATTCTTTACTGCATCCAACTAAACCGATTTTTAACATCTTGTGAAAACCGTATTTTTTCGATTCTTTTTGTCTTTTCATACACATTCTATATTATAAATGAAATATTAATTTTTAGTAGTCGATTTTGCTTTATAATAACCAATAAACCTTATAAAATAAAGAATATGAATGAAGAAGATTTAAAAAACAAAAAAAATGATCAAGAAGCAGAGTATCAATCTGATAATTCTAAAGCGGTAAAAGAAGATATCGAAGAATACGAAATTCAGAAACAAAAAGAAAAAAACAAGAAGGAAAATAAAAAGAAAAAAGGACTTAAATATGTCCTTTATCTATCTATTATACTTGTTTTGACTATTTTGGTTTTGGCTTTCTCTTTAACTAGCGAAACAAACATCCCTGATCCTTCGAATCCAGAACTTAATGCTAAGGTTTATCAAGTTTTACCTTCAATGTTTAAAAACATGGATACCAACAATTGGTTGTTTTTTGCATTATTTTTCTTATTTGTAATTTTGACCTTCTTATTATCTTCTTTAATTTTATTTTTATTCGCTCGCTTATACACTAAACATTACAAATATCATCAATCTTTAGCAAATAATGCTGTCGGAGTTTTTTATAGTAACATTACTCCCGGTTCTAGTGGAGGTCAATTCGCTCAAGCCTTTACTTTTAAAAAACAAGGAATGGAATTATCAACAAGTGCTTCAATTCTTGTTATGAACTTCATTGTTTATCAATCTACTTTACTTATAAGTGGTCTTATTTCGATGATTAAAATTAAGGATATATTGGCGATTAATGCAATACCAATTCCTTTTGAATTTGGTAATAGTGGATATACATTCAATATCCCTATTGTTGTTTTTGTTATTTTAGGTTTTGCGGTAAATGCATTTATTATTGTTTTATTGTTGCTGATGTCTTATTCTCGTGGATTACATAATTTCGTTCTTAATCATGGTGTTAATTTTTTTGCAAAACTTAGGTTGATTAAGAATCCGGAAAAGAAAAGAGAAGAGTTACGTCTTCAAGTTGAGAATTTCCGTATTGAATTACGTCGTTTACAATCAAATATTCCGTTCACAATATTAGTTTTGTTTCTTATGTTTATATCTCAATATTTAAACTATGTCATGCCTTGTATTTGTGGTTATGCTTTAAATGGTTTTGATGATGAAATTTTAACTTTTGGTAGTTTTATGAACAATACATTTACTTGTTTTTGTTACATGAATTTTCATCAAATGTTTAGCGGATTAATTCCTCTCCCTGGAGGAGCAGGAATTACTGAATTTGTTTTTAATAGATTGTTTTCAGGCGCCAATATTGATGGCTCAACCTATTTTTCTGAATCATTTTTAAATAAAGGTTCAATAAATATTTTAACGTTACTGTGGCGTCTTGGTACCTTCTATATTCCATTTTTTGTTTGTGGTATTGTTGCTGCCACATATAAATCTAGAGGCCTTAATGGCGTCGATAGATTCTATGAAGTTAGTAATTCTAAGAAGACTTTCTTAACTATTCAACTTGAAACTTTAAACGATAGAAAAGAATCTAGCGATTCGATGAGTAAAGACAATACAACTGTAGCCGATAAAATTAAAAATATGAAATTAAAGAAAAAGATTGGTAAAGCAGTTAAAAATGATTCAAAAAATACTTATAAAGATACCGACATTCTTGACATTGGTGACGTTAATGATAATAAAAAGAAGGGGGATTAGCAATGAATATTGCAATTTTTAGTGATACTTTTCCTCCTGAGATTAATGGTGTAGCTACTAGTGTTTTTTCTCTTTTTACTTTGTTAAATAAGAATAAGCATAACGCATATGCAGTTGTTCCAACCGACAAAAAAGAAGTTTATGTAGAAAACAATGTAATTTATATTCCGGGATTAGAAATGAAAAAATTATATGGATATAAAATGCCACCAATGTATAGTAAAAACGTTTATAAGATTCTTGATGCTTTACATATTGAAATTTGCCATGTTAATGCTGACGGCGTCATGGGTCAATTTGGTTTTGGCTATGCAAGTTCAAGGAATATTCCAATTGTTTACACATATCACACAATGCTAGAAGAATACACTTACTACGTAACAAAAGGCTATTTTGATCGTTTTTCAAAGTGGGCAGTGAGAGAGCGGTGCAAAAATTATATGGATAGAGCTAATGAAATTATTTCTCCAAGTGAAAAAACAAAAATTTATATTCGTTCTATTGGTGTTGATAAGTATGTCAATATTGTCCCAACAGGATTTGATTTTAGACGTTTTGTTAAAGCAACAAAAGAAAAAGAAAAGTGTCTTGCTATAAAAAAATCTTTAGGCATAAAAGATGATGAAAAAGTTTTATTATTTCTAGGTAGAATTGCAAAAGAAAAAAGCATTGATCTTTTAATTACTGGTTTCAAAAATTATTTGGATACGTATAAAGATACAAAAACAAAATTTGTTATTGTTGGATGGGGTCCAGAAGAAGATGAATTAAAAGAATTGGTTAATAGCTACGGAATACAAAAATATGTTGTATTTGCTGGTAAAATTGATATTGATAAGACACAATACTGCTATGGATTTGCTGATATTTTTCTTAATGCTTCTATTAGCGAAACTCAAGGACTTACTTTCATGGAAGCTTTAGCAACTCGAGCCATTGTTTTATGTCGTTTTGATAATAATTTATTAGGTGTTATTGATAATAAAGTTACTGGTTTTTTCTATGTTGATGAATTCGATTTTAAAGATAAATTACATGAGATTTTAAGTATGTCTACAAAAGAGTTGGATACAATACGAGACAATGGTTTTAAGAGCATTGGTCGTTTTAGTGAAAAAACATTTTACAATAATATTTTAGAGGTTTATAAACGTGCGATTAGAAGAAATTGGTGATAGTAATATAGTTTTAAAAATACACGAAGAAAAACATGAAATTGTTTTGTTTTTCGCTCTCTTTGAAATTAAAATCCCTAGTCAATTGTGTGGCAAATATAGTTTTGCTGTTAATCAAAGTCTATCAAGAGAAGAGATAATGAATCTTTTAAACAATATTCAATTATTCATTATTAAAGAAAAGATTAAAAGCAAAATAATTAAAAAATTATATACTGAACATGAAGTGACTGAAGTAATAAAAAACATGGGATTTGCAGGGGATTTTGCTGATTGTGTTGTTAAACAATTAAGGAATGAAGGCCTTCTTGATGATCCAAATTATGTTAAATTAGTTTTAGAAACTTTAAATAATGAACTATATGGAAAATATTACATTATCAATTATTTTAAAATTAAAGGAATTTCTGATGAATTAATATCAAAAATTA
The DNA here is from genome assembly GCA_002399785.1 of Caryophanales bacterium UBA4855. Lineage (GTDB taxonomy): Bacteria > Bacillota_I > Bacilli_A > RFN20 > CAG-826 > Onthovivens. The sequence goes on from DHEH01000015.1 coordinate 35,283, forward strand.
ATTTTAATGACGAGTGCGAATTGGAAAAAGCAAAAAAATATTTCGAAAGTATTCAAAATTTGTTTGTTTCTAGTAATTTTGCAAAACAAAAAAAGAAAATTTATGATGATATGGTTAAAAGAGGTTTTACTGTTGATATTATATTAAAGGTTTTAAATGGTCTTAAAATTGATCAAAGTATTGAAAATGAGCGTCTTAAAAAAGACTACGAAAAAGCTTATGCAAGATTATCTAAAACCTATTCTGGTTATAAATTAGATACTAAAATTGTTAATTATTTAATTAATATAGGTTACGATTACGATAAAATTTTGAAATTATTTTCTAAGGAGGATGAATAAATGATTAAAGATTTAAAAGATGGAATGTTAGCGACTGGTGTATATTTAGTCAAAGATTTTAATAAAGGTGTTGCAAGCAATGGCACCAATTTTATGAACATTATATTGCAAGATAAAAGCGGAACCATTGAAGGCAAGATATGGGAAGTTACTCCTGAACAAGTATCTGTTTTTGAATGTGGTAAACCAATTAGAATTGAGGGAAGAGTAGGGTCTTTTAGAGATAAGTTACAAATAAGAATCGAAGATATTTATCGCGTTAACGAAAATGACATTGATGTCACAAATTTAATTTCGGATTCACCAATTCCTGTAAACGAACTTGAAGCTAGTCTTGATAAATACATCGATTCTATAAAACAACCTGATTTACATGCTATTGTTTCTACTCTTATAACTGAAAATCGTAATAAATATATTACTCATCCAGCAGCTGTAAGAAATCATCACGAATTCTTTCATGGACTTTTATTTCATTCTTTATCCATGGCTAATTTAGTGGATCCAATTGTTAACAATTATCCTACAGTTGATCGCGATTTGTTAATGTCAGGATGTCTTATTCACGATATTGGAAAGTTGGTTGAATTAAGTGGACCGGTTGCTTGTTTTTATACAACTGAAGGTAATTTGATTGGTCATCTTGTAATTGGAGCAAATATGGTAGCTGATGTTTCTAAAAAACTCAATATCACTAGCGAATACCCATTATTATTAGAACATATGATACTTTCACATCATGCAAAACCTGAGTTTGGAGCTGCAGTTGTTCCTCAAACTCAAGAAGCTTTATTATTGTCAATGATTGATGATATGGATGCTAAAATGATGTGTCTAGATAAAGTTCTAAGTGATACAAAAAAAGGCGAACAAACTGATCGTATATTCGCCCTTGATAATAGATCTTTTTATAAACCTAAAAATTAGATTATAAATCTTTTTTTATTTTTTCTAAGACCTCTGGTAAGCAGAGGCTTTTAAGTTCGCTATGAAATTCTAATTTAAAACCATCAGTTGCTTCATAACGTGGAATGACATGAATATGAAAGTGACGTATGGTTTGACCGGCAGGTTCGTAACAATTGGTGAGGATGTTAACACCTTTTGCGCCTAATTCTTTAATTTGAACTTGCCCAATTCTTTGAGCAACATCAAAAGCTTTATGCATTATATCTTTTGGTGTGGATAAAAACGTTTCATAATGTTTCTTAGAAATAACTAATGCGTGTCCGTAAGTAACTGGATTGACATCAAGAAAAGCAAGAATGTCATCATCTTCATAAATTTTGTAAGAGCTGATGGTACCATCTGCAATTTTACAAAAAACACATTTTGGATCAAAATTTTTCATAATTATACCTCTTTAATAAAAATAGAAGAGCCATTTGGCTCTTCTATTATATATCATTTTTTTGATTTAATTAAAATAAATCTGGGAACTCGCTAACAAAGTAGTCATAAACTTTTTGATCAAAGTAAACAACTTCTGAATCTTTAATATAATATTCAAGAGCGTCCTTGGTATAAGTTGAACCGCTAGCAAGTACATAACCTGCTTCTCTAGCAGTCTTTTCGATAGCGACTAAATCGTTGTTGGTATCGGAGTAGGATAAACTACTTGATGAAATACTATCTTCAACAATTACAATATAGTATTTTCCTGAACTTTCCCAAATGATGGAGTCAACGTCACTTGTAGAAGCGTAGTTATCTCTCTTTAAGAAGGTTGGTCCGTTAGGAACGAACGATTTTAAATATTGCTTATCAATTGCTTTTGAACTGTCAGCTTTATAATCGTTAACTTCTTTGATAATACCATAATTGAATAATTTGTCAGTGATATCACTTGGAAGTCCACTAAAATCAGCTTTAGCACCCCATTTTGAAACGATTGTGCTTTGAGCTTTTAAGTTGTCAGTTTTGATTTGTAAACCCTCAGATGGTTTATAATATCTTGAATCAATCTCAGTGAAACCAGTGTATAAACTAGAATCGTTTGTGGTTGGGTTATTAGTTAATTTACTATAATCCTTAATAATATCGTAATAACTTGTTTGTGGATAATACTTGTAATCAGTTTTTCCATCGATATATTTGCCACTCTTAATTTGAGTATTAGGATTGGTAGTAGAAGCACCACCAAAAGTCTTAATGGTTAAAGCTTTGGTTGTTGTATCTGAATCGATTGTAGCTGGAATACCTTTCCAAGCGTTTTGTGCGATTGAGAAATCAACACTTGTATGTGTATTATCAGGTGTAAATGTCTTAATGTAGTCATTTGCAAAATTAGTTAATAAGTTTCTAGCTTTTTTGTAATTGCTATCAGTAATTTCAATATAACTAACTTTTCTTTGTTGTGTTCTACCAACTGCAGTATAAGCATTATCGAAGATATATTGTTCAGTTAATAATGCATTTTGAATTGTTGGGAGAATTGTAGCGTTAATGTAATCTACATAATGATATAAGTGTAATAACTTATTTTCGCCTAAATAGATGTTTTTACTTCCTTCTGTTGTATAAGGATCGTATGTTCCATCGATAAGCATCTTGTAAGAGAATTCATTAATTGTTTTAACAGTACCTGTTGTATCAAGAGTTGTTTTTTCAGAATCTTTTTCAATATTCAATGAATAATCAGGATCGAGATAAAGTGAATATAACGAAACTTGACCGTCAACAGTAGCTTTTTCGTTAGAAATAGTGCTTCCATCTTTGTTTTGAATAACATAGAGTTGGTTTGCGATGTTTCTAGCAAATAATGTTTCATAGAAACGGTTGTGTTTTGTATAACTTGAAGAATTAGCGGAAGTGTAAATGCTCTTAATAACTTGAGTTTTGACTAAAGAAGTTAAGTTATCAATTCTTGCTACGTATTGACTTAATTTTGTAGAATCAAAACTGGATTCATATTGAATGTTAATTCCAGTATCGACCCAATTCCAATAGGCTTTATGATTGGCAAGAAAAGAATTCTTTTGTTCGTTAGTAGCATTTTTCCAATAATATGTAGTTTCGCCTTCGCTCCATTTAATATCAACATAATATGGATCTTCAGCGACCGATGTTGCATCGTAACCGAAATAAAATTCACCAAGATTTGATATAGAAACTTCGCGGTTCAACATTTCTTTAATGTCGCTTGAGAAACTCGAGCCAGAATAAATAGTGTTAAATAAAGCCTTTAAAGTATCGTTATCAACTCCAGTAACTGTGGTATCAGTTAATTGGTCATTTCCATTCTTTAAAGATGTTTGAGCGGTTGTACAACTAGCAAGAAGTACAGTTGAAGCGGTTATTACAAGTAAACTTAATAATTTTGATTTTTTCATTTTCTGTTCCTCCTATTAATTAATACTTCCGGTGTTGTAACAAGCGCCACCTTTTTCGTAAAGTCCTTTGTCATTTGGATCTTTTTCAGTTGTACTACCGTAATTAAGAGCACATGTTACAGGAATTAATCCCGTTGATCTTGCTTTCTCTTGTTTATCAAGAGTTTGATAGTAACTATTCCAAGCAGTAATTAATGTATCGCTGTTAGTTTTATTTGTTGTTACAGTTTGATTAACTTCATACATATCGATTAAGTTTTGAGCATTTGTATCTTTTGCTTTGATGTTTGCATTTGCTTTTAACCATTTATATTGATTAACGGTTTGAAGCGATGATGCATAACTACTATCGATATCTTTTTGTAAAGTATTTGTAAGATAATCATCATAATTTGATTTATTCATGACAACATCGTTATACATAAATGTTCTCTTTGGAACGTTTTTGCCTTCGACCATTGGAATTTTATCTGAGTTATAAAGTGGTTTTCCTTGAGCATCAACACCATTGTTGGTGATTGGGACTTCGTTAGCGTAATATTCGCTTAATGGAAGTTTATACTCTGTTCCATCACTTAATGTTTCGTCTGTGACATATTCTTTGGTTGTAGCATCTTGTGTTCCGTCGAAGAAGCCTCTATCAAGAGTCATGATGTGAACGCCGCCGCTGCTAGAAGCATTTAAAGCAAGCATAATTGGACGATCATTATCATCGCAAAGGACGCTTTTAGTTTTTCCATCAATTAGAACTGATTTAAAGTGTGATAATTGATTAGCAGTTAATCCTGAGTATTGAGCACCAGTTCTAATTTTTCCATCTGCGTCAAGATCGTTCCAATAAGTCTCACCTGTGTCATCATATGTATGAGCATCAGCTGAAGTTAAAGTAGCATTCATACTTTCGTCAGTAATAAAGGAAATACTATGATTGTTAAAATATTCGTTAAAAATAATGTTACGTGGATAGTAATTTTCATTTCCGTTGTTAACTTTTAATCCATTATAAGAGGTAACTCCACTTAATGAACTTAATTTATCGACAGCTTCATATGGAATAAAGTTTACACCAATATTGCTAATTTCACTTTTTGTAGAATCAGTTAGATTGAAACCAGTGAAATTTGAGGACGAAGCATTTTGAGCAAGGTATGTATTATATTTTGTTGCTTCTGTTTGATTATAGATAGCTTCGTAAGAATAGACACCAAGTTTGAATTCGTTGACAAAACTTGTCGCTGTACTCATTGTGTAAAGACCGCCTTGAGTAGCAGAACCTGTATCATCAGTTTCTGTAGTAGCGATGGTGGCAAAAGTAGTATCCTTGCCATCGGTTTGAGTTAATTTAGTAAGAACACGGCTCAATTTAAGAGCTGCATCTTCAGTAATTTTGCTTCCGGTAAAGTTATCGCCAGAATCTCCAGCTTTAACAAGAATATGTCTAACAGCAAATGGCATATTTTCTTTAACGTAGCCTTCATCACCCCAAATAAGATTGAATTTACTGGCATTATCGTCAGTACTATCTTTTTTCCAAGTGTTGAAAGAATCTTTAAATTGACTTTTAACTTTAGCTTCCATCTTTGTTAAAGATGTATCTAAATAAAGTTCATGTTCTTTCTCTTCAGTGGTCATATTTGAATCGGTATAACCTAAAGTAGTAAGATAATCTTCCCAAGATTTGCCTTCTTCATCAGCCTTATTTTTATCAGTTTTGATAACTTGTTGAGTAGCATCTTCAATTTCGGTCTTATATTTTGAAAGTGTACCACCATCCAAAAAAGCAACACGAACAGCTACTTCATTTATTGCATCATAATAAGCTTTAGCATGATCTTTTGGATTGGATTTTAAGTATCTTTGATACACATCCTCAGCATTAATGCTTTTTTCAGTCTTAACTCCGTCACCATTTGTGTAAGTGTAGGTTAAAACGAGGTCTTCTTTAGCAGTGATAGAGCAACTTGCAATTGACATAGTTGCAATAGCTGTTAAACCAAGCACTAAACATTTCTTAAATTTCTTCATAAATAACTCCCTTTCATCTAAGCAATACTTTGTGTTTAAACAATAGCGTTTTATATTTTATACTAAAGTATAAACAAAAACAACTTTAAAAATAGAGAGAAATGACTACAAAAGTGTGGATTGAAAAATAATGCAATTTTTGTAAAAAAATATTTAATAATCGTCTTTATTGTTATGTGAAAGAAAAAGATATAAAATAAACAAGCAAAAAGGTGAATTATGGAAGAACTAGTTATTAAAAATTTACACGTAGAAGTTGAGAAAAAAGAAATTTTAAAGGGAGTTTCGCTTACTATTAAAAAAGGTGAAATTGTTGCTCTTTTAGGTCCAAACGGACATGGAAAATCGACGTTATTTGCTGCTATTATGGGAAATCCTCATTACAAAGTGACTGAAGGATCTATTTTATTTGATGGCAAAGATGTCCTTAAAATGGGTGTTGATGAAAGAAGTAAAGTTGGTATATTTTTAGGCTTTCAAAATCCAGCAGAAATTCCTGGTGTTATTAGTGCTGATTTTTATAAAACAGCTATTAATGCCCGTAACGAAAATAAAATTTCGCTTTATAAATTTTATAAAGTTTTGGAAGATTCTTGTAAAGAAGTTGAAATGCCATTTGAGATGGTAAATCGTAGTTTAAATGATGGATTTAGTGGTGGAGAAAAGAAAAGAAACGAAATTCTTCAGATGAAACTCCTTAATCCTCAATTTGCAATGTTAGATGAAATTGATAGTGGACTTGATGTTGATGCTATCAATATCGTTTCAAAATCAATTATTGCTCAAAACAAAAAACACGAAACTTCTTTTTTAATTATCTCTCATTATGCTCGTTTATTTGATTTAATTAAGCCTAAAAGAGCTTTAGTTATGGTTAACGGAAAAATAGTAATCGATGGGGATTCACAGGTGATTTCGCGTATCGACAAAGAAGGTTACGAGTGGATTAAGACTGAATTAGGTATAGAGATTGAGAAGTCAGAAAAGAATATGAATCAAGTTACTTTAGGTACTTGTGCAACTAAAGAGATTATTAAGAATGAAGATAAATAATGTTGATACTAAAATTGAAAATAATGAAATATTAATTTCCGAAAACGGAGATTATGTTTTTGATTTTGAAAAAGAACCAATTAAATTAAATATTGATTGTGAAAAAAACACATGTATCAATATTTTAATAAGCGATCTTTCTCATGATGTCGACCTTACTTTTTATCTTCAAGATTATGCAAATGTTAATGTTAAGATAATGAATCGAAATTCAGAAAAGAAGGTACATTTGCATGGGAATTTGAATAAAAATTCTATTTTAAATGTTTATCTTGTTGATTTTTCTAGAAATAATTTTTACCTTACAAGTGACATAATTATGATTGGCGATAATGCTTCAAGTGAGTTTAGAGTTTCTTCTGTTAGCAAGAATGATTCAATTAAAAATTACATTATTAATTATGATCAATTTGCTAAAAATAATACTTCAAAATTGAATGTTTATGGAGTTAGCGAAGATACTAGTGAATTAAATGTTACTGGCGTTTCACATATTGAAGCCGGAAGTATTAAATCTACTGCAAATCAAAAAGTTAAAGTCATTCTTTTTGATAAAGAAAGCAAGGGAAAAGCCCATCCAATTCTAAAAATAGATTGTGATGATATTAAAGCAAGTCACGGATGCGCTATTGGTAGTCTTGATGACAATCATATTTATTATTTATTAAGTCGTGGAATAAGTATTGATGATGCTAGAAGATTAATTGTTTTAGGTTATCTCCTTCCTATTCAAAAATATTTTTCAAAAAACGAACAAGAATATATTGAAAATTATGTAAGGAGCGAGTTTTAGTATGATAGATGTTAAAAATATTAGAAAAGATTTTCCGATGTTAAATGGCAAAACTCAACAAGGGCATCCTTTAGTTTATTTTGATAATGCTGCTACTACTTTTAAACCTCAATCAGTAATTGATGCGTGTGATAAGTATTATTCAGAAGAAACTGCAAATGCACATCGTGGAGATTATGATTTAGCTTTTAAAGTTGATAAAGAAGTTGATTTAGTACGAGAAAAAGTGGCTAATTTTATTGGCGCTAAAAAACAAGAAGTTATATTTACTAGCGGAACAAGTATGAGTTTAAATATGATTGCTTTTGGTTTTGGCTTTAAATTTTTGAAAAAAGGTGATGAAATTTTATTAACCGAAGCAGAACATGCTAGTAACGTTTTACCTTGGTTTAAAATTAGCGAATTAACTGGAGCTACGATTAAATATATTCCTCTTAATAAAGAAGGGAAATTAGAACCTGAATCTTTAAGAAAAGTAATAACAAAAAATACAAAAGTTGTCTCTGTCGCTCAAGTTACTAACGTTATGGGTTTTATGATTGATATTAAAGAAATTGCTAAAATAACACATGAATTCGGCGCTATTTTAGTTTGTGATGGGGCTCAATCGGTTCCTCATATGAAAGTTGATGTTAAAGATTTAGATTGTGATTTCTTATCTTTCAGCGGTCACAAAATGTTAGGTCCAACAGGTATTGGCGTTTTGTATGGAAAATATAATTTATTAGAAAAAATGGATCCGTTAATGAGTGGAGGAGGCGACAACGCTCGCTTCGATATGTGCGGAAACGTCGCTTATCTTGCTGCTCCTGCTAAATTTGAGGCTGGTACTATGAATTTGGCCGGAATATATGGTATGGGTGCGGCAATTGATTATCTTAATAAGATAGGAATGAATAATATTGAAGAATACGAAAAAGAATTGCACTCTTACGCAATTTCTAAACTTAAAGATATTAAAGATTTGATTATTTATAACGAACATGCCGATACTGGAATTATTACTGTCAATGTAAAAGGTGTTTTTCCTCAAGACGAAGCAAGTTACTTAAATAGTCATGGAATTTGTGTTAGAAGTGGCGAACATTGCGCTAAACTTTTAAAAGATTTATTAAAAACAACTGGTACCGTTAGAATCTCGTTGTATTTCTATAATACAAAAGAAGAGGTTGATGTGTTAATTGATGCACTTAAAAATGGAGGTAATTTCTTAGATGCCTATTTCGATTAATCCAGAGATGATGCGTGAGATCATCATGGACCACTATAGTAGTCCATTACATAAAAAAACCCCTGCCAATCCCTCGTCTTTTGTTCAAATTCGTATGGATAGCGATAGTTGTATCGATGACATAACTATCTTTTTACAATTGGAAAATGGCAAGGTTATTGATGCTTGTTTTGATGGCGCCGCTTGTACTATCAGCACTGCAAGTACAGATATTTTATGTGATTTATCAATTGGTAAAACATATGAAGAAGTATTAAATATTTTGCATCAATATCAAAATATGATTTACGAAAAACCATATAATCCTGAAGTTTTAGATGAAGCTATTGTTTTTGCTAATACCCATAAACAAGCTGCTCGAATTAAATGTGCAACAATTGGTTGCAATGGTATTGAAGAATTGATTGATAAAGAGTGCGAACATGAAAAAAAGTAAAATTGAACTAAATGAAAATTATAAATATGACTTTAAAGATAGCATTGATTCAATCGAAAACACTGGTAAAGGTCTATCGGAATCAGTTGTAAGAACAATTTCTAAGGCTAAAGAAGAACCTGATTGGATGCTTGAGTTTAGATTAAAAAGTTATGAAACTTTTACTAAACTTCCGTTTCCAAAATTTGGTCCAGATGTTAGTAATATAGATTTTAATTCTTATACTTATTTTACGCGCTATGTTAAAGGTGAAAAAACAGATCGGGATAAAGTTCCGGAAACTATTAAAAATACTTTCCAAAAAATTGGTATTCCTGAAGCTGAACAGAAATATTTAGCTGGAGCCGCAACTCAATACGAATCGGAAATGGTTTATCACAATATGCTAAAAGAAGTTGAGGAAAAGGGAGTTATCTTTTTATCAACTGATATGGCATTAAAACTATATCCTGATTTAGTTAAAAAGTATTTTGGGACAGTTGTTAGTCCTGCTGACAATAAATTTGCTGCTTTAAACAGTGCTTGCTGGAGTGGCGGATCTTTTATTTATGTTCCCAAAAATGTTAAATTAGATAAACCTTTACAGTCGTATTTTAGAATTAATAACCAAAAAACTGGTCAATTTGAAAGAACTTTAATTATCTGTGATGAAGGAAGTAGTGTCCATTATGTTGAAGGCTGTACTGCTCCAATTTATAGCGAAGATTCTTTACACGCTGCTATCGTTGAAATCATTGTTTTAAAAGATGCAAAATGCCGTTATTCCACCGTACAAAACTGGTCAAATAATATTGTTAATTTAGTCACTAAAAGAGCAGTATGTTATGAAAATGCAACCATGGAATGGATCGATGGTAATATCGGTTCAAAAGTTAACATGAAATATCCTGCTTGTGTTTTAAAAGGCGAAGGAGCAAAAGGAGTTTGTATTTCAATTGCTGTTGCTCGTGATGGTCAATATCAAGATGCAGGTGCTAGGATGATTCATGAAGCTCCAAATACTAGCAGTCAAATTATTTCTAAATCAATTGTTCGTGACGCTGGTGTTTGTAATTATCGTGGAACTGTTAGAATTAAACCAAATGCTATAAATTCTAAGTCGCACGTTGAATGTGATACTTTGATTTTGGATGATATTTCAAAGTCTGACACAATTCCAAAGAATGAAGTTTGGAACAATACTAGTTTTCTTGAACACGAAGCTACAGTTAGTAAAATTGATGAAGACCAACTTTATTACTTGATGAGCCGAGGAGTCAGTAAAGAAGATGCTACACAAATGATTGTTATGGGTTTTATTGAACCTTTCTCAAAAGAATTGCCTATGGAATATGCTGTAGAACTTAACCAATTAATTAAGCTCGATATGAAGGGAAGTGTTGGTTAATATGAATTTTGATTATGATGTAATTGTTGTTGGTGGAGGTCATGCTGGTACAGAGGCCTCTTTAGCATGTGCTAATATGGGTAAAAAGACCCTCTTAATTACTTTAAATATTAAAATGGCTGCTAATATGCCATGCAATCCTTCTATTGGAGGAAGTGCCAAAGGAGTAGTTGTTAGAGAAATTGACTCTTTAGGTGGTTTTATGGGGATTGCCGCCGATCATGAATATCTTCAAATGAAGATGTTAAATACGGCTAAAGGCCCTGGAGTTCAATGTTTGAGAGCTCAAGCAGATAAGAAAAGATATCCGCATTTTGTTCAAGATAAGTTATTAAATACAGAGAATTTAACTGTTTTAGAAGGTGAAGTAAAAGCTTTACTTCATAATGAAAACACCGTTTTTGGTGTTGTTTTGGGTGATGAAAACGCAATTACTTCAAAAGCAGTTATTTTAGCTACTGGAACCTATATGAACGGGGCAATTCTTGTCGGACATACTAAAAAAAGTGGCGGTCCAGACGGAGAAAATCCTAGTATCGGTTTGAGTGATTATTTAAAAGATAAGATGGGCATTCCACTTCAAAGATTAAAGACTGGAACGCCACAACGTATTGCGAAAGAATCTATTGATTTTTCTAAAGGAGAAATTCAATACGGAAATATTGATGATCAAGGATTAAGTTACACAACTACAAAATTTATTCCCATCAAAGATCAAATTCCGTGTTGGTTAATTTATACAACCCCTTCGACTTTAGAGATTATTCGAGATAATCTTTTGGAATCTGCTATGTATAGTGGTTTAGTAAAAGGAATTGGTCCACGTTATTGTCCTTCGATCGAAGATAAAGTGGTGCGTTTTTCTGATAAACCAAGACATCAATTATTTTTAGAGCCTGAGTCCTACGACACAAATAGTATATATTTGCAGGGGTTTTCGACAAGTATGCCTACAAATATTCAAGATAAAATGGTTCACTCTTTACCAGGATTGGAGAATGCAAAAATATTAAAATATGCTTATGCAATTGAGTATGATGCTATTGACCAATTTGAATTTGATAGTAGCTTAATGATTAAAAAATATAATGGTTTATATATCAGTGGTCAAATATGCGGAACTAGCGGTTATGAAGAAGCGGCGGCTTTAGGTTTAATGGCTGGCATCAACGCTTGTTTAAGGATTGATAAAAAACCACCATTAGTTTTAAAGCGTGATCAAGCATATATTGGTGTAATGATTGATGATTTAGTAACTAAAGGAACAAAAGAGCCTTATAGATTATTATCTAGTAGAGCTGAATATCGTCTCTTACTTAGAAGCGACAATGCTGATATGAGACTTCTTGAAATAGGACACGAAGTAGGTTTGATTAAAGAAGAGAGATATCAGGAATTTTTAGAAAAAAAGAACACAATTTTAGAAATAAATAAACTTTTAGGTAAAATCCATCTTGGTGAAACAAGTAAAATTAATGATTATTTACCAACAATTGGGTTTGAAAAATTGACTAGTGGAGTCAGTGCGCGTGATTTACTAAAGCGCAATGGTATGACTTTTTCTGCTTTAAAAAATTATATTGAACTTCCAAATAATTTGATTCTTTCAAAAATGGGCGAAGAAGAACTAGAAATAATGGTTAAATATGAAGGTTATATTGATGCTGAAAGAAAAGAAACTGTTAAATTTAGAAAACTTGAAGAAATTAAATTAAGAGATGACATAGATTATATGGGTATGGATGGATTGGCTATTGAAGCTAGACAAAAATTAACAAAAGTAAAACCTATAAGTATTGGACAAGCTAGTAGAATTAGTGGCGTAAATCCTAGTGATATTGCTATACTAGTTATGAATCTTAAGAAAGTAAAGGCTTTATGATAACGATAGAAGAAATTAAAAGTAACGAAAAATTAATGCAATTTAAAAAAATGGTGTTAGATGAAAATAAAAAAATGAATTTAACATCGATTGTTGATGATGAGGAATTTATTGAAAAACATCTTTTTGATTCTTTAGCTATTTTAGATTATTTTGATTATACAAATAAGAAAATTATGGACTTAGGAACTGGTGGAGGTTTTCCTGGAATCCCTTTAGCCATTATGCTACCAAATACTTCTTTTGTTTTGATTGATTCGACAAGAAAAAAATGCGATTTTGTTGAGTCGGTTGCTAAAACTTTAGGGCTTATTAATGTTAAGGTAATTTGTTCTCGAGCAGAAGAATTAGGGGGTCTTTACAGGGACTTTTTCGATTTTACTGTTTCAAGAGCGGTTTCGTTTTTGCCTGCTTTGCTTGAATTATCTATTCCTTTTTTAAGGATTAACGGAAAGATGATTTCTTATAAATCTATTAAGTATAAAGAAGAGATTAAAGCTAGCGAAAGCGCCTTTAAAACTTTGAATGCGAGTTTACTTGAAGTAAAAGAATTTACTTTACCCCTTTCAAAAGAGAAAAGATTTAATATAATAGTAAATAAAGATAAAGGCACATGTGGAAAGTTTCCACGTTCCTTTGCTTTAATAAAAAAGAGACCTTTATAAATGAAAGTAATTGCAATAGCTAACCAAAAAGGTGGAGTTGGAAAAACAATAACTACCATAAATCTTGCTGCTGGACTTGAAATTATGCATAAGTCCGTTTTAGTAATTGATCTTGATCCTCAAGGAAATTCTAGTCGTGGACTTGGAGTTGATATTTCTTTGATAAATAGGAATATTTTTGACGCATTGATTCTTGATGTCGATATCAATAAAGTCATTCGTCATACTTCAATGAAGAATTTAGATTTAATACCTTCTAATCTTAAATTATCCAATTTAGAAAGCGAAATTAATCAAAAAAGCTTAAATCCTTTTTCAGTTTTAAAAAATGTAGTAAGTAATATTAAAAAACAATATGACTACGTTTTGGTAGATTGTCCACCTTCTTTAGGTATACTTTGTTTGAATGCTTTAACAGCTGCTGATAGCGTTTTAGTTCCTGTACAATGCGAATATTTTGCAATGGAAGGATTAGCGCAAATATTAGTTACGATTTCAAAAGTTCAAGATGATTACAATAAAAAACTATCGATCGAAGGGTTCTTATTAACTATGTTTGAACCTCGAAGCCGTTTAGGTGTTGAAGTTGCAGAACAAGTTAGGGGCTTATTTAGAGAAAGCACGTTCAATGTGGAGATTCCACGTAATATTTCGTTAAGCGAAGCAACAGCAAGAGGAATTCCTGCTTTGCTATATAGACCTACTAGCGCAGGTAGTTTAGCTTATTTACAATTAGCTAAAGAGGTAATTGATAATGACAGAAGAATCTAGAATTATTAAGAGAAATCTTAAAACTTTAATTAAGAGATTCTCTAAGTCGGATGTCGTTACAAATATTGAGAAAAATTACTCAAAAGATAAAATTAAGATAGTAAATACAAGGGATATTGTTGAAAACCCTTCTTTAAAAAAAGTCAAAATTGATCCACTTCAAATTGAAGAAACTTGTAAATCTATTCAAGAAAGTGGTATATTTTCACCTCTTATAGTTCGTATTGTTAAAGACAAATTTGAAGTAGTATTAGGTTTTAAAAAGTATGTTTGCTGCAAAAATTTAAACAAAGAAACTATTCCTTGCATTGTAACAACTATGGACGAAGAAGAAGCTTATTTGTTAATGCTAGCTGATGAAAGAGAGCATAAAAATTGTAATATTTATAAAGAAGCTATCATTTGTCAAAATTTATGTAAAAAATACGGTTACAAAAAGAAAGATTTGGCTGAGTTATTAAAACAATCTATCAGTCAGGTTTCTAATATTGTTAAATTATTAAATTTACCTCAATCAATTTTGGATGATTTAAGTTTAGGAAAAATTAGTTATGGACATGCTAGAACTATCTCTCGTTTGCCTCAAGAAGAATCGTTAAAAATTTATGAATTAATTAAACAAAATAAGATGAGCGTAAGAGACACTGAACGTTATGTTCATGATTATGAAAATCTTGATGATGAAGCAAAATACATAGCCAATCCCCATTATATTTCTCAAAATAACCAAATTATACTTCGCTTTGATTCTATCGAAGAATATAAAAAAGCTGACAAAAGAATTCAAAAGCTTATTAAGAAAAAGAAAATTGTGTTATAGTATATTTACTTCAGGGCATGGTGAAATTCCATACTGGTGGTATACCCCACGAATCTTAATGATTGAGTTAGTGAAATTCTAACGGCAATAGTAAAGTCTAGATGAAAGAAGTGCTATTTTTGGACCTGAAGTAATTGTGAGGTCCTTTTTTTTATGAAAACAAAAAGATTTATTGATTTTATTAGTCGAGTAGCGATTTTCGGATCGCTAGCAGTTATTTTGTATTGTATTCCGTATTTACAGTTTGCTTTACCTTTTACACCAAGTTTTTTAAAAATTCATTTTGATGAAATACCAATTTTGATCGCAGGTTACGCTTACGGTCCAGGAGTCTCTTTTGCAATTATTATTCTTAAAGGATTAATAAAATTAATTCAAGATATTCCAGAAACTGGTGGAATTGGTGTATTAACCGATGTTTTATATAGCAGTGCCTTTATTTTACCAGCAGCTTTTATATATAAAAAACATCGTAGTTTAAAAGGTGCTATTATTTCTTTTTCTGTAGGAGCTTTATCTCAATTGATAATGAGTTCTGTCGTTGGTTTATATACGATTTACCCACTTTATGGCTTCTTTTTTAATCCGCAAGCCAAAACCTATGATGAAGCGATGGTTACGGTTGGTTATTTATTTAGTGCTTTAGATAATCGAATCGAAACTGCTAAAGATCATCGTATTATGTATGAATTTCTTTTACCATTTAATTTAATTAAAAATGGCATTGTAGGCTTAGTTACTTTCCTAACTTATAAGCCGCTTGAGATATTTTTGCAAAAGAAAAACTCATCGAAATAATCGATGAGTTTTTATTAGTTTTAAAACTATTTAGTGATTGCACCAGCTGGGCAATTAGCAATTGCTTCTTCAGCAGTAGCTTCATCTAATTCGCCGATTACAATGGCTTTTCCGTCGGAATCTTCTCCGAAAGCTGTTGGATATGAACCAAAGCAAAGTCCGCAGCCTAAGCAACTATCAGAATCAACTTTTAATTTAACTGACATAGTTATTCTCCTTTTTAAATCATATTAAGTATAGCATTTTTTATAATCAATTCAATTATGAAATATAGGTTAAAAAAATGTTAATTTTGATGATTGGGTAATGCCTTACAGTCTTACTTATGTTATTATAAATAACATGAGTGATGAAAAGGAATTGACACGAAGCGAGAAATACAAAGAATATCGCGATGAAATTAAAAACACTAATGTGAAAGGTTTTGGAAACGAAAAAGAACCTGCTACAAAAGAATTGGTGTCTGAATCTAAAAAAAGCATTACTCAATGTAAGGAATCTATTAAAAAAGAAAATACAGTATACAATCAATACCGCCAAACGAAAAAGATTAAAATTATCTTATATTTTATTGGTGTTGGTATTTTAATTGTTGCATTAACTGTTTTAATTGTGTATTTAATGGTAACGTATTTATGAAAAATGAAGAAAAAAATGTCTCTATTGCAATCGATGGCCCAAGCGCTAGTGGAAAATCCACTATTGCCAAACTTTTAGCTGTTAGATTAGGCTATATTTATATTGATACTGGTGCGATGTATCGCGCTTTTACGCTCGCTTGTATCGAAAAAGGAATTGATTGCGAAAACGAAGTTGAATGTAATAAATTAATTGGCAAGATTGAAATTGGCTTTAATAAAAGAAATCACGTTACACTTAATGGTAGAGATGTTGAAGAAAGCATTCGTGGAAATAAAGTTGCTGATAATGTTAGTTATATTGCAAGTTACAAAGAAATTAGGTTGTTTTTGGTTGATTTGCAAAGACAATTGGCGGCAAATAATTCGGTAATTATGGACGGAAGAGATATCGGCACATATGTTTTACCAAATGCTGATGTGAAGTTTTACCAAGTTGCTGATGTTAAAGAAAGAGCAAAAAGAAGATGCATTGAAAATGTTGAAAAAGGAATTCCTACAACATATGAAGATTGTTTAGCTAATCTTGAAAAGAGAGATTACATCGATTCTCATCGTGAATTTTGCCCATTGCGTCCAGCAGATGATAGCATTGAAATTAACACGACAAATTTAACTATTGAAGAAGTTTTAGATTTAATGCTTCTTATATTAAAAGAACAGGGGGTCATAAAATCATGTTAGGACTCGTAGCAATTGTTGGATCTCCATCTGTTGGAAAATCTACATTATTTAATAGAATAATTGGTGAAAGAAAGTCGATAATTGAAGAAGTTCGTGGCGTTACACGAGATAGAATTTATGGGGAGGCCTGTTGGCTTACTCGTTATTTTAAAGTTGTTGATACTGGTGGAATCGAGCTTGAAAATCGACCATTTCAAGAAGAAATAAGAATGCAAGCACAAATCGCTATTGATGAAGCTGATGTCATTATTTTTGTAGTTGACGGAAAACTTGGTATTAATGATGATGACAAATTGGTTGCTAGCATGCTTTTTAAATCGAAAAAACCTGTAATTTTGGCCGTGAATAAAATTGATAATAAAGAAATGATGGATAATATCTATGAATTTTATTCACTTGGTTTAGGCGACCCTATCGCCGTCAGTGGCGTTCATGGGATTGGTACTGGCGATTTATTAGATAAAGTAATCGAATATTTACCAAAAGAAGACAAACAAGCAGAATATGATGGTATTTCGTTTGCCATGATTGGAAGACCAAATGTTGGAAAATCTAGTTTATATAATGCTATTTTAAGCGAGGATCGCTCAATTGTTTCTCCAATTGAAGGTACAACACGCGATGCAATTGATACTCATTTTACTAGAAATGGTAAAGATTATTTTATGGTTGATACTGCTGGACTTAAAAAAAGAGGAAAAATTTACGAAGCCATCGATAAATATGCTGCATTAAGAAGTTTAAGAGCTATTGATAAGAGCGATGTTGTGGTTTTTGTTATTGATGCTAGTGTCGGAATTACTGAGCAAGATAAACATGTCGTTGGATACGCAATGGATAGCAAAAAAGCTATTATTATCCTTGTAAATAAATATGATTTAATCAAAAAAGATAATGACACCATGAACGATTTTACAAAAAAGATTAGAACTGAATTTAAATTTTTAGATTACGCACCAATTCTTTATACAAGTGCAGTAACTAAAGTTAGATTAAGCCAAATTTTTACTTTAATAGACAAAGTTTATGAATCGTATACATTTAGAATTCAAACTTCAGTCTTAAATAAAATTATTGAAGATGCGCAAGCCATGAATGAAACACCTTCATTTAATGGTGGTAGAGCAAGAATTTATTATGCTCAACAAGTTGGAAATAAACCAATAACAATTGCTTTATTTGTTAACGAACCAACTTGGATGCATTTCTCTTATTTACGATATATAGAAAATAAAATTAGAGATTCTTTCGAACTTGTGGGGTCTCCAATCAATCTGGTATTGAGGAAAAGAAAATGAAAATTGGAATTTTAGGTGCTGGTGCTTGGGGATTAGCCTTAGGAAATATTCTTGCTGAAAATGGCAATGAAGTCGTGGCTCATTCTCGTTCTCTAGATGTCGTTTATGAATTAAACAGATATCACACTCATCGAAAAGTTTTAGGAGATTGTATTTTAAATAATAATCTTCTAGCCTCTATCGACCTAAAAGAAGTTACTGATAAAGCTGAAATTATTTTAGTTGCAGTTCCTAGTAAAGCTGTAAAAGAGATGATTATTGAACTAGCACATGTTCTTGATCATAAAGTTTTAATTGTTAATGCTACAAAAGGCCTTGATTTAGGGACCAATATGACGATGCAAAAATTAATTAAAGCCAATTTAAATAAAAAATTATATACAAATATTGTTTCTATTTTAGGACCAAGTTTTGCTAATGAAGTGGTACGTCATCATCTAACTTGTGTTTGTAGTTGCTGCTCAAATATCGATTTAGCAAAAAGAGTACAAATTATTTTTTCCAATGATTATTTTCGTGTTTATGTCATGAGCGACGTAATTGGCGCTGAAATATATAGTTCTATGAAAAATGCTATTGCTATCGCAAGTGGAATTTCTAAAGGTTTAGGTTATGGAGAAAATTCAAAATCAGCTTTGATTACTCGCGGATTAGTTGAAATGCAATTAGTAGGAAAGGCGGTTGGTGCTAAAGAAAAGACCTTTTTCGGTTTGACTGGTTTAGGAGACTTAATTTTAACTGCTAATAGCAGTGAATCTCGTAATTTTTCTGCTGGTTTTCAAATCGGAAGAGATGATTCTGCTAAAGAATTTCTAAAAAATAACACAATCACCGTCGAAGGTATAGCTACCGTCAAAGTTATACATGATTTTGGAGCGAAAAATGAGCTTGATTTACCTATTATAAATGCTCTTTTCGATGTTTTATACAACGGAAAAGTCCCATCAGATGTCATTCATAATTTAATGATTAGAGACTTAAAAGTTGAGTAAAAGCGCATAATATCGAACTTTTACGACATTTTTATTAATTTTTCTTGCAATAAAAAGAAAAGTATTTTATATTGAAGTTATCGAAAGGGGTACATTATATGACCAAAAACGAACTTGTTATTGCCGTTGCCGAAGCTTGTGAATTATCAAAAAAGGATGCCGAAGCTGCTGTTAATGCTATTGTTGAATCAACAATTAATGCTTTAAAGAATGGTGAAGAAGTTAAATTCTCCGGATTTGGAACCTTTGCTGTTAAGACAAGAGCTAAGAGAACTGGAACAATTCCTGGAACAGATAAAAGGATTGAAATCCCAGCATCTAAGACTGTTGGTTTTAAAGCTTCTAAGAGTTTAAAAGAATTAGTAAAATAATTAACTAAAACTATTAAATGATTAAGAGAACTCTTACTATGAGAGTTCTCTTTTTTTATTCTATAATATAAACATGGATTTAATTTTCGATCATCTAAAAAATATATTTAACGAAAATGGATTTCGTCTTTTTATGGTTGGCGGAACTAGTCGTGATTACATTTTAAATAAAATAATTGATGATTACGATTTGGTAAGCGATGCCACCCCTGATGATATTAAAAAATTCTTATCAGTTGATATGACTTTTGCAAAATATGGCACTGTACGTTATAAATATGATAACAAGAAAATTGATATTATTACCTTCCGAGTTGAAAGTGGTTATGTAGATTCTCGTCACCCATCTAAAATTGTTTTTGTAAAAACTCCTGAAGAAGATTATTTAAGACGAGATTTTACGATTGGAGCAATATATATTGATGAAAATTACAATATTATCGATCCAACAAAAAGAGGAGTTAAAGATCTTCAAAATCGTCAATTAGTTGTTATTGGCGATCCATTAATTAGATTTAAAGAAGATCCATTAAGGCTACTTAGAGCCAAAAGATTTATCAAAAAGTACGATTTACATGTTGATGATGAATTAAAAAAAGTGATGCACGATAATTTATATTTGCTTGATAATCTTAATAAAGATAAGATACTAGAGGAAAAGAAAAAAGAAGACGAAATCGGAGGGAAGAAAAATTATGAATTCTAACTCAGCAAGTGCATTAAATTTTAGTTATTTACTATTAGATTTTTATAAGACTTTAAATATAAATGAGCAGGAATTAGTGGTTATTTTGATGATCGATCACTTAAGAAAGCAAGAAAATGAGTTCATTACAAAAGATGAATTGTTGTTAAAAATGAATTTAAGCGAAAAAGAAATTGATCAAGCTATGACATCCTTATATAAAAAGAAATATATTGAGTTTTCGTTTGATTTAGGAAAACCTTCAACTTCAATTAAACCAATTAAAAAGATTCTTTATAAAAAATTTGAACAATCGATTTTCACAGAAGAAGAAATTGCGAACAAGAAAGAAACTCTCCAAAAACGTGAAACAGTTTTTGATTTTCTTGAAAAAACTTTTGGCCGTCAACTTACTCCAATCGAAATAAGTCGTGCTGATGAGTGGATCAACAATGATGTTGAAGAAGATATAATTATTAATTCAATCAAAGATTCAGCCTTAAGCAATCGTTTATCAATTACTTACATCGATAGATTAATCATTAAAAAAATGAAAAAAGAAGATAATAGTGGGAACGCAATTAAATAAAATAGAATTAATTCAAGATTATTTTGATGAATTATATCCAGAAGCTCATTGTGAATTAACATATCATAAAGATTATGAATTTTTAATTGCGGTCATGTTTAGTGCTCAATGTACTGATAAAAAAGTAAATAAGGTTACAGATGTTTTGTTTTCTAAATATAAAACTTTGAATGAACTTGATTTGGCACCTATTGAAGATATTGAATCAATCATTAAACCTTTAGGACTTTATAAGAACAAAGCAAAGAATTTAAAGGGGATTTGCAGGGGATTATTAGAAAATTTTAACGGAATTGTGCCTGATGATAAACTCAAATTAACCACTCTTCCAGGCGTTGGAACTAAAACAGCAAATGTTTGTTTAATTGAATTATTTAAAATTCCAGCTTTTCCAGTTGATACTCATGTTAGAAGAGTTTCAAATCGTTTAGGTTTAGTTTCGACAACAGACGTTTCAAAAATTGAAATTGCTTTAATGAAACAATTTCCAAAAGAAAAGCGGATCAAATTACATCATCAATTTATTTTCTTTGGAAGGTATTATTGTAAAGCTCTTTCTCCTAATTGTGCAAATTGCAAAATAAGGGGGATTTGCAAGGAAAAATGCAAAAATTTATAGCTTTTTTTCAATAATTTTTAGGTAATCTAAAGGGGGTTCAATACCTCTTTTTATTTGCTTTCCTTTCTCTTTAAAAAACGAAAGAGGAATTGATTTTCTTTTATTGTTTGTTAGAAAATAATCTAGTTCTTTATAAAAGACAACAAAATATAAATTAAGTGTTTTAAATTCGAACAAAACAAAACCAATTCCACCAAGTTTAGTTATTCTTTTGAGGTGTTCTAATTGGTACGAATGAAAATTAGCAAGAGGAAAAGCGGTTTTATTATTGGTTGTTTTGGCTTCAAAATCTATATATTTTCCTTTAAAAACACCATTGTAATCAGTTGTTGAATGTTTACTAAAGAAAGCGGAAGAAATTTGCTTAGTTTCTTCGTTCATTTTTACTATTTTAATTGGAGTATCTTTTTTATATATGACTGCAATTTCTTTATTTAAATAATATCTATTTGATTCGTTTATTTCTTGTTCAAGAGACATTCCGCGATTTCCGTATTGCGTTAGTTTCTTCTTTTCTTTAATGTCAATTCCAAGCGGATAATTTACCATTAAATATCTTCCTCGATAAATCGTTCAAATTCTTCTTTACTAACTTTTCCTTCTTTCATCATTTTTTTAATTGCTTTATTAACAGGATTTGGAAGATGAGGATTATTAGCTAGAACTTGTTTATATACTTCTTTTAATATTGATTGTTTAGTAGTGGTAGCATCGAAAAGTAACATTAAATTTTTAGCATCTGTTTCTGGATTATGAGCATCAGCGAGTGGAGTAACTTGAAAGATTTTTAAAGCATCCAATAAACTTAATTGTTCATTTTTGTTGCTGCGAATGTAATATTGTAAAATGTTAGCGAAATCAATATGATTTTTGTAAATTGTTTTAATAAATGGAGTTTCACCTTCTAGAGAATTAGCAACACTTTGATGAAGTAAACGCATATCGAAATTTCCATAAGATAAATATTTAATGCGGTTGGTAGTTTTTCCAACATATTTTTCAAATTTAGCGATTCCCTGTTCAAAAGAAACACCGTTTTCTTTTAAATAATCATCGGTAATACCGGTTAATTTAACGACTATTTTACCAACTTCTCCTGAAGCTTTAGTAAAAACCTTAAAAGAATTGTATTTTTTACAAATTTTATTTTTATTATCTAATTCAACTTTGATGGCTCCAATAGCAATTATTTCTTGCGTATATTGGGTACCTTCAAAATCAACAAAGACAATGGTTTTAAAATCGTTTAAAGCTTGATTCAATAATTTCACGACTTTATTTTAAACTAAAATCGGTTTACATTAAACCAATGTTTTAATGTTTCATTGAATTATTTAGCTGCTTTTAATATAATTAAAAGCACTAGGAAAGAGGTTATGAAACTATATTTAAATCAATTCGATATTTTGAATAAAAAGTTTAAAAAAGGCGTCAAAGGCTATGATTCTGATGAAGTTGACGATTTTTTAGATAAGGTCTTAAGAGATTATCGCAATTTTGACACCGTTTGTGAAGAGTACGATAAACAAATTATTTCTTTAAAACGCGAAAATGAAACTACAAAAGCCGAAGTTCGCGAATTAAATAACGAATTATCCATTCAAAAATCTAAAAATATAGCCGCTAAAAATTTAAGTCATGATGATAGCAATATTTATCTTGACCCAATTGATTTACTTGAAAGATGTAGTAAATACGAAAAAAGGCTATATGATTTAGGCGTTGATCCTAGTAAAATTAAGTAGTTTTCAGTCTATACAATCGCTGGTTAGCAATAACTAGAGGAAAGTCCATGCTCGCACATCCTGTGATGGATGTAGTGATTATGCTAGTCTAAAAAATAAGGCTAGGTACTTGGGAGCAAGTAACGGCGAGTTTATCCTAAAAGGCAACTCATGGAAAAGACTCATAAAGTGCCACAGTGACGAATCTATTAGAAATAGTAGAGTGAAACGTTGGTAAACCCCATAAGCGAGAAACCCAAATTTGGTAGGGGAAATGGTTGAGAGAAATTGAACTTGATACCGTAAGAGAAATCTTAGATAAATGGTTGTATATAACAGAACATGGCTTATGGACTGAATACTCAATAAAGGAGAAAAGATGGAGCAAAAAGCTAAATTAAAGGTTAATTTACCTACAAAAATTACTATTTCACGCATTATTGTTGCTTTTTTATTAATTGTTACCATTGTCGTTTTATATATAGTTGATCAATTTAATCCATTTATTATAAATTTTAATATTGAACTCAATAATAATGGAGCAACTATTAACTGGTTGATGATTATTTTATTTGTGGTTTTTCTTATTGCTAGTTTTACAGATTTTTTAGACGGATATTTAGCGAGAAAAAATAACCAAGTTACTGATTTAGGGAAATTTTTAGATCCAATAGCCGATAAAATGCTCATCAATGGTATGATGATTTTCTTAGCTTTAAATTTTTCATCGCTTGGAGAAAGCTTAAAATTTCCATTCTTTTGTGTAATTATTATGGAAATTCGTGATTTAATTGTTGATGGTCTTAGATTTATGGCTGCTACAAAACATACGGTAATTGCTGCTAATATTTTTGGAAAACTTAAAACTGTTTTGCAAATGGTTGCTATTTCTTTTGTATTTATTAACGGATGGCCATTTTCATATTTTGACGCAACCTGGATGCCATATTTACATATAACCGATTTTATTTGTTATGCCGCAACAATAGTCAGTGTTTTAAGTGGTGCTATTTATTTAATACAAAATAAATCTGTATTTTTAGGCCAAAATAATGACTCAAAATGAAGAATTAGTTAAAGAACTTACGAAACATAATTTGACAATTGGAAGCATAGAATCATATACTGGTGGACTTTTTGGTAAAGAAATTACTGATGTTCCTGGAGCAAGTAAAGTTTATAAAGGTGGAATTATAGTTTATACAATCGAAGAAAAAGTTCGACTTTTAGGTATCGAACCTTCCTTTATTGAAGAAAATGGTGTCGTTTCTCAAGCGGTTGCAAAGGAACTTGCATTAAAAGGAAAAGAAAGATTAAACACTGATATTGTCGTTTCTTTTACTGGAAATGCAGGACCAACGCGAGATGTGTGTAGTCATGGTAGCGAAGTTGGTGAAGTTTATATAGGAATACTTTTTAAAGATAATTATTATTTTTTAAAAAATATCAATCCTGAATTAAGTAGAAGTGAGATTCGTGAAGAATCAATTCAGATGTCTGTTGAGTTTATTTTAAATATTTTAAAAAAGTCTTCTTAATTTTTTATGGTTATTGGCATCTTGTATGTATGGAGGAAAAAATCATGGCAAAAAATGAAAAAGAAAATAATGGACCTATCGATTTACAAGATGTTTTAACGCAAGTTAGACATGAATTTGGAAAAGGCTCTATTATGCGATTAGGAGATCGTCCTAATTCTGACGTTGGTGTAATTAATAGTGGGTCAATACTATTAAATAGAGCGCTAGGTATTGGTGGATATCCAAAAGGAAGGATTATTGAAATCTATGGTCCGGAAAGTAGTGGTAAGACAACTTTAGCTCTTACTGCGGTGGCTGAAGTACAAAAAGAAGAGGGAATGGCTGCGTTTATTGATGCTGAAAATTCTATTGACCCTGTTTATGCCGAAGCTTTAGGTGTTGATATTGATAATTTAATTTTGAGCCAACCAGATTGCGGAGAACAAGCTTTAGAAATTGTTGAAATGCTTGCAAAAAGCGGAGCTTTCCAATTAATCGTTGTTGATAGTGTAGCGGCTCTTGTTCCTCAAGCTGAACTTGATGGCGTTATGACCGATCAATCAATTGGCTTACAAGCAAGATTAATGTCAAAAGGATTAAGAAAAATTACAGGTTTATTGAATAAAAATGGATGTTCTGTTATTTTCATTAATCAATTAAGAGAAAAAATTGGTGTTATTTATGGGCCAAGCGAGACTACAACTGGTGGTAGAGCTTTAAAATTTTATTCATCGGTTAGAATTGATATTCGACGTGGAGAAGCTATTAAGGAAGGTGTTAATTTAGTCGGTAATATCGCAAATATTCGTGTTGTGAAGAATAAGGTTGCCTCTCCATTTAAAACTTGTAAAGTCGATATTGTTTATGGAAAAGGCATTTCAAAAGAAGGTGAATTGCTTGATTTAGCAACTGAACTTGGAATTGTTAAAAAATCTGGATCATGGTATGAAGTTTATGGACAAAGAATTGGCCAAGGACGAGATACTGCAAAAGAATTTTTACTAAACCATAACGATATTTATAATAAAGTTAAAAAGGAAGTTGTTGATAGCGAAAACAAACTTTTAGAGGAAGCTAAACTAGCAGACTCCGTTTCTACTAAAGAAGAAGATAAAGTAGTAAGCGAAGATAAATAACACTTTATATAAGTTTCTCTTTTCTATATAATAAAAGAAGTATCTTACAAGATACTTGTTATATATTCCAATTTAAGATTTTATTTTCATATAAATATAAATTTATTTCTTATTTTTGCTGTAATAGGGATAATAGGTATCTTTCTAGCTACTTAACGTATAGAAAAGGGGATTTATTATGGATTTAACACTTGCAATAGTACTTATAATTGTCTGTGCTTTAGTCGGTATCATCGTTGGTTTTTTGGTTTGTATGTTCTTACCTGTTATGAAAGCAAAAAGAGCTCAAACTAATGCTAATAAAATTATTAATGATGCTGAAAATAAAGCAGATCGTATTAAGAAAAATGCACAAATTGACGCAAAACAAGACATATTCGAGATGAAAAAAGAAGCCGAAAAAGATAT
The DNA here is from genome assembly GCA_002399785.1 of Caryophanales bacterium UBA4855. Lineage (GTDB taxonomy): Bacteria > Bacillota_I > Bacilli_A > RFN20 > CAG-826 > Onthovivens. The sequence goes on from DHEH01000015.1 coordinate 61,481, forward strand.
TAAAGAAAGAAAAGAAGAAGTAGTCGTAAGTGAAAACAAATTGAATCAAAGAGAGCAAACTATCGATGCTCGTGATGCTGCCTTACTTAAAAAGGAGCAATCACTTGAAGATAAAGACAAAAATCTTGATTTCTCAATTCAAGAGAATAAAAAAAGAGGCGCTTTACTTCAAGAAAAAATAGATTCAATAATCGTCGAGCTTCAAAAGGTCGCTAACATGAGCGAAAAAGAGGCTCGTGATCAAATTTTTGCTAAAGTTGAAGAAAAAGAACAAATTAATATCGCTAAATTTTTAAGAGAAAAAGAAGATGAAGCTGAAACTACTGCTAATGATAAAGCTAGAGACATTTTAGCAAATGCTTTAGCTCGTCAAGCTCAAGAAGTTACAACCGAAAGAACTGTTAATGTTATTTCACTTCCTAGCGATGAAATGAAAGGTAGAATTATTGGACGTGAAGGTCGCAATATCAAATCATTAGAGCAATTATTAGGTGTTGATATTTTGATAGATGACACTCCAGAAGCAATTACAGTTTCTTGTTTTAATCCTATTAGAAGAGAAATAGCTAGTCGTACTTTAAACATCTTAATTAAAGACGGAAGAATACAACCTGGTAGAATCGAAGAAGTTATTGCTAAATGTCAAAAAGAGCTTGATGAATCAATTCGTAAAGCTGGAGAAGATGCTTTACTTAAATTAGGCATTAGTGGCATGAATAAAGAATTAGTAACTTATGTTGGAAGATTAAAATTCAGAACAAGTTATGGACAAAACCAATTAGATCACTCTGTCGAAACCGCATTTATTTGTGGAACAATGGCTGCCGAACTTGGTCTTGATCAACAAATGGCTAAACGCGCTGGTTTATTACATGATATTGGTAAATCTTGTGATTATGAAGTTGAAGGAAGTCACGTTGAAATCGGTGCTAGATTGGCAAGAAAATATGGAGAAAGCGATATTGTTGTTAATTCAATCGCTGCTCACCACAATGATGTTCCTTGTAAATCCGTCATTGCTTATTTAGTGCAATCTGCTGATACATTAAGTGCTGCTAGACCTGGAGCAAGAAGTGAAACTTTAGAAACATATATAAAACGTATTGAACAACTTGAAACAATCTGCAAAGGTTTTGATGGTGTTCAAACATGTTATGCTATGCAATCAGGTAGAGAAGTTCGTGTTATTGTTCTTCCTGAAAAGATTGATGATTTGGGTGCGTTCAATTTAGCTCGACAAATTAGAGAAAAAATTGAAAGCGATATGAAATATCCAGGACAAATAAAAGTTAACGTTATTCGTGAATATCGTGCTATAGAAACCGCTAAATAATGAATATTTTGTTTATTGGTGATATTGTTGGAAAAGTTGGCAGAAAAGCTATTTCTGACAACCTTTCATTTATTAAGCAAAAATATAATATTGATTTTACGATTGCTAATGGCGAAAACATTACAAATGGCAAAGGAATCAGTAAAAGTCATTATCAATTTTTAATTAATGAAGGTATTGATTGTGTTACTTTAGGCAATCATTATCAATCCAAAAGTGAATTAAAAAGCTTTATTCCTTATGTTGATGCCTTGATAAGACCTTTTAATTTAAAAGAGGACTTTCCTGGTACTGGCACAAAGGTGTTTGAGATAAATGAAACAAAAATTCGTGTCACAAATTTACTAGGAACTGCTTTTATGAAAGAAGAAGTAAAAGATCCTTATGATTGTTTGCTTGATATAATTGAAGATGATGACAGTGATATACATATTATCGATTTTCATGCAGAAGCTACTGGTGAAAAAAAGGCCTTTGCTTATAGTTTAAAAAATACAGTCGGAGCTGTAATCGGAACACATACTCATGTTCAAACTAATGATGCACAAATTTTGAATACGGGAGTTGCATATATTAGTGATGTAGGGATGTGTGGATCTTATAATTCAGTTTTAGGTTGTGAAGTGAATAGTGTTGTTGGCAAGATTATTTTTCATAATGATGATGTTCGTTTTAAATTATTAGATGAAGATGATAGCATTTTTAATGCAGTTGTTATTAAGTTTGATGATTTGTCGTATAAGCCAATTTCTATTATTCCAATAAACAAAATTAATAAAATGGGTGAATAAAATGAGAAAAATAAACTACATTGATCTTCCATCTATGGAAGCTGCGAAACGCAGAAACAAGGAAACACCAAAGATTAATTATGATTTTTTGCCAAACGAAGAATTATTGACTCAGTTAAAAGGGAAAAAATTTTTAATTAGAACTTATGGCTGTCAAGCTAATATTCGTGATGAAGAAATCATGTCTGGTATTTTAATTTCGCTTGGTTTAGTTGCAACAACCATTAAACAAGAGGCGGATGTCACTATTCTTAATACATGTGCTGTTAGAGAAAACGCTGAAGATAAAGTTTATGGTGAAATTGGTGAATACAAAGCCATAAGAGAAAAGAATAAAAATTCTATATTACTTGTTTGTGGTTGTATGGTTGAGCAAAGACATATAATAGATTTTCTTTGTTCTACTTTTCCTCACGTTGATATTATGTTTGGAACTCACAACACTCAAGATTTGGGTAAATTACTTTCTTTCTATTTAGCAAATAACGGAAAGGAAAGAATTGTTGATGTTTCTTCTAAATCTGGTGAAATTTATGAAAACCTTCCTTCCAAAAGACAAAATGATTTTAAATCTTTTGTAAACATCTCATATGGTTGTAATAAATTTTGTACTTACTGCATTGTTCCTTATACAAGAGGCAAGGAAAGAAGCCGTGATCCTGAAGACATTTTAAAAGAGTGTAAAGAATTAGTTGAAGCAGGATATCAAGAAATTACTTTGTTAGGTCAAAATGTCGATAGTTATGGAAAAGATAGGAGCGATGGTTATTCTTTTGCAAAACTTCTTGAAGAAGTAGCAAAATTAGGGATACCTCGTTTAAGATATTTAACAAGTTATCCTAGTGATTTTAAAGATGATGTTATTGATGTTATTGCAAAATATTCAAACATAATGAAGTTTATTCATTTACCTGTTCAGAGTGGAAGCAATGAAATTTTGCATTTAATGAATAGACGATATACTTCAGAAGAGTATTTGGAATTGGTTGGCAGAATAAGAGAAAAAATACCTCAAATGGCTTTTTCTACCGATATCATTGTTGGTTTTCCAAATGAAAATTATGAGCAATTTTTAGAAACTGTAAAATTGGTTGAAGAAGTTGGTTATACAAGTGCCTTTACTTTCATTTATAGTCCAAGAAAAGGAACTCCTGCTGCCAATATGGTTGATAATGTCACACATGAAGAGAAGATCAAAAGATTCCAACAACTACTTGATACCTTAGAAATTAGTGTTAAAAAATATGCTGATGAAATGGTTGGTAAAGTTTATGAAGTTCTTGTAGATGGACCTTCAAAAAAGAACCCTGAAGTTTTAAGCGGAACAACTGAAAATATGAAAACAGTGATTTTTAATGGTGACAAATCATTAATCGGTAAAATTGTAAAAATCAAAATTACTGAAAGTCATGTTTATTCAATGTATGGAGAACTTGTTAAAAATGAATTTGATTCTTTAATAAACAATCTAAAAAAAGATCTTATTAAAGAGCCTGTTGTTCAGGAATATTTAAGACTTAAGAATATTGTTGATAATTCTGAAGAATTACATAGACTTGAAATGGAAATTAAATATATTAAAAAATGCGAAATGAGCGACGAAGAAATTACTGAATATAATACTTTACTCAAAAAATATAACGAAAATCCTATTATTGTTAATTATTTATCTGCCCAAAAAGAAATGCATGATTTTTTAAATGAATTGAAGGAAGAATTTGATAAATGATTTTTTGTGTCTTAGGTCCTACCGCTAGTGGAAAAAGCGATTTAGCTGAAGAAATATCTAATATATTTAATGCAAAAGTAATTAATTTTGACGCTTTTCAAGTTTATAAAGAGATAAATAAAGGAACTGCAAAACCTAGTAAAGAGTTACTAGATTCTGGAAGATATTTTTTATATGATTTTGTTTCTATTTCAGATACTTATGACGTTAGCAAATATCAAATCGATGCTAGAAAAATTTTAGGTGAATCAAAGAACAAAAATGTCGTAATGGTTGGTGGCACTGGATTATATTTAAAAGCCGCTTTATTTGATTATAAATTTTTAGAAGAAGAACAAATGCCCGATAATTTTTGTAGTGATTTATCTAATGATGATTTATACGAAAAATTGTGTTTAATTGATCCAAAAGATGCTAATTTAATCGGAAATAACAACCGTAAGCGTTTGTTACGTGCTCTTTATATCTACGAAACACATCATAAAACTAAAACGGAAATTAATAATAACGGAAAGAACACTTTATTATTTAATGATGTGGTATTTATTGGTCTCGATTTAGAAAGAGCCGAATTATATGAAAGAATTGATATTAGAACCGAAAAAATGATTGAAAACGGTTTAGAAAATGAAGTAAATGATATTCTTGAAACGAACGGTCCTTCTTCAAGGGCTTTACAAGCTATTGGATATAAAGAATTCTTTTTAGGTCTTAATAAGGATGAAACCGTTGAATTAATTAAAAAGAATACAAAGAATTATGCTAAAAGACAAATGACCTTTTTTAAGCATCAATTTAAAGACGTAAAATGGTTTAAAAATATTGATGATGCATTACAATATATAATGGATATTAAAAATGACATATGATGATCGAACAAAAAAATTGTTAGGAGAAGATAACTTTGGTAAGTTAAAGGGTTTTAATATTTGTGTGATCGGTCTAGGCGGCGTTGGTTCAATTGTTCCAATTGCATTAGTTAGAAGCGGTATTGTGAATTTAACAATGATTGATAGGGATGTTGTTGATTCTTCTAATTTAAATAGACAAATAGCTTATGAAGAAAACGATATAGGTTTGTTAAAAAGTGAAGCACTTAAACGAAAGCTAAATTTTATAAGAAAAAATGTAAATATCGTTGCCAACCCCCTTTCAATTGACGATAATTTTGATTTTAATATTCTCAAACAATTTGATTATGTTTGTGATTGTATTGATGATATAAAAGCTAAAATTTTGTTAATTTCTTATTGTATAAATAATGGTATAAATATTATTAGTAGTTTAGGGATGGGGAATAGAATTGACCCTTCTAACATTGTTGTTACAAAATTAAATAAAACTACCATCGACCCTTTAGCAAAAAAACTTAGATATGAACTTAGAAAAGAAAATGTTGATATTGATAAGATTAATGTCGTTTTTTCAAAAAACGAGCCAATAATTAAGTCTAATGTCGTTAGTTCTATGGTTTTCGTTCCAAACTCTGCTGGCTTATTAATGGCTAGTTTTGTTATAGAGGATTTATTAAAAAAATAAAGGAGGAAATATGAAGTTACTTAAGATTCAAAATGTCGCAAAAAAAATAGGTATTGGTGATGATTATTTAGAAATGTATGGTGATTTGAAAGCGAAGATAAAACCAACTTTTTATTCAGAAGTAAAGAATAATAAGGATGGTAAACTTGTTTTGGTCACAGCGATTACTCCAACAAAAGCGGGTGAAGGAAAAACTACGACAAGTATCGCTTTATTAGACGGTTTAGCTAAAATTAAACAAAAGGCTTTATTGTGTTTAAGAGAACCTTCGATGGGTCCTGTTTTTGGTCTAAAAGGCGGAGCTTGTGGTGGCGGTAAAGTTACTATTGAACCAAGCGAAGATATTAACTTACATTTTACTGGTGATATGCATGCACTAACTAGTTCAATTAATTTAATTAGTGCTGTTATTGATAATCATATTTATCAAGGCAATGAATTGAATATCGATCCAAATAAAGTAGTTTGGAATCGTGCTTTAGATATGAATGATCGTGAATTAAGAGAAATTAATATTGGCTTAGGAAGTAAAGTGAATGGCATCCAAAGAACTGATCATTTTGAAATCACAGTTGCTAGTGAATTGATGGCAATTTTGTGTATTAGCGAAGATGCATCAGATTTTAGAAAAAGGATTGGAAATATTCTTGTAGCCTACACTTTCGACGATAAACCAGTCTTTTTAAGAGAGCTTCGAATCACAAATGCGATTATGAAGTTAATGCGTGATGCTTTAAAACCAAATATTGTTCAGACACAAGAAGGAAATCCATGCTTTGTTCATGGCGGCCCTTTTGCAAATATTGCTCATGGTTGCAGTTCTTTGATAGCTACAAAGTTAGCTTTAAAGATCTCTCCAATTGTTATTACTGAAGCCGGTTTTGCTGCTGATTTAGGCGCTGAAAAGTTTTTAGATATTACATCTCGTGTTGGAAAATTGCATCCAGATTGTGCAGTTTTGGTTGCAACAATACGAGCTTTAAAAATGCATGGTGGTGTTGAATTCGAGGATTTAGGAAAAGAAAATATATCTGCATTAAAGGAAGGTATTAAAAATCTTGAGCAACATTACGAAAATTTAAGAAAGTACAATATTCCTATTGTTATCGCTATTAATCATTTTTCGTCCGATACGGATGCGGAAGTTAAAACACTTGAAGATTGGTGTAACTTAATGGATTATAAATTTGCATTTGCGGATGGATTTGTTAATGGCGGAGCTGGATCTGTTGAATTAGCTAATAAAGTATTAGAAGCGCTTGAAACCAAAAAATCTAATTATGAACCAATTTATGACGTTAACAATTCAATTAAAAAGAAAATTGAGATAATTTCAAAAGAAATTTATAGAGCCAAAAATGTAGTTTATACTGAAAAAGCTGAAGAGGATATAAAGAGAATTGAAGCGTTAGGAAGAGATAAACTTGTTGTTTGCATGGCTAAAACGCCATTAAGTTTTAGCGATAATCCTAAATTAAAAAACACTCCAAAAGATTTTGATATAACTGTTAAAGAAGTGAAGTTATCAAATGGAGCGGAATTTATCGTTGCTTTATGTGGAAATATTTTGACAATGCCGGGTTTACCAAAAATTCCTGCTGCTGTTAAAATGGAAGATGAAAATTAAATAAAATTCTTTTAAGAAAAATAGCCTCGAACATACATCTTGTATGTGGAGGCTATTTTTTGTTAGAAGTTAGTAAAGTAAGTAAAACATTTAAATTGGATTCAAAAACATCAATCAAGGTGTTGGATGATGTTACTTTTACGTTACCTGATCAAGGACTGTTTTTCATATTTGGTAAAAGCGGAAGTGGAAAGTCCACTTTATTAAATATTTTAGAATTAATTTGTACTCCTGATTTTGGAAATATATGTTTAGATGGAAAATCGTTATTAAAATTAAATAAAAAAGAGAAAAATAATCTTTTGAAGAATTATTGCGGAGTTTTATTTCAAGATTTCAATTTATTTGAAAATCTAACGATTAATGAAAATCTTGAAATTGTTATGAGAATTAAGGGTTGTATTGATTACGAAAGAAAAAATAAACTTATTAAAAAATATGGATTAAGCAAATTATTGAATTCAAAAATTAACAAGCTTAGTGGTGGAGAAAAGCAAAGGGTTGCATTAATCAGAGCTCTTATTGGTAACCCGAAAATAATATTTTGTGATGAACCGACCGGAGCATTGGATTATAAAAACTCTATAATGCTGATGAACGACTTAAAAGAAGTAAGTAAAGAAGCTTTAGTTATTGTGGTTTCGCATAATGAAAAATTAATTAAAGATTATAATGAAGGTTGTATTGAAATAGTCGACGGAATAGCGGTTTTACATAATATTAAATCAAAACAAAATAAACCTAAAAAATCTTTGAACAAGAAAAAAGAGAGAGGGTTTATAAGGTATTTCGCTTTTAAAAAATTAAAACTTAATATCAAAAAGAATTTAATATCGTTTCTTTCTTTATTTTTTGGAATAACAATTATATTGTCATCTATTTCATTTTTGATAGGTTTTAATACTGTTTCTAACAATTTAGAAAATAATTTTCCAGATAATAATATTTTTGAAGTTTACAAAAATGAATATTATGATTCCTCTAACTCGAATATAAATTTAGTTAAAAAAGTGAGGCCAAATATCAATACTGTTAAAAATGTTTTTAACGTTTATAAAGATATCGACATCGTTCCTTCATTAAATTATTTTTTAGATAGTGATATTACTTTAAAAGTTTTAGGAAAAGAATTTAAAAATATTACATATTCTTTTTATTATAAAAATAGTTATTCAAAAAATATATATCTCAATCAATTCGCCGAAAATTTAATTTTAAAGAATAAAATTTTAGGAATTAATTCGAATTTTTCTCTTAAAAAGAAAATAGAGTTATATGTGAAGGATGAAGAAAAAATAGTTAATGATAACTTTGTTTTTAATGAAGATTTCATAATAAATAAGATAATTAACCAATTTACATACTTAAATGTGCCAAGAGTTTACTTGCCTTATAATTATTTATTAAACATATTGAAAAATTATTATCCGATGAATATTAGTAATGTTTTAGGGGTTCCTACAAACTATTATGAGTTGTTGATAAATTCAAAAAATGACGATGCTATCTCGTCTTATTCGTTTTTTGTAATTTCAAATAACGATCAAGAAAGAAAAGAAATATACAAATTAGCAGATTATTGCCAAAACACAAAAAACACAATTATCGATGTTCAAAATAATCCTCACACTTTATCAAAATCTTTTATAGATTTAACTAATTCTTTAATTATTGGTTTAAAAATCTTTCTGATAATAATATGTTTATGCAATGTTTTCTTGATTGGATTTTTAACTTTTTCTAGTTTTAACAAATCAAGAAAAGAAACGGCTATATTAAAAGTGCTTGGTGTAAGAAATAGTTCGTTAAATGAATTATATGTTTTAGAACAGTTCATCGTTTTACTATTTGCATTTCTAATTTCAACAATATCTTATGTAATAATTATAAATTTCGGTAATAATGTTACAAAATCTATATTTTTTTCTGATTTTTTGTTTGACTTTAATTTTGGAGTTTATTTATTAATCTTTTTAATTTTTATTATTTTAACAATTGTCTCTACCATGATTCCGATTTTGGTTAGTTCAAACATTGATGTTGCAAAGGAGTTAAAAGAAGAGTAAATGATCAAAGTTAAAAACTTAAACAAGAATTTTGGATCAAAAATTATTTTAAATGATGTGAGTTACGAGTTTAAAGATAAAAATTTTTATTGTATTTTGGGTCAATCAGGATGTGGGAAAAGCACGTTATTAAATATTTTAAGTGGTTTAGATGTTAAATTTTCAGGTTTTATATCGTTCAAAGAAATGAACTATTTAAATGAAGAAAGAATTAGAATGATTAGGTCTAAATATTTTGGATATATATTTCAATCTTTTAATTTATTAGAAAATGCAACTGTTGTTGAAAATCTTAAAGTAGCAATCAATTCTACAACGAATAAAGAAAAAAAGATTGATAAAAATATTAATATTATTTTAAAAAAATTATCAATCGAAAACATAGCAAATAAATTAGTAAAAAACTTAAGTGGTGGAGAAAAACAAAGAGTAGCGATCGCCCGAGCTTTAATAAATAATCCAAAAGTTATATTTGCTGATGAGCCAACTGGTAGTTTGGATTCCAAAAATAGTGAAAATATTTTTTCTATTTTAAGAGACGTAAGTAAAAATATTTTGGTTATTTGTGTAACGCATGATGGAAATTTGGCAAAAACTTATGCAGATTCAATATTAAAAATTATAGATGGTGATTTATGTGAGATAAATAATAAGCGAAAATTAAGTGTTAAAAAAGATTTCGATTTACCGACATACGAAAAAACAAATGAAAAACATTTTTCCCTTAAATTTATTTTTAATCATTGTAAAACTTTAATTAAAGAAAGAAAAATAAGATACATGATTTCGAATGCGTTTTTAGTATTTTCTTTATTAATTTTTGGTGTCAGTTGTTTATTAGGAAGCACAATCAAAAAAACACTTACATCTTCTTTCGAAAATATTCTTGGCGATAATTTGATTATTTTAAAAAAGAAAATGGATAATTACGGGATTAAAGATTACTTAGCTTCTTCGTATGAAGAGATTAAATATATATCAGAAGATTATGCTGATTATATCGATTATATCGGAGTTAGTTACTTGAATAATTTTGAAACTTTCTTTCCTGATTCCAATGATTTATACAATGTTTCTGTTAATCCTCAAGTTAAAATTAATGGATATAATTTGTCAAATTTTAATGAATTTACATATATGAAAGATTTTCAAAATATTGAAACTTATCCAAATATTACTGCATTGAAAGATGACGAAATAGTTCTTGGAATGAATTTTCCTTTGCTAAAAGAACTGTGTTTAAGTCTTAATATTGTTAAGTCTTACGAATCGCTTGGTAGTTATATACAAAATAATGATTTTTTTGTAATGTTAAAATTAAAAAATGAATCTTGGGGTTATTATGATGAACAATTGTTTAGAGTAAAAGCAGTAGTTATGGACACTCTACCAAAAATTTATCATACAGATTCTTTATTTAATGAAAAATTATTAGAAGAAAATATGAGATTTTTTTCTTCACTTGATTTAAAAAAGGAAGAGGATTTACCATGGATTTTAAAGAAAATTTATTATATTAAGACATTAAAGTTTCAAAATGAATTTTTAAATAAAATTCTATTTGATAAACGATATAAGGATAATCTCTTTGATAACGACTCTTCTTTTTATAATCCTAAAACTTTTAGTGAATCCATACCTTATACAAATAAACTATACGTATATTCTACAATTACAGAGGGACTAAGTCTTTCGACCATAAAAGAAATTAAAGAGATTTTACCTGAAAATATAGATTGCTATTATTCTACTCCAGGCGGTTATGTAAATTATGGTATGAGTTTGTTTAGTGGGTTTGCTTCTTCACTTTATGCTTGCAGTAACGAAGCTCCTTTAAAAGATTTTTGTGATAAATTTAGTAATGTTAAAATTGAAGAACAGGATAATATTGTATGTCCAGAAAATATAGCTTTCGGAAGCGCATCAAAACCTTCAGAAGAAAATATTAAATTTAGTAGTGTTAATAATTTAGAAATAAACGGAAATTATCCTTCTAACATTTTAGAAGTTGGTATATCTAAAAAATTGGCAAATAAATTAGGTATTAAGGTGTGTGGAGAAAAAATTAGTTTAGCATTCAATACTTCTAATGAATCGTTAAGTAAATATGTTAGAAAAAAGTTTAATTACATTACTTTAACGGTTTCTGGAATTGTTAATAGTAATAATCATTGTTTGTATCATAATGATTTATTTTCCTTATCTCTGTTTAGAGATTTATTTAGAGTTTCTAATTTTAATTTATCCATTAATAGCGTAGTTTTTGAACTAAACGAAAAAGAAGAAAAAAACAGAATTTTAGAACTGAATTCAATGTTAAACGATTACGAATTTATCAATCCAATAGCTGATGTAGAAAAGAGTATTGATGAAATTTTATGGTATTTACAAATGATTTTGCAAATATATAGCCTTACAATTGTAATATTTGCCTCCATTATTTTAACAGTTATTTGCTGGGTAAATATAGATGAATTAAAAAGGGAGGTGGCAATGTTTACTTTGATCGGTTATTCAAAAAACGAAATTACAAAATTATATTTTATGATGAACTTAGTAAATATTGTAATTTGTTTAATATTATCGTTTGGTGGGCTTTTTACGACCGATTTTGTTGTAAGAAAATCTTTCTCCAGTATTCTTGGAGTTTCAAATAATTTTGTTTTTCCAACGCTTTCTATAGCTGTAATGATGGTTGAAACAGTTGGTTTTTTAATACTAATTTTGTTTTTGATTCGCAACTTTATTAACAAAAATGACTTGATTTCGTGTCTTCATAAATAAAAATACTAAAAAAATAATGATAAACAAAAATAAAAGATATATACTAAAGACATGAATTTTAATTTTGTAAAAAATTTGAAGTTCGTAGGAAGGGTAGATTAATATGGCAAAGATAACTGGAAAAGTCAAGAAGTTCAACAAAGACAAAGGTTTTGGTTTCATTACCGGTGATGATGGAAAAGATTATTTCTTTCATTATTCATCTTTAAATGTTGAAGGTTTCAAGACTGTTAACGTCGGTGCTGCTGTCGAGTTCGAATCACAAGAAGGTGAACGTGGTCCTAGAGCTGCTGATATCAACGTCACAGATGCTAACAAAGCTCCAAAAGAAGAAGCTAAATAATATAGTATTTATTTATTGTACTTCACAAGCCACTCTTTAGTGGCTTTTTTTTAATGAAAAAATATTAGAAATCATATATAATAAGTAATCGATTTAAGGTGGTATTAATTATGGGTTTAAAGGCTGGTATAGTTGGGCTTCCAAACGTTGGCAAATCAACGCTTTTTAATGCAATTACAAATAGTCATGTTGAAGCCGCAAATTATCCATTCGCAACAATTAATCCAAATGTTGGTTCTGTTTTTGTTAAGGATAAAAGAGTTGACAATCTTTCAAAAATGTTTAATCCAAAAAGAACAATTTATACAACATTTGAATTTTATGATATTGCCGGTTTGGTTAAAGGTGCAAGTAAAGGCGAAGGTTTAGGAAACCAATTTTTAAGTAAAATTAGAGAAACTGATGCAATTATTGAAGTTGTTAGATGTTTTACAAATAGCGATATAGTTCACGTTGAAAATTCTGTTGATCCAATTAGAGATATTGGAACAATTAACCTCGAGCTTATATTTTCTGATTTAGATACAGTTCAAAATAGACTTGCAAAAGTTGAAAATAAAGCCAAAATTTCTAAAGATAAAGAAGCAATTGTCGAAACAAATGTTTTGACAAAATTAAAAGAACATTTAAACAAAGAAAAATCTGCAAGATCTCTTCAATTAACTGAAGAAGAGAGTAAGATTGTTAAAAATTATAACTTATTAACTATTAAACCAATTATTTATGTAGCAAATGTAAGCGATGAAGATTTACAAAATATAGATTCTTGTGAAAATTATTTAAAAGTTAGAGATTTTGCTGCTAAAGAGCATGCTCAATGCATCCCTATTTGCTGTGAAATTGAATCTGAACTTTCTAGTTATTCTCCTCAAGAAAAAGAAGAGTTTTTGGCTTCAATCGGAGCAAAAGAAAGTGGACTTGATTCTCTTGTTCAATCAGCTTATAAATTATTGAATTTATCAACATTCTTTACTGTTGGTGCTGATGAAGTTAGAGCTCGGACATTTATTAACGGCATGTTAGCTCCTGATTGTGCAGGAATTATTCATACAGATTTTAAAAAGGGATTTATTAGAGCTGAAGTTTATAGTTACAATGATATTATGGTTTATAAAACTGAACAAGCTTTAAAAGATGCCGGAAAATTAAGAATTGAAGGTAAAGATTATGTTGCAAAAGATGGCGATATTTTCTTCTTTAGGTTTAATGTTTAATTATGATTAAAGTGGGATTTGCGAAAGATATTCACGAATTAAAGGAAGGATTTTCTTTGTTACTGGGTGGAATAAAGATTCCTAGTTCTAAAGGAGCCGTTTCTTATAGTGATGGTGATTGTTTAACCCATTCTATTATTGACGCATTATTAGGTGCTATTGGTAATAGCGATATCGGCGAAATGTTTAGTAATAAAGACCTTAAAAATAAGGGTAGATTATCAATTGAAATGTTGAAAGAAGTTTTTGATATTATCGTTCAAGAAGGATTTATAATTAATAATATTGATTGTTTTATTTCGTTAGAAAAACCAAATTTGGGCGAATATAAAAAGTTAATTAAAAAGTCTTTAGCTGAAGTTCTACATTTAAAATTAGATCAAATCAGTATTAAAGCCGGAACGAACGAAGGCTTTGGTGCTGTTGGCGAAGAAAAAGCCATTGTTTGTTATTGTATATGTTCTTTGGAGGGAAAAGAAAATGAATAAAAAAGTTAGAGTTAGATATGCACCTTCTCCTACAGGATTTTTACATATTGGCGGAGCAAGAAGTGCCTTGTTCAATTATCTATTTGCAAAAAGGTATAACGGAGATTTCGTTTTTAGAGTTGAAGATACTGATGTTGAAAGAAACATTGCTGGAGCCGAAGAGAGTCAATTACATGATTTGATTTGGCTTGGAATTGTGCCGGATGAATCTCCAGAAAAACCTAATCCAAAATATGCTCCATATCATCAAATGGAAAAACTTGATGTATATCAAAAATTTGCTCAAGAATTAGTAGATAAAGGATATGCATATTATTGTTATTGTTCTGAAGATGAATTAGCCGAAATGAAAGAAGAGCAACTCGCAAATGGAGTTAAGTCTTTTAAATATAATAGACATTGCTTGAATTTGTCTGAAGAAGAAAAAATTAAATATATTAGCGAAGGCAGAAAACCAGCTATTAGAATTAAAATGGAAAGTGGCGTCACTTTTAAATTTGATGATTTAGTCAGAGGCGAAGTATCGTTTAATAGTGATGATATCGGCGATTTTGTTATCATGAAGAGCAGTGGAATTCCAACTTACAATTTTGCAGTAGTTGTTGACGATCATTTAATGGAAATTACTCATGTTTTAAGAGGCGAAGAGCATTTAAGCAATACCCCAAAGCAATTACAAATTTATAAATATTTTGGTTGGGAAGCTCCTCAATTTGGTCATATGACAATTATTTGCAATCCAAATGGAAAAAAATTATCAAAGAGAGACCATAATATTTTACAATTTATGTCTCAATATCGTGAACTCGGATATTTACCAGAAGCTATCGTTAATTTCTTGTTCTTATTAGGATGGACAAGTCCAGATAATCGTGAGATTTTCTCCCTAGAAGAAGCGATTAAAGTTTTTGATCCTTCAAGATTATCCAGTTCTCCATCGATTTTTGATAATAAAAGACTTTTGTATACAAATGCTTATTATATTAAACATTTAAGTGATGAAAAATATTTTGAGTTTATTGCCCCTTTCTTAAAACAAATTAAATTTGAGAAAACGTATTCTCAAGCCGAATTGAATAAAATGTCTTTAATATTTAAGAATGAGATAAATACCGGATCCGAAATAGTTGAAATGATGAATGCGATTTTAAATCCAAAAGCTGAAAATACTGATGAAGAAAAAGCCATTTTAAACGCAAACACTGCTCCAGTAGTTATAAAAGCTTTTAAAGAGAAACTTCAAAATATGGAAGTACTTAATCCTGATACTGTCAAAGTTTTATTCAAAGAGATACAAACCGAGACAGGTATTAAAGGTAAAGATTTATATATGCCTATTAGAATTAAATTGACTGGATGTATGCACGGCATCGAAATGTTCAATATTATTGATATTTTAGGCAAGCAAGAAGTTATTAATCGTTTATAGTATTTTTATTATAATTAATGTATAATTATGGACGCATAAAGGAGTTTTTATGGAAGAAAATTATAAAAATGAATCGATGGTTGATGTAGCTTACTCTTCATTAGTTGGATTTGCTAAAGTTGTTAGTTTTAGTGAATTATATGATGATGTTTGTGCTAAGTTAGAATTAACTGACGAAGAAAAGAAAAACAATATTTCAAGATTTTACACAAATTTATCCCTTGATGGTAGATTTGTCACTCTTGGTAACAATTTCTGGGACTTAAGAAAGAACCAAACTTATGACAAAGTTCGTATTGATATGAATGATGTCTATAATGATATCGATAACGATACTTACGGTAATTACGATAAGGAAGAAATCGATAGCAACGAAGAAAAAGAAGCTCTCGGTGTTGAAGATAGCGATGATGATGATGAAGCCACTGATGAAGAAACTTCCGATAGTGACGATAAGAATTTATAATTTATCTAAAAAGGAGAGAATATGAATAAATTAGTCAATATGTGCGAAATGTTAAAGAAAGCTCACGATGGTCATTATGCTGTCGGTCAATTTAACATTAACAATCTTGAATGGGTAAGTGCCATTCTTGACGAGTGTCAAGAGCTAAAAGCTCCAGTTATTCTTGGAGTTAGTGAAGGTGCTATGAAGTATATGGGTGGTTGCGATACCATCGTTGGTATGGTTAATGGTTACATTAAAGACAACGGAATTACTGTTCCTGTTTGTTTACATGTTGACCACGGATCAAGCTTTGAAGTTTGTAAAAAAGCAATCGATGCAGGGTTCTCAAGTGTTATGATTGATGCAAGTCACCATCCACTCGAAGAGAACATTGCCTTAACTAAGCAAGTCGTTGATTATGCTCACGCTCATGGTGTTTCTGTCGAAGCCGAACTTGGACATGTTGGTGGACAAGAAGATAACGTCGTTTCTCAAGGTGTTCTTTATGCCGATCCAAATGAATGCTTAAAAATGATTACTGAAGCTAAGTTAGATGCTTTAGCTCCTGCTCTTGGTTCAGTTCATGGACCATATCACGGAGAACCAAAATTAGGTTTTAAAGAAATGGCTGAAATTAACGAACTTTGCAAGACTCCATTAGTTTTACATGGAGGAAGCGGAATTCCAGATTTCCAACTTAAAATGGCTATTGATAGAGGAACATGCAAAATTAACGTCAACACTGAATGCCAACAAGCATTTGCTAGAGTTGTTCGTGAATTCTGCAAAGCTACTGAAAATGATCCCGAAATTTATACAAATCCAAAATTCTACGATCCACGTAAAATTGTTGGACCTGCTAAACAAGGAATTAAAGATGTTGTTAAAGCTAAATGCACAGTGTTTGGCTGTGTTGGTAAAGGCGAATAATTTTTAGATAGAACTGTTAAAACCCAATCATTTTGATTGGGTTTTAATTTAATAGGAGATTTGATTATGCAATACGAAAAAGAACTAAATGCTGCTTTAGAGGCTGGTTTAAAGGCTAAAGCAACAGTTATGAAATATTATCATGAAGGTTTTCATGTCGAAATTAAGGGCGATAATAGTCCTGTAACAGAGGCTGATAAAGCAAGTGATAAAATTATTAGAGACTATTTAGGGGAAAGATTTCCTGATTATGCATTTTTAACTGAAGAAAGTGTTGATAATAAAGATAGACTTAAAAATGATTATGTTTGGATTATCGATCCAGTTGATGGAACGGAAGATTTTGTTCATAAAGACGATATGTTTACCATCAATATCGCACTTGCTTATAAGCATAAAGTGGTTTTAGGAGTCGTTTTTATTCCTGCTACAGGCGATATTTATTATGGAGTTGAAGGAAGTGGATCTTTTAAGATTCATGACGGAAACACAACCAAAATTCATGTTAACGATAAATTAACTGACTTAACAGTTTTGACTAGTGTTTATCATCCAGCTATAAAAGATGTTAAAACAATTGAGAAATATAAAGATAGAATAAAACATGTTAAAAAAATCGGCTCGTCTATAAAGGGATGCTATATTGCTGAAGGCAAGGCGGAAATCACTTATCGTTTCGAAGATGGGACTAAAGAGTGGGATACAGCCGCATTCCAAGCTGTTGTTGAAAATGCTGGAGGCCTAGTAATTAAATTTAATGGACAACCAATCGAATATAATAGAGAAGATGTTTATAATCGTGATGGATATATTGTTTTAAATAGAAGAGAAAATTTTTTAATATAAATCTATAAACATAAAAAAAAGAAACTCAATTGATTGAGTTTCTTTTTTATTTTAATTGTTGATCTGCTTTTTCTTTAGCAATTTTTAAAGATGCTTTTACTAACTCTTTTTCACTTGCTAATCTTACAGCAACGACACCAGGAACTTCTTCCATCAAAATCACTTCAATACCTTGTTCTAAATCTGCATTAAGATAGCTGCAGCCTTCGCAGGCGCCACTAATATTAACGTATACTATTCCGTCTTCGAATGAATCAAAAGTAACGTCGCCGCCTTCTCTTTGCATGAATGGTCTAAGTTTATCAAGGGTTTGTTTTATTAAGTTGATAGTGTTTTCGTTTATATCGTTCATTTCCATAACTTTTAATATTATAATGATGTAATTTTGAAAATCAACAAATATGAAAGGCAATTTTTATTCTAAAAATAAACATAAAAAAAGCATTGCGTTTAGCGCAATGTTTCGTTTAATTCTTGGTGCCCGGGATCGGAATCGAACCGATATGATATTGCTATCAAAGGATTTTAAGTCCTTCGCGTCTACCTGTTCCGCCACCTGGGCATAGAATTTAATAAATTGGTGATCCACTGGAGATTCGAACTCCAGACCCCTTGATTAAAAGTCAAGTGCTCTACCGACTGAGCTAGTGGATCATATTGGTTGGGATGGCTGGACTTGAACCAGCGGAATGACAGAGTCAAAGTCTGTTGCCTTACCTCTTGGCTACATCCCAATATAACCAAATGGTGGAGGGGGGCAGATTCGAACTGCCGAACCCGAAGGAATTGATTTACAGTCAACCGCGTTTAGCCACTTCGCTACCCCTCCACGGGATTTCTCGCAGAAGCGTAATTGATGGTGGATGTTACAGGGCTCGAACCTGTGACCTCCGCCGTGTAAAGGCGATGCTCTCCCAACTGAGCTAAACATCCAACCTATTTAACACGATTACGCGTGCTTACATAATATATCAAAACCCACTTTTTATGTCAATAAATAATTTGGAAATTATGTCTTAGAATAATGTTTCCTAATAGCCTTTTTTGCCGAGAAGGTGGAACATATTCTTTTTATATACTTCAACACCAGGTTGATTAAAAGGATTAACTTTATTTAAGTATGCACTCATGGCACAAGCTTTCATAAAGAAATAGAAGAAATACCCTAAATTTTTGGCATTCATTTCATCTAATGTGATGGTAATGTTAGGAACGTTTCCGCTTTCAGAATGTGCTTTAAGGGTTCCAACATAAGCTTTATGATTGATAAAACTTAATTTTTTACCGGCAAGATAATTAATTCCATCGCTATCATCATCGCAAAGAGGCACTTCAATATCCTTATTTGGTTTTGAAACATAAACAATTGTTTCGTAAAGAATTTTACTTCCTTCTTGGATAAATTGACCTAAAGAATGAAGATCAGTTGTAAAGACACATGAAGCACAAAGAACGGCTTTGCCATCCTTGCCTTCAGTTTCATCGAACAATTGTTTCCGCCATTCTTTTAAATTTGTTAAACGTGGTTCATACATTGCTAACATTTCGACTGGATAATTTTTCTTTGTATATAAATAAAATCTTTCGACAGCGTATTGGTAAGCGCTATTTTCTTTGATTTTATCGTTATCAAAATCAATTTGACCTTGTTTCAAACCATCAATATATTCACGAATATTGATGCCGGCAACTGCCATTGGAAAAAGTCCAACTGCTGTCATAACTGAGTAACGGCCGCCAATATCACGTGGTAAATCATAAGCAACATAATGCTCAGATTTAACTTCAGCTCTTAAAGAGCCGTTAGTTTCATCAGTAATAGCAACGATAGCTTTATTAAAATCGTTTTCCATTTGTTGTTTTAATAAATTCTTTAAAATTCTAAAAGAAACCGCAGTTTCAGTAGTGGTACCAGATTTTGAAATAACACAAACGCAGAATTTTTTATTTTTTAAATAGTTGATACAGCTATCAACATAATTTGAGTCTAATGAATTTCCTAAATAGATTATTTCCATTTTATCGCTTGATGGAATTCCATTTAATGCTTCGATTGCAGCACGTGGACCAAGGTAGGATCCACCAATACCACAGACAACTAATACATCGTAATTCTCACGAAATTCTTTTGCTTTATTTTCGATTGATTTAATTACTTTTTCATCGATTCTTGAAGGATAGTCATACCAACCTAGAAAATCTGAACCTAAACCAGTTCTGTTTTTAATAGTTTCATTAATTTCAGTAACCTTTTTTTGATACTTTTCAAAATTAACGAGGTTTCCTTTCCCTAAATAATCAAAGCCAACTTCAATTTTCATAATTTTTCCCTCTCTAACTCCTTTTTAATCATATCGGGAAGAGATTTTTCTAATTTTGAAAAATCGGTTTCCTTAAGATAAGAAGTCATTTTTTTGCTTGGACCAAAATCTTGGATGTTGTTTAGATCAGAATTTACCTGCTTTAAACTGACGTTAAGAAATTTATTTTCTTTGTCAATTGTGAGGATTTTTAAATTAACGCAATCCCCCAACGAAAAACCTTTTGAAATGTCGTTGACAAAATTGTTTGAAATCTCACTAATATGAAGCAATCCAATATAACCGCCAACAAAACTAAAAAATACCCCGTATTTTTTAATAGATGTGACAATCCCTTGAATTATATCTCCATCTTTAAAAGAAACATCGAAATTCATAAGACCTCACTTTGCCAATAACTTTTTTAGGATTTCTAAATCAGTAGAATCGGTAACTTTAAAGTTAAGTTTGCTACCTTTAATTAAACTGACATTAACACCTAAACCTTTGACTAACTGCAAATCATCAGAAGAATTAAAAATACTATTTTTAATAGCCTTCTCATGAACGTTGAATATTATATCAAATTTAAAGCATTGTGGTGTCTGAATTTGCATTATTTCATTACGATTTATGTAATTTATTGAATAATCTTTGCCATTTGCAAAAACTAAAGAATCTTGAGATGGTATATAGACTGCAACTGCATCGGCTTTTTTTAGTTCTTCAACGCTTTCTTTCAGTGTTGACAGACTAAGAAGTGGACGAGCAGCGTCATGAATTACGACTTCAGAACATTTATCGAGTGTTTTTAAGTATTTTAAGCCATTATAGACACTTTTTTGTCTCGTGTCAGAGCCTTCTGTAATATAAATTTTTTTACTAGCCTTCAATTTATTGATGATTTCTTGTACATAATCAAGGTGATCTTTATCTACAACCAAAACTATTTCATCTATTAAATTACAAGACAAAAAAGTGTTCAAAGAATACAAAAAAATATCAATTCCGTTGATTTTTATATATTGTTTATATGAATTTGGAGTGAGACGATTCCCAGTTCCAGACATCATTAATAAACCATAGATCATAGACTAGCCTTAGTTTTCTCCTGTCTACTATCTAATTGAGTGCGAATACTAATTGAATCAATAATTAAATGGACTATTTTTTCAAGTTCACCATTGATTGAATAATCGGCTTTAGCGATATAATCGACTCTTCCATCTTCAAACAAAGATGAAACTTTATCTCTCATGCCTTTTGGATATACAGCAATTGAGTGTCCTTCGTTTTGTTTTACAACAATCATTCCTGGGACATCAGTGAGTCCATCTCCTAAATAAATCATATTCTCGTATTTAATACGTCTATGAACAGTTTTTTCATTGACTTTTTTATCATCATTATCAGTTATAGCGCCTTTTGAAATACGGAAAACATATTGAGTTTTTTGAGTATAATTAATCATTGTTTTTGGCCAATAAGCTAATTTTGTATCTTCATCATACAAATATTCACAGCCAAAGATTTGTTTAAATTCTTTAGCGATGCTTGTGCCTTCGATTATTTCTTTATTTCCACTTGTTATTAAATAATGTTCAACTATTAAGCCACGATTACTTGCATATTCGTTGATACGTTTAAACCAAGTAGTGACGCCATCATAAAATTTAATTAATTTACCAGTGCTATATAAATATTCTCTAGTTAAGGCGATACCTTTTTCTTTGGCAGTCTTAATCATCATATACATGTAACCTAGTATTTTATCTACATCATAATTTGAACAGAATTCTTGAGTTTTCTTCCAAAATTGTTCAGGAGTTAAACCCATATCTTTGATAAAACCAAAGTTTTGCATATCTTCAGTTGCAAGTGTTCTATCAAAGTCATACATAATTGCGATAATTTGTTTTCCCATAATATTACCTCGGTGTAATATTATAACAAATATAAATAAATATAGCAAAAATGATGCGCATTAACGCAATAAATTGCAAAAAAATGCTCATTCTTAAAGAAACAAATTACGAATATACGAAAGACTTACTGTTTTGATAGATTAATTTTTAATAACAATCTAGAATATGTTTATGAATTTTTCTTATATTGTTTTAGCTGCTTTCAAAATTGAATGGTATCACATATTAATTTGCGTCGCCGTTGTTTTAGCAATCAGCTATATTGTTTTGATTATTGTTTCTTGCTGTTTTATGCATATTTTTAACAATAAAATGAAAAAATCGAGCGAAACTATCAGTATTTTTATTTTTCAAAAAGAAGAATGTATGGCTAAAATAATTAATCTATTAGGCGACGTCACGACAAAACAAAAAATATTAAGCGATTTTCTTGATAACTTTTCTGAAAAATCTTATGTGGTATTATCTTATAAAGAATTTGGCAATAAATTTGCTGAATCCAGGGAAATTAATAAAGAAATTAAATTGATCTATACTAACATCAAGGGTTTAAAAAATAAGAATCAAATTGATGCTTTATTTTTATCAATTAACGAATTAAATACGGGTTATAACGAGGAAACGCAACTTTATAATAGCTATGTTGTGGCGTATAATTATTGGAGAAATTTATTTATGACAAGATGGATAAAAGACATCTTTAAAATAAAAGAAAAGGAACAAATTAAGTAAAGGAGAAATATATGAAATTTGAAGAATTCCCATTAAGAATCCCAAACGTTAAAAGCATTGAAGGGAAAATTAAAGTTTTAGTCGATGAATTAAATAATGCTACTGATGAAAAAGTTGCACTAAAAGTAGTTAAAAAGTTTTTTAAACTAACTGATGTTATCGAAACAAATACGACAGTAATATCTATTAGAAATTCTATTGATACTACCGATAAAAAGTACGAAAAAGCAATGGCAAAAGTCGATGAAGTTGGACCTGTTTTAAGTTCATACTCACAAGCTTTTGATAAGGCTTTACTCTCTTCAAAATATAGAAATTATTTAGAGGAAAAGATTGGTAAACATTATTTTGATATGGCTGAATCCTCATTAAAGTGTTTTGATGAAAAGATTATCCCAGAATGTATCGAAGAAAATAAACTTGTCACACAATATGAAAAACTCATGGCTAGTGCAAAAATTGAATATAAGGGTGAAACTTTAAACCTTTCTCAAATGGGTAAATATTTAAGTGATAAAGATAGAGATACTCGTATTGAAGCCGCAAAACTTTCTTTTGGTTTTATTGAAGAACACGATAAAGAATTTGGTGAAATATACGATAAACTTGTCAAAGTAAGAACAAAAATGGCTCAAAAGATGGGCTATAAAAACTATGTTGATTTTGGATATTTAAGATTAGGTAGACTTGATTACAATGCTGAGATGGTTAAGGGATATAGAGAGCAAATTAAAGAAGATGTTGTCCCTGAAGTGAGTAAATTAAGAAAAAGACAATCAAAACGAATCGGCATTAAAAATCCAATTTTTATAGATTATAATCTTGAATTTAATACAGGAAATGCAAAACCAATTGGTGATAGTTCTTTTCTTGTAAAACAAGCTCAAAAAATGTACCACGAT
Source organism: Caryophanales bacterium UBA4855 (assembly GCA_002399785.1). GTDB lineage: Bacteria > Bacillota_I > Bacilli_A > RFN20 > CAG-826 > Onthovivens. Next base: position 84,907 of record DHEH01000015.1, read on the forward strand.
ATGAGTGAAGAAAGTGGTAAATTCTTTAATTTCATGATCGATAATAATTTAATGGATTTAGATGCTAAAGCTGGTAAAAGAGGCGGTGGTTACATGACTTATATGCCAAAATATAAAGCTCCATTTATTTTTGCAAATAGCAATGGCACAAGCCAAGACGTCGATACGTTAACTCATGAAGTTGGACATGCTTTCCAAGGATATTTAGGAAGCAAGATTATGGTTCCAAGTTATAGAATGCCAACTCTTGAAGCTTGCGAAATTGATTCAATGTCTATGGAATTTTTCGCTTATCCTTATATGACTGATTTCTTTGGAACACAAGCAGACAAATATAGATTTAGTCATTTATCAGGAGCAATTTCTTTCCTTCCTTATGGTGTTGAAGTCGATGATTTCCAACATTGGGTCTACGAACATCCAGAAGCTACACATGAAGAAAGATGTGCTTATTGGGCAAAAATAGATAAGGAATATCGTCCATGGATGAATTATGATGGTTTCCCATATTTAGCTAGCGGACATCAATGGATTAGACAATCACATATTTACGCTGTTGCTTTCTATTATATTGATTATACTTTAGCTCAAGTTTTAGCTCTTCAATTTAAGTGCGAAATGGATAAAAATAGAGAAAAGGCTTGGAAAAAATATATTAAGTTATTAAAGATGGGTGGAAAGTATCCGTTCTTAGAACTTATCGAAAAAGCTCATTTAAGAAATCCATTTATTTCTGGAAATGTTAAAAAGGTTATAAAACCACAAATGAAGATTTTGAATCAAACTGATGATTCAAAATTCTAAAAGAGTGGGGATTTGCAGAGGATATTAAAAAAATTAAAAGCCTTAATGCGTAATGCATTAAGGCTTGTTTTTTTGCACTTGGTGCGAGAAACGGGAATCGAACCCGTATGAGTTGCCCCACACGCCCCTTAAACGTGCGCGTCTACCAGTTCCGCCATTCTCGCGTGCTTTACTAATATATCAAAGAACTAATAAAAAATAAAGAAAATTTATGATTAATTTAGTGTCCAACCAAACATTGTAAAGGCACTAAGAAGAATTGCAAAGTACATAGATAAAGAAACTAAGTCCATAATAGTTGTAATAACTGGACCAGCAACAACAGCTGGATCAAGCTTCATTTTACTAACTAAGAATGGCATACAAACACCTAGAATTTTAGATACAACAATTGTAATAAATAAAGTGATAGAAACACTTCCTGCAAGTGATAACCAAATTAAAGTGAGATTTTCACCATGAGCATTTACATTTACGAATGTATCAGGAATTTCAACGATATGAACTGCAAATAAGAACATACAAAAACCAAATGTAAATACAGCAGCAATAGAAGCGACAATTCCTGCGACACGTAATTCTTTCCATAAAACAGTAAAGAAACCTTTTGCATTTAGTTCAAAATCATGTGTAGCAAGTCCACGAATTACTAATGTGGATGATTGTGAGCCAGAGTTACCGCCGGTATCACAAATTGTGGTTAAGAAAACTGAAACGGCTGTAAGAGTTCCAATTAAAAATTGAAATTGGTTTTGTAAAGCGATAGAACCGATACTTAAAACCATAAGTATCAATAACCATGGCAAGCATTTCATGGCCAATTTAAAGATAGGAGTATCCATGTAGCTGTCTTTTAAAGGCGCAACTTTACCCATAGCTTCAATGTCTTCAGTATTTTCTTTTTCGATAACATCGACGATATCGTCGATTGTGATGATACCTGTTAGTTTTTTATCTTCGTTAAGGACTGCGATAGCATTTAAATCATATCTTTTGAAGATTTGAGCAACTTCTTCTTCATCAGTGTTAACATCAACACTTTGAAAAGCGGTGTTGCAGACATTTCCTAATATTTCATCTGATTGGGCAAAAACCAAATCATCAAGATCTAGCACTCCAATTAAATCAAATTTTTTATTTCTAACAAATAATGTATAAATGGTTTCAACGTTTTTTCCAACTTGTCTAATTGTATTTAAAGCATCTTTAACTTTAGTGTCTTCAAATAAAGTAATGTATTCGGTTGTCATTATAGCGCCAGCAGTATCATCTTTATAACCCAAAAGTTGATTAATTACTTTTCTTTGATCAGGTTTGGTGTTTTGAAGAACTTTAGCAACGACATTTGCTGGCCATTCCTCTAAGAAATCTGCTAATTCATCGTTTGCTGATTCTTGAACCAAGATACCGACTTGTTCGTTAGTTAAAAAAGTAATTAATTTTTCTTGAATTTCAGTATCTAGTTCACTAAAAAATTCGCTGCTAAAAGCAGGTTTGATAATTTTAAAAATGTAAACTAAATAATGAATAGATTCGATGTCATTTGGATCTATTTCGTTGACGCTATCAGCGATATCGATATTTGGATAAGTATCAAAAATCTCGCGAACTTTTGGAAAGTTCTTTGAGCGAATTGCATCGAATAATAGTTCCCTTAAATTGATTGAAATTTCTTCCATATGTTTATTATGAATATTAAACTTTCGAAAGTAAATTCAAAAGTAAAAAAAGTAGCATTCTTTTTGTTATTACGTTTTAAAGTGATATCATAATTAAGCTAATTTAAGGAGAAATTTATGAGTAAGAAAATTTTAGTTGAAACAAGTGCAAGACATATTCACTTGACTCAAGAAGATCTTGAGTTGTTATGTGGTAAAGGATTTGAGTTAGAAGCTAAGAAAATGCTTAGCCAACCTGGCCAATTTGCTAGTACTACAAAATTAGATCTTGTCGGACCAAAACATACAATTGATGGTGTTTCTATTTTAGGACCAGTTAGAAAATTTAATCAAGTTGAAGTGAGTGCAACTGATGCAAGAACTTTAGGTGTTAATGCTCCAGTTAGAGAATCTGGCGACATTGTTGGAAGTGCTCCAATGAAGATTGTTAATCCAAATTATTTAGTTGATGGTAAACCAGCTGAATTGGTTATTAATGAAGGTTGTATTGTTGCAAAACGTCATATTCATATGACTCCAGTTGATGCTGAAGAATTTGGTGTTAAAAATGGTGATATTGTTGACGTTAAGATCTCTGGAACTGGAAGAAGCGTTGTTTTTGGAGATACAGTTGTTAGAGTTTCACCAAAATTTAGTTTAGCAATGCACATTGATACAGATGAATCTAATGCTGCTTGTGCCTTTGGTGAAGTTTACGGAGAAATTGTTAAGTAATGATTAAAAGTTATAAGCATATTTGTCACGGAACTTGTTCTCAAGAAATGACAGTTACTTATGATACTGAATCCAACAAAATTGTCGATTTAAATGTTATTGGTGGATGCAGTGGAAATCTTCGCGGAATTCGTGCTTTAGTTATTGGAATGAGTCTTCAAAATGTTCATGATAGGCTTCTAAATATTAAGTGTGGATCACGCGACAATTCTTGTCCTCATCAACTTGCGTTAGCGATTGAAGAGATCAATAATTTAGAACATTAAACTTGAAATACAAGCCGTAAAATTATATAGTATATCTACTTATCAGGAACCACATAGATTTAGTGAAAAAATGTGGTAGCAACTCTCAGTATTGAGTAAGTGCTTCTAATAGCAAAGTGTTCCACGCTTTGAACGATAAGGATGCAAGGAAAAAAACAAGCCTTCCATAAAACGTGGAAGGCTTTTTATTATGAAAAAATGGAGAAATATTATGAAAAAAGATGAAAGAATTTTATTTACAAGTGAATCGGTTAGTGAAGGACATCCAGACAAAGTTTGTGATCAAATTGCTGATGCAATTTTAGATGCTGTTTTAAAAGAAGATTCGAAAGCTTATGTAGCTTGTGAATGTTTTGCAACTACACAATTTTTATTGATTGGTGGAGAAATTACGACTGTTTCGCATGTAAATTATGAAGAAATAGCAAGAAATGTCATAAAAGAAATTGGTTACGATAAAGATGAACTTGGTTTTAATTATAAAACTTTAAAAATTCTTAATATGATTCATGAACAATCTCCAGATATTAGACAAGGTGTTCAAAATAAGAATATTTTACTTGAAGGAGCTGGTGATCAAGGAATAATGTTTGGCTATGCAAGTAATGAATCAAAAGGATTTATGCCTCTTCCGATTACAATTGCTCATAAGTTGGTTCGTGTTGCTTCTTCGCTTAGAAAAAGTGGCGAATTTAAACATGCTAGACCTGATATGAAGTCCCAAGTTACAATCGATTATTCTCAAAATCCATTGCGAATAGACACTATTTTAATGTCAGTTCAACATGATCCAGATTTTAACGAAAAAGAATTTAAAGAATTTATTCAAAATAATATTATGAAAAAAGTTTCTGAAGATTTTGGTTTAAATACCGATTTTAAGGTATTGATAAACCCAACTGGAAAATTTGTTATTGGTGGACCTGCTGGTGATACTGGTTTAACTGGAAGAAAATTGATTGTAGATACTTATGGCGGCAGTGCTCGTCATGGTGGTGGCTCTTTTAGTGGAAAAGATCCATCCAAAGTTGATAGAAGTGGTGCCTATATGGCTCGATATATGGCTAAAAATTTAGTTGCTGCTGGTGTTGCTGATAGATTAGAGATTCAGTTAAGTTATGCAATTGGCAAACCAGAACCTCTTTCAATCAATATATCTACCTTTAAAACTAGCAATTATTCTGATGAAGTAATTCTTAATGTAATAGATAAGGTTTTTGATTGTAGACCTGGTGCAATCATTAAGAAATTTTCTTTAAGAAAACCATCTTTTAAATACCAAGATATTGCATCTTATGGGCATTTTGGTCGTCCAGATATCGATTTACCATGGGAAAAATTGGACGAAGTGGAATCTATTAAAAAATTGTTAAAATAATGTTATCAAAACCTATTTTCTAATATATAATAAAGTTAGAAGAGATGTTACATAGGAGGTATAATTATGAACTATCAAATCGTTGGTAAAAACATATTGGTTACCAAGGCTATTTCGGACGCAATTCAACACAAACTTCTTCGTGTGGGCAAGTATTTTGACCCAACTGAAAAAATTAATTGTCGAGCGGTCGTCACAGCTTATAAAAGTATAACCAAAGTCGAGATTACAATTTTTACAAAAGAGATGATTTTTAGATCAGAAGTTAAGAATCCTGATTTATATGCCGGTGTCGATCTTTCAATTGATAAACTTGAAGGACAAATGAGAAAATTAAAGACCAAGTTGGAAAGAAAGTATGATCATGACGGACTTAGTAAATCAATACTTTTTGAACAATTAAAAGACGAAGTTGACGAGGACGAAAATGACACAATTGTTAAGACTAAGAATTTAGACTTAAGACCTATAACTTTAGATGACGCTATTCTTCAAATGGAAGCCATTGGACATGATTTCTATTTATATTTAGATACTGATGATGAAAAAATTTCCTTAGTCTATAAAAGAGTCGATGGCGGTTATGGTTTAATTCAAGCCGACAATAAAATTGTTTTATAATTTTATTTAAAACAAAGTGTTTATAAGTTAAAATAGACTTGCTCGAAAGGGCAAGTCTTTTATGATAAAAGCAATTGCAACTGATTTAGATGGGACATTATTTTATCCCAAAGAAAAAAAGAAAATGATTTGTGAAGCAAATCTCTTTTTGCTTCAACAATTTGCTGATAAAGGCGGAAAGATTTGTTTAGTAAGTGGCCGTAGCATTGAATATGGCAAAAAAGTTATCAACAAAATAAACCGTGATTGCACTGTCATTGGGTTTAATGGCTCAGTAATTTATAGCGGTGGCAAGATTGTTTTTGAAGAAAAAATCAAGAATGAAGAAGCAAAAGAAATAATAAATAATTGTTACGAAACATTTAAAAATATTGGTGTTATGATCATGACTGATAAAGGCACTTTTGTTCATGTTAATGGTTTTAAACATATTGGTAAATTTATTTTTAAAATTTATAAAAATCATCAAAAAATATATGCGGAAGATATGCATTATGGTGAAGATGCTTATAAAGAAGAAATTGATTCTGGCCACATTTACAAGATTATGCTTGCATTTGGTTTTAGTAATAAAGCTAAGAAAAAAGCTTGTGCGGTAAATAAAATTTTACGCAGTGCATACGAAAATCTTGAATCTAGTTGGAGTGAACAAGTTGTTGAAGTTACTCCTAAAGGATGCAATAAAGCTTCAGGAGTTGTTGATTACATTAAGTATGCTGGTTTAAAAGAAGATGAAATTGCAGTAGTTGGTGATAGCGGAAACGATATTTCAATGTTTAAAAAGTTTTATTTAAACTCTTTTTGTATGGCTAGAGCGGCTAAAGTAGTTAAGAAATATGCTAAATATGAAATCGACACGTTTAAAGATCTTGGACGTTATATTTTTAAATAAAAAAAGTAGTATTTTTGCAATATAATAATATAATATATAAAGTTAAGGAGAAGATTTAATTATGAATGTTATTAGTCGTGTAATTGTTTCTTTAGTTTATTACAATTCTTTAGTAAGAGATACTCTTGAATACACATTAAACAAAGAGGCATATGATGTTTCGTTCTATGATTACAAACAAAACGGAATCATCAACGAAATTAAGTTAGAAACCCCATTAAAATTATTCTTAGACAAGAATGGTGACAAGGGCGCAGAACTTAAAAAAAGATTAGAAAAATTTGGTGAGGATTTTTATAGTGATAAATCTACTGTCATCAAAAAGGCCAGCGACGGACTTAGAGTTGATCATGCTCAAAATGTTAAGATTTTTGAAGCTGTCATCCCACTTCATGAAGAATTAAATTCTATTATTGTTCTTCATATCAATCATGCTAAAGAAACTAACATGCTTGAAGATAATGTTGTCGCTTTAAAAGCAGCTGATGAAAGATTTTATAGAGGTGTTGCTTTATTAGCTTTAGGTGGAGAAATTTTCCGTCAATTTGATGAATATAACAAAGCCAGAAAAGAAGCTAACGGAGAAATCACCCCACAATCTAATTTTATTCAACAAGATTTAAACAAATTAGTCGGTTTATTCGGAACAATCAGACAATATGCTACCTGCAATGATGAAATTTATACAAATGCTTTAGATGCATTATGGGATGCTGTAGAAATGATGAATGGAAAACGTCAAGTTCCAGCCGGAAAGAATTTCCAAGATGTTATCAACGATGTCAACATTAAAGTTGGTGCCTTTGTTAGCGATGCTGAAGCTAAATGGAAAGATATTTATCCAAAGATGATTCAAGAATTAACTGCTGATAATGCTAAAGCTAGAGAAGAAGCAAAAGCCACTGCGGAAAAACCTGCAGAAAACAAGTAGTTTAGGTGTTTTAAATGCAAGAAACTAACAATAAAACAAATAAAAAAAGAACTTTACGTTCTCAATTTACAACTAAGCAATATATTGCTTTCTTGATTGGGATCTTGTTTCTTGTGGTTGGAATTGTTTGTACAGTTTTAGGTTTAATTGGAGATTATGCGGATTCAACAATTGCTAAACCTTTTAGTGGAGCAAGTGCTGCATTAGTTAGTGCTTTCCATTTCGGTTTAACTTTAACTTGGTTAGGTGTTTTCTTTGTTCTCGTTGGTGCATTAATTTTCGCTTTATCATTAAGTTTTGCTAGTAAAAACGAAGATCGTAATAATGAAAGAGAAGCAAGAAGAAAACAACGTTTAGAAGCTATGGAGAATAGCGATGTTATCATTGATGCTACCGCTGTTATTGGTTCAACAGTAAGCGAAAGCAAAGTTGATAAAAAATAATTCTAAGTTATGTTTATAAAACCACTTGGGATTCTCAAGTGGTTTTAATTTACTGTCTAATTTTATATAATTATAAAGTTAAATAAAAAATCTTTAGATTTTTCTAAAGATTTCCTAAATTTAATCGCTGGCGGAGAAAGGGGGATTTGAACCCCCGCGCCTGTTACAGCCTACGAGCTTTCCAAGCCCGCCCCTTCAGCCACTTGGGTATTTCTCCATATGCGCGGATTAAATTATAACAATTTTTTAAGGAGATGTCATTATTAAATATGAAAGAAATTAAAATTAATTACTCAAATGCTAATCAAAGAATAGATAAATTCGTAAGGCGCTTTTTAAATGATGCTCCTTTAAGCTTTATTTATAAAACATTTAGAAAGAAAGATGTTAAAGTAAATGGTCATTGGGTCGAACAATCTTATATAATTCAAGATGGAGATATAGTGCGAATTTACGTAACTGATGAACAAATTGGTGAATTCAATAAACCTAAGAATATCGAATCGATTAAAGTTGATTTAAAAATCGTTTATGAAGATCAAAATATTTTGATTGTTGATAAACCTAAAGGATTGTTAGTTCATGGAGATGAAGAAGAAAAAAGACTAACCTTGACCAATAAAGTTCAAGCTTATTTGTATCAAAAAGGTGAGTTTAAAAATGATGGTGTAGGTTATATTCCAGGTCCAGCTCATCGATTAGATAGAAACACTAGTGGATTAGTAATTTTTGCTAAGAATCTTGAAACAAGCCAAGAACTAATGGATTTATTTAAAACTAAAGAAGAAATTGAAAAATATTACTTAGCTCTAGTTTTTGGTGAGACCGATAAAGTTGGAACGATAAATCTTCCTTTAGCGAAGAATCCTGAAAAAGGAATGGTCTTTGTTACTCCTACAAACGAGGGTGGAAAAGAAGCTATTACAAAGTATTCTGTAATTGATCAAAATGATTCATTTTCACTTGTAAAGGTCCAGTTAATTACTGGGAGAACCCATCAAATTAGAGCACATTTTAGAGCGATAAATCACCCTTTAGTTGGTGATGGAAAATATGGAGATTTTAGAACAAATAAACTCTTCAAAGAAGATTTTAAGTACGATTCTCAATTCTTAATTGCTTATGAAATTAGATTCAATAATGTTGGTGGAAAATTAAGTTATTTATCTAACAAATCTTTTAAAGCTTCTATTTCAGATAAAGAAAAAGATATTCTTAGAAAACTCAAAATCTCCTGCAAAGCCTAGTTCTTTTTCTTTAAGAAACGTTTTAATTCAAAGATAACGCCGTTATGGTCGTTATCTTTTTTTGTGATAAAATGAGCTGATTTTTTAACAGTATCTAAAGCGTTTTTCATAGCAAAAGAATTTTTAAAAGACTCTAACATATCAATGTCGTTTTCAGCATCGCCAAAAACGATAATGTTATCATAATTGATGTTATAAAAATCAGCGACATGCTTGATGCCAGTTGCTTTATTTACGTTTTCTATATAACACTCAGTATATTCGTTGTGAAACCAAAATCTCATTCTAGTATTTTTAAAATTTTCTAAACAATATTTAGTCATTCTTTCTTTGATATCGTTAGTATATTCTTTAAAGTGAAAAACACAGGTAAAGGGGTCTTCTTTTAATGTTTTATCGATTGGAGAAACAATCAATTTTGTTTGTCCAGGGTTGTATAAAAAGAACAAAAAAGGATCTTTGACATCAAGATAGATATTGTTCATGGCTTCGCAATATGCTGAATCTAACATTGTTCCATAAAAATTGGTATAAAGATTAACGATATCTTGGTATGGAATTCGTTTACAGATTGATGGAAAAGTAACATCGTGAGGATTAAAAACATAAGCACCGTTAAAGCAGACTACAGGTACTTGTAAATTTAATTCTTCGTAATATCTTTGTAAGCTTCTAAAAGGACGTCCACTTGAAAAAGTTACTATATGACCTTCATTAATTAATTTTTTGATATAGTGTTTAGATTTCCATCTAATACGTTTATCTTTTGTTAATAGTGTTCCATCTAAATCTAAGCAAATTAGGAATCTAGTCATGGACATACAAACCAACTGTTTTCTTTACTTTCGCTAAAGTTCTATTGGCAATAATTCTAGCTTTAGCAGCGCCATCATCAAGAACTTTGTCAATGATTCCGCTAGATAATATCTCTTTATATTTATTTTGAAATGGCTCTAATACACTGACAACTTCATCAGCGACAGCTTTTTTAAAGTCTCCATATCGATGGCAATCTTTGAAAACAACTTGTGCATCAGCAATGCTAATTTCTTTTAAAGCAGCATAAATTGTTAATAAATTTGAGATTCCAGGTTTATTTTCGACATCAAAGATAATATCAGAGCCAGTATCAGTGACTGCACTCATGATCTTTTTTCTAACAATGTTCATGTCGTCTTTAAGAAAAATATCTCCCTTTGGGTCGGACTTTGACATTTTTCTTGTTGGATCACTCAAAGACATAATACGTGCTCCAACCTTAGGAATAACTGGTTGAGGCATAATAAAAACTTCTTTGTTGTAACGAGTATTAAATCTATGGACTAAATCTCGACACAATTCAACGTGTTGGACTTGATCTTCGCCAACTGGAACGATGTCAGCATTATATAATAGAATATCACCACACATCAGTACAGGGTAAGCAAACAAGCCTAATCCAATAGCATTTTTGTTCATTTTTTGTGATTTATCTTTAAATTGAGTCATACGAGATAATTCACCCATATACAAATAATTTTGTAATATAGTGTTTACTTCAGCGTGAGCACTAACGTCGCTTTGTAAGAAAATAGTAGTTTTTTCTGGATCCAAACCAGCAGCAAGATAAAAAGCGACAATATCTTTGGTGTTGTTTCGTAATTCAATAGGATCAATTGGAAGAGTTAAAGCATGTAAATCGGCAATGAAAACGAAAGATTCGTAGTCATCTTGGAATTTCTTAAAATTTTTAAGAGCTCCGATGTAATTTCCTAAAGTTAAATTTCCAGTTGGCTTAATGCCTGATAAAGAACGTTTCATAATGATTAAAATTATATATTTATATATTTTTAATGTCAAATTGTATATAAATAGTTGCGCTTTTTTGCTATAATTTTGCCATGAGAGAGAAGATATTATGGAAATAAAATTATATAACTCATTAACGAGACAAATTGAAGTCTTTACACCAATCAAAAAAGACGAATTGTCAATATATGTTTGCGGGCCAACTGTTTATAACGACCCACATATTGGTAACATGAGACCAGTGGTCTTTTTTGATACTTTATGTAGGTTTTTTACGTTTATTGGTTATAACGTTAAATTCGTTTCAAATTATACCGATGTAGACGATAAAATAATCGCTAAAGCAATAAATGAACACACAACTGAAAAGGTTATTACTGATCATTATATTAAAGTATTTCAAGATTGTTTAGAAGCTTTGAATGTTCGTAAGGCCTACCAAAATCCACGTGTTACTGAGTATATGCCTCAAATTATCTCCTATATTGATGGATTGGTTGAAAAGAAGGCAGCTTATGTGGTTGATGGAGAAGTTTTCTTTGATGTTAAAAGTGATGATGATTATGGTTGTTTATCTAATACAAATATCGACGAATTAATTAGTGGAGCAAGAATTGAAACAAATTCAAAGAAAAAAAGCCCACTAGATTTCTTACTTTGGAAAAAAACAGATGACGGAATCAAATGGCAAACAAAGTGGTGTGAAGGCCGTCCAGGACGGCATACTGAATGTTGCGTTATGATCGATTCGATTTTTAATGGAGTTATTGATATTCATGGTGGCGGAATGGATTTAAAATTCCCACATCATGAGAATGAAATTGCTCAAGCAATGGCGATGCATCATAACCATATCGCTCATTATTGGATGCATAATGCCATGATGAACATTGATGGAAATAAAATGTCAAAATCGTTGGGTAATGTCATTAAAGCAAGTGATGCAATAGATGAATATGGTGGAGATCTTGTTAGATTAATTTTGATTAATGCACCTTATAGAAGCATTATTAATTTTACCGATAAAACTGTTCAAGATAATAAATCAATTTTACAAAAATTAGACAATTGTTATCGTCAATTAAATCTTCAAATTGCAATAAATAATGGGGATTTGCATGGGAAATCGCATTTAATTAATGATTTTTTAGAAGCGTTAGCAAGTGATATTAATGTTTCAAATGCTGTCACCTACATGTTAGAAGTAATTAAAAACGCTAATATGGAATTAAGGAAATCAGAAATTGATCTTAATGCTTTAGAGTCCTATTTTTATGCCTTAACAGATATGGTCTCTATTTTAGGTCTTTCATTTAAACTTAAAAGGTTTAACAACGAAGAGATTTCATTATATAATGAATACACAAAAGCGAAGAAAGAGAAAAACTTTGCTAGAAGCGATGAATTAAGAAACGAATTGATTGCTAAAAAAATAATGTAAGAAGGAGGGAAATATGTTATTTCAAACGCTTGCTAATACTGTAACTTCAGCTACACAAAATATTTTCGAATCAACAACTGATGGGTTGATTATTGAATGGTTTAATACTGGTTTTGGAACTCAAAACGAGTATTGTTGGTGGGGCAATTTAATTTTAATTACTTTAAGTTTAATTTTAGCTACTATCTATGGTGGAATTATTGGATATCAAAGAGAAATTAATGGGCATGCTGCTGGTTTTAGAACACATATTTTGATTGCTCTTGGAAGTGCTTTAATAATGATAATTTCAATTTATGGATATTCATTTACCGGAAGTGGAACAACTACTCGTGATTCAATGCGTTTAGCGGCTGCTGGTGTTACTGGTATCGGTTTCCTTGGCGCCGGATCAATCATTCAAAATGGATTTAATATCAAGGGATTAACTACTGCAGCTTCAATCTGGGTAACAATGGCTATTGGTATGTGTTGTGGGGCCGGTTCTTTTGTAGTCGGAACTATCGGAACTATTCTTGCAATTTTATGTTTAGCCACCTTTAGAAAATTAGAAGTTTTTGCTAGTAAAAAGAATTGTAACGTTTTACTAGTTGTTCAAGAAGATGTTCCAGTTTTGACTAACTTGCTTGATATTGCTAATAAATTGCAAGTTACCGTTAAAGATATTTCTTCAAATATCGTTATCAGAGGTGACAAAAAATATTTACGTGTCGTTTTTAAGATTGCAAGTACTGATAAAAATCAGGTTCAAAACTACTTAGATGAGTTAAATTTAACTTTTAAACCAACCGAATTAAGAGTTTTAAGTTAAATTTTTATATATTTTTTAATAAAAAATATTATAAGAGAAAAAAATCGCAAAAAATGCGATAAATCAAAAAAGGGAGGATTTTTTATGGCTATTATATATGGCACTAACACTATTAAAAGCTCGCTTAACATTAACGGTGTTAAAAAGCTTTATTTAGCTAAGGGGTACTCCAATCAAGATGTTGTTAAATTAGCTAAAGAAAGCGATGTGAAGGTTGTTTATGTTGATTCTAGTGAACTTGATAAGATGGCACCTGGTGCAAATCATCAAGGAGTTATTGGAGAAGTAAGAAACATCGAAACCTTATCTTTAGATAATTTGCTTGTGAATGCAAAAAAGGTTACTAACCCTGTGTTAGTTATACTTGATGAATTAAATGATCCACATAACTTAGGGGCGATTTTACGTAGTGGCGACGCTTTTAATATTCAAGGGATTATTTTTAAAAGCAGAGGCCAAGTTTCTTTGACTGATACTGTCGCAAAAGTTAGTACTGGAGCCATTAATTTTGTTAAGTGTGCTCAAGTTACGAACCTTACGATGGCTATCAAACAATTAAAAAAAGAAGGATTTTGGGTTGTTGGATTAGATGGAAGTGCAAAAGGCGATCTTAAAACAATTCCAGTTAATGCCCCACTTGTAATAGTGGTTGGTAGTGAAGGCTTTGGGATTTCACGTCTAGTTAAAGAAAATTGTGACCTTTTAGTAAAAATACCAATGATGGGACATGTAAATTGTCTTAATGCATCAGTTGCTTGTTCTATAGCTCTTTATCAAATTAGAAATCGATAATTAATTTTTAAAGGGTATATTTTATGAAAAAAGAAAATGTTTTTCGTGTTTTTGTTTCGTCAAAAAATGGCAATACTGATGCTCAAAAAGAGATTTTAACCTATTTAGAAAATTTGGTTCATCCACTCACAATGATCTATTACCGCAATACTAAAAAAATGGGTATTACATTGAGCGATTTACATGATTTAGTCACCGAACTTTTATTTTATCTCTATGAAAATATTGAATGTGACGCTATTTATGATTTTGATAATTTAGCAAAATATTACTACATCAGATTAGTGCAAAAAGAAGTGCGCGATTGTTTAAGGAAGAAACGTACATATTTTCTAAATGCTAAATCTCTCGATAGTCAAATTAATAATGGAGACTTAGTTCTCTCACGTACTGTTGATGTTTTTGACTCTGGAGATTTACGTGAAATTATAATGGATGATGAGATCTTTGAGAAATCTGTTTTGCAAAATGGTGCTAAGTTAAGTGAAAGAGAAAAAGTGATATTGATTCGTTTTTTGAATAATTACACAGTGAAAGAAATATCTAAAGAATTGCATGTTCATTATCAGACTACTTACAAACATTTAACCATTGCGTTAGATAAAACTAGAAACTTTATTCAATATGTATTTCCGGAGATTTATAGTCGCTATGAAAATCGTTAATTATTATACATAATAATAATTGACTTTTATAATTTATGTAGATAAAATCCTCTCAATGTATTAAGATAGTCAATGTTATGAGAAAGAAAATTATTTTAATATGCTCGGAATGCTTATCTAGGAATTACACTACTACAAAAAGGGTGGAAGATTCTCAAACTCGTTTTGAAATCAAAAAATACTGCCCACATTGTAATAAATGTACGATTCACAAAGAGAGCAAGTAGGAAAGGAAGATTATGAAAAAAAGCCCAATTACTTATTTTAAAGGCGTTAATCGCGAAGCTAAAAGAATCAGATGGCCTAAGAAAGAACAGTTTTTTCCTTCTTTAGGAGTTGTTCTTTGTATTATGGTTTTTGCTGCAATTTTCTTATTTATTGAAGATTCAGCTAGTAGAAGCATAATCGATACTTTGAAGAGTGCATTTGAGAGTTTGTTATAGGAAAAGTGAGGTAACGTTATGGATGAAAAGAAAAATGATAAGCAATGGTATGTTGCTACAACTTATGCCGGAAACGAAAATAAAGTAAAAGAAAATATTTTGAATCGTGTTCAAAGTATGGATCTTCAAGATTATGTTTTTAGAGTGATTGTTGCTGAAGAATCCGAACCTGATATGGATAAAAAGACTGGTCTTCAAAAGATGGTCAAAAATAAGGAAACAGGTGAAAAAGAACCAAAATTTAAGATTAAAAACATTACTCCAGGGTACGTTTATGTTGAAATGATTATGACTGATGAATCTTGGTTTATGATTAGAAATACACCTCTTGTTACTGGTATTGCTGGATCAAGTGGTGGTGGACAAAAACCAACTCCAGTTACTGGCAGAGAAATGGAAACAGTCTTGAAAAAGATGGGTGTCGTTGATAGTTCAATGTACGATCAATATCATGTTGGAGATTTAGTCAAGATTATTCATGGTACCTTCAATGGTATCGATGGAAAGATTACTTCTATCAATAAAGAAAATGGTTTAGTTACAATCGATGCTATCTTCTTTGGAAGACACACTCCTGTCGATGTTGATTTCGGAGAAATTATTAGGGTATAGTTTCTAAAAAATTGTAAAAATTCCAAACTTCTAGAATTTCGTTCTAGAAGTTTTTGTTTGTTAAAAATAATGGGGATTTACATGAGATTTTAAAATTTGATATTGTTTTTAACGAAAATAAATACAAAAAAATATTGAATTATTTATTTTACGTATATATGTAATAATAAAAATATTGTTGCAAAAATCAGCTCTCTTTGATATCCTAAATAAGCATATTAAAAATATGTTAATACTAATAAGTATTAGGTGGAAGAAGTCGCGAATTACTTCAAACCACTAAGTATGATGAAAGGAGAAAAAATCATATGGCAAAAAAAGTCGCAAAAGTTGTCAAGATGGAACTTCCTGGCGGAGAAGCTAAACCAGGACCAAAACTTGCAAGTGCTGGTGTTGTTATGCCAAAGTTCTGTACAGAATTTAACGCTAAAACAGCAGACAGAAAGGGACAAGTTGTCCCAGTCATTATTACCGCATACGAGGATAAAACATTCTCTATGGATATTAAGACATCTCCAGTTACAGGCTTAATTCTTAAGGCTGCTGGAATCAAAAAAGGTAGTGCTAACCAAAAGACTATTGTTGGTAAGATTACCAAGGCTCAATGCAAGGAAATTGCTGAATACAAGTTACCAGATTTAAACACTGAAGATCTTGAACAAGCAATTAAAATTGTTGAGGGTAGTTGCCGCAACATGGGAATCAACGTTGTTGATTAATTTAGGGGGAAATATTTATGAATAAACACGGAAAAAAATATGAAGCCGCTGCTAAATTAATCGATCACAAGAAAGTTTATACTGTTGCTGAAGCTGCTGAATTAATTAAAAAGACATCAATCACTAAGTTTGATGGCTCAGTCGGTATTTCATTTAGCTTAAATATCGATACAAGACAAGCTGATCAACAAATCAGAGGCACAGTTGTCCTTCCTGAAGGAACTGGTAAAAATGTTAGAGTTCTTGCTCTTACCAATACAAAAATTGAAGATGCTAAGAATGCTGGTGCTGATTTCGTTGGTGGTAAAGAATTATTAGAAAAAGTCGTTAACGAAAAATGGTTCGATTTCGATGTTATCTGTGCTACTCCAGATATGATGGGTGAAATTGGTAAAGCTGGTAGAGTTTTAGGTCCTAAAGGACTTATGCCAAACCCAAAGACTGGAACTGTTGGTCCTGATATCGTAAAGATGGTCAAGGAACTTAAGGCAGGTAAAGTTGAATATCGTGCTGATAAAGATGGAAACATTAATATTGCAATTGGAAAAGTTTCATTTGAAACTGAAAAACTTGTTAACAACATTAACGTTATTATCAAACAAATCTTAAAAGTTAGACCTCAAGCTGTTAAAGGTGTCTACGTTAAGACATGCCGTATCCATACATGTATGGGTCCAGCAATTCACGTTGTTTGCGGTGAATAGAATAAACGCAACAGATTAAATAGTTTTGATTGGCAAAATATACCATAGACAGTAACGGACGATTGGATAGTCTTAATAATGTTACCGAGGTAGATGTATAGAATCCTCATTCCAATGTATATTTAGCCTCAAAAATATATAGGAGGTAAATCGATGAACAAAGACGTTTTGAAAGAGAAAGAGTCTATTGTTAAGGAAGTTAATGATTTAGTTTCTGCTAGTGGTGCGACTGTTGTTTGCGAATATCGTGGATTAACAGTTAAAGAAATCAGTGATTTAAAGAAAGTCTTGAAAGAAAAAGAAGCAAAGGCTTCTGTCTACAAGAATTCCTTGGTTGCTAGAGCTACTGAAGCAAATGCTAAAGAATTTGACCAATACTTATCTGGACCAAATCTATTCGTGTTTTGTAAGGATGCTACCGACGGAAGTTTAAAAGCTCTTGCTAAATTTAGCAGATTAAATGAAGCTTTTAAAATCAAGGGTGGAATCATTGATGGAAAAGTAGTTGATGACAAATACGTCACCACACTTGCAAACTTACCATCAAGAGAGGGATTACTTAGTATGTTATTAAGCGTACTTCAAGCCCCAATGAGAAATTTAGCTTATAGCCTTTCTCAAGTTGCAAGTAAAAAATAGTCATTACACATTAAATGGAGGAATTTAAAATGGCAAAATTAACAAATGAAGAAATTATCGCTTCAGTAAAAGAAATGTCAGTTATCGAACTTAACGAATTAGTTAAGGCTATCGAAGCTGAATTCGGCGTCACCGCTGCTGCTCCAACTGCTGCTGCTCCAGTTGAAGAAGAAGGTGCTAAAAAGGGACCAAGTGAAGTCTCATTAATCTTAAAGGCTTGTGGTATGAACAAGGTTGCTTGTATTAAAGCAGTCCAAGCTATTACCGGTTTAGGACTTATGGATGCTAAGAAATTAGTCGATGCTGCTCCAAGCGCAATTAAAGAGCACATCTCACCAGTCGAAGCAGAAGAACACAAGAAGGCTCTTGTTGCTGCTGGTGCTGAAGTTGAAATTAAGTAATTTAATTTAAACTTATAAAACCTGCCTTTTAGGTTCAAAACTATAAGGGCAGGTTTTTGCCTTAATTAGAGGAGTATTATGGATCACTATTTTATTTATGATAAAGACCAAAAAGTGAAGCTGCGTACTGTTAGTTTTTCTTTCGATGGTACCGACATAAATTTAGAAACCGATACTAATACATTCTCAAATAAACACTTAGATGACGGGACAAGAATTTTAATAAAAAACTTGCTTGAAACTAATCTAAATGGCTCGTTTCTTGATTTAGGAAGCGGATATGGACCTATTGGTTTAACACTGAAGCTTATATACAAAGATTTAGATGTAACCTTAAGCGATATAAACGAACATGCTGTTGAGCTATGCAAAATTAATGCTAAAAAACTCAACTTAAATGTCGAGTGTATCACTAGTGATTCCTACTCAAACATTCATAAATCATTCGATATAGTGTCTTTAAATTCACCTATATCTTGTGGAAAAGAAGCTTGCTACAAGATGTATCGCGATACTTTAGAACACTTAAAGAATAACGGTTTATTTTATTTAGTAATAAGAAAAGATAAGGGTGCCTTATCACATATGAAATATCTTTCTTCCTTATTCCCTAGCGTTCGCGTTATATATAAGGAAAAAGGATATTTGGTTATCTTAGCTAATAAAAACGAAACCAATATAAAGGAGCAATAAATGAAAACTTATAGAGATTATCCAAAAATTAATAACGATCGTATTAATTTCTCTAAAATTAGTGGAGACTTACCTCTCCCTTACTTAGTGGAGATTCAAACTGAATCTTATACTAGCTTCTTAAAAGATGGTATTAGTGAGATTTTTAAGGATGTATTTCCAATCGAAAACTTTGCTAAAAACATTAATATAGAATATGTTTCTCATAGACTTGAGAAACCAAAATATACTTTTCTTGAATGCCGTGAAAAGGCTTTAACTTACAGTGCGCCATTAATGGTCACTTTAAGATTAAATAACAAAAGTAATGGTCAAATCACCGATAGTGATGTATTCATGGGCGATATTCCTATCATGAGCGAATCTGGTACCTTCATTGTTAATGGTGCAGAACGTGTTATTGTTAGCCAAATTGTCAGATCTCCTGGTGCTTACATCAGTAAAACTTTTGATAACAAATTAGGAAAGTATGTATATAACGCGGATTTAATTCCATCCCGTGGAACATGGCTTGAATTTGAAAGTGATGTTAAAAATTTCCTTTGGGTTAGAATTGATAGACAAAGAAAGATGTATTCTCCAGTTATTTTAAAAGCTTTAGGCTTTGAGAAAAACGAAACAATCATCGATTTATTCGGTGATAGAGAATCAATCAGACAAACATTAGAAAAAGATACTACTAAAACTTCATTTGAAGCTTTAGAGACTATTTTTAAGAAATTAAGACCTGGTGAACCATGCACAGAGTCTGGTGTTACCAACTTCTTAGTTCAAAAATTCTTTGATGTAAAAAGATACGATTTAGGTCGTGCTGGTAGATTTAAATTTAACAGCAAATTGGGTATCTATAATCGTCTTCCTGGAAGAGTTCTTGCTGAAAATTTAGCCGATTGTAATGGTGAAATTAAGTACAAAAAAGGTACTTTCTTAACAAAGCAAATGGTTGAAGAACTCAAGAATGAAGAATTCTTCGAAAAAGGTGCTCATCAAGATAACCTTACCAAACACATCAACAAGAGTTTGTTAGAAGCTATTGCTCTTGCAAACTTTGGTGATAAAACTAAAACTAAAGATGTTATCGTTAATTTAGTTAAGGTTTATGCAGATGAAAACCAAAAAGTTGTCAGCAATATTATTGGAACTGATTTAAATTGCACACTTCCATGTGTCACAATCAGTGATTTCATTGCTATTTATTCTTACTTTATGAACTTGTTAGATGGATTTGGAAACACCGATGATATCGACCATTTAAGCAATAGACGTATTAGATGCGTCGGTGAACTTTTACAAAATCAATTCCGTATTGGTTTAACAAAGTTAGTTAAAAATGCAACTGGTAAAATGAGTACAACTGGAAATGCTGAAAATAAAGATATTACTATTAAAGGTGTTATCAATATTAAGCCTTTAATCAGTTCAATCAAAGAGTTCTTTGCTAGTTCACAATTATCGCAATTTATGGACCAAGTTAACCCTCTTGCTGAGCTCTCTAACAAACGTAGAATTTCCGCTTTAGGACCTGGTGGTATCACTAGAGATAGAGCTAGTATGGAAGTTCGTGACGTTCACTATACTCATTACGGAAGAATTTGTCCAATCGAAACACCAGAAGGTGGAAACATCGGTCTTATCAGCAATTTAGCTACTTATGCTAAAGTTGATAAGTATGGATTTATTCAAACTCCTTATAGATTAGTTGATGCTGCTACTGGAAAAATCAGTGAAGAATATGTCTATTTGAGTGCTAGTGATGAAAATGATCATATTATTGCACAAGCTACTCGTGACAATATTAAAGATGGCTACTTAGTCGGCGATTTTTGTGTCGCTCGTGTTAGAGGTGAAACTACATTAGCTAAAAGATTTGATTGTGATTTGGTTGATGAATCTCCAATTCAAGTCGTTTCTGTCGCTTCCGGATGTATTCCATTCCTTGAAAACGATGATAACCACCGTGCTATGATGGGTGCTAACATGCAACGTCAAGCTCTTCCTTTACTTAGACCACATGCTCCATTTGTTGGAACTGGTCTCGAACATAAGATTGCTCACGATTGTGGTTTAGCAGTTGTTGCTGTCGACAATGGTGTTGTCACTTATTCCGATAGTAAAACAATTAGAATTCAAGAAGCTGATGCTGAAAGAACTTATAATTTAATTAAATTTGAAGGCAGTAACCAAGGAACTTGTTTAAATCAAATTTCTATTGTTAAAGTTGGTCAAAAGATTAAAAAAGGTCAAATTATTGCCGATGGTCCATGTATGGAAAACGGCGATTTAGCTTTAGGTCAAAACGTTACAGTTGCTTTCATGACTTGGGAAGGACTTAACTACGAAGACGCTGTCATTATGTCAGATCGTTTAGTTAAGGAAGATGTTTATACAACAATTCACATCGAACCTTACGAAGTTGAATGCCGTAATACTAAAAACGGCGATGAATCAATTACTCCTGATGTTCCAAACATCGGTATTGATCAAAAAGCAAATCTTGATGAAAGAGGTATTATTATTCCTGGAACAGATGTTAAGGAAGGTGATATTCTCGTTGGTAAAGTTACTCCAAAAGGACAAACTGAGCCAAGTCCAGATCAAAAATTATTAGATGCTATTTTCGGAGACAAATCCAAAGATGGTAAAGATACTTCTCTTAGAATTCCTCATGGTGGAGCTGGAACAGTTTTAGCTACCAAAGTTTTCACTCGTGAAAACGGCGATGAGCTTAATGCCGGTGTCATCATGAAAGTTAAAGTTTATGTTGTTCAAAAGAGAAAAATTAGTGAAGGTGATAAGATGTCAGGACGTCACGGTAATAAAGGTGTTATTTCTCGTATTGTTCCTGCAGCTGATATGCCATATTTAGATGATGGTACACCAGTTGATATTATTCTTAATCCACAAGGTGTTCCTTCTCGTATGAATATCGGACAACTTCTTGAAGTCCACTTAGGTATGGCTTGTAAGAATTTGGGCGGTATTAAAATTGCAACTCCTGTTTTTGACGGAATCAGCAATGACGAAATCAAAGAAATGATGGATGAAGCCAAGATGCCAAATGATGGTAAATATACTGTTTATGATGGTAGAACTGGTGAAAAATTCGATGATAGAGTCAACGTTGGTGTCATGTATATGATTAAACTTGTTCACATGGTTGATGATAAATTACATGCTCGTGCTACTGGACCTTACTCAATGGTTACACAACAACCTTTAGGTGGTAAAGCACAAAACGGTGGTCAAAGATTCGGTGAAATGGAAGTTTGGGCTCTTGAAGCTTATGGAGCTGCTTATACACTTCAAGAAATGATGACTATTAAATCTGATGATAGAGTTGGAAGACGTAAGACTTACGAATCTATTATTAAAGGTAAACCATTACCAAAACCATCAATTCCAGAGGCCTTTAAAGTCTTAACAAAAGAATTAATGGGCTTATGTCTTGATGTTCAATTGTATGATAACGAAGGCAAAATTATTGATATGGATGCTTTAGCTCGTCAAACTCAAAAAGAAGAACAAAAGAGTTTGAAAGCAATTCGTGATGGCGGAAGTTCAATCAACGAAGATCGCGAACGTAACAATGATGAATCGGCTCATGCTGATGCCTCTAGCGATCAATCGGTTGCTGAAGAGTTGATGAATTAAGGGAGGAAATGAATAATGTTTGATGTAAATGATTTAGCAAGTATTAAAGTTGGACTTGCTTCTCCTGAAAAAATAAGAGAATGGTCTCATGGTGAAGTCACAAAACCAGAAACCATCAACTATAGAAGCCAAAAACCTGAAATGGATGGCTTATTCTGTGAAAAAATCTTTGGACCTGCTAAAGACTATGAATGTCATTGTGGTAAGTACAAAAAAATTAGATATGCTGGTGTTGTTTGTGAAAGATGTGGTGTCGAAGTTATTTCTAAAGAAGTTAGAAGAGAAAGAATGGGACATATTGAACTTGCTAGCCCATGTTCACACATTTGGTATTTAAAAGGTATTCCTTCAAGAATGGGTTTAGTACTTGGTTTAAGTGCTAAACAACTTGAAGAAATTATCTATTTTAGTGCTCACGTTTGCCTTAATCCAGGAACTTGTAAGTCTTTAGCTTACAAACAATTCCTTGATAATTCGACTGGTCGTGAAGCTTTTACAGCTGCAGTTACTGAAATTCTTGAAGGTATCGAGAACAAAGAAAGCTACGATTATGATTTAGGAAAGAATTTATTAGAAGGTTTAACAACTAATGGCTCAATCTTTAATTTCTATGCTTGTGCAAGCTATATTAGTGAAAGAACCGGAGCTGAATTTGGTGAAGGTGCTGAAGCTATTAAAAGATTATTAAAAGAAGTTGATCTTAAAGCTGAATTTGAAGCTACCGATGCTGAAATCAAAGGTGCTACTGGTCAAAAATTAACCAAAGCTACGAAGAAACTTGAAGTTTTAGCAAGCTTTATTAAGTCCGGAAATAAGCCAGAATGGATGATTCTTGATGCCATTCCAGTTATACCTCCAGATCTTAGACCAATGCTTCAACTTGATGGTGGAAGATTTGCTGCAAGTGATTTAAATGATTTATATAGACGTATTATTACTCGTAATAACCGTCTTAAAGGATTTATTGCTGCTGGAGCTGCTCGTATTATTGTTAGTAATGAAAAAAGAATGCTTCAAGAAGCAGTCGATGCTTTAATTGATAACGGAAGACGTAATGGAAAACCAGTTACTGGTGTCAGTGGACGTCCATTAAAGTCTTTAAGTGGTGCTTTAAAAGGCAAACAAGGTAGATTTAGACAAAATCTTCTTGGTAAGAGAGTCGATTACTCTGGTCGTTCAGTTATTGCTATTGGACCAGATTTAAAGATGTATCAATGTGGTCTTCCTCGTGAAATGGCCATCAACTTACTTAGACCATTTATCGCTGCTATTTTAATTAGTAGTGGAAAATGTTTATTACACAAACAAGCTGATAGAAAGATCGATGCAAAAGATAGCGATGTTTACGATGTTGTCGAACAAATTATTAGTGAACATCCAGTTCTATTAAACCGTGCTCCTACTCTTCATAGATTAGGTATTCAAGCTTTCCAACCAGTTCTTGTTGAAGGTAGAGCAATTAGATTACATCCTCTTGTTTGTACAGGATTTAACGCTGACTTCGATGGCGACCAAATGGCCGTTCACGTGCCAGTTGGTAAAGCTGCCCAAGAAGAAGCTGTTGATTTAATGTTAGCTAGTAATAATATTCTTGCACCAAGAGACGGAAAACCAATCGTTACTCCTGGACAAGATATTCTTATCGGTAACTATTATTTAACAATGGAAGCCGACAAAAAAGATTTTGTTCAAAAGGCAAAAACATTTGAAGTTGCTGGCGATCTTAACGAATCACAAAAATATATTAATTATAGTGAACTTGAAGGTAAAGTTTTCAAAGATATGGATGAAGTTGTCAAGGTTTACGAATCTGGCTTAATCCATCTTCATGATAGAATTGCTCTTCGTGGTTCAAGTATGAAAAAGAAATCATTCACTCCAGAAATGATGGACAGTTATTTGATTACAACTGTTGGTAAAGTTATTTTTAACTTTGCTTTCCCAAGTGATTTCCCATACATCAATACTGGTGATAAGAAATTAATTAAGGATAATCTTAATCATGATTTAATTGAATACTTTGTACCAAAAGGAACAAATATTACTGAATACATCGCTTCTTTGCCTCTTAAAGAACCAGTTGTTAAAGGTGATATTACAATGATTATTAATGCTGTTTATCATAAATATGGCACCGAAAAGACTAGTGCTATTCTTGATAAGATTAAAGATCAAGGTTATAAATATTCGACAATCAGCGGATTAAGTATTGCTATTAGTGATATTAATGTTCTTTCTGAAAAGAAAGGAATTGTTGAATCTGGTGATGAAAAAATTAATCAAGTTAACGAATTGTTTGATGAAGGATTCTTAACTGAAGAAGAACGTCATAAGCAAGTTATTAATGTTTGGAAGAAAGCTTATAAAGAAGTTCAAGCCGACGTTAATAAAAAACTTGAAGGCGAAACTAGAAACCCACTTTATATAATGTGGCATTCTGGTGCTCGTGGAAGCTCTGATAACTTTACCCAATTAATTGGTCTTAGAGGTGTTATGACTTCTACTACCGGTGATATTGAATTACCAGTTAAATCTTCATTCCGTGAAGGTATGAACATTTCTGAATTTTATACTGGTACCCACTCTGCTAGAAAAACTGGTTGTGATACCGCTTTAAAAACAGCAGATGCTGGTTATTTAACTCGTAGACTTGTCGATGTCTCTCAAGATGTTATCGTTCGTGAAATTGATTGCCATTCTGATCATGGTACAATTGTTAGCGAAATTTACGATCCAATTCAAAAATTTGTTGTTGTTAAACTTGAAGATAGACTTGAAGGTAGATATACATGCCACAACGTAATTGATCCAGTTACTGGAGAAATTGTTTTGAAAGCAAATACCTTAATTTCTCTTGATGATGCCAAGAACATTGTTGCTCATGGTATTAAATCAGTCGAAATTAGATCTTTATTTGGTTGTGAGACCAAAGATGGCGTCTGTCAACATTGTTACGGAACCAACCTTGCTAGTGGTAAACCAGTTGAAATCGGTGAAGCTGTCGGAATTATGGCTGCTCAATCTATCGGTGAACCAGGTACACAATTAACTCTTAAAAACTTCCACTCTGGCGGTGTCGCTAGTGCTGAAGATATTACTAAAGGTCTTCCAAGAGTTACTGAGCTTCTTGAAGCTCGTAATCCTAAAGGTGAGGCTACAATCAGTGAAATTGTTGGTGTTGTCGATGAAATTTCTGAAAAGAACGGTATTTACACAATAATCGTTAAAAATGATCTTGAAAGTAAGACTTATGAAACAAACTTCGGTGCACGTTTAATTGTTGCTAAAGGTGACGAAGTCGTTAACGGAAGTCAACTTACTGAAGGTGCTGTTTCTCCTAAGAAATTGCTTGAATGTTCAGATAACGCTATAACTGAAGCTTATATCGTTCAAGAAATTCATAAAGTTTATAAAGATGCAGGTATTAATATTAGCGATAAGCATATTGAAGTCATTGTTCGTCAAATGTTACGTAAAGTTGTCATTATTGATGGCGGTGATACTAACCTTATTCCTGGAACAAGAGTTACTCTCAATACATTCTCAAATGCTAATAATGAAATTTTACTTCAAGGAAAACATCCAGCTGCTGCTAGACCATTAATCCTTGGTATTACTAAAGCTGCTCTTGAAACTGAATCATTCTTATCTGCTGCATCCTTCCAAGAAACAACACGTGTTCTTACAGATGCTGCTATTAAAGGAAAGACTGATACACTTCATGGACTTAAAGAAAATGTCATTACTGGTAAGTTAATTCCAGCTGGTAGAGGCTTATTAAGTCAAGTTGAAAGAGATGTTATTGTAGATAACTTTGATGTTTCTAAGAGAATGGCTGATGTTAAGAAACAATATATCGGTGTTCATGATGTTAATTATGATGAACAAAACGAAGATATCGATATTCAAAACATGGAAAGTCTTATAACTGAAAGAACTCCTGAAGAAGAAGCTGAAGTTAGAAAGATTGAAGGCGTAAGCGAGGTCACATCAATCGTTGACGATAATGATTTTGATGATATTGCTCCAAGTGCTGAAACAGCTAAACTTGATTAATCATTAAGTAAAACTCAAAAAAGGCCCTTAATAAGGGGCCTTTTTATGTAATTTGATATGAAGTAGATGTTCGCAAGTTTGTCTAATATAAGCTTTTGATAGTAATCCTTCTGTATGTCTAATGTTATCAATTATTAAGTTATAAACATTATAAAACATTGAAACAACCATTGCTTTATTTACCATTTTTCCTTCATAGAGTACCTCATCTTCTACAAAAAATGAGTTTATGAATTTATCCCGGCACAACCTATTATATAAAATGAAATATTTAAAATCGTTAATACTCATTTTTTGTAGTTGTGCTTCATGATCATATAAAAGATTTAATTCATAACTTAATGAATAAGAAGCAAACTCTTCAAAGTCTGGTTTTAAATTTACATGATAGTCTGGACTTGCCATTTTCTTATAAAGATAAATTTTAAAATCCAAACGAAAATTATCTAATGATAGATATTCTTTTAATACCTTCTTTTTCATGTTTTTGTTTTCTTTAAGGAAAGCAGAAAAGGAAGGATCGAATAAAAAGTTTTCCATATAAAAGTTATGGAATTCACACATAGAACTTGATTTGTTACTCATGTTACAACTCCGTTATGTTAATAAATTATTTAAATGTAGAATCTACATTTTTTATTTTATATGAATAATTTCATAAATAAATACCAAAATGTAAAATTTTACAATGTTTTTGATATTTTTCTTAAAAATTGTTAAAAATGGTTTTTTCATTGTTTTTACAATTTGATTTTATGATTTTCCTTGATACATTGTTTTGATTTTGTGAAATTTCGTTGATATTTGATGTTAATGTAAACTTTAGAAAGTGACTTGTTTGTTATCATTAAGAAAATATATTTGTATATAAATGTAAAATTGGTTTTTTCATATGAACAATTAATATTTCTATATCTATTACGATTATTGTTCTAAATCCATCTTTTTAGTCGTAAATTTTATCGATATAAATGGTAGCTCTTTCATAAATAAATTAGAAAAAAATATTTTTTCCTTTTTGCTAAAAAACCTTGACTTGTAATATTGTGTTTTGATATTATATTGACGCTATTAAAAGCAATTTTTATTTGGTGTGTATTGATACACCGGGTAATGTGTAAATTAAATCGAAAGGAGAATTAAGATGCCAACTATTAATCAATTAGTTAGACAAGGTAGAAAGAAACCTACATTTAAGTCTAAGGCACCTGCATTATTAAAGAGATTTGATTCATTAAAGAAAGTTGAATCTGATCAAAATAGTGCACAAAAGAGAGGTGTTTGTACCCGTGTCGGTACAATGACCCCTAAAAAGCCAAACTCTGCTTTAAGAAAGTACGCAAGAGTTAAGTTAAGCAACGGCTATGAAGTCACTGCTTATATTGGAGGTGAGGGCCACAATTTACAAGAGCACTCTACCGTCATGATTCGTGGAGGAAGAGTTAAAGACCTCCCAGGTGTTAGATACCATATTATTAGAGGTACATTAGACTGTGCCGGTATCGAAAGCCGTAGACAAGGAAGATCTCTTTATGGTACTAAAAAACCAAAAGAGTCTAACGATTAGGAGGTTGAATAGAATATGCCACGTAAGGGAAATGTAAGTAAAAGAGAACTTTTACCAGATCCAATTTATAATTCAATGCTTGTTACAAGATTAATCAATAAGATTATGCTTGATGGTAAAAAAAGTACCGCTCAACAAATTTTATATGGTGCTTTCAACAAGATAGAAAAAATCACAAAGAAGCCAGCAATGGATGTCTTTGCTACTGCTATCAATAACATTATGCCAGAAGTTGAACTTAAGGCTAAACGTATTGGTGCTGCTAACTTCCAAGTTCCAACTGAAGTTTCTAAAGAAAGAAAAGTCACTTTAGGTCTTAGATGGTTAGTTAATTATGCTAGATTAAGAAAAGAAAAATCAATGGAAGATAAACTTTGCAACGAAATTATTGATGCTGCAAACGGAACAGGTGCTTCTGTTAAGAAGAGAGAAGACGTTCATAAGATGGCTGAAGCTAACAAAGCTTATGCCCATTATAAATGGTAATTTAGGAGGAATATATGGCTAAAAGAGAATACGATTTAGAGCATACCAGAAATATAGGTATTATGGCCCATATTGATGCCGGAAAAACCACCACAACAGAGCGTATCCTTTTCTATACCCACAAAATTCACAAGATTGGTGAGACACACGAAGGTGCCGCTACCATGGACTGGATGGCCCAAGAGCAAGAAAGAGGTATCACAATTACTTCAGCTGCTACAACTTGTTTTTGGAAGGGTAATAGAGTTAACATTATCGATACTCCAGGGCACGTCGACTTCACAGTTGAAGTTGAACGTTCTTTAAGAGTTCTTGATGGTGCTGTTACTGTTCTTGATGGAAAAAATGGTGTTGAACCACAAACTGAAACTGTTTGGAGACAAGCTAGTAAATATGGCGTCCCAAGAATTGTTTTTGTTAATAAACTTGATGCAATCGGTGCTGATTATGATATGTCAGTTGCTTCAATTCATGAAAAATTAGGTGTCGTTGCTAAAGCTGTCCAATATCCAATAGGAATTAGCAGTACTTTAAGTGGTGTTATCGATTTACTTAACATGGTTGGATGGGATTATACAAATTCAAATGAAACAAACCACCAAGATGCTGATCAAATTGAAATTCCAGCTGAATATCTTGAAAAATGTAAAGCTTTAAGAGCTGAATTAATTGAGACTTTGGCTAGTGCTCCATATGCACCTGAAGAATTTACAATGAAAATTCTTGAAGGTGAAGAGCCAACAGTTGATGAAATTAAGTCTGTTATTAGAATTGGTGTTTTAAGAGGTGAGTTCTTCCCAGTTTTCTGTGGATCTGCTTATAAAAATAAAGGTGTTCAATTACTTCTTGATGGAGTTATTGATTATCTCCCAAGTCCTATTGAAATTCCAGAAGCAAAAGGATATTTGCCAAACGGTAACGAATTCTTATGTAAACCAAGTGATGATGAAAAATTAGTTGCTCTTGCATTTAAGATTGCTACTGATCCATTTATCGGAAGACTTGCTTATGTTAGAGTTTATAGCGGTGTCTTAAAATCAGGTTCTTATGTTTTAAATAGCAATAAGAATAGCAAAGAAAGAATCGCTAGAGTCGTCTTAATGCACGCAAATCATAGAGAAGAAGTTGATGAACTTCACGCTGGTGATATTGGTGCTGTTATCGGACTTAAAAATACTACAACAGGTGAAACATTATGTGATGAGGATCTTGATGTAGTTCTTGAAAAGATGGAATTCCCAGAGCCAGTTATTGAAGAAGCTGTCGAACCAAAGACAAAAGCTGACCAAGAAAAGATGAGCATTGCTCTTCAAAAACTTGCTGAAGAAGATCCTACATTTAAAGTTCATACCAACCAAGAAACTGGTCAAACCATTATCGCTGGTGTCGGTGAACTTCACCTTGATGTTCTTGTTGACCGTATGAGAAGAGAATTCAACGTTAATGTTAATGTTGGTAAACCTCAAGTCGGTTATAGAGAAACAATCAGAGTTCCTGGAGATTGCGAAGGTAAATATATTAAGCAATCCGGTGGCCGTGGACAATATGGACACGTTGTCATTAAGTTTGAACCAAACCCAGGAAAAGGATTTGAATTCGTTAATGCTGTTGTTGGTGGAACTGTTCCAAAAGAATATATTAAACCAACTCAAGATGGACTTGTTGATGCATTAGGTAGAGGCTTAATTGCTGGATACCCTGTTATTGATATCAAAGCAACATTACATGATGGTAGTTATCACGAAGTTGATAGTAGTGAATCTGCTTATAAGATTGCTGCTAGTATGGCTTTAAAAGAAGCTGCTAGAAAATGTGATCCTGTAATTCTTGAACCTATAATGAGAATCGAGGTCACAGTACCTGATCAATATTATGGTGATGTTATCGGTGATATCTCTCGTAGAAGAGGAAATATGACTGGAGAATCTCAACGTGGTAACGCTAAAATTGTTGAAGCTGAAGTACCACTTGCAGAAATGTTCGGTTATGTTACCGATCTTCGTAGTTTCACACAAGGCCGTGGAATGTACACAATGACATTTGATCATTTCGGTCAAGTACCAAAGTATGTTCAAGAGAAGATTGTTGCTGATTCAGGAGTGAGCAACAGATAATCTTAGTTATTAATTCAATGATTTGGTGCTAAAAATTAGCACCAAATCAAAGAAGTAACAAACTACGTTTCATTATATGAAAAGATTGAAACTTAGTATAAAATGCTTTAAAATAATTGCATTGCAACATGCAATATAATTAATTGGAGGAAAAAAATTTTATGGCAAAAGCAAAATTTGATAGAAGTAAGACCCACCTTAATATAGGTACAATCGGTCACGTTGATCACGGAAAAACAACCTTAACTGCAGCTATTACTCACGTTTTAGCAAAAGAAGGTTTAGCACAAGCTGAAGACTACAACCAAATTGATAGTGCTCCAGAAGAAAAGGCTAGAGGTATAACAATCAATACTTCACACATTGAGTATTGTACAAAGAAGAGACACTACGCACACGTCGACTGCCCAGGGCACGCTGACTATGTCAAGAACATGATTACTGGTGCTGCTCAAATGGATGGCGCAATCCTTGTTGTTGCTGCTACCGATGGTGTTATGCCACAAACAAGAGAACACATTCTTCTTGCAAAGCAAGTCGGTGTTCCTTACATTATTGTTTTCTTAAACAAATGCGATCTTGTTGATGATCCAGAATTAATTGATTTAGTCGAAATGGATGTCAGAGATTTATTAAATAAGTATGGATTCCCAGGTGATGAGGTCCCAGTTATCAGAGGTTCTGCTAAGAAAGCTCTTGAAGGCGATCCAGAAGCTGAAAAACAAATCCTTGCTTTAATGGATGCTGTCGATTCATATTTCCCAGATCCAGTAAGAGATAATGATAAACCATTCTTAATGCCAATCGAAGACGTTCTTACCATTACCGGTCGTGGTACCGTTGTTACTGGTAGAGTCGAAAGAGGTGTTGTTAAGATGAATGATGAAGCCGAAATCGTCGGTATTCACCCAACCATCAAGAGTGTTGTTACTGGTATTGAAATGTTCAGAAAAACCCTTGATTTTGCTGAATCAGGAGATAATGCTGGTATTCTTCTTAGAGGTGTTAATAGAGACCAAGTCGTCAGAGGACAAGTCCTTGCAAAACCTGGATCAATTACTCCACATTCAAAATTCACATGTTCATGCTATATTTTGAAAAAAGAAGAAGGTGGAAGACATACTGCTTTCTTAAGCAACTATAGACCACAATTCTTCTTCCATACAACTGATATTACTGGTACTATTACTCTTCCAGCTGGAACTGAAATGGTTATGCCAGGCGATAATACAACATTTACTGTTGAATTAATTCACCCAGTTGCTATTGAAAAAGGTACAAAGTTCTCAATCCGTGAAGGTGGAAGAACCGTTGGTGCCGGTACTGTTACTGATATTATTAAATAATTTCTGTAATAATTACTGCAAATTTAAAAGACCTCGTATGAGGTCTTTTTTATATGTCCGTTATTAATAAAATAAGGGGTCTTTGTAGGGGATTTTGGTTATTTTAAGATATTTAACAGTACATCAATTGCAACTTTACTAGCGTCTGTAATCATCTTTGTGTACTCATTGTTTCCGCCGTTTTTTGAATCGCTTACAGCTTTAATAAATAAACAAGGAACGTTGTTTCTTTTAGCTGTTAAAAAGATACCGGCAGATTCCATTTCACAAATTGATGCAGAATATGTTTTCGCTAAAGAATCTTTTTTCTGATTCGAATCAACAAAAACATTTGAACAAACACAAGTTACTCTTTTTATTTGAGGAAATTGAGAAAAAACTATCTTGGTTAATGAATTATTTACTTCCATTTGTGGAATATTATAACCTAGCTCAGGATGAACTGATTTAGCGCATTTATCAATAAAAGATGTATCGAAACTAGAGTCAACTATTTTATCTATAAAAACCACGTGTTTAACATTTAAATTATCTAATAAAGATCCACAGACGCCAAAATTAATTATTGAAGTAACATTAAATCTAGTAATTAAATACTGTGTTAAAGCACTGCTAGCAATTTCACCAATTTGAGATAATCCTACATATGCAGTTTTTCCATTTATATTAAATTTATATACATTGAAAGGTATCGATTCTATTTGCGAATAGGTAATGTTTTTAGAAGATGATTCTAATAAAGCGTTCATTTCTTCTTTGCAAGCAACAATTATTCCAATGTTTTCCATATGATATCCTCTTTTTTACTTATTTATAATAACATTATTGTGATTTTCTATCAATGAACTAGTATATGTAAGTTTATCGATAATAAAGCTATTTTTAAAAAATAATGGGGATTTGCATAGTTTTTTACTTTTTAATGTAAGATTTTATATTGCTTTTTTGTTTTGTTATTTTTGTTATGATATATTAGTTATATGAAAATTGGCATTATAGGTAGTGGGTGTAGCGCAATTTACTTAGCTTGTATTTTGAAAGCTAAAGATTTTAAGAATGATGTATCTTTATTAGATATTAATTTTATTCCTGGAAAAAAGTTTTTAATTACTGGAAACGGGAGATGCAATTTAGCTAATACATTAGTGACCAATGATTCGTATAATAATGATCAAACTAAGAAGATTATAGGAAATACGCCAGCTAAAGATATAATTTCTTTCTTAGGTGAAGTTGGCATACTTACGCGAGATTTAGGTAATCTAATTTATCCTTTTTCACTTAGCGCTCAAGATTATCTATCACAATTAATTAGATTTTTAAAAGAAAGAAATACTAAATTTATTAATGATTTTAATGTTTTAGATTATCAAGAGACGAATAAAGGGGTAAAAATTATTGGTAAGGAAAAGTGTTATGTTTTTGACAAAGTTATCATTGCTACTGGTGGTTTAAGTAAGATTAATTTGAAACAAAGAACTAATATGTTCAATATTTTAAAAACTCATAAATATTCAATATCCCCCGTAAAACCCGGTTTAAATCCTATAAAGTCAATTGAAAATGTTAAAAGTTTAGAAAATTTACGTGCAAAAGGAGATGTTAAATTATTTATTGATAATAAGGAAATTTATAAAGAATCTGGTGAAGTTCAATTTAAAAAAGATGGTTTAAGTGGGATTGCAATTTTTAATTGTTCGTCTCTAATTGCTAGATATAAAGATTTTAAAGTGGCAAAAATCTCTATTGATTTAATGCCTGATCATAGCGAAGAACAAATCAATGATATCTTAAAAAAATTTAATAATGCTTCTAAATATTCTTGTCTTGATGGTTTGTTTGCTCCAAAATTTTCCGAATTTATTCGACAAAAAGCAAATGTGAAAAATTTATATTTGTTTACTAATTCAGAAATCTCAAAGCTTGCTACAACAATTAAAAATTTAATTTTTACATTTAAAGAAGCTTATGGATTCGAAGATTCCCAAGTTACTATTGGCGGTGTTTCTTATTCTAATTTATCTGATACATTAGAATCTAAAATTGAAAAAAATATTTATTTTATTGGAGAAGTTTTAGATGCTGATGGATTATGTGGCGGTTACAACTTAATGTTTGCTTTTAAGAGTGCTGAGTTAGTTAGTAAAAATTTATAAATCGACATCAACAAAACGGTGCGTTACTTCTAAAGTCTTTTCGTTTATATCAATAATTAAATATGATCCTTTATCAGAATCTCTAGGTCGAGATATGCTACCTGGATTAAAGACATAGGTATCATTAATTTTTTTAAAGAATTTTTCATGTGTATGGCCGAATAAAAAGATAAAAGAATGGGTATTGGCTATGTATTTTGAAAAATTATGATAATCAATATAATTTCCGTGTTCCATATGAATTCTTCCGAAAGGATAATCTAGATCACGTTTCAAGGGAGCATCAATTGAGAAGTCACAATTTCCTCTAACACAAGTATAAGAGTGTAATAAGTAATCTGGAAGTTCATAATCTCCGAGGTGGAGAAATAGTGTTGCATCATAATTTTTAAGTGCAATATCTTGTAATTCTTGGTATCTTCCATGGCTATCACTAACAACAATTATTTTCATATAATAATTATTGTTTTATTAGTTTATAAAAGCAATTATTTTTGTTGAAAAAATTCATTAAATTTATTATTGATTATTAAAAATATGTATATATAATCAATATAACAATTATGAATAAAATTGATAAAGTAGAACAAAGAAAAACTCCCTATTTATCAGCTTATAGGAAGTATTTAAAAGGGCAAAATATTGAATTCGATGTTCCGGGTCATCACCAAGGTGGGATTCGAACAGATTTTGATAAGATTTTTACCCATATCGTTTATAAAAACGATGTAAATTGTCCCCGAGGAATGGATAATATTATGCACCCAACAGGATGCATTAAAGAAGCTCAAGAACTATTTGCTAAAGCGTGTGGAGCAGATTATTGCAAATTTTTAGTTAATGGCTCAACTAGTGGTAATCTTGTAATGCTTACAAGCGCTTTAAAAGCTCATGATAAGATTTTACTTCCTCGAAATGTTCATAAATCAGTTATAAATGGCTTAATTCTTAGCGGAGCTAGTCCAGTCTTTGTTATGCCTGAAATCGATCCATCAACAGAAATTGTTAACCAAATAACTTATAAAGAATGGAAAAAAATAATTGATAATAATTTAGATGCAAAAGCAATATTTGTTATTAATCCAACATATTTTGGAGCCGTCGCTAATTTAAAGAAAATTACTGAATATGCTCATTCAAAAAACATGATTGTTCTTGTTGATGAAGCTCATGGAAGCCATTTTTATTTTAGTAATAAATGTCCTTCAAGCGCTATGGCTTGTGGTGCGGATATGGCTACTTTGTCAATACATAAAACTGGCGGTAGTTTAACTCAATCTTCAGTATTACTTATTAAAGGCACCAGAGTCAGTCGTTACGATGTGGTTAAATCTTTTAATATGATTACTACAACCTCTCCTTCTTCAATTTTACTCGCTTCTTTAGATGCAGCTAGAAAATATCTGGTATTTAAAGGAAGCGAAGCTATTTTTAATGCTATAAAGTGTGCTAAAGAAGCTAAAGAGAGAATCGATAAAATCCCTGGTTTTAAGCCTCATAGCAAAGATTATTTTACTAAACAGGGTATTTATGACTTTGACGAAACAAAGTTAGTTATTGAGATTGATAAGCTAACTATAAATGGTTTTGAAGTTTATAAGATACTTAAAGATAAATATCACATTCAAATTGAGTTAGCTGAAACTTATGTTCTTCTTTGCTTATTCACTGTAGGAACAAAACATAAAGATATTGATGCACTCGTCAATGCATTAACAAAAATTAGTAATAAATATTATGATCAAGAAGTCACCTATCAAGATCATCATTATATGAAAGATTTCCCTCCTTCTTGTATGAGACCAAGAAGTGCATACCACGGACCTTTAAAGATTGTAAAACTTGCAAAAGCTGAAGGGTATGTATCAAAAGAGATGATCATGATTTATCCTCCTGGAATTCCTTTAATCATTCCTGGTGAACGTTTTACTAAAGAATTAATTAATGAGCTTCAATATTATAAAAAGATTAGATGCAATATTCTTAGCGATTGGGAAGGCAGCAACGAAGTAAGCGTTGTTGAGAAATCTAATATTGATTGTGGAAAGTCAATTGAGAAGAAAGTAGAATAGAGTTCTTGGTTTTGGCTTGAATAATTCCCCATTTTAATGTATATTTAATAAGCATTTAAAAGATGCTTATATGGCGGATGTGGTGAAGTGGTTAACATTACCGGCTGTGAACCGGTCATTCGTGGGTTCGATCCCCATCATCCGCCCCATTCGAAAAACTGCGACATCTCGTCTACCGAGGTGTCGTTTTTTGTTCTAAGGAATTATAGCAAAACGTAGGTGCAACGGGAATTATACGGAATAATAATGTTTGGTTTTTTGATCGAAATTCCATCGGATCGCGTATTTTCTTTGATAAGATATGAACATGGAAACCGAATCGACTTTTAGCCAAATTAAGCATTACTGCAAACACTATCCTCAGACCATCTTTGATGTCGCTCAGGTTTTGCAAGCTTACTTTCTTTCTATAAATGCCGGTTCGTTTAGAAAATTCGTTTCGAGATTGGTTCAAGAAGGCGCTTTGATTCCCATCTCGAAAGGTGTTTATTACATCGGTCAGGAGTTTCCTGAAAACGTAGAGGAGATAATACTCAACCATTATTGTGGTGACAGACCCATTTTCTACGCTAAAGAATCCTTGCTATACCATGAAGGAATCATAGAGAACAAACCGGACATCACCAAACTGTATGTTGCCTTTGGTTTGGGCAATAAAACAATTGGGAATGTCATGCTCATTCAAAGCAAATCGGCCTGCGATTTCTTTTACACGCCAGAGAAGCTTACTTTGCTTGAGCTTCTCGATTCGCAAAAGCTCGTTCCGGAAGACAACCTAGGTCTATTCAGCAAGTCCGTCATCAATCATTGCCAAAGAATGGCGAATGAAGCTCACACAAGAAAAGAATCCATCAGTTATCCGCGAATCACGTATATAAAACTTGCTAAAGCGTTGGATAAATGCCATATATCCAATAGCGTGATGAGCGATTATGAGAACGGAACTGAGCTATTATCTGATAAGGAACTTCCAAGGGTTTAGATGCTTCATAAGGGAGCAGTATTTCTGGTTCAGGAGCACCATTGAATCGTACGCCCTTTCGGAAGGTACGACCCCGACGGATACGAGGAGTACGCACAGGCGATTTACGTCAGCGAACTGTATGAGCGCTTCTCCGGAATTATAAACAAGGAAGAGAAAGACGCCCTCAAATACCTCAGGTACCATAATCCGAACGAGGACCCGCCCAATTCATACGACAAAGCCATCTTGAGTTGCTATGAGAAATGGGTGTCGGTTTTCTTCAAAAGCAAAAACAGGCTAATGAAGGAAATTGATATTAAAGTATTGGGTCAAGTGATGAAAAGGATAAGGCTTGACCACAGGCTTTCGTCTACAAGGCTAGCCCAGATAATAGGGGTGGACCGAAGCACGATAAACAAATATGAGAACGGGCAAAGGATGCCGACGCTCGTGAATTTGCTCAAGTTTTGCACATTATTCCGCATAACTATTGATGAGCTTATTTCAACATCGCTGTTCTAGCTATGCTTTCTAAATTTAGATATCTATTAGATAAATTTCAATTTATCGTCTTGCTCTTTGAACTTAAAAAACTCTTTTTGGGCTAAAATTGATGGCAAATTTAGTGGAATACATTTCATTTCTTCGTTGCTTAAATTTTCTCTACGATCAACAGACCCTGATGATTTATCTTTAATATAAGAAGCAACAAAGTCGGTTCTCATGGCATAAGCAACAACTAGGGGAACACATATATTCTCATTAATTCTCCATAGTTTATAGGCAGGGCTTACAATTCCGTTGTCAGCAATACACTGAATATCAAAATTTTTCTCATCAATATGAATGCCTTGAACAAAAATTCCTTTTGGAACAATTTTATAATTTTTGGTATCAATTGAAGCAATACGCTTTTTAAATTTTTCATCTTGAAACACAATTCCATTGTCTTTGGTAATTGATAAAATAGGATACTTGGCATTTCCACATTTTTTAGCTGAATAAATGGAAGCAAAAGTGCGAAATGTATTCGTTTTTCTTTCTCTATCTCTTAGTTCGTTAAATCGTGATTTAGTAAGTTCATCAAGCAAAGTGAGAACAGACAGTTCTTTATTAATCAATTCCTCTATTTTCCCTAAAGTTTGACAAATATAGTCCTCAGAAAACTTTTGATTATGCCTGTAGTCGATGTTTTCAATGTATGCTTTGCTTACATTTTTGATTCCTATGCCTTTGAACCCTTCGTTTAGTACTTGGAAATTATATTTTGCTAAGAAATATTGGACACAGTGTGGATTGGTCCCTTTCTTTGGAAACATTATGTAATTGTGGTCAGAAGCAGAGAACTCGCCATCGTAATACTTGCAGTTTCCTGTGCCGCCATCTCCAATTATGAGATATGAGCCATTGTAATCTGGTTCATCCACGTATTTATCAATGGTGTTTGATGATGTAAAAAATGAATATTTCCCCTCTAGTTTGCCATACGATGCGCTTCTTTTTGATTTAGGCAAAAATACAAATAAATCCTTTAACAACATACCGCCACCTCCAGACATTTAAATCGTGATATTTTCTGTCTTGCTGAGTATCAAAATACTTCAAAATGCTCTGTTAGAGCTCACGATAACAATGATTATTTGAGGGCTAGCAGATATAGAAAAGGTGATAACAAACGTTGGATGGTTCAATACGTTTTCGCTAATGGACTTGGAACAAAGAACGTTGTGTTTGTTTGGTCTAT
The DNA here is from genome assembly GCA_002399785.1 of Caryophanales bacterium UBA4855. Lineage (GTDB taxonomy): Bacteria > Bacillota_I > Bacilli_A > RFN20 > CAG-826 > Onthovivens. The sequence goes on from DHEH01000015.1 coordinate 123,746, forward strand.
TTCTGAGGAAGAAATAGCTGTAAAAAAGATCAATAACTTTGATATAGATTCTAATGGTCTTGTATCAAAGATTAATTGGGGCAAAATCCAGTATATAAAATATGGTGACATTTCGTATCAAACAATAAAAAGTGTTGTTGAATAGTGACTTGACATGGAAGATGAGGAATAAAAAATAAACTGTTTGGAAAAGAAAAACAAAACTACAGAACTAGTCTCTGTTAAAGAACTTCTTTCATGCACAAAAATTGGACAAAACGCTTTTAGAATCCCGGATTATCAGCGAGGATATTCTTGGTCATGCAATGAACAATTTGCGGACCTCTGGAAGGATATATTGAGAGTTTATAATAATTCTGATTCGAACAAAAAACACTACACAGGCATGCTCTCTCTCGAGGAAATGGATGAGAAATCGAAAGAAAAAGAGTCTTTGATGGGTACCAATTCTTTTTATGTTGTTGATGGGCAGCAACGCCTTACCTCGATTATCATTATTCTTAAGTCCTTAATTGAATATATAGAAGTTGAAAATAATGAAACACTCGACAATGATTTGCTTTCTTTTGATGGGGTTTATCGTTTTGATTACTCGGTTGATAGAGATGATGAAGCTAAATCCTTTTTTACTAACAATATCTATTTAGATGAGAATAGCGCCTCGTTTGCTGACATGTATTTGAAAAATATCCATTATGCTAAAGAATATATGAAATCGAATCTCATTAAATTTAATTCAGCCGAAACCCAAGAGATCATTAATGTTGTGCTTAATAGACTTGTTTTTAATATCTATTTTGTTGTTGAGAATTTTGATGTCAGGGTAACGTTTGAAACAATGAATAATAGAGGGAAGAAACTATCGAATTTGGAACTTCTTAAAAATCGACTTATGTACCTATCTACATTCGTTGGTAAAACAAATGTTGGAAATGTTAATTATGAAAATCGACTAAAAAATTCAATTAATAACGCTTGGAAAAACATTTACAAAAATCTTTGCTATCAAGATAGGCAACTCTATGATGACGAGTATTTGCAAGCTCATTGGATTGTTTATGGATCGCTGGATAAGAGTAAAGGTGATTCATATATAAGAGATATCCTTGATGAGAAGTTTTCTGTTGATGAGGGTAAATTTTATGATTTAATCAACAAAAAACAATACCATGATGCTTTTTCTTATATTTTTGATTACGTTTCAAGCCTTCAAAAATACAGTAAGATATGGGGGATAATTAACAATCCACTCGAAAGAAAAAATTACATTTCTAGTTCGGAGGAAGTTAAGTGGCTTAATAGATTAAACCGAATAGGATCTTTTAAATATGTCAAATCTACAATTATGGTTTTGGCTGGTGATAATTATTTAACTTCTGACCAGAAGGTAAAGGCATATCGTATTTTAGAGCGTTCTTTATTCTTAAATAAATTAATAGGGCAAAGCAAAAATGATTTTAGTTCAATCATCAAATATGCAAGAGATCTTTTGAAAGCTAAAGATGATGAAAAAGACAAATTTTATCACCAAATTTTATCATCTATCCAATCCGGTGAAATATCCATGTCAGATGATAATCTTAAAATTGCATTAGAAAAGTTTTCTTTGTATATAAAAGATAAGTCAAACTTTATGTATTCGTGGGATGGAATCAATTATTTTCTGTATGAATATAACGATTGGCTGCAGATTTCTCCAAATGAAAAAGTAATCGATTGGAAGTTAATTAATAATGATTCTATTGAGCATATTCTTCCTCAAACACCCTCTCGCCGATATTGGCAAATTGTTCTTAGCCCTTTAACTAACGATGAAGACAAAATAAGAATGGTAACTAATTCTCTCGGTAACCTTCTTTTGCTTTCAAAAGGAGAGAATAGCAGTGTACAAAATTACAGTTATCTTGTTAAGAAGCTAAAGGAAGTAAGTTCTAATAGATTTGCATATATCTATGGTTCAAGGTCAGCACAAAAAGTTGCTCTTGAACATAACGATTGGACGCTTCAGGACATCTATAATAGAGAGACAGAACTTTTTAAGTTTATGTATAACAGATGGATTTTTCTGGGATCCAAAATTACGGAAAACGAATTTTTAAGCCTAATTGCTTCTCTTGGTTTGTCCATTTTGAAACAGTCGGAATTATCTACTCTAGGTATTAATGAGCTACATTTGCTTAGCTTTGATGATGAACAGCCAGAAATAAAGAAAGAGGACAAAGAAGATAGGGAGTAGTTTAATGCGTTAAGAACATATTTTGACATCTCTAGATATTGGGTTAGATTAAATGGCAGAGCATTATCATATGTTCTTGATACGTTTGTGTTTAAGAGAAAAGGCGACCATATTTCATGTGGGATTTTTGACGGAGATTCAAGCTACCGTTTTTCTTACGCGCTCAACGAAGGAGTGTTGAAAATCGAAAGATTTAACGAAAATGAATGGGCCATTGTTTCGGATCAAACTCAGATGGCGAAATGTGTTAATTATTTTGTGGATACCTTTAACAGATATTTAAGACGATATTGCTCTAAACCAGACGTAGTTATATTTGATGAATCCAGTATTGTTTCCGATGAAGAAAAAGCAAAATCACAACATTATTCTGAGAAAGAATTTCTTGATAAAAGAAGTGAATTTAGAGAAATGCTGGAATTGTATAAAAAACTAAAGCAAAGAATTGAAAATAAATTTAACGCTGACCCTTTATACAATCAATATTTTACAAACAATTACTCTGCTTTTAATTGTGGGAGAAACTTTGCTGAACTTCATATTAGGCGTGAGTATTTGACAATCAATATGAAAGATACGGGTATTCTTTCTAACCTAGGCAGAAGATTGCCTGATGATTCATATAATTGGCCCATGATGTTCCGATTTAGCATTCGCAACGAAAAGCAATTTGATGAAGCAATAAGACTAATTAGTAATTCATATGAATTCGTTAAATCAAAGAAATGATTTTTAAACTGCCATAATTGTAGTGACTTCCGTTGTTAGCGGTCGATAGGAACGCCCAAGGGTCCAAGCGATACGCTATCCAACGCATAAGAGCGTTTTGGAACGAAAGCGGAAACAAGGTGTTAATCAAGCATGGTATTTCATAAGTTGGTTGGCGCCTTTTTTGGTGTATAATCTAGTAAAGGCTGAATTTGGAAATGAATAGGGAAATAGGCAGGAGATACGGTCATTTGACAGTGGTGGAGGACACCGGCAGGAGATATCACGGCTCCATCATTTTCAAGTGCGTATGCGACTGCGGTAACTTCAAGGACGTGAGCTCCAACAAGCTCCACAGCGGTCATGTCATCTCCTGCGGTTGTGTCAATCACAGGATCAGGGACCTGAACGGACAGCGCTTCGGCAGGCTGACCGTGGTTTCCTTCAAGGGGAGGATTAACCACAAGACCCTGTGGAACTGCGTATGCGATTGCGGAAACGCCTGCGTTGCCTCTACGGCCTCGCTGACGACCGGATCGACGACATCATGCGGTTGCAGGAACAAGGAGAACCAAGCCAGCATGGACGGCATCAGGACCGGCTTCGTGGACGGCACTTATCAGGTCGTCGTGAGCGACATGACCGCCTTCTGGGCGGCCGGCCGATACTGGGAGCTCACCCTCTACACGGACCTCTGGAACGACGAGATCGTCGGATGGTCGCTGTCGTCGAGGAAGGGAGACGTATCCACCTATTTCGAGGGATTGGCGGAGTTCCTCGCGAACAAAAAAGAGAAGTACATGGGCCTTGAGACCATATTCCACACGGATCAGGGCTCGGTGTACTCCTCGAAGGCATACAACGACATCCTTCAGCCATATGGTATTACAAGGAGCATGTCCCGTCCCGGGACTCCGACAACGGGGCGATGGAGGCCATAAACGGCTGGGCCAAGACGGAGATGTTCATCGATTTCTCCGTGGGCGCGAGCGGCGACGTCCCGGCTTCGGTGAAGGGCTACATAACCTATTTAAACGAGGAAAGGCCGATGTGCTGCCTCGGCTATCTGACCCCGAAGCAATACAGGCTTGAGTACGAAAAGAGCCACGTCGCCTCCATAACGGATTTGACGTGCCTACGATTGCCGACTGTTGTGTCTACTTATCGTTGACTACTGCA
>DHEH01000011.1 GCA_002399785.1 Caryophanales bacterium UBA4855
TATCAAGAAATTGTGTCCTTGATATTGACAAATTGTGTCTACTTTTTGTTGACTAGTTCACTTTGAAATAATCTTGAACGTTCCCTCCCCCAGGTAGCCTTTAAATTATCCTTGGGGTACCGAGCAAGGGGGACTCACGAAAAATACGAGCCGCATATTTTGAAAATCTGAAAATCTCAAAAACTGAATTAAATCGTTTCTTTGTAAAAAGTCTAAGTTTTGCAGTGTTTTTAGTTTGTTTCATGGTAATTTCACCATTCTTTAAAATACTTAAAAATACCTCAAAAATGTAGTTGATATCGTGTGTTTTTAGAGTGATGTATATATGTGCGAAGGGTAAAGAAATACACCTTCAAGAAGGAGAAAACACGATGACAAAACAAGAGATTAAAAAGGAAATCTTAAAGGAAGCTCTTAACTACCTTAAGAACAAGAAAGCCTACGATGAGAATCCTTGTGAAACTAGTGAAGACGATATGAATCACATGCTTCAAGAGGACGCTTACCTCTCATCAATGGAAAGAATGGAAGAGTTATATGAAGGGCTTATAAAGGAGAGCAAGTAAGATGTTTAAAGAGAAATTTGGTATTGAAATTGAGTTTACAGGTATCACTAGAAATAAGGCTGCAAAACTAGTCGCTGAATACTTAAACGGAACAGTTAGCGATGCTTGTGATTATTACGACACGAAAGTTATAACTACACCTGATGGTAGAAAATGGAAAGTGATGTACGATGGTTCACTTAGATGATTGGTAGCGAAATTAATTTTAAAAAATTAAAAAAATCTGGTAGTCAAATTATAATCACTACGTTGTTTCAATCTTTAGAAACTTTTTTAGTTGTTAGTTTATTTTTTGTAGTTACCTTTATTATCGCTGATGTTCCTATTTATTTAGCCTTTATTTTTGGAGGGATTGCTCTAGCTACAGCTCCAGCCCCTGCTTTATCAATTGTAAATCAATATAAAACTGACGGACCGGTAACAAGAACTTTGATTCCTATGGCAGCTTTAGATGATATAGTCGGTGTTATTGTTTTCTTTACAGTAATTTCAATTGTCGGAGGATATTTAGGGACTGGATCGATGGAATGGTGGATGATAATCATTGTGGTTGTTTTACCATTTATCATAGGTATTATGTTTGGTTTAATTTATGGCTTAATCGCAAAATTTATAAAAAATAAGTGGGTTTCGCTAGGGATAATGATTTTATTTATGTTGTGTTGTGTTACAGTTGGTGTTGTTTGCGACTATTACATTTTTCATTCTTTTGCCTTGAATTACTTATTGATTGGTATGGCTTTTTCAGCCACTCTTACCAATATTATTAATGAAGAAAAATATGAAGAAATTAATAAATGTTTTGCTCCAATATTATCTCTTAGTTTATTACTTGTCATAGTGAATTTAGGAATGCCTTTAAATTATAAGGATATTGCGGGTGCCGGATTATTTACAGCAATTTATATAATTTCTCGAGCAATTGGAAAAATGGGTGGTGCTTTCTTGGGTTCTCACATAACAAAATGTGATAAGTCTGTTCAAAAATACTTGGGTTTAACATTGTTACCACATTCGGGCGTCTCTTTAGTCTTTACAGGAATTGCTGTTTTTACTATTCAATCAGCCGATCCTAAAAGTGCTCAAATAATTCAAGGAACTATTGTTGCTGCTGCGATAATTAACGAAATAATCGCTGTCATTCTTGCCAAAATTGCTTTTACAAAAAGTGGTGAAATTGGAAAAGCAAATGAAATTCTTGACGAAAATTCCGATACAAAAAGCCATTTAAAAACAATGTAATTTAGCTATTTTTATTTAAACACAGAAGTGTATTTAGGAATACTTTGTGTTATTATTATAGGATGATTTTACTTACATTTAATCTACATACACACACCACTAGATGTGGGCATGCTATTGGAACAGATGAAGAATATGTTTTAGAAGCGATAAAAGGTTCTTATCACCTCTTAGGTTTTAGTGATCACATAATGCTTCCTGGGATTGTACATGAAAAAATGCGCGCCTCATTCAGCGAAATTGATGAATATATTTCATCTATCAATTGTTTAAAAGAGAAATATAAAGGTGTAATTGATATAAAACTAGGTTTTGAAGCTGAATATTTGCCACAATTTGTTGAATATTATAAGACATTATATAGGGAAAAAGGTTTAGATTATCTTATACTTGGTCAACATCTCCAATATGATGAAAATGGCCTTCCTTTGTATTATTGGCGTGAAAAAACAGACGATATGGAAAAAATATTGAAATATAAAAATGATCTTATCGAAGGCATGAAAAGCGGTCTATTTTTGTATGTGGCTCATCCAGATATTTTTATGCACAATGTCACAGTCATTTCAGATGAAATAATAGGGATTTGCAGGGAAATTTGTAATGCTTCCGTCAAATATGACATACCTTTGGAGATTAATTTAGGTGGACTTGGATATTCAAATTTGAAAGCACAAATATACGGAACTAATCCTTACCCAAATCATTATTTTTGGGAAATTGCAAATGAAATAGGGTGTAAATGTGTAGTTGGTGTTGATGCTCATAATCCAGGTAAACTGACAAGTTATAAATGTGAATTTGTTATTTCTTTTATGGAACGTTTCAATTTAAAACCACTGACACTTGATGAAATTAATGTGTATATTAACAACAATAAGTTGCGAAACAATTAATTTATCAACAATATATAATGACAATTCGCAGTATTTAGTATTTTCTATAAACAAACATATTCTTATGATAAAATAGAATATACTTATTTTATTTTAGTAAGTCATTTATGAAATCGAAAAAAAACATTTTAAAACGCAAAAAGTTTCACATTATTCATCCTTTGATGTATATTATCCTATCTTTTATTTTGGTCATTTTTATTGGCTCAATTTTACTAGTTTTGCCAATTTCTTCAAGTGATATGTCAAAATCATTAAGCTATATAGATTCGCTATTTTTATCTACTTCTGCCGTTTGTGTTACAGGTCTTTCTCCGATTGCTTCAATTGGAGACTCGTTATCGGTTTTTGGAAAAATTGTTATGGGAGTGCTTATTCAAATTGGTGGATTAAGTCTTGTTACAATCGTTGCTTTTATAATTGTCACTGCTGGGAAAAGATTAAATAGATCGACAGCTAATGTTGTTAAAGAGCAATTGAATCAATCTGGTTATGGTGAATTAAAGGTTTTGCTAAAACATATTATAATAATTACCTTTGTATTTGAAGTTTTTGGCACATTTATTAATTTAATCGTTTTTTGCCAAGATTATCCTTTTTTTAAAGCTTTAGGAATTTCAATTTTTCATTCAGTTTCATCATTTAATAATGCTGGATTTGATATTTTAGGTTCAACTTCATTAGTTGCTTATAGTGATAATATTTTATTAAATTTAAATACTTGTTTTTTAATTGTTGCTGGTGGTTTAGGTTTTTTGGTTTATGAAAATATTTTCGGAATTCGAAAATATAAAAGACTTACGATACAAACTAAAGTAGTTTTAATAATGAATGCTGTTTTGATAGTATCTTCTTTTTTAATAGTAAAATTTTTACAATGGGATTCGATAACTTGGTTACAAGCTTTTTTCTATTCAATCAATTTAAGAACTGCCGGTTTTTATTCATTTGATGTAGGATCAGTCATTACTGGATCAACAGCTATTTTCTCTGCCGCTATGATGTTTATTGGAGGTTCTACTTTATCTACGGCAGGCGGTATTAAAATTACAACTTTCTTTGTTATTATTATGGCAATTTTTGCTTTATTTACTGGTAAAAATCCTGTAATTTATAAACGTGAATTGACTCGAGAATCTATTAGAAAAGCCTTAATTTTATTTGTTTTAGCAATATTTGGAATTAGCTTAGCAATTTTCTTAATTTGTCTTATTGAAGGCGGTAAATTTACTTTTGTTCAAGTATTTTATGAGTGTTTTTCGGCTTTTGGAACTGTCGGTTTATCAATGGGTATCACAACTCAAATTTCAATTGGATCAAAAATTGTTTTATGCTTATTAATGTTCTTTGGCCGTCTTGGGCCAGTAACTATTCTTACGATGTTTTCGCCTTTCTTTAAACATAAAGGCGACGATATAGCTTATTTAGAAACTGATATTTCTATTGGATAAGGAGGATTTTGTATGAAAAAAATGATTGCAGTAATTGGTTTAGGAAGATTTGGTATTGGATTGGTCAATGCTTTTGCCGATAAAGATGTTGATGTTATCGCAATAGATCGCGATAAAAATAACGTAGCAAAAGTGGGTTATCTTATTGAAAATGCAATTTGCTGTGATTCAACAGATACTGAAGCATTGAAAGACGCTGGAATTGGTGATGTTGATAATGCAATTATTGCGTTTGGGCAAGATACTCAAGCAAATTTAGCGACTACAATTTTAACTGCTGTCGCTTTAAAAAAAATTGGAGTTAAAACAATTACATGCCGTATTGACGATGTAATTTATGAGGATTTACTTAAAAGGCTTGGAGTTGACGCAGTAATTTCTCCATTTGATTTGGCATCTGAATCATTAGCTATGAGAATGAGCGCTGACAATGTTATGGATTATTATGAAGTTGCTGATGGATTCAATGTTTACGAATTGAACGTTCCGGAAGATGCTAAACCAATTTCTTTAATTGACTTAGCTGCTCCATCTCGATTTGGTATTAATATTATATTAGTAAAACGCGCTAATAAAACATTTTTGCCAACAAAAGATTATACTTTAATGCCAAATGATCA
>DHEH01000003.1 GCA_002399785.1 Caryophanales bacterium UBA4855
GCATTAGCTTTGTTATTTAACATAAAAACATTTGTCAAATCTAAATTTATGTATAAAATTAAAATATAATATGAAATTTGAATATAACAAGAAAAAAACTAAATTATATAAGGATATTGCTAGTGCTTTTTTCGAATTTACAAATTTGATAGATTTAAAAACAGGTATATGTCATATTTTCACTCATAAAGAAAGAAAAATAATTCCTTATCTTCTTTTCGGGAAAGAATATACTTACGATGAACAATTAGATTATTTTTTAAAAAATTCCGTGGCAAAAAACGATGTAAATGATGCCGCAAGCAAAATGTCTTTAAAAAGAATTGAAAAAGAAACAAAAAACGGAGACACATATGCAGTAACTTTTTCGATTTTGCTGCCCGGAGGAAAAATCAGGTTTAAAAAATGGCGTTATTCTCGTTTAAACGGAGACGATTTTAAAATTATTTTTACAAGAGAAGATGTTACTGATGTTGTTTTATCGCAACACGATTCGGTAACAAAATTATATTCTAATGAGCAAATGATCGTCGAATCGCGATTAATTCTTGAAAAAAACTAAAGAGAAAAATTCTATTTTTTATATCTTGATCTTGATGGGTTTATAAATTATAACCAACTCTTCGGTAATGATGCTGGTGATAAATTATTGAGAAAAATGGGAAGATATTTATCTCAATTAAGTTCAAATGAAATTTCAGTTGGACATGTTTCAGCTGATATATTTGTAATTTTAATGCCTAAAAAAGAATTTGATAAAAAGTTTTTTGAAGATTTTGAAAAATATTTAACGGAATTTAATCCAAATTTTACTTATTCAATTTCGATTGGAATTGCCCTTTTAGATTATAAAATTATTGATATAAGAATCGCTCAAGACGAAGCAAAACTTGCTAACAAAAGTTTAAAAGATGTTCGTGGCGTTTCTTTTGCTTTTTATAATAAAACATTGAGTAAATCAATTCTTATTAGACAATCTATTGTTCCCTTATTAAGAAAGGAAATAAAAATGGTGAATTTGAAACATATTTTCAACCAATAATTGATTCTAACACTCATAAAGTCGTAACATGCGAAGCTCTTGTAAGGTGGAAATCATTAACTCAAGGACTTGTTGGACCTAGTGATTTTATACCAATTTTGGAAAAAAATGGATTTATTGGTGAACTAGATTATTATGTTAGAGAAAAAGTGTGTGAGTTTATTGTAAAGAATAAAGAAAAATGTTTACCTTTCCCTATCTCGGTAAATGTTTCACGAATCGAATTTAATAGTCCTGATTTTGTTAAAAAATTGATTGCTCAAGTTGATAAATTTGGTCTTGATCATTCATTATTAAGAATTGAGATTACTGAATCTTTATTTATGGATAAATATACGCAATCAATTAAAAATATTCGTAAACTAAAAAAGAGTGGATTTTATATCGAAATGGACGATTTTGGAAGTGTTTATTCTTCGTTGTCTATTCTTCGTGATTTAGACTTTGATTTAATTAAACTTGATCTTCGATTTTTTGCAAGCAAAACTTTCAAAAAAGAAGAGCTATAATTCATTCAGTAGCCGCTTTAACTAAAGAAACCAATTTAGAAATTATTGCCGAAGGTGTCGAAATAATTCAACAAGAAATATTTTTAAAATCGTGTGGAATTCACTATATTCAAGGGTATTTATATTCAAAACCATTATGTGTAGATGATTTTATTAATTTTATTACTAAAATGAATTTAATTAATGAAAATTAAAAAATATTAAAATGACAGTTTTGAACATATAAAACAAGAATGTTAATTGTTATTATATATAAGTAAATAATTTAAAGGGGTCTATTATGATAGAAGTTAAGAATTTATGTAAAACTTACATTCTTAAAGGAAAAAAAGCCGTATCAGTTAAGGCTTTAGATAATGTTTCACTAAAATTTCCTGACAAAGGACTGATTTTCATATTAGGAAAATCAGGTTCAGGTAAATCCACTTTATTGAATGTTATGGGTGGTTTGGATTTACCTGATTCTGGTGAAATTATTATAAAAGGTAAATCAAGCGTTAATTTTAAACCAAGTGATTTTGATTCTTATCGAAATACTTATCTTGGTTTTATATTCCAGGAATACAATATTCTTGAAGAATTTACTATTGAAAAGAACATTTCGCTGGCTTTAGAGTTACAACATAAAAAAGTAAGTGATGAAGAAATTAATTCTATTTTAAAAGAAGTGGATTTAGTGAGCTTAAATAAAAGAAAGCCAAATGAATTGAGCGGTGGCCAAAAACAAAGAGTGGCAATAGCTCGTGCACTTGTCAAACATCCTGAAATTATTTTTGCTGATGAACCTACCGGAGCACTTGATTCTAATACGGGAAAAGCAGTCTTTGATACACTTAAAAAATTATCAAAAGATCATCTCGTTGTAGTTGTTTCTCATGATCGAGATTTTGCTGAACAATTTGGCGATAGAGTAATCGAATTAAAAGACGGACAAGTTATTTCCGATATTGAAAAGCATCAAGTTTTATCTGAATTTAAACGTGACGGCTTCAATATTGTTGATAATAATGTAATCCAAATAAAAAAAGGTTATAAAGTTACAGATGAAGATATTAAATTAATTATTGATAAAATTAAAGCAAATGATCAAGAAAAATATATCGTTATGGATGATATAATCGCTCCTCAAGTTAGACAAATTTCCAATATTGATGATTCTGGAAATAGAGAAGCGTTTGCAAAAACTGATGAATCAGCAATTATTAATAAACAAGATAAATTCAAACTAATCAAATCTAAATTAGGCTTTAAAAATTCTTTAAAAATTGGTGCTTCGGCTCTTAAAGTTAAACCATTTAGATTATTTTTGACAGTTTTGCTTGGCATTTTATCTTTTTCAATGTTTGGTGTTGTTGATTGTCTAAGTGCATATAACCGCAACGATGCAACCATTGAATCTTTACTTGATAGTGGCATTCAAAGTTTTGCAATTAGAAAGAGTTATTCATCAAAGAATGGTAATTATAATCAACTTGGCAATTATTTTAGTGATAATGAAGTAAAACAATTGAATGAAAAATTTGATATTTCGGCTCAACCAACAAATAAAAGTCAAATGTTTGGAGACATCTTAAGGTCAAATTTAATTGAGGATAGCGACAAAATTCCATTTTATTCTCCTCAAAATCAATCTAATACCTCGTTGGTTTCATATATGAATGATGAAATGTTTAAGGATTCTGGATTTACTATGTTGAGCGGAGAGCTACCTGATTCTAATAATGAAGTTGCTTTAACGGAATACCAATTGGCTGTAGTAAATAATGCTGGTTACTTATATAGTGACGGATCTAACGAAACAAAAATTGAAGCAGGAAAAGTTACTGCAAAAGATATTGTTGGGAAAAAACTTAAAATAGATAAAGGATTTTCTGCTTATGGCGATTTTATAGTAACTGGTGTAATTGATACCGGTTTCATGAACAACGATAATTGGAAAACAAGATATAAAATCTTGTTAGAAGAAAACGGAAATAGCAATTTGGAATATTATAATTTATATAATGAATTCTCAAATTTGCTTCAAACTTCTTACTATAATACTTTCTTTTTAAGTGAAGATTATTGCAAATATTTATTTAATGATAAAATTAATACAAATTTGGGTCAAATTATTGGTAGCTTAAAATTTACAATTGGTGATATTTATTGTGATTATAATCCTTATTATATCTACTTAGATTCATACAATATTGCCAATTTAAAATATTTAAACGGAAAGACATCATTAAATGCTGACGAGTATATAGGTGTTTCTGCAAGTGGCATTTTATCTGATATTAATGCAAAATATATTGATGTTTATGAACCTTTGCTTAAAAGTGTTAATTTAAATAGCGAAGATAATACTGTTTTGAATACATATATTAAAAATTCGACTCCTCAAAATTATACGATGCTCAATTTATGTGAAGATAATGATTTGTCATTGGCTTTGTATATTAATTCACATAAAGACGGTATTTTAAATTCTGGTTTTAAACCTTCGGTAGTTAATTTAATCCTTAATGACGATGTATATTCCGCTGATTCTAATGGCAATTTTTTAAATGATTATGATTTTATGCATGGATATCGCGACTATTTATTTAAATTTAGCGAAACAAATCAAAATATTCCTGCCCCTTATGATGATGAATTTGTTGTTAATGAATTGATCAATTACAAAAATCCTTTCGTAATGAAATTAGTTGAATACGAACAAAACGATTTGATTAATTTACCTGAAATTGAATTTACAATCAATGCTGAAACATACACAAATAACGGACAAGTTATTAAAACATACACAAGAAAGGTGGGTGCTGTATTTTTTAGTAAAAAAGATAATAATAACCAAATGATAGTTTCAAAAGATGATACTCTTTCTTCAATGCTTAGTGTTAAATATGATTCTTTTGATGATGTTGGTAAATACGAAAGTATTATTGTTCCTACTCCAAGTGATAAAAGCAAATTAATGAAAATCATTGATTTTCATTATAAAAATGTTGATGACCAATCAAAATTTTATCAAGATGATTCGTTAACTTCAGGAAATTTTTATATGATGGATTCAGTTGTTTTCTCTACATTAAATATGGTTAATAGTATGTTTAGTGTCTTAAAGAATGTTTTCTTATATTTAGGTTTAGCTTTAGGTTTATTTACTTGTTTAATGTTATTTAATTTCATTTCTACTTCTATTTCTTATAAGAAGAGAGAAATAGGAATCTTAAGAGCTGTAGGAGCTAGAGGTGCCGATGTTTTTGCGATATTCTTTAATGAATCGGCAATAATAGTTGGGTTCGATGTATTGATATCGTCGATAGTTTCAATTGCTACTTGTTTCGCTTTAAATAATTTTTTTAGAAGTTCGTTTAACCTTTTGATTACAATTCTTAATCCTGGAATAAGACAAGTTTTATTAATTCTTGCAGTAGGAATTGTAACTGCCTTAATATCAACTACTCTTCCAGTCTTAAATGCCTCTAAGAAAAAACCAATTGATGCAATTCATAATAAATAAGTGAACATAATTTCTATAAATTAGATATTGTTTAATTAACTTTTTTGGAATCATTTAATATAATATTAAACATGGAACTTTATCAAATTTTGCTAATTGTAATTGGCTGTTTATTATTTGTTTCTTTTGTAGTGATTTTCTTTATATCTATTTTTGTCACACGCAAGATTGTTTACCCACATAGATACACCAAAGAAGAACAAGATTTATATAACAAAAAAATGGGTTATGATAAGGGATTTGAAACTCTAGAAAGAAATAAAATTGTTTTTAAAATGAGTGATGGTTATGAATTAAATGGCGATTATAATATTGTTCCTGGTTCAAATGTTTTTTGTATTTTAACTCATGGCCATGGATCGAGTAGAGAAGGTGCGCGTAAATATTCTGTTCTTTTTAAAGAACTTGGAATATCGACCATAATTTACGATTTAAGAAACCATGGATTAAACCTTCAAAATTCTCCAGTTTTAATGGGGTATCAAGAAAGTAAAGATTTAAATGAAGTAATTAATCAAGTATACGACAAATTTGGAAAAGATATAATTCTTGGTTTACAAGGAGTTTCAATGGGAGCATCTACTTCAATAATGGTTTTAAAATATAATTAAAAACTTAAATTTGTTATTGAAGATTGTGGATATGCAACTTTAAAAAATGTTGTTGATGATATTTTAAAACGTTTTCATTTGGCAAATTGGTTGTTTTTACCACTGGTTGATTTTGATTTAAAGCTTTTTTACCATTTGTCTTTTGAGAAAGTGAGGCCAATTGATTCGCTTAAAAATAATTCGGTTCCAATTCTATTTATACATGGTAAAAAAGATAATTTTGTAAGAGTAAATAATTGCTATGAATTATATAAAGAAGGCACCTTTGCAAGGGATATTGAAATTTTTCCAGATGCTAATCATGCTGCTTGTATCTCTAATAATAGAGATTTATATAAAGAAAAAATTTCTGAATTTTTAAAGAATATTAAAGTATTGTAATTAAAGATTATTTCTTAATTTCTTTTATTAAATTGTATTTAAGCATGGCTTTTGCAAAACCATCATTATCGATTGTGTCGGTCACAAAATCAGCTTTGGCTTTTAAGTCGTCAGTTGAATTACCCATTGCGATTCCAATTCCGGCATTTTGAATCATTTCGATATCGTTTAAGTCATCACCAATACATAAGGCGTCTTTAATCGATAATCCGAGATGTTTCATAACAGCTTCAGCACCTTTTGATTTATCACAATCTTTTGGCATAATATAAACAGCATATTCATCCCATCTTGCGGTTTTACAATCGCGGAGGTGTGGTAAAAATAAAGATTCGTCAAAAGCATCACAATAAGCAATTGCTTGATAAACAATCCTATCATAATGATCAGGGAATGTTCTTGGTTGAGGAAAACGAGTTCCGTATTTTTCGTGAGCAGAAATGACACGTTCATCAATCATGTTGATGTGGCCTTCTTTTTCTTCGATAAGTGTCAATCCAAAACGTAATCTTTTTGCAAATTTTATTAAGGCGTCTACAACGTCGTTTGGAATTGGATGAAGATAAATTGATTCATTTTTAACAATTGCTTGAGCTCCGTTCATCGTGACAATTCCGTCAGGTTTTACATAGTCATAAACTCCTGATTTTCTTATTAAATAGGCATTTCTCCCTGAACATAAGAAAAATAGAATTCCTTGTTTTTGAATATCTTTAATAGCATTAATTGCCGAAAGTGGTACCGACTTCGTGATGTGTGAATATAGAGTTTGATCTATATCAGAAAATATAGCTTTAATCATGTTTTTTCCTTTCGTTTCTAAAAATTGTAAATATTTAAATGAGTAATGTCAATTTATTCGTTGATTTTAAAGAAAATATAGAAATTTATAAGATGTTTATATTAAATATTAATTAAAAAAAGAAAAAAACATTAAAATTAAACAAAATTACATTAAACGCTTATTAAATATGCTTCAAAATCATGATAAAATTAGAGCATGATATATGAAACTATTGCAAAATTAATTTTTTATGCTAAATATCATCTTGACCTACATGAAGATGACGAAATTTATATTAGAAATTCCATCTTACATGAACTTCAGTTAGATTCGTTCCCGTCAAAAAAAATCGAAATAAACGAAACTGAAATTATAGAGCTTAATGTTCCAGATAAATTAATTGATGAACTTCATTCATATTTTATAAACGAATTAAAATTATCTGATAAAGAGACCGAATTAATCGAAACTAAAATTATGGGTATTTTAACTCCAATGCCAAGTGAAGTTAATTGTAAATTTTATTCTTTAGTGAAAAAGGATGACTTTAAAGCATTATCTTATTTATATGATTTGAGTATAAAAAATAATTATGTTGCTAAAACAAGAATTGACAAAAATTTATTTTGGAAAGCGGATTTTGGTGATAAATATTTAGAGATCACAGTTAATTTGTCAAAACCTGAAAAAAACACAAAAGATATTTCTAAATTGTTAGTTAAATCTAAAACGGACGTTGAAAAATATCCTAAGTGTTTACTTTGTGGTGAAAATGTCGGCTATTTTGGTCGTCTAGAACATCCAGCTAGAAGCAATATCAGAGTTATAAATTTAAATCTCGATGGAGAAAAATGGTTTTTACAATATAGTCCTTATGGATATTTTAATATGCATTGCATTGTTGTTGATTCTATACATGAAAATATGATTATTGATGAAGGAACATTTAGAAAATTTTTTGACTTTATCGATTTATTTCCTAGTTTCTTTATTGGAAGCAATGCTGATTTACCTATTGTTGGTGGGTCTATTTTAAACCATGAACATTTTCAAGGCGGTGAACATTTATTGCCTGTTATGAATGCAAAAATTAAAGAGTCTTTTTCATCAAATAAATTCAAAAACTGCCGTATATCCCTATTGGATTGGTTTAATTCAACAATTTTATTGCAGGGAAAAGATAGAAGTGAATTAATTAAATGCGCTGCTAATATTTTAAAAAATCGGAGAGATTATAGCGATATCGATAACGACATTATTTCTAAAGTTGGTGATGTTGAACATAATACAATTACGCCTGGTCTAAAAAAAGAAAAAGACGGAACATATAATCTATATTTAATTTTAAGAAATAATAGATGTAATGCTGAATTTGAGGACGGAATTTTTCATGCTCATAAAGAGTTTTATCATATTAAAAAAGAAAATATTGGAATTATTGAAGCTATGGGGCAATTCATTTTACCAGCAAGACTAATTACACAGAATGACGAAATTAAAGAATCTTTAAAGAGTGGCTTAAATAATATAGACATTATTGCTAAATATCCTAATTTGAATGGTTTTGAACCTATGATCGATGTTTTAAGAAATGAATATAATCCTGATACAATTGATGCTGATATAAAGAATTACATAAATGATGTGTGCAAAAATATTTTGGAAAATACAGCAGTTTTCAAAAATGATGATAAAGGTCAAATGGGATTTGTTAAATTTATTAGGTCTATTTTGTAAAATAAGCTTTATTTGTCGAAAATTATCATATCGTTTAATGTTTTTATTAAAAATATGTAAAATATAAGCGCACTTAGAAAGGCGCTTTTATGGAATATTCAGTTTTAATTTTAATAATTTGCTTATTGATAACTCTATTTTCAACAGCAATTGGATCTTCGTTTGTCTTCTTTTTTCGAAAAAATTTTGGACCAAAAGCAAAATCAATTATTTTAGGGTTTGCTGGAGGAATAATGGTAGCAGCGGCTTTTTTTGGTTTGCTTTTACCATCTATTGAACAAAGTAAAGCAAATAACACTTATTTAGGTTGGTCGTTTGTGCCACCAGTTGTAGGGTTTATCCTTGGTGGGTTATTATTGTTTGGCTTAGATAAGATAATTCCTCATTTTCACAAAATTCAAAACGTTGAGGAAGGACCAAAAAACAATTCACTATCGAAGAATTTAAAGTTCTTTTTAGCAGTTACGATTCATAATATTCCTGAAGGTTTAGCAGTTGGTTTGGCATGTGGGCTTGCTATTTCTTTATCCGGAGATGCCTCAATAATAGCGGCAACGAGCGCTCTATCTTTGGCAATCGGAATTGGAATTCAAAATATTCCTGAAGGTGCAGCCGTTTCTATTCCAATGTATGGAGATGGAATGAGTAGAGGAAAAGCTTTTGCTTTTGGTGCTGCTTCTGGAATTGTTGAACCTATTTTTGCTGGTATAGCTATATTTTTAGCACAATTAACTATAATCAATCCTTGGTTATTATCTTTAGCTGCAGGAGCAATGATTTATGTTACTTTAGATGAAATTTTACCTGAATCAAAAGAAGGTGGTTTTAATCATTTTGCAATGTGGAGTTTTATGCTTGGCTTTGTAATTATGATGGTCCTTGAAATTGTATTAAGTTAAAATCCCTTGCTAATCCCTATTATTTTATAAAATTCCTTCTAATAAAATTTTTAATCCGGTAGCAAAAAAAACTATTCCGGCAACAAGTCCGGCCCATTTAATTAATTTATTTCCAATCTTTTTACCTAAAAATGTAGTTAAAAGTGATAAGCAAAAAGTAGATATTCCGATTATTCCAAATATTAACATCGCATCTGGAATTGATTGATCAAGATAAACAAAACCAATGCATAAAGCATCTATTGATGTTGCGATTCCTTGAGTAAGGATTTCTAACGGAGTAAGTCTTTTACAAACTTCGCCAACGCCATCAGGATTATTTTTAGTTTCTTTTCTTTCTTTAATCCATTCAATTATGCTTTTTAAAGATAAAAGAGTTAATAAAGCAAAAGCAATCCAAGGGATATATGCTTCAAGTTGATTTTTCCAACTGTAGCCGATGAAATAGCCAATTACAGGCATTGTAAATTGAAAAAAACCGAAAGTAGTCGGAATTAAAAATAATTTAACTTTCGACATATTTGGTTCACAAATTCCATCAGTAGCGCCAACAGTCATGCTATCAGCGGACATTGATAAAGATACTAAAGCTACATCAATAAAATTCATTTGATTATTTTATAATAAAAGCATATCAATAAAAAGAGTTAATTATCTGATCTACTAAACCCATTTCTCATATGACAACTTGAAGCGTAAAGAACTCTATCAAGTGCACGATTTGTTTCTTCTTGAGCCATTTTTGAAATTGCATTGTTGGCATCAATTATTGCTTTATTTTTATCTTCTGACAAAGCAATTTTTTTATCAAATTCATTTATAATTTGATGACCGAAATTGCTTACTCTATTTTGATATCTTTCAACTTCTATTGAGATTAAATTAAAGTATGGATCGCAAAGAGCCCCAATTAATCTACTTGCCCAATAAAAATTATCAGAATCAACTTTTAGTGTTGTTTTACTTAAATAATTAGGAATAGAAGTGGTGTTTGTAAAAAGAGGAATTATTGCGTTATGAACGTTGCTTCCAAAACAAATCCATTCAATTGCCATAAATTCTTTTGGCATATAAGGTCTGATTTGGGAAATAGACATAAATGATGTTCTACTGACGCCAATTGGTCTATATTTTCCTCTTAATGGAGAGGTTAAATCTTTTGAATATGGATCGTAAGGTGTCCCTTGGAAATGTGAAGAAAGAATGTATTTTATATCTTCGATTGTAATTTTTCTTTCCGGAATTAAACTCCGTGGAATATCATCAGATTCAGGTTTATAAGTTGCTTCATCACCCTCCCAAATAAATGTATGAGGATTAAAATATTTTTCCATAAACCAGGC
The DNA here is from genome assembly GCA_002399785.1 of Caryophanales bacterium UBA4855. Classification (GTDB taxonomy): domain Bacteria; phylum Bacillota_I; class Bacilli_A; order RFN20; family CAG-826; genus Onthovivens. Next base: position 10,815 of record DHEH01000003.1, read on the forward strand.
TCTTGGAGTGTTATAGATATGATCAGAATCATCATGACTTCCAAAAGCTAATCTTGGATTAAAGTTATCATCTAGATTTAGATTTAAAAAATTATCTTCGATTAAAGATTTCAATGTAGATGAACACATATTTTCTTTTTGTTTTCCGTATGCATCATTAATATCAAAAACATCTAATCCGAATTGATTAGGCATAACTACATATTCTTCATCTTTAACTCTTCTTGCGATCCAATTATGGCCGCCAATTGTTTCTAACCACCAAATTTCATCTTTATCAGAAAAAGCAATTCCGTTTTCTTCATACGTTCCATATTTTTCTAATAACGAACCTAATCTTACGACACCTTCTTTGGCTGAATGTATATAAGGTAAAACTAAAACAACTAAGTCTTCTTCTCCAATACCCCCTGTAAAGACCCCTTCTTTTCCTTTTTTATAAAGTGGATCAGCTCCTAAAACTCTAGAATTGCTTGTAATGGTTTCGGTTGCTGTCATTGCAACATTTTCAGAATTTATTCCACTAGCAGCCCATATCCCTTCTTTGGTATCAACGCTAGGGCAGGAAGTGTATGAAAGAGGGTTGTTTGGTAAATCAATTTCAAATTTTGAAAGTTTAGATTTATAGTGTTTTGGTTGCTTATCGCTTGAGACAACAATCATTTTTTTTGCACAAAATACTCCTGATGGAGAATCATCGTTTCTCGCAATGAGAGTTGAACCATCATAACTTGCTTTTTTACCTACTAAAATCGTTGTACATGCCATAAAAATATCTCCTTATCATTTTGTTTTATATTTTATCACAATTGTATTTTATTAAGTTTATTTTGCATAAATTTATTTTATATGATGCAATTTATTTATAAACAATTTGCTAATGATTTTGCTTTTTTTGTTATAAGTAAAATAAGCGAATTAAAAATTATCAAAATAATTTCGATAGAAACGATATAATTTCGAGAAATTCAATTTGATAATTTAATACCAAATTAAATTTATAATGCTATAAAAAGTAATCTTATGAAAATACTAACAGCCGCATTGGCTTTGATTGGATCGTTTAGTATCGTTCAAACGAGAGAACTTGGTTTAATTGAATCTCCTGATATTCTTTTTATCGGTTCTTACACATATAATTATCCTGAAGTTGATTATCAACTTAAAGGAATTGATAAGGCATGCAAAGGCGAAAGTGTTTCTGTTTTATATAAATTTTTAAATACAAAAAATATTGATCATAATGATGAATATAAATTAAAACTTAAAGATAGATTCTCTTTATTATTTGAACAAAATGATTTTGATGGTGTTATAGTTTCTGATGATGATGGTTTGGATTTTGTGTTGACATATTATGATGATTTTTTTAGCAAAATGCCAGTAATTTTCCAAAAAATCAACGATAAAGAAAAAGCGATTTATGCTGAACAAACATATGCTAATATTTGTGGTATTACTGAAGCCATTGATTACGAAACAAACATAAAGTTTGCTCAGAGCCTTATGCCTAATGCAAAAAAATTTAATTATATTGCTGATGATACTAAGACTGGTATTGGAGTAGAAAAATCTTTGTTGGAAGCTTATAACGATTTAAATTTAAATCTTGTGATTAATAAAATTGATACTTCTAAATTAACATATGATGAAATTTGTGAACGATTGTCAGCTATAGATGAAAACGATATAACTTTTTATACTATATTTACAAATGATGGAGTCGGAAGATTTTATCCATTAAATGAAATTTTACAATTTTAAATACATATCTAAATGCCCCATATTTACTATTAGTACAGCAGGAATTGGTGATGGATTATTAGGCGGTTATGTTTATTCGCATGAAGATTCAACCTATGAATCAGCTAAAGCTTTACTAACTTTTATTAGAAAAACTGATTCTCCTTTAAATTATGGTTTAAATCAAAGTAATTTTTCAAAATATATGATTGATAAAAAAGTAATAGAAAAATGTAAATTAGATTTAAGAAAAAATCCTGGAAATTCTACAATAATCAATGACGATCTTTCTTTTAGAGAAGAGTATCCTGAATTGTTTGTGTTTTTAATTGTTTCTAGTAGTGTAATAGGATTAGCAATAATTATTCTTGTTATTTATTTAATCGGTAGAAATTTATATATCAAAAAATTACAAAATTTTATTTATTATGATTCTTTAACTGGAGCTAAAACTAGGGATTATTATAACCTTAAAGATGAAGCCGAAATTCAAAAATTCAATCAGTATGCTTTAATTTTGATTTCGTTATTAAATATAAGGGCTTTAAATGATTTATTTGGTTACAAAATTGTCGATGAACTTTTAAAAGAGTTTTGTGATCATCTAAAAGCTGCAAGTGAAAATGATTTTTTATACATTTTGTCTCATAAAGAAATTTTATTAATCCTACCTGATTCTAACAGAAAAGAAATTGAGAAATTTGTTGAAGACAGTATTATCAATTATCGTTCTAAAAAGGATATCAATCTTTGGTTTGATATTCGAGTTGGAATTTCGATTTATCCAGATCACCTAAATGCTGAAAAATCATTACTTGATGAAGCTGAAGTTGCCTTAAATGAAACATCAAAACCTGGTTTTTCACAAAAGTATAATTTTTTCTCAAAACATAAACATTATGCGTTATTAAATTTTTATGAAATTGAAAAAGATCTTCATAAAGCAATCGAAGAAGATCGTGTGTATACCGTTTTTCAACCAAAAGTTGATGTTAGAACTGGAAAGATTATTTCTTATGAAGCTTTAGCTAGAAACTCAAATTTATCGTATGGTCCTCAAGATTTTATTCCTGTTGCTGAAAAAGCTGGTTTAATTCTTGATATAAGTAAAAAAGTTGTTAATGATTAGATTAATTTACTTAAAGAGTTTAAAAATCAATTTGGTTCCTATAGGGAAATTTCAATAAATTATTCTCTAACTTTAGTATCTTATTCAACTTTCGTTGATTACGTTGTAAATCAGTTAAATTTATATGGCATACCTCATTCATATCTTAAATTTGAGATTACTGAAAGTATGATGTATTTTGACGATGGTTTTGGATATAAATTTATTAAAGAGATTGTTGAAGCTGGTTTTAAGTTATCGCTTAATGATTTTGGCACAGGTTTTTCTTCATTAACAACCTTCTTTAAAATTCCATTTAATTAAGTGAAATTTAACAGAGGTGTCAGTGTGATGTTATCTGTTAACTCAGCAAATAGCATGAGAAATCTAGCTGTCTTTTTCCATTCTCTCGGTGTCAATATTGTTTGTGAAGGCATTGAAAATAGTGAACAATTAAATGGCTGTTTTGAAGCTGGTTGTTATCTTTATCAAGGATGTTGTTTCTACAAGCCATTACTTATAAAAGATGTTTTAGATCATTATTCAGATGTTAATAAAACGATTTTAAAGAGTTAATTTTTTTCAATATCCCCTACAAATCCCTATTCATTTTTAATATTTTTAATTTTGCTTACAAATGATTTTCTGAAATATGTTAATTTATTTAGTCATTTACTTACAATTAATTAGAGGAATTTTAAATATGAAAATAGAATGCTTAAACAATGAAAGTGATTTGATAATTAAAGTAGCTGGTAGCATTAATACTCAAACTGCTCCAGATTTTGAAAAAGAGATAATGCCTTTAATTGACGAAAACATCAAAACAATTCATTTAGATTTTATGAATCTAGATTATATTTCTAGTGCTGGATTGAGGGTTATTTTATTGATTACTAAAAAAATACATGGTGAAGATGTTATTGTTATTGAAAATGTTAAAGATAATATTAAAGAAGTATTTGAAATGACAGGCTTTACAAGTTTTATTAAGGTTTTATAGTTTATGGAATTAAACGAAATAATTAGCGTTGTAACTAATTTAATTGGTACAATTGCAGTAATTTGTTTAGTTTTTTTTGTTGTTGAAGGAACAAAGTCACTTTCTAAAATAAAAGGCGATTATAATCGTATTCGAAATGCAATTTTTCTTGGTGTGATTGGTGGTATTTTTGGAATTTACGCTACATTAAGTGGAAGCGCAATGAGTAACGGAGCATTGGTTTCTATTAGAAATGTTGGTCCAATGTTTGCTGGATGTTTAGGCGGTCCAATCGGAGGAATCATTGCTGGTTCTATTGCTGGAATTTTTAGATTACTATGAGGATTGCCTGATGTAACAGTTGGTACATCTATTCCTTGTGCTATACTACTTTATTAGTTGGTATTCTTTGCGGTTTTCTTTATAAATATTATAAAAAAGCAAATCATAAGCCTTTATGGGCTTGTTTAATTTGTTTTTGTTCTGAAATTCTGCACTTAACTTTGGTTTTATTTTATATTTGGATAATTAAAGATGTTGCTTCTTCATGGGAACTTGTTTCTAAAATTGCGATTCCATTCTTATTATCTAATTCTTTAGGATTTGGTATTTTACAATTTACGATCCAAAGGGTTAGAAAATTTAAAAAGAGTGAAGATCGTGAAAAATCTATTTCTACTGAATTAAATTTCGCAGCAAAAATTCAAGACGATATGTTGCCTGTTATTTTCCCAAATTTTCCAGGAAGATCTGAGTTTGATTTGTATGGAAAAATGACACCAGCTAAACAAGTTGGTGGTGATTTTTATGATTTCTTTTTTGTTGATGACGACCATTTCGTCTTCTTAATTGGTGATGTTTCTGGAAAAGGCGTTTCAGCAGCATTATTTATGGTTATTTTAAAAACTATCTTAAAGAATAATACTCAAAATAATTTGTCTCCAAGTGAGGTTTTAAATAAATCTAATAAAGAATTATGTTATGGAAATGAACAGGGAATGTTTGTTACTGTGTGGCTTTGAATTTATGAAATTTCAACTGGTAAACTAGAATATGCTAATGCCGGACATAATCCTCCAATTATAAAAAGAGGAGACGGAAGTTTTGAATTTTTAAAAAATATTTCTAGATTTATCTTAGCTGGAAATGAAAATATGAAATATAAAGGATTTGAATGTTATCTTCATAATGGTGATAAATTGCTTCTTTATACAGATGGTGTTACTGAAGCGATGAATGAAGAAGGTAAACAATATACCGAACAAAATTTAATGAAATTTGTTTTTAATGCTGATGTAAATAGTTCTCCAAAAGAAATTGTCGATGCAATTGATTTGTCAGTTGAACAATTTAGAGGAAAAGCTAAACAATCCGACGATATTACTATGTTGGCTTTAAAGGTTTTGGGAAGTTACGACGAAATTAAATTACCAGTTAAAATTGAAAATTTTGACAAATTCGCTGACTTTATGAAAGAAAAATTAACCGCTGCAAATGTTCCGTCATCTGTAATTAATAAATTAAATGTTGTATTGGATGAATTGTTTTCAAATGTTGTTAATTATTCAAATAGCGATGAATGTTTATTTGGAGTTTCTGTTGTTAAAAATCGTCTCTCTTTAAAATTGAATTACAAAGGTATTCTATTTGATTTGACAAAGAGTGAAGATCCCGACATTTCTTTAAATGCTCAGGAAAGAAATATTGGTAGATTAGGATTGATGATCGTAAAGAAGAGTGTTGACTCTTTGACACATAATGTTGAAAACAATGACACAAATGTCATTACGATTTATAAGAATTTTTAGAAAGGATTTTTTATGGAAAACATTGAAGGCAAACTTAAAGATGGGATTTATGAGTTAGAATTTGTGGGTCATATCGATTAAACAAATGCAAACAAAGTTGAAGAAACTATTAACAGTTTAAAACCAAAATTTGATGGTAAAGATATCGTTATTAATGCGGAAAAACTTGAATATATTTCAAGTGCTGGCTTAAGAGTAATTCTTCGTTTATTAAAAGAACATGCTAATTTAAAGATAATTAATGTTAGTAATGAAGTTTATGATGTTTTTCAAATGACTGGTTTTACTGAAATGTTACCAGTTGAAAAAGCTTTTAGAGAAATATCCGTTGATGGTTGTGAAGTTATTGGTCAAGGGGCTAATGGTGCTGTTTATAGAATCAATCCTGAAATTATTATTAAAGTTTATAACAATAAAGATGCTTTGCCTGACATTAAACGTGAAACAGATTTAGCGAGAAAAGCATTTGTTTTAGGAATTCCTACTGCAATTCCTTTTGATGTGGTAAAAGTTAATGATGGATTTGGTTCAGTTTTTGAATTATTAAATGCTGAATCATTCAGTAAAATTCTTAACGAAACTCCAGAAAAGATAGATGAATGTGTAAAAATGTAGTCGATTTATTGAAAAAAATCCATTCTACACATGTTAAAAAACGTGATATGCCTGATATGAAAGCTGTTGCGTTAAATTGGGCTAAATTTTTAAAAGATTATATACCAAGAGAAAAAAATGAAAAATTAATTAAGTTAGTTAGAGATGTTCTTGAAAGAGATACCATGATTCATGGTGATTATCATACAAAGAATGTCATGCTTCAAAACGGAGAGATATTATTAATTGATATGGATACATTATCGATGGGCCATCCAATATTTGAATTAGCTTCTATGTTTTTAGGCTTTATTGGTTTTGCAGAAGTTACACCTGAAAATAGTGTTAAATTTTTAGGTATTTCTCGTCCGATCGCCATTTAATTCTTTAATAAAGCTATGGCAAGTTATTTAGGAACAACTGATGAGAAGGCTGTCGATGAAGTTATTGATAAAGCAAGCACAATTGGTTATACAAGGGTAATAAGAAGATCGATTAGAAGAGACGCTTTAAAAACACCTGAAGGTAAGGCTGGAGTTGAACATTATATAAATAAGCTTCTTCCTTTACTAGATAAAATTAATAGTTTGGATTTTTAAAAAGTAAACAAAAACAACCAGTTACGCTGGTTGTTTTTTATAAAATAATGGGTATTTGCAAGGGATATTGGAAATTTAAGCTTTAACTTTATTAATCAAACCTTGTAAAAAATCTTGGTAATTTTCCCCGTTATCCATATTTTCGATGTTTCTAAATAATTTAGCATCCTTTCCTTTAAGAGGATCGATATAGAAAGGATAATCTTTTAATAATTGAGTGTAATCGGAATCGTTAGATAATTTCGTACAAACTGATTTTAATGTTGGACAATACCCTACATATGATGCGTTTTGAAATGAATTATCGGTATCGATCATAAAATTGATAAACTCAGATGCTAAATCAGTATTTTTTGAAATCTTTGGAATAACCATCGCATCGAAAAATGCACTAGTTTTATCAGGTATAAAATACGAAAAATCAACTGCATCGCCAGATTGACTAGATAAATAATATTGGTCAAAAAAATCTCCTAATTGAGTTAAACCAACATCGATATTTCCGGCTGCAATTTGTTTTTTAATGGTGTCATCTCCCCATAGATCGTAATTAGTTTTTTTCATGGTTTCGACTAAACCATCAAAATCATTAACTTTATTAGTATTAATGTCTTTGTTGCTATTTAATAAGTAAGCAGTTGTACCAAAACGAGGTACACTATACATTGCTAGATTAACATTATTTGCATTTTCTTCGAAAGAGTCGCGTTTTAAAATAGCATTCCATTGTTTACTTTTAACGGTTTCTTCAACAAAACTTTTCTTTTTAGAATAGAGTAAACCATAAGCGCCCCAAAAATATGGAACGCAATAACTTTCGTTATTATCGAAGAAATCATTCTTTCTTAAATTGGTTAAATCTTCAACAAACATATCATCTGAATAATTATTCAATTTCGATAAATTAATTTCATTTAGCATTTGTTCTGATTGCATTCTTTCAATCATGTAGTCACCTGGAATAGCAACATCATAAGAAGTGATACCGCTTTTTATTTTTTGATACATATCTTCGCTAGAACCAACTTCTTCCATAATGACTTTGGTATTAAATTGTTCTTCAAAATTAGATATTAAACTTGGATCGATATATTCTCCCCAGTTTAATAAATATAGAGCGTTATTTGTCCCGCTTATTAAAACAACACATGAAAGTAAGATAGCGGGAATTAATAAAAATAATAGTTTTTTCATAATTACCTTTGTAAATCCCCCTTCTTCTTTGATTTTTTAAATTGAGGCACTAGGACAACTAACAAAATAACGAAAGTTAATAATGAGTTATAAGCATAAGCAGCTGGAGTAAAATTACGTCTTCCTAAACGAACATAAATCCAATTTGAGAAGTTTTGTACACCGTTTCCACTTGTAAAATAGGATATTACAAAATCATCAATTGAAAGAGTGAATGCAAGTAAAGCGCCACTTATTATTCCGGTTTCGATTGCAGGGATTACAACGGTCCATAAAGCTTTCATTGGTTTTAAACCTAAGTCGGTAGCTGCATCGTAAAGATTTGGATCCATTTCGTTTAATTTTGGTAAGACACTTAAAATTACATAAGGCATTGTAAAGAAAACATGTGCTAATAACATTGTCCGATAGCCAAATAAATTAGGTATAATAGTGACTAAAAAACTACAAATAATCATTATTGAAATTCCGGTAACGATATCGGCATTTAAAACAGGAATATTATTTAATAACAACACTTTTGATTTAACTTTTTTAGATAAGGCATGAATTCCAATAGCAGCAAATGTTCCTAAAAAGGCACTTATACAAGTTGCCATCAATGCAACAGCAAAAGAAGTGATAATTGACATATATAAAGAACGATTGGTAAAAATTTCGATGTACCAATCAAAAGTAAATCCAGAAAAAGTATTACCTGTTTTTGATGAATCTATTGAAAGGACAAAAATAATTATAATTGGTAAATATAGGATAAAAATAATTACTCCGATAAACACCCATTTCAATATGCTTGTGATGGAAATTTTATTTTTTCTCATATTAAATTAATGTTTCTCCTTCTTTATCAAATTTGCTTAGTAAAACGATGGCACCCATAATAACTAAAATAACGACAAGTGAAACCATACTGCCCATGTTATAGTTGAAAGATCTCTTAAAAAAGTTTTCAATAATATTCCCAATCATAATGATTTTTCCGCCACCCAGTCTTTCAGTAATAGCAAATCCAGTTGAAGCTGGTAAAAATACCATAATAATTCCGCTCATAATTCCTTTACTTGACATAGGTAAGGTTACTTTAAAGAAAGTGCCAATTCTTGAAACGCCTAAATCATAACTTGCTTCTACATATGACTTATCAAGTTTTTCGAGAACGGTAAAAGTTGGTAATATCATGAAAGGCAAATATATCGTAACGGTTGCAAAAATAACTGCAAAATCCGTTCCAATCAAATCTAAAGATATACCCAATGAATTGATGATTGAGGTTGGGTAAAATATTTTTTCCCAAGCAATAATTCTTAATAATTGATTGCTCCGCATTGGGAGAATAAGAATCATAATTAAGGCCATTTTATTTTTAAGTTTAGAAGTTGAGATAATATAAGAAATTGGATATCCGATTAAAATACATATAATAGTGGATATTCCAGCAATTTTAATTGAGTTCCAGAAAGCACTTAAATAGGCAGTATTAAATAATGAAGCCCAATTAGAAAAACTAAATTTAATGGTGGAAAAATCAAATCCATTACTTTCTGTTAAAGATAAAAAAAGCATTGCTAAAAGAGGTAATACAACAAGAATCACAAGCCAAATAATGTAAGGTATACTTAAATATTTAAAATGTTTCATTTCTCTTCATCTCTCATCAAATGAATTTCATATGAATCGATTTTTAAACCAACTGTATTGCCCATATTGACGTTGTTATAGTCATGAACAAGTAAGATTGAGTTCTCAACTTTAATTTTTAATTCGAAGTGAACGCCAGTAAAAACGCTTGTTAAAACTGTGCCGATTAAATCGCCATCTTCAGGATGTTCTATGCATAAATCGAAATCTTCTGGACGAACCAAAACTTGAACTTTTTCACCTTTTCTAAAGGTATCGACGTAACATTCAAATTTTGCGCCCAAAAATTGAACAAGATTTCTTTTAAGGTATTTTCCAACAACAATGTTGTCGCCTTCGTAATTTGCAAGCAAATATTCTTTCTTTTCGTCAAGTGATTCACAATGAATATTAGCAGCATCAACAACAAGTCCGATTTGATCACCGACTTTATAATGATCAATTGTTTGAACGTTTATTAATTGCCCATTTACATCAACTGCCATAATAAAAGACTGATTTTTTCTTGTTATTTGTTTAATTTTTCCAACAACTGTTGCATTATCTAATGTAACAATATCGAAATCGTTTTTTTCAATAATACAATAAATATTATCACCATCTTTAAAATCGCTAGCATCACATTGGAAATCGTGATTTAAAAAATGAACCATTTCTTTTCCGAGGTATTTTCCTTGAAATATGTTGGATTGGCCGATGAATTCAGCAACAAATTTATTTTTTGGTGTGTTGTAAATGTTTTGAGGAGTTCCTATTTGTTCAATTTTTCCTCCATTCATTACAACGATTGTGTCAGACATTGTCATCGCTTCTTCTTGATCGTGAGTAACGAAAATAAATGTAATTCCTAATTTTTGTTGGATATCTTTTAATTCATAACGCATTTGTTGACGAAGTTTTAAGTCTAATGCGCTTAAAGGTTCGTCTAGAAGTAATATTTGAGGTTTATTTATAACGGCTCTAGCAATAGCAACTCTTTGTTGTTGTCCTCCGCTAAGTTCGTTAATATCTCTATTTTCGAATCCTTTTAAATTTACAAGTTGAACAGTTTTAGCAACTTCTTTTTTAATAATTTCTTTTTTAAAATTTCTATTTTTAACAATTTTTATCATTTGCAAAAATTGATCTTTATTCAATTGCTCATTATAAAAAGCTTTTAAAAGCTTAAAAAAAGAATATTTTTCAGGTTGTAATTTTGTTTGCAATTTAAATCCTTTTACTACTGCCAAAAAATATTCTTTATAATTCTTATTTTCTTTATGCATCGACTTTAGTTTATCCATAGCTAAATTAGCTTTGCTATTGGAATGTAAAAAGTCTAAAACACCTTTTTTTGCGCTGTGAGGAGTTGTATATTTTTCCATTAATACTTCGGCATCAGTAATGAAGTCTTCGTTATAATGAAATTCTTCAAGTAAATCTATTAATCCTAAATGAAAAACTTTTGAGTGAGACGAATTTTTTAAACCAAAAGCTATGTTTTCATAAACATTTAATTTTGGAAAAAGCGCGTATTTTTGGAATACAGTGTTTACTGGTCTATTATAACTTGCAGTATTTATAATGGATTTTCCATTAATTAGAACATCACCTGAATTAGGTTTGATAAAACCACCGATAATTCTTAAAGTAGTGGTTTTTCCACAACCAGATGCTCCAAGGAGGGTAACAAATTCCTGTTCATTTATATTAAGGTTTAAATTTTCTAAAACTTTAGTCCCGTCATAGCCAAGACAAATGTCTTGTAATTCAATTAATTTCTTTGCCATTTTTTATCCCCAATTTTTGGACTTATTAATTATATGACTAAATTTTTAGATTTAAAGTAATATTTTAACTAATCACATGTTTTATGTTTTTGTGAGAATTTTCATAATAAAAAATGGCAATTTTTTACAAAAATAAATATTATAAGTAAAAATTATATATTTATTCAGTAAAGATATATAAAATAGAAAATAGTGGGGATTTGCAGGGGATTTTGAAATTTTATAGTATTTATTTTTGTTTTTAATATTGGAAATAACTTTTTATATAAATATCAGAAATATTTAATTTTAATTTTACAAATGAATATACTAAACTATTAATTATGAAATTGACTAAAAGCTTTTTTGCAAAAGCGGAACCTATAAAGCCACTTAAAAAATTCTTGCTTAATTTATTGGATTTTGCGATTGTTCTCGTTTTGTCTGTTTTTATTTATGGAATCGGTGATGCTTGTATGTCGCAAACATCGTTATTTAAAGAAAAAAGAGAAGAAGCTACCGCTTTTAAAACAAAATTGTATGAACAGGTAGATAAAAGCAAATTATCGAATATGGTTGATGGAATACTGTTGACTAACACGGAAGTTACAATCAACTATCTAACTAATGCCACTTATACATCTTTAATTGATAATGGTGCTAACCCTGAAGATTTATCAAAAGAAAAATATAAAGATGCTATTAAACTTAATGGTACGAATGATAATTTATTTTATTATTATGTAACTTTTAGAGATGTTAATGCTAATCAATTTATCAATCATGCAAGCGATGATTTTACGTTTGGATTTGAAAAATATAAAACTTTACTTTTAAGTGAAACATTTAGTTCTTACTATGAAACTAAAGATAATTATTTGTATTTAACTAATGATGCTGCTAAAGCAATCGATAGTTATTTAATGACCGGAAACTATGCTCCAGGTGAAACAATTTACAATGCACTTTATCAAAATTATTATAAATTATTATCTTCTTCGATTGATGAATATGTTGAATATTATCAGCCTTATATTGACCTTTACAATGAATTTAATGAATTAACTAAAAGTCTTTTACTATATAGATTGGTTGAAATGATTATTAGTTATGCGATTTCTGTGATTTTATGCTTTCTTGTTATGCCATTTATATTTAAAAATGGTAAAACATTTGCTTATAGATTTTTCAAAGTTGGAGTTTGTAGAGTTGATGACAATGAGCCTAAGTTTTACAATTTATTTATTAGGTTTTTTGTCACTTTATTAACTTTTAATCCGATTATTTCAATTATTGCTATTCTATTATACGGAACAAGTGGATTGAATTTAGTTTTTATGGGAACTATTAGTTTATTTTCTTTATCATGCTTCTCATTCATTTATTGTCTTTTATCCTTTATTTTTCAATATGTTAATAAGAAAAGATACCAAACAATTTGTGACTTTTTATCATTAACAGTGGTGAAGAGTGGTTCTGATTTTATAGTTGATGACTCGAAAGAAAACAATGATATTATTGATGTTGAGGATTTAGATAGTAAAAATGGAACAACCAAATAATAAAGTTTTAGAGTTGAATTACGAACGAGCAAGCGCTCCTAAAAGAGTTAGTGCCATGTTATTTGACTTACTTCTTTGCTTTGTTTCGACTCTTATTTTACTGATCGGTACTTTTGCAATTATTCAAAATAATCCTGGTTTTATTTCATTAACAAAAGATCGCGAGGATGGGCTTTTAAATTCTGGCCTTTATGTTAAAAATGATAATGAAATAAAACAATTATCATCTATATTAGAAAACGATGAAACTTTAACCTATAACGAAAAAAGTGATAAATTAGATGACGCTTTAACTTCCTTCTTTAATAACGATCTATATTTTTATGAAGTTGATGGAAACGATGTATATTTAAATCTTAAGAAAACAGCAAATAATGGGGATTCGCAGGTGAATTTGTTTACTAGCGACTATAAAAGAGCTTTAACAAATAGCGATTATGACAAAACTTATTATGATTTTTATAAGAGTTCTTATTCAACTGCGATAGGTTATTTACAGCTTGATAAGGATTATAGTTTAGCCACTAAAAAAATTAATATCATTTATATTTTTTCTTTGTTAGGTACTTTTTTATTAACTGCTATTATTTTCTTTTATATCGTACCTTTGATATTTAAAAGAGGAAGGCAAACTTTTGGAATGAAATTGACTAGATTAGGATTGGTCTATTCTGATGGTTTTAATTTATCTTTTTGGCGTTTTACCGCTAGGTTTAGTTTATTCTTTTTTGTTGAAGTGATAATTTCTTTAATTGCTTTTTTAATTCCGATTTTTGTTTCGTTAACAATGATGGTTATAAGAAAAGATCATCAATCATTCCATGATTACGTTGTTCAAAGTTATGTAGTGTCTTCTGATAACGATACAATTTATTATGATTATGAAGAATATATGCAAAAACATCGTGAAATTGACACCAAAAACATCGTTTTAAAACAATAAAAAACGAATTGTAAAAGTTGAATCGGTGTATTTATTGTTATAGAATATTAAGGTATTCAAGGAGAGCTAAAAAGTGGAAATTAGATTGATTGGACTTACCAAGAAATTTGATGGAGATAAAAAGAAAAATATCCCCGATACTATTGCTGTAAATAATTTTACTGTCACAATTAAAGATGGTGAATTAATTGGTTTATTAGGGCCTTCTGGTTGTGGTAAATCTACGACTTTATATATGATTGCTGGTTTAAAAGAACCAACCAGCGGTGAAATTTGGTTTGATGATGAAGATGTTACTCATTTAGCTCCTGAAAAAAGAGGTATTGGTTTAGTTTTTCAAAATTATGCTTTATATCCTCATATGACTGTATATAAAAATGTTGCTTTTCCACTCACTAATTTAAGAGTCGAAGAGAATAAAAAAGATTTTAAATTAATGTCTTATGATGTTATTTTAAAGATTTTAGAAAACCCAAACGAAATAAAAGAAACAATATTAGGATCTGCATTGAATGGAAAAATTAAAAAAGAAGGTGCGATTCGTGTATTGTGTGAAAAGTATCATTGTTCAAAATATATTGCCGCAAAATTATTTAATTTTGGACTTCAAAATATTGAAAACCCTATTGAAGGTGCCTTATTTTTTGTAAATAAGTATAAAGATATGGCTGCTGCCGAGCATGAAAAACTCAATAATAAAGGCTTGATGACTAATGATGTATATGAAATTGTTGGTTCGGATGGTAAAACATTTAAAACAATAAGAAGGTTAACCAAAGATGAAATTGATGCTATGGTACGTGAAGCGGCTAGATTAGTTCAAATTCAAGATTATTTAGACAGAAAACCAAGCGAACTTAGTGGTGGACAACAACAAAGAGTTGCTATTGCTAGAGCATTAGTTAAAAAACCTAAAGTATTGCTCCTTGATGAACCTTTAAGTAATCTTGATGCGCGTTTGAGACTTCAAACACGTGAAGAAATCAGAAGAATTCAAAGAGAAACTGGAATTACTACTATATTTGTTACACATGACCAAGAAGAAGCTATGTCAATTTGTGACGATATTGTTGTTATGAAGAATGGTCTTGTTATGGAAAAAGATCATCCACAAGAAGTTTATAAAGATCCAAATTGTTTATTTGTTGCTAAATTCTTAGGAACTCCTCCAATTAATGTTTTTAAAGGAAGAATTGAAGACGGTTTTGTTTGGATTGGTAATGAAAAAATCACTAAAACAACTAAGAAAATAGAAAACAAAGATATTTTTGTTGGTATTCGTCCAGAAGGATTTTTAATGGCAGACGAAGCTCCTGAAAGTAAAAAATGTTTGACGCTTAATGTTACACAAATCTTAACTATGGGACGTGATTTATCGCTTGTTTGCAACCATAAAGATTTTTGTGGAGAAAACATTAAGATTATTGTTGATAGCGATTTAGATGTAAAAATTGGTGATGTTAAATTTGCAATAAGACCTAATAAAATTTATGTTTTTGACGCAAAAACTGAAGAAAGAATAATGTTTTAAGGATAAATATGGAAAGTAAGAATAATTGGAAAGCGTGGTTATATCTAGCTCCTGCCTTAATATTAATGGCAGTGTTTACGTTTTATCCTCTTATAAATACTTTTTTCATATCGTTTTTAAAAAATTATGATTATAGAAGTGGTGCTAACGATGGCTTTACTTTTGATAACTACGGAATTGTTTTAGGGTTAGTTGAAAAAATTCCTGGAATTGCGGAATCTAAAGTTACTTCATTTGTTCAATATGCCTTGCCAAACACCCTTATTATTACTTTTGTTACTGTTCCGGTTTCAGTTATTTTGGCTTTAGTTATTGCTATTGGATTAAATAATATTAAATGGTGCCAAAAGATATTTCAAACCATCTTCTTTATGCCGTACGTAACCAATATCATTGCTATTGGTATGGTTTTCTCGGTTATTTTTTCTAATAATGGTATCTTTAATAATTTGTTTGGTATCAGCGGAACACAATGGATCAGTGTTGGTGCTTCATGGGGCAACTCAATGTTTGTTTTGTGCCTATACATTATTTGGTCTGCTTTACCTTATAAAATTTTAATATTTACAAGTGGTCTTCAAGGAATTGATAAACAATATTATGAGGCTGCTAAAATTGATTCCACTTCGAAATTTAAAACTGCTTTAAAGATTACAATTCCTTTATTGAGCCCACAAATTCTCTATATTACAATTACATCGTTTATTGGTGCCTTCAAGGAATATAATGCTGTTATCGGTTTATTTAATAGATCTTATACATCTAGTGGAAACGTAAATGATTTATATACTGTTGTTTATTTCATTTATGATCAATTAAATGGAAACAATCCACAAATGCAAATTGCTGCTGCTGGTGCAGTTGTCTTATTTGCAATTATTATGGTGTTCACTGTTGTTCAAATGTGGATTTCAAAGAAAAAGGTGCATTATTAATATGAATAATCCAACTATATCAACAAAATTGAATTTGGTAGTACCTGGCAAAAAGAAAGATGTTAGAGCTACTCAAAAAGCTGACAAAGTCCTAAAAGGTTTTGGATTAACTTTTAGTTATATCTTTTTAATTATCGCTGCTTTTATTATTTTATTGCCTTTCTATTATATGATTATTGCTTCGTTTATGACTGAATCTGAACTTTCTCAAGGAAATACTTTTTGGCCAACTCAAGGTGAATTAATAGAAAATATTGTTTTTAACTATACAAATACATTATCTAGATTCAATTATTGGAAATATGTTGGGAACACCTTAATAGTTGGCTTAACAACAACTTGCGGTGGTTTAATTATTACTATTTTGTCGGCATTTGCATTTGCTAGATTAAAATTTAGAGGGAGAGATTTATTGTTTACATGTTTCTTAGCAACAATGATGATTCCTGGAGAAATGATGGTTATCACCAACTTCACAACCATGTCTAATTTAGGATTAATATCTTTAAAATCAACCGCTGTTCAATCCTATATGGCAATGATATTGCCTTTTTTAGCAAGTGTATTCTATATTTATTTGCTAAGACAAAATTTTAAACAAATTCCAAACGAATTATATTTAGCAGCTAAAGTTGATGGTAAGAGTGACTGGACTTATTTATGGAAAGTTATGGTACCATTATCAGCTCCAACTTTAATTACTATATTTATTCTTAGTCTTATTGGCTCATGGAACGCTTATGTGTGGCCAAAACTTGTTGTAAGTAATTCTGACTACTACTTAATTAGTGTCGCTTTAAGAAGCGCATCTCTTCAAATTGAAGACCACGAGCAATTAATTACACAGTATAGTTGGGTTATGGCAGCGACTGTTCTTGTAACTGTTCCGCTGTTATTATTGTTTATTATCTTTAGAAAGTACATTATGCGCGGGGTTGGTAGAGCCGGCATAAAAGGTTAGAGTCTAAAGTGATAAAATATTTTTATTAACTATAGGAGGATTAAAAATCAATGAAAAAGTTAATGAAGAAGTCTATGTTACCAATGCTAGCTCTTAGTGCAGTGGCATTCATGGCCGTTTCGTGTAGTAATGGAGGTAGTAATTATACTGCTTACAATTCTGAAGAATTAGGAAGTCCAAAAGATTTAACTGCTACAGTTACCTGGTGGAATAACTATGTTGTCCCTGAGATCGGTGATAAGTTAACTGAAGAAGCTGCTAGAAAAAAGAGTACATATTCTGAATATTATTTTGCAAAAGATGCAATTGTTGAATTTAATAAGTTATATCCAAATATTAAAGTTGAACCAACTTATAAAGGATCTTATTCTGAAATTCAAACAGCTGTTAATACAGCTTTAAATTCAGGCGATACTCCATCAATTGCTTCTTGTTATGCTGATCACGTTGCTGGCTATAAAAAAGCCGGTGCCTCTTTAGATATGACAGGTTATATTGATGATGCCACTATTGGATTAGGTTTAGGAAATGATGGTAAAACAACTGATGCAACTACTGCTAAAGCTGATTATAACCAATCATATTTATCAAACGAAAGTGGTATGTATAAAGAAAAAGCATTCTATTCTTTACCATATTCAAAATCTGGCGAAACTATGGTTATCAATAAGAGTGTTTTTGATAAAGTTGGTGCTGGTGAATGCGGAACAACCACAAAAGACGATTACACAAATTATTCTGCTCCTGTTGCTGCAGCTTCAAAAACCGATTATGCTGTTCCAAAAAATTGGACAGATTTAATGGCTACTGCTACTAAAATGAAAACAGATTTTGCTACTATTTTTAACGGAAATACCGAAGCTGCTGCTAATGATGGTGGACAATATGATGCTGATGGATATTTTAAGGCCGTTCCAGTCTGTTATGATAGTGCCGAAAATATGTATATTACATTCTGTGATATGCTTGGTATCCCATATACTAGCAATGAAAGCGATGAAGTTGCTAAACAAGTGTTATTCAATAATGCTGATGCCAAAAAATTGCTTGTTCAATTAAAAAAATGGAATAATGAAGGCTTATTAGCTACTCAAAATCAACTTTATATTACTAATGC
Source organism: Caryophanales bacterium UBA4855 (assembly GCA_002399785.1). GTDB lineage: Bacteria > Bacillota_I > Bacilli_A > RFN20 > CAG-826 > Onthovivens. Next base: position 29,278 of record DHEH01000003.1, read on the forward strand.
TGCTAAAGGATATCATCAATATTCTTCAACATTGGTTGCTCAAGGAAAATGTATGGTTGCTTTCTCATCAACTGCTGGTGCAACATATTTTGCTACAAACAGTTCTTTCCAAGCTCAATTAAACGAGACACCAACAATTGATAAATCAATTTATGGTACCGGAACTGGTTCAACTGCTAAATCGCATGTTATGTCACAAGGACCATCTTTAACATTCTTTAAGAAGAAAGATGCTAAAGAACAATATGCTTCTTGGATTTTCTACAAATTCTTAACAAATTCTTTAAATACTGCTAATTTATCAGTTGCTAAATCCTATTTCCCACTTCGTGCCTCATCTTATAACTCAAACACAATTAAGGCTATGACAGATCTTGCTGGAACTACTACAATTGAATCAAGTTATAACGATAAGAAGAAGGATTACACTGGACAAGTTTTAAAACTTAACACAACATATACCAACGATAATAGATATGTTTCTTCTCCAGTTTTTGATTATTCTTCAAGTTGTAGAACTGCTGTTGGTAATATTGTTACAACAATTTTCAACGACAAAACAATCAAGACAGAAGCTCAAATTACTGCCGCTGTCGAAAAAGCATTCACTGATGCTTATAAGGCTGTCGTTACTGCTTAATTAAGGATTTTATGGTTAAATATTGTACTCAATGTGGTAAAAAATTAAAAAAGAATGCAGAAGGCGTATATTTTTGTCCTAATTATAAAAAACATGATAAAACTGTTAAAGTAATGACTGATAGCGATGAAAAACATCTTTTTAATCAATCTTGTCACCAAAATATAAAAAAAGCTTATGACTTAAAACAGAATTCGTTGTGCTTTATAGTTATTGCTAGCATTTTACTTATTGTTGGTGCAATCTTTTTGCTACTTTCATTTAAATACAATATTATTAAAGAAAGAGTCTTTACTCCTGGGGCATTAGAATTTGTTGTTAGTATTCTTTGTTTAGCAGGCGGATTGTTTTGTATGATTTTTGGAATCATTAGGCTCATAATTGCTTTTCTAAAAAAAGATTATTTCACTCATTTACTTAAAAAATAATCTTTAATTATTAACTTTAAAAGGATGTAGATTTTCTGCATCCTTTTTCATTATGCCATGTAAATCCCCATTATTTTCATAAAAAAGACGAAAATTTAATTCCGTCTTTTAGGTTCAAATAATAAGTTTAGTTACTATTTTAAAGATTCGTAAACAGCAACGGCACAAGCAACAGTGGCACCAACCATTGGGTTATTGCCCATTCCGATTAATCCCATCATTTCAACGTGTGCTGGGACTGAAGATGATCCGGCAAATTGTGCATCTGCGTGCATTCTTCCCATTGAATCAGTTAATCCGTATGAAGCTGGACCTGCACCCATATTGTCTGGATGTAATGTACGGCCAGTTCCTCCGCCTGATGCGACTGAGAAATATTTAACATCATGTTTCCAAGCCCAATTCTTATATTGACCAGCGACAAGATGTTGGAATCTTGTTGGGTTAGTGGAGTTACCAGTAATAGAAACACCAACGTGTTCATATTGCATGATAGCGACACCTTCATTAGTTTCATTGGCACCGTAGCATTTAATTAAAGATCTTGGGCCTTTAGAGAATGAAATTTCCTTAACAATATTAAGTTTTGAACGTTCGAAATCATAATCTGTTTGAACATAAGTGAAACCATTAACTCTTGAAATGATATAAGCAGCATCTTTTCCTAAACCATTTAAGATGACTTTTAAAGGAGTCTTTCTGGCTTTGTTAGCGTTACTAGCAATACCAATAGCACCTTCAGCAGCAGCAAATGATTCGTGACCAGCTAAGAAACAGAAGCACTTTGTTTCTTCACTAAGCAACATAGCGCCTAAATTTCCGTGTCCCAAACCGACTTCACGTGTTTCAGCAACTGAGCCAGGAACACAGAAAGCTTGTAAACCAACACCAATTAATTCAGCGGCTTCAGCAGCTGTTTTAACACCTTTTTTAAGTCCGAGAGCAACACCTAAAGTGTAAGCCCAAACAGCGTTATCAAAACAAATTGGTTGAACACCTCTAACTATTTTTTCAACATCAATACCGTGTTCTAAACAAAGAGCACGACATTCTTCTAAATCTTTAAAGCCATTCTCTTTTAAGCATTTATTAATGCCAACTTCTCTACGATTGTAGTTTTCAAAATTTACCATATCATTTACTCTTTTCTTGGATCAATTACTTTAACAGCTTCATTAAAGCGGCCATAGTGTCCAATAGCTTTACTATAAGCTTCTTTTGGATCTACGCCATTACGAATAGCGGTCATCATTTTACCGATATTAACGAATTCATATCCAATAATTTCGTTGTTCTCATCTAATCCTAAATGTAAGACATAACCATCTGTCATTTCAAGATATCTAGGACCTTTTGCTTTAGTGCCAAACATAGTACCGATTTGGCTACGAAGATTCTTTCCTAAATCGTCCATACCTGATCCAACTGGTAATCCGTTTTCAGAGAAAGCAGTTTGAGAACGTCCATAAGCTAATTGCTTAAAGATTTCTCTCATAGCGACGTTGATAGCATCACAAACTAAATCTGTGTTTAATGCTTCAAGAATTGTTTTGCCTTGTAAAATTTCACAAGCCATAGCAGCGGAGTGAGTCATACCAGAGCAGCCAATAGTTTCAACTAAAGCTTCTTCAATAATACCATTCTTAACGTTGAGTGTTAATTTGCATGCACCTTGTTGAGGAGCACACCAGCCAATACCGTGACTGAGACCAGAAATATCTTTAATTTCTCTAGATAATACCCATCTTCCTTCTTCAGGAATTGGTGCTGGGCCGTGGTCGCAACCCTTTTTAACGATACACATATCGTTAACTAATTCGGAATATTCCATATAGTTACATTACCTCTTTCTTTCAAAATGCCTATAGCATTTTAACGCTTTAATTTTCTCAAAAAAATGGCAAAAATACAAGTCTTATACATAAATATATATATTAAATCTTTATTATTTTATATATGTAAACTATATAAATATTTTTTACCGAATTTGCATAAAAAAAGATCTTGTCTAGAAAACAAAACCTTTTTAGAAATTGAATTTTAAAAAATCAAATAACAAAATCTAATCATTTTTTAAAAAATAGCGAGGATTAGCAAGGGATATTGATTATTTCTTTGTTTCATCAAACTTTAAACCGACAACATCATTGACTGGTAAACTGAAAGCAATACCTTGTCCGTCATTGCCAAGTCCTGCACTTTTATAAATTGATGACATAACCTTATCTTTGATTTCTGCATCAACTAGAATCATAATCATTTCTTTTTCTGGAGTGATCACTATTCCATATTTAGATTCCATATCTTTTGTTCCGGTTCCACGAGCATGAATGACTGTGCCACCATGTGCGCCAGCATCACGAGCTGCATCCATAACGGCATCAGAGAAACCAATGTTTACATAAGTTATTATTACTTCAAATTTTTGCATATTTTTCTCCCTTATATTGTGTTTGTTAAAAATTGATATATTTTAAGTCCAATAATACTAGACATTGGAACTGAAAATCCAACGCCATTGTTTCTTTTGCTAATAATAAAGTAAGCAGACAATTCTTTTTTAATCTCAGGAATTGATTCTTCTTTAATAAGAGACATAACAATTTCTTTATTATTATTTTCAATTCCTAAAATATCTAAGACTTCTTTTTGGGCGGTGCCAGTTCCAGAACTTATGAATTGAGCAGCAACACCTTCTCTTTTAAATATTTGTGCGATAGCATCAGCTTGTCCTTGATTAACTATTGTAATGAACAAACTTAGTTTTTTAATATCAATTTTCTTCTCAACAGGAACTTTTTTATTAGTATCAACTTGATCGTTTTTCTTTTTCTTAAATACCATATTTCCTCCTTAAAAATGAATGATTTGAGCATCTTCTTCAGTGTATATATGTTTACGCATAATATCACGTGCTCTTTCTTCTTTGATTTTTTCAACAACACCCAAAACTTGAATCGCAATAATTGGAGTTAAAGCAATCATTGCAACAAGACCAAAAGATTGTTCGTAATAGTTTGCTTGAGCGCCATAGATTGATGAAGTAATTCCGACAATTAAAGGTAAAACAAATGAAGAAGACATTGGTCCACTTGCTGTGCCTCCGGAGTCGAAAGCCATTGCAGTATAAATGTTTGGGCAAATAAACATAAGAGTTAAGGAAATTGCATATCCTGGAACCATGTAATAAATGATGGAAAAATTATAGATAGTTCTTATTGCTGAAAGAGCGATAGCAATACCTACTCCTAAAGATAATGTAAGCAAAACTGTTATTTTTTTGATTTTTCCATCGGATATTTCTGCCATGTCTTCGGTTAAAACATGAACTGCTGGTTCGCAAAGAATATTAACTAATCCAATAACGAAAGCGATGAGAATGATTGCATAGTCTGGTTTATTCCCTAGACACTTACCAACATAAAAACCTATTGGAGTCATAGCGGCACTAGTTCCTGTTAAAAAGAAAACTAAACCAACATAACAAAATAAAAAGCCAACTAATAATTTAATTATTTTATTCTTTGGTAATTTAATAAATAATGCTTGATAAATAAAGAAAATAATCATTACAGGAAGCAAAGCAATTAAAACACTTAAAAACGTTCCTAAATCTGTTCCATTTTGAGGAATCATAGCGTTAATAAACATTTGTAAGATTGGCATTGATCCTAATTGAGTGTAAGTAGGGATATAATCGGTTGAATTATTTCCAATTAAAATTAATAATGTCATTGTAATAATTGGTCCAATCGAAGACATTCCGACAAGACCGAAACTATCATTTGTTGCATCTTTTCCACCACGAACAGCTGCAACACCGGCACCTAAAGATAAAATAAATGGAACAGTAGCTGAACCAGTTGTAATACCTCCTGAATCAAAAATAAACGGTAAAAACGATCTTTTAGATTCATCAAGAGCAATAAAAATCATCAACATAAAAGTAATAGCATAAAAGAATAAGTACCATAATTTTAAAGATTTATGAAAAATGATTCTTAATATTCCGATAACAACAAACAAACCTACACCAACGGCAATACTACCAATTAAAACATAAGCGTTTATATTAACTTGTTTAGTAACAATTAGAATACTTGGTTCAGCACAAGTGATCAAAGCACCTAAAGCAAAAGCAAACAAAACAACAATAAATAAATTCTTTTGCTTAGATAAAGAACTTCCCATATATTGACCAACTTTTGTTAAACTTGATGAAGCTCCAATTTGAAATAAACTAAGACCTATAATCAGTACAATCATTCCAATTAATAAAAGTAAATAATCGCCACGATTCCGCTCTAAAGGAGCGATTCCGGTGAGTGACAAAATAACCACAATCAGGATGATTGGGATGATTGATAATGAACTATTAATTAAGGAATTTAAATATCTGTTTTTCACTTTATAATATTATAGCGAAGAATAAAAAAATATGTTAAAAGAAATGGTATTTTTCACATTTTATTTTTATTATTTAAATTTTGAATAATTTATCTTTATATGTTTAAAATTATGCCTTAAAAACAGGGTTTTAAGCTATAAAAAATAATAGTAATATTACTGCTAAAATGTTAAAATTTAAGAAAATTAAGGGTTAATTAAATGGATAATATAAAAATTATAGAAGTTAAACAAAGTGTATTTAAAGACAACGATGAAAAAGCGGTTTTATTGAGGAGAGAATTGAAGAAAAATAAAACTTTTCTTCTTAATTTAATGTCTTCTCCTGGATCTGGCAAAACAACAACCTTAACTGGCTTAATTAATTTACTTAAAAATAAAATTAAAGTTGCAGTAATGGAAGCTGATATTGATGGTGATTGTGATGCAAAAACTTTAATTGATAAAACTGGTGTTAGAGTAATTCAACTTCATACTGGTGGAATGTGTCATCTTGATGCCACCATGACAAAACAAGGACTTGATGAATTGGATGCTAACGATGCCGATTTAGTAATCTTAGAAAATATTGGAAACCTTGTATGTCCAGCTGAATTTGATACTGGAGCTTGTAAAAATATAATGATTTTAAGTGTCCCTGAAGGTGACGATAAACCATTAAAATACCCATTGATGTTTTCAGTTTGTGATTTAGTTATTATTAATAAAATTGATGTTTTACCTTATTTTGATTTTAACATTGATAGATGTAAAGAATATGTCGCTCAAAGAAATCCAAATGCTAAAGTAATTCAAATTTCCGCCAAAACTGGTGAAAATATGAATGTTTTAGCTGACTATATTTTAAATGCCGTTAAAGAATGCCAAAAAGGAGAATAAAAATGGCTGAAATGTCTAATGCTTTCACCCCTGAACACCGCGGTGAAAAAAACCCAAACAAAAAGATTTTAAAATTAGGACAAAGAATAACTGATCGAATAGGTCACAAAGTTACAAGTGATGATCCAGAATATTGGGGATTAGCCTGTATTTGTACCGATGAAATGGCTGATGTTGCCCTAAAGATGAAGAGAAGAGTTCCAATGACTTTTGAGCAATTGCTTAAAAAGACTAAACTTGATGCTACAAAATTACAAAAACTCTTAGATGAAATGGCATATGTTGGTGTAATTGAATATAACTGGGAAAATGAAAAACATGAAAAACAATACGTTTTACCTATGTTTGTTCCAGGTTCAGCTGAATTCTCTAATATGCGTAAAGAGCAACTTGATGCACATCCTGAATTGGCAATGTTTTTTGAAAGAATGACATATTTACCAATTGCTAAAATAGCACCACTGGTACCTCAAGGAGGTGCTGGTATTGGAATGCACGTTATTCCTGTTGAGAAATCTATTTCCATGGAAAATAAGTCAGCTAATATAGAACATATTTCTTATTGGCTTAAAAAATACGAAGGAAAACTTTCAGTTGGTTTATGTTCTTGCCGTTATGGAAGAGCTAAATTAGGTGAAGGTTGTGGCGATAACGCAGAAGAATGGTGTATTGGTGTTGGTGATATGGCTACTTATTGTGTTGAAACTAAAAAAGGTAGATATGCCACCAAAGAAGAAGTTTTAGAGATTCTTGAAAGAGCAGAAGAAAATGGATTTGTTCATCAAATTACAAATATTGATGGAGAAAACAAGATTTTTGCTATCTGTAATTGTAATGTTAATATTTGTAACGCTTTAAGAACGTCACAATTATTTAATACTCCTAATTTTTCAAGAAGTGCTTATACTGCAAAAGTTGATCCAAAAAACTGTGTTGCTTGTGGTAGATGTGTTGAAGTTTGCCCAGCTGGTGCAGTTAAATTAGGTCAAAAATTATGTACTAAAAACGGAATGATTGAATATCCAAAGCATGAATTACCAGACCATATGCCTTGGGGCGAAGATAAATGGACTGAAAATTATCGCGATGTAAATAGAGTTGAGTGTTATCCAAGCGGTACCGCTCCTTGTAAAGCGACTTGCCCTGCTCATATTGCTATTCAAGGCTATATAAAAATGGCATCTCAAGGGAGATATGCTGAAGCTTTGGCTTTAATTAAAAGAGAAAATCCATTCCCAGCAATCTGTGGAAGAGTTTGTAATAGAGCTTGTGAAGATGCTTGTACAAGAGGTGAAATTGATAAAGCTGTTTCAATTGATGCTATTAAGAAATTTATTGCTGATAAAGATTTAGATGCTAAAACAAGATATATTCCTAAAGTTGTTATGCCATCTAACGTCGGTAGATGGAAAGAAAAGATTGCTATTATAGGTGCTGGGCCAGCCGGACTTTCATGTGCTTTTTATCTTGCTGAAAAGGGTTATTATCCAACAGTATTTGAAAAAAATGCTCGTCCAGGCGGAATGCTTATGTATGGAATTCCAAGCTATAAATTAGAGAAGAATGTTATTGATGCTGAAATAGATGTTTTACGTGAGATGGGTGTTGAAATTAATTGTGGTGTTGAAGTTGGAAAAGATATCACAATTCAGCAATTACGTGATGAAGGATTTAAAGGTTTCTATTTAGCAATTGGCTGCCAAGGTGGTCGTTTACCTGGAATTAATGGTGAAACTGCTGCAGGAGTCACAACTGCTGTTAAATTCTTGAAAGAAATTAATGATAAAAAAGATGTTAAATTAAGTGGTGACGTCGTTGTTATTGGTGGTGGAAATGTTGCTATTGATGCATCTAGATGTTCAACTCGTGTTGGTAATGGAAAAGTTACCATGGTTTCTCTTGAAAGCCGCGATATCATGCCTGCAACTAAAGAAGAAATCAGTGAAGCCGAAGAAGAGAATGTTACAATTCTGAATTCGTACGGACCAAAAGAAATTCTTCAAAAAGATGGACATGTTTATGCAATAGTTCTAAAAAAATGTACTCAAGTTTTTGATGAAAACAAAAGATTTGCTCCAAAATATGATGACGAAGACACAATTACAATTAAATGTAATAATGTTATTTTCTCAATTGGTCAATCGATCGATTACGGAAATTTATTAAGAGGTACTAAAGTCGAATACGGAAAAGGTGGACGTCCTATTGCTGATCCTGTAACTTATCAAACTGCCGAAAAAGATATTTTTGTAGGTGGCGATGTTTATACTGGTCCAAGCTTTGCAATTAATGCAATTGCTACTGGTAAACAAGGTGCTATTTCATTACATAGATTTGTTCAAAAAGGAACATCCCTTACAATCGGTAGAGATTTGAAACAATTTATCCAATTAGATAAAGATAATTTAATATTCGGTAGTTACGATAAATCAATTAGACAAGAAGCCGGAATGGATAAAAAAATTGATTATAAACATTCATTTAAAGATGCTCATAAAACCTTAACCGAAGAACAAATTAAGATTGAAACCGGCAGATGCTTAGGATGTGGTGCCAGTATTGTCGATCCTAATAAATGTATTGGATGTGGATTATGTACAACTAAATGTGATTTTGATGCTATCCACTTATTTAGAGATCATCCAGAATGTTCAACAATGGTTGTCTCTGAAGATAAAATGAAAGCAATTTTACCTTATGCTGCAAAACGTGGTATTAAAATTATTTTTGGCAAAAAAACTAAAGAAGAGAAAGCTTCTAATAAAAAACATAAAGCAGATCAAAAAGCTTTAAAACAAAATAAGAATAATAAAAAGCTATAAAAATTTATGCATGAATTAGGTGTTGTATTTTATATATTAGACAGTGTCAAAAAAATTGCTATTGAGAATAAAGCGAAGGGGATTCGCATGGTTATTTTAGAAATCGGTGATGTTTCTGGCATAATTCCCTATTATCTTGAAGATTGTTGGCAATGGGCAATTAAAAAAGATGAGATGACTAAAGATGCTGAATTAAAAATTGAAACCATTAAAGCTGTTTCGTATTGTTCAGATTGCAAAAAAGAATTTGATACTATCAAAAACGGGAAGACATGTCCTGTTTGCAAAGGTGGTAATACTTATTTATTGACTGGCAATGAAGTCAACATAAAAGAGATAGAAGTCTTTTAAATCTCTATCCTTAAATATTTTAAAATTAAAATGGACATCTGATAATTCAGATGTCCATTTATTTTAATATCCCCTGCAAATCCCCATTATTTTTTAAAAAATAATTGATTATTTGAATTTAAATTTTATTTTTTATAGTTATAAAATCCAATACCGGCACTCTTACCAAGTCTACCTTGATCAATATACTCTTTAACTTTTTTAGCGATAGCTTTGAAGTGATATGGAGCAATAAAACCAGGAATTTTTGTATACATTAAAACAATGTTATAAACAGTTGTTAAACCGACAACATCACAAATTGCAAATGGTCCTTTTGGAGCTCCAGTTCCCATAACCCAAGTCTTATCGATTGTTTCTGGATCACTAACATCAGTAGCCCATAAATCAAGAGCACTGAATAAGAAAGGAACTAACATTGAATTTAAAATGTAACCATTCTTTTCTTTGTGTAATTGAAGAGGAATCATTCTAATATCGGTTGCAAATTGAACAACTTGATCAAAATATTTCTTTTCAGTTTTAGCTTGTCCCATAATTTCAGCAGTATTGTTTTTCCAAATTTCATTTGCGAAGTGAAGAGAAAGATACATATTTGGTCTTCCTGTAAATTTAGCAAACTTAGATGGTAACATTGTGGATGAATTAGTAACGATAACGGTCTTGCTAGCAAGAAGTGGAGCTAGTGTTTTATAAAATTCTTTCTTAGCTTCAACGTCTTCAGCCATTGATTCAATTACAAGATCAGCATCAGCAACAGCTTTCTTTAAGTCAAGTTCAAGTTTGAGATTTTTGTAGGCAGCTTCAACTTTAGCAATGCAAGCTTTTGCATCGAAAGTATCAACATCAGCAATACCTCTAGCGAAGATAGCAGGATTTTTCCCTTCTTTAGTATCCATCTTGGCGATAGTCTCTAAATAATCTTTTTTAATGGCATCAATTTTTGGTTGAGTACGAGTAATGCTTCCTTTACTTCTTAACCAAATAGTGACATCAAATCCACAATAAGCAGCTTGGAAGGCGATTTGGCTTCCTAAAACGCCACCACCAGCGACAACAATTTTCTTAAAACTCATAATAATTTCTCCTTTAAAGATTTAATTCTCTACGGCTTTATTTTATCAAATTACATAATACTTTAAAATACATTTTCATATAATTAGGTTAAGTTTTATTAAAAACCTGTGCAAATCTTAACTTAAATCCAATTGTAAATAATTGTAAAAGTTACTAAATTGTTAAAATTGTAAGTTAAGTGGGGATTTGCAAGGGATTTTGGTTTAAAATTACAATTTTTTGTAAAAATTGCCATTATTTAAAGTTGATTAACAATTTTATATTGTTATAATTGAAAATATTATATGTAGTTAAGGAGGATTTTATGAAAAAATCTGTATTAGTTATGACTATTATTGCGACAATTCTTACAGTTTGTTCCGCTGTATTCGGCTTTTTTGGCGCATTAATTTTAAAACAAACTATAATGGGTGTTGCTGCAGGAGAAATATTTGATTTCGCTTCAGTGCTTAAATCAATTTTTACTTTTTCTGATATAAGTATAACTTCAATTATTGCTTTGTCTTTTCTTGGTTTAATTGTTGTTTTGTTACTTATTCAAATCATTGTTATTTGCAAGAAAAAGACGTTTGCTAATTTCTTTACTTCAGCTATTTGGTTAGTTGATGGTTTAGTTAGCTTCTTATTTATTCCATTATTTGGAACAGCTTTTAAAACTTTTGTTGATAGCAATTTTGCTACTATTCCTGGAACAATGGATATTATTGGATTACTTTTAGTTTTTGTTGCTTTTGTTATTTCGCTTATATCTTTAATCATGTCAATGAAAGGTTCAAAACCAGTTGTTGTTGCTCCCGAATCTGAAGGCATTACATCAACTGCTAAAGATGAAAAGCCTGTTAATTTCGACGCTTCTGAAGAAGAACAAAATGTTGAAGTTGTGCATGCTACAAAAGAAAAGCCAATTATTGAAGTTGCTTTAGTTGAACAAGAAAAAGATGATGATGTTCAGATAGTTAATTCGCAAGTTGTTGCTAAACCTGAAGAAAAACCAGTTGAACAAAAAGAAAATAATGTTGAAACTCCAGTTGTTGAAACAAAACCAGTCGAAAATGCACCAGTTGAAGAAAAATCATCTCAAAAGAAAGTTTCAGTAAAACCTGCTTCTACAGCTAAAAAGGATTATAACTTTCAAAAGAATCCTAATGTAAAACGTAGTAAAGCGGCTGCTCCTGTCAAAAAGACAAAGAAAGCTGAAGTTAAGCCAGTTGTTGAAGATAAAACAATCAATACAACAAATGCTGAAAAAACAGTTAAAACACCTGCTAAAAATGCTGTTTCAACAGATGCTACTACTAAAAAGGCTACTGCTCCAATCAAGGTATATCATCTTAATAAGAGAGCGGATGATAACAAGTGGACTATTAAATTTAATGGTGGTTCTAAAGTGATTAAATTATTTAATACTAAAGAGGAAGCCGTTGTTTATGCAAATAATCTTGCCAAAAATCAAGGTGGCACAGTTTTAGTACATGCTTCTAAAGGTGAAAAGAAAGGTAAAATAATTAAACAATAAATTCTCAATTCTATAAAATGGCCCTATTCTAAGGGCCATTTTATAGAAATACCTTATAGATTTAATACTTAATAAACTTCTAAATATTTGATACAAAAATCCTTGATAATATTCTCGTTCATGTGATATATTATTAAAGCACGCTTGGACCAGTGGTGTAGTGGTTAACATGTCGCTCTGTCACAGCGAAGATCGCGAGTTCGAATCTCGTCTGGTCCGCCAAGAATTGTGCTTAATTAGGGTCTTATATGGGCCCTTTATTAAAATAGATGGCCCGGTAGCTCAGTTGGTAGTAGCAAAGGACTGAAAATCCTTGTGTCGCGGGTTCGAGCCCCGCTTGGGCCACCATTTAAAAAAATAGCGACAACTTCAGTGTTGTTGCTTTTTTATATCTATATCTTTTATTTAGAAATTTTTTCGATAAAATTATCAACTAATGCAAAATAGCTTTCGGTATTATTTGAGCAAGCTAAGCAATGACCACCTTTAGGAAACATATATTTGGTAACATCACATGTTTCTTTATTGAAATTATCATAAAGCAGATCCATATCATGAGGTGGAATAAATTTATCTTCAATCGAATGAATTAATAAGGTTGGGGTGACTATTTTTTTAACTTTATTTATTGGATTAGCCTCACTTAAATTAATTTTATGAAACAATTTACCAGCAATATAGGCAGGAAAAACTGATATACAATATGGAATGTGCGATTTTTTAATAACTAGACCAAATTCAGTTAAGGCACTAGTGTATGATGAATCGCTTATCAGCCCAATAAATTCTTTAGGTAAAACATAAGAGCCGGCCAATAAAACACTAGCAGCACCCATGGATTCGCCAAATAGAATTATTTTTGCATCTTTATCTTTGCTTAAAATATAATTTCCCCACGATATTAAATCTTTCGATTCAAATTCGCCCATAGTGGAAAAATTACCTTCGCTGTTTTCGTTTGCTCTAGCACAAACTAACAACACATTTATATTATATTTATCCTGAAGATGTTTGAATAAAACCGTTTGCTCTACGTAACTGCCACCCCATCCATGCATTCCTATTATATAAGTGTGAGAAGACGTTGAACTCATATAAAGAAACGAATATAACTTTAAGTGATCAAAAGATACTGTTGTTTCTTTGGTGTGGGGATAATTGTTACACCAATCGAAATCAGTTTGTTTTAAAAATGGATTATTAGCATCGGAAGCGTGCTTTACTCTCATTTTAGCAAGAGATTTTTTACCTAATATAGAATTAAAAATCATATTTCCTAATAAAAGATAAAGGAAAAATAAAAGCAAAATGCCTCCTATAATAGAAATGGATATTGTTAATGTTAATTCTAGTGCACCCATTCTTTAATGATAAGACAAAAATTTAATCGAAGATAGTGTTTTTTGCAAAAAATGACTATAATACTTGTGAGGTAAATATATGAAATCTGTTGCTAAAGTTTTTATTATAATTAGTGCTGTAGTTTATGGAATTTCTGCTTTTGTTATGCTAATTCTTGCTATTGTTTCTGGGATCACTTTTGATACATTAGTAAATAATTTAGTAAATCAAGGTTATAATCAAGATATTGCTTCAACAAGCGTTCAACTCACAATTATTTTGTTTTCAGTAATGTTTGTTTTATGTTTAATAAGTTTAGTACTTTCAATTGTTTGTTTTAAAAAATTAAATAATGCAATTGGTAAAAAAGGAATGGTTGCTTGGGGAGTAGTTACTCTTCTTTTCGTTAATTTGATTTCCGGAATTTTAATGCTATGTATGGATGATATTGATTATGCAAGATAATAAAAAACAACAAAAAAGCAATTATAGAAAAGCTTATAAAACTGGCGAAGATATCGATATGATCAACGAAAGAAGATATGAAGAAGGATCGTATTCGTCTCATAGAAATATTTGTGATACACATGAAGATGGAGCTTAAGTTTCATCTTTTTTAACGGAGGAAGATTATGGAATTAGATGAAGTAATTATTGCAAGAAGAAGTTGTCGCTATTATTTACCAAATGAAGTTGAAGAAGATAAAATCAATTTAATTTTAAAAGCAGGTATGTTTGCACCTGTAGCATGTGGTAGATACGAGAATATTTTATTATATGTTTTGAAGGGTGAAAAATTAAAATCCCTTGTAAAGGCCCATTCTTTTTCAAGTAAGATCTATGGAGCACCTTTAGTTATTATGGTTCTTCATAAAGAAAATAATGTTGAATTAAGAAATGAAGATGCTGGTGCGATTATTCAAAATATGTGTTTAAAAGCTACCGATTTAGGTTTAGGTAGTGTTTTTAATTATTCAATTGCTCAAGAGATTAAAAATAATCCACAAACTATAGATTATTTAAAAATACTTAACAAATACGATGTTGTTGCTGGTGTTGCTATCGGTTATAAATCAAGTGAAAAAACCAAAAATATAAAACACGAAATAAAAGTTATTTATTAAAATAATAGATTGAATTCCTTATTTGATTTGCGTATTCTTTGCTTTTTATTGTTTCAACAATTGCAAAAGCGAAATCAATTACAGCAGCAGCGCTTTTTCCAGTTATTATTTTTTTATCTATAACATAATAGTGGTCTTCATAGAATCCACCAAAATTTTCATTCATAGAACTAAAACATGTATAATGTTTGTTTTTCAACATTCCTCGATGGCCTAAAAGCGTTGGACCAGCGCAAATTGCAGCAATATATTTGTTGTTATTATAAAAATGACTGAGAACATCTTGAAATAAGTCGCTTGCTTCTAAAAGAATATATTCTGGTCCTCCGCAAATAAACAACATATCATAATTATTGATATTTAATTTGCTTATATCTTTTAAATCCGAAACAGTAACGCCATATCTTCCGGTAGCAGTTGTCCCTTTTAGAGCAAAAACATCAACATCTAAATTTGCTCTTCTTAAGATACCGATTGTTCCGCCAAATTCAACTTCTTCAAAACCGTCTGTTATTATAGAAAGTATTTTCATAATTTAACCTCATGATTTCTTTTTATTATTATATTAAAAATTTGTATCGATGGTTTATTAAATTTTATTGTTTTATAATAAAAGTGTTAAAAATTTAAAAGGATATTTAAACTGGTTCTCTTAAATTGAATAATTTTAACAAATAAAGGGGGATTAGGTGTGGTTATTGAAAAAAATAGTCTTAAGATGGAACGCGTTATTCAAGGTTTAATGCGTTTAAATACTTTAGATGAAAAAAAATTATATGAGTTGATTAAGTACGACATTGAACATGGTGTACATTTTTTTGATATTAGCGATATTTACGGAAGAAGTGCTGCGGAAACAAAATTAGGAAATGTTTTAAAAGAACATCCCGAATTAAGAAGTGAAATGATTATTCAAAGTAAATGCGGAATAATCAAAGAAGATAATGATGTAAATTATTATGATTTAAGTTATAAACATATTGTTGATTCTTGTTATGCAAGTTTAAAAAGATTGAATATTGATTATATTGACTATTATTTATTGCATAGACCTGACATCTTTATGAACGCCCACGAAGTAGCTCAAGCTATTTCTGAATTAAAAATATCAGGCAAAGTAAAACATTTTGGTGTGAGCAATTTTCCTCATGAAATGGTCAAATATTTATATGATCAAACAAATATTCCAATTGAAATCAATCAATTACAATTAGGATTAGGGCATCTTGATCTTGTTCGTGAAGTTTTAAACTGTAATATGAACAATAATGAAGGGTGTGAACATACTGGGGAACTTTTCTTTTATATGAAAAGATATAATATATCACTTCAATGTTGGTCTCCTTTTCAAATTGATTTTTTCGAAGGTAGTATTTTTACTGATGAACGTTATAAAAAGACAAATGAAGTTTTAGATAGATTGGCTAATAAATACCATGCTTCTAAATGTGCAATAGCTACCGCTTTCTTGTTAAATTTAGGTGACAATATTCAAGTCATTACCGGAAGTACCGATCCTAAACATGTTCAAGAAACTATCGATGGCAAGGAAATTATTTTAACTAAACCTGAATGGTATGAATTGTATAGATCAACTGGAAATATGCTTCCTTGATTCTATATTGCTTGATAACAATTTTTGACTATTGCAAATCCAATAAATTACTTGTAAAAACTCTAACAAGTATGATATATTAATAAGGCGCATTTTTGAAGTGCGTTCTTGGGCCCATAGTTAAATGGGATAACGTTAGCTTTGCAAGCTTAAGTTAGGAGTTCGATTCTCCTTGGGTCCACCAGCAAAAAATAGGTTTCGCTGCGTAGCTCAGCTGGTTAGAGCGATCGGCTCATACCCGGTATGTCGAGGGTTCGAATCCCCCCGCAGCGACCAACATTAAAACAGGATATGGTTTTGGACTCTTAGCGCAATGGTTAGAGCAATCGGCCCATAACCGATCGGTTACAGGTTCGAGTCCTGTAGAGTCCACCAAATGGAGAAATACCCAAGCGGCTGAAGGGGTCGGTCTTGAAAACCGATAGTAGATGCAAGTCTAGCGAGGGTTCGAATCCCTCTTTCTCCGCCATTGGCGTTGTATCCGAACACTGTATGTTTATCATAACGGGTTCGGTGTAACATTCAGGATGGATAGCCGTAATAAAGCTATCAAGAATCCGAATGATAAATAGTCGCTCAGAAATGAGCGATTTTTTTTATTCAGTCTTTAAAAAGTGTCATATTGCTGTTATAATTAAACAAATGGATTATTCAAAAGCAATTAAAGAATTGAGGGATAAGCTCATTATCAGTCAGGAAGACTTAGCAAAAATGCTAGGTGTTTCTTTTGCAAGTGTTAATCGTTGGGAACGTGGACATCACGAGCCTACATTAAGCGCAAAAAGGAAACTTAGGGTTTTATTCATAAAAAATAGTATTAAAACGGAGGAATAAAATATGGTTACTGGAGAAATTAAGAACAAATTAGATAGGCTTTGGAACTCGATGTGGAGTAACCAAATGACTAACCCATGGATTGATATTCAACAGGTTACATATTTGATTTTCATTAAAATGCTTGATGATGCACAAATAAAGCAAGAGGTCAAAATCAATGATCAACTTGCTCACGGCATTTCTTCTGCTTCCAAGAAGTTTGATGATCTTTTATACAAGAAAGACCAAAACTATGTGGATCAAGAAGAAGGAATAAATGTTCCTTATAAGAATCTTCGCTGGTCGGTATTTAAAGAGTTTGGGGCTAAAGAGATGTTCGATAACATGAAAAAGAACGTCTTTCCCTTCATTAAAAAACTTGATGATAAAGGTACAACTGCTTTCGCTCACTTCATGAAGGAAGCACAATTCACTGTTACTAATCCTTATATTCTTGACGAATTAGTCAAAGGGCTTAGTGATCCTAATCTAGGTCTTGATAATAGGGATCTAATGGGGGATTGTTATGAATACCTTCTTTCTAAAATGGCAACATCGGGCGACAATGGTCAATTTAGAACTCCAAGACATATTATCGATATGATGGTTGAATTCGCAAAGCCAACATTAAAGGATACAATTATTGATCCCGCAATGGGAACAGCCGGCTTTTTAGCGGAATCATCAAAATACATTCAAAAGCATTACGAAAAAGAGTTAATGAACATTCAAAACAATGAGCATTATCACAACAATATGTTTACTGGTTTTGATGTCGATACCGACATGCTTCGTATTGGAAGTATGAACATGGTTTTGCATGGTGTCGAAAATGCAAATATTAAATACAACAATTCTCTTTCTGAAGATTACGCTGATCACGACAAATACACATTGGTTTTAGCTAACCCTCCATTCTCAGGAAGTTTAAACTCGAATACAGTTGCAAAATCACTTATCCAAATAAGTGGTGGAACCAAAAGCACAGAACTCCTTTTTATTTCTTTGTTTTTAAGACTCCTTAAAGTTGGCGGAAGATGTGTTTCAATTGTACCAGTAGGTGTTGTCAATAATACTAATGAGAAAGCCTATACAAGGCTTAGATCTGAATTGGTTGATAACCAAAAACTTGATGCTGTTATCTATATGCCTGCTAATGTTTTCAAACCATATTCCGGAGTTCAGACTGCTATTTTAGTGTTTACCAAAACTAATTGCGGAGGAACTGATAAAGTTTGGCTTTATAATATGGAAGCTGATGGATATTCATTAGATGATAAAAGAAATCCAGTCAAGGAAAACGATATCCCCGATATCGTAAATAGATTTAATAATTTAGAAGATGAGAAGAACAGGACTCCGTATGATAAATCCTTCTTTATAAACAAAGAAGATATTATTAATAACCAATATGTTTTGAGTTGGAATAAATATCATAAGAAGCATATTGAACAAAAAGTGTATCGTCCCGCAAAAGAAATTGTTCAGTCTATTGAGGAATCCGAAAAAGAATTTCAAACGCTTATGAGCCAAATCAAAGAGGAGTTAAAATAGGATGAAACGCCTGTTGAAAGATGTTGTCAAACTTGGAAAATCATCTTTGAAACTTTCTGATGTCAAGGAAACTGGAAAATATCCTGTTTTCGGAGCATCCGGGCTTGTTGGGCACATCGACAGTTTTCAAAGCGAATCTGACTCCGTGGCTGTTATTAAAGATGGAGCAGGAATTGGAAGGGTCTCAATTTTGCCATCGAATTCTTCTGTTTTAGGAACAATGCAATTTATGACTCCTAAAGATAATATAGATAATGGTTTTCTTTTTTACTTTTTAAGACATTTAAAGCTCGGATCTTCTTTTACTGGTTCAACAATACCTCATATCTATTTTAGAGATTACGGAAATTATACTTTTCCAAACGAAACTAAAGACAGACAAATAAAAGAGAGTGGCTTTTTAGCTAATATCGATTCTTTGATATTAGAAAGAATGAATATTTTATCTTCTTTGGATTCTCTAGTTAAATCAAGGTTTAACG
>DHEH01000012.1 GCA_002399785.1 Caryophanales bacterium UBA4855
ATTATTTTATTTCTTAAAAATATGTTTTATTTTATATTTAACTTCAAAAATCGACAAATTTTAAAATTTCGATAAAATAAAGGTTTTTTAAGAAAAATTAATTGCTTTTTAAGAATTTTTATACAAAAAAGAAAATGTTGAATAATAATCTAGTAATTAATACTAGATTTTTTTATTTCTAAAAAGGTTATATAATAATACAATTGGAAAAAAGAAATGAAAAAAATATTAATTATAACCGACGATAACTCGGGAATCACACACAAAGAAGCAAAAGCTTTAGGCATTAAAATTGTTAGGATGCCTATTATTATAAATGGCGAAACATATTATGAAGAAGAAACCATTACTACCGAAAAGTTTTACGATGTTCTTCCAAATACCGAGGATATAAAAACTTCGGCACCAATTATGGGAGATTTGATGACTTTATGGCAAGAAAGTCTTAAAACCTATGACCAAGTTTTATTTATGCCAATGAGCAGCGGATTAACTTCCAGCGTTAATAATGCTGAATTATTAGCAAAAGAGTTTGATGGAAAAATTATTGTTGTCGACAATCATAGAATTAGTGTCACTTTAAAATCTGCTGTCTATGATGCTATACATTTAATTGAATTAGGAAAATCTGCTGAAGAAATTAAAATAATTTTAGAAGATAAAGGAATAAACGAATCGTTCATTTTAATTATGGTTTCAACCTTAAAATATCTAAAACGTGGCGGAAGAATTACTGCTGCTACAGCATTGATTGGTCAAACCATTCACTTAAAACCAATTTTAC
The DNA here is from genome assembly GCA_002399785.1 of Caryophanales bacterium UBA4855. Lineage (GTDB taxonomy): Bacteria > Bacillota_I > Bacilli_A > RFN20 > CAG-826 > Onthovivens. The sequence continues at coordinate 785 of DHEH01000012.1, forward strand.
GAATTAATGGTGGAAAACTCGATGCTTATGCTTCAACACTAGGTTGCAAACGCGGAGCAATTTGTATGATCGAAGGTATGGACAAAGCGTTAGCAACACAATTCAAAGATGTCGATTATGAAAAAATAAGATTCTCAATCGCTTACACACAAGATTTAGATGCAGCAAAAAGATTTAGAGAGGCTATTGCTCTTCACTTAGGTATTAAAGAAGAGAAAATATGGTTGGATCCATTATCGCTCTCAATCGGAGTCCATATAGGCCCTGGATCATTAGCAATCGCTCTTAGTAAAATTGTTGACTAATTTATATTAACTAGTTTATAGAAATAAAAATCTGAATCCTCATCAATTTTTGATACATTCAATTTATTAATAATATTTAGACTTTGAAGATTATTTTTATATGTCTTTATTGAAAAATATGAGGTCTTTACATGGGTTTTTGCAAAATTCAATGCACTTTGAACTGCTTTAAAAGCATAACCTTTATGTTGATATTCTTTAAATAATCTATAACCTAATTCAAATCCGTTATCGTTTGTAAGATGATCAAAAACAACTTCTCCGATTAATTTATCATTTAATTTTATACCAAAAACTAGAGTTGTTTTATTAATAAAATCTTGTTCTACCATATTATAAAAATAATCTTCATCTGGTGTTCTGCCATTTAAATCTGTTTTATAGTCATAACCCCAAAATTTATTGTTGTTATCATCTAGATTTAATTTTTTGTAATCTATTTTATCATCTTCATTTATTTTAGATAAAGAAAGATTTTCATCAATTTTTATAGTAGGAATTTCATGAATCAAATCTAAATTATTTAGAACAGTAAATGTATATTTATCAATCATCTGAATTGGGTGTAACGATTCTTTACTGAATCTTAAGCCTTGATCTCCACTATCATCTTCTCGATTAAAATATTTGATATCTTTAAAACGATTAGCAGTCATATAAATAATGTAAGAATAAATTCCTTCATATTCTCTTAAACATTTTTCAATATGATCAAAAATACAATCTCCGATAATCTCAAGAATTGTTAAACCTATTATCTTTTCACCATCTTTTAAAAGAAAACACTTTAAACCTAATTTTTTATAAAAACAAACCAATTTTATTGCTTCGTCTTCTTCGTTTTTCGCTTCTCCAGTGGACAAATTCTTTGTTTGAGCAAATTCTTTAATGAAATCTTGTATTCTATTAAGTTCATCATCTTTTGCTTCAACATAGACAACATCAGGATAAATTTTTTTAAATTTTGAAACATGGTGTCTTTTTGCGCTATATTTATTTCCTTTGAATTCAGCAAAATCATTTGTTAAATAAAGATAATCGCTCCAGTCTCTTGAATATACTATTTCATTATGAGGAAATTTCTTAGCTAATAAACCCGTTTCTTCTTTAGTTAAATTAACGAATTCCAAGGGATATTTACCATTAGTAAAATAATCTTCAACTATTTTTGTTGTATCAAAAATAGTTCCATCTTTTCTTGATATTGGTAAACTATAATAAATTTTATTTTTTTCATAAGATTCTCTAAAAAATAAAGTTTCGTTTTCAATACAATAATTAGAATCAAAATAGTCTTTCCAACTGAATTTTACTCCTAAAGTAAAATCGCAATTTAAGCTGTTTTTACGTGCAAAATAATTTTGTAAACTTAACAAATCATCATTCGAAATCTTTTTAAAATTTAACATACAAGTAAATTATACAACATAAAAATGTTTGTGAATCAAATATGCTTTTTATAGTAATATTAATACACTACTGTTTTTTTGTATTTTCATTTAAATTTTGAGTTTTATTATTTAAGATATAGACATGTCAGAAAGAGGTATGAAAAAATATTTGCCTTTTTCTAGTTTGATTGAGCAAGAGACCTATTTAAAAAAGATGCTTTATGAAAAAAATAAAGTTTCGAAACCACAAATTTCTATCGAACAAGCTAGAAAAATAGATCGAATTCTTCATGAATTTGATTCAGATTTTGTGTATTCTATTAAAATTTATTTAGATGGTTATATCTATAATATAAAAACAAAAATATTAAAAATGGATTTAAATAAAAAAATAATTTATTTTACAGATTTTTATATTCCAATAAAAAACATAATCGATATCGAAGATTGCGATCCATTTACAGAAATTTGTTAGATTAATAACCTTTGTTTCTCATTCTCTTTAAATAAATAGGGTATAAAAGATATAAAGCAGTTTCTAAAAATCCAAATACACTGATAACAATCACACAAATATAATTTATATATGTTGTCGCGCTTAATTCTGCGCTTCCAATATCAAAAATAAATACATAAATTTCCCCAATAAGACTAACCAAAGCACCAGCAGCAATTAGCGCACCAAAAACAATCAATAAGGTTGAATAGATTGTTTTTCCTCTTCCTTTATAAAAATCAACTAATAAAAAGGTAAAATACAATATTCCGAATAAAGTAGAAGGAATTTGAAAAAATACTAATATTCCTCCAGAAAATGAACCAAAAATTAAAGGAAGAATAAAGTCACATACACAAAGAATCAATATTGCTTGATAGCATTGTCCAAAATTACTTTTTCCACGAATGAAAGTTCCACAAACCGATAAATAAAATACAGCATTAATAAAATAGGAAATAATAGTCATTAAGTATGAACTCATTTCTGCACCATTAATTTTGCTAGTAATTGCAACAACAATGCCACTAACAATATTAATTACGCATAAAAAAGCAGTTACAAACGCACCAAACGAACCAAAATTTGTCCTTTTTATCCTATCTCTTAATCTCATAATTTTTCCTACCTTTAAATTTATAAACTATCTCCGTTTTTCATAGCTTTTAACTCAAATAAAGCATCTCTTAATTGAATAGCTTTTTCAAATTCAAAATTTTTGGCCGCTTCATGCATTGCTTTATCTAGTTCTTTAATTTTATACTCTAATTCCTTCTTTGTCATCTTTCCTTTAATTTCAAGATTATCATCTTCTTTAATAGACAATGGAGGAGTAATAGGTTTTATAATAGTTGTTGGAATTATTCCGTTTTCTTCGTTATAAGCGATTTGAATTTCTCTTCTTCTATTAGTTTCTTTAATGCACTTTTGCATAGAGTCCGTAATTTTATCAGCATACATTATGGCTTTTCCGTGCACATTTCGTGCACAACGACCAACAATCTGAATCAAACTTCGATCGCTTCTTAAAAAGCCTTCTTTGTCAGCATCCAAAATTCCAATTAAACTAACTTCTGGTATATCAAGTCCTTCTCTTAACAAATTGATACCAACTAAAACATCATATTTTCCTTTACGTAATTGATAAATTATTTCGCTTCTTTCTAAGGTTTTAGTTTCACTATGCAAGTAGACAGTTTTAATGCCTAGATCTTTTAAATAAGCAGTTAAATCCTCAGCCATTTTAATTGTAAGAGTAACAATCATTGTTCTCTCATTCTTAGTTGTTCTTTGTTTAATTTCGCCGATTAAGTCGTCAATCTGGCCTAAGGAAGGACGAATTTCAATAACAGGATCAATTAGCCCAGTTGGTCTGATAATCTGTTCAGCGCTGACTCCATTAGATTCTTGAATTTCAAAATCACCAGGAGTGGCAGAATCACAAATAATTTGATTTATTTCACCTAAAAATTCATCAAAATTCAACGGACGATTATCAAGTGCGCTTGGAAGTCTGAAACCATACTCAACAAGAGTTGTTTTTCTACTTCTATCACCATTGTACATTCCTCTTATTTGAGGCAAAGTTACATGCGATTCATCCACAATTAACAAATAATCTTTAGGAAAATAATCCATTAAACAAAAAGGTTTTTCTCCTGGTTTTCTTCCATCAATATGGCGAGAATAATTCTCTATTCCAGGACAAAAACCAAATTCTCTTAAATTTTCAACATCTTGACGAGTTCTCATTTCAATTCGTTCAGCTTCAAGTGGTTTTCCTTCGTGCTTATAAAAAGAAATTCTTTCTTCGAGTTCGTCAAGAATTTTTACACAAGCTTTTTCAATACTATCTCTTGTGGCAGCTCTATCGTAAGCGGGGAACAAATTATATGTTTTATATTTTTCTAATACTTCGCCAGTCACATAATTTACTTTAGATATTTTTTCAACTTCATCATCAAACATATCTAATTTTATATACCAATCTTCGCTATCAGCAGGCATTATATCAATAATGTCGCCGTGTACTCTAAATTTACCGGGACTTAAATCGATATCGTTTCTTTTATAACTACATTCAATTAATTTAGTAAAAAATTTGTGTCTATCGATTGACTCGCCTTCACGAACTTCAAAAACCAATTTGGTATATTCTAAAGGATCGCTCAATCCGTAAATTGATGCAACACTTGCAACAACAATCGTGTCTCTTCTACTAACAAGCGAATTTATTGCGCTTACACGCATCATTTCAATTTCTTCATTCATCAAACATGATTTATCTATATATGTATCGCTACTTGGCAAATAAGCTTCGGGTTGATAAAAATCAAAGTTAGAAATGAAATATTCTACTCTGTTTTCAGGGAAAAGTTCTTTCATTTCAGCGTAAAGCTGACCTGCAAGAGTTTTATTATGTACTAATATTAAGGTTGGTCTTTGACTACGTTCAATGATATTTGCCATAGTAAATGTCTTGCCAGTTCCTGTAGCTCCTAATAACACTTGCCATTTTTTATTTTCGTTAAGCCCTTTTACAAGCTGTGAAATAGCAGTGGGTTGATCACCTGTTGGTTTATATTGACTATGAATAACAAACTTCTTACTTTCCATTATTTTCTTCTTTTTTCTTTTTATCTCTATTTTGTTTGTTCTTTTTAATTAAATTAATTGTCTCTCTTGCTGCAGTATTGCTGCTTTTTTCGTTTTTACTAAAGCCTTCTCCAGCAACTTTTTTACTTAGAGAAAAAGTCATGAAAGCTGATGAATCAATTCCAGCCATTTCATCTTTTATTTTTAAATATTCTCTTCTTAAACAAACAATTCTAACTAATTTTTTATTTTCTTTAGAATATCCGCCAACAACATTAATAATTGTTGTAGTTCTATCCAGCTTTTCATTAACATATTTTGTTACTTCGTCAGGTTTACTTGTAATTACATCGCAAATATAAGCAACATTAAATCCGTTATAAACAAACTCAATTGCAACCGAACAGACCAAAGCAGATATAATTCCCACTAATGCACCAATGAATTTTGTGCTGTCATTTGAAACTATATCGACAATAATGCCGGCAATAACAACAGCAGCATCTAAAAAGAAAGAATTTATAGAAACATTGGTTCCAAAAAACTTATTAATTATAAAGGATAAAATATCAAATCCACCAGTAGATCCTCCACCTATGAACGTTATACCACATCCTATTCCAACAAAAGCTCCACCAAAAATACCAAATAATAAATAACTCCCTGAATCTAATCCAGGTCCGACATATTGAATGACACCATTAATATATTCAAATGTAGCATTTGGTGCCATTAAATTTAAAATTCCATCAATCATTCCTGTTCTTAAAATTAATGTAACAAATATTGGATAAAAAATTGTGGAAGCAAGAGTTCCTAAGGAGAATTTTAAACCCAAAATCAATAAACCGGCAAAAAACAAAAACCAACAAATAATATAAGACCAAATATCAACAGATAATAGCCCTGCATTGCTCAATAAAATCGCTAAACCGCTAACACCACCAGAAACAATTGAAAACGGAGTTAAAAATATACCTGTACCTAAAGAAACAATAAACGTTCCAAGCAAAACCACAAATAATTCAAAAATAGAATGCAAAATTCTTTTTTTATCAAATTTCTTTTTGAAGAACACATTATTCATGTTTTTTTGCCTCCATTTCTAAATAACTATATACAAAATCAAGTATATCACCATCCATAACTTTATCAATTTGTGTGGATTCATAATCTGTTCTATTATCCTTAACTAACGTATAAGGACAGAAAACATAAGATCTTATTTGAGAGCCCCACTCAATATTCTTCTTATCACCAATTATACCTTTTAATTTTTGTTCCTTTTTCTGAAGCTCAATTTCATAAAGTTGTGATTTAAGCATGTTCATAGCAGTTTCTTTATTCTTTAATTGGAACCTATCTATTTGACAACTAACAACTATACCGGTTGGAATATGAGTAATACGAACTGCAGTTTCGACTTTATTTACATTTTGTCCACCAGCTCCACCGCTTCTATATGTATCAATAATTAAATCTTTTGGATCAATAACGATATCGACATTTTCGTCGAATTGAGGAATAACATTCACACTAGCAAAAGAAGTATGTCTCCTAGCATTCGAATCAAAAGGAGAAATTCTAACTAATCGATGAACCCCTTTTTCGCCTTTTAGCATACCATATGCATTTTTGCCTTCTATTAAAACAGTCGCAGATTTTAAACCGGCTTCTTCACCAGGTTCGTAGTTTAAAACACTATATTTGAAATTATTTTGTTCACAGAAGCGTTCATACATTCTTAATAACATATTCGCCCAATCACAAGCCTCAGTGCCACCGGCTCCTGGATGAACATCAATAGTACAATTTAAGTTATCATATTCGCCACTAAAAAGAACTAAATGTCTTAAATTTTGAAGTTCGATATTATCTTTTTCAAAATCGCTACTAGCCATCTCAATCATATCTAAATCATTGATATCTAAGCCATTAATAAATTCATTTAAATCTTTAAAGGTTGCATTTAACTTAGTAAAAGAATCGACTTTATATTGCATGCCGTTTCTTTTATCAATTATTTTACTTGCTATACGTTGATTGTCCCAAAAATTTGGGCCAAGAGATTGTTCATCTAATTCATGAATTTTAGATTTTAAAGAAGGTACATCAAAGAGATGCACTAAGGTGTTCTATTTCGCTTAGTGCCTCTAACATATTTTGCTTTAAAATATATAAATCCATTGCCAATCCCCCTTAATTTGTATGAATATCGTCGTAATTGTGTTCAACAGCAACTTTCTTTTCTTTATCAATATCACTAATATTAAGCTTTGCTTTTTTAGCATCTTCTGTGCTAACAACTTTAAGTTTTTCAGTCTCTTCAGGTGCAGCAATTGGTGTACCTTGAGGTTGTTGAACTTCTACAGTGAAAGCATCTTTCTTTACTTCTTCTTTAGGTTGAATCTTAACGCTCATTAAATTAAGAACAACTTCAAGAGCAATGACTTCAAGCATCTCTCTAAACATTCCCCATCCTTCATTAACATAATCTTGAAGTGGGTTGATTTGTCCATAACCCCTTAATCCGACAGATTCTCTAAATCTAGTCATATTATCGATTTGTTGTGTCCAGTTTCTATCGATACATCTAAGAGTAATCGATCTTTCCATTTTATCAATTTCTTCCTTTGGCCAATTTTTCTTTAAGCTATTATAATGTTCTAACAATAAATCGCTTAAATCTTCGCCAACCTCTTTTGGATCAGCATCATCATATAATGCTGGTTTTAAAGAACCGGGTTCCAAAAATCTTGGTTCACAAATAGAAACTAATGAAGCTCCATTAACATTTTTTGAGCTCGATTTTTCTAAAACAGATCTCTTAGACAAAGCTTGTCCACAATCATTAAAAGTATCCAACAATAATTCATTGATACTATCTGCATATAAGATTTTATCTCTTTTTGCATACATGATTTGTCTTTGCTTAGACATAACATCATCATAGTCGAGTAAATTTTTACGAACATCGAAGTTTTGGCCTTCAATTCTCTTTTGTGCGCTAGTAATAGCATTACTTAACATACGAGATTCAATAGCTTCATCTCCGTATCCTTCGAAAGCTTTTCTTAATTGATCGCTTGCAAATCTAATCATAAGTTCATCATCTAAAGATACATAGAATCTTGAAAAACCTGGGTCTCCTTGACGACCGCTTCTACCTCTTAATTGGTTATCAATACGTCTAGATTCATGTCTCTCCAATCCGAAAACACACAAACCACCTAAAGCTCTTGTTTCAGGAGTTAACTTAATATCAGTACCTCTACCTGCCATATTTGTAGCAAGGGTAATATGTTTAAATTCTCCAGCATGAGAAATAATCTCCGCTTCTTTAATATTGTTTTTGGCATTTAACATTTCGAAAGGTAATTTTGCTTCTCTTAAATATTTAGCTAATTCTTCACTAGCTTCAACAGAAGGAGTACCAATAAGAATTGGTTGACCTTTTTCATGTCTTTCAGTAATTTCTACGACCATCGCCTTAATCTTTGAAGGTTTTGTAGCAAAAACATAGTCAGTTGCGTCTTCTCTAATAACTGGTTTATTGGTGGGAATGCAAATAACTCTCATATTATAAATTTTTTGGAATTCTTCTTCTTCGGTTTTAGCGGTACCTGTCATACCACCGATTTTACTAAACAATCTAAAGAAGTTTTGATATGTAATAGTTGCCAAAGTAACGGTTTCTTCCTTTATTTTGACTCCTTCTTTAGCTTGAATGGCTTGTTGAAGCCCATCTGAATATTCTCTTCCTTTTAAAACACGTCCTGTAAATTGATCGATCAATTGTATTTCGTTGTTTTGATCAACAAGATACTCAACATCTCTAGACATGGTGAAATTTGCTTTTAAAGCTTGGTGTATTCTATGAACTAAATCTTGCAATTGAGGTGCGTATAAATTAGGAACTCCAAAGAGTTTTTCTGCTTTATCAACACCGGTATCTGTTAAATTACATGATTTAGTTTTGACATCAACTTCAAAATCTCCATCAGGAATATAATCAGGATGTTTATTTTTGAAAATATCATCAACAGGTGTCGAAGCCGTCAACATTTTAACAAACCTATCTGCCACAGTATATTGTGAAGCGGTAGCTTTAGCGCCACCAGAAATAATTAATGGGGTTCTTGATTCATCAATCAAAACACTATCTGCCTCATCAACAATACAAAAGTTTAATCCTCTTAAAACACGTTGTTCTCTTGTAGGAGCCATATTATCACGAAGATAATCGAAACCTAATTCTGAGTTTATTGTGTAGCAAACATCGCATCTATGGACATGTTTCTTTTCCATTGTGTTTAAACTATGTAAGTTGCAACCAACAGTTAATCCAAGCCATCTATAAACTTGGCCCATTTCATTAGAGTCTCTTTGGGCAAGATATTCGTTAACAGTGACAACATAACAACCTTTTCCAGATAAAGCATTTAAATAAACTGGCATGGTTGCAGTAAGTGTTTTGCCTTCGCCGGTACGCATTTCAGCAACATTTCCATCATTCAAAACCAATCCGCCAATAATTTGGCATGGGAAAGGATAAAGTCCTAAAACTCTTTTCGCTGCCTCTCTTACAACTGCAAAAGCTTCAAATTTAATTTCATCAAGAGTCTCACCCTTGCTCAATCTATCTTTGAATTCGACAGTTTTATTTCTTAATTCTTCGTCAGTTTTTTTGGACATTGCTTCTGCAAATGTCTCAACTTTTCTTTCTTGTTTGAAATATTTTTTAATAGTTCTTTGATCAACTCTGAAAATTTTTTCGATAATATTAGCCATTTTAAAACACCTTTTCTTTACATTTGTAGATTATACCATTATAGATAATGGTAATTAAGTCTTTTTTTGAGAGTTCATTAATACCACAAAGGATATTTGTCAGTAAGTTGTTTAACTTCCTTCTTAATCTCTTCGTCATTTAAAGTCTTTTTAAGTTTTGCATCAATTAAATGTGCTACTTTTTTAAAGTCTTCCTCAGTAAATCCTCTAGTTGTCATTGCTGGAGTTCCTAAACGAATACCACTTGTAATCTTAGCCGAAAGTGTCTCATTTGGAATCGTATTTTTATTGACAGTTATATTGACAGAATGAAGCAATGTTTCAGCCTCTAATCCAGTAACTCCAATAGAGTTAAAAATATCAATCATAAATAGGTGATTATCCGTTCCACCACTTACAATTCTATAACCTAATTTTTCAAATTCCCCAGCAAAGGCCTTAGCATTTTTAATAACTCGTTCTGCATAGATATGAAAACTTGGATCCAAATCTTCTTTAAAAGCAACAGCTTTAGCAGCGATAATATTCATTAATGGACCGCCTTGAATACCAGGAAAAACTGCCTTATTTATTTTTTTATAAATCTCTAAATTATTAGTTAGAATTATCCCGCCTCTTGGTCCGCGAAGTGTTTTATGAGTTGTTGAAGTCACAACATCTGCATAATCACATGGGTTTTGGTGGAGACCTGTTGCGACCAACCCAGCAATATGAGCCATATCAACAAATAAATAAGCGCCTACTTTTTTTGCAATTTGTGAAAACCTTTTAAAATCGATAAAACGAGAATAAGCACTGGCTCCTGCAATAATCATTTTAGGTTTAATTTCCATTGCAATTTTTTCAATATCGTCGTAATCGAGTTGTTCCGTTTCCTTATTAAGACCATAGGAGTGACACTCATAATCTTGTCCAGAAAAAGACAATTTATAACCATGAGTTAAATGACCACCTGCACTTAAAGACATACCTAACACTTTATCACCATGATTAAGTAAAGCTTTATATACTGCCATATTAGCTTGCGATCCACTATGAGGTTGAACATTAGCATATTTAACATTAAATAATTTCTTAATTCTTTCTTGAGCTAAAACCTCAACAACATCAACATTTTCGCATCCGCCATAATACCTAGCTCCAGGATATCCTTCTGCATATTTGTTAGTCATTACACACCCAATAGTTTCAAGAACTGCATTAGAAACAAAATTTTCACTTGCAATAAGTTCAATATTGGTTTGTTGTCTGTACTTTTCTTTTTCAATTGCTTCAAAAACTTTACTATCTTGATTTTTAATATAATCCATATTTTTCCCAACTTTCAATGAATAAATTATATAACAATAGCCTATTAAAAACTCACTAAAATGCTATTATTTTTTCTTTCTAATTTCTAACATTGTTTTTGACATAATAAGTATCTCAATCTTGTTAGGTTTTAGTGTTTTAATCAGTTCAATGGCCTTATGCATTGTTGCGCCTGTTGTTATTACGTCGTCTACCAATAAGATTTTTGCATTTGATCTAATTTTGTTGTTTATCAAGAATAAGTGTTTACTAATTTCCCTTCTTTCTTTTGATCCGTGGAGAGCTTGTTTAAAATCACCCTTCTTTTCTAATGCTTTCGTTAATTTAAACCCCACAGATTGAAAAATAGTTTCCACGTGATTAAAACCACGTTTTAAATCATCATCTTTATTCGATGGTATTGGAACCACAATGTAACCATGGTATCGGAATAATAGTTCATTTTTATATGGTCCCAAAAATGTATTACATAATTCATAGTCGAAACAACCTTTGAACTGAAATAACTTTTCTTTTATATAATCTATATATTCATAAATTGCTAATCCATGAAGCGATTCAAAAGTGAATTCTTTAAATATAGGATTGTATCTTTTTATACATTTGTCACATATACATGTATATCCATTTAAAAGAGAATGAAGAGACTTTTCTTCGTAAGTTTTAAAACAAACTTTACAAATATGAGTTTGCTCTTTTAGTAAAAGCGATAGCTTCGTCAATGTAGCTTGTTTTTTTACTTGCATAATAATACACATCACCTCCTTCAGCACCTTTTACTCTTCCAACCCTACCTGAAATCTGAATTAACGAAGCAGCGTTATAAATCTGATCATCAGCACCAAATATTATTACTTGTAAATTCTTTAATGTGACACCCCTTTCAAGAACTGCAGTAGTGATCAAATACTTGAATTTTTTTGTTCGAAATTTTTCAATAATTTGAGTTCTTTCTTTAACCTTTGAATGTACAAAATAACCACCCTTTGCAAGAGATTTTGCAAATTTATACAACTCTTCACACATAAAAATTGTGGGTACAAAAACCAAACATGGTTTATTATCTTTTAAATAAATTCTCAGTTGCTTTATTAAACAAATGAACAAAAATATTTTTGGATATATTTTAACTTTTGGAATCGGCAAAGGGTGTCTATGATACCTTGTAAACAATTCTAAAATCTTATGATCTGGCTTTGAAAATTCTTCCAAGGTTCCTTTATCTGGTGTCGCACTCATTAAAACATAATTTCCTTTTACACTTCTTTTTGCTAATGCTTTTAATACCTCATTTCCGTGATATGGAAAAGCATCAATTTCATCTAAAATTAATAAATCAAAATATAAAGGATAACGATAAAGTTGATGGGTTGTTAAGCAAATTATGTCACCATTTAATAACTTTGTATTTCCACCAAAAACACTTGTAACAACATTGTTCTTAAATGTTTTTTGAAATCTAATTGCTAATTCAATTATAACGTCTCTTCTTGGAACAGCAAAACCTACTGTCATTGAATGTTTTAAAGCATATTCAATTACTTTGAAAATTAATTCAGTCTTCCCGGCCCCACAAACTGCATATATTAGAACATTTATGTGATTTTTAAAATTGTCCAATACCAAAGAAGCAATTCTTTTTTGATCATTGCTTAGTTCATAATTTATTACAGCTTCACTTTTTTCTGGTTTTAAAAAACTAATTGTTTCATCAACCTGTTCTCCCATAAACGAAATACATCTTCGACAATACGGAATATTGTTCCTATATCCTATATATCGTAAGTCTTTATTACCGCAAACAGGACACACATACTCTTTATTAATATAAAAACCTCCTCACATACAAGATGTATGTTAAGGAGGTTTTTTCTACCCTAAATTTACTTTTTTTACTTTTTATCGTAATCATTTATGGTATCAACACGAACACAATGTCTTCCACCTTCAAAATCAGTACTTAAGAAAATGTCTGTTCTTCTTAAAATATCGTTGATATTCATAAATTTTGCGCCAAATGCAATCATATTTGCATCGTTATGTTGTTTTAATAAACGTGAAACATCGTCATTGTAACCGATGCCACATCTAACACCTTTTACTTTGTTTGCAGCAATAGCAACACCTTCACCAGTTGAGCAAAACAAAATTCCTAGTGAACACTCTTTATTGCCAACTAATTCAGCAGCTTTTAATGCAAATTCTGCATAATTGCAACTATTAATGGAATTTGTTCCACAATCAATAACTTCATAACCAATATCAGTTAAATGTTTTTTGATAACTTCTTTGGCTTCAAAACCACCGTGATCTGCACCAACAGATATTTTTTTCTTTGCTTGTTCTGCCATATTTAAGCCTCCTCTAGATCCTTTAATGATATAGGACCCTCTCTTAATATTATAATTTTATCACCATCAACCTTACAAACAGTTGAAGGTATGTTTGTTTTGGATTCACCATAAACGACACCGTCTATTATACCATCAAAATAATTAATTGCTTCTTTGCTGCTCGTTGCTGGAGCTAAATCGCTAGGATTACAACTAGGAACCAATAAAGGAACCCCCACTTCATTAATCATATCTATAACAAATTTTGAATCAGGTATTCTTACCCCAACATATCCACTACCCAAATCTAAATAATGTGGTACTGTACTTTTTGTCTTAACAATAATAGTTAATGGACCTGGCATAAATTTATTAATTATTGCAGCAATTTTTGGCGTAATTACTATTATATCTCCTACTTGGCTAATAGATGAACACATAATTGTAAATGGTTTATTCGGTGGTCTCTTTTTAACACTTACCAAATGATCAAAAGCAATTTCGCTATTAGAAATACAACCTAAACCAAAAACTGTCTCTGTAGGAAAAGCGATAATTCCGCCATTTTTTAATATCTTAGCAGCAGTTTTATAATCAGATTTCGAAATATTTAACATCGTAGCCTCCCGTGATAATCAAATATCTATATTTATCATATATATCTTTTAAAAATAGAAACGAAGTATCTTCGTCTTTAAAATATTTACCAATCAATTTTGTCAAAGACTCTTTTTGATCGTAATTAATCTCAAATGCCATAACAAATTTTTTATTCATAATTTTTTTATAATTTTTGAAGTATTCTTTATAAAAAGCTAAACCATCTTCAGAATAAACAGCATACATTGGTTCATAATTTTTGACAATTGGCTCAATATCATCTTGATTTTCAACATATGGAGGATTAGAAATCAAAACATCTAATTTAATATTACTTTCCAATATAGGTTGAAGCTTATCGCCTTTCATAAAATCAACAAATAATTTATGTCTTTCAGAATTGCTTCTTGCAACTGCTAAAGCATCTTCATATAAATCTGTAGCAATGATACGACTATTTGGATATTTATATTTCATATATAAAGCGATGCATCCGCTACCAGTACAAACATCAGCAATTGTGTCATGATTAAGCGAATTATCGCTTATCAATTTTTGAACCAACATAACTAATCCTTCAGTCTCTGGTCGAGGTATTAAAACGTTAGAATTTACATAAAGATCTAAGTCAATAAACGGAGCTTCTCCAAGAACATATTGTAGAGGTTGTCCTTCAAGTACTTTTGCAAGATTTCTTTCAAAACAATGGGGATTGGCAAGGGTTTTATCAAAATTTGTTATCAATTCAGTGAAGGAATTCATGCCTTCAGCATTGATTAATAAACGATAAATGATATTGTCAGAAATAGAAACTTTTTGAGATTTTATATCGTTTCTAGTTTTTAAAAAAGTTTCACGTAATGTTGACATTAAAATTTCTTCCCAGCAATTTTTTGCTCCTGATCATAATTGATTAATGCATCAGTAATCGCATCTAAATCACCTTCCATAACTCTATCAAGTTGTTGAAGTGTAAAACCAATTCTATGGTCAGTAACTCTATTTTGTGGATAATTGTAAGTTCTAATTTTTTCATTACGATCTCCACTTCCTATTTTGCTTCTATATTGAGCATCATTTGCCGCTTTTTTATCTTCCTCTAATTGAGCTAATTTACTAGCAAGCATTTCCATACAAATTTCATGATTTTGAATTTGTGATTTCTCTGTTTGACAAGAAACAACAATTCCAGTAGGGATGTGAGTGATACGAACTGCAGATTCAGTTTTGTTAACGTTTTGTCCGCCAGCACCTTGAGATCTATATCTATCAACCTTTAAATCTTCTGTTCTAATAGTTACGTCATTTACTTCCGTTTTTGGCATAACAACAACTGTTGCAGTCGAAGTATGAACACGACCATTAGCTTCTGTCTTAGGAACTCTTTGAACTCTATGAACACCAGATTCATATTTTAAATGACTATAGGCATCATCTCCAGTAACAATAAAGGAAACTGAAGAATATCCACCAACACCACAAGGGTTTTCATCAATAATTTTGTATTTCCATCCGTTTTTATCGCAATAACGAATATACATTCTAAATAAATCACCAGCAAAAATATCGGCCTCATCTCCACCGACAGCACCCTTAATTTCAAAAATAATATCTTTACCATCGTTAGGATCAGTTGGTAGTAACATAATCTTTAAATCTTCTTCGATTTTTTCGATTTCTTGTTCGTTATTTTTAAATTCTTCTTTACCCATCAATGCGATCTCAGGATCAGAATCATTAGTCATAACTAAGGCATCATCCATATTCTTTTTAAAATATTTATATTTCTTGAATGCCTCAACGATTGGGTCCAATACACTTCTTTCTTTTGACAAACTTTTAAATTGTCCTAAATCGTTAGTTACCGAAGAATCGCTTAAAAGACCATCAATTTCTCCAAGACGTTTCTCACTTGCAACCAACCTATCATACATACTTTTATCCATAATAATTACCTTTTAAACAACAAAATATTACTATATTTTTCGTCATTTTTAAACCAACATATTATAGTATAAATATAAACTTTATAACTTTATAAGAAGTGGCCTTTTGTGTATAATTAAAAATAGGTAAAATTTAATGTCTTATTTAGCTCTTTATAGAAAATACAGAAGTAATACTTTTGATGAATTGGTTGGGCAAAAACCTGTTATTCAAACTTTGGAAAATGCTCTTAAAAACAATAAAATAGCTCACGCTTATCTTTTTAGTGGCCCAAGAGGAACCGGAAAAACAAGTATTGCTCGTCTTTTCGCTAAAGCTTTAAATTGCGAAGAAGGAATAGGACACCAATGTAATACGTGTGAAAATTGTGTTCAGATTGGTGAAGGAATTCATCCAGATGTTATCGAAATCGATGCTGCTAGCAATTCCGGAGTTGACGAAGTAAGAAATTTAATAGATCAAGTCAAATACGCCCCAATCAAAGGAAGATACAAAGTTTACATTATCGATGAAGTTCATATGATGTCGAACAACGCTTTTAATGCTTTGTTAAAAACACTTGAAGAACCTCCATCATATGTTGTTTTTATTCTTTGCACCACCGAACCTTACAAAGTTCTCCCTACAATTTTAAGTAGGTGTCAAAGATACGAATTTCATAAAATCGACGATTCTGATTTAAAAACGTTATTAAACAGAGTCTTAAAAGAGGAAAAAATAACAGTAGATGAAGGTGTCGTAGATCTTTTGGTTGAGATTGCTAATGGCGGAGCAAGAGATGCTTTGTCATTACTTGACCAACTTATCGCTTATAGTGGAAATCATATTGCTGTACAAGACATTAAAAATGTTTTTGGTCTTACAAGCAATGAGGAAAAACTTAATTTATTAAAACAAATTTCACTATCTCACGTTAATGAGATTCTTAATATCATTAACGAATATGCAAACAGAAATGTAGATATCAATCGTTTAACAAGTGAATTACTATACTTATTAAAAGATGCATTAATATATGGTAAAACTTCAAATGCTGACTTACTAGAAGTTTCAAAAGAAAATACTGCAAAAACAATTATAAGTTTATTTAATACTCAACAAATTAATGATTTTATTGATTCATTAATTCAATGTACAAACGAATTTAAAACTACCTCTAACCCTCGTTTTCTATTCGAGATTTATATGTTAAAAGCTGCAGAGAAATTTAATCAAAATAAAGTTCATTTAGAAGATAAAATAACAAAAGAAAAGGGATTGACAAAGGATATTGAAGAAAAACATATAGCACCTATTGCTACTAAATCCGAAATTAAAGTTGAAAAAATAACTGAACAAAAACAAGAAGAAGAAACTCAAGTTTTAAAGAATGAGCCACTCGTTCAACCAAAACCTGAGTTAAAAATTAATAAACCTCACAATGCAAAATTTAATAAATTATTAATTGAAGGCGATTCAATCAAAGTAGATGAAGACACCATAATTGATTTAATGGTTCTTACAAACTTAAAAAGAGATATTAGGAAAAATCTTATTGCTTCTTGGGATAAACTCGATAATTTTATTACCATCGAAAACGCTCAATATGTTGCGATATTAAAAGACGGAAAACCTTTTGCCGTCACCAAGAAACATCTAGTTTTACTTTATGATTTTAAGACTCCTGCAACAAAAGTTAATATTAAAGAAAATCAAGTTATCTTAAAAGAAATAATTAAGAAATTAACAGGCTTTGATTATCAAATATATGCGATTGATCGTAGCGAATCAACCCACGCAACTTCGAAATTTTATGGGTTACAACAATTAGGTACATTACCAACGGATATAAACGTTGATGATATAAATTTAGATTAGGAGGAAATAACTTATGGCAAGTTATCAACAAATGCTTCAACAAATGCAAAAAATTCAAAGAGAATATCAAAAAGCTCAAGAAGTTTTAGATTCTTCAACTTTTGATTTTACTGCTAATGGAGTTGTAAAAATTACAATGAAAGGTGATAGATCATTGGTTTCAGTTGAATTTTTAGACAACGATGTTTTAAAAGAGGACCCAGAGATGGTCGCCGATATGATTAAAATTGCATATGATGGCGTCAAAAAAGAAATTGATGAAGCAATCGAAAAGATTGAAAGTAAATTTAATGTCCCTGGTACGCCAGGAATGTTTTAATGAAAGAACTTGATTCAATTACTAAATTAACTGAATCTTTTAAGTCTTTTCCTTCAATTGGTGAAAAGTCTGCAGAACGTATGGCCTACGCTCTTTTAGATATGGACGATTCGAAAGTAACTGAATTAGTGAAATCAATTCAGGAAGCAAAAGAAAAAATTCACTCATGTCCAATATGTGGATTATTAACCGAGGATAAAGTTTGTACGATTTGTGATGATGAAAATCGTGATCATTCCACTTGTATCATTCTTTCTAACGAAAAAGATGTTTATAGTTTTGAAAAATTAGGCACTTTCCATGGTGTATATCATGTGTTGGGTGGAGACTTATCAAGTGTAAAAGGAATCACACCAGATAAGTTAAAATTTAAAGAACTGATTCAAAGAATTGATGATGAAAAAATCAAGGAAATAATTATTGCGACAAATCCAACAATTGAGGGCGAAACAACCGCTTTATATCTCGCAAAATTATTAAAAGATAAAGATATTAAAATTACTAGATTAGCTTATGGTTTACCAATGGGTGGAGCTCTAGATTATGCTGACGAATTAACAATTGGTAAGGCTCTAGCTGGCCGAACAAACATAAAATAAGGGGGATTGGCAATGTTTATTACTTTTGAAGGTGTAGAAGGTTGTGGAAAAAGCACTGTTATTGAACTTATTTTTTCAAGGTTACAAAAAGAAAATTATCCAATTATTTTAACTAGAGAACCGGGCGGAGTTAAGATCGCTGAAGAAATTAGAAATATTATTCTTGATAAAGAAAATACTTCTTTGGATGATAGAACAGAAGCTTTATTATTTGCTGCCAGTAGACGTCAACATTTGGTTGAAAAAGTTTGGCCTGCATTAAAAGAAAATAAAATAGTTTTATGCGATAGATTTTTAGATTCAAGCTTAGCTTATCAAGGCGGAGGAAAACACCTTGGCGTTGATGAAGTTTTAAATATTAATTTATTTGCTACTGAAAAAACAATGCCTGATTTAACTATTCTTTTTGATATCGATCCTAGAATAGGACTTGCAAGAATTAACAAAAATAAAAATCGTGAAGTTAATCGTTTAGATTTAGAGTCATTAAAATTTTATGATACTGTTCGCAATACATTCTTAGAATTAAGCAAAAAATATAACGAAAGATATGTTGTTATAGATGCTAGTAAAACATTAGATGAAGTTGTAGAAAATGTTTATAGCATCATAAAGAAGAGATTAGATGGATTACATTAATTATTTAAAAGAATATCAAAAGGTTCCTTATCAAGTTTTCTCAAACGCTTTGAAAGAAAATCTTTTTTTTCATGCATATTTATTGAGTGGACCAATTGGCACACCAACTCTTGAAATAGCTAAATTTCTTTCAAAAAGCATCTTAAACGGTTCAAATAACTTTATAAAAGAAGAAAATACGCTAAGTAAAAGAATTGATGATGGAAATTATGCCGATTTAATAATTCTTGATGGTAAGAAAAGTCAAATTAAAATCGAAGATATAAGAAACATTGAAGATGCTTTTTCAAAAACAGCTATTGAAAAAAAAGGAATTAAAATTTACATCATAAACATTGTAGAAAACATGGCAAACAATGCAACAAACGCTTTACTTAAATTTTTAGAAGAACCGCTTCCAAACACTTATGCATTTTTAATAACCGAAAACGAATTTAGCGTTTTACCAACCATTCGAAGCAGGTGTCAAATAATTCATTTTTCTACAATTGATCAACACGATTTAATTAATAATTCAATTAAAGAAGATATAAAAGAAGACGATGCTCAAATATTATCTTTTTTCTATAACGATCCATCGATGATCAAAGAAGAAAGCGTAGATGAAGATTATTTATTTGCGAAAAAGTCCGTTATAGATTTTCTAAATTTACTAGATAAAAAGGACGAACTAAGATTGTATGTTGAGATGAATTGTTTAAAAAATCTTAAAGATAAAAATGCATTTAGATTCTTCATTGATATGTTATTAGCATTTTTGAAAGAATCGCTTAAATTAAAACATAACAAACCTATTGTACTGACTAACTTTGACAAAATACTATCTTTAATTCTTAATACAATGCCTGATATAGATGATAAAGTAATAAAATTAATGAATTATAGAAACGAATTGAATTATAATTTAAATACATCTCTTCTCTTGATAAACTTAATTGAATCGGTGTTTGGAGCTTAAAAATGAAATATTATGTAAATGTAACCTTTAATGATAATGGGAAAAAATACTTTTTTTCTACTGATGATGAAACCCTAAAGATAGGCGATTTTGTTGTCGTTGACACAGTAATCGGTAGAGAAATTGGAACCATTTCATCCGTTCCTTTAGAGATAAATGTAGAAGAAATTAAATTTGAATTAAAACCAATTTTAAGAAAAGCAAACGATTTCGATTTACGTTGCCGTGAAGAAAATATTGAAGATGCCAAAGAAGCAAAGATTCTTTTTTCTAAATCTGTTGCAAATTTAAAACTTGAAATGGATTTAATTGATGCTGAATATACACTTGATAGAAGTAAACTTCTTTTCACATATATCGCGAACGCTAGAGTAGATTTCCGTGAATTGCTACGTGTTTTAGCTAGTTCTTTACATTGCCGTATCGAACTAAGACAAATTAATGCTCGTGAAAGAGCACAATCAATTGGTGGCATTGGAATTTGTGGTTTATCACTTTGCTGCACTACTTTTTTGAAAGAATTCGAAGGTGTATCTTTAAATAAAGCGAAAAATCAAATGTTAGCAATCAATATTCCGAAAATTAGTGGTCAATGCGGAAAATTAATGTGCTGTTTAAAATTTGAAGATGACGATTACACAGAAGAAAAGAAGAAATATCCACATATTGGAACGCCTGTTAAATATAACGGAAACGATTTTAAAGTCGATGGTTTTAACATTCTTTCACAAACCATTAAGCTTAAAAATGAAGATGCAATCGAAATTATAACATTAGATAAATTTAACGAACTTATAAATCCAAATTATAGACCAAGACAACAAACTACTCCTACAAACAATTATCAAAATAAGCAAAATCCTTATAACAACAATAACGGAAACGGAAATGGTAATTTCAAACAACAAAATCAACAACAAAAACCCAACAATTACCAACAAAATAATAAACAAAATAATTTTGATGCTAATAAAAAAGCACATGGCGATCGTAAAGCAAATTATTTCAATAATAAACACAGAAATAACAATCAAAACCAAAATAGAAGTTCAGGACAAAACAATAATCCTCCACTAAATAACCAAAAACCTGGAAATAATTATAATCACGGTTTTAATGGCTCGCCAAACATTAACAAGGACAAAGATAAATAATGAGCGGAAACCTTTATTTAATTCCTTCTCCAATCGGCAATATGAAAGACGTTTCTCCTCGTGTTCAAGAAACACTTCTTTTGTGCGATTACATCGCATGTGAGGACACAAGAAACACTCTTAAATTATTAAATATTTTAGGAATAAGAAAAAAATGTGTTTCTTGTCACGAACACAACGAATTAAAGATTTCACCTTCTATTATCAAAGACTTAAAAAATGGTAAAAATATCGGGTATTTAAGCGATGCAGGTTACCCATGTATTAGTGATCCAGGCCATTTATTAGCTAAAGAAGCTATCAACAACAATATTACAGTTGTTCCTCTTTCGGGAGCCAGCGCCTTTTTAAATGCATTAGTTGGAAGCGGAATTGACCCATCAAAATTCTTATTTTACGGCTTTCTAAATTCAAAATCTGAAGATAGAAAAAAAGAACTAAACAATCTAAAAGAAGTACCCTTTACTGTGGTTTTTTACGAATCACCACATAGAATTGATAAAACATTAGAAGATATTTATGAAGTTTTTGGCAATCGCAAAATTACTATTGCTCGCGAATTAACGAAGATACATGAAGAATTTATCAGGTCAACACTTAAAGACTTAGTTGAAGAAAAAAGAGAATATATTGGTGAAATGGTTTTAATAATTAATAAATACACCGCTTCTGAAGAGGTCAGCGAAGAATTAAGTGATGAAGAAATTACAAAATACTTAAATACACTTTTAAATAATGGCGTAAGCAGCAAAGATGCTATAACATCACTTGCTTTACTTAAGAAAACAAATAAAAATCGCATTAAAGCGATTTATTATTCATTAAATAAAGATAAAAATTAGTTTTTCTTTAATAAACCTGAGAATTCTTTAGGCATATCAGCTTTAAACTTATATGTCTTTTTTGTTAAAGGATTTATTAAATCAAGTTCGTAAGCATGTAAGCACAATCTGTTGATTGGGTTTTCTGGTTCTCCATATTTATCATCGCCAAGCACATAATGACCCAAAGAACCTAGAGTAACACGAATTTGATTCTTTCTTCCGGTCATAATGTTTACATCTAATAAGCTATATTTCTTATTTTCTTTAATAACTGTATATTTTGTAATACATTTTTGTGCATCTCGTCCAGGACGAGATAAATACATCAAATTTAAATTATTCATCTTCAAATAATTCGTAATTGTATCTTCTTTTTTCTCTAATAACCCTTCAACAACAGCATAATATCCTCTTTTTTTAACAATATCATTCCAGTTATCTTGTAATGCAGCTCTGGTTTCGTCATTTTTAGCAAACATTAAAACCCCACTTGTCTCTTTATCAAGTCTATGAACAACAAAGGCACGTGCATGTCTATCTTTGCTTTGCAAATAATCAGTAATCATTCTATAGGCGGTGCTGCTCTTTTCTTTGTCGCTAGCAACGCTTAATAAACCAAATGGTTTATTAATTGCAATTACATCGTCATCTTCAAAAATTATTGGTAAATCCCCTCTGCTTTTCTTTCTGATAGGTCTTTTAGAGACAATTAAAGAGTCGCCTTTATATATCTTAAAATCAAATTGTGAAACAGGTGCTCCATCAATTGCAATTAAATGATGACTAAGTAAATTCTTAGCATTGTTTCTTGAGAATTGAAGATTTTCAATTAAGTAATTTAAAAGCTCAGAATCTTTTAAAACTTTATACTCTTTAAAATCGATTCTTTTCTCTTTTAATGATTGTTCTTTAATATTTCTTGTTTTAAGGTTTTGTTTATAATTTTTATTCATGTTCTTCCTCGTAGATAATACTAGCTTTTATTAAACCTAAAAACAATGGGTGAGGTTTTAAAGGTCTTGATTGAAATTCTGGATGAAATTGAGATGCCATAAAAAATGGATGATCTTTTAACTCGATCAATTCACATAAATTTGTTTGAGGATTGATTCCAGAAAAAACAACTCCAGTATCTTCGAAAGATTTTTTAAATTCATTATTAAATTCATATCTATGTCTATGTCTTTCTTTAATATGATCCATTTTATATAAGGAGTAAGCTTTAGTATCGGGTTGGATATCACAATCATAATCGCCAAGTCTCATTGTTCCGCCCATCTTAATACCTTTATATTGATCTGGAAGATAATCAATAATTTTAAATTTAGTATCAGCATCAAATTCAGTGGAATTAGCTCCTTTTAAATTAAGAACATCTTGAGCCATTTCTATCAATGAGCATTGCATACCTAAGCATAAACCTAAAAATGGAATTTTATTGATTCTAGCGTATCTTATTGCACATATTTTGCCTTCAATACCACGATTACCAAATCCACCAGGAACAACTATTCCATCAGCTCCTTTTAGTAATTCAGAACAATTTTCGTCATTTAATTTTTCACTATCAACCCACATAATATTTACTTTATGTTTTGTGCTATAACCAGCAAATTTAAGTGATTCAGCAACGCTAATATATGCGTCATGAAGAGAAACATATTTACCAACTAAAGCAATGTTAACTTCTTTCTTCAGATTCTTAATAACATCAATTAATTTGATCCGATCATCCATATTAGCTTTTGGAGCACATGTCAATCTTAAGTGATTTACAATTAAATCATCAACGTGTTGTCTTTGTAAATTTAAAGCGACTTCATAAATAATCTTCTCATCTTCAACACTAATAACAGCATCTTTTTGTAAATTGCAAAACAAAGCAACCTTTTCTCTACTAGCAACATCAACTCTTTTTTCACAGCGTAATAATAAGCAATCAGGTTGAATACCTAATCCAGTTAACTCTTTAACGCTGTGTTGAGTTGGTTTAGTTTTGATTTCATCAGTTGTATTTAAATGTGGGACGAGTGTGTTATGAACAAAAAAAGTATTTTCATATCCATAATCTCTTCTCATTTGTCTTATTGCTTCTAAGAAAGGTAAAGATTCGATATCACCAACAGTTCCTCCGATTTCAACAATACAAATATCGGTATCACTTTTGGCTTTAAATCCTTCAACAATTCTTTTCTTTATTTCGTTAGTTATATGGGGAATAATTTGAATAGTTGCACCTAAATATTTGCCTTTTCTTTCGTTATCAATTACTGTGGAATAAACTCTTCCACTAGTAACGCTCGATTCTTTAGTTAAATTTGTATTTATAATTCTTTCATAGTGCCCTAAATCAAGATCAGTTTCAGCACCATCTTTAGTAACATAAACTTCACCATGTTGATAAGGACTCATTGTGCCTGGATCAACATTAAGATATGGATCTAATTTCATGGAAAAAATATTGAGACCTCTTCTTTTAAGTAATCTACCGATACTAGCAGCACTAATACCTTTACCTAAACTTGAAACGACTCCACCAGTAACAAATATGAATTTCATTTGTTTCTTTTCCATAATGACTCCTTTATAAAATATAAAAAATAAACGATAAGTGTATTATTTCTTATATTATTGGGATGCCCTTTATTATTCTACATTAAAGAAATCTTTTTTAAATAAGAAAGTGGCAATAATTTTGACAGTATTCAAAGACATATGCTTAATATTATTAAAGATTTTTTTATTATAAAAACAAAATTATTGCCAGCTATTTATTCAAAATCCCTTGCCAATCCTCACTATTTTCTTATAAAACCATATTATTATTAAATTGCTTTATATAAAAACCCACATTATGTGTGGGGTTTTAGTTTAAATTGTGTAGTTTTTTAGTTACATGTATTTTTTATCAATACAAGGTTCTTTACAATTTCCACAAGACATATCACATGGTTTAGAATCAAATTTCCCACCAGGTAAAGTTGCTTCAACTAAAGTTTTTTGATTTCCTTTAGCAAGTTCTTTTACTGTATTTAAATCAAGCAATAATGCTTTTGTGATTCTTTCTCCATAATCTTTATCAGCCCAATAACAATGGACTGCGTGTCTATATTTGATAGTCTCTGAACATGGAGCAATGTTTCTTGCAGTGTTCCCAATTAACAATTCTTTTTTATCTTCAGTCATGATTCGATATAAATCACCGCCAGCACGGAAACAATCATCGGTTGGATCGTCTATTGGATCATATCTCCACATAGCACCATCAATATTTAATGCTGGTTCCATAAATTCTGGTTGAGCTGCCCAATAACCTTCTGAATTTGGTGAATAGGCTGGTGCTTTTCCATAGTTTCCATCGACTCTCATAGCCCCGTCACGATGATAATCGTTTACTTCTGCATGTTTAGCTTGTTTTACAGGAATTTGGTTATAATTGATACCTAAACGCTATCTATGAGCATCTCCGTAAACAAATAATCTTCCTTGTAAGAACTTGTCTGGTGAAAAGCCAATTCCAGGAACAACATGAGCAGGTGTGAAAGCGGTTTGTTCAACTTCTGCAAAATAATTTTCTGGCCATTTATTCAAAACTAATTCTCCAACTTCGATAAGTGGAAATTCTTTATGTTTCCATGTTTTTGTTATATCAAAAGGATTTTCGTAATGTTTTTTAGCTTGTTCTTCACTCATTACTTGAATGTACATTTTCCATTTAGGAAAATCTTTACGTTTTATAGCTTTAAACAAATCTCTTCCAGAACTTTCGCGATCAGTTGCACAAATATTAACAGCTTCTTTATCGGTTAAATTCTTGATTCCTTGTTCTGTTTTAAAACGAAACTTAACCCAAACTCTTTCGTTATTTGCGTTATACATTGAATAAGTATGTTACCAAAGAAATTCATATGTCTAAATCCATCAGGAATACCTCTATCAGACATAACGATTGTTGTTTGATGGAAACATTCTGGTAATAAAGTCCAGAAATCCCAGATATTTTGAAGATTTCTCATTCCAGTATACGGATCTCTTTTAACGGCTCTATTTAAATCTGGAAAATTATGAACATCTCTAATAAAGAATGTTGGTGTTGTTTCCAACCATATCCCAGTTTCCTTCTTCGGTATAAAACTTAACTGCAACTCCTCTGACATCTCTTTTCGCATCAGCTGCGCGTCTTTCTCCAGCAACTGTAGAAAATCGAATAAATAAATCAGTTTTCTTGCCAATTTTTGAGAATAAGTTTGCTTTGGTGTGCTTTGTTATATCATGAGTAACTGTAAATTCACCATATGCTCCCCATCCTTGAGCATGCATTCTTCTTTCAGGAATAACCTCACGATCAAAATGCGCTAATTTTTTTAAAAGCCAAACGTCTTGCATCATTACAGGACCACGTTGTCCAGCAGTAATACTGTGCTCGTGATCTTCAACTGGAGCACCAACTTCGTTAGTCAGTTTTTAATTTTTTTCTTCCATAAAAACTACTTTTTAATAATTATGACAAATATTTTTATCTACTTATTTAAATGTATCACTTTTTAAATTTATTACAAAAAGTTTGCAATATTTTGTAAACAAAAAAACGATAGTTAAGTATATACTTCTATCGATTTTTCTAAGATCCCTTGCCAATCCCTATTATTTTGTTGTTTTTTTAATTACAGGTATCCAAATTTCACATACAATTTCATCGCTATTTGTATTCTCTGGATAAAATTCTAATTCAGGTGAATCAGCATGTTCATAGATTGAATTCGGTAACCATTCGCTAAAAATATTCTTAGTCGTTTCTTGTAAATCTTTTACACCTTTACAGGAAAATTTTGCATATAATTGTGAAGTAATTTCTATATTTTCATATTTATCACCGCTACCAGGAACACCAATCATATATTTAAATTTAGTGCATTCAAGGTTAAAAGCATAACATACTCCAAAAACAGCCTTAAATTTACTGTTCTTATCACAAGTTTTAGTGAGTTTTTCAAACTCACCATTCATGCATAATTCAGACCACATATTAGGAATATCTATAAAATTCATTCCATCAGCATTGCAAAATTCCCTGCTAATCCCATGTAAAATTAATCCGTCTTCTTTTTCTAACTTAAATTTCATTTCATTTGATCCTTTCAAAGTTAATTTAAAGGAGATTGGAGTAAAACTGGTTAATGTAACTGATCTTTTTAATACATCTTTAGGTGAGCAACCAGCAATTTGTTTATAAGTTCTAGAAAAAGAAGATGGTGTATTGTACCCGTATTTCATCGCGACTTCAGTAACAGGATAATCTCCAGAAAGTAGATCTTTCGTTGCTTCATCCACAATTCTTTTTCTCACATAATAAACAAGTGAACAACCAGTAATAAAAGAAAATAAGCGCTCAAAATTATATTTTGAACAACCGGCTTGTTGCGCAACACGATTTAAGTCAATATCAATACTTAAATTTTGTTCAATATAAGATAAAGATGAATTTATTTCTTTTACCCATTCCATATCCACTCCTTTAATGATAAAAGTTTAAATCAATAAGGTTAATTAAACATTCCATATAATGCACAAAATTGACAAATTTTATTCCATCGAATAAAAGGCTTCGATTAATTTACACATAGGTTCGATATCGTTTGCACCAGCTGTTTCATAGCTAGAATGCATCGCTAATTGTGGTAAACCAATGTCACAAGTTTGAATTCCAAGATGAGACACACTCAAAGTTCCTAAAGTTGAGCCACCTCTAACATCGCTTTTATTATAAAAAACTTGATATGGTATATTGTTTATTTTGCACAAATCGATAATTTTTGCTGAACTTGCTGCATCAGACAGATAGGCCATATTACTATTAAATTTTATTATTGGTCCTTTATTTAAATAAACTAAATTTTGTGGATCGCTATATTCTGGATGATTTGGGTGAACTGCGTGTCCATTATCAACGCTTAACATAAACGAATTAGCCAATGTTTGTAAAAACTGATCATTTGTATAACCAAGTGAATCATAAATTCTAATCAAAACAGATTTAAGAAAATCACTATCAGCTCCACTAAGCGTTCTACTTCCGATTTCTTCACTATTAAAACTAGCGTAAACAGAAATACCACTTCCACAATCGTTATTTATAAATGCTTCTAATGATAAAAATGCCGATTCTAAATTGTCGATTCTTTGAGACATTAACAATTCCTTATTAAGCCCTCCAATCATACTATTTGTATAATTATAAGTTTCTAAATCATATGCAATTATCAAATCTTTTGAAACATTCAGTTCTTTACTTATAGCCTCTAAAATACTATTTTCTTCATTACCTAAAGAGACGACTGGTTTCATATCAACTTCTGGATTATATGCAAAACCTTTATTAATTTCTCTATTAAAATGAATACATACATTTGGAATGATTAAAATAGGTGACTTTATATCAATAAATTTAGTAACTAATTGATTATCAACCTTTACTATTACTCTTCCAGCAACCGAAAGAGGCCTATCAAGCCAAGAAGAAAGAATGGTTCCACCATAAACTTCAACATTTACTCTATGATAACCATTATTTATCGATTCTTTTCCCATCTTCAATTTTAAAGTAGGAGAATCTAGATGAGATGCACAAATATTAAACCCCATTTTTGAAATATATGTTTTTGGGAATTTGAAAGCTATGACACTATTATCATTTCTTAACAAGAAATAATTCTTGTCAGGAGATAATTCAAATTTTTCTTTTTCGTTTAATTCAATAAAGTCACGACCAAGAAGAATTTCTTTAATGTTTTGAGCTGCATTAAATTCAGAGTGTGAAGCGTCTAAAAATTTCATTAATTTATTTATAATATTTTTCATAATTTACCTCTTAATTATTATAAATTAATTATTGTTAATATCTACATTTAAAAAAGCGGATTGTATAGATAAAGTTCATTATATATACATATAATTTAGATTATCATCCTGGACTAAACAAACTTGTTTTTCATTTAAAACAGACCACACAATCTCGTAATGGGATAATTTTTATAAAGAAATTTCTTACCAAACTAACTACATAACACAAGATAATGAATTAATTAATTCAAGTAATAAAGAGAAAGTAATTATTGAGATAAATGGCGATAATTCTAAAATGTATACAGTAGTGAATTAATCAATATCCCCTGCCAATACCCATTATTTTATGAATTTTGTTAAAATAAAATCCCTCTCTTACCATATGTAAACGAGGGATTTTTCTTGGTGATTTTGTGGTGGAGATGCGGAGAGTCGAACTCCGGTCCATACCGCGCCCCACAAAGACTACTACAGTTTATTTAGGGTTTGTAGTTTCATGACCTAGCAATCCTAACGAAGTTCCGGCCACTAGACTATATAGTTTTCGTAAATTATTTATAGTCGTCATAATTTCTTATTCCCAGTTTATGATGAGTATCTTACGAGTTTAGGAATGAATCCGTAAGGCTCAAGCTTTTTGACTAACTAGTAGTCACTAAATGGCTGAACTAAGCAGCAAAAGCTAATTGTGAATTTCTGTTGCCAGATATTCTTTAATGATCGATAACGGGATCAACCGACTGCAATCTAAGCCAGATACGATATGTCGAAACCTAGACATCCCCAAGTGCTATTATTTTATATTTAGATTTTAATGTTGTCAAATGAAGAAAGCTTGATTTTTATTTTTGAAAAAGTAAGTTTTTAGCGAAAATATCGATAAAATAGCACTTTTTATTTTAATTTGTATAAAATACCTAAATAGTTTATACTATTTAAGCGTTTATTAAGGAAGTATTATGAGTAAAAATTCTAAAGCAAAAATTATTAAAAATAAAAAGAAAGTCGAATGGGGAAAAATTTGGTATTACATCAAATCTCTTTTCTCCAACCAAATCGTTTTCGATTGCGGTACATCTAAAAAATGGTATGTGGCTGTTATATTAGCACTATTATCATTAATCGTTACTGTTATTCCTATTTCAGTCAACGTTTCTCAATCAAGTGGAGCTGCATTTATCAACGCTTCTTCTGCCGATCCATACGCTTATGGTTTAAATGAATATGTTGAAAACAAATCTACCATTGGAGATATTAGATTTTCAGAAGATAAAGCTGTTTATGAAAAAGAAAGTTCAATTACTTACAATGTAATTGGAGAAATTAAAGTTGTTAAACCTATTATGACCTATGAAAGAACTTCAGCAAATGGTCAAAGTTATAAAAACTCATTCAAATTATTCTTTATCCCTACAACTGCTGGAGATTTTGCTACACAAGTTAATTATATTTTAAGCCCAGGAAAATATGGATTGTCTACAGACACTAGTGAAGTTAATACAAGTTCATTAGCTATCTTCGGAGTCAATAATTTCTATGGAGTCTTATATAATTACACAACTTCTAAAAGTGTTGGCACTGTAAACGGCGATTATATCAACCTTAGAGAAGGATTAGAAGGTAAAACTTTAAATGAAATATTAACTAAAGATGCTTCTACTCCAACTGAATATTTAAATAATTTCAAAGGTTTTGCTTATGATTCTTATATTAACAACAGAACCACTTTGATGTGGGTTCAAGTTGGAATGGTTGCTGGAATCAACGCAGGTATCTTACTTCTTATGGGTTTAGTAATGTTCTTAATGACTAGAGGAAAAAATAATCCTAATAGAGTTATTAAATGGTATCAATGTTATGGAATGGCCGCTTGGGCTGCTCCAACTCCTGCTTTATTAACACTTATCATGGGATTTATTCTTCCAAGTTATGCAGTAATGTATTTTGTCCTCTTCTACGGTTTTAGAATTATGTGGATGAGCATGAAACAACTTAGACCTGCTGTCTAATTATAAAATAACACTTAAAAAGCCTTAGATTTCAATCTAAGGCTTTTATTTTGTTAATCTTTCCAATCACTTTCTGGATTGCATTTGTTATCAAAATATATATGTAATTCAGCAAGAACATCGTTAATTTCTCGATAAATAAAACCATCTTTATATACAACTGGATTTTCAAAATTACCGGTAAAGATTACCTTTTTATTTCTTTTAGCTATATCAACAATCTTTTCAATTAACTCAGAATATTGTTTTGCAAAATGCTCTTTTGAATATCTTAATTGAGTATAAAAATTTGGTTCAACATAAAATATTTCACCATTTTCTAAAATGTAACTATTGATGTTTTTATAATCTAGATCAACATACACTTCTAACTTATTAAATTCTTCCATCTCCATACTTTTTCCTCCTAATGGTGATAATTCTCATTGTTTATAATTTTAAAACTTCTATATAGTTGTTCAAGTAATATTACTCGCATTAATTGATGTGGGAATGTCATTTGACTGAAACATATACGATCGTTACTGCGTTTAATTAATAATTCTCCAAAACCCAATGTTCCTGCAATAATTATATTGATTGGGGAGACACCTTTATCAAGCAATTTTTCAATATCTCCTGCAAACCCCTCACTATTTGTTTCTCTACCATGTAAATCGCACAAAATAACATAGTCGTTTGGTTTCAATCTTTTAAGTGCATTTTCACTTTCAATTTTTTTAACTTCTTCTTCAGTTTTCTTTTGAATCTTAACTTCTTGAGTCTCAATTATGCTAAGAGTTGCATACTTTGAAATACGTTTAGAATATTCATCAATGGCATCTTTAAAATATTTTTCTTTAATTGATCCAGTGCAATATAAATTAATTTTTATCATAATTTATAAAACTCCCGTTGTCTTAATGGATATACAATAATGTCTTCTAAACTAATGTTGTTTTCTTGAAAAATATCATAATAAGTATTTAAAGCGACACCTAACGAGTTACATTCTTCGCTTAAATGTCCTAGAATAATTTCTTTGGTTTTTGGGCCAACTAAATTACACAAATATTCAGCACTTTGCTCATTTGACATATGACCTTTATATGATAAAATCCTTGTTTTTAATATATTTGGTCTTTTTGAATCAAGTAACATTGATATATCGTGATTGCTTTCAATAAAATAAATATCGGCGTTTTTCATATACTTTAAACTAATCTCAGGTATAAAACCTGTATCTGTCATATAAACAATCGTGTTATCTTTGTCACTAATTTTATAGCCACAAGCGTTTGGAGCATCATGACTTGTCAATAGAGGCATAAGAGAAATCGTTCCAAAATAATATGTATTGAAAACTTCTAATTCATTATTATTTAATAAATCCATGGCACCTTTGCAGGCGAATTTGATTTTTTTATCGAAAAAATCAAAACCCTTAACATGATCAATGTGGTTATGTGTAAAGAATACATATTGGATATCTTTGAATTTTTTTGAAATTAAATTTAAACCTTCAATAATTTTAGTTTTAGAAACACCACAATCAATTAATATAGTCGTATCATCATTATAAATAATTGTAGAATTCCCTTTAGAACCACTACCTATAGTTAATAAATGTAACATATTAATAAAATTGCTTTAACTTAGCTAAATATTCATCAGTTGGATTTTCAAATCTTCCGTACGCTTTAAAAAAGAAAAGAAAAGTTCTTCTACATTCACCGTTTCTATTTTTTGCAACTGTAATCGAAAGAATATCAGCTCCTTCAGGTGCTTCAGGAATATTTTGGTTGTTGTCAGATTCTGGTTCATCTTGTTTAAGAGCATTTTGAAATTTTTGCTCTTTCTTTTGACCACCAGTATCAATACCTTGATCTTTATAATAAGACTTCCTATAAAGAAGTAAAACTTGGTCAGCATCTTGTTCAATAGAACCTGATTGACGTAAATCACTTAATTGAGGTATTTTAACATCTCTTTTTTCAACATCTCTATTTAACTGAGCAACACAAATAATAGGTATTTTGAGTTCTCCAGCTAATTGTTTTAGTTTTCTAGTTCTGGCCGCAATTTTCTCTTGATCACTCTTTTTATCAAAACCTTTTTCATCAGCCAAAATGCCAATATGATCAACAACAATAAGGCCCAAACCACCAGAATCTTTAGTTTGTTCATATAATTTTTTTGTTTTTACAATAACATCATCGATATTATTTTTACCGCTATCATCAAAATATAGTGGCGCAGATTCTAAATCATGTGATTTTTCTTGGAGTCTTAATCTTTCGTCTCGTGACAAAATTCCTTTTTGGATCTTATCAAAAGGCACTTCAAGGACATTAGAAAATAATCTCGTAACCAACATTCTATTGTCCATTTCTAACGAGAAATAGCCAACTGCCTTTTTATTTGCTTTTGCTACGTTATAAGCAATATTAAGAGCCAAAGCAGACTTTCCAATTGAAGGACGGGCCGCTAAAACAATTAAGTTTCCAGGATTTAAGCCGTTAATAATTTTATCTAAATCATTATAGTTTGTTCTGTATCCAGTGATTGCATCTCCACCAGTTGAACTAATAATTTCTTTAGCTAAAGAAACACTAATCTCTCCAACACGTTCAAATTCTTCAACACGTCTTTCGCTAGCAATTTCATTTAAACTATTTTGAGCTGTAGTAACAAAAGAACCAATATCATCAATTGGATTTTTATTATAAGAATTAATAACTTTCTCCATTTGCATCAAATAATTACGAAGAAGAGTCTTGTCTTTTAATTGACGTACATAAAAGTTAACATCACTAGCCGAGGTAACCAATTGACAGATTTGAGTAATATAATCTACACCACCAATTATTTCTAAAGTTTTGTTATCACTTAAATAAGAAATAACAGCAGCACTCTCGATTATTTTTGAACTTTCAAAAGCATTCTTAACTGCATCATAAATAGGTTTGTTATGACCATTATCCCAATAAAAGTCTTCGCTATCCAACTTCAAAAACGCTTCATAACTGTCACGTTGATCAAGGATAATGGATCCTAATACAATTTTCTCAGCTTGTTCATCAAAAGGATATTGCATTATTTTTCCTCGCTAACATGTACCTTGATAGTAGCAATGACACCCTTATATAACTCAATTTTTAAATTTGTAACACCAAAAGCATTGATTTGATACTTATCAACGATTTTTCTTTTATCGATATCAATTCCAAATTCTTTGGATAATTTTTGGCCAACTTCCTTATAAGAAATAGTTCCAATCATTCTTCCGTCTTTTGCCGCTTTTGAAATGAATTCAAGAGTAATAGATTCTAATTTGCTCTTATTTTCTTCAGCAATATTTTTAAGTTTTTCTTGTCTAATTCGTTCTTCTTCGTTTTGTTGTTCTAATACTTTTACGCTTGTCTCAGTCATTTTTACAGCTAAACGTTTTGGAATTAAAAAATTCAAAGCGTAACCATCTTTTACTTCTTTAGTTTCGCCTTTTTTCCCAATACTTTTAACATCTTGTAATAAAATTACTTTCATCTTTATTCTCCCTTCTTAATCGAAGTTCTAGCATCACTTAAATAAGTGCCTAAAACATCTAATAATTTATCTTTTACTTCACTGATGGTTGTTTTCTTTAATAACGCAGCCGCTTGTGATAAATGTCCACCGCCATCAAGTTTTTCACATATAATTTGAACATTAACTGTTCCGTCACTTCTTGCACTAATACGAACTTCGCTATCTGAAGTTCTTCCGATAACAAAACAGGCATTTATTCCTTTTAGTTGCATACATTGATTTCCAACTTTAGCGAGAGTTGAAGCTTCAAGTATCTCGTCTTCTTCAGCCATACAATAGACTATTCCATAATATGGTGTTTGCATCGTTGATATAATTTTATTAATCAAAACATATTCTTCGTATTCATCCTTTAACAAATCGTCAGCTATTCCGTTATCAGCGCCATATTCTTTCAAAATTAATGAAGCATCAAAGGTTCTAATACCAACACTTTTATTTTTATAAAAGCCGGTATCAAGAAATATTCCTGACAACATAATTGTCGCAAAAATTGAATCTAATTGAATTCCGCCATTCGCATTTGCAACACTATTATATTTGATTAACTCAGCAATAAGTTCGCAAGAACTACTTGCGCCAGGTTCAATATAAGACAAAACAGGATTATCAATAAAATCTTCAGCTCTTCTATGGTGATCAATTACGACAACTTTTGGACTGTCTTCTAAAATTTTTGGACAAATTGTCATCGATGGTTTACTAACATCTACAACAATAATTAAAGTAGTCGCTGAAACAAGTCCAAAAACATCTTTACAGTTAGCAGTTATCTTTTGAAGTTGTTCTCTATTAAATAAAGAAGTCATTGCTGCTCTAGCTTTTCTTTCAAAAAATTTTGGCTCATAAACAACTACTGATGGTTTTTTACAATAATCACAAATAGCTTTAATACCTAAACAAGCACCAATAGCGTCCATATCAGCCATTGTGTGGCCCATAATTATAATATTGCTAGATCTACCGATTAAACCAATTAAAGAGTCACCAACAACTCTAACTTTAACCTTATTACGTTTTTCAATAGCTTCGGATTTTCCACCATAAAACTCAAGTTCACTACCATATTTTGAAATAACTGCTTGATCGCCACCTCTACTCATAGCAATATCAATAGCGTTACTAGCCATATCGTTTAATTTATTAACATCAGGGAAATCATGAGCAAATCCAATAGATAAAGTTGGTCTAATTTGCTCATGAGCACCAACTTGTCTCACATTATCTAATAACGAAAAACCATCTTTTTTCATTTTATCAAGCGAAGAAAAATTACAAACAGCAAAATATGCATCATTTCTAATATGTCTAATTACAACATTAAAAATCTTTGCGTAATTATAAATCTCGTTTCTTACTTTTGTTATTACATCGTTATTGTCGTCACCGCCATTACCCATAACATCAACATAATTATCGATTGTTATTAATCCAACACAAGTTGCTTGGTCTTTAGCATATCTACTTAGTGTTTCATATTCACTGACATCTTTAAATAAAAATAATCCAGCACTTCTTAAATATTCAACCTCATATTGAACACCATCCTGAGTAATTTTTAAGGTATTTCCGATATCTTTTTCTAAAAAATCTTTAAGCTTAGGACACCATTCATAAATATTAAGGTTTACAATATTTATTTGTCTTTGGAGTAATAAATCTGACTCCCAAAGAACGATTCCTTTTTCATCGCAAACAACAAACGCCAATTTTCCAAACAAATAAGCCTCTTTAATATCAGAACCTATAATTTCACTTGTCCTTATGTCGCTTAATTGTCTAGATTTATTAATTTTTGAAAGAATAGACCAAATATAAACACAATCTATAAAAACTAAGCCAAAAAAGACATAAACAAGGTATTCAACTTTAACAAGTTCATACAAGTTCCAAATATTGAGAAGATATAAAGTTAAAAAAGCTCCAACAAGCACAATCTCTATTAGTGTTAAAAACAAAGTTAATCGTTTTAATTTGTTTATTTTCTCGTTCATAAAATTCCTTATATCTTTTCTATTATATAATAGAAAAGGCTAAAAAACTAATTTTTAGAAAGTAAATTAGTCATTTAAAAATTATGTTTTCAAAATCCCCTGCAAATCCCTATTATTTTTATAAAAAAAGCATCCGTTAGGATGCTTGTTTTAAT
>DHEH01000017.1:0-38749 GCA_002399785.1 Caryophanales bacterium UBA4855
CATTAGAGTTTGAACTTAACATCTACCATTTAATACTTTGTATTAAGTTTTGTTAGCTTTCAGATGATGTGAGACGTTTTGGACATCTTATCTCACCACTCGTTTTCAACAATTCAATTAGTTTTTCAAGTTCAACCTTATTTGGAGTTTTAAAACCAAGAATAAATTTAGGCAAATTATTATTTCTTTTGTTCCATAATCCACCTTAATATTTTAAGTCATTTAATGAAAAAAACTTAAGATATCTATAAAATTTATCTTGGTCTATCTTATGGCTTCTTTCAACTTTATCATTATGTTCTTGGGTTCTTGGCCTAATTAAATGATGTTTTGTATTGTTTTCTTTGCATAATCTTTCAAGAATATTGTCATATTGTCTTACATTTTTCGATTTTGGATTTCTTCTAGCGTGATGAGTAAACTCAAATCCATTATCTGTTTGAATTTCCTTTAGAAGGCAACCACTTTTTTTATATGCATACTTTAGTGATTGAATAGTCTCGTACATTGAGTGCTCTGGTGCCAAATAGAGAACTCTTTTTCTAGAACATTCGTCTAGTATTGTATATTGATAGAACCTGCCATCCAATCCATTTGCCTTGCATTCTAATGGGACAAATTTAACGTCAATTTGCCGTTTTTCATAAACCATCTTTGGAGTGTGATAAATCTTGTTATGCTTTTTTGAATTTGGTTTATATTTTGTATATTCATTATTTCTTTTGAAAATTTTTAAAACACCTGACGGTGAAATACCTATTCCATCGCGCTTTAATCTAACCCAAATCTCAGTAAATGATTGATCAGCATTTCTTCTATGAAGATCCAGAACTTTTTTAACAATATCTGCTTTTAGTTAATTGGGGTGATCACTTAATGGTTTGTGTGATTTGTCTAATAATGACTCCTTATTTCCGTCAAATCTTTTCAGCTATCGATACAATGAACTCTTTTTGATGTGATAGAAAGACAAAATCTTTCTTATAGACCATAACGAATCAACTTTTCTTGCGCAAGCATAATACCTATTTTCAATATCTATTGGTATAAAGTTGCGTTCTAACGCTAAAATATTAATGGGCATCTCCTTCTGTAAAGTTTGAACAACTTTATTATAAATGAGATGTCTTTTATTTTAATTAATTTTGTCTCACATCATTTGATATTAAACAAAAACAGGTTTAATACAAGGCAAAGTTAAGAATTTTATTTTAATCTAATATAATATGTTGACTTACCAACGCCTTCTTTTCTTATTTCCCCTGAATCACATAATTCTTTTAAACTTCTTTCAATACTAGTTGATGATAATGAAGGCACAAGTTCTAGTATATCTCTCTTTGTAAATTTGCCTAGCTTTGAATTGACTGCCATTCTTACCACTTCAATACTAGTTTTCTTATCTGACACTAATTCTACTCTTTCTTCAAAATCATTATATGCACTAACAATTGTACTTAACAAATATTTAATAAATGGAGTAGCGTCATCTTCATTTTCATGCCATCCAATTTGAGAATTATATAATGCATCATAATATAAATCTTTATTCTTAGCTATCTTAGCTTCAAGTGATATATACTTTCCTACATAATAACAAGAGCGATATAGAAGCAGTGTCGTTAATAATCTAGACATTCTTCCGTTTCCATCAATAAAAGGGTGGATACATAAAAAGTCATGAATGAATAATGGAATTAAAATAAGCGGATCTACTATTCCTTCACCAAGAGCTCTATTATATTCATCACATAATTCTTGCATTGCGATTGGTGTCTCAAATGGTGATAATGGAGTGAATAAAGTATAAGATTTTCCATTTTCATTAGTTGCACTAATATAATTTTGAACATTCTTATATTTTCCACCATAAGAAGTTGATGTATGAGACAATAGTACTTTATGTAATTGAAGAATAAAATTAGGAGTTATAGGTATTGAATCAAAATTTTCATGTACAATGTTTAGTGCATCTCTATATCCTGCGATTTCTTCTTCAGCTCTATTTTTAGGAGCTGTTTTTTCATTCACTAATTGTTTTAGTCTAGTATTAGTTGTCCTAATACCCTCAATTTCATTAGATGATTCAGTACTTTTTATTTTTGCAATAATAACTAATTTTTCTAATTCTTCAGGCTTTTGTTTTAAAAACAATTGTTGTTTACCTTTTTCTTCATGGATTTGAGTCAAATAATTAATTATCTTGATATCCCAAGTTTTATTTTTTAAGTTTGAGTAGTTAAATTTCTTCATTTTTCTCACCATCCTTATTGTTTACGCCCTAATTATATCACTTTTGGGGAGAAAAATCAATTATTTGCGCCTGTTTGCTTATACTTTATTATATATATTCTTTCGTTTTTACAATCTTTCTCGTAAAACTAAATACCAAATAAGAGAATAAATGAACTTTTTTCTCCTCATATCAATGGTTTTCTCGTCATTAATATTATTTTTGGTGCGTAAACTTTTTTATACTTATAATTTCTATACTTTAAGTTTATATGTTATCATTGCAAAAATAAAAATGCTTTTTTTCTACTCATATTTAGGCATTTATGCTTAAGGACACGGGAATTGTGAATGTGACAGATATATTAAAAGCATCTACCATATTTTAGATAGATGCTCAAAATATTATTTTAATTAAAATAGTCATTGAGGTAGTTATTGGAGTAATATTGGGGTAGTACCACTAACTATTAGCAAATTATTATTTTACTTCCCAATGACTGCCCTTATCTGGGCCAATTCCTTTTATTATATTTTGTTCTTTTAATTTTTTGATTATATTTGCAATTGTCCTATTTGCTAATCCAGTAATACTGGCTATATCATTTGTTGTCACATAATTGTTATTTAAGATAGTATTATAAACTTTCTTTTCATTTTCTGTGAATTTATCTATGAATTTACTATGCATTTTTCACTGCATTATAATTTGCATTGTAAATTGTTACCATAAAAAATCCATTATTGTTGTAGTATTCAACATGGTAACCCACATCTTTAAATAATCTTCCGGTTTTATCAGTTATTTTCTTTAAGCCAAATCCTCTTCTATCCGTATAATGCATTCTTGAAAATACATCAGCTTAGATTGGATTTCTTCTTTTTGATTTAGCTATAAAATCAACATTCTTTGGTATGTCTTGATTATCATAAGCAATACCTGGTGATGATATTTCAATCCTATCATCATAAATATCAAGACAAACTTTACTACCCAGTTCTGTATAATCACCATAAATTATCGCATTAACTAGTGCCTCTTGAATGGCTAATATATTATAATCAGGTTCTTCCACTCTTCCTGTTGATTCTTTATGCCATCTTTTATGAGTGTTCGCTTCAAAGAAATCTAAAGTTCTTATTAACTGATTAACAATACTTCCTTCAATTTCTCTATCGTCTCTTGCTTCATCTAAACCAGTTTTAGTTAATCCGTTCCATCTAGTACAAAATAATCTATTATGCAAATATGTATTTTGATCCGCTATTAAAACACCTTCATTAGTTAAAAATCCTTCGTCATTAGAAAGGCCTAAAGAGATATAATTTTTTTAGTAAATTTTGTATGTGTTCTATCATACCAAGTTGCTTCAAATACAGTAATTTGTTAGATGACAAACTCAATGCAACAAAAAGCATTTATCTAATAGGTGCTAGTGTTTCATTACATTTTATTGCATTCACTATGTCCAAGTTTGACAACTATCGTCTAAATATTGTACTTTTTGAGACTTATTACTTGATAAGCCTCTTTTTTTATTGAATATATACGTTGAGGAGATGATAAACGTGAAATATGGCTATCTAAGAGTAAGCACTGCTCAACAACATATAGATAGACAAATTGATGCATTATTAGAGATGGGATTAGACAATTCATCAATTTATATCGACTATGAATCAGGTAAAGACTTCAATAGAAAGAACTATAAAAAGTTAATAAGAAAACTAAATTAAAATGATCTATTAATTATTAAGTCAATTGATAGATTAGGCAGAGATTACAACATGATAATTGAAGAATGGAGATTAATAACAAAAGAAAAAGAAGCAGATATCATGGTAATTGATATGCTACTTCTTGATATAAAAATTGAAGGTAAAAATCTTGTTGGTAAATTCATAAGTGATATTGTTTTACAAGTGTTATCGTTTGTTGCTCAAAATGAAAGAGAAACTATGCGTATTAGACAAGCCAAAGGTATAAAGACCGTGAAAGCAAGAGGAATTAAGTTTGGTAGTCCTAGAATCACTTTACCTCCTAATTACGAGACAATTGCAAGGCAATATTTAAACAAAGAAATTACAAACAAAAAAGCCTGTGAAATACTTGGTATGACACGAGCCTCTTTCTTTAGATATTTTAAAGAATTGAATATAAATTAAAGCTTTTTGGGTGCAAAAATTGAAATCTTTTAATAATTGCACCCCCTCCCCCTAAATCGTTTATCAAATGGTTTTGGGTATTTATGAGAGCGGAACCTTTATTTTTGCCATTTTGTATGAAAACTGTGTTATCTTAACCGGCAAAAGGAGACTTGAACCCTTAAAAAAGCACAAAAAAAGGCTTGATACTCGGTATCAAACCTGATTTACCATAATGTGTGTGGTAAGTCTATTTAATACATGCACCCTCTAAAACTACAAATGCACCCTATAACCTATTGTTTTTAGTACTTACCCTTATGTGACACGTGACAAGCGTGACAGTCGTGACACTTAAGTACGGTAGTAATGTTCAACACAAGAAAAATAGATAAAAACATATTTGATACAACTTGACAATTAACCTCTTTAGAGTGATAGATAGACACGACTTTAAGGAGGTTTTACTTTATGAATCAAAATCAGATTGTTGGAGAAATCAAATAAAGATTCGCTTCTCTTCTTCTGAATCAATTACTTGAAGACAAGATTATTACTAAAGATGAATGGGCTAGTTTCAAGAAAAAGCTCATCAAGAAATATAATCCTATTATTAGCGTATTGGAGGAAATCGATGAAAAAGATAATTAAAGAGATTACTCCAATAAAAAAATCAGATACTAAAGAGAAAGCTAAAAAGAGAGTTGCAGCATACGCACGTGTATCTACTGAACAGGATGAACAACTTCATTCACTTCAAGTACAAAGAGATTATTATGAAGAATATATTAAATCCAATCCTGATTGGGAACTTGTAAATATCTATTATGATGAAGGAATAACAGGCACTTCTTTAAAACATAGAAAAGGATTCAATCAAATGATAGCTGATGCACTTGACGGAAAGATAGACGTTATACTTGTTAAGTCAGTATGGATTTGCTAGAAATACAATTGATGCACTTCAAACAACTAGAGACTTAAAACTTAAAGGTGTACCAGTATTCTTTGAAAAAGAAAATATTGATAGCATGGATCCTAAGGGAGAATTTATGCTTACACTCTTCTGTTCTTTTGCACAGGAAGAATCTAAGTCAATATCCGATAACATTAAATGGTCAATTAGAAACGGATATAAGAATGGCAAATTCACAATGCATACTGAACATTTACTTGGTTTCAAGAAATTATCAAATGGAAAGATTGTAATTGATAAAGAACAAGCCAAGATTGTTAAAATGATTTATAAGTTATTCTTAGAAGGAATGAACAATTTCCAACTTCAGCGTTATCTAGAAGATAAAGGAATCTTAACACCAATTGGAGTTAAAAAATGACAATATAATGTTATTAATTCAATTCTTACTAATGAAAAATATTGTGGCGATGCAATATTACAAAAGAAATTTTCAATTGATGTTGTTCTTCATACACTTAAAAAGAATGAAGGTGAATTACCACAATATAGAATATATAATAATCATCCAGCAATTATACCTAAAGCAACATGGGAATATGTACAAGAATTATATGCTGTTAAGTTTAAAAACAACTTATATCCTTTAAGTAATAAACTAGAATGTGGAATATGTCATAATCCCTATATGCCCAACCTTAGAGATAGGACTAATGATTATGGAAGAAAACTATTGTATTGGATATGTTATTCCAGAACCAATGGTAATTGTAAAAGCATATTAATACATGATGAACAAATGTCAGAAGCTTCTACTCTTGCATTTGAGTATTTATATAGCAATTATAGAGAACAAATACTATCTGATTTAGATTCTCTAGCACCAAAGATACTACCTTCAAAAGTAAAACAAAAAGAATTTAATAAAGCTATATCTACTATCAATCCATTAAATGATGAAATAGTTGACTTCTTTACTGAATTCTTAATTAGAAAAATATATGTTGTTGAAAATGATTATCTTCTTTATGAATTTATTGATGATACTCTTTATAAATATGAATTAGGAGTATGGTCTATTAGAAAGAACACTAAGATTCAATCTAAAAGAAGCAAATTTAAAAATCAAGATTATTGGGGAAAGAAGCCTGACGATTAATCATCGGGCAGTTCATTCTTCAACTTTTCAAATAATTCAGGATACAGGTCTCCAAGTGTTGGACCTTTTGATTTAGGTTCTTCATTCTTGGGAGTTTTTTCTTTTGTCGTGGTCTCGGTTTTTATAAAAGCTACTTTCTTCAGGAAATGACATTAAAGATAAATCTTCTTCTGCAACACCTAGAATAGTTAGCAACTCTTCAAATGACATTATTTGAATTGATTTACCTTCTTCAATTGCTTCATTTACATGTTTTAGTCTTGAACAATATCTTTCATTACCTTCTTCATCTTTACATGAGCATGCAACAAAGATATCATTGTCAGATGCTCTCATTTTATATGTAGCATTATGATTAGTTAATAATTGAACTAAAGATAGCATCTCTTTAAAATGCCCAATCTCATAATTTAAACTTACGCATAATGTTTTACCATTCAGTGGTGATTCAATAATATCACCTTGAGGTTTAACACCATCTAAGAATTGTAGGAACATTCTATAGTTACGGCCTCTGATATTATTATTAATACCACTTTTAGCTGATTCGTATCTTTTCTTTTGACGAATTTCTGCATCATCATATTTGATATCAAAGTTTTCACTTTTGCCACTGCAAGAATCACATAGCTCAATTAATTCTTCTAATGTGCATTCAAGTTCCTTACACATTCCTTTAACTAAGTTCATTGTAAGTTCAGAATCATCGTCACTTTTATGAAGATATTTAGGCTTTTCAACATTCAATCTTTCACCAGCAGTTTCTAAAGATATACTATTTCTAAAATTAGTAAATTCAGAATACATTCTTTGAGTATCAGCAAATCTAAAGTTGATAGGTGCAAGTTTATATCTTCTACATGCATTTCTAATAAATCCAGCATCATTATTAATAGCATGTCCAACTATTAATTGATCTTGATATTCAATTAGTTCCTTGATTCTATCATAGAAAAATGGAAACTTTTGACTCTTATAGTATGTTGAATAAGGATAATATAATTCGAGATCTCTTCCATCACTTCTTCCAGTAAGATTAAACTTATTTTCTGGATTAATAGTAAAATCTTCTTTTTTTAATATGTTGAATTCAGTGTCTGTTATTACATAACCAAATTCACATATGTCTCTTCCATTGCAACATTCAATATCAAAAAACAAATATCTCATTTATGCTCATCTCCTTTTTTACATTTCTATTTTACCTTTATAAAGATATCTAGAATAGAACGCCATTTGCACTACTAGAAAAGAGGAACTAGTCCTCTTAATCTAGTCTATGAAATTAACGTTTGCATCAACCATTTGCATTCTTTTAAGTGTTACATCTTTACAAATGTTTGACTCATTATTGGAGATAAGAATATATTTTCTCTTTCCATTAT
This sequence comes from Caryophanales bacterium UBA4855, assembly GCA_002399785.1. Classification (GTDB taxonomy): domain Bacteria; phylum Bacillota_I; class Bacilli_A; order RFN20; family CAG-826; genus Onthovivens. Next base: position 7,838 of record DHEH01000017.1, read on the forward strand.
CTTCTTTATTTAAATCAACAACAGCATGACCAACTGTGCCAGATCCAGCGAAGAAATCTAAGATAATAGAATCCGTATTTGAAGTTGCTCTTACAAGTTCCTTCATTAGTTTTAAAGGCTTAGGTGTTTGGAAATAAGCTCTATCACCAAATAGTTCTGCTATTTCATCTTTAGCTGATGAATTAGTACCAAAGCATCTAAAAGTATTTGGAACCTTAGCCTCTTTTTCTTTTAGTTCTTCTCCATCTAAATATGGTTGTTGTATAAAGTTTAGTTTAGATTCTTTAGATTTATAACAAACTATAATGAATTCGTATTTAACAACCTTTTTATTTGGATTAACGCTTCTATTCTTATCAAAGTATGGGTGAAGTTTTTCCCATTTATATATTTTGATTCTAAAGAACAAATCTTTAAGAATTGATAACCCTGATAAATGATCTACTTCACCTTCATCAATATTAATGACTAAGAATCCATCATTGGTTAAAAGTTCACTAGCAAGTTTAATTCTATCTACCATGAACTTCTCATATCCGCCATCATATGCATCTTTATATCCAATATAATCGATATGAGAATTGTATGGAGGATCAATAAGAATAGATTTAATCTTGCCTTTATATGATTTAGTCATTGATTTTAGAGTGTATAAATTATCAGATTCAATAACAGAATTAGATAATTCTTCTCTAATTGCAAGCTTAACATTGCTATTTAATGTGGCATTATTGTCAATAAAACAATCTTTATATACAGATAGTTCTTTTAAACTAGTGCAATGTGCAAATGCCCATTCACCAATATAAGTTACCAAATCTGAACAGTATACTTTTTCTAATGAATTACAATTAGTAAAACAAGTCTTAGAAATAATAGATACATTATGAAGATGAATATTAGTCATATTACCACAACCAGAAAATGCACCGCGTTCAAGTGTTATTACTTCATCAGGTATATGAATATCACTAATTGCATATTTGGCTGGATAACATACTAATTTTGATTTATCTGCTGTATATAAAGCATTGTTATAGACAACATAATTCTTGCTATTAGATTCAAATTCAATGTTAGAACAGCTAACAAATGGATTGTATCCGATAGATTCAAGTGTTTCAGGAAGAACTATCTTTCTAATACCTTTACAATTCCAGAAAGAATTTCTACAAATTCTCTTCACATCTTTTAAAACAAGACAATCAGTATCGATTGAATTTAAACACCCAATTACTGAAGAATAATCCTTATCATAAATAACTGAATCATCGATATGATAGTATTCAGATTTATTAATAAGATTAATCTTTGTACATCCAGAGAATGGATTATTTTCTAATTTTATAATTGATGATGGAATAACTACTTCTTTTAGATTATCACATAGATAAAATGAATGCTTTCCTAAGATTCGGCATCCTTCTTTTATTTCGTATCTTTCATTGTTTTTGAAAATTGGAAAATAAATCAATCTAGTGAAATCTTTGTTATATAAAACACCATCTACTAAGTTGAAGTATGGCGATTCGTTTGTAACTTCAATATTAGGACATCCTGCAAAAGGATTATTACCCATGAACTTTACATTCTTTGGAATATTTACTTTTTTAAGATTAGCTGAATTATAAAAAGTATCACCAGAGATATTAACTAATGTTTCAGGAAGTATTACTTCTTCAATTGTTTGGTTATCCCAGAATAAGCATGGAGCAAGTTCAGTAACACCTTCAGGGACTACTACTTTCTTTTTGTTTCCTTTATATTTTGTAGCCACCCCTGATTTAATAATAAAGTCTTCTGAAATAATATCTTCTGAATTATATAACTTGTAGTTATCAAGTTTTTCTTCATTTTCAAAGATTCCATGATTATAAATTGAACCATCACTAGTTTTAATTGATGTTCTTCTTTCAATTACACCACTAATCAATCTAGATTCATAAGAAATAGATTTAAATGTATCTTTCTTAAATTCAACTAAATCCTCTTCTAGATGATTCCATTCATAACATTTGATGTATAAATCTTTGCAGTAAATGTCATATTCATTATCAAGATCAATAATTATTTCACTTGGTTTGTATCCCATAGTTAATAATTTGTCGATACATTCTAAGATAACAAAACTCTTATGAGTAGTTAAAAGCAAAGATTCACCATTAATAATTGAAATCTTATTATCATAATCAACCATTTGCTTATCGGCATTTATTTTAACTGTAAAGTTTTTATTATAGACTTTAGTAAATATACCTTTATCTAATTCTTCAAAGCCTAAAGCCCAATAAAGGGCTTCATACTTCATATCTTTTGCAAGTCTTAAATTATCAACATTCATCCTATTTAAGCACCTCGATTCGTTTTAAAATTTCATCAACTACTGTTTCAGGAGTTTTATTTGTTGTATCTATAACAATATATTCAAGTTTCTTAGTTTCGCAGAAATATATCATTCTCTCATATGCTTTTTCACTTTTTTCAACCTTAGCAATATCAGAATCATTGATATCTCTTTTCTTTAATCGAGTTAATATTGCTTCTGGTGTAGCATATAGAATAACAGTAAGTTTAGGCTTTCCTATTTTCTTTATAATTAGGTTATAAATATCTTTATTGTATTTTGTTCCACTCCAGCAGTAATTAGAAACAATATGACGATCAGTAACTATATTTTGATCTTTGAATTTCTCATAAAGATAAATATTATTAAGTCCATAGTACCATGCAGTAAAGTTTCTATTTGGATTAGCATTTACTCTTTTAGCAACTTTTTGATATTGTTTAATCTCATCATCACTATCATCTAATAAATAATGTAGTGGCTTTTCAACATATATATATCCTAGTTTTTCAGCAAGCAATTTACATGTTGTAGATTTACCTACTCCATCCATACCCTCAATTGATATATGGTTCATCTTTGTTAACCTCCTTAAGTTCCATTAATTCTATTAATGTTCTTGGCTCAAAATCTATTACATCAACTCCTGCATTATATGCTTTTAAGATTTTGTAATAATCCTTCATTAGCTTATAGGCATATCCATTCTTTTCAGTCTTATTATGGATATGTCCATATACTAATAAACCATCTCTATTAAATTCCATCCAATCCATTAATGGATAGTGACAAAGACATACTTTATATTCGCCATCCATTATTAGATCAATGAACTTGATGGATTCAAATACATTAGATTTCTTAATATCTTCTAACATATCATGGTCATGATTACCTACTATTAGGTGTTTGTGGCCTTTTAATTTAGTAAAGATATCAATTGTAGATGGATCATCATCTTTTCCAATGTCACCAAGAACATAGACGATATCTTCATCATTAACTTTCTTATTCCATTTATTGATAATGACTTCTTCCATTTCATCTACTGATTTAAATGGTCGTTTACATTTTTCAAATATCTTCTGGTCTTTAAAATGAGTATCAGAAATGTAATATATCATCCGTTAATTCTTCCTCCTATTTTTCTCTTCAGCTTTCTTTCCTTTAGTGAATCCATCTAATATTTCTAGATATCCAGACACTCTTCTAATTCTAGTTATATTTTTAGATTTACATTTTGGGCAGAAATCAAATACACCAGTAGTTCCACAATCATTACATACATCTTTAGGGAAGTTGAATCCTAAATAATGAACTCCAGCCTTAACTGCAATATTAATATATTCTTCAAGTGATTCTTCATTTCCAAGAGGAGCTTCACCAAGTTCAATGTAAGTAATACATCCACCGTTACATATCTCATGGAATAATCCTTCAAGTTGAATTTTCTTATATCCAGGAAGTCTTGAATCGACATCAATATGGAATGAATTTGTGTAATATCCTTTTGTGAATATATCAACATCAGGTTTATATAAATCTTTATCAAAATCGATGAATCTACCACTAATTAATTCACCTGATGTAGCAAGCAATGAAAAATTAAGATTGTATTCATTCTTTAAGAAATCACAATAGTCTCTCATATGCTTTACGAAGCCTAAAGTCATAATGTAGTTATCCATGTTTGAATAATACTTGGATCCTGTTATAACTTCTATTGCTTCACTTAAACCAATGAATCCTAATGATAATGTTCCGTGTCTGAATACTTCTTCTAAGTTACCTTTAAAATCTTCACACCATAAGTGATAACTACTATTTGTCGGGAAATCATCAGAAGTTCTTTTACAAACTTTATGATATCTATCAAGCAGGATATCTTTAGTAATTCTAGCTACTTCATCCCATTTAGTTTTAAGTAAATCAAACTTTTCATCTACTGATAATTCTTTGTTATTCTTATCAATTTCTAAAGCAAGTCTTGGGAGATTAATTGAGATATTAGTAATATTACCTCTACCCATAGCACCATCTTCACCATATAAATCGGATACCACTCTTGTTCTACACCCCATTACAGATAATCTTTCAGGATTAGTTTCTTTATCACCTTTACAGTCACAAAGTAAATATGTAGGAATCATCTTCCTAGATGAACAAGTAAGTGCTAGTTTTAATAGATCATAATTAGGATCAGTTGGTTTATTGGTGATTCCATCCACTACTTTAAATACGATATTAGGTTTAAATACCATATCGCCTAACTTTAAAAATCTATCGATAATTTCGTGAGCAATAAATCTAGCAAATTCGTTTTTAGCAAGACCAATATTTAGTGTTACATAATAACTAGTTTGACCCATTCTTGAGTGATTACCATTACACCAAAAAATAAGTTCAGCAATTGAATCGCTAATTAAGTCTTTATACTTTGTATAATCAATTTCAAGTGTAGACAATATGTCAGCAATTTCATTATCAAAATTAGCAAATGCCATACCACCAGATTGTTCATTACCAAGTTTAGTAAATAAATCTTTGATGAATTCAAATAGATGGATAATCTTACCTTGTTCACTAAACATCTTAAATTCATCATATGGAAACTTATTAATGATATCGAATGTTAAGCAGTTATAAGTTAAATCATATGCATCTAAATCATGGATATGAATAGCTCCACTTCTATGAAGATCAGCCCATTCGTTTGGGAGACTATTTAATATTTTATTTTTATATTCTTTTTCACCTACGTTATAAACGTATCCAACATAACTAGTTCTATTAGCAGCATTATCATTATTTAGTTGTTTCATCCTTTGATACCTCCTCAAAGATTTGATTTTCTGAACCTACGAAAGGTTTAATTGTTGTTTTTAATTCTTGAATAAAATTGCCAGTTTTTAAATATTTAAGCTTAGGAATGATTTCAGTTGGTACTTCATCTCTTTGATGCCCTGTATATAAAGCAATATCAAATCCTTCTTCAGCAAGTTTATCAATAAGAATTACTAATTCATCTTTTTGAACTAGTGGTTCACCACCAGATATAGTAATTTTCTTATTAAATACTTTTTGTTTTAATTCATTTACAAGGTCATTAATACTTATTTCTTTTCCTTTATTAATATCCCATGTAGATTTGTTTTGGCATCCTTTACAATGGATATTACATCCTTGCATGAATAATACAGTTCTAATTCCAGGGCCATCAACGTGTGAATTATTATATTTAATAGAATTAATACGCATAGCTGTAATCCTCCTTCTTTGAAGATTCTTCTAAGTTTTTGATTTTTCTTAATTTATAAGCAACTCTATCACGTCTTGCTTGTTTATCAAATGCTTGTTTAACATTATGTAAATCAGCAACCATTCTTTCAGTTAGATTAGCTATTAGATTTTGTTCTTGTCTTGAATGACATTTTAGATAAGGATCATTATCATTGATTTCTTTAATCTCTAAGAACTCTTCTAATGTAATACATCTAACATCTAGGATTGCATCCTTATGATCGTGTTTTACTCTTGGAAATTGTCTTACCTTTTTAGCTGCTTCTTTACCTGATTCAGCTACAACTGCAAATTTAACCGGAATGTAGTTTTTCTTTCCTACATGTCCACACTTAGCGATTACCATAAAATACTTTTCGAATTCATTTTTCATTGTCTTGTCCTCCAATTTCACTTATAGTTTATCAAGCCTTAATTCTTCTCGATAGGACGCCGTTTGCACTACCTCTTTCTTCCCATCTAATCGATTGAATTATTAACTTTTACACCTACATTTTATTGTGAAATTGGAGTCCTTCATAGGACACTATTTGCACTACTAATTATCGATGGATTTGTTACCTATATTGTAATATATATATATATCAAGGTGCCTATGAGAGATTTGGGCATAAAAAAAGAAGCTCCTTATTTAAGAAGCTCCATAAAATCTATTTCTAAAACTTCAGCAATATACATAATAGTTGATAAACTATTAACACCATGTTTAATCCATCTACGGATTACAGAAGGGTCTTGACCCATCCCATCCAATGCGAAAGATACTTGTGTTTTATACTTAGATTCAGAAATAAATTTTTTAAGATTTTGACCAACCTTAGCTAGTCTTTCATCTACTTGTGTCATATGCAATACCTCCTTTGCGAAGGTATGTTTGTACCAATGCTCCAGAGTATTCTTCTGACACGCTATAATTATATCAAAAAAAGGACCAAATTTCCATCAATTCGGCCCTATTTGTCTAACACTATTTTTTATTTTGTTATAAATATTCTTTCAACTTTTTTTATATTCTTCGTAAGGAGCTAGTTTCTTCCCTATTACATCAAATATAAGAGTTACAGTTTCGGTATTTGACGCATTTCTACCTGTAAATAGAATGAAGTTACCATACATGCAGAATAAATTAATATAAGCAAAGGATAAACCTATAGTAATACCTGCAAAAGCAAGTTCAAATAATGTTACAAACTACAGCAATATATGATATTCTTCTAAACCATCTAAATCTCTTCTTTTCTTTATTTGTATCTCTCCAGGTGCCATCAGCATCCTGCACAAACACAGTATTAGAATGTTCCATCAAATCAATATCTAACATCCTCTTTTTAGCATTAACTGAATGTGAGAACATAATACAAGCAAAAATTAGCCATATATTTTCAAACAAAGAAAATGTTGAATACATCTTAAATGCAATGCTTGTAAATATAGTTGATAATACTCCAACTATTATTAGAGCAATGCATAAAACATAAACAATCATTTTGGATTTATTAAATTCATTTATTGGTCCAAACCAAACATATTCTTTTTTAGATGATCTAACAAAGTTTCTTAATATTTGCTGATCTGATACTTGAGGTTGTGGTTGTAGTCTTACATCAGCATTTTGCTTGGTTGGTTGCTGATTACTAAGCTTATTTAACAAATCAAGAATTTGTTGATTTTGAGCTTGCGTAGCTGATTGTGAAGCTTCAATAGAATCTAATCTATCAAATACATTTTGAGGCTTATTTTCCATTCTTTATCGCCTCCAACTTCTTTCGTTCAGCTGCTAGTTCTTCATCAGTTATTTCTCTACCATCAATTAATTTAGATGTTCTTCTAGCAATAATTCTATTTTCAACCAAATAATCTTGCATATTATTAAGCATATCAATTGTCTTATTAAGCTTCTCTTCCATAGAATTCAACTTAATATCTTTTAATATGCTAATTTGTGCTTGTAGTTTTTGATTTTGCTCGTCAAGATTAAGAAGTTCTATGTCCTTAATAGATAATAATGACTTATATTGTTCTAAGTCTTGTTTTGATAACTTATTAGATTCAATTGAATCCTTAAGTTCATCTTTTAATCTTAATACTTCTTCTCTATATTCATTGTTTAATCTTTCAGTTTCACCAAATATAGAAGTGAAATATTCAGCATTATATTCAATTCTAATTCCTTTAATATAATCGATATAGTAATTGATTAAATCATAATAGACTTTAAGATAATTGATGACGCTATCAATTCCTAACGTTTTCTCTTTCTTATGTTTATGGTCATTGCATTTCTTAATATAATCAGGAAGCTTATTATATGTATAATCATCTAGTTTTAAAACAACAAGCAAGAAATTCTTAATAGATTCTTCTTTTACTAAGTAGCCACAAGTTCTTGAATCATCATAAGCAATATTATTCTCATCAAGAATATATTTAATTGTTGCTTCTAAAAGATCTAAATAAGAATCATAAAAAGAATTACTTTTTGCTTTGATATTTCTTTCTAATGTATTAAATCTTGTTGTAAGTGAATCATTAAACAATTTCATTTTTTCTTCTCCTCCTTGATTCTATATAGTATGCTTTTAAAAACATCTAGTTTCTTATATCCTTCACCCAAGAAATCTAAAGTTTTACACTTTGCAGTTTCTTCAGGCATATTTAAATAGTATTCAGAAATATATGGATTTTCATTAAAGTCCTTATATATGTAACTAACCAACTTTTCAAATAAGAATATAAATTCAGTCTTATTGACGCCACCTTTAGAATCACAGTAATTACATAAGTCTCTAAATGGAGAATTAACAACATTATCGACTAGATTATTCATTACTTCATTTAATGGTTGTCTACTAAATTTGACTGAATTGAAATTAGCATCAAACCAAACAAAATAATAGATTGAATCGATGATTTTTGTTGCATCATTAAATCCAATAATTTCTTTTGTTTGAGATAGCATCAATGTATTAATATAAACTAAATCTTCATCAGTTAATTCTTTTGGAGTATAAATAAATTCATCATCAGGTGCATATGGAGATAATGGTTCTAAGCTATGTGAATATCTATTCTCTGGCACTCCAAACAAGCTCTTGTTTTGAATTATAGCCGGCCATATATCTGGTTCTGCTAAAGTAAATCTTTCACCCTGATTGCTTTTATCTAAAAATGCAACTTGAGCATTATGATAAAGTCTAAAGAATGGATTAATAGCAACCATACATCTTGTGGAACTAAGATTATAGATATTATAGTTTTCAAACATAACACTATCACTAGCCATTAGACCACCATATTGATATTTTCCGTTTTTTATTTGTTTAAGTATGTATGACATTTTTGAAATATCAATACCACCTGTTATCATATGAAACCCTTCATATTCACTGCACATTCCACAATCAGTTAAAATATATTCTTTATCCTTTGGAGTATCCCAAAAAGCAATATATGATTCTAAAAATGGCATAGCCCATGCTAGCATTTCTCTTGTAGCAAGAGGATTTAATGCAATATCTCTTATATTATTTGTTTTAGCAAATACTTTTAAAGTTCTCAGATACAATTCTTGGTCCGTAAGATTTAAATCCTTTGTTCTTTTTAGAAATGCATATTCTCGATTTATATCGATATATCGATCAGCATTTTTTTCAAAATCTTTTAAAATTTTACAAAACTTATCTTCGTCTTGAGTTCTAACAATACAAATAAGCATGTACCTTTTTAAAGTTTCTAATTCAGTTCTAGTTAAAACAACTTTTCCTTCTACTAAAATTTTATTATTTAGGATATTTGATACTCGGCTTTCAATGTTGAAATTAACCATTTTTTCAATTTCTTCATCATAAATATCATCTTTATAGAATACTTTATGAGGTCTTTTACTTTCATCAATCTTTCCAGTATGCACATCAAAAACATTTATTGCATTAGAGAATCTTCTAATAATAAATTGTGATACATAATGATTCTTCATTTTCAAGACCTCCTTTTTCATTTAAAATGCTTTTAGGTTTATTAATTAACTAATCTAATACTTAACAATATATCTAATACTTGATTCTTTTATTCTATCATTCATTTTATCTATCAACATTTGATTATCAGTAATTACTTGATTTTCCAAACATGGAAATACTAATCCAACTGATGGAGATATAGGAAAATAAAACTTTTCTTTATGTTCATCATCAATTATATTTACTATTGGCTGATCTCCTGTAATTAGTAAATTTTTAGTACTTTTAATAAATTCTATATGCAAATTGTTTTTTAAAAGCATAGTATATGATGCCATATTAGTCATAATAATGATTAATATTTTCCACATCCTATTCGGATTTAGAGGAAACCTTTTTTTCCTTTCATCATCAGCTTCCTCATAATTCTTAATGACCGCTTGTTTTTTCTTTTGTGTTCTCAAATATTGACTGAATAAAAACAAGCAAAAGTTAAGTTTTTCATCATCATCAGATAAAAAAGATTCATCGCAATTCAATATGCATTTTCTTATTTTATCGGTGAATGCTGATTCCAAGTTTGTTTGCAAGTCTTCTCCTGTTTGAATTAACATTTTCTTTAACATTTCTTTGTTTTGGTCATTTTCTATTAATTCCATTAATTTGCAACATAATTGCCAATTATCGATAAAATCATCATTAATCTTTTTTACAATATCTGGCGATTTCGCATAAAAATACTTTAATTGCATAACCTCATTTTCTGAGAGTAGTTCTAACTTATACATGTATCTTTCGTGGCATATATTAGCTGTACTCTCAGGTTTGAAAGGAAGCCCATTCATGCTTACTAAGACACTATTGTTATCATGAGACCAATTTTTCAAATATTCTTGTTTTACGAAATGAGATTTTTTTGTTACTTTATTATATTTATTAAATATTTTTTTTATATATTGTTCAACATCTGCTTGTTGCATCAAATCACTCCCTAAACTCTTATTTTTATTTCAAACCTATTGTAATAGTTACAATATCTTCTTCAGCTAATAATTCTCTTAACTCAGATTTACTTAAATTAATATGACCAAGTTTAGTGAATGACCAGCTATTATTATCATAATATAAGCATATTTGATTTGAGTTATACAAAACAATATCTCCTGGGACTACATCCATTTGAGAATCATTACTAACAAGAGTAAATCCTAATGATCCTGTTTGTTCAAAATCACCATATTGATGTAATTCAATAGTCAATCCATCTTTAGCATGTATCTTTAAATCTTTTACTGATTCGTTATCTAACCAGAATACATCAACTAAAGTATTTCCTATCTTTAATGTTAATGTCATATTAGCAGTTTCATCCTCTTCTTCAGTTGTAGTTGTAGGATTATCATCTGATGGAGTAGTTATTGTTATACTAGGTTCATCAGTGGTTGGTTGAGTTGATGGATTATTTGGTTTGCCACAAGAGGTTAATGTAATAAGCATAATTACTAATAATGTTAAGACTTTCTTCATAGCAACCACCTACGAATTAATGATTCTTTCTACTAAAGAAGGCAACTCCTCTAATATTTCAAAGTCTGTTATAGATTTAGCGGTACTCTTTTTTAATGCAGGAATAATCAAATATGATGTATCTTGAATCACTAACGAATTACCAGTAACAACACACAAGTCTTTATTTTCATTAGCTAAGATATTTACTAACGGTAAAGTAATATTTTGTGTTTCTTTTTCTGTGAAGTCAGTTGGCAATTGATCTTTAGTTATATAAACCAAAAAGTCATGAGCCAATTTCTTATTGAACATTCCTTGTATTCGTTGATTCCAGAAATTACAAATATCTCTATCATCATCATTACATAAAATTTCTAGAGTATCTTTAAATATTTCATCTAAAAATGCTTCAATTTGTGTAGAATAGCCTGCGCCACTTGAAAGACTGTCATAGAAATAAATATCAATATACTTCTGAGCACCGTTACTTCTTGTTCTAGTTCCAATAGTTAAATCATTGTAAGAAATATCTAATATTCTACTTGTAGCAAGTTTCATTGCTTCACATAAGGTTATTGCTGCAGATTTAAGAACTATTGAATTGTCGGTAACTCTATTCATATCGATTTCAATTTGCATAAAGAACATATCCGTTCTAAAACCAGTTCCTAAATATACTCCTTCGTCAACAAATTTATGGTTGCATGATACTCTATTACCGGCATTTGTGAAAGGAGCCCCGATTCCATTTTCTCTCAATGATTTATCACTATGAGGTTGAGCTGCTCCACAGTATCTACAAATATCAAAACCTTCTGAATTATTTCCTTTATTCAAAATAAGTATTTCTTCATTTTTTCTATTACATATTTTTAGATTAATGTATTTTGTGTTCGTTAAATCGTTTGAAGGTGTTGCAGAATAACATGGATCATCAGCGTATGTCATTTCTGAATCCGCTTCACTTTCTGGAATATCTCTTGCATTAAGAGGAGCAAATCCCCAAGGAATAATCATCTCCTTCTTTTCTTCTTCAGATAAAGGCTGCCCACAGAAAGGACATTTTCCATCAGTTGGCATTTCTTTTCCAAACCATCCACATATAGGATTGCTACAACTATAAATATAGTTAACAAAGCCATTTTCCTCTTTAAAATATGGTTCGGCTGGTCTATAGAAGTTTTCTTGGTCTTTATGTCTAACTGGTGAATAAATACCCGCAGATTTATATGTTTTCTTATCAACAACAATGGTACGGCCTGGCGCATATTCACTTATTGCAACATCGATACCTCTTTGAGGAGCTAGTTTTGTTTTACCATCTGAACCTTCAATGTTAAATTCTATAACATCCAATGGGAATGAGTATGTTGGCAAAATTCCAGATGAAAACAAGTCATCAAACAACAATGATTTTTCATCATCTGGCAATGCTAAAAAAGTTTTTAATTCTTCAATCAATTTATCTTTGAAATTTTCAATGTTATGTCCAACAAACAGCTCATTTATTTCTTCATTTGTGAAAGATATCTTATTTACAAAATCATAAAAATCATCTGAAATATCTTTAAAATCTTTTGTAAGTATTGTATATAAAGAATCTTTTCTACTTTCAAAATATTTAGTGAACATAATAAGAGAAAAATGTCTATAGATAATCTTATCGCTATTAATATCAATCCATGGCTTTCTCGGTTTTCCCTTTATTATCTTATCAGGAGAATTAAAGTAATATGTATCATGAGGACCACCTTGCGCATAAACAGATATTGTTGATAATGATGAACCACGTCTACCAGCTCTACCAGCACGTTGTTGATAGTTTTCTCTTAGAGGCGGTACGTTTCTTAGACCTATTGCAGTCAACGAACCAATATCAATACCAACTTCCATTGTTGTAGTACAACTTAGAATATCTATTGGTGTTGTTGTTATCTTTTCAACATTTACATCTTGAAACCTCATTTCATAATCTTCTGTTTTTGCCCATGTCTCAATTTTTTGATCTTTGAAAGAAAGTTGCGCAGTATGTTCCTCAGTATTTAAAGATTTAATGTTTTCATCACTAATAATCGGATTTCTCCAATAATATATTTGTTTTAACTCATTAATGTTTCTCTTTTCTATGTGAGGAGATTCACAAATCAAACAACTATTATCAATTTCAAAAGGCAAAATGTTTCCACACTTTTTACATCTAAACCATTCGGAATCCTTATTATCAGTCAATACAACTTTTACAAATTGAAGATTAAGAAAATAGTTTTCATCTTCTTTTCTATAAAAATTTTCGACTAATTCAGAATATATTTTCTCATACAAATCGGGATACTTATTTTTTATTCTTTCGTTGATATAAGTATCATATTTATCAAAGCCATATCTGTTTCCCTTAATGTATTTAACTTCTTTACGAACATTTTCAGGGACAGTATTGTCAAAAGAGAAGGCATCAGTACATGTTTGAGCAACAAAAGCAACAAAGATTTTAACTAATTCCTCTTGGGTTATTCTATCGTCGTTTAAATCAAAGAGAACATCATCTACTTTTTCTTCAATTGGTGCAATATATCCAAGTCCTAAATTATGGAAATTAAATGTTGGACTACAAAATAGTTCAATAAGATCTGCCTGATACATTTGGCATGGTGTATTTAATTCACTTTGAAGTCTTGAATAATCTACTTCTCGACCTAGTCTCTTATATCTATCTAGTAATCTAGTTAATCTTTGTTTATCTTCCTCAAACTTATCTAGTTCCCTTCCATAGAAAAACCTTAATTTGTTTTCGATACATACTTCTACAAACGCTGGATATAGATAATTCAAAGGAAACTCTTTAGTATTTCCAGAAAAATAGATCTTTTTCATAGCTAGATATATTGCTTTTCTAAAAGATTCCATGTCAGCAATTTTTGTCATATCACGAGCAAGAATAGCAGCTGATTGACGAGAGTCGGAGAATAATAAAACCTTTTTACCACCATTAGGAACAAACTTAGTTGGTTCTTTAGTCATTGGTTGTGCATCGAATTGTGCTTTTGTAAGATTATAAAATGGTATATTACCTTTTATTCTAAAATCACTCAATCCTATAAAACTGAACTTTTTCTCACAATGTGGACAAATTTTAAATGATACATTTTCATCATCACTAGCACTGCTTCTCAATACTTTAATACATGTTTTGTTGTTAATCTCATTTGGATATAGTTTTCCTGAAACAAAATCAAAATATGCAAGTTCAGTATTTTTTGGACGTTTATCCAAGTCATAGTCTTTTGAAAGAATAAACAATGGAAATTCAACCAATTCATTATTCTCATCAATTCCCTTTTTATTCCAACAATTTATTTTTGTGTCATGAATTGAATTTCTATTAACAAAAGTCTTTATGTATAGAGCACCACAACGTCTATCATTCACTAATTCATATACCTTTGAATGGCAATATGGACATTGAGCTCTATTGTTTACAAATAATGAGCCAAGAGTAATTCCATCACCTTCATGTTTATGACTGCAGTCTGGATTCAAGCAAGCATAAATTCCATTTAATCCTCTAAAGAATAGATGGATTCTTGCAGGAAATATTACATTTCCACCTTCATCTTTTGCTAAAGGTGCAAGCAATAATAGATTTTCAAATGCTTTATTTCCACGTTCGGACATTTCTTTTACCGCTAGTTCTTGAAGCTCATCATATGAAGCAGCTTTGTCTCTGCATGCATCAAGAAGTGCAACAAATGGCGCATATCTAGTTAAATTTTTATAAAGCCATACTTGTGAATCAATTTTTATATCTTCATTAAATATCTCTTTTGCAAATAATTTAATGATCCTATCAATAGTTTCATCATTTAAAACGGCTGAATCTAATTCAAGATTTGCAAGTTTATCTATATCAAATTTAACTTCGTTCCTTACCTCTATTTGTTCTCTTTCTCCAAAAAGATATTCAAAAGAATCTTCACCGCAACCAGAAAGATTAGCTGAGAAGTTTTTTATATAGTCCATATCCTCTTTTGTCTCATTTGGCATACTTGCACTTGTTAAAATGAATTGGACTTTTTCTTTTGATATTCCAAGTTTTGAAAATAATCTTCTAATTAGTAATGCGACTTCTCCCCCACTAGCGCCAGAATACATATGTGCTTCATCAATAATTATGAGAAGTTTATTATCTTTAGAAAGATTTAACCATTCTTTTGTTTCTTTCCAAATATTGCTTTCTACAGTCCTAATAAGCATATATTCAAGCATAGAATAGTTTGTAATCAAAATATCTGGTGTGTGTTTTTGCATTTCATATCTTAGTAATAATTCGGCATCATTTGATGAGTCATAATGTTCCAAATTATTATCTTTTAGACTTCTTACCAATGCCTCAATATTTTTAGAAGGGTATTTATTTATTTTTATTAATCCATTTATGTCTTTTAATTGCTCAGACTTTTGTTCTTCAGTTAAATCATCTTTAACCAAGTAACTATTTTCATATGATTCAGCAATATCAAGATTATTCTTTTTTATAGGTTTTTCACCAGCATATGGAGTTCTACCAGTATACATTCCAAATTGAGGGCGCCTTGAATCTGGAGCAAATTCTTTAAGTAAACTAACAAAGTTTCCATTTCTATCACCGATTATTCTTCTTAATCTTGAAATTTGATCTGATACTAAGGCATTCATCGGATAGATAACAATTGTCCTAATGCCACGTTTTTGCCAAGTTTTAGGAGAATGAATCGCTTCATTTACAAGTTTATAAATCATAGGCCACATAAAGCATTCTGTCTTACCTGAACCAGTACCTGTAGCAACAAAGAGATTTCTTCCTTGAGTGAATTTTCCTAATGAATCAACCTGATGCTTAAAAGGAGTGTCAAATACACCTAACTTCTTATCTATAAGACCAGAAAAAAAGTTTTTCATTTCTGAATCAATTTCAGAATTCTTGATTCCATTAATCACTTTTAAATATGATGGAGTAGATTCAATATATGGTTTTTGAAATAGGTTACCCTCTCTATTTAATAATTCATCAGAGGAATTTAATAATAATTGATTATCTCCAAAGTATTGACTTGTAATGTAATCAACTAGTCTATCTTTCATTAATTGGTGTGTTTTCTTTATTCCCAAATTACTAGACATATCAATTACCTCCTTCTTCTACAACATCAATTGACAAGTGTTTTAATACTTTAATTATCGATTCTTTCATCGAAGCACCTGTAACAAAATTGTTTATTCCATTTGCATCATCTAAAGGCCATGCCATACACTTCAATAAAGAATACTCAAAAAACGGTAGTATATAGCCACCAAATAATAACTTAATTCCATAGTCGCCATACTTACTAATAGTACATTTTGCTGGATTGTTATTATAAGAGCATATACCTAAAATAATTCTCCATATTTCATGAACAAAGATATCATCATTAGACTTTTTAGTGTAAATAGTTGGAACAGGCGATGAATAATAGCTGTCTTCAACTCTACGCATAATTTGGTAGTCAAGCCCATCATCAACTTTTAAAACATAATATTCATAATTTGATGTAGATTTTTCACTAAAATAATCCCATCGATTTTTCTCAATATTATATACTTCTATTTTTCCTAAATTTGGATTAAATTCAGAAAAGCTTAGTTTTGAAGCTAAATTCTTAAAAGATGCTTTTGCATCCGTTGTATTTAGTAAGAATTCTTCAACTGGCATGTCATTTGATTCATCAAACTTGCCCCATAATCCTAAACCACGCATCTTTTTTGCACTTGTATCTAGATCAATTACCAGAGTTTTCTTACTAAATGCAACTCTGTTTCTATAAATTGGATATTTGAATGCATAGTTACCAGAATTAATATAACCTAAAGTAACATAAATATCTTCAATATCATTTATAAATTTTTTGTCATCTGTAAAAAAATATGCAAGTGTATCATCAATTTTTTTATATGATGATAAGACATCCAAAGCAGAAATTGTGACATGTGATTTCGAAACTTGATTAATATCTACTTCTTCAAAATCTCTATCTGCAAATAGCTGCATAACCCATTTTCCGATTGCAGAATAAATAATCCTATTATGAAAATTAATAATAGGTTCATTACCAAAATTTTCTATTTTCAAATCATTGGCTATAGTCGCATATAGTTTTTCTAAATCCTGTGCCTTAATCATGAATAACCGCCTCACATTTTGAACGAATTGATTGATTCATAATATTATTAACTAATTCTTCTGAATCTACTGAATCATGAATTGATTTAAAAGGTATGAGAGAATAACTTAAAAGACCATAATACTTCACATTCATTATTTCTTTATTATCTAAATTTATATCAAGAGCATT
This sequence comes from Caryophanales bacterium UBA4855, assembly GCA_002399785.1. Classification (GTDB taxonomy): domain Bacteria; phylum Bacillota_I; class Bacilli_A; order RFN20; family CAG-826; genus Onthovivens. Next base: position 25,318 of record DHEH01000017.1, read on the forward strand.
TAGCACTTTTTCAAATTCGCCATTTGTAATTGCTTGTCTTTTTTCATTTTCAAAAGAATATGCATATTTATATGAAATCTTAGTCGATTCAAATTTACCAATAAAGAAATTAAATTCATCTATAACTTCTGGAGCTAAAAATTGTAATTCTCTATCATAAGAAACGACAAAAATAAATTTTTCATTATATGGTCTTGATTTTATATAATCTAAAAGTTTTGTTGTTTTTTGTACATTAATAATGTTTTTTAATACAATAACCTTATTATTTGATATACACTTTAAACCATCAATTTCAGTTATTAACTGTGCAAAATCACAATTATCATCAGCGATAACTTCATAATAATTACCACCTGTTATTGTAGATGAAATAATATTGGCTAATAGTTCACTATTCTTTTCAGAAACTATTATAGGTTTTTTAGAAAAAATGACTTCTACTAAATATTCTCTTAGAACATCGAACTCATTATTCTTTACTACATTTTCAATAATATCTCCAATATTTTCAGGAAGAAATTCATCGAATTCTTCATACTCTTCATTTTCGACTACATTAATGGTGTAATTCTTGTTTGATGATGCAACACTAATTTTTTCGATATATTGTTTTAAAAAGTCAATTTGATCCTGCAATTTCATGACAACATCATTTTGAACTAATTGTTCTATTTTCTTATCAACATACTCTCGTTCTTTTTTTAATGAGAATTCAATTTTCTTATTCACTTCTTCGATAGAATGATTCAATTCTTCGTTATTAATACTATTGATAGTTTTCTTTGTTTCTTTAAGTTCGTCATTTAAAGTCTCAATTAAGGTTTTATGTTCAGCTAATTGTTTTTTTAACTTCTTTACATCATTATTAATTGACTTAAATTGAGAATCTATATTTTTGTTTAGTTTATCTAATTCTTTTTTTAAAGATTCCCTAATTGTTTCAGAACTAATGTTTTTAATTAAATTGAGAATATTTATATTTTCAGTGATTGCTTTTTGTTTAGTTTCATCAAAATGTTCTAATTTATAATATATTGGTCTAAAGGCTTCATTCGTTGCTTCTTCAATGGATAATGCCATAGCAATTGTTTCACTATAGCCTTGTCCCTCATGTTCTTTTTGTCTTTTTTTAATACTTTCATTATTGTCATTATAAAAACTGGTTAATATTCCAATTAACTTTGCATCTTTTTGTGTCTTAATAAGAGAAAAGGAAGCGTTAACCAATACTTGTTTTGCTGCTTTATTTGGTCTGAAACCTTTTAATTTTTGAGCTAATTTAGGCGTATTAACATAGATGTTTCTCAATAATTCTAGAGGTACTCCATCCTCTAAAAAAGACTTTAATTCTTCATCATTTAACTCAAGTAAATTCATACATTAGACCTCCATGAGCAGTTCAATAGCTGCTTTTTTTATCTTATTAGAACGAGCACACATTTCAAGATAATCTACTATAAACTCATTATCCTTATATTTTTCAATAAAATATTCAAAATCAATATCTCTTAAAGGAAAATATTCTTTTGAATACCATATAGCATTTTTCAATAAATCAATATTTATTTCAGATTTAACCGAAGATAATTGATATATAGTTCTTTCTAAACCTGATTTAACAGATAGTAATTTGTCATTCTTCTTTAAACGTATTTGTCCAGAGCTTACTTTTTCATTAATAAATCCATTTTTCAGATAATAGTTCTTTATGTTTTTATCTAGATTTACTAATGAACTATTTAGGTATTCAAACTTAGCAGGTTCTTTTTCAGGCATTGGACTATTGAATTGCATTACGAAAAATGGAGTTGCATTAATGTTTTGAACCTTAAAATATAAATATGCTGTATCATGCTCATATAATTCGAGGGCATCAGATTCATTTTCAAATGCAATAAACATTTTAGTTGAGTTGTTCTTATAATATTTATAATTTCCAATAAAATTCATAGGTGGCCACAATATTACAGCATCATCTTTTTCAACAAGTTCGCAACCTCTATTTGTGCAGAAATTTTCGGTTGCATCAGTAACACTATTGAATACAACATCGTATACTGAATAATTAAAGTAAGTATCGCTTTTTAGTTCTAATTTTACTATTGTCATATCCTTCTTAACTTCATTTGAGATATGCAAACCATAATTCCCATAGGAGAATATTAAATAATGTCTTCCTGTATAAATCCTACCACCAAATTTTTTACATACAAACATCTTAATATTTCTTAAATTGATACTAGAATTTAAGTCTCCAATATAATTTTGTAATATCAAACTAGAATATATCTGTTCATTTGGAATAAAGCCGTCCATCGTGTAACTCATGTCACGACCTGTAGAGTTACCTGTAATTCGAATCTTTATACTTGAAGGAAACTTACTTAACCCTATTCTTTTCAATTCACCTACTTTAAAGTGATTTGTATCGATTGGTAAATCTATGTGAGAATTATAAGATTCATTTATAACAATTTTAGTATCATTTTTAGTATTATTATCTAAATCATTTTTATTAAAAAAAGGGATGGTAATTAAACTTTTCCATTTACCATCTTGATACTTTAATTCAAAATTTAAAGAAATATCTTCTTCTTTAAACAGTTTTTTTCTAATTAATGATTCATAGGTTTTTGATTCGGTTCCCTCATGATAAAGAGAACAATAACCATGACCTTCATGAGTAGGAGAATGCTTAAAATAAGCAGCATTATAAAAACCATTACAGTAAACAATAGCATCTCCACATTCAACACATCTAATTGCTTTTATGCTTGAATGATATGGATGTTCTTTCATGTATTTCTCATATTCAGATAATGTCATTTCTCTTTTTTCTAAAGTATGAAAAACTTTTGGAATGCTCGCCATATTTCAACAACCTCCTTTTTCTTGAATATTTGTATTTGTTTGTTTTTGCATATCTTTAATAGCCATTATTCATTTACCTCTTTCACATCAATATCATTTTCCTTAAATAATTGGTTAAGTTTAACTTTTACTAGTTTGGTAGGCGCATATTTATCATTCTCCCATCTGTTGACAGAAATAAAAGAAACGCCCAACATTTTAGCGAGTTCTTCTTGAGATAAATTTAATTTAGCTCTTAATTGTAGAATTCCATCTGCATAATCGATTTTAGCCATATTATTTACCATCCTTTAAATCGTTAACACTTCTTATAACATTATATCACTTTTTTAGAAAAATATCTAGTGTATGGCTAATAATTCCAAGTTAATTTCCATTTTTTCGAAAATTCTTATATTACATATAAAAAGAGCAACTTTTACATTGCCCTTCTTAATCCTGATTTTCTTTCAATTTTTGTCTATGACGTGCTTGTCTTTTTCTGTTAATTGTCCTAATACATGCATCATCACCACAACACTTTTGGTTGTTTCCGCTTTTAATATACATCTTTCCACATACTTCACAAAAAGCTATATTTTCACCTAAATCATATACACTATATTTGTCTGTATTTGGATCTTCACTTGGTGCATTTGCTGCTAATAATCTAGCTATACTGTAATAGCAAATATCAAAAATAGATTCTACATATGCTACTAATTCACACTTATTTCTTGAAACATCATAATTTAATGATAATTTTATTTGAGGAAGCATATCTTCTATTTTTTTATAAATGTTTACCTTATCAGTTACTACTGCTTTTCTAAATTCTTCTTTAGTATTTATATGCATATGAGAATGTTCAGCATCTTTCATAGCCCTTTGAATGTCATTCCAATTAGGATCAACATCATATTTATCTACAATCATGGTAAAAGTATAATCTGCAAATAAAGGAACTGTATGAAAGAACTGACCACTCTTTTCATAATTCAATGCTGGTTCAGGATTACCATTTAAACATTCTAGAAAAGCATAAATATATGTGAAGACACTATAAAGCTTTGCTAAATCATCTATAAAAGTATCAACATTAAAAACACCATCTGTCCATTCTTGATAATATTTTCTGTCTGTTTCACCTTTATCTAGTTCTCTATATTTCTCATATAAGCTCTCTATATTATAAGGATGAAAATATTCTTTGCACCAATCCATAATAAGTGCCGCAACTTTTGTATGAGTAATAAATCCTTTAAAATTTATTTCTTCTGCTAAATTGCATAAGGATACAATTAACTTTTTACCAGTTAAGCCTAAATCAATATCTAAATTAGGTGCCTCATATGGATCACGTGGATATATTATTTTACCCTTTATTCTTTTATCTACAATATTAGCATCGTCATCATAATCATAATCATTAAACTTAACACATTTATAAACAATTTCACCTACCCCGCCAATATCAACTAATCCTAAATGTTTATAATTGGCTTTTGGAAAGGTGATTTTTTTCTTTCTAATATAGTCCATTTTATCACCACTTTTTTTGTCACGTTTTCTGTCACGTTTTGAAACGTTCCTTTTCGTTACATTATATCGTAAAATGGTAGCGAAAACAAGAGATTTAACGGATTTTAGTTTCATCTAATTACTAGCCGTTTAAACAAGTTTCACCCAATTAATTGTTTAACGGTTAATAACTATTTGATTCTAAATTGGGTAAGTCCTTAAATCTCTTGAATTCAAATATTAATATGGAGGAAAACAAAATGGAAAAACAAACTATTAGTGTTCAGGAACTAGCCAATCAACTTGGTATTTCAGTTCCTAAAGCCTATGAATTAACTAGAACTCCTGGATTCCCTTCGATAAGAATTGGGACAAGAATCATCATTCCTATCGAGGAGTTTAAAAAGTGGTTAAAAGAAACTAGTTTAAAAAAAGGTGCTAAGTAATTATGGATTTTGATTTATATTTCAATAAAGTAACTCAAAAATACGATAATTCTTATTATCCTTATCATAAAACTATTACTAGTGATGAAGACTTCAAAGAGGTTGTTATTTATGACTGCGTCGGTGCTAAATACAAAAACAATCATCGAAGTAATGATGACTTTATTAAAGCTAATTGTTTAATGCTAGAAATAGATAATGATCACACTGAAGATAAATCACTTCAAGTTGATAATGATAAATTAGCTGCCATTTTACCTAATGTTGATTTTAGAACAAACACTAGTAAATCAGATGGTATTGAAAAAGATGGCTTTGGTCCAAGACCAAGACTTCATGTATTCTTTTCTATACCTACTATAGCAAGTATTGATGAACTAAATCATCTTAAAGAAAGAATACTAGAAATCTTTCCCTTCTTTGATAAGAAAGCTAAAGATGCAGCTAGATTCTTTGCAGGCAATTTAGAAACTAAGACTTATTATTATAAAGGTTATACTACTATCGACCAATATATAAAGGATTTAGATAGTGAAAAAGCATTTGAAGAATTAGGTGAAGTTATACCTGAAGGTAGTCGTAATGCAACTATGCATAAGATTGCTTGTTCTTTACTAGTAAAATATGGAATTACTGAAGAATCAAAATCTAAATATAGAGAAGCTTCTAATAAATGTAATCCACCACTAGAAAAGGATGAACTTAATACTATCTGGAAGAGTGCTGCTAAATTCTATAAGAACAAGGTTGTTACTAATCCAGAATACAAAAAGCCTGAAGAATATAACAAGTCAGCTGAAATTAAATGGGATGCACCTATTCCTTTTGAAAAGCCTAAGCTACCAACATTTCCTGTAGATGCATTACCTAAGATTATAAAAGATTATGTAGTTGCTGTAGCTGAAACAACACAAACACCAGTTGATATGGCTGCTACCGCTTCTTTAGCTATCATGTCATTATGTATGCAAGGTAGATATAGAATCAAAGGAAAGGCGGATTGGGAGGAGCCTGTTAATCTTTATACATTAATAATTGCTGAACCAAGCGAAAGAAAATCTGCCATTATTGGTTTTATGACTAGACCAGTTAATGAATTTGAACTTGAATACAATAGATCAAATGGTGCTAGATTTGAATCATCACGTATTCATAAATCAGCACTAGAAATTAAAAAGAAATCTATTGAATCTCAATTTGCTAAAGGTAAAGCTACTGAACAAGAGGTTGAAGAAATATCAAAAAAACTATATGACTTCAAAGAATTAAAACCTAAAAAGATTTATGTAGATGATATTACAACTGAGAAACTTGCATCAGTTCTTGCTGATTCAGATGGTAAAACAGCCGTTATTTCGACTGAAGGTGGCATCTTTGATGTTTTAGCTGGTATGTATAACAAAAGCGTTAATATTGACGTTTTCTTAAAGAGTTATTCTGGTGATGCAATTAGGATTGATAGAATTGGACGTCAATCAGAATTAATTCAAAAACCATCTTTAACAATACTTCTTTCAGTTCAACCAAGTGTCGTATCTTCACTTATAAGTAATGCTACATTTGAAGGTAAAGGATTAACCACTAGATTCTTATATGCACTACCAGAATCATTGATTGGAAAAAGAAAGTTTAATACTTCTCCTATTCCATCTGAAGTATCACGTCTATATGACATGAAAATAAAAGATGTATTAAATGAGGAAGAAAACTTAATTGACAATCAAACCGTTAGTCTAGATAAAGATGCAAGTGCTTTATTTGAATCATTTCATGATGAAAATGAAAAGATCATGGGAACCAATCCTGAAATAAAGACTTGGAGAGGAAAACTAGTTGGTAATGTATTAAGAATCTCTGCACTACTTGCAAGATTTAATAAAGATCAATTTAATCCATTCTTTGATATAACACCACCGCTTGTTGTATCTAAAGAAGATATGGCTAATGCTATATCAATCGGTAATTATTTTACTGAACACACTAAAGCATCATATTCGCTTATGGGAATAGATCCTATTAATAAAAAATGTGAATATGTTCTAGCAAAAATTAAGGAACATAACTTCTATGAATTTTCAAATAGAGATATCACAAGAGCTTGTGGTACTAAAGATTTGAGAACCAATGAAGGAATGTTACCAGTATTAAATAGATTAATTGAATATGGATACATTCAGCCTAAAACTGATAAAAAGAATAATACTTCATATTTAACTAATCCAATTATCTTTAATCAAAATAATAAGGAGGAACAATAAAATGACTAAAGAAAAGCAAGAAATATTAAACAAACTAGATGAAACCATCAAAGGAATAGATTTCCCAGGAGATCGTTCATATACAATTAATTCTACATATAGAATTGATATTTTTGTGACACACAACAACAAAAACGAATACCATTATCAAGTATTCTTAATGAAGAATAACTTAGATATTGTCTCAATAAGCTCTGTTCCACTCGATGAAATCGAACATCTCATTTATGATTTAAGACAATTAGTTTATTCATTAGATTCAAAATTAATAACTAATATTGATGTTGAATTGGTAAAAAATAATGGTTGGCTTGAATATGGATATAAATACTTTCAAGAAGATTTACCTCGTTTGTCACGTTTGTCACGTGTCTCACAGGATTATTAATATCTTCACCTCTTCCCTCTAGATTTTATTTCTAGGGGGTAGGGGGATCTAAATCTCTACGACTATTAAAAACGGACATCGTGCTGGGCTTTCACGCAAAAATTCGCGAAATCAAAGGGGGTATATCCCCCTATTCGTTGAAACACTGTATTGAATATTCTAAGCCCTAAATTTGGCGTTATTTTGCTACTTTTTGAAATACCTATAATTAGCCGTAGAGACTTTAATAACTTAAAACAATCGCACATAAGGAGGTTTAACGGAAAATGAACGATAAAGAAAGAAATAAAGTTATTAAATTAAGAAATCAAGGTGTAATGCCTTCTGAAATATCAAAAATTACTGGAATCAAGATTGAAACAATCAAATCTTATTTCAAACGACATAAAAACTTGTTACCTAAAAATGCTACATGTAAATATTGTGGCAAAACAATAGTTTCTATTAGAGGTAAGAAAAATAAAAAGTTTTGTTCTGATAAGTGTCGCATGGCTTATTGGAATTCTCATCCTGAGCTTATCAATAGACAAGCTTACTACAAATTAACATGCGAATACTGTGGAAAGGAGTTTTTAAGCTATGGAAACCAAAGACGAAAATTCTGCTCAAGGGAATGCTACAAGAAGTCTCTTAGAAAAATACAAATCTAATAATCTAATCGTCTATAACTTGAGTGTTTCTATTCTTGAAATGCTCCATCAAAATGGTGTTTTAACCGATAAAGATTATACGGATGCTGCTTCTATTATTGCAGCAAATCATGGCTTAAATAGCACCTCTATTTTCGTATCAAATTAACTTGATATAAATCCCCTTTAGAGTGATATATATGTATGACCTAAAGGAGGTTTATCATGGATAATTTAAAAGAAAAATTACTTAAGTTATGTGAACAACATAAGACCAGCACTGAGGGGATTAATTACTTAATCAACTATTATATTAATTCCCTCGGTTGGACTGAGGAGGAAGCCATCAAATACACAATAAAGCTATTTGATAATGGCACTATTGATGAAATCAAAATTATAGGAGGAACCGATGGAAGGGATAATTAACCAAGTTATATTTATTAATCATAATGAAACTAAATTAATCAATGTTGCAGCATACGCTCGTGTATCAGTTGATAAAGAAACAATGCACCATTCATTAATGGCTCAAATTGATTATTATAAACAATTAATTGAAGACAATCCAAAATGGAAGCTTGTAGATATTTATGTAGATGAAGGTATTACAGGCACAACAGAATCAAGAGATTCATTTCAAAGAATGATTGATGACGCCATGTCTGGCAATATCGATTTAATTATTACTAAATCAATTACCAGATTTGCTAGAAATACAGTTACCCTTCTTGAGACTGTTAGAAAACTTAAAGAAAACAATATTGATGTTTATTTTGAAGAACAAAACATTCACACTATATCAAAAGATGGCGAACTTCTTCTCACAATCCTTGCTTCATATGCTCAAGAAGAATCTAGATCAGTTTCTGAAAATATGAAATGGAGAGTAAAAAAGAATTTTGAAGAAGGCTTATCTTGGGGTACTCACTTATATAGCTATAAATATAAAAACAACCAATATGAGGTTATTCCTGAAGAAGCTAAGGTTGTTAAAAAGATATTTGATTTATACCTAGAAGGCAATGGCGTTCAAGCAATATGCAAAATACTTGAATCTGATGGAATCAAAACCAGAAACAATATCTTCTTCTCTAAATCAACAATAAGAGGAATGCTATCAAATGAATACTATACTGGCGATAAGATACTTCAAAAGACTTACTGCAAAGATTTTATTTCTAAAAGAACACTTATCAATAATGGTGAACTTACTAAATATTATGTTGAAGATTCACACGAAGGTATTATTTCAAAAAAAATTTTAATAAAGTTCAAGAAATGCTTAAATCTAAAAAAGAAAGCATCAATTGGAAAGTTACAAAACCTCTAATACTTCCTTTTAGTGGAATGTTGGAATGTGGATGTTGTGGTAAACACTATTCAAGGAAAACCACTCCATATAAACACATTTGGATTTGTAGAACTAATAATGATAAAGGAATTAAAGCATGCAATTCTAAACAAGTACCTGAAGAAATATTATTTGAAACTTCAAATGAAATACTAGATACTACTTCTTTTGATGAAAAGTTATTCAAAAAGAAAATAGAAAAGATAATTGTTAAAAATGACAATATCCTTACTTATGTTTTCAAGGATGGAATTTCAAAAGATATCAAATGGGAAAATAAATCTAGAAGTCTTTCTTGGACTCCAGAAAAGAAAGCATTAGCAAGACAAAAAACATTAGAACAACATAAACTAAGGAGGGCTAACAATGGCAAAGGTAACAGTAATTAAACCAACAATTAATCCACATACTCATATTTCAATTGATGCACCACATAAAAGGCGTGTAGCTGCTTATGCTAGAGTATCCGCAGACCAGGATGAGCAGTTCACTTCATATGAAGCTAAAATCGATTATTACACTAAATACATCAAAGCCAATGATGAATGGGAATTTGTGAATGTATATACCGATGAAGGCATTAGTGGTACATCTACTAAAAGGCGTGATGGATTTAAACAAATGATTGATGATGCCCTAAAAGGTAAAATTGATTTAATTGTAACTAAATCCATATCACGTTTTGCAAGAAACACAGTTGATGCTTTAGTCAACATCAGAAAATTAAAAGAAAAAGGTGTTGAAGTATTTTTTGAAAAAGAAAACATTTATACCTTTGGTACTGGTGGAGAGCTTCTTCTAACCATTATGTCTAGTATCGCTCAAGAGGAATCCAGGTCAATATCAGAAAATGTTACTTGGGGTAAAAGAAAAGCATTCCAGGATGGTAAAGTTGCCCTACCCTATAAATGCTTCTTAGGATATAAGAAAGGTGAAAACGGTCTTCCTGAGATTGAACCAGAAGGTGCTAAAATCGTAAGAAGGATTTATAGAATGTTTATTGAAGGCAAAAGCCAATCAACAATTGCTAGAATCCTAACTGAAGAAAATATCCCTACTCCAAGTGGTAAAACTAAATGGCAATACAATGTTGTTGATTCAATTTTAAGAAATGAGAAATATAAAGGTTCTGCTCTTCTTCAAAAGAAATACATCGTAGACTTCTTAACAAAGAAACTTAAAAAGAACAATGGCGAAGTCGCACAGTACTATGTTGAAGATTCTCACCCAGCAATTATTAGTCCTGATGAATGGGAACTAGTACAAGCTGAACTTGAATTAAGAGATGGACTAGAAACTAGAAATCGAAGAGATAATGTGTTATCAGGAAGAGTCATATGTGCTGATTGTGGTTCTATCTATGGTCCTAAGGTATGGCATTCAAATGATGCCTATAGACGTATCGTATGGCAATGTAATAACAAGTTTAACGGTACTAAATGTCAAACACCTACTCTAGATGAAGAAACAATTAAAAATGCTTATTTAAAGGGGTTAAACATCCTTCTTAAGGATAGAGATGCACTTATTAACAATCTTCTTCTAGTAAAAGAAAAACTACTAGCTGTTAATTTATCTAAGCCTATAGAACAAGCCAAGAATGAAATGCTAGTAGTTAGTGGTTTATGTGACCAACATATATTTAACCGAGAAAAGAAATTAAAGAACAGTCAAGAATACATGGATGAATATGTAGATCTAGTTAAAAGATTCACAGCTGCCCAAGATGAATACACAAGATTAATTGATGAACAAGTTACAAGAAATAGAAAGTCAGTAAAGCTTCAAGCATTCATTGATGAGATTAAAAATGCAGATACACTAAACCTAGAATTTAACGATAGACTCTTCAATTTAACTGTCCTCAACATCAAAGTGCATAAAGAAAACCATCTCGAATTCAATTTCAAAGATGGCTCAGTAATAAATATTGAACTCTAGTTTGGATGGCTAGAGTTTTTTTATCGTAAAAAATACTTATCCTTAAAATCTTTATAATAATTCACAAGATTATTATTGCCTTTTACTATATTTAGTGTCATAGGAATTAACTCTTCCCAATATAACGAGACAACATTGGATAATGAATCATTCGCATCCTGTATTGCATTTTGTAATTCATCATAAGTTCCTAGATTATTCTTCATTGTAATAAAAAAACAATAATCACCTTTAATTGAATTACCATAAACCATATTTCTATATGCCTGATAATGCTTGTTCATGAAAATTTCCCAGTTATCATCTTCTAAACAAAATTTAAGGTTTGTTCCATTTTCGATAAGTGGTTTGTAAATTTTATTAAATGTTTTCAACGGATTACTTGCTGTAGTTTTTGGTTCAATGTCTTTTTCTGTATATTTAATCTCAAAATAGTAATTATGGCCTTTTTCATCTTCACAATAAAAATCAAAATTAGTACTATTAGGAATTAATACTTTTTCAAATTCATGTTTTATTATTTTTATATTCTTTTTTAAAATATACGATAGTAAAACATTTAAATACTCATAATCATTGTTTAAAAGTATTGCAAAGAAATTAATGCACATAGTTTGACTTGAATTCAAGTGATGCCAATAATTATGTCTTTTAATTTTTGATGATTCTGTTATTGCTTCATCGCACATATAATTCCTTAATTTTACTTCTAAAGGCTCAGGAAGGATATGTTCATATTCTCCATAATCAATAGATTCTTTTGTCTTTTTATTGTATGTTATAAAATGGCCACAACCATCAATGCCCAATTTTTGTTTTTTATACTCAACAAGATGACGAATAATAGCATCATTAAAGTTGTTTATATTCTTGCTATCTTTATTCAACTATAATCATCTCCTTTTTACTATTATAACTTTATGAATCAAAGCGATTTAATCTACATATATTATACCATGATTTACACGTCTAATAATACCACTAGTTCTAGATTCTGTCTCGTTTGTCACGGATGTCACATGTCACGTGTGGGGGTATGTATAAAAATTGATTATTTCTCCTATAAGCATTCCTATATATAGTAAGTAGTAGTTTAACGATTAATAATAATTTAACGATTTAATTATATATATTATTATCCTTATACCTATAACTACTGCTATTTTTATACCTAAGACATCAAAAAATGATAATAATACCTATAATTATTGCTGTTTTATGCCTATATAAAGAAAAAATAGCCAATACTTTCGTATCAGCTATACTTAACTCTAATGGAACTGCACTACAAATTTGATACAAAGTGCACCCCCTAGCATATAAACCGTTTCACGAGTGCACCCCCTAGGTTAATCTGTTTAACGAGTGGGCCTTCTTTTGCCTCTAAAAAGCCAAGAAAAGAACATGATTGATTAAGCCAAAATCAACCTGCTATCAAGAAAAGGCCCATTAATCGCGGTTATTGACACAAAAAAAGTGACACACGTTTGTATCACTTTTGTCGTTCTAATATGGTATTTGTTCGCCTTCGAAGCATCGACGTAATTCAGGGACTGAAGCCTCTTGCCTGTGACCGTTCCTTTCGGCCTTTAAGACAACAAACACGCAGGCGTGGAGGTTCTATTTCCGTAAGGAATGTTCCATTACTGGTGAGGAGGAAAAAAGAGATTGGCAGAGCAAAAACAGACGGAGAATGTAGAAAAGCCGTTGGACGACAATGCTTATCACGTGTTGGCGATGATGTTAGCTCCGCTATTGCTGAGTCATATCAGGATACAGGAAAAGAAGCGAGGCAAAGTTGAATCCATTAGGAGGATTCTCGGTTCGTCTCATCCATGGAATCGTCATTCATGCAGAACCCTAGTTGGCAAAATGTTCTTTTGCAAACTCCATGTCCTGAACGACTTCTAGAGCGCCAAGATAGTTTTTATGTTTATCGCGGATTGCCATATAACGGACAAGATAAGTACGGCCGTTCTTATTCATCCAGACATCGACCGAATCCTTTTCTCCGGAACTGAGAGAATCCAGAATCTCTCTTA
>DHEH01000017.1:38826-40238 GCA_002399785.1 Caryophanales bacterium UBA4855
ATCTCTCTTACCATCGGTTCGATCTTCGGAGGATGGCAAGTGAAGACCTCTCTATCTAACGCCATCGAAGGACGCTTGAAGACCTTGTGACCTTCGTTGAAATAGCGGTTGATGTTCTTATCATCGACAAAGGAGATTTCTAACGGAATGGTATTCAGCACAGCCGTCAGTTGAGCCACGGTCATATGACCGCTCGGAAGAACGACTTCCCCTTCTTTGATGTCGGTGGCTTTTGTAACTTTATTTGCTTCGGCTTTGTCCCAGACCGCTTTTTCTACTCCGCAGCAGACGGGATAATCTTTGCTGTCCTGATAGATGGTGAACCATTCTTCTTCGGTGAAATTCTCCGCGCAGATCGGGAAGAGGATATTGTCTTCTTTATAGATCATCTCCTGGGCTCTCTTAAGGACGGCTCTTAAACGGGCTTCATAGGAAGCGTCGTGATTCTCGATCCTTGCTAACTGATTGAGTTCATCGCGGATTTCATCATCGACCGTCCACATGACTTCGGAAGGTCCGATGATATCGTATCTGGTCTTGAGAAGAGGATAAAGGAGGTCACCTTTCTTCGCGTAGTGAATAGAAAGTTCACGGATCTGAGGGAAGAGTTCTCCTAATTCCTGATGGGCATCCAGACGTTGGAAAGCATCCTCGATCAAAGAAGTGAGAACAATATTCTCTTTCGAGAAAGTAGAAAGCGGATGGCCTTTGATCTGTTTAGGATCCTTCTTTTCTTCCGCTGCTTTCTCTTCCTCCTGCATCTGTTTCATCCAAGCTCTTTGCTGAGAAGCCATGACTTCTTCTTCGGCATTGGCAATCCGCTCTTCTCGGGTAGCACCATGGAAAAGAGCCGAGTGGATATCACAGAGCTGCTGGACTTCGTTGAGAGGAACTCCATCTTCCATCAGTTCCTGTTCGGCTTCCATAATCTCAAAAGCTTCGACATCGGAGAAACGGGAGACAAAATCGGCTCTGACGCTTTCTAAGGATTCTCCCTTGCTGAGACGACGAAGATAATTCTTCAGCTGTTCGGTACGAGAAAGAGGCTCTTCTATCTTTACTTCCGGTTTCGTTTCTTCCTTAGCAACATCCGAAGGCATGTTCCCTTCCAAGGTGAAACCATGGCTCATCAAAGCGAAGATGACTTTCTCCATCGGGATGCCTCTCATTTTGGCACCTTTGGGAATGGTCATCAGTTTTCCAACCGAGTGGAACAAACTCGGATTCTTGATGCTTTTGAGGCCGAGGTTATAGAGAATATCCGCTAACTCCGGATATTCCGTAACAAGGTCATACACCGAACGGCTGAGATCCAGTTTCTTTTCCATATGTACTTTCTCCTTATCCGTGGGATAACCACAATTCAATGGTTTCCTTTTCCACCCATAGAATAAACCAAAAGAAGTAGAATG
>DHEH01000017.1:40424-54112 GCA_002399785.1 Caryophanales bacterium UBA4855
AACCAAACTCACGGAAGAAGAAATGAGAGTGGTAGAGAATTCTCTTCTCCGGTATCAAGAGAAACGAAATTCAGATTCTCCTCGTGTGCCTGAAAAGCCAAAAGGTTTCCTATTCAAAAGGAGAGATGATCTTCCGCATGGGAGAGAAGATTTCCAGAACCGCACTTCTTCTCAAAGGAAAAGCCCATGTCGAATGGTACGACTACTGGGGAAAAAGACATATCGTCAATGCGATCCTTCCTGGGGATATCCTCGGAGAGACTTATGCCGCTACCCAAGGAATCCCGAACTTCAATATCGCAGCCGATGAAGATAGCGTTCTTCTTTTCCTCGACTTATCTTCTCTTCTTCATATGTGTTCTTCCGCTTGTCCCTTCCATGCGAGATTAATCGATAATCTCTTTGCTGTCTTAGCGAAAAGAAATATCACCTTGCGGGAGAAACTCACTTATATCACTCAACCGACTTTGAGAGATAAGATTCTCACCTATCTCTCTTCCGAATCCATTCGTCAGCCTTCGGCCTATTTCGACATTCCTTTCGATCGGCAGCAACTTGCCGACTTTCTTTCTTCCGATAGAAGCGCTCTTTCCAAGGAACTTTCGAAGTTAAAGAAAGAAGGCTTGATCGATTTTGAAAAGAATCACTTCCATCTGCTGTTGAAAGAAGAAGAAAAAGTTACTCTAACATCAGAAGCAAAGCCATCTTGAAACGGCCGTTTGCTTTGACGTAATGTCTTCCGCCTTTGGCGAAGTGGAAGTTCTCTCCGGCTTTGATCGGGTACTCTTTTCCTTCGTAACCGATGATTCCTTCTCCGTCTAAAGCGAAGACGATCGCTTCACCAGGAGCTGCATGTTCGGATAAACCGGTTCCTTTATCAAAGGCAAGAAGCGCAAACTTCATTCCTTCTCCTTTGACAACATCCATATTGACGATCTTCCCATCTTGATACGGTAATAGATCGGCTAACTTGAAGACTTCTCCTGCTTTGATTGCTTGATTCATACCATCCTCCTTTTGCAATGCAATTTCTGTATAAACTACACCTTCCTTACTTCTCATACCAGCCGTGATACCGCTAGGAAGAAGAATAAATTCTCCTTCCTTCAAGAATCGGCTTTGGGCTTCTCTAGTAAAGACTTCTAAGTATCCTCCATTGACCATCAAGAGTTTTCGTTCGGGATGGCTTTCCGCGCTGATATCCGTGTTTGCCGCTAAAGAGAAATAGGTTATGCTATTTTTCCCCGAAACAACGTTCTTTGAGATAGTGCAATAAGGAACAGGAGCATTCTCTTTGGCAATAGAGAAGACGACGCCGGCTTTTTCGTTCATATCTTCTTTCTCCTTTCATTGATAAGAATTGGCAACATGACGTCTTCATATGTTGGTACTTTCATAAAGATTGCCCCTTAACAAATATCTCTTAAATATTATCACTATAGGTAGAGTTTTACAATGAAACCGTAGTAAATAGCTTGACTGTTTCAACTTTTGATTTTTTTAATTTTTGCCAGATACTCTATCCGCATCTCTGGGTGAGGCACCTAAAATAGATCTTCTTGAAGACCTGCAGTTCCTTGTCGTTTGCCTTGAAGGAGTAAATAAACCGTTTAACGAGTGTGCACCCCCTAAGGTAATCCGTTTAACGAGTTGGCACTCCTTCGCCTCTAAAATGCCATAAAAAGAACCTGGCCAGTCAAGTCAAAGTCAGACTGCTATCAAGAAAAGGCCCATTTATCGCGGTTTTTGATACAAAAAAAGTGACACATGTTTGTATCACTTTTATCGTTCTAATATGGTGCGCTAGGCAGGAGTCGAACCCGCAACCCTTTGGTTCGTAGCCAAATACTCTATCCAGTTGAGCTACTAGCGCGCCCATCTAATATAAAACAATATTGAGATTTTTTCAATATTTTTATTCTTCTTTTATATGTTTGTAAAGAATATAATATTCATGAAATCGAGGAAATATTATGAACTTAAATGATAAAATTCAAAACGATTTAACAATTATCCAAAATGAAAAGACAATAAAACAAGATATGGATGCATGTATCGATGAATATATTAACGATCTTAATTTTAATAACTTTACAGAAGATGACAAATCAGCCACCATTTATGTTGACCTTGAAAAAGATCCAATTTATGAAGATTATAGCGAAGAATCCACGTTAAATCCTGCCTTATATAGTTTTGTTGAAGAAAATTTTCGATTGATTAAAAATAAGAAACTTCCTTTAACTGTTCAATTTCATTTTCCGAAGACTATAGCAAAAAAGGAACGTCTAAAAATTATGAAATTATTTAAAGTTCATTATGCAATCTTAACCAAAGAAAGAAAAAAAGAAAATAAAAGAGCAATTATAACATCGCTATTTATGGTTTTAATAGGCGCTATTATTTTAGCAATATATTTTACTATCTCTCGTCTTGCAGTTTTTGAAGGAAATGACATTGTAAAAGAAATTCTTAATATTTTTGCTTGGGTTTTCATTTGGGAAGCGTGTGATCAATTAGTTTTTGCTACTTCTAGAAACAACATCTTCTCTTTAGCTTATAAACACTTTTTTAATTCCACACTTAAAGGATAATGATATGATTTTTAACTTAAACAATAACGATATTAACAAATTAAATAAACTATTTGAAATTCATGAATTCAATGAAGCAATTGATAATATGTATCTTGAGTTTCTTTTTTATGGAGCTAAGAAAATTAATAAAGAAATGATAGATAAAAATGGATTTTTAAATTCTTTTATGAAGCTAATGGATATTGAAAAAAATGACACTGACTTTTTATCTTTATGTAAGGATTTTGAAATTGATAAAATTTCAAAATCTCCCGCAAAACCCTACTTAAATAATAATTTTACAAAAAATATTAAAATAAGAGATGTAAATAAATATAGTTATAAATTAACTAACGAAACCATCAACGCTTATGAACCAATTATATACAAAGATATTAAAGTTGAAGGTGAATTTTATCGTGAAATTCCAGAACTTACTTATCTTGATGAAGCGTATACCTATCCATCAATAAAATACAAAAATACCACGTGGATGTCTCTTATTCCTCATGAAATTAATACAATGCAAGAATCAATTGATGAAGCAAAAGGTGATGTTTTAGTATATGGCTTAGGTTTAGGATATTATTCCTATATGGTTTCAAATAAAAAAGGAGTTTCTCATGTCACAATTGTTGAAATTGATAACCGAATTATAGAATTATTTAAAGAGAACATTTTACCTCAATTTCCTAATAAAGATAAAATAACTATCCTAGAAGCTGATGCTTTTAAATTTACTAACAATAACACCACTCATTATGATTATGCTTTTTTTGACCTATATCACGATGCAGATGATGGACTAGAATTATACGTTAAAATGAAAAAATTAGAAAATACATTTATCGATAAATATTCCTATTGGATAGAAACAACCTTACTAGCTTCTTTTAGAAGATTATTGATTAATTTAATTAATGAAGAATTCAATCACGAAAATAATGTTGATTACACATTGGAAGATGGTTTTAACGATCATGTCATCAATTCTCTTCATAATTTACTTCAAAATACAAAATTTAATTCATACAACGATATTTATAATTTACTTAGCGATAAATCATTAATTCAATTAATATCTAATATATAAAAACACCGACTGAGTCGGTGTTTTTAAAAAATTAACTGGAGCTTCCTAGCGGATTTGAACCACTGATCATTGAGTTGCAGTCAATTGCCTTACCAGCTTGGCTAAGGAAGCATTAAAAATCGCTTTATTAATATATCAAAAAACGATCTTTAAATCAACAATAAAACTATCCAAGAATGTCTTTAGTGGCGGTATCAAGGTAGTTTAGGGCTAATTCACAAACTTTGTATTGTAAATCAAAAGTAGCTTTTAGATTGTTAGGATATTCTAAAGAGTGTCCGACTCCATCAATTATTTCAAAAAAAGGATAAGCAAATTTAAATTTTTCAAGTTCAGAAGAATTAATATGTTTATCTAATGAGCCGATTAGAACAAAATCATTTTGTCTAATATATTTTAAACTTGAAGAAACTGGCGTTAAACAAATAAAACGAGCACTATCCAACTTAAATAATTCACGAAAATAACCAGCGACATATGTACCAATTGATTTAGCAATAAGAATTATTTCGTCATATTGCGATAAATCGACATTATCAAATAACTTTTTAGAATAATCGATAGCATGCTTAATTATATCTTTTTCAGTCATACTTTTTAAATCGATATTACGGGCATAATCATAACGAAAATATACTGAATCGCCTTCGATATTGGTATCAATAAAATAAAGCAATGAACGATCACAACTATATCTTTGACCTGGGAAAATTAGTTTAAGTGTTTTCATAATTATTCCTCTCTTATTCTTTTTCTCTTTTTAATCTTAGCTTTATTGATTAATTTATAGCTTCCTAAGAACCCAACAATTAAAACAAAAGCTGTTATTACTATTATTGTAACCCAAATTGGTAAAGGATTAACCTTAACATTTTCCCACATTGAAACTATTTTATCATTTTGTTGAGCTCCAAAGTCTTGCATGATAGCTAAATGTGGTAAATCACTAACCATAGGGTATTGAGCACGCATCTGACGATTAATTTGCTCAGGATCTACGTGAACGATGTAATCGCTAGTATCAGTAGTGTCATTTCTAAAGAAATAACTCAAATCATAAGGGTAAGATTCGACTGATTCATCTAAATTTCCGTCTTCATCATACCTGCAATCATACCATTCAGTGACAATATCAAAAACATCGCTTCCGCCAATAAATGGTGTATATCCGACGTAATCCATATTATTTGCAGCCGTAGCAGGAAGAGATAAGAAATCTAAGAAAGAGTTTGCTCCACTCTTATGATCTCCCGTTACAGCAGAAGGCATACAGAAACCATCAAACCAAATATTACAACAATATTCGGGTAAGGCAAAGTAAAGAGTTGTGCCATTTTCTTCTGCAGTGTCCATTGAATAGACAGCATCACCGCTCCAGCAAAGATTGATTCCTACCTTTCCAGTAACAATGTCGCTTTTACCAGTATCAACTTCAAAACCATAAATATAATTCTTTAAATCAATTAATGAAGCTTGAACTTTATCGATTGTTTCATCATCGTGACGATTAAAGATTTCACTTACTTTTTTATTATATTCATCACTATAATTACCATCATAAGCATTATATAATTCTTCAAATTCATCGCTAAAAGTGTGCACTAAACCCATTGCGTAAGTATCACGCATTGAATCTTTTATTGAAGCACAATTAGCGTAATATTGACTCTTTTCCCACAAAGTATTCCACCCATCAGGAGCACAAAAATCATTGATTACATCTTCACTTTCGCGACCATTTATACGTTTAAATTCAGGATTAAACATCAAACCTAAAGTTCCCCGCATATAACCGATTGTAAAATCATTTAAAGTCCCTAAAGAACTATCTTCAGGATCAATTAAAGTTGTGTTTAATTTACCGTTTTCACCAATCAAGAAATCACTACCATAAGTTTTATAATTCTCGACACTAGTCATGTCGATTTTTTGAATCATTTCTGCTTTTGCTAAACGTTGAATCATGTAGTCGCTAGTACAAACTAAATCATAACTAGATTTCCCAGTTTTGAGTTCGTTATACATTGTTTCGTTAGTATCATAAGTATCGTAAATAATCTCAACTCTTTTATTAAAATCTTCACCAAAATATTTAGCTTTATTTTCTGGTTCATTAATCCAATCGACATATTGTTCAGTTAAATCTTTTTCATTATATCCATTTTCAGGATCATTAAGATAAACATAATCACCAGCATTTAAAACTTTAACATAAACGACATCTTCCGTATCTTGGCTACTATTGCAGCTACTCATGATTGGAGATAAAATTGCGCAAATACCCATTAAACTTACATATTTTAAATATTTTTTCATTTTATACTCCTCCTATAAAGTTGCAATAACAGCAATTAAAGAAACTAAAATTATCAAACCAATAGTTATCAATAAGGTATATCTGACATTTCTTCTAGCTAAAGCTTCTTGAGATTGATATTTTTGACGATAAGCTAATGTTTGATGTCTTCTATAAACACTGACAATAATCGTCGCTAAAACAACACATATAAAGATAAGAGTAACTAATGCTCTTAATTCGACAGGAACAACCTTTTTCTTAATAACTGATTGAATATAGGTCGAGATTGTTTGAATCTTTCCGGCACCATTAAGTAAACCAGGACCGGTAGTAAATGCAGTAATAATAAAGTCATCTAAGGATAAAGTTACCGCAAGCATAAATCCAGATAAAATTCCTGGACGAATTTGTGGAACAATAACTCTACTTAAGGCTTGGCGAGGTGAGCAACCTAAATTGATTGCTGCTTCGTATAAAGCTGGATCCATTTGCGTAAGTTTTGGTTTAACATTTAAATAAACGAATGGAGCACTAATCACAATATGACCAATCATAATTGTCCAAAAACCAAACAATTCGGCTCTAAAAACAAAATTCCCAAAGAAGACAAACATAAAGGTTAAACTTAATGCCATAACAATTTCAGCATTTACAACTGGAATTTGATTAATATTTTCGATTACCATTCTAGTTTTTCTTCTAGAATAGAAAGTTCCAACTGCTCCTAATGTTCCTAAAACAGTTGAAACTAATGCAGAACAGATCGCAATAACGAGAGTATTGCCAACTGCAGTCATGATTTCTTTATTTCTAAATAAACGTGGGTATAAATCTAAAGTAAATCCGTTCCATTGACCAACATTAGCACTATTTGTAAAACTAAAAACAATCAAGACAAGAATTGGAACATACATCAATAATAAAATTAAATAAACATAGCTTTTAGCTAAAATCTTTTTTACCATTTTGCTGCCTCCTTACTTTCATCTTTTTCTGTAAAATTACGGGTAATTAACATACTTAAACCAACTAATAAAAGCATAAATAAACTAATAAAAGAACCAACATTCCATTGAGAATTTGTGAAAGAAAGATAAATTGAGTTACCAAATAAAACAACTTTTCCTTCGCTTAAAACATCGCTTATAACGTAACTTGACATAGTTGGCATAAAAACCATCATGGAAGCACTAACCACTCCAGGAATCGATTGAGGAATTATTGATTTAGTAAAAACTTGAATTCGATTGCACCCTAAATCAGTTGCCGCTTCAATTTGCGCTTTATCAAGTTTAAGCATGACGTTGTAAAGAGGGAGAATAACGAATGGCAGATAGTTATAAACTAAACCAATCATTGTTGCTAAATATGGGTGAGTTCCTCCACCTAAATTGAGCCAATTTAAAACATCACGTGTAGCCCAAGTTCTTAAAACGAAATTAATCCACATTGGCATAACAAATAACATGACAATCATGCTATTTTTATTAAATTTTGAATTACTTAGAATATAAGCAATTGGATATCCAATGATTAAACAAATAATTGTATTTAATAAAGAAAACATCAAAGACATCAACAGAACATTTAATTTATTAATTGAAGTGAAAAAATCGACTAATGCACTCCATGTAAAGTAACCATCTGCATCAGTAAATGCATAATAAACAATAAAAATGATAGGTACGATTACAAAAAGAATTAAGAATAAGAAATAAGGAATGCAAAGAAATTTTCTTTGAAACCTAAATTTCATACTCGCTTATCTCCTTTTTAAGTCTTAACTTGATGTCTTCTGGTTTAACGTGGACACCAACTTTATCATTTAAATTGTAGTTATAAGGAGTAATACAAACAAAATCTTCATCATTTTCAGTTCTAATAATATATTGATAATGGTCACCTTTATAGACAGAGTCGACAATTTCACCGATAGCTTGACATTCAGAAGATGATAAATCATCGACGATATCAATCTTATCAAGAGCAATTTCAGCAACTACATCAGCATCATTAAAATTATATCTATGCTTACCATCTTTGGAGATTAAATTACCATCTTCAAGTTTGCTTCCAGGTAAGATTTGAGTGATATCACAAACAAATGGGTTGTCATCGATTTGAACAGCATTATTCTTATCGATCCAAGCATCCGTATAAATATTAGTTGTAAAGTCTTTCTTCATAATTTGAATCGAATCTTTTTCAATGTCGATTCCAATTTCTTCATTAATTGGGAAATCGTGAGTATCTTTTACTAATAACTCATTTTTTCCGACCATGACAGTGTATTGATAATTAACACCTTTAAATATTTTGGTAATTATAGTGCCTTTTATCATTCCTTTACTAGGATCTTTGACAAAAATAACATCTTCTGGACGGACGACAACATCAACTTTCTCATTGATTGGAAAATCATCTAAACATGAAAAATTGTGGTCTAAAAATCTAACGCACATTTTGCCAATCATCGTCGCATTATAAATATTTGATTCACCAATGAAGTCGGCAACGAAGGCATTTTTTGGCTCATCATAAATACTTTTTGGAGTACCAATTTGTTGAATGACACCATCTTTCATAACAACGATTGTATCAGACATAGTTAAAGCTTCTTCTTGATCATGAGTAACGTAAATAAAAGTAATACCAAGTTTTTCGTGCATTTCTTTTAATTCAATTTGCATATCTTTTCTCATCTTTAAATCAAGAGCACCTAAAGGTTCATCAAGAAGCAAAATTTCAGGTTCGTTAACAATAGCTCTAGCAATGGCAACTCTTTGTTGTTGACCACCACTAAGAGTCGTGACGTCTCTATCTTCCAAACTATCAAGATCGACAATCTTCAAACCTCTACTAACACAAGTTGAAATCTCTTTAGGAGTTAATTTCCTATAATCATAAGTTGGCTCTGGAGTAGTT
Source organism: Caryophanales bacterium UBA4855 (assembly GCA_002399785.1). Classification (GTDB taxonomy): domain Bacteria; phylum Bacillota_I; class Bacilli_A; order RFN20; family CAG-826; genus Onthovivens. Next base: position 49,318 of record DHEH01000017.1, read on the forward strand.
TTTGCAGCTTCCAATAACTTATTTAAAGAAGCTAGTTTTTCTAACTTTTCTTCTTCAGTTAAATGTCTATTCTTTTTAGTACTCTTAATATCATCTTTAATATCAGAAACTTTTTTATTGTTAATCTTTAAAATAGGTTGACCATTCTTATCCATTTTTTGAATAGGAATCTTTTTTAAACGTAAACCAAAAGCAACATTTTCAAAAACATCTAAATGTGGAAATAACGCATAACGTTGAAAAACCATATTAATTGGTCTTTTATTTGGTGGCATTGACGAGATGTCTTTACCATTTAATAAGATTTCTCCTTTAGTAGGAAAATCAAATCCGGCAATCATACGTAAAGTAGTAGATTTACCACAGCCGCTAGGCCCAAGAAATGTAACGAACTCTCCCTTACGAACGTATAGGTTGAAATCGTTAACAGCAATTGTGTCGTCATCAAATATTTTGCTTACATGATTAAGCTCAATGATGTGCTTATTTTCAATCATTTTTAAGTCCCCCTTATTTTAAGTTTTATTCCCCCTAAAACTTGTGAAAATAATATACTCTTTTTTTAAGAAAATAAACAACAAAATTTTTGATGGTTTTTTCATTAAAAAATCGCATTTCCTAAAAAATGCGATTTAATCGGTCTTACCGACAAAATATTAGATAAAAAAATGTCAATATTTTAATAAAATTTTAATACAAAATTTGCTTCAAATTTTACATCGATTTTTTCGCTTCAATTCCTAAAAGTTTTAAAGCGTTTTCTAAAACGATATTTATAGCCTTAATTAAAGCTAATCTTTGTGCGGTTAATTCAGGATTAGTTTCATCAATAACTTTCGAGTCATTATAGTAACTATGGAAAGCTTGAGCAAGCTTAATTAAGTAGTTAGAAAGTATATTGACTTCTCTATTTTTACAAACATCAACAAGGGTATCTTTGAAAGCAGCAATAATCTTTAATAATTGAGCTTCTTTTTCACTAGTTAATAGATCATAAGAATCACTTAATTTGAAATTGTTATTCTTAGCTAAAATTGAACAAGTACGAGCATAAGCATATTGAATATAATATGAAGGATTTTCGTTACTATGTTTTCTAGCAAGATTAAGATCAAAATCAAGATGAGAAACAATTGGTTTAGAAATAAAGAAATAACGAGCAACATCAACACCAACATCTTCACATAATTCACGAATAGTAATGGCGTTTCCAGTACGTTTACTCATCTTTACTTCCTCACCGTTTTCCATCAATCTAACAATTTGAATGATTTCGATTTCAAGATTGTCAGGATTATATCCTAAAATCTTTAAACCAGCTTTTAAACGAGCAATATACCCATGGTGATCAGCACCAAATAAGTCAATAAGTCTTGTATATCCCCTATCAAATTTATCTTTATGATATGCAAGGTCAGGAGTTAAATAAGTTAAACTACCATCACTTTTTACTAAAACTCTATCTTTATCATCGCCAAATACTGTTGTTTTAAGCCATAAAGCGCCATCTAATTCATAAGTGTATCCACTCTTTTTTAGAGCTTCTAAAGTTTCTATAACTTTACCGCTTCTATATAAATCTAATTCTGATTGATAATGGTCGAAACCAACACGATATAAATCTAAATCGACTTTAATTTTATCTAATTCAAGAACAGTTCCGTGTTTTTTAAAGAAATCTTTTCTTTCTTCACTATCATCATCAAGATATTTATCACCAACTGAAGTAACTAATTCATGGGCTAAATTAATGACATCTTTTCCTTGGTAGCCAATTTTTGACATATCAAACTCTTTTCCAAGTACTTCTCTATATCTTTGATAAAGAGATTCACCTAAAACCTCAATTTGATTTCCAGCATCATTAACATAATATTCCCTTAAGCAATCGTAACCAGAAAATTTAAGTACACGAGTTAAAGAATCACCGTAAGCTGCACCTCTAGCGTGTCCTAAATGAAGATCTCCAGTAGGATTTGCACTAACATATTCCACCATTATTTTTTCATTATTACCAAAATTAGAAGCTCCAAAATCTGCTCCTTTATCAATAATAGTTTTAATAATTCCGCTTAAACTTTCTTTTTTAACAAAGAAATTTATGAAACCAGGACCAGCTATTTCAACTTTTTCAATAATTTCATTACCTTCGAGTTTTTCTTTTATAATATTTGCAACATCAACAGGAGATTTATGAACTAATTTGCAAATTTTCATAGCGATATTACTGCTATAATCTCCATGGGCTGTTTCCTTTGGTATTTCAAGCATAACTAAAGAGTTTGTATCATCATAATTAAACTCATTTTTTAAGATATTTTTTATTGCCTCTACAAGCAATTTATTGACATCATTCATACATCATTCCTCACGTAAAAGAATATATCACTATTGCTGAATTTAGTCTAATAAATTTCCTTGTTAAACCTAGTTTCTAGTGATATTATATACAAGCAATGACCCTGTAGCTCAGTTGGATAGAGCAACAGCCTTCTAAGCTGTGGGTCAGGCGTTCGAGTCGCCTCAGGGTCACCAATGCGAAAATTACGACATTATAAGTGTCGTTTTTTTATTGAAATTTTTAGCTTTATTTCACTTATTTTCATTAAAATATTTCGAAATTTAATCTTCTCTAGTAATTTAAACCTTTAATATAAACTAAAAAATCAGTTTAATTTTAGAACCAATTGTGGTCTAATAATCACGGGAATGATGTACTCCCTTTAGATTCAATCTAAAAACCGCCTCTTAGGAGACTGATGACGTCTATGCCATTGCGAGCATAGATTCGCATGCTTTCTAGGAGGTTTTTATATGTTTTTCTTATCGTTAGGAATGATTCTTGTCATTGGTGGAATTTTTGGATTTTTAGCTAATAAGATTCGTATTCCATCACTAATCGTTTATCTACTATTAGGTTGAATAATGGGTTATTTTGGTTTAATAATTAAATATAAGCAGTGAACTCCGCAAAATTGCTTTAATAATAATTTTAATTAAAGGTGGATTGTCTTTAGATATAAAAGATTTAAAGTAAAATGGTCGACCAGCAATTTTGCTTTCTTTTATACCAGCGGTTGTAGAGATGGTAGTTATAGGGCTTATTGGACCAACATTTTTACAATTAACTTATTTAGAATCATTTATTTTAGGTAGTGTTTTAGGAGCTGTGTCTCCAGCAGTCGTTGTTCCACGTATGATCAAAATGATTGAAAATAAACAAGGAACTAACAAAGGAATTCCTCAGATGGTTATTGCTGGAAGTTCACTTGATGATATCGTAATGATTGTATGTTTCACTTCTTTATTAACAATTGAAGCTGGTGATTCACTAAATGTCATGACTTTCATTAATGTTCCACTATCAATAATTTTAGGAGTTGGAATTGGTATTTTAACAGGTTTATTGTTATCGATCATATTTAAGAAAATTCACATGCGAGATTCGCTCAAATTAGCACTGATTTTAGGAATTTGTTTTGCATATGTATTTTTAGAATCATATATTTCTTAATGGATTGGGTTTTCTAGCCTATTAGCAAATATTACTATTGGAATTACCTTATTAGCTAAAAACGCTCTACAAGCGCACAGAATTGCTCAAAAATGCGATAGATTGTGGTCAGTTTTTGAAATATTTCTATTTGTTTTAGTTGGTGCCTCAATTCAATTAAAGGCTATTTGGAGCCTCATTTTACCTGCAATACTCGTTATTGTTGTTGGTTTAGCCTCTAGATTTATTGCAACCTATTCTTGCATGATTAAGACAAATTTAAATTTTAAAGAACGTTTATTTGTTTCAATTTCTTTTCTTCCTAAAGCAACCGTTCAAGCAACTATTGGTGGAGGATTGTTAGATTTAGGAAATAAATTAAATGACCAAGCAATAATAGCAGCTGGCAAGATCGTCTTAATGGTTTCTGTAGTTGCTATTTTATTGACTGCTTCTTTTGGAGCTTTAACTATTGACCTAACAACTAATAAACTAATTAATAGAGATTTAGTTTTAGAAAATAACAAACCTGAATAACCCTATTAATTCCCTATTAAATTAAAGTAAATTATTTAAATAATCTTTATCCATTACTATATTTATGCAAAAATATTTAAATAAAGAAGGATATATTATGTACAAAGTTATCGATATTGAAAAATGGAATCGCCGTAGTCAATATGAATGGTTTTCGAAGTTTAGCAATCCTTGCTATTCAATGAATGTTGATATTGATGTTACTAAAGTCGTGGAATTTACCAAAGAAACTAACACATCTTTTTTTATTAATTTTTTATATGTAATAATGAAATCACTTAATAGTGTCGAAGAAATGCGTCTTAGAATTGTCGACAATGTAGTTCGCTTGTACGATAACATTGATCCAACCTACACTATTTTATTAAAAGATTATAATTTTGAAAACGCTGGCAACAAAATGTTTGATAACTATAAAGATTTTTATGAAGATGCAAATAACGAAATAAGCTCAATCAAAAATCAAAACGGAAAAAACATCGAATATAATAGCGAAAATAATTATGCTGTTTATTATATAACCTGCGTTCCATGGGTAAATTACACCGCAATGACTCATCCTGTTCCAAACAATATGCCTGAATCATCAAGCGTTCCTCGTATTTGTTTTTCAAAATATTCACTTAAAGACGGAAAATATATTTTATCATTTAATATAAATGTTTCTCATGCCTTAGTCGATGGATATCCATTAAGTAAAGCTTTTAATAAATTGATCGAAAACTCTTTAAATCCTGAATTAATTCTCAAAAAATAAAAAATAAT
>DHEH01000017.1:54292-67183 GCA_002399785.1 Caryophanales bacterium UBA4855
AAATTTTTGTATACAATTTAAATCAATAAAGAAGACTTAAAATTTCAAAAACCCTATCAAAGACCCCTTCTTTTTTAAAAAACTCTATTGTTTTTGAAAATTATAATGACTAAAATATTAACTATAAGGGGGATAATTCAAATATGAAATTATTCAAAAAGTTTATTGCTGAACTATTCGGTACTTTCTGTTTGGTTTTATTCGCTTGTGGAGTTGCTGCTGTTACCTCTATGTCTACTACGACTACCGGTGCAACCAACATCTTCGCTAACGGAGCCACACATGAAATTGCCACCGCATTAACATTCGGTCTAGTTTTAGCCGCTATGTGCTATGCGATTGGAGGAGTCTCTGGATGCCACATTAACCCAGCAGTCTCTTTAGCTTTCTTACTTAAAAACCTCTTCTTACCTAAAGAAAAGAGAGATTTTGGTTGGAAAGAATTCTTTGTTTATGTCATTGCTCAAAACATTGGCTCGTTCATTGCCTGCTTAATCTTATTAGTTTTCCTTGGTGATTCTAACGGATTTGGCGCTAACACCATTCAACCTTTAATTGCCGGAAGTTCTAATGCTGTATTAATCGCATGCTTTGTTGAAATAATTTTAACAATGGTTTTTGTTTTAGTTATTTTAGCTGTTACACGTTCAAAGAAAACATTAAGAATTAGTGGCGTCGTTATCGGTTCCACTTTAACTCTTGTTCACTTAGTTGGTATTCCATTTACTGGAACAAGTGTCAACCCAGCCAGAGCTTTATGGCCAGATTTATTCGCTAAATTTGTTCCTGAATTATATGGACATACTGGAAATGCTGATGCTTTAACTCAATCCTGGATTTATGTTGTTTGCCCATTAATCGGTGCTGCTCTTGCTGCCTTATTATACTGGGTCTTCTATATGGTTAAAGAAAAGAATTACGGCGTTGAAGTTGAAGAAGATTTTGTAGTCAATAACGTCACCAACAATTACTATGCTCCTATTAATAACGCTCCTGTTGCTCAACCTGTTGAAAAAAAGGAAGAAGTCAAACCAGAACCTATTAAAGAAGAGAAACCTGTCGAAGAAGAAAAACCTATTGTAGAAGAAAAGCCTGTTGAAGAAGAGAAAGTTGTTGAACCAGTTGTAGTTCCAGTTGAAGAAACTCCAGAAGAAAAAACAGCTCGTAACAACATTCCATTTGAGCAAAGAATTGAAGAAGCTGATCAAGAACTTCGTGATAAATATAATGAACTCAAGAAGTATTGCTTAAGTTATGATTTACATAGTAGAGTTTCTAATGATTACGATACTATGAGACTTCATAGAGTCAGATATGTTGTTATAGCCGTTAGAGGTAAGAGTTTAAAGATTCACTTCAATATTAATCCTCAACATTACGCAGATTCCACTATTACCGTTCTTGACGATAGTGCTAAGAATAAATATAAGGATGTTCCAACAGTCTTTAAAGTTAAGAGTGGATTATCCCTTAAGAGAGCTAAACAAATCATCGATGATGTTATGGCTGAAGCTGGTATTAAAAAATTAGCTGAAGGTGCTGAACATTCTAAAGATGATGAAGAATAATTAAATCTTTATTTCTTGTAAATAAAAAAGTTCTAGAAAATTTTCTAGAACTTTTTTATTAATCTTAATTAGTTTATTTTCTTTAAAAAATATCTATTTCCGCACTTAATTACTTTTACTTCAGTGATGTCCGGATCAAGAAATAATTTAATTCCTTTTCTTAAAACATCCTTGTTTTCATATTTAAAGATGATGTCTTGATTAATATCGCTATTTTTAGCAAAGTAGGCTTTAGAAGTAGAAGCATCAATTATTACATCCCCTGATTTTATTTCTGCCTCACCCCTACAAATTACAAAATCATCGGTCAATGTGCCGTAAATTGTCGATTCACCAAGTAACCCACCATTTTGTGAATAGACATCAAAATGTGTATGTGTCTTATCAAAATAATCATTAGCCGCACTATCATCAAAGCTCTTTTTGATACTATTTTTAGTATCATTCCACCAAGCTCCAAACCCCCTCTTTTCTTTTTTGTCATCAGTTGAAGTATCGGTTTTTTGTTCATCTATTTCGACATCGATTACATCTTTTTTTATATCCATTTTTGTTAAACTCCTTAAATTCTTTTTCAAATTTCTAACTTCAATCTTTTTAAAATATCACCAAAGTTAGTATAAACATTATTTGGATTTAGTGTTTTAAAAAATTCATATTTCTTTGGTTTTCTATAAACAAGAGACAATATTGTGACACCAACAGAAGAAGACGATTTAATATCTTGCATGCTATCTCCAATATAAATAATATCTTCTTTCTTAACATTAAAATCTTCCATTACTTTCTTCAAATTCTCAGGTTTATTAACTCCATCAAGTGAACCTAAATATTCTTTATCAAAATACCCATCTAATGCGAAAAATTTCTTGGAATATTCCCAAGTTTTTAAACTTCTTCCACTTAAAAATACCATCGTTACATTATGTTTTTTTAAATATTTTAAAGTAGTTAATGCTCCAGGAGTTAATTTTGGTAAAAATTCCTCATGTTTTTGAGCATAAATTTTTAAATAATACTCAAAAATTGGTTTATAAGTTTCGTCTCCAAAGATTTTTTTAATTATTCCTTCTTCGGTAGGACCGAATAAATCACGAATGCCTTCTTTCGTTAGATTTTTTCCTCCATATCGGCAAGCTTTAAAAAAGCATTCATCACATAAACTAAAAGACTGAGCTAAAGTCCCATCAAAATCAAACGCAACTATCATAAAGTTTTCTCTTTCTGCAATACAGCAACAATTTCAGCAACATATCTATAATGAAAATCTAAATTATCAGCATAAACTCTTTTATAAACATCTTTATCAATAAAATTTTCTTCATTGATAAGATCGCGATAAATTTTCTTACAAATCAAAACGGTTGAGGCTTCTAAAAAATAAGGAACCCCATTATAAAATTCGGTTTTAAAACCAACTTTTTCAATTTTATTTTCGTCTCTTCCACTATGTCTTCCTAAATAAATTAAATCATCTTTATATTTGCAATCAAAAAAACAAAGCGAAAAATAGTCGTTAGCTTCAGTAAATTCTAAAGTGTAACGCGACTCACGAACGTAAGTTGTAACAACTGGACGATACCATAAAAATCCAATTTCGGCCCATCCAATCGTCATAGTATTAATCAGATCACCTTTTTTAGCAGTGATAAGTGTTGTAACTTTAGGCAACAAATTAATTAAATTTAAATCAACTTCTGAAGGTTTTATTTCCTTAAATGATGTATTATTTTTCATATCTAGATTATAGAGCAAAACTAACCAGAAAAGTATTAAAAAACATCTAAATTTAACTTGACAACCAATATATAAATATATATATTAATTAGGCACGTAGAAAGAAGAGCGTCCGATTCTCACCAGATTGACTAAGAGTTAATTGGTTTATAAGCTACTATATTATTTAATTAGTAAACTAACGGACGCAAAACTTATTTGCGCCCGTTTTATTTATTTAGGAGGAACAAGATTATATCTTCATTTCAATTTAATTCACCACGTCCACAAAATTCGGTGAAAAAAACCAATCGTAACGATAACAATGATTTAGTTAACGAGAGAATTCGTTTCCCAGAAGTCTTAGTAATAGGACCTGAGGGTGAACAACTTGGTAAAATGTCTAGGTATGATGCAATGAGAAAAGCCGAAGAATACGACTTAGACTTATTATGCGTCGCACCAGCTGCACATCCACCAGTTTGTAAAATTATTAATTATGGAAAATATCGTTTCCAAGCTCAAAAGAAAGCCAAGGAAGCCAAAAAGAATCAAAAGGTTATTGAGGTTAAAGAAGTTCAACTTACCCCACAAATCAGCGATCACGATATTGAAACCAAAGCTAAAGCTGCAATCAAGTTTTTACAAGATGGAAACAAAGTTAAAGTTGGCGTTCGTTACAGAGGAAGACAACTTGCTCACCCAGAAGTAGGTGAAGAGAGCCTAAACAAGTTTATGAACTACGTTAAAGACATAGCCACAGTCGACACTCCACCAACCATGGAAGGTAGATGGCTATCTTGCTTACTTGCAAGTAAAATTAAAAAGTAGAAAGAGAGGAATTCATTTATGCCAAAAATGAAAAGTAAAAAAGCTTTATTAAAAAGAATTAAAGTTACAGGCACTGGTAAAATCACAAGACATCATGCATATGTCTCGCATTTAGCACCACACAAAACACACAAACAAAAGATGCACTTAAGAAAATCTGCTTCTGTCAGCAAGTCTGATATCAAGAGAATTAAGTATCTTATTCAAGATTAAGGAGGTCATTAAAATATGAGAGTAAAAGGTGGAACAGTTACACACGCAAGAAGAAAAAGAGTTTTAAAGGCCGCTAAAGGTTATTTCGGAAGTAAACATTTATTATTCAAGACTGCTAAAGAGCAAGTCATGCATTCGAATAGATATGCTTATATCGATCGTAGAAATAAAAAGAGAGACTTTAGAAAATTATGGATCAAGAGAATTAATGCTGCTTGCAGAATTAATGATATCTCCTATTCAGTATTCATGCACGGATTAAAGGTTGCTAAAATTGACGTCAATAGAAAGATGTTAAGTGAAATCGCAATCCATGATGAAAAAGGTTTTGCGGAATTAGTTAAAATTGCTAAAACTGCTAAATAATTAATCTATAAAAAACAAAAAAGACATTGGTAACAATGTCTTTTTTAATGGGGATTTGCAAGGGATTTTGATAAAAATAAGGAAAAAAACTTATTAAGATTTTATTATCTTTACTTCAACATTTTTGATCGCTTCATCAAGAAGAGGCGAGAAATCAAATTTATTTTCTATATCTTTACAAACATCAAGATGTGGTGATGTTTTTGGTTTTACTGGGGCAAAAATAGTACAGCAATCTTCATATGGTCTAATAGAAATATCATAAGTACTAATATCTTTAGAAATTTTAATAATATCAACTTTATCAAAAACGGCTAATGGACGAATAACAGGCATATTAGTTACTTCATTAATTACATGCATAGAATCTATGGTTTGGCTTGCAACCTGCCCGACTGATTCACCATTACTAATTGATGGAATATGTTTCTTTTCAGCCAATTTAACAGCTAATCGATACATCATTCTTCTCATAATTGTAATTGGATATCCTTCAGGACTTACTTCATATATTTTTTCTTGAATCTTTGTAAAAGGAATTACATATAATACGATTCTTTCTTGATAAAGATTTAGTTTTGCAAGAATATCTTCGAGTTTAGTAATAACACCACTATTTGTATATGGAGGAGAAGCATAATGAACGCACACAACTTCAATTCCTCTTTTCATCATCAAATAAGCCGCAACAGGAGAATCTATTCCACCACTGAGCATTAATAAGGTCTTGCCTAAAGAACCAACAGGATAGCCGCCTAATCCTTTAATTGTTTCAGTAAATAAATAAGCACCATCCCTTCTAATTTCAACTGAAAATAAAATATCAGGGTGATGAACATCAACTTGCAAAGTGCTATTTTTTAAAATATCCCCCGCCAATTCCCTATTAATTTCATCACTTATAAATGGATATGATTTATCTATTCTATGAGTATACATTTTAAAAGTGTGGCCATTTTCTTTTTTAATTTGGTCTAAAACAACTTTTCTTACATTGTCTAAATCTGGATCAACTTTAAGAGCTAAGGAAAAACTATATAAACCACTCACTTCTTTTAACTCTTTAATCATGTCAACATTGTTTTCATTTAATCTTAAATAAATATGATCATGTTGAATATCCATTACATATTTATCTTTAAAATCTTTAGTCGCTTCTCTAATTTTTCTTGCAAGTTGTGCTATAAATTGTTTCTTGTTTTTTCCTTTGGTATTCATTTCACCAAAACGAATAATAATTGTATTGTAATCCATATATTTCCTACCTTATTGTATTTAAAATTGTCTTTAATTTATCGTTAAAATAATCAATTTCTTCAATTGAATTTTCTGACGAAAAAGAAACCCTGATAGGATTCTTTGCAATTTGATATTCTTTATTCATAGCTAATAAAACATAAGAAGGATCTTCTTTTTTCGAATTACAAGCCGAAACACTATTAACATAAATTCCTTCATTCGAAAGAGCTTCAACAACAACACTTGCCTTTTTTGTTTTCAAACTAAAACAAACTATATAAGGGTTGTAATTATAATCAGGAGTATTAATAGAAACTTCGTCTAATTCTTTTAATTTAGTGACCATATATTTATGCAAAGAATCTACATATAAATTATCTTTTTTTAAATTGATAATCGCCTCATTAATCGTTTCATTAAAAGAAGCAATACTAGGATAATCTAATGTTCCACTTCTTAAACCATTTTGTTGATTTCCGCCATAAACAATAGGTTCAATTAACAACTTTTTCTTTAAAATTAATGCGCCAATCCCCTTTATTCCGTGAATTTTATGAGCTGTAATTGTAATCATATCAAGACTCGATAATTCAAGAGGGATTTTTCCAAAGGCTTGTACACAATCAGAATGAAGAACACATTTTGGATATTCTTTAATAATTTTACTAGCACCTAAAATATTTAAAACACTGCCAACCTCATTATTGCTTGCCATTATAGATACCAAAATAGTTTGTTTAGTCATTAATTGATTCAATTCATCTAAAGATATTTCGCCATTTTCATCAACATGAAGATATTTAACAATGAAGCCTTCCTTTTCTAATTGCAAAAAAGGATTAAGAACGGATTCGTGTTCAATATTGGTCGTAATAATTTGGTTTCCTCTATTTTTATTTTTTCGGCAATAACCTAAAATAGCCAAATTATTGCTTTCTGTTGCTCCACTTGTAAAAACAATGTCATACTTATCATCTAAACCAACTTGATGTAAAATATTTTGTTTAATACGTGAAATATTTGAACCATTAATCATTGCTAATTTATGAATTGAAGAGGGATTAGCAAAGGATTTTAACGATTCTTCCTCAAAAACATTCAAACATTTTAAAGAAGGTTTGCTACTGCTAGCATTATCAAAATATATCATACCTATTGATTACTGGCCTTTTCTTGAAGTCTTTCTAAAACGTGAAGTGACATCTCGTAAGATTCTTTATATTTACCACCAACGTAAAGAGTTTCAACTTGATTAGCAGATTGATTGATATCAGCAAATTTTAAACGATCACGATTGATTCTAAGCATATTATTAGTTGTCAATTCTTGAAAATTTTTAAGTTCAGATATCTTTTTACTTAAATCACTAGACTTAGCATTTAATTCAGTATTAGCTTCTTCGACCTTATTGACATCAATTGGAGTTACACGAAGAAAATCATTGATAGAATCAATAAGTTCGTAACATTTATTTATAATGAGATTAATTGAAGAATTGATTTCTTTAGAACAATTTAGAGAAAAAAAAACAGCTTCATTCTCTTTAAATAATCCATATTTAACTCTAATATTTTGAAATGCATTATCAGAAGAAGCTTTTAAAGAGGCGATATAATTTTTGAAAGTATTAATTTTTTCATTAGTGGTCGTTGTACCATTATCTAAATCTTTAATTTGATTAACAAGCATACTGTATGGAGTATGTTCGACGGCGTGAACATAAATCTCAAGTCTTCTTTTTTCTTTGCTTGTATTATCAACATCATTTTTAATTTCATTGAGCATTTTTTCGTGATTGCCATCAATAACATAATATTTCTTAATTTTTTGAAGGTTGTTTGTAATTTTTATATATTCTTTTTCAACCATATTAAAATTTAATGAAACCGTTTGATATTTTTGATCAAAAATAACTTTTGAATTTTCTTCTTCGATTAATTTTTTATCAATATCAGAAAGATGGTTGTTTATTGCATCAAGCCTTTCTGAGATATGTGAAAGATTCAATCTTAATAATTCATCTTTAATATCATTAAGTTCAATGTTGATTTGATCAATTTGTGCTTCAACATTTAAAGTAACCAATGGATATTTTTTTGCAACTAATTCATTATATTTGTTTGTTGTTTCTTGAATTTTGAGAGGTTCTTCATCTAAAGTCCTTGTAATTAAACCAGGTATAACATCAATAGCTTTATCAAGAACCTCCATTACTTTACGAACTTCTGGTAAAATTTTATTTGCATCATCATAATTAGCATTTTCAATTAATTGTTCGAAAGAACCGAACTTTTCATCAATCTTATCAAACACTTTATTGAAAGAATTTTTAACATAATTTAGAGAATGTTCATTATTATTGAATTTAGATTTTAATTCTCTAAATTTATCTTTTAGAAGTAAACAAGCTTGTCGTGCATCTTCTTCAGGTCTAATAACCGCCAATAAATCATCATTTAATTTATTAACGTTTTCCTCGAAATTTTGCATAGCAAGACGATGTCTTTTATAATAATCCTTAAATTTGCTAATTTTATTTTCTTCAACAAATTCACCAAGATTGGCAACTATTTCTTGAAAAGATTGATCTTGGAGATCACGTAATTCCTTAAATCTTTTAAAGAAATTCGCGTGAATATCACAATAAAGAAGGTTTGTGCGGCTAATTATTTCAAGTCTAATAATATATTGTGAATCTTGACCGGTTAATAAAGCATGAAGATATTCATACTTTTTTTCAATATCATGCAAAGTTTTTTCTGCTCTCTTCTTAGCAAAAACAAATTTGTCTAAAACAGCAATTAAAATTGCTAAAAAAATTATTCCAACAATAGAAAAAACGATGGTCCATGTTACCCAAGCATCTAATAAAACAATATTGGTTAAAAAGTTTAAATTTTTCATATATAACCTCGCAATTTATTTTAATATATATAAATGATTTTTTCTACTACTTAAAGTATATTTGGCTTGACTTTTACAACATATTTTTGTTATAGTATTAATCGCATTTAATGCAGCATTTAAATACTTCTTGTCCGACGAAGTACGTTAAGGAAGAAAGTAATCTTAGCTACAAAGACGAAATCGATATTACTTCACCCGAAGAAAGGAATTTAGACCTAAGCTTTATTTGCAAGTAAAGAAAGGAGAAAATATATGAGAAATTTAAAATCCGAATGGAAGAGATCTAGAAGACTTGGTTTTTCTATTTTAGAAAATGGTAAGGAGCTCAAAAAAAGACCTTATGCACCTGGACAACATGGCCAAGACAAAAAGAAGGTTTCCGAATACGGCAAGCAATTAACTGAGAAGCAAAAACTCAGAGATATGTACGGAGTTAACGAAAGACAATTTAGAAGATTATTCACAATTGCTAGTAAATCCAAAGGAATTACTGGTGTTGAGTTTATGAGAATTCTTGAATCAAGACTTGATAACTTAGTATATAGATTAGGTTTTGCTAACACTAGAAAAGCTGCTAGACAACTTGTTAATCACGGACATATTCTTGTCAATGGCAAGAAGATTGATATCCCAAGTTACACTTGTTCAGTTAATGATGAGATTTCCGTTAAAGACAACGCTAAGAGCATGATCGTTATCAAGAATAGTCTTGAAGCAATCACTATCACAGCACCTTATGTTACTCTTGACAAAACCAACATGAAAGGAACCTACACTAGACTTCCTGAAAGAAACGAATTAAGTCAAGAAATTAACGAATCACTTATCGTCGAATACTATAATAGATTATTGTAGTTTCAAAAAATGTAGTACAAAAAACGCCACCAATCGTGGCGTTTTTCTATTTTGTAATAGTTTTCTAAATTGTTTGGGCTTATAATGATATGAGGTAGAAAATTATGAACCATTCACCATTCAATCACTCATTAAAACTTGATAAAAAGAGAACACTATGTAACGTTAGCAACTCAATATTAAAACATTATGGAGTTGAAACGTTCCACACTACTTACAAACCTTTAGATAAAATTTTAAAAAATACTAATAAAGAAAAAATTTGTTTAATATTATTTGATGCTTTAGGAAAAGCAATTATTGATAGATACCAAGAATATATTCCTTTCATTTTTAATCATGTATATAAAGAATTTAAAAGTGTCTTTCCACCAACAACTGTTGCTGCAACCACCTCTTTAACTACTGGCCGTTATCCTATCGAAAACGGATATCTTGGTTGGACAATGTATTTTAAAAATTACGATAAATTAATTAATGTTTTCCCATCCAATAATAAATTAAATAGTAATGAATTTATTAAACCTGCCGTTCAATATGATTTACTTAAAACTAAATACATTTGGGACTTAATTAATGAACACGATAATTCAAATACCGCTGCAAACATCATGTCTTTTGATGTTAATGACAGTAAAGACCCAATAATTAATTTGAAAAATTATTTTAACAAAACCAACGATTTACTAAAAAATCATAAATTTATTTATAGTTATTGTACAGAACCAGATCACACAATGCACTTAACTGGAGTCAAATCTTTTAATACAAAAGATATGATCATCCTTTTAAATAACGAATTAGAAAAACTTGTTAATAATAATCCTGACACTTTATTTATTTTGGTAGCCGATCATGGAATGATCGATGTTAATCAAGAATATACTCATGCTCATGATGATTTTTGTAATTCATTAAATAATCAATATTTTGCTATTGAACCACGTTTTGCAACTTTTAAAGTTAAAGATAAACCTGCTTTCGTTAAAGCATACAACGAACATTATGCAAAATTATTTTTATTAAAATCAAAAGAAGAAATTTTAGAAAATCATACATTTGGTTATGGTAAACCAAATCAATATGCCCTTGATTCTATGGGAGATTATTTTTTAATTGCTAAAAATATTTCAATGTTAAATGATGGTTATGCTCCACAAGATTTAGTTGCTAACCACGCTGGTTGTACCAAACAAGAAACTCAATTATACATGTCTTTATTCAATAATTAATTTATTTATTTTTTATATTGAAGTCTCATTACTATAAACGGAAAATCGAAGAATTCATTATTTTCGTTAGTAACATAATATAATCCACCAATCATTTCTTCGCCTTCATTTATTTCTTTTTTAACATCTTCATCAATTAAACTGCCAATTTCTTTTTTATTTGAATCATAAACTGATGTGATAAACTGATTTACCAAGCAAGTAACTTCGCTATTTTCTAAATCGCAAACAAAATACATTTTATTATCTTCTTCATTAATATGAATTATTCCATCAACATTATAGAAGTAAATTTTCCCTGGTTCATTATCTGTAGTAATGTTTGCATTACATGATGTACATCCAATTAAACTGCAAGACAAGAGAATACAAGACAATATAAATTTTGATTTTTTCATAACATTTTTCCTCTATTCCAAAAACTTTAAAGCACTAATTTTAAAATTAAATTGCACCATTTCAGTTCCTTTTAACTCAAAATTCATATATCCATTAATTTTCAAACCTTCAGTTAATAAATCGACATTGGAAGCATCATAAGCTAAACCTAAGCAAGAATCATCATGCTTATATAACTTTGCACTATCAGAAACAAGAAGATTTATTGTAGTATTTTTATCATCTCTATCAACTTTAAAATACATATCATTTTCTTTATAATTAATAACGCCTTTTTCGTAATAAGAAACTGTCTTAATTTCCGTGGACTTAGAATTTCCACAACTTGATATAGACCCAACCAACACAATAGATGTCAAAAACAAAAATTTAAGTTTCATATTTTTCTCCTTTAAATTATAAAATCTGCTAAACAAATTAAGTTATTCGAAATCATATTGGCACCAGAATATATCATGGTATTATTATAAAAAACATTATAAGAATTTATACCAACACAAACATCATAATCTTCCAAAGTTTCATTATCAAAATAATGACCAATTACTGGACCACCACTCATCCCATTTGTTATATACGAATATAAAGTGTACTTATTTGAATCATAAGACCTTGAATACTTAGCAAAACTAGATTGCATCTTAAATTGATCATCAAAGGGAAAACCAATTGAATTATAATAAACATCTCCCAAAGTGTAATTAGAACCAATTGTTAAAGACCCATAAGTGTTTTGAATATTATTAACATCTAATTCTAATAATGCCCAATCATTATTTTTTTCTATTTCGCTCATAGAATTGAAGTAACAACCAGAATTATAAAAATCATATGTTACATAAACATTTTTAACTTGACATATCTGAGTGACGGATAAACGATTGCTGATATCATTCGGAACAAACCCAACTTCCATGTTTGTATTAAATATTTTATGGCTAAGAACAGAGTGTGCGGAAGTAACCACCATTCCGTTCCAAATTAAGAACGAAGACGAAACACAATTTTCATAATTATAATTTTTACTTTCAAATATAGATACAGCTGATGCTTGATATTTACTCATATTAATAAAATCTACATCAACTCTATTATCTCTGAATATATTTGAAGAATTAGCATTATTTGTTGGAAAAGAAGAAGTAGTTTGACCAACCCCAATATTGCCATTCTTTTTTACACTTCCACTTTGCGTAATAGAAATGTTTTTTTCTGTTATTATTTTAGTTTGGCAATTATACTGAACATAAGAGAATGATTTACTTGAATACAAAGATGTCGAATCATAAAAACTTTTATTATTTTTATATTCGTTATCAACTTCTTTATCCTTTTTTTCAATAGAATGGCTGCTAGAACAGTATAATAAATCACCATTATTATCAATCGAACTTGTTATTTGGTTTGAAAAACCATTCGAATTAATGAACAAAGACGATCCTGAAACATAAAAGAAAAAGCTACAACATAATATAATTTTATACATTTAAACACCTCTTAAATTAATACTTTTCTTTTATTATTATAACTCATAGAATTGACTTTGATTATCGAAATAATTAATT
>DHEH01000008.1:0-53031 GCA_002399785.1 Caryophanales bacterium UBA4855
TATAATATTTTTTCGATAATTCGATGCCAATGTCTTGTCCACCATTTTTCTTGAAGTCCGAAACAAAATAATGGACATTGGCAAATGATTTTGACAAATTTAAGCCCAATTCATTAATATATTGTTCATCTTTATTTCTTGAAATAGACATAACAGTTGAAACGTATTTGAAACCGTTTTGACTAGCATATTCAAAAAGTCTTTTCATTCGTTTTGCTATACATATTTTGCACCTTTCTTTTCCTTCAGGAAGATCTTTATAAGGAAGTAGGTCGTTTCTAAATTCATCGTAATTATAGTCATCAACTACAACATTTATTGAAGTATTGAAGCAATTTGCAAGTGATCTTTTACAATTGTTAACTGCTAAAAGACGGAAATCAAATTCAGATTTTGGATAAATATTGGAATTTGAAAAAAATAAAGTTATATCAAATAAATCAGTTAAAAATAGTAAAGGATAACACAAACAAGCACCACAACATACGTGAAGCAGAAGTTTAGGTTTGGCTTCAGTATTTAATGCTCTTATTTCTTTATATTCTTTAATTGATTCTTTATAGTAATCAATCTTTTTGATTTTTGTAGTCATACTTTCCGTATACAAACATTGCGTCTCCGAAAGAGAAAAATCTATATTTTTCTTTTACTGCGTGTTCGTAAACACTAAGAGTAAATTTGCGACCCATAAAAGCACTAACTAACATAATAAGAGTGGACTTTGGCAGGTGAAAATTAGTAATTAAGCAATCAATAGCTTTATATTCATAACCAGGATTTATAAAAATATTGGTGGCTGTCTTTTGCGCTTTAAACATATTAAATTGAGCAAAATTTGCTTCAAGTGTTCTGACACTAGTAGTTCCAATAGCAATGATTCTTCGTCCTTCTTTTTTTGCTTGATTGAGTTTATCGGCAGCATTTTCACTAATCTCATATTCTTCACTATGCATGACGTGATCTTTTGTATCTTTAACTTTTACTGGTCTAAAAGTTCCTAAACCGATATTTAATGTAATATCAACAACTTCAACACCCATTTCCTTTAGTTCATCAAACAATTCGTTAGTAAAATGAAATCCAGCAGTTGGAGCTGCAGCACTGCCTTCAATCTTTGCATATACTGTTTGGTATTCATTATTATCATCAACTTGTTTATGAATATATGGAGGAAGTGGCATCAATCCAATCTTATCTAATTCTTCCAAAAATATGCCTTTATAAGAGAATTTTATATGACGAATTCCCTCATCCATTACTTCAGTACAAGTACCAATTAAAATATCATCTTTAAAATGTAAAACCGTGCCAATCCTTATTGCTTTTGCATTTCCACATAAACACTCCCAAACATCATTGCCTAAATCTTTAAGTAATAAAACCTCAACATGAGCTCCAGTTTTATCTTTAGTTGCAAAAAGTCTTGCTGGAATAACTTTAGTGTTATTTCTTACTAAAACATCTCCCTTATGGAGGTAGTTTTTAATATCAAAAAACATCTTATCCTCATATGTTTTATGCTCTCTATCAACAACTAATAATCGACATTCATCACGAACCTTACTAGGTTCTTGAGCAATCAATTCCTCTGGTAAATAATAATCAAACAATTCTATATCCATAACTAAAATCCCCTGCTATCCCCATACATTTTTAATATTTCATCTTTATATTCGTTAAATCTATCTTCTTTAATTGCTTCGCGTGCACCTTCAACAATCGAAATCAAGAAACGAGTGTTATGAATCGAAAGAAGTCTCGCCCCAAATTGTTCCCCGCTTACATAAAGATGTCTTAAGTAGGCCTTTGTATAATTCTTACATGTATAGCAATCGCACATGTCATCTAAAGGGGTAAAATCTTCTTTAAAACATTCTTTCTTAATATTAATTCTTCCGTGGTGAGTCATAAGTGTTCCGTGACGTGCAATTCGTGTTGGTAAAACACAATCCATCATGTCAATTCCCTTGCCAATCCCCTCTAAAATGTAATCTAAACTACCAACTCCCATCAAATAACGAGGTTTGTCTTTAGGTAAATAAGGGATAGCATAATCAATCATTTCGAAGCATTTATCTTTAGGTTCGCCAATACTAGTTCCGCCAATAGAGTAGCCATCAAAATCCATTTTAACTAACTCTTCAGCACACATTTTTCTTAAATCTTCATAATCTCCGCCTTGAACTATACCAAATAAAGCTTGATCATCCCTAGTTTTGGCGTCTAATCCTCTTTTTGCCCATCTTAAGGTTCTTAAAGTTGAATCTTTTGCATAATCATAACTAGCTGGATATGGGATACATTCATCAAAAGACATAATAATATCTGCACCAATCTTTTCTTCTATCCCAATAACAACTTCTGGGGAAAAGAAAATCTTATCACCATTTAAATGAGATTTAAAAGTTACGCCCTCTTCAGTAATATTTCTGTTTTCAGCGAGAGAAAAAACTTGAAACCCGCCACTATCAGTTAACATTGGGCCTTTATAATTCATAAATTTTTGAACACCACCAGCTTTAGCAACTATATCTTCGCCAGGTCTAAGATGAAGATGATATGTATTAGCCAAAATTACTCCAGATCCGCATTTTTTAACTTCTTCAGGAGACATTGTCTTAACGGTAGCTAAAGTACCAACTGGCATAAACATAGGAACTTCAACATCTCCATGTGGAGTATGTAAAATTCCATAACGTGCATGACTATTTTTATCTTCATGCAATATTTCTAAATAAAATTCTTTCTTTTTTTCCATATTCACTATTCTATTCTATTAAAACTCAAATATCATTAACTTAAAATACAAAATTAAAACCAGAAGTGGCACCTATCATTTTGTAAAAACCCCTGTATTTCTTTGCTAAAATCATAAAAAGTGGATATCCAGCAACAATAACACAAATAAACTCACCAAGAAATGTCCGTCCAAAACATGTCCGATAAAAAAGCATATTCATCTCAGTTCCATAAAAAAACAAAATTAAAGGTACTATAGCAGCATTAATAATGCATGGCCATATAGCACTCAATAATAAATTTTTAATAGTTTTACTAGTAATGATAATTAAAATACACGAAATTAAAGTCCCGAGAGTCCCAAAAACGATATCAGGCCAACCATACATACTCATAATATTTGCTAATAAACATCCAAGTGTTAATCCAATTGAATACATTGGATTGAAAAACACCAATAAATTTAAAATTTCACTAAAACGAAGTTGTAAAGATCCACCAACATAACTCAACGGACCACACAGAATCGTAATTACTGCATATAAAGCAGCAATACTAGCGTTAGCAACAATAACTTTTACCGTTAAATTTCTTTTTAGCCAAAGTTCAAACTTTGACTGTTTTTTTGTTTTATTTTCCTCCATAGAAAATAATCCCCCCTTGTTAATTTTTACGAGTGGTTAATCAATGGGTAAGACACTCGAGCAAAAATTATTATATCACTACGAAATATCTTTCTCAAAATAAAAGGGATTTGCAAGGAGAATATTTCAATATCCACTGCAAATCCCCACTCTTTTGTTATTTTAAAGATTAATGAAATCTAGCGTATTCGTCTTTGATTTTTTCGTGAGATTCGTGTGACCTTATAACATCAGCTATCATCTCAGCAATTGAAACAACATGAATTTTTGTATTTCCAACAAATTCGGTATGTTCAATTGTGTCAGTTACACAGCACTCAGTTACATAATGAGCTGCTTGAAATCTATTGATTGCTTCACCATTAAATAAAGCGTGAGAGCAGCAAATATAAACTTCCTTAGCGCCTGCATCATGTAGAGCTTTAGCACCAGCTAAAATTGTGCCGCCAGTATCAATAATATCATCGACCATAACGCAAACTTTGCCATCAATATCACCAACAATATTGGTTATTTCACTAACATTTGGTTTAGGTCTACGTTTATCAATAACAACAATATTTGTGTTAGGAATAAAATTAGATAAATCCCTAGCTCTTTGAATAGCACCATGATCTGGAGCAACAATAGCTATGTTATCATTCTTTACATTCTTATCTGACAATAATCTTTGTTTTAAGTACTTTGCAAATAAGAAACTTGGAGAACAGTTATCAACTGGAATTCCAAAGAATCCTTGAATTTGTGGTGTATGTAATTCAACGGTAATAACACGTTTTACACCAGCATTGGTAAATAAATCAGCAACCATACGGGCACTAATAGGTTCGTTTATGTGGGCAATTCTGTCTTGCCTTGCATAACCGAAATAAGGGCAAATCAACGTAATTTCGCGGCAATTGGCTCTCTTTATACCATCAATGAAAATTAGAGTTTCCATAATTCGATCATTGACTGGTTTACAGGTTGATTGAATAATGTAAATTTTCTTTCCTCTAACATCAGCATCGCTAGTAGCTAGACACTCGCCATCGGCAAAATGATGAACTATAGACTTACTTCTTTCAATGCCGAGAAGTGCACAAACTCTATCCGTAAGCTGTACATTTGAAGATAATGAGAACACTAAGATGTCTTTTATCATGAGAATACTCCTTCTTCATTTTATATATTAACTTAAATGAAACCCGAAAACACAAAAATTGTTACAATTTATTTAAAATATACGTTATTAGTAAAGCTGCTTCCGTTATCGAACTTATTAGTTGATCCATATCGGAAATATTTTTTGTAAGAAGAAACACTAAAAACATCGTCTGGTTGAAATAAATCCAATACATTGTATTGAATTAATTTTCCAAAGGAATTAACAAATGGTTTTTGATAAGAATATTGTTTTCCACTGTCTATAATTAAAAGTTCATGATTATCATCAATATTTAACATTGATGAAGGTGGATTTTTAACATAATTTTTAATCATATTGCCAGTTGTAGTTTCGTTAGCAACATTTTCTCCGGCGGTTGTATTACTCATAATTGTCAACAATAAAGCTGAATCAATATTTAATTTATCGCTAGATGCATACCATTTAACAGAAGTTTGAGTTAAATAAATTAACCTATTGTCTACGTGATATACACGAAACCCATTAGAAGATAAGCCTTTAACATTATTAGAATATGTCTCATCACTATCAGCTTTATTTAAACCTGTAGGAGTATAAAATTCTATTAATAAATACTCATCGAAAGGATTAAAAGAATATTTACTACCGATTTTGGTAGTTTTGTAACCATCATACGGAACCACAATGCAATTATTTTCATAATTTGCACTTGCTAAATTAATTTCACAATCACCATTGATAATATATGGTTTTGTCCATCCAAGAAGCAACTTAGAATAAGAATTGTGGTCGATAATGTTTGCGTCCATCATATCAACAAAACCTGTAGGTGAGCAGTTGTTGCTATAATCATAATAATCAGATAAACCAAGCATATGTCCGGTCTCATGGATGTAAGTATGCGCATCTATTTTGGATGCTCCACTTTCTAACATAAAGTCATAACTGGCCCACGAAAAAGTATTTACTTTATGAAAATTATTGGCCCCTTGATTAAAGAAAGTATAAGCCCACATATTTGAATTTTTATACTTACCATTTGAATAATTCTTAACATTATAAACCATCCAAACCGCATCAATTACGCCATCGTTATTAGAATCAAAATCACTTACTTTAATTGATTCGTTAGCTATAAAACTTTTTACAGAATCAGAAAGAATTTTTACTGTTGCGTCTTGATTGATAGAGGATAATGTAGAATATCCAGAACTCGTCACTTTATAAGGAGATGTCACTGCTCCGCTTAAATTTAATTTACCAAAAGAAGATTTTTTATAAAAAGAAGCAACAGATTCATAACTTAAACTAGTATCTGTACCATCGTCAAAGAATAGAGTATTAAGTTTTTCTAAATTAGTCGTATCAAAAGTATAAGAAGTGGAAATTCCAGAAACACCAGAAAAATCTATAGGAACGACCAATATTTTTGAATTTCCAACACTTGGAAGATAGTTTACATTGTATGAATTTGCATCAACAGCTCGACAATCTAAACTCAACGATACCTGATCAGGAGTAATGCAATCCCCGCTTACAAAAGAACTATTTTCATTTTCTTCATTCTTTGTTACAGTAAGATTTTTACCACCATCGATCACAGCATCTGGATATAAACTAGCCAAAAATCCACAACTTGTGATAGATAATAATCCAACGCCAAAAAAACTTAATAAACAAAGAAACCTATTCTTTTTCATAATTAATTCTCTTCAAAAAAATTTAATAAATCATCGTACACAATTTGGTGGTCAGTTTCATTTAATATTTCGTGACGCATGTTTCTATATATTTTTAAACTAACATGAACATTATGTTTTTTGTATAACTTAAATAGTTTTGATAATCCTTTGGAATTGTTACCAACTGGATCATCTTCTCCACCAGTAATCAATACTTTGATACTATTACTTATAGCGTCAACATTCTTTGACTTTTGTATAGAGGCTAAACCTTTAAGAAACTTTAAATAAAATCCATTGGTACATCTGTATCCACTTAAAGGATCTTCGTCATAACATTTAACATTATCTTCATTATAACTTATCCAAGCATTGTGAGATTTTTCGTTCTTAACAACTTTTTCATAAGCTCCAACGGATAAATTATGCAAAAATTTTGCTTTTTTATTTCTATTGCCTTTATGAACCATTATTTTAGCTAGTAGTAATCCAACTTTAACTAAAGGATTTCTACCATTAGTACCACATAAGACAACTTTGGAGATATTAGAACTATATTTTTCAATATAAGCTTGAGCAACAAATGATCCCATCGAATGAGAGAACATGTAAACTTCTTTACCTATCTCAGCCTTCTTTTCAGAAATAAAATCGTTTAAAACCTCCACCATTTTAAAAAAGTAATCGTCGCAAGGATTTCCTAATTCTCCATTTTTGCCTTGACCATAATGATCTAAGCAATAAACAAAATATCCGTTTGCGTTTAGAAAATTTGAAAAATCATCATAGCGCTCACTATGTTCTGCCATACCTGTAACGATAACAATAATAGCTTTTGGATCTTTAACAATCCGCTGGTTTCCCTTTAAAGAGTCACCAAATTTTGTTTTATATTCAATTTGTTCCATAAACAAATTATATATTAAAAATAGATTAATAAACAAAATAACTTTTCGTTATTCTATTTAATTGACAAAAATTTCATTTTTGCACAATTATTTATCCTAAACGATTCGTTTATTTTACGTATGGTATATTTTTTAATAATTGAAATATTATTACTATTTTTTAAATATTCAAAAATTTCATTCTCAAAACTTATTGCTACAGTTGCTAAAGTCCGGGCCACCATCATATTTACATAATAGTATTTACTTTCTGTTATATTTTTCAAAAACCCCTGTATAGACCCCTTATTTTTCGAAAAATACTTCATATATAATAAATATCCTGAGCGACATAAAAACTCATTATCTGATTCTTTTGTCCATTTGATATAGTAACTAAATACTAGATCTAAATCTTTAAATTTTGTATTGCAAATTATTGTATCGGTAATTGGCCAACTAGAGGCTTTCGAAAGTGCTTCCTCTAATTTTATTAGTTTTTCTAAATCGTTTATTTTTTGTTGATTGACCCATAATCCATAAAATATATCTGCTTCTAAATATTGAGCAAAAACAAAACGATTTAAATTTTCTTTTTTCAACTCTTTTGCTAATTCTTTAATTTTTGGAATTCTAACTCCGATAACAATTAAAGGGGTATTTGCAAGGGATTTTGAAAAAACTCGATACTTTTCATCTGACAATTTATACAATTTTTCTACAATAATTTCATAATCCATATATCTATTATAAAGAACTACAGACAAAAATAAAAACCTTGTTTAAGGTTTTTAAAAATATTAATTTGGCTGGAGTGGATGGATTCGGACCATCGTATGTGGGTTTCAGAGACCCATGACTTTACCGCTTGTCTACACTCCAAGAAAAACAGTTTAATCTACTTCTTTTTGCTTCTTAAAAACTCTGCTTTTTGGAAATTATAGCCGTCTCTACAAGCATCTAAAACTGTATAATCACATTTGAATCCAAGTTCTTTTTCAGCTTTTGCAGTGGAAGCATAATTTTCGGCAACGTCTCCAGGTCTTCTTCCTTCAACTTTGTAAGGAATATGCACACCAGTTGCTTTTTCATAATCTTTAATTATTTCAAGGACCGATGTTCCTTTTCCAGTTCCTAAATTACAAACAAATAAACCTGGATTAGTTTCTAATTTTTTAATAGCTAAAACGTGCCCTTTTGCTAAATCCACAACATGAATATAATCTCTAACACCAGTTCCATCCTTAGTTTTATAGTTATCACCATAAACTCTAACATATGGCAATACACCAATTGCAACTTTGTTGATGTAAGGAAGTAAATTATTTGGTATTCCGTTTGGATCTTCTCCTAATAAACCAGATTTATGAGCACCAATTGGATTAAAATATCTTAATAATGCAATGTTGTAATCAGGATGAACTTTGCTAATATCTTCTAATATACGTTCAATCATAACTTTTGTTTCACCATATGGGCTAGTTGCACTTTGAACAGGATCTTGTTCAGTTAATGGAACCTTTTTTGGAACACCATAAACAGTTGCAGAACTAGAAAATACTAGGTTTTTACAACCATATTTTTCCATCATATCTAAAAGAACAAAGGTAGTTTTGAGGTTATTTTTATAATACATAAGAGGTTTGACACATGATTCACCAACAGCTTTATAACCAGCAAAATGAATAATAGAAGTTGGTTTTTCTTTTTTAAATATTTTGTCCATAGCCGCTTCGTCAGAAACATCTGCATTATAAAAAGTAGGTTTAATTCCAGTAATAGTCTTAATTCGATTTAAAACATCAATTTTAGCATTGTATAAATTGTCAACAACAACTAAATCAATTTTATGTTCGATCAAACTAACGCAAGTTTCCGATCCAATAAATCCTAATCCACCAGTTACCAATACTTTCATAAGCATCCTCCTTATCTATCCTTTAGTTTTTTAGCTTCGTTTTCTTGCTTCTTTTTATCCAAAATTTTTTCTTTTTTAGTTTCTTCTAATGCCTTTTTAGGTAAAACAACTGAAGAAACCATTCTCATAATAACATCTGCAACAATTTTATTTATCTCGCTATCAACATATAATTCAAGAGCTAATCTACTCAAACCAAGTAAATCAACATCAGATAATTGTTCATTAGGTTTCTTTTTACCCTTTTTCTTTGCTTTTTGAAGTTCGTCGACTTTACCTTTTATGCGTTTCGCTTCGTTTTTTGCTGCATTATTTTGCAAGTTTTTAAAGTATTCATAAACTTTATCTTTTGAATATTCACAACGTTTTTCAACTTCTTCAATAGTTGCAATATCTCTCATTGAAACAACATTTTTAAGCAAAGAAATACTCATTAAAGAACTTATGTGCTCTTTTGTATATTTTTTATGTTTTGGAGGTGTAATAATTTTAGCTTTTACATAATTATTAACCATAAAAGGCGTTAAAACTTGATCATTTTCAGAATATAGTGGTTGCAAAGATTCGATAATATAGCTGACAACTTGCTCCATATACAATGGTATTTGTGGTAGTTCATTGTATTCTGGCAACTTATAGTTATCTAACTTATTAATAAAATCGCTTAATTGCTTTAAATTTGTATCCATATTTATACCTGTTATATTTTAACACATTTACTTATTTTTTTAATATTATATTGTTACGCTGCATTTTTGAAAATACCACATAAACAACAAGACTTTTACAAAAAAGTTTCGAACATCTAAAATTATTCAAACTACATTAAAATTACTTATTAATCTTTGAAATTTTTTTCAACTTCTTTATATGTATCTATAAGTTCTTTTCCGATTTTATCAATTGAGCGCTCTTCTGCAACTTTATACCCATTATCAATTATTTTGCTATTATCACTATTCAATGTTTTTTGAATAATTTGAATAAATTCATCATTATTTTTACCAACATAACAATTAACACCATTTTCAAGCCATGGTTTATAAACTCCAATATCACGAACAATTAAAGGTAATCTGCTTGCTAAAGCTTCGAGTACAACTATACCCTCAGTTTCTTCATAAGATGGAAAAAACATTGCATTTGCAGATGAAAACGCTCCTTTAATAACATCTCCTGAAATATATCCAGGCAAAATAACATTACTTGGTTTTTCTTTCATCGCTTTCAATATTTTAAATTGAGTTAAGCTTTTTTGTAAATTTCCAAACCATATGAATGTTACATCAGGCATAGATTTGGCCACTTCGATAAAATCTATCAAGCCTTTTCTCTCAAATAATAAACCAACACCGATCACCACTTTTTGATTTGGTTTGATTTTAAAATAGTTTTTAAAATCTTGAACTTTTTGTTCGTTATATTTGTAATCTTCTAAAATAATTCCGTTAGAAATAGCTTTGACGGGACATTTTACACCTTTATAATTCTCAATTAGATTTTTTGAATATGGAGTAGGAGTAATTATAAAATCGGCATGTTGATAAATTCGTTTTAATAATATATTAAATATTGGTTCCATTAATTTCCAACCTCGGAAAGAATTTCTAAAATCCTCATAAGTAGAGTGTCCATGAACAACAACAGGTATATGTTTTTTTTGACATTTTCTTAAAAATCTATAAGATTCAGGAAAAATAGTATTTATATGAACAAAATCATAGGTGTCCCTTCTATCAAAAGTAGTCTCTATTCCGTTTATATTTAATGCTTTTTGTTGATGTTTGAGAGCGCGGCCGATCCCAGAAACTCCAAGGTACTTTCTTCCTTCTTGATACAATAATACTTTCATATGTCTTAATTCCTTATTTTTTAGATTTTAACATTTAATAATATAGATTTGTTAAAATCTCATAGTATTAGTTTATGCAATTTGTTTTTAAAAAAACATATATAAAATTTTAAAAACATTAGAAAAAAGTTTAATGGCGTTAAAAATGTGTTAATTTTTCTTAAAACATTAAATATTTATGGCTGTTTTGTATATAATGAGAAAATATTTTGGAGAAACGCTATGGAAACAATATTAAGCAGCAAAGAAATTAAAAATATTTGCAAAGAACTGGCTGATAAATTATATGATAAATTTAAAAGTTCAAAAACCATCCCAGTTTTTATTTGCGTTTTAAAAGGTGCCAATCCATTTTTTATTGATTTAACTAGAGCTTATAAAGGACCGCTCATTTATGACTATATGCAACTTTCAAGCTATTCCGGAACAAGCACTACTGGAGTAATCCATCTTTCAAAAGATTTAACTGAAAATATTAAGGGAAAAGACGTTGTAATCGTTGAAGACGTTGTCGATACCGGTTTAACCTTAAGTTATGTTAAAGAATATATAAAAATAAAATATATGCCAAAATCAATTACTGTTGTTTGTTTAATTGACAAGAAGGCATTAAGAAGAGTTGAATTCGAACCCGATTATTCTGGCTTTGTCATTAGAGAGAACAAATTCTTAATGGGATATGGTCTTGATTATAAAGAAATCGGACGTAACTTTGATTTTGTCTTTGTTCCTGACAAAAAAACTGTCGAAGAATGGGAAGAAATGCTTAAAAATAATAAATAAATTTTATTCTTTATTAAAATCAACAATTTTCGATTAGTTACTAAGTTTCTTTTAGGTAGTTTTTAAATTCCGTTTGCATTATAATGAATTTATTAAATATATGAGTAAGATTTATTGGTGTGTACAACAATTAGATAAAATCGGTGGAACCGAGATGGTGACAATAGATTTAATTAATCATTTATGTGATTATTTTGATATTACATTAATATGTTCATCAAAAATTGTCGAACCATTTGTTTATAAGCTTAATCCAAAAGTAAAAATTGAAAGTTTAAACATCCCTAATGATATTGTTAGATATGACGAATACACTCGCATACTATTAGAGAAACATCAAATATTTAAATTTTTAAAGTTAACTTTCAGAACATTATATTATTTTGTTTTTCACAGAAATTATTATAGACGTTTGAATCAAAAAAGAATGAATCAAGACGATATATATATAGGTTCAAGTTTAGATAGTTATGATTATGCTCCCAAACATAGAAGGGTCTTTTATCATTTTCATTTTAATGAGGTTCTCTTTAATAGCTTTTCGACACAAATTTATTTAAAATTTTTTAGAAAAGCTGATAAATATATTTTTTTAACTAAAACAACTCTTGAACTTGTAAAAGCAAAACACCATTATTTACAAAACATTTCAACTTTTGCATACAATCCAATTATGTACGAATATCCATTGAATCTAGAATTACACAACCATTCAATTCTTTTTTGCGGACGTTTTCATCCACAAAAAGACCCTATATTTGCGCTAAAAATTGCTCAAAAATTAAAAGAGAAGAATTTTAGTTTCACTTTAAATATGTATGGTGACGGTTCTTTGAAAAATGAAATGCTTGTTTTTATTAAAGAGAACAAATTAGAAGACAATGTTAAATTATTTCCTATGACAACAGAAATCACCAAAGCTTATTTATCAAATGATTTATTACTAATTTCAAGCACATATGAAGGTTTTTCTTTGGTTCGTGGAGAAGCAAATGCTTTTTCGTTACCTTATATTTCAACTAATCGGGGGCCTTCATCTATAGAATTGTGTAGCGAAGGTAGAGATGGATATGTTTTAGAAGGACGCGACCCAGAAGTTTTTGCAGACAAAATTATTTCTATTTTAAGTGATGATAAAAAATTCATAGAATTTAAGAAAACTGCCCATGAAGAAAGTAAAAAACATTCATACAAAAATATCATTCCTATTTGGATTAATGAAATTTTAAAATAACCTTTTTATTAATATAAAACAGCTTTTTTAAAATCTAAAAAACATAGAAGTTCTATTTGCAAAGTTCTTTAAAATTAACTGCTGAATCCGAAATATGAACACGATAATATTTGCCTAAATAATTCTTTTTTAAGTATTTTTCAAATGTATCGACAAATTCATTTTTAATGAAAGCAAGGGTTGTTCCTTTGAAGCCTCCACCATGAATTCTAATTGCGCCATTATTTCCAATAAATTTTGTAACATTATCAACAATGTTTTGCGGAGAACCCTCATACTCACCTTTAACGAATGTATTTTGGATGTTATTCTTGCTGCTTTCTTGACTGCTTCTTACTTCTTTTAAGAAAGATTCTAGATCGTTATTCTCAATAGCTTTTTTTGCTTTTAAAACATTATCGTTTTCAATAAAGAAATGAATTGAAATCTTTTTTAAATCCTCATCAATATTAAGTGATTTAATTTTATCAATAACACCAGTTGGATTTACATCAGCTAAATATTGTTTATTCTCTAACAAGTTAGCAACTTTATACATTCCATTAGGTATTGCGGCATATAAAGGTGTCAAATTTGAATGATTACCTTCAGATTTAATTAAAAATAAAGTTACAGGAAGATTGAATTTTATAGTTTCGACTAATGGTTCGCTAATATTTTTAAAATTAATGAAGTTTGCATTAGGAAAACTGGTTCCTATTTGGTCTAATAATCCACATGGTTTGTGAAAATAATTGTTTTCACTAAATTGACCAACTTGAGCAATAACAATCGAAGGAATTTTTCCATCATTATATAAATAAGATATAATGTAGCCAAAAAGCGATTCGATAGCAGCACTGCTACTTACTCCACTTCCATCAGGAATTTCGCTTGTTATGCAACAAGAAAATCCACCAATTTTATAACCTAAAGATTTTAATTTAAAGAGAACTCCTCTTGCTAAACTACAAGTTGGTGATTCTTTTTTATTGGAATCAGATATATCATCGATGCAAAACTTAAAGGCGTTATAACCAGTTGATTTAATGGTCACAAAATTAAGTTCTTTACTTACAAAAGCCTTAATTCTTAATGAACAATTTGCCACCAAGCAAAGTCCATGATTGTGATCAGTATGATTGCCTAACAATTCAAAACGACCACCAGCATCAATATAGTATTCTGGATTTTTCTTAAAACGATTCTTATAGTTTTCTAATAACTTTTCTTCATTAACCATTGCCAATCCCCCTTTATTTGTTCTTTTTGATTGTATAGATTATTTTGTGATTGTATTTTTGACCTGGTAACAATTTCATACTATCCGTATCAAAAGTAAAGAGTTGAGGCTCTAACGCTATACCTCTTCTTTCAACAAAATCATTCCTATTTAAAAATATAACAGGCGTCATTGAACTATCTAAGTAAATATTCATTGCTGGTAAATCTGTAACCAATTTCAACGTATATTCTTTATTTTTTAAACATGCATTTCCTTTTTTACCATCAAACAAAAATGTATTATCAATTGTACCGATTGGTAAATTTTTCTTGATGAAATCTGCACTGCCTTTAATTTTTTTACTTCTTTGAAAATCAAGGAAAGGTGGAACATCATCAACACCAATAATCAATAAATCGTCTCTTAAATACCCATAGGTATTAGCATTCATTTTTAGGTAATAATCATTCAAATCCTTTGAATTAGCAAAATTCCAATAAATATGGTTGCTGAGATTCAAAAAAGCAGGAGTTTTAGCACTGCCAACAAAATTAATCTTAAAAGAATTTTTAGTTTTACTTAATGAATAAATAACCTTGATACTTGATGAGCCAGGAAATCCATTAAAACCATCTTTTTCTTTATATGAAAAAATAACTCTTATTTCATTCTTGTTGTCTTTTACACTGTATTTCCATGTCTTAAAACTTAGCGAATTCATAAATCCACCATGAAGAGAAAAATTTGTTCCTTCGTTTGTTTCAGTTAAATGGTATTCTTCTCCATTTATTTGTCCATCACACAACATTCTTCCAGCTACAGGACCAAGTGTTTTACCATAGAATTGATTGCTTTTTAAGAATTGTTCTTTGTCTTTAATAATTAAATTAAGTGGCTCATTATCGTAATAAATTGAATAAACACTGGCCCCAAAATTACAAAAAGTCATTTTTAAATTCAGTCCATTATTAACTTCAATAAATACATTCTTTTTATCGAAAGGCGTAATTTTAAAATTCATCTGATTTCTCCTTTTTTTTAAATAATTGATAAACAAATAAAAAGTCAAAAAGTATTTTTAAACTTATTACTTTTTGACTTTTGTAAATGTTATTTTTCCCATAATGTAACCTAATAGATACAATGAGAATTATAACATAACTATTTATTCAATGCCTTAACTAATAACTCATTTAACTTTGTACAGAAGGCTTTTTTATCCTGTACATCGTATCCCTCTAACATCATGGCTTCATCATAAAGAACTGTTGCATATTTCTTAGTTGCTTCATCGTCGCCTTCAATAGCTTTAAATGCTTTAAATAAATCACCATTTGGGTTAATTTCAAGAACTTTTGTTGCTTTTACTTCATCATCGGTAAAATTATTGTCTTTAGCTTCTTGATGTAAAGTATTTTCCATATTTAAGCTCATTCCGTTTTTAGTAGTGATACAAACTGGTGAATCAATTAATTTAGAGGAGAAGGTCACATCATCAACCTTACCTTTTAATCCTTCTTTAAGATTATCAATCATACGTTTATTTGTAGCAACTAAACTATCAAGATTTTCTTTTTCTTCTTTGGATAATTCAGTACTGTTCTCATCACTAATGTTTTTAAACTCCACTTTATCAAAGTCTTTTAACATCATAATGCAGAATTCATCAATCTTCTTATCGAGTAAAAGGACATCAATTCCATCTTTATTAAATCTTTCAATTTGTGGCAACAATTTGATTTCTTCTAGTGTTTTTCCGCTAGCATAATAGATGAACTTTTGATCAGGTTTCATCTTATCTTTATACTCTTTTAAACTAATAAGTTTTTCGTTTAAAAGCGAATTAAAAATCAATAACCCCTGCAAAGAGTCCTTTCTTCCACCATATGACTCATAAATCCCGAATTTTATGTGGTCGCCAAAATTCTTCCAAAATTCTAAATATTTGTCATATTCTTTTTCTTTTATATCGTTTAATTTTTCCAATACTTTCTTTTCAATATTGTCAGAAATTCTTTTTAAAAGTGGCGATGTTTGTAGCGTCTCTCTACTGATATTTAAATCAAAATCGTCGCTATCAACAAGACCTTTAACGAACTTTAAATAATCTGGTACTAGTGCTTTACATTTTTCTTGAATAAAAATGCCTTTTGAGTATAAATCGAGCCCCTTCTCATAATTCTCACTATATAAATTATATGGAGCATGTTTTGGAATATACACAAGAGCATCGTATCTTACCATTCCATCGACATTTATAAATAAAGAGGTAAGTGGATCTTCATAATCACCAAATTTGCTCTTATAGAAGTCATTCATATCCTTTTCAGTGACATCTTTTTTATTTTTCTTCCAAAGAGGAATCATTGAATTTAAGACTTTAATTTCCTTTTTGTCTTCGTATTGATCCTTAATTTCTTTTCCATCTTTATCTTTTTTTGGAACGCTGGTAGTAACTTCCATTTTAATTGGATATCTAATGTAGTCACTATATTTTGTGACTAAATTTTCAATTGTATAAGTATCAAGGAATTTAGAATAATTTTCTTCTTCTTTGTCTTCTTTTAAAAACAATTTAATTGATGTTCCTGCATCTTTTTTGTCAGCATCTTCAATTGTATAATCTTTCAAGCCATCACTTGTAAATTTATATGCCTTGCCATCTGTTGTTTTAGTGGTTACTTCGATTTTTGTGCTGACCATAAACGCACTATAAAAACCAACACCGAATTGTCCAATAATATTTAAATCTTTATTAGTTTTTACATCTTTAAATTTTGATAAGAAATCTTTACTTCCTGATTTTGCAATTGTGCCTAAGTTATTGATCAATTCATCCTTAGTCATGCCAATTCCGTTATCGGAAATTTCTAAACTTTTTTCTTCTTTATTTGGTGTAATCCAAATTTCATAATCTCTATTTGGAAGCTTTCCCTCGCTTGTTAATTGTAAATATTTATATTTATCTATAGCATCGCTAGCATTACTAATTAACTCACGTAAAAATATTTCCTTATTTGTGTAAATAGAATTAATCATCAGGTTCAATAATTCTTTTGACTCAGCCTGAAATTCTTTTGTTTCTTTCATTTTATATACCTCCGCATCCTCACTTTTCAATTATAATACAAAAATTAGCACTTGCAAGTGCAAAGTGCTAATTTTTAAATTAATTTTAAAATATTCGACTATATCGTTATTATTTCTTCTTATCTTTATATGATCTATAAATTATTATTCCGTTATGCAAAATATTTTGAACAAATTCACCACGTCTATCCAATTCGCTAATGTTCATGATATCAAAATTCTTTTTAAACTCTTTTTCTAGGGAAATTCTTAATTGATAGGTCTGTTCATTATCTAAATTTGAATTAATTAACACTCTGATCATCGATTTATTATTTAAAAACTTTTTATTATTCAAATAGTCTCCATATAAATAAGCCGATTTTACTTTATAAGACTTAAAAATTGCTTTTGAAATGAATTTAATTTGTTTTACGCTATAAATTCCACTTGTTGGACTATAAAAAGAAAACGATTCAAACTTATATATAATTAAGGATAAAATCCATTGTGGAATTTCATTAATGCCTTCTTCGTAATTTTGATAAGTTCTATAAGGCATTCCTAAAAAATCACTCATTTCTTTTTGTGTAAATCCATTTTTTAGACGTAATTCTTTTAAAACAACATTCATGTTAAAATTATACACCTAATAAGTGTGTTTTGAAATATTTTATCTATTTTTAGAATGAACTGACTGTGAAAAAAACTTTTATTTTTGTCACTGTGAAAATTATGAAAAAAGCATAAAAAATCCATAAATTGCTTACTTTTACGTCATTATAGTAATTAATTAGTATATATTTTTTGAAATTCATTTTATTGTGAAAAGTTTCTAATTTTATTTTGCTTTCAATTTCCGTTTTTAACCAATATATTATTAATGCGCAAAGCGATGGGGTTAATTAAACAAATAATTTGTTAATTTAAAAATTACATTTTTTCAACCCTATCTAACGCAAATTTTCAATCTATAAAGGGGTTAAACGTTATGATTAGAGTTAAAAAAAGAACCGGCGAAATCGTTGATTTCGACATTAAAAAAATCGAAGGAGCTATCGAAAAAGCATTTGATGCTTGCAATAAAGCATACAATCAAGAAATTATTAGCTTATTAGCTTTAAGAGCTACTGCAAATTTCAATAACAATAATAAAGTTGTTGATGGCATTATTAATGTTGAAGATATTCAAGATTCAGTCGAAATTAGTTTAATCGAATCTCAATATGTCGATGTTGCTAAAGCCTATATGTCATATAGAAAACAACACGAAACAATTAGACAACTTAACGAAACCGAATTAGATTTTAAGAAAACTGTCGATAATTAT
The DNA here is from genome assembly GCA_002399785.1 of Caryophanales bacterium UBA4855. Taxonomy (GTDB): domain Bacteria; phylum Bacillota_I; class Bacilli_A; order RFN20; family CAG-826; genus Onthovivens. The sequence goes on from DHEH01000008.1 coordinate 18,472, forward strand.
ATAAATATTAAAGATTGGCGTGTTAAAGAAAACTCAACCGTTACTTATTCAGTCGGTGGTTTAATTTTAAACAATTCTGGAGCTATAACTGCGAATTATTGGTTGAGCCAAGTTTATGATAAAGAAATTGGTGATGCACATAGAAATGCTGATATTCATATTCATGATTTAAGCATGTTAACCGGTTATTGCGCTGGTTGGTCTTTAAAACAATTAATTAAAGATGGATTAGGAGGAGTTCCTGGTAAAATCACTTCTTCTCCTGCAAGTCACTTATCAACTTTATGTAATCAAATGGTTAACTTCTTAGGTATTATGCAAAATGAATGGGCTGGAGCACAAGCTTTCTCCTCATTCGACACTTATCTTGCTCCTTTTGTTAAAGTTGATAATTTAACTTATAAGCAAGTAAAACAATGTATTCAATCATTTATATATGGTGTTAATACCCCTTCTAGATGGGGAACTCAAGCACCATTTACCAACATCACTCTTGACTGGGTTGTTCCTAATGATTTAGCTGAACTCAACGCACTTGTTGCTGGCAAAGAACAAAATTTTACATATAAAGATTGTGCCAAAGAAATGGCTATGATCAATAAAGCCTTCATTGAAATTATGATTGAAGGTGATGCTAATGGACGTGGATTCCAATATCCAATTCCAACTTACTCTATCACTAAAGATTTCGATTGGAGCGACAACGAAAACAATAGAATGTTGTTTGAGATGACCGCTAAATATGGCACTCCATATTTCTCAAATTATATTAATTCTGATATGCAACCAAGCGATGTCAGAAGTATGTGTTGTAGATTAAGACTCGATTTAAGAGAATTAAGAAAGAAGTCTGGTGGTTTCTTCGGATCGGGTGAATCAACCGGTTCAATCGGCGTTGTAACAATAAATATGCCACGTATCGCTTATTTATCCGCCAATAAAGAAGAATTTTATGCTCGTTTAACTAAATTAATGGATATCAGTGCTAGATCACTCAAAATTAAACGTGAATTCATAACTAAACTTCTCGATGCTGGATTATATCCATACACCAAGAGATATTTAGGAACATTTAAAAACCACTTCTCAACTATCGGAATTGTTGGTATGAATGAAGCTTGTTTAAATGCTCGTTGGTTAAATCACGATTTAACTTTTAAAGATTCTCAAGATTTCACTGTTGAAGTTTTAAACTTCATGAGAGAAAAGTTAAAGGATTATCAAGAAGAATTCGGAGATTTATATAATCTTGAAGCCACTCCAGCAGAATCAACTTGCTATAGATTAGCTAAACACGATAAAGAAAGATATCCAGATATCATCACTGCTAGTGAAAACGGACATACTCCTTATTACACTAACTCTAGCCATCTTCCTGTCAGTTTCTCTGAAGATGTATTTAGCGCACTTGATATCGAAGATAGGTTTCAAACTTTATATACTTCAGGAACAGTTTTCCATACCTTCTTAGGCCAAAAACTTCCTGATTGGAAATCTTGTATGAATCTTGTTCGCAAGATTGCTGAAAACTACAAATTACCTTATTTTACAATGTCTCCAACATACTCAGTTTGTAAAGAACATGGATATATTGAAGGTGAACATTGGACATGTCCAAAATGTGGAGGAAAAACTGAAGTTTATTCTCGTATTACCGGATATTATCGTCCACTTCAAAATTGGAATGATGGTAAAATCGAAGAATTTAAAGAGAGAAAAGAATATGTTTTAGGTTCTAGTCACTTAAAAGCAAAAGATGGACACGCTTGTGAAATGGAAAAAGAAGCAACAGGAACAAAACAAATAACAGACTTGATGTTATTTACTTCTCCCACTTGCCCAAATTGCAAATTAGCAAAAATGTTACTTGATCAAGCTAACATAAAATATACAAATATTGATGCTATTGAAAACAAAGATACAACCATTGCTTATGGAGTTACAAAAGCTCCAACATTACTCGTTCCTCATGGCGATCATTATGACGTTTATGAGAATGCCTCGTTGATAAAAGGCTACATTGAAAAAAGCAAAATCGCTTGCTAATCCCTATTGAATTATGGAAAAAACATACGATTGTATAATTGTAGGAGCTGGTCCAAGTGGACTTACTGCTGCATTAAATTTAAGACGAAACGGAAAGACCTGTATTGTTCTTGAGAAAGAAACAATCGGAGGACAAATTGCTGTAAGTCCACGAGTAGAAAACATTCCGGGTACTAAAGAAATTAGTGGCGAAACTTTCGCTAATAATTTGTTTGATCAAATTTCAGATCTTGGTGCTGATTTTGGACTTGAAAATGTTGAGTCCATAACTAAAGAAAACGATATGTTTATTGTTAAAACAGATTATGAGACATATAAAGCATATTCAGTAATTCTTGCCACCGGTTGTAAACATAGAGAAATTAATGTTAAAGGTGAAAAAGAATTAACTGGCAAAGGAATTTCTTATTGCGCTGTTTGTGATGGTGCTTTCTATAAAAATGAAGACGTTGTTTTGATTGGAGATGCTAATACTGCTCTTCAATACGCACTTCTTCTTTCTAATTATTGTACTCACGTTTATTTAAACACATTGTTTGATAAATTCTTTGCAGATAAAATCCTTATCGAACGAATTTTTAAAACTCCTAATATTATTGTTGCTCACAATTTAAATTTAATTGAAATTAAAGGCCAGGAAAAATTAGAAGGTTTAGTTTTTGAAGATACAAAGACTAAAGAAACAAAAGAATTTAAGGTTCGTGGTGCTTTTGTTGCTATCGGACAACTTCCTGATAACGACAAATTCAAAGATATAGTTAAATTAAATAAAGGCTATGTTGTGACAAATGAAAATATGGAAACATCTTGTCCTGGAATGTACGCAATAGGTGATTGCCGCGACAAAAAAGTCAGACAATTAACTACTGCATTCAGCGATGCTAGCATTGCAAGTTTCAACGTTAATTTTTATATAGAAGATATTAAAGGAGCTCAACATGAGTAAAGAACAACAACAAGTAAAAGACATTATTGATGAAAGTAAAATGCTTGGTGATGAAGCTTCTGTTGAATACTTTAACGAAACAAAAAAAGATAGAATTAAACGACAAACTGGATATATTGATTATATTGAAAAAGTAAAAAACTCAGTTCATTAAGAACTGAGTTTTTCTGTCTTTATGTGTTCTTTTTTAACGCTTATCGCAGAACATACATATAAGATTCCAGATGAAACCACTAACAATAAAGAAACTAAACACATTGCTAATGAATTCACTGTATATAACCAACCAGTAAGAATTGATCCAACAAACCAAAATAAACCAAAAACAATATCAAAAACACTAAAAGCTTTCCCTCTTTTGTCTTTACTAGATAAATCGGTAACCGCACTAAGCATTACTGATTCTTGAGCTCCTATTCCGACACCCCACAATCCTGCACCAATTAGTACAGACCGCAATTGACCAAAATACATAAAGAAAAAGCAAAACGGACTCGATATTAAAGTTGCTATGACTAACGTTATAAAACCCTTTTTATCATATAAAATTCCGAAGATTAAGGAGCTTACTGCATCGATAAGCATTGCAAAACTATAAATTAACGGCAAATAATTGTTATCAATAATATTTAAAGACATCACATGAGAAGTAAATAAAGGAAAATCTACAAATCCTAATGCCATTAATGCTGATCCTATCAATAAAAAAATGAATGGTTTATTAAAGATCTTTTTCTTTTCTTCTGGTTTTTCTTTTTCAAATACTTCAGGATGAGGATACTTAAATCTTGATATTAGTAATATCGTTAAACAAACTACAACCGGAATACCCAAAACTAAAAAACCAATTCTATATTTATCGTATGTACTTATCTCACCAACAATTAAATATGTAACTGTTAAAATAATAGGTCCTAAAAAAGCTCCAATTTGATCCAACAATTCATTAATTGCAAAACTTTTTCCGGTACCATTTTCCTTAGCGGCAAAACTAATTAATGAGTTTTTTGCTGGCTTTTTAATTGCCTTTCCAACTTTCTCTAAAATGATAAAAGTACATGCCAATCCCCATCCGTTTGTTGGAACTAGAGCTAATAATGGAATCATAATTAAATCTAAAATATATCCAATAATTGTAAAGGTCCAATAGCGTTTTGTCTTATCGACAGCCCACCCAGTTAATAAGCGTAAAGAATATCCAATAAACATTCCTAATCCACTTGTAATAGAAATAGCTAAAGCAGAAGCCCCAACAAAAGATTCAAATGCACCAATAATTGATGAGGCACCTTCATGAACCATATCATTGAAACAAGACATAAAAGCCATTAAAATCAAAAAAGATAAAGCTGTTCTGGCATGAATTAAGGATTTGCCACTAGCTTTATTTTTATTATTTTGATTCATAATCAATAACCTCTTAAATCTACTTGTTTTACGAATTTTCTTAAATAATCTCTAAACTTAATTGCCTCTTCCTCAGGCACGGCATGGAAGCCATGAGCAATGCAATTATCACTATCAATATATTTTTGAAGAAACAGTTTATTTGCATTTCCAATTAACTTTTCAATGCCTTCCATTGATTTCATATCATGAAATTCTAACATCATAGTTGTTCGAAATTCATAGCCAATCCCACTTCTTTTTAAGAAATCGATGGTTTCTTTTATTTTTTCAATATGAAGATTTTCTGCTCTAATTGTGAGAGAATATTTGTCTTCAGAATTTTTAATATCCATAGCCACATAGTCAATTAATCCATTATTATATAAATCTTTAACAATCTCAGGATGTGTACCGTTTGTATCCAATTTAACTAGATAACCAAGTTTCTTTATTTTAATAATTTTTTCTTTTAAATCAGGCATCAAAGTTGGTTCACCACCACTTATAACGACTGCATCTAGCACATTTTTTCTTTCTTTTAAGTAATCTAAAATTTGTTCAAAAGGAATAATAGGTTGTTCAATTGGTTTTAAAACAAGACCCCCATTTTGACAAAATGGACATCTAAAATTGCATCCAGCAAAAAATAAAATACAAGACAATTTGTTATCGTAATCAACTAAAGACAACTTTTCAATACCACTAAATTCCATACAAAAATTATAACACAGATAACATGCGTTGATTCTCTATTTTAGGTCAATATGTTTTATTCCTTTATATTGTAATTAGACTTATTTAATCTCATATAAACCATTTGTACATCTTTATTTAATTTTGGATAAAAAATAGTTTTTATATAATCGTATTTCATTCAACATTTGCGCATTACGCCACCACTATGCGGATTTTCTTCTAAATAACACGCGATAATATTTTCAAAACCTTCACTAGCAAATAAATAATTAATTATTTCAGCAAAAGCTTCGCTCATGATTCCTTGATGCCAATAATCATCACTTAAAACATAACCGATTTCAATTTCGCTTGTTTTAATATCTAACATAATTGAAGAAAGGCAGCCAATCACATTTTGTGGTTTTTCTTTAAGTGCAATAACCCAAGCATAATAATTAAGTTGATTGCTTTTTTTCATTTCTGATTCGTAATACTCTTTTGTATCTTGTTCAGAACCGTGAGGGTACCAAGTTAATAAACGACAAACGTTAGGTCTAGAACAATAACTTAAATATGCAGATTTATAATCATCTTTCAAAATTCTTCTTAAAATAAGTCTATTTGTATGCAATTCTTTTGTGCCGTGAAAATTCATATTTTGAGTATACCATAATAGTGAATAAACTTGTAAAATATAAGGTATGTCAACAGAAAATCATAATCAAAACATAACCAATTATGTACAGATGTTTTATAAAACTTTTAAAGAATCCCCTGCAAATCCCATTGATTTTGCTGTTTTTTCTAAATTAGCATACTTTGATTTTGGTATATTTTTAACCAATAGAAAAATCATAAAATTATCAGAGATAGGAAAATTGCAATATGCAAAATTATTTTTAGATCGTCCATCATATAATCCTCAAGATAAAATTTTTATAGAGAATGTTAGTAAAAACCCAAGATTTAAAAATATTTTAGTTAAAAAATTCACTCAATCTCGAGACAAAGCATTAGAAGAACAATTTTCTGCAGTAACTTTCCAAATTAATTTTCGTACATTAGTTATTGTTTTTCGTGGTACCGATGGCACAACTATTGGTTGGAAAGAAGATTTTAATATGCCCTTAGGTCCAACCCCAGGGCAACTAAAAGCAGTTGATTACTTAAATAAAATTGCCCATTTTAATTTTAAAAAACTTTATGTTTGTGGTCATTCAAAAGGTGGTAATTTAGCATATTTTGGAAGCTACAATTGTAAGCCAAAATATCAAAAAAGGCTTGTAAATGTCTTCTCTTTTGATGGACCAGGTCTTCAAATAAATGAAAATTTTAACTTTTTAAATAAAGATCTTGAATCTAAATTTATTAAATATGTTCCTGAAAATTCTTTATTTGGATTGTTGTTTGAAAACCAAAAAAAAATAAACATAATTGATGCTGATGGACAATTTTTCTATCAGCACGATTTATATAACCGGAAAGTTTCATTACTTAACATCGAATTTGTTCAAGGGAAAAAGCTCAGCGATAAATCCGTTGCGCTCTATAAAAAAATAAATGAACATCTTTGTGTTTTAGATTTAGACTCTTATAAATTTTTCATTGATACCACTTTTCAATTACTTGATTCATCAAAAATTTATTACACTCATGAAATTTTCGATAATAAAATTGCAACAATAAAATTAATGCGTGAACAATACAAAAACCTTAATACTGATATTAAAAATAGATATAAAATAATTTTAAAAGTAATTATTCCGATTGCAAGAAAGGCCATGAAATGAAATATCACATACTAAAACACTTACATACTATAGACACACATAGGTGGTTTGTTTTCAAAAACTGCTGCAAATGCGGCTTCTTTTTGAGAGGATTGGTGCATGATCTATCAAAATATTCTCCAAGCGAATTTTTTCCAAGTGCCAAATATTATAAAGGAACAGGCTCACCAGTTTTTAGACAAAGATTTGATGAGGGCTTATATTCCTCAATAGCTGTTCATCACACAAATAGAAATCCACACCATTTTGAATATCGGGAAGATGAATATTTAGGAAATATCGTTGTTAAAAAGATGCCATACAAATACTCAGTAGAATATGTTTGTGATGTAATTGCTGCAAGTATGGTTTATTTAAAAAAGGGATTTGCAAAAGAAAAGCCATACGATTTTTTTGTGACTAGGAGCAAATGGTATTTTATGCACCCAATGACAAGAGAATTTATTACCAATTTATTAAAGATTTATTCTATTGAAGGATTTAAAGGATTAAAGAAAAAAACAACCAAAAAATTATACCAAGATTTGTCCTCTCTATACAAAGACACATGTATTTTATATTTTTATAAAGATAAGAAAAAATTCGATTTTATAGAATTAGATGAAAACGTCGATCCAACAAACATTTAATACAAACAAATAATAAATTCACCCTCTTTACAAATGGCTTTGTTTCTTCTCAATTCATTTATTAGATGAGGGTTTTTAAATTCTTTACCAAATACAATTTTATAATTCTTAAATTTATTCGTTAAAAAATCAGATACATGTTTTATTAACGCATAATCAATAAATAAACTGTCTTTTACATATAATTTTCTTGAAGTTTCGTCATTAGATAAGGTAATAAATCCATTAAGCTTTCCAAAGGCATAAACCATAAGAGCAAAATTATTTTTGTCGTCTAAAAATACACGCAAAACATTAGCGTCATATATTACATTACAATTTTTGTAATGCTCCATTACTTCATTGTTTGGTTTTGTTAAGTATTTGATTTGAATTTTTGCCATACAAGATACTTCCTTTACACACTATAATTTATAACAAAATAATGGGTTTTTGCAAGGGATTTTAATATTTTACAGCCTGTAAACCTTTATCTTTTAAATATTTATCAAGCACCGATTTATTGTGTCCATAAGTAATAATATGGTGATTACCAATTGGGTTCTTTAAAAAATATCTAACATTATCTGGGCTATTTAATTTGATCTTTATTTGAGTTCTACATAAATCTGTTTGATTTAAATTTTGTTCAATTTCGCCTTCAAGAATTATATATTGTTTTAAATCAGCAGAAACACGAAATACAGTGACAGGTCCGACTTGCATTTCACCTTTAATTGCAACACCAGTATTACTTTCAAAATGTGTATCTAATTTATAAGAATTACACATATCTAAAGGAAGCGTGCAATGAGCAATAACGAATTCATTTGAATCTTGCAAAATATAACTAGGATTAGCTTGAAAACCATGTTTTTTAAGCAATTTATTAGCTAAAAACATCGAAATCATTGCTGGAACATCGCCTTCACAACTAGCAATTATTCCTTCTTCATTTAATAAAGACAAACCTAAACATGCAGTTGTATGTAAAGTGCCTAATAAATCGAAACAACGAATAGTAAAACCTTTTAAATTATGTTTTTTGACTAATTCTTTAATTGAAAAATATAATCTATAAGCTTTATTAAGCTCGTTTTCATCAAAAGAAGCATGAAGTAAACCTTTTGGGTAAATTACATCTTTATTTTCGTTATATAAGTCGCTTAATTCCTTAATATCTAAAGAAACTAATTCAATACCCAAAACTTTTTTTGTCATTTCTGGATCGACATGACAAGAAATCAACCAATCGCTTGGAGCACCTAAAATTCCTAATCTATCCATTGTTTTTCTCCTTAATTAACTCTAATAGACGTTTTGCAACATTTTTACTCGTCCCGTGAAGAATCTCGCCTTGTCCGTTGTGCTCATGAATAAAAGTTAAAATTTCTAAACTGGCAGCCAAAGAATTGTTATTTTGTGTGCTTAAAATGTAATAAGGTTGTTTTATATTGTTAAATTCCCTTAAAAAAGCGTTTTCACTTCCTCCTGAAGCCACAAAAATAAGTGATACTTTAGTTTCATTTAAATGGTTTGCATCAACCATATTAAATGTAATATTTGCCTCTGTTTCGATAGAATGGAGAAAACTCATTGCTTCATCCATCTTTCTATTTTGTTCAGAAATCAAACTTTTTATGCACCAAATATTTATTTCCATAATTTAAATATAACATTAAAATGAGGAAAAGTTTTATTAAATTAGCATTAAAATGAAACATTTTTTTAAAAAAGTTGTATATCTCTATCTCTCTTTTGCTAGAATATTCATAGTAATTAAATTACTAGGTATATGTTGTGTAAGACGGTCACAATCTTTCTAGCTCCGGGCCATGTAACTGGAGACTATCTAATAATTTTTGTAAAATTTTTATAAATTTACAAAAAACGGAAGACAATATACCTTATTTTTCTTTGTATAGGAGGACAAAATTATGAAGAAAAAAATGTTGATGGTTGGTGCTTTATTAAGCGTTGCTGCTATCGTTACTTCTTGTGGTGGAAGAACAGTTAATGACAATTTAATTTATCTTATTACCGATGTTGGTAATATTGATGATAAGTCATTTAACCAATCTGCTTGGGAAGGTGTTCAAGAGTTTGGAAAAACCAATGAAAAACAATACAAGTACTTAAGACCAACTGAAGACAGTACAAATGCTCGTGTTGAGCAAATTGAAACTGCTTATAAAGCTGGTGCTAAAGTTGTTGTTATGCCTGGTTTCTTATTTGCTGAAGCTGCCTATATCGAGCAAGAAGCTTGCCCAGATATGAACTTTATTTTCATTGACGGAACTCCTGCTAAAGGCGAAGATAGCAAAACTGCAGCCAATACTACTTGCTTATTCTATAACGAAATTCAAGCTGGTTGGTTAGCTGGTTATTTCACTGCTAAAGAATATGACACAGGAAAGGCAACTGATACTGTTAAATTAGGGTTCTTTGGTGGAGTTGGTGTTGGCGCTGTTATTAGATACGGATTAGGTTTCTGTGCTGGTATTCAACACTACACCGAGGTTACTACTACTTCTAGTAAATTCGCTGTCAACTATAATTACAGCGGTTCATTCGTTGCTAAACCAGAATTTGTTACCACTATTGAAGGTTGGTACACTGATGGGGTTGAATGTGTTTTCTCTTGTGGCGGAAGTATTTACACTTCAGTCTTACAAGCTGCTAAAAATAAAAATAAAAAGTTAATTGGAGTCGATTCAGATCAAGGATTAGCCCTTGAAGAGGCCGATAAACCATATATGTTAACTTCTGCTATGAAAGGTGTCAAAGCCTCTACTGAATTAGCTCTTAAAGCTATGTATGATAATAAAGGTACATTACCAGCTGATTATTCTGGTAAATCAGTTACTTATAGTGCAAAGAACGATGGCGTCTCATTAGGTGGTGCTGAATCTTGGAAATTTTCCAAATCAACACATGCTGAATACGAAACATTATTCACTTCAGTTAAAACAGCTGATGCTGCTGGAAACACTGATTCTTTATATGTAGTTGACCAAGCAAAAGATCCTGATAAACAAGGATTTACAAACGTTACAGTTAATTATATTAAATAGTTTTTTAAAGGGGGCCTTTTAAGGTCCCCTATTCTTTTATAGGAAGGTACATAATGAGTAATAATATAATTTCATTAAACCATATCACAAAACGTTTTCCTGGAATTATCGCTAATGACGATGTTTCTATCGAATTAAGACAAGGAGAGATTCACGCTTTACTTGGAGAAAACGGAGCTGGTAAATCAACTTTAATGTCAGTTCTTTTTGGACTTTACGAACCTGATGAAGGCAGTATTGAATATAAAGACAAACTTATTAAAATTAAAAACCCAAACGATGCAAATCATTACGGAATAGGAATGGTTCATCAACATTTTATGCTTGTTGATGTCTTTACTGGTTTGCAAAATATTATATTAGGTTATGAAACTACAAACAAAATTGGTTGGTTAAAACTTAAAGAATGTAGAGAAAATGTCTTGGCTCTTGAAAAAAAATACGGATTAAATGTCGATATCAATAAAAAAGTAATTGATATGACAGTCGGGGAACAACAAAGAGTCGAAATTCTTAAAATGCTTTATAGAAAATCTGAAGTTTTAATTTTTGACGAACCAACTGCTGTTTTAACACCAAACGAAATAATTGATTTGATGAATACAATTAAGAATCTAAAAGCTGAAGGTAAAACCGTTTTCTTCATTTCTCATAAATTAGATGAAATTAAAATGATTTCCGATAGAGTTACAATTCTTAAAAAAGGAAAATGCGTTGGAACTTTTGTAACAAAAGATCTATCTAATGCCAAGATGGCTGAATTGATGGTTGGTAGAAAAGTAGATTTCACTCTTGAAAAAAATTCAGTTGTCCCAGGAGAAGAAGTTTTAAAAGTCTCTCATTTATATGTCCAAAATGACGTTACTAAAAAAATGGCTGTAAAAGATGTTAGTTTTGATGTTAGAAAAGGTGAAATTGTCTCAATTCTTGGAATTGATGGCAACGGACAAGACGAATTAGTTTTCGGCATTACAGGATTAGCAAAAACATGTCATGGCGAAGTGTTTTTAAATGGTGAAAATATAACAAAATTATCAATAAATAAGAGAAACTTAAAAGGCATATCTCATATTCCTGCAGATCGCCATAAATACGGATTGGTTCTTGATTACAATATGATGTATAACATGGTCCTAGAAAGATATAAAGAACCCCAATTTTCAAAAGCTGGGTTTTTAAGGAAGAAAAACATTCAATCTTATTGCGATACATTGATTGATCGTTACGACATTCGTTCATCTCAAGGTTCATCAACCATAATTCGTTCTATGAGTGGTGGCAATCAACAAAAAGTTATTGTTGCTAGAGAAATAGAAAGAGATAAAGATTTGCTGATTGCCGTTCAACCTACAAGAGGTTTGGATGTTGGTGCAATCGAAAATATACATAAAGAAATACTTAAACAAAGAGATAACAATAAAGCTATTCTTTTACTTTCACTAGAATTAGATGAAGTTTTTAATTTGGCTGATCGAATTTTAATCATTCATGAAGGTGAAATCGTCGGTTTCTTTGATCCTAAAACTGCTAAATACGAAGAAATTAGTTTATATATGTCTGGTGGTAAACGAGATACAGAACCATCACTTTCACTTAAAGAATTTAAGAAGAAAGAATTAGAAGAAAAAAATTCTGAGGTAAAGAAATAATGAAATCGTTTTTTGTAAAAACAGACAATTTCTTGAGAAACTGTTTTAAAAAGTCATCAATTTCTCCATTATTAGCCAGTGTTATTAGCGCTCTTATTGGTTTACTTTTCGGTTTTATCCTTCTTTTAATATTCAATCCATCTAATGCATTTAATGGATTTGGTTTATTATTAACAAGCGGATTCCAAAACTTTCCAAAATTATTATATGGTTCATCTATATTATTACTAAATGGATTAGCAATTTCTGTCGCATATAAGTGTGGTTTATTTAATATCGGCTGTAGTGGCCAATTTACAATCGGCGCTTTATTTGCCCTAATGTTTGCTCACGGATTAGATGCTCCATGGTATGTTTGTTTATTTATGGCTATTATTGGTGGCGCTTTAATGGGTGGAATTGTTGGATTATTAAAAGCTTATTTCAATGTTAATGAAGTTATAAGTTCGATTATGCTTAATTATATTGGTTTATTTATTACAAATTTAATTTTTACCAATATGTTCGATTTAAAAGCAACAAATTCGATGGGCTCCACTATTTCTTTAGGAACGTATCATGAAGGAAGCATCATTCCCCATCTTGATACTAGAGGTTATTTGTCTTTGTCTATTGTGATTGCCTTTGTAGTTGCAATAATTGTTTTTATTGTCTTAAACAAAACAAATTTAGGATACGAACTAAAAGGCGTTGGATTCAATCGTGATGCCACAAGATGTGCTGGTATTAGCAAAAATAAAAACATTGTTCTAGCAATGGTTATTTCTGGAGCAATTGCCGGTTTAGCTGGCGGATGCCAATACCTTAGCGGAATTTTCCAATACAAAGTTGTTGATAATGTATTAGCTGATGGTTTTAATGGTATATCAGTAGCATTTCTTGCCAACACAAATCCTCTTGGTTGTATCTTAAGTGCATTGTTCATTTACTCCGTTACGATGGCGCAAGCAACACTTCAGGTTTACGACTATTCAACTGAAATTGTCACAATAATTATCGGTTCAGTTATTTACCTTAGTGCTTTTTCATTAATTATTTTAAAGATTTTAACAAACAGAAACTATAGGACCGGAATTATAACTTCACAACAAGATAAAAAATATAAAGTCTATCTAAAGTTTAAAGGAAGGTATAAATTCAATACTAATAACTATATAGATGAAGCCTTAAGTGGATGCACATATGATCTATCTACAAAATCAGGTGAAAAATCAGCTTTATTAGATTTAAAACGTATCAACAATGACAAAGCTGAAATAATAAATAGAGACGCTGACGACAGTTTAAATTATCTTAATTCCTTCAAAGAAACAATTTTAAGTGAAGGAAAAATTATTGTAATAGGCGATAGATTATATTTGCCTAAAGAAGATCAAGCTCTCTACAATAATATGACTTTTGATAATGAAGATATTAAAACCAAAAAACTTGATTCGTTTATAAAATCGACAAAAATCGCAGTAAAAAAATATTCTAAAAATAATATCAATTCAATTAAGAGTGAATATAAAAAATCGCAAGAACTCGATTCGTTCTACGAAACTAGCAAGATAATGTTCATTAATACTACATATCATGCTGATGCTGATGCCATATTAGATAAGAGAGATAGAGAAGTTGAAGCCGTAGAATTTAATAGAGAAAAGAGCAATCTTTATATATCCAGTATATTAAGCAAAGTTAAAAAAGAAGGGGCCTTTACGGTGGATATTAATAAAATATATCTTCCAGATGAAGAAAAAAATTCTTTAACTAAAACAACCTTTACTACTGAAGACATAAAATCTAAAACAATAAAAACGTTTATGTCCAACATTATTAAATCTACTAACAATTACGCAAAAAACCTAAAAGCAGAAATGAAAAATAACAGTAAAGAACAAGTTGATTCGATAACAAAGGACTACAAACATAATCTTTCTGAATCACTTCAAAAATTAGAGAGAGGGGAGGCATTATAATATGGATGTATTATCAAGTTTAAATAGCATCGTTGTTTTAGCACTTCCATTATTAATAGTTGCGTTAGCAGGTGTCTTTTCCGAAAGAAGCGGTATTATTAATATTGCTCTTGAAGGTATCATGTGTGTTGGAGCAACAACAGGATTCTTGGCACTTTATGGCTTCAACAAATTATCTTTCCCATACGAAGGTTTATGGCAAGCTCAACTATGTGTATTACTTAGTCTTATAATCGCAATGGCGGTTTCTGGATTATATGCATTATTGTTAGCTTTTGCAGCCATAAAACTAAAAGCAAATCAAACTATTATTGGTACTGCTTTAAATATTCTTCCTCCAGCAATCGGTTTTTGTATTTGTTGGTCTCTTATTGTTGTTAACGGAACCCCATCAACAACTATTAATTTACCAACATGGGCTCAAATTACTCCTGAATCTTTAGGTGTTATTGATACTACCAATTGGGCTGTTGAATTATTTTTACAACATTTATTCTTAACTACCCCTATTATTATGATTGTATTTGTAGTGATGACGCTCTTCTTATACAAAACAAAGATCGGTTTACGTTTAAGATCGTGTGGTGAAAACCCTCAAGCGGCCGATAGTGTCGGTATCAACGTTAATAAAATGAGGTATCTAGGTACATTTATTTCCGGATTATTAGGTGGACTTGGTGGTATGCAATACGCAATGTTTAGTGGATCAAGTTATCTTCCTGAAAGCGGAGTTGCAGGATATGGTTTCTTAGCCTTAGCCTTAATGATATTCGGCAACCGGAAGCCAATCAGAATTCTTATCGTTTCACTATTCTTCTCAACTTTTATATTCTTGTCTTCTCAACAAATTTTATTACAATCATGGTTCCCAACGATATCCAATTTAAATGGTTATTCTTATATCTTCAAGATGATGCCATACCTTTTAACCTTAATTGTTTTAATATTTACCAGCAAAAAGAGCCAAGCTCCGAAAGCAGAAGGCATACCGTACGACAAAGCTACGAGGTAAGAATTAATTTTATATTTACATTAAAAAGGCAGTAATAACTGCCTTTTTAATTTTTAATTCTTTTATTTCACAAAAGTTTTATAAAATAATGAAACAAGTTTATAAATTCTTGCATCAATAATTCCGACATTTAATAAATTTTCAAAAGTATCATCAATAAATTTTCTGTCAGATTTGTAAAAAGCCTCGCAAATCCCCCCTAAAATAGCTGCATAAGTATCACTATCGCCACCATAAGAAATTACTTTTCTAACAGAATCTTCATATGAAGTACCTTGAGAGAAAGCATAGAAAACTTTTGGCATAGTAATTTGACAAGAGACTCCAAATTGCTTAACTAATAAACAAGAATCGTCATAAAGATATCCATAATCTTTGTTTATCTGATTTAAAATGAACTCTTTAGATTCCCCATGTCGAGCATAGAAAATTGCATCTACAGTAGCTAAAGCACCCTTAATTCCTTCTGGATGATCATGTGTAACTGCAGTAACTTCTTTAGCAATTTTCCTACATTCACCAAGATACTCTGAAAAATATGCACAAGCTCCAACACGCATGGCCGAGCCATTACCATATGAATTATAAGGCTCAACATTATCAAAATGAACCCAAGAATTATAATGATGTCCATAACCTCTATGAGGATAATTAATTGTGAAAATTTTTAAATATTCAACAAATGTTCCGGCAATTTTATTAAAATGAATGTCTAATAGATACTTCATGACAGCAACCGTTAAAACTGTGTCATCTGTAAATCTACAATCCCGTTCATCTATAAAATTTTTAAAATGCTCATCACTTATATTATGAAACTCGTATTTACTTCCTGAAACATCTCCAATTATTGTGCCCTTCATTAATTTCCTTCTCTTTCCATAGCTAAAGCTGCAGCACCAACTATTCCGGCATCATTTTTTAATGATGCACACTCAATTATTACTTTTGGCGTGCCTTTATATCCATAATTTCTACTTGCACAATAAGCAGTTACTTTATCAATCAAATAAGAACCTTGATTGGAAACTCCACCACCTAACAAAATTATTTCTGGTCTAAAAATATTGCAATAATTTAAAACACCTTCGCCAAGATACTTAATATATTTATCAACAACAAAATTTGCACTCATATCGCCTTTTTTGGCACATTCAAACGAAGTTAAACCATCTACATTTTCGATATCACCTTTAGCGAAATCCCACATTAAAGATTGTTTGTTATTTAACATTTCTTCCTTAGTATATTTTAATAAAGCAGAAGCACTTGCATAACGTTCAAAGCAGCCTTTTCGACCGCAGCTGCACGAAATTCCGTCAACAACAATTGTAGCATGACCAAGTTCAGCTCCTTTTCCTTCGTTTCCTTCATATAATTTTCCATCAAGAATTAAACCACCGCCAATTCCAGTACCTAAAGTTAATAAAATAACATTCTTAAACCCTTTAGCAGCTCCAAATTTTGCTTCACCTAAACAAGCAACATTTGCATCATTTGATAAATAAACTGGTAAATGTAAATCCTTTAAATATTCAGCTAAAGGAACATTCTCCATATATAAATTTGTAGCAAAATCAATTGTTCCTTTTTCGGTATTTACAACACCAGGAATTCCAAAGCCAATGGCCTTTACCGAGGTTTTTAATGATTTAGCATTCTCTAATAAATCAAGTATAAGATTTTTGATATCTTTTAGAAAAGTACCCATACCTAACTTTGCATCGGTCTTTTTTGTAGACTTATATAGTATTTTCCCATCAAAAGTCACTATTCCGCCCTTAATAGACATGCCACCAACATCGACACCAATATATGATTTTTCCATATAAAACCTCCTTGCTTTAAAATTATAAGATATGAAATTGCAAAAAACAAATTTCTCCGTATAAATCGCTAAAACTTTCATATTTCTTAATGAAAAGTAGAAACTAATCATTTAATATATAAATATGATTATTTTATGTGGAGCGAGTGCTAGTGGAAAATCTGAAATATGCAAAAGTCTTTGTTATAATTTTGGATATGTTAAATTTGTAACTACCACTACAAGAGCTAAACGCGTAGGTGAGCTTGATGGTGTTGATTATAACTTCATATCTCTTGAGGAGTTTGAAAACAAAATTAATAATAACGAATTTATTGAATATGTTTGTTATAACGATAACTATTATGGTACTGAAAAGAAATCAATTGGTGATAATGTTGTTCTAATCATTGAGCCAAATGGTTTAAGAAAATTCATGCAACTAAACGATCCTCGCATTATTTCTTTTTTCTTGATTTGTGATGAAAACGTAAGAAAACAAAGAATGATAAATCGCTTAGATAAAAAAGCCGACATTGAAAAAAGAATTAAAAATGATCGCATTAATTTCTTAATTCCTGAAGATACTAAATTAGATTTCTTAATTAACACTAGTGAAGACTCGACGTTAACTTACGCACAAAATATAAATGAATTATACAAAAATAAACTCAATTCATTAAAATAACAACAAAAAAAGGCCAATCATTTGGCCTTTTTAAGTAATTTAAATTAATTAGAATTTGTAAGCTTTTCCAAAGTAACAATGTGTAAGTAAATCGACCATTTGTTCATCATTGATTGGGTTTGGATTAGTTCCAGTACAAGCATCTAAAACTGCATTGTGAGCAATTTCAGGTAATTTCTTCTTAAATTCTTCTTCATTGACACCGAATTCTTTCATTGAATGTGGAATTCCTAATAAAGTGTTAAGTTCATGAATTCTATTAATTAAGCCTTGAACTTGTTCATGAGCATCTTTTCCGGTAATGCCTAATCTTTGTGCGATTTGAGCATATCTTTCAAGAGCAGTTTTGTTATTAGCATTGAATTCAATAACGTGAGGAAGATACATAGCATTTGCGCATCCGTGTGGAATATGTCCTGTTGAGAAAGCAGCACCTGTCTTGTGAGCCATTGAGTGGCAAATACCAAGTAAAGCATTTGAGAAAGCCATACCAGCTAAGCATTGTGCATAGTGCATTTGTTCTCTGCCGTTTCCGTTGGCATCTAAGTAAGAATCATAAATATTAGAATTAACCATTTGGATGGCTTCTAATGATAATCCCTCTGTGAATGGAGTAGCAATTGTACCAACATAGGATTCAATAGCGTGTGTTAATGCGTCCATACCGGTATAAGCAACTTGCTTTTGTGGTAATCCACGAACGATGTCTGGATCAACAATAGCAACATCTGGAGTAATTTCAAAATCAGCTAAAGGATATTTAATACCTTTGTGGTAATCAGTAATAACAGCAAATGATGTAACTTCAGTTGCAGTTCCGCTTGTTGAAGGAATAGCAACGAATCTTGCTTTTGTTCTTAATTTTGGGAAATTAAATGGGATGCAAAGATCTTCAAAAGTTGTTGATGGGTACTCATAAAATGCCCACATAGCTTTAGCAGCATCGATTGGGGAGCCTCCGCCAATAGCAACGATCCAATCTGGTTGGAATTCTTGCATGGCTTTAGCACCAGCTAAAACAGTTTCAACGCTTGGATCTGGTTCAACACCTTCAAATGTGGTAACTTCTAATCCTGCTTCTTTTAAATTGTTAATGGTTTTATCTAAAAATCCACTAGCTTTCATGGCATGTCCACCACAAACAACAATGGCTTTTTTGCCTTTCAAATTCTTTAATTCAGATAAACAACCTGAACCATAATAAACGTCTCTTGGTAAAGTAAATCTCATAATTTATTAATTCTCCTTTTTTTAACCAAAATACATTTTATATGTTTTTTAAAAAAAGTAAAGTAAAATTAAGTAAAATTTTCCTGAATTATATTATGTCGATTAAATCGGTAAAATATACCGATTTTATGCAAAAAAATTAGGGCATTTTGACCCTATTATTTTCGTCCTATTCTTTTATTATAGATAAATTATAATTGAATAATGCGTTATTTAATTTGTATATATCGTACAATTCGTTTTGAATGTAATAAGAAACAATAAGGTCTAATAATTGATTAGATCCGAAAGAATAATTCAATTCTTTTAAAAATTTATCTAATTCATTTTCATTTAACTTTAAAGCAATTGCTAAAGCAAAAACGATAGGTTTTGGTGGAATTAAAGTACTATCTGTTTTTAATTTATTTATATAATTAAGGGTTAAATCCGAATTAAAAGCTAATTCTTCATTACTAATCTTCTTTTGATACTTATTTAACAGTTTGACAAAAGAAGAATTGTTCTTGGCTGGTTCAACAACTTCGCGATTAATACTTGAACGATAATTAGATGTAACGAAATTGGTTAATTTCTCTTGAAAACCATCATCAATAGTTTCTGGAAAATTTTTGTACATAACTAAATAAACTTTGTCGTTTAAATGTTCTTTTGTATATTTTAGAATTGTTTTATATGCCACTTCATAACAATCTTTTAATGGATAACTAAATTCTCCACTTAATAAAGGAAAAGCGATAGAATGCCCGCCTTTTTCGGTAAGGATTTTAAAAGAAGAATTATATGCGCTTGTAAGATTTTTTTCTTCGTCATGTTTTCCGTTAACATAAATAGGACCAACAGCGTGAATAATATATTTGCAATTAGTTAAATCAAAAGATTCAGTAACAACAGCCTTACCTATAGAACAAACGATAATATTGCATGCAATATAATTCAAATTGAAGATCTTGAAGCATGGGAAAAAGATAATATCAATGTACGAAAAAACGGACATTAATTATTGTATTCTTTAAGTGTGGAGAGGCATTGTATGAAATGTTGGAATTGCAAAAAAAGAAATAAAAATAAGGGTTATAACTACGAATACTGTTCTAAATGTAGCTTGTATATTGAAAGAATATGTCAGTCAGATCTCGGCAGTATAGTCGATCTTTTAGATAAGATGACAGAAAGATGGGGTTTAAATAAGACCATTTCTTTCTACAAAAGGCGTGATGATAATGGATATGTATTTAAATACAAAGGAATAAAAACAATTATAAACCACGTGTTCCGCGATGACGATATTACAATCGGTGAATTAAACGCGCTTATCAAGGCAATATCATATCTTTCTAGAGAATTTGAGATGAATATTACAGAGTTAGCGATTAATCTTTTCTGGTTCGCTAAAGACTTTTTTAATTCACACCAAAACCATCTTTTGTATTGGATAAAAAAGGGACTAAAAGAAAGAAATCGTTATGCCTATGAGTGTTTGTTGTTCGAATTTTATAATCCTGAAGAATGCCATAAGAAAAGAGTTCTTAAGAAGGCTGAAAAAATTAGAAGCATAATGAGAACTCTTCCAAATTATTAATGGAGAAACGCTATGAGTATTGAAGACTTAAAGAAAATACAATACAACGCGGACATCTTTGCTAAAGATCTCAAAGATGGAATGAAAATAATCGATGAGGACGATTGTGATAAACCAGACGCAATATCATATGTGTTTGAAGTATCGAATGTGGTGGTGACAAAAGAAAAAATAACTTTTAGGGCCGTTGCATATGGTAGAAAAAACGAGATTATTCATGATTTTACCTATGATTTGTACAGAGGACCTGAAGAACCAATTATCACTGTATTTTTTGAGTCAATCAAAGAAGGTTTGTCATATGGATTATGCAAGGACATTATTCAAACTACATAAGGAGGCTTATATATTATGTGGTACGATCCTAAGAAAATAAAATACCCGAGGAATAGGGAAACTGGCAACCCATCACAAGAAGACTTATTAAAGATAATGGCTGAAGTTCCTGAATACACATATATTGCAATTTGTGATTATTTAAAAGAAGCTATTAGGAGAGATGAGATAGTAGATATTGAAGAGCTGGAAAGAAAGTATTTTACACGTCCAGTTGAATCAGCATGGCAAACTCACTATCTGACAAGCTTTTACTTCCTTGCCTACTATCATTATAGACATAATCTCTATCCGCTTAAGGCTATGGAGTATTTGCATATGGCTCTTCAAGAAAGAGCATCATATGATTCAAGTTGCGCTTTATTAATCAGATTTTATATTGAAGGTTTTGGTGTTAAACCTAATTTAGAAAAGGCTAAGGAAATCTGGAAAAAAGCTAAAGAAGAAATCAATGCTTGGCCATATAAATTTGAAATTCACGATTATAGTGTCTTTAATATGGAGTTATAATTATGAGGATGATCGAGAATAAGAAAGCATCAATCTTGCTGATTCTTAAGGTTTTACAAGAGTATTCCGATGAAGACCATTTTTTAACACAGCAAGATATCATAGATAAAGTTGATGAATTGTACGGAATTGAATTAGAACGTAAATCAGTAGCGTTTTCAATCTCTCTCTTACAAGAACTTGATTACGACATAAACAAGTCTCCTAGAGGTGGATATGCATTGTTGTCACGTGAATTCGATAATAGTGAGATCCGTTTTATTGTAGATGCTTTGTTTTCTTCTAAATCTTTAAATGGGAAACAGGCTGCTGAGTTATCGAAAAAACTGAATTCTTGTTTGAGCAGATATCAAAGGAAAGACTATAACTATATTTTCAAAAGTAACGAAGTTAATCGTTCTGAAAACAAGGAATTATTTTACACATTGGAACTAATTGAAGAAGCCAAAAGACGTGGCAAAAGGATCTCTTTCCAATATTTAACATTCGATGAATCAGGAAAGCCATACACTAGAATGGATGGATATCGATATATAGTTTCTCCATATTACTCAGTGAATAACAACGGTCGATATTTTCTAATTTGCAATTACAGAGAAAAATATCGCGCTATTACCTGGTTTAGAATCGACTACATGATCAATCCTAAAATTGAAGAAGAATGGCCTATTAAGCCTATTGAATCGCTGGAAGGAATCAAAGACTTCGATATTGCTAAGTATCTAAACAATAACATCTACCTTCTTGATGGCAAGGTTGTTGATGCGACATTCATAATTGAGAATCCAAATTATGTACAGTTCGTTGTCGATTGGTTTGGAAAGAATGCGAAAGTTTATAAGAAAGAAGACAAATTATATGCTAGTATTAGATGTAACGAGAGCGCGTTATTCTACTGGTATATGCAATACAGTGAGTGTGTGACAATTGTGTCACCTCAATCATTGATTGAAAGAGCCAAAAAAGAAGCAGAAAGGATACTAAAGAAATATGTTTAAATTTGATGATGAAGAATTAGTAAGCAATCTCGAATTTTATTTTGAGAAAATGGAAGAATTCGGTTTTTATAAAATAGAATCAACTATTCTTTTAATGAATGCTGGTGAGAAAACTGACGCTAAAAAGATTTTAAAAGTTGTTGATTATATTGAACCACCAGAGTGCGGCGGTGTAGTTAGAGAAGATGTTGATAGAGAAACCGCTTTAAAAGAAATAGCAAGAATTCTTGTGGAGGGATAATCAACATGAAATGGGAAATTAAATATTATTTAAACGACAGTGCAAAGCGCTCAGGCATTGCCGCCTATAAAGAAACAATTCAGGGCGACAGACATTACGCCGAAAACTGGGCTCAAAATAAAATTAGACATTCTAATTTTGTCGCCTATGATTTAATCCAAAAATAGTAGTATGAGAAATATCTTTGAATTCGCCACAAAAGAGTTAAGCCAAGATGCTTTTTTAAGCTGGTTTATAGCAAACTGCAATGAACCTGGCATTAGTGAGTACTCATACAAGTTTATTAATCTAATCATCGGCTTTAATTTTAAGTGTGGTGAAATTAAGAAGGTTCAAATAATTCAACAAGAACACAACATGGACATAATTGTTGATTTTTGGACTTCTGAAAACTTGGTTGAATCATCTCATTATGTGATAGTTATCGAAGATAAAACGACATCATCAGCTCATAGTAGTCAATTAAAAAAATATGCTGATGAGTTATCCAAATGGAATAAAAAAGAACCTGATTATATAAGCAGAAGAAGAAAGGTTTTCTATAAGGCTGGATATTTAACAGAACAGGATCACGAAGAAATTATTAAGGGTGATGCAGATTATGCAGAAAACGATAGATGGAGAGTAATCGATATTGATGAAATTCATGAATTTTTTTCTGAAATGCCAACGGTAAAATCAGAAGTGCTTTCTTCTTACAAAGAACATGTTTTAAAGATCTATGATGATTTACATATTGTTTCAAAAAAACCAATGAAAGAATGGGATTATATTAATTACCAAACTTACTTTTCAAAAGTAATTAATGAAAAATTCCAATTCCCAAAAGATAAATATCACTTTGAAACATGGCAATATCAGGGAAGACTGGTAAGCGTAGCATTTTATTACCATCCTCAAAATCCTAAATTCTATAAGGCTGTTTCAGAAAAATATAAATGTTTCGCTTATCCTTTAGTGGAATTTGTAATTAGGAAATACTCTAAGGAAATTACCGTTTATTCTCATGTTACTTACCATTGGGGAGATAAAGACGGAGAACATTGGTCTTGGAAAAACACTAGTTATAAACCAGATCCTCAAGAAGCTAGAAACTTTATGGAGGCCATTAGAAGTGATTTGAATGAATCAATTCCTACTGCTAAAACGCATAAAATGGGAAGCGATAGTGCTCAAACTATCTCTACCGATTCAATAGATATATCTGATTCATTTGAAGAAACGGAGAACAAGATCCTAGAAAAGCTAGATGCTTATTTCAAAGTTTTTGAAAAAGTCGATAAACAATAAATGGAAGAAAAATATATTTTTAGTAGAGGACTATCAAAAGATGAAAAGAAATGGATTCTTGAATCCATCGAATATGTGAAAACTTTAAATATTCCGATCTCAAAAAACATATACTTCAAGCATTGTTGGAACTTTATAGAATCTGGGTGGTGTGAAACCGAAGAAGATTCTGTTAAGGCAGAATGTACAATTGCTCTTTCTATTTATCTAAATTATTATCCTGATAGTTTTGAACACGATTTCAAAGAAGTGTGCATACATGAGCTACTTCACACAATCAAAAATCGCTCAAAAGATCCTCACAAAGGCTCCTGGCTGAAATACGCCAAAATAGTAAATGCGCATAATGACTCAAACGATTTGAAGCATTATTATTGGATTACTCCAAACTTCTTGATGAATCATTTGAGAAGAGCAAAAAAGGATAGATACAGCAAACAAAAACACTGAATATAAGATAAGTTATCTAAAGTGTAAGGAATACCAACCATTACCAATTAGATAGCAGAACAATTCAGAAGTATATAAGAACCTACCATTTGAAATCTGGTGGGTTTTATTATAAAATAATACTCAAAGAAGGTTGATGCTTCATGTACGAATACAAAGTTGTCGAGGCAAAAAACGCTAAAGATGCCGAAATTCAAATGAACAAATATGCTAAGGAAGGTTGGAAAGTCATTTCAAACACTTATTGGATGAATTTTAAAGCCGAACTTATCATTACCTTTGAAAGAGAAAAGAAATAATAATTGTGAGGTCTTATGAAAAAACTAAGATTAGTCAAAACGACTATTTATGTTAAACATGATGAGTTTAGTGAATTAGAAGGAACCGATTTTGATGGTCTTCAATTAGCTCTTAAAAATATCGTTTCTAAAAACGGAAAAGGCAAAGACTGTATTTCAATAGTTAGGGTTATTCCAACTTTAGCTTCCGAAAATACTGCTGATGTTGAGTTGGTTGCATTCAACGAAGATATTGATTTGATAGATGAAACTGATGTTGAGGAAGAAGTGACCGAAATCATAGACAGCTTCTTAGATATCGAATTAGGACATGTTTTAATTAAACAATCGACAGATCCATTTGTGGTCTTCGGGGATTTAGGCAATTAATTAACAAAAAATGTGGTGGATTGCTTTAGTTATAGTTGCTGTAGTAATCCTCATTATCATAATTGTCGCAATTGCATCAAGCGTAAGCCATGATTGCGGTGATTATAGAGATGGAGGAGGTACTCAAGTTGGTGGTGGGGAGCGCATACCTTTCTTTACTCCTGCAAACGAAAGAGCAGGAATGTGGGGAGAAAAGCTCGTAAACTATCATTTAAGACCTCTTTTAAGAGAAGATGAGTATTTGTTAGCAAACATTCTTTTGCCACTCCGAAATGGTCATAAAACTGAAATAGACTGTATTTTAATTTCACGCAAAGGGATCTTCTGCATTGAAACCAAGAACTGGGTAGGCCATATCAGTGGAAATGATGAATCTGAATATTGGCTTCAAGAATACGATGATCCTTACATGAGTGATAGGCAACATAAGAACCCAGTAAAACAAAACGAAGGACACTGTGCTGTGCTTAAAAGAAAACTACATAATAATTATCAGGTAGATAACATAGTTATTTTTGCTGATTTAGAAGATGGGTGGGGTATTGAATCTGATTATGCTTTCACTGTTAGAAGCTTCAAAGATTATTATCGCGAATTAGGTGATACCGAATTAAATCCATCTCAAATAAAAGCTGTATATCAAATGCTTCTTCCTCTCGTAGCTTCTTTGGAAGAACTGAAAAAGCATAGAGAAGAAGTTAGAAATAGATTCAATTAATGCCGTTTATAATTGAAAGGTCACTCTAAGAGTGTTTGTAATAATTATTTAATCTTTTATATAATTAAAGAGTAGGTTTAAAAAAAATTAGACAATTTATTAAAAATTATTAACTTTGTTAATAAATGTCAAAATTCTATGTTTACGCGAATCAATTCGCCAACTCAGTTATTTAAAAAATTCGCCGAAACGGTGAGTATGTTAGGGAAGGAGGTATCCGCTTATGACAATCGGACAAAAAATTAAGAAGTTAAGAACTGAAAAAGGATTAACTCAAAAAGATCTCGCGGATCAATTACATGTCACTTTCCAAACAATTAGTAAATGGGAGAAGGACGAAAACGAACCTGACTTAGCTACTGTTAGAGAACTAGCTAAATTATTTGGTTGTTCTTTAGATTATCTTTTAAGTGAAGATGAGGAAGAAGCACCAAAAGAAGAAACAGTTGTTGAACCAGTAGTGAAAGAAGTGCCTGTTATCAAAGAAACAGTCATTATTCATCAAAATGAGATACACGTGTGTGCTAGATGTGGCAAAGACATTCCTGAAAATGAATTAGTTTCTGAAGATGTCACTAAGAGAGAAAGACACGGAAGAACCACTAGAACAGTTTCAGTTGGTCAGACTTATTACCACAAAGCATGTTTAGAAGAAGTTAAAAAAGAAAGAGCGGCTGCTGCTGCAAGAGCAAAAGCTGCTAGAGCATCACGTTCAAAAAAGTTATCTTTTGGATGGGGCATTGCTGGTGGCGTAGTTGCTTTTATTATCACTTTATTAAGTCTTTTATTAGCTCCTGCAGCCAAAGAAGCAATTCATCCAGCGGTTTCTGTCTTATTATCGATTCTTGCTGGATATGGAATCTTCTCAATGCTTTATTGCATTATTTCTGGTTCATATATTGGAGAAGTTTTTGTATGGTGTGCAGGCTTATCCATTAAATTCCCTGGACTCATATTTAGTTGGGATATAGAGGGTTTTGCATGGCTAATCGCTATGAAAATACTATTTGCAGTACTTGGATTCTTAATCGGTGTATTTGCATTATTATTTGCCATTGGCTTATCTGCTGCTCTTGGCATGGTTTCATTCCCGTTTGTTCTTATTCATAATATTCGCACTGATTATGCGGATGCATTCTAAGGAGGAAAGATAAGTGAAGAAGAAATTATTGTTTTTAGTCCCTGCTTTATTAGGGCTATTCTTATCTGCTTGCGGAGGTGGAGGTGGTTCCAATACTCCATCTGGTGGTGGAAGTGAACCTGGAGGAAGCACTGAACCTGGAGGCGGTACAGATCCTGCCAAACAAGACTTTACAGGTGTTTCTTTTGAAAGTGCAACTTATACCTACGATGGAAACCCTCACATTCTTGCTGAAGTGAGCGGAGCTCCTGAAAATACGACAATTACCTATACAGGTAGACAAGAATATACCGACGCTGGTTCTTATGCTGCTACAGCTAAATTGGTTAAAGAGGGATATAACGATAAAACCTTATCTGCAACTTTAACCATTAATAAAGCCACATTAACTGGATACACATATGAAAGTAAGTCAGTTAAATATGATGGTGCAGAGCACATCAATGACATCCAATTAGTAAGTGTTCTGCCTCAAGGAACTACAAAAACTGAAACTGTCAAAGATTCCAATAATGTAACCGTAACCAGTGCAATTGAGGTCGGAACTTATACTTATACATGTGTCTTAGCAAACAAAAACTACAATACTGAAACATTAACAGCGACATTAACAATTAAGGCTCAAAAGAAAGATATGCCAGTATTCGTAGCAAGTGATGGAACTATTTATTTTGCTAATGGATTGCATAACTCTTATTTGTATTCTTTGAGTTCTGGAGAATTGTCTCTAATTGATTATTCTTCGCCAAAAGAATTCAACAAATACAATAGTTCTTCGGCCTTATTTATTGCTGGTTCAACTTTCTTGAATTCTGTCAAACAAGTAAATGGTGGATCTACAAGCGTTCTATACACTGACAGTAACATTGATGACTTTGTTAAATATAATGACAATGTTTACTACTATTCAAGCAACGCATTAAAAGCTGCAAAGTCCGGCATCTATAAGGTTGATGCTACCGATTCAAACAATGAACCGGTGGTTACAAAAGTGTTTGAAGGAAAGAGTGACAACCTCGCTATTTATGGTGATAATCTCTATTTCACAAACGGTAACGACCATAATTATGTTTACAAAATGAACCTTTCAACAAACGCTACATCTTTAGTAATGGAAGAAAAGGTTCATGAATTCACAATTAATAGCAATAGATTATATTGCACAGTTAATGGATTAGTTAACGATTATATTGGGTATCTTGATTTATCAAGCTCTGCTACAGAACCAACAAAATTAACAAATGCTGCTGGCGAGTTTTTAACTGTTAAGAATGGTTATTTATATTACAATTACACAGATTTATTCTCCTATGTTGACGACTCTGTAAAAGGTATTTGGAGAATTTCAACCAGTGGTGGTAATCCAGAACAATTATTAGCAAACGATGGAGTTAATGGATTTGATGTTGAATCATCTACATCTTTAGTTTATGTCGATTCAACAGATTTGCACCTTTATCGTTACAATGTCTCAACTCACGCTAAAACAGATTTATTAAATGGCTTTGTTGCTCCAGAAAGCACACCTCTCAATACTGGTGGTCAAACAGTCTCTCTTGGAACAAAGACTTATTACTTAAATATGTATGCTGGCAAAACACTTTATGTTTATGATGAATCATCAAAGAGAAGTTCGCAATTAACAACAAACAAAGTTCAAGACTTCTTTGTCTACGATGGCATTATGTATTTTAACCAAGTCACTATGCTCACAAATAATGACTTATATGCAGTTAATTTAACCAGTGGTGGCGAAGCTGAAAAGATCAGTTCTAATGACGTGAGAAACATGGCAAGTGATGGAACTTATCTCTATGCTACACATTACAACTGGGCAGGAACTGCTGGCGGTTTGTCTAGAATGAGACTTGATGGAAGTGAGTACATTAAATTCTCTGAAGTTAATGGCGCAAAGAACCTCACAATCAAAGATGGCAAGCTATACTTTGTTAACTGTGATACTGGCCAAGATAACGGCTATATCGAATACATCACTTTAAGTGATATCACATCTACAAGTGAAGGCTTAGAAAGCACAAGACTCTCTAATAACATTAAAAATGTTAAGCAGTTTGCTTTTGATGGAAACAATATCTTCTATATTTACAACGGAACAATCGACAATTCTGTTAGAAGAACTGATTTCACATCATTAGGCGAAGGAACAAAATTAGCAAGTTCCAAAACAAATCCAAGCGAACTCTTATTGAATGGCAACTATGTTTATTATTATTCTTACGCCGTTTCAGCGGTGAGTGATGCTGGGTTCTATCGTGTAAGTAAAACTGCTTCAGGTGATGGGACTCAAGAATTATTAGCCGGTTCCAACAGTACTTATTATGGAACAAGCTTATCTATTTCTAACGCAGGTTACCTTTATTTCTTAAATTACTTACCTAAATATCCAACTTTAGGTGATGCTCATTTCTATCAACTCAATTTAAGCAGTAAGGCAATTATCAAAATAAATTAAATAAAAATTTTTCATCAATTTTAATACTTTATATAATCTAAGTTATATCTAGTGTAAGGTATTTATTCCGATATCAGAACTACATAAAACTCTGTCAGAAAAGTTCAGAAGTTACTATGTAAAAGTTCCGATTCTATCGAAAAAATATGGTTTACAGATTAAGAATAATTTGATAGATTTTGAGTAAGATGGAATAACTGGCTCCAAGGCCTAGGATTAAGGACGGCAGACGCCGTCTTTTTTCTTGCGGAAATCCGTAGTTAATAAAGAAAGTACTACGCCTGACGCACATAGGAAAGGAGATGCTGGTTATGACTTATCAAGAATTACTAAATAAGTGGCAAAAGGACGGAACCTATCCTGAGGAACTTACCTTTATCTGCCATTGCGTTAGAACAGGATACAAGTTTGAAACAATCGCTCAATTCTATGCTTTGACTCCTGAAGAATTCAAAGAGATGGCCAAAGCAGATCCTATGGTGGACTTGGCTCTTAAGAAAAAGAACATAGTCGGCCGGAAAGAATTCATGCACGAATGTAGAAAATACGCTTATGGTTTCTATAAGAAAGAGCCAAGAGAAGAAGACTACGTTGATAGTGATGGAAAGCAAAAGAAAAGAATTGTCTACATTGATAAATTTGTCGCTGGAAATCAAAAAGATAGAGAGTACTACGGTAAGAAATTTATTGATAAGGATTTAGGTGACGAAATCGAAGTTTATGAACTTAAGGGTGATCTTAAGGAGAAAGGGAAAGTTAAATGTCTGAAACCTGGAAACGCAAAAGCTAGTGCAATATTTATACAAAAACATGGTAAAAAAGCATTTGAAAAGGCAATTAAAGGGTTGCTTGGAAAAGAGAAATCATATTACGCAATTATGATGGAAGCCGGGGATGAGGAAGCACAAATTAAATTGCTTGAAGAAGTTTTAAAACAATGAGTAATGTTATAAATATTAAAAAAATGTTAATTATTTGATTTTCTTATTCTTTGTTAATAAAAAATAAAAAATTAATTTATACTATTGTCTGTAGGAAGGTAAATTTATGGATTTATTTTTTAAGATTGTTGGTTATATTGCTGCTACTTCTTCGACTGTTTCGTTTATTCCTCAAATCATTAGTATTATTAGAACTAAAGATACTAGAAGTATTTCTTTACAAATGTATATCATATTTGTTTTTGGAATAATATGCTGGTTAACTTATTCAATTTATATTGTTGATTTACCAATGCTTATTGCTAATTCGGTTTCGTTAATTTTTGCTTCTTTTATTTTGATTTCAAAGATTATCAACGTAATTAAAGGAAAGGATTCAAATAAACAAAAGAAAGAGAGCGTAAGCAAAGAAACAGGAAATTAATAGTACGCAATAATAACTTTATAAACTTATTTTTGTGTCTTATATAAATCTTAAAATGCTATGAATTAATTTTTGCTTGTTTGTAGTGTTTATTCGTAGTTTGGTTTATTATATTTATTAACATTATGAACGAATTAATTTCTATTAGAACAGCAAAAAAAGACGATATAGAAAAACTAAACGAGGTTTTTGAATTCGCTCGTCAAATAATGATCAGTAATAATAACCCAACTCAGTGGAGCACTTTTCATCCTTCTAAAAAATTTCTGCTTGAAGATATACAATTAGGAATTCTTTATGTTGTCGAGTTTGAAAATAAAATTTGTGGGGCTTTTGCACTGGTTTTTGGGGAAGATGAACCTTATAAACATATAATTGGAAAGCGGATTGATGATTCTCCTTATATAACGATTCATTCTCTAGCTAGTAACGGAAAAATCCGTGATCTATTTGGAGTAGTGTTAGAGTATGCAAAAAGTTTTAATCATCATATTCGCATTGATACGCATAGAAATAATGCAACTATGCTTCATTTGATGGACAAATATGGCTTTGTTAGAACTGGTTTATGTTATGTTGATATGCCTTTTGATAATGAACGTATTACCTTTGAATTGGTGGATAAAAATGAATCTAGACAACTTAATTAAAGATTTAACTGAATTTTATTCTTGTGATAAAACAGGGCATGGAATTGAACATACTATGAGAGTATATTCTTTAGCTATAGATTTTGCTAAAAAAGAAAAATGCAATATAGACATTGTTTCTCTTGCAAGTTTATTACATGACTGCGACGATTATAAATTGGTTGGATTCGAAAAAGCAAAATCCCTTGCCAATACCCATTATTTTTTAAATAAATATTATATTTCTAAAGATGTTCAAGATGCTGTTATTGAAATAATTCAAACTATGGGATATTCAAATTGTCTTGACGGAATAAGATGTAAGACAATTGAAGGTAAAATTGTTTCTGACGCTGATATGTGTGACGCAATTGGTAGTATTGGAATTGTTCGAACTATTGAATATAATAATTCGCTTGGTCGTCTTTTTTTTGATCCCTGTTTATATCCATTGATTAACCAATCAAAAGAAACTTATCAGAATAAAAATAAATCTACCTGTGTTAATCATTTTTTTGAAAAACTTTTATTAGTTAAAAAGTTTATGTTAACAAATGAAGGTAAAAAAGAATCGCAAAAAAGATATCAAATCATGGTTGATTTTTTAACACATTTCTTTATAGAAAATCATCAAGAACAATGGCTTGAATATTTAAATAAATTTATCAAAGGCAGTGATTTATAAAAAAGAAGTGAGATTGGCTGCGGTTTTTAAATTGATTTCTATTTATTTTAATCTAATGGTAAAATGATAATCAGTAATTTATAAATTATGAGGTGATAATTATGGTACTAAAAAAGGAATTAAAAATATTAATTTTAGGAATTTTAGCTGGATTATCAATTGGTTTTGGATCGGCAGCCTATACCGCTTGTGTTTATTATGGTTCCTCAATTCTTGGTTCTATATTATTTTCTTGTGGATTACTTTTAGTTTGTATTTTTGGATTCAAGTTATATACAGGACAAATAGGTAAAATATTTGAGAATAAACCTTTATTTGTTTTGGATTTATTTGTTATGTTTGTTGGTAATTTTATTGGAGCTGCTGGTGCAGGTTTATTAGCTTCTTTGATTGTACCAAATTCAGATTATCAAACAATTATAAATAACACTTCTGAATCAAAATTATGTCTTATAAACGATATAGGTAGTGAATGGTTTAAAATTTTGATTGGCGGGATATTTTGTGGAATGTTAGTTTATTTTGGAGTCGAAGTTTTTAAGAAAGCAGAACATGGTGTAACAAAAGTAATTGGTTTAATATTGTGCGTAGCTGTATTTGTTGTTTGTGGTTTTCCTCACTGTATTGCTAATATGTATTATTTAGGTAATTCTTTATATTTATTTAAATATCCTTTAGAGAGTTTTTTATCTATATTAATATGTACAATCGGCAATTCTATTGGCGCAATATTTATACGGTTATGTGGTTGCTTAGTAAATATATTGACAAAAAAAGTAGAAAAAATCGAAACTAAATAGTTTCGATTTTTGTTTCATGAAATTCAATATCCCTAGTAAAGAGTCATTATTTTTATAGATAAGCGTTAAATAATCTTTGTAGTAAATTGTATTCGTATATCCATTTTGATGGAGTCATGATGGTATCATCAGCAAGATGAAGTTGAGCAATTAGCCAGTCGCTAACGCTATTATTCATACTTACAACAAAAGTTAAAGAATAAGAAACTACTGAAATAATAAGTATTCCAACAACGCCGTAAGCGATTACGCCAAGTAGCTTATCGGCCCATTTTATAATTTTGATTTCTTTAAGCTTCTTTAATATGTGCTTTAAAACAAACACAAGAATTAAAAGAACAATAAAGACAACCAAGAACGTACCGACAATAAATACTAAATTAGATAATGTTTCAGAAATATATGTTCCTAAAACAATATCGGATGTTCCTTCAGGAATCATTTTAATAATTAATGGTGTAAGCATCCCTCTTAAAGCTTCAGGTACGCCTAATTCTCCTAAATAACCAGGAATAGCTGCTTCAATACTATCTCCAATTGGTTCAGCTAATGCCGGAACCTTTTGCACGATTGCATCATAAATTGTTTGAGTTAATGATGCGCCAGACGATGTATAAATCGCATTTCCAATAGGTTTTGCAAGTAAAAATGCAGCAAAGAATGCAACAGTAGTTCCAAACAATGCGATTATGCCGCTTGTAAATCCTTTAACAAGACCAATAATGATAAAAATTACCATAATAGCTATATAAACCAAAGTAATATAGTCCCAAGTCCATGTCATATTTTGTCCCCCTTTTTATGAAATATATTTTAGCAATAAAATAATTATTATAGTATAGGAATAATTAAAAACATTTAGAAATTTAATTTATAATTGATGTGTTGTTATAAAAAACAAATAAATAATTTTTATGTTAGTTTACATATTCTTTAACAAAAAACTTATAAGGCAACAAAATTTTTAAGTTCCAATTTCGAATTTGAAGAATTTTCTAATTGAAATAATAGCTCATTGAGTTTATATTAACCATGGGTGCTGGAGAACCGGCTGAGATAAGTGTGATACTCACTTGACCATTGAACCTGATCTAGGTAATGCTAGCGTAGGAATTATTTTCTTTTATGAAATGAATCTCTACGTTTGTAGAGATTTTTTAATAGGAGAAATGTATGAAAAAAATTAAAGAATTTAAATGGATGAATGAAGTTATTTTTGCTTTGTTTTTTTGCTTAATGTTTATTGTATTGGCGTTTCCGTTATTAGAAGTAACCTACACAATTGAAAAGACGACGACTTCTTTAGGGAATATAAGTTTTTTTGATGTGTTGTGTGGAAATAGTGTTGATTTGCAGGGGATATTGATTAATTTATCAAATAGTAGGTGGTTATTACCGCTGATTATAATTATGTATTTTCTTTGTGGTTTATCGATGTTTTTAGGAACTTTATATAAGAATCGTGAAAAAAATAAATACGCAAATGTTGTGTATGGGATTTCACTTGGCTTCTTATATTTAAGCTTATTTTTATTATTATTTGCCTCTTTTATTATTCCTATTGTAGATGGTTTTTATGGAAGTATAAATGCCTCAACATCTATTGATTATGCATCTGGAAACGGAAACAACACAGTAGCAATTATTGCAATTATTTTTACATTAATTATGTCTTTAATGGTTTTTGGAAAAATATTTGAATCAAATAAATTTACAGTAATAGAGATTACTGAAATAGCCGTTTTATCTGCCTTGGCTGTTGTTCTTGATAAATTTGCTAGAATTCCAATTCAAGC
>DHEH01000008.1:53245-54664 GCA_002399785.1 Caryophanales bacterium UBA4855
ATAACATGTTTGTTAGACGGTTATGGCTTTGCAACCTATCCTTTTGATTATTTTATTGCTTTAAGCGGATATTGCTTTGTTGGTATTTTCTTTAATTTTAGTAAAAAGCATTTTATTGATGGCAAAAATTTGAGTTCTTCTAAAACATTTGGTGTCTATTTTGTATCTATTTTATTATCTGGAATACCAGTTATGATTGTTCGTTATATTGGCCACATTATTAGTGGAACAATTTTTTATCAACCAATCACTTTTATTGATAACTTTATTTATCAATCTACATATGTTCCTGCTTCAGTCTGGTGTTCAATTGGTGCAACGTTAGTTTTATTGGAACCAATTTTACTTATTCAAAGGGCGTTTCCTACAAAAAAGAATAAAATTGTGGGATAATTTGTGTATGGAAAAAACATGCATTATTGTGGCTAATGGTGATTTTAGTAAAACTGATATCAAAAAGAACGTTGGTGATCTTTTAATTGTTGCTGATTCAGACAACTATAAATTATTGAATATTGATGATATTGATATTTTTGTCGGAGATTTTGATTCGATTACGCAAGTTCCTAAAAATAAAGAATTTATTAAACTTCCAAGTGAAAAAAATGATACCGACACAATGTACTCCATTAAATATGCTATTAAAAAAGGATACAAAAACTTTGTATTATATGGAGTCTTAGGTAAAAGATTTGATCATAGTTTAGCTAATATTCAATCTCTTAATTATATAAAAGACAAGGGATTTGCAGGGGTTATTTATGATACAACGAATAATTTATGTTTTAAAATAATCAAAAATGAGACCATTGAATTTGATAATAAATTTACTGGAACTATAAGTGGATTTTCTTTGACAAATAAATCAGTCATTTCAATTGAAGGACTTAAATATCCTCTTGACCACAAGGTAATTACAAATAATTATCCTTTATGTATAAGCAATGAATTTGTTGGAGAGAATTCTAAAATAACTGTATATCAAGGAAGTGTTTTAGTTATTTTTGAAAAAAGATAAAGATAACTCGTGTTTCGTGTATAATATTTTTAATTACTTATAGGAGCTTTTTATGAAATATTGCCAAAATTGCGGTGCTGAGATAGGAGATAATGACGTTTTTTGTGGAGCTTGCGGAGCTAAAGTAGATGACGGAACAAATTGTAGACAAAACCAAGCTCAAACAGTTGTGACATATAAAGACGATACAATGTCCACTGTAATTAAAGTTTTCTTAGTTTTAAGTTGTATTGCTGCTGGTTTTACAATAATTGGTTTAGCTTGGTGCATTCCAATGACCGTTTCTATTTTTCATTCTCTTAATGAGGGCAGAAAAGTTAGTACAGCTATGAAAGTTTGCACATTATTATTTATTGGTCTTGTCCCTGGAATTCTCCTTCTTTGCTCTGACGATTTATAGA
>DHEH01000008.1:54877-116146 GCA_002399785.1 Caryophanales bacterium UBA4855
ATTACCATGGTCGCGTTAGTAATAATTATATTAAATACATTTTATAGAGCACTTTGTCCTGGGCCGCTATCGAATTATTGAACGAAAAATTACAACGAAATGACGAAAGGGATCTGTAAAATGGATATAAACAATTTAGACGAATTAAAGGCTATGGTCGAAAAGGCCAATTTAGATGCGTATATTGAAGCTATTACTAACTTTAAGAACACATTAGTCGCTGACGGGGGCGAAACAATCGATGATGCCCGTATTGAAGGAGCTTTATTACGCAAAGTTTGCGAATTAGAGCAAGTAGCTAGCCAACCAGCTAGTAAATCTTCTAGTTCAAGAGGTGAAAGAGAAGAAAATTCTAACACACAAAGATTTTTTATCAATGTTGGTGGAATGGATGGATTTGATAAAGACACATTAAAGGATTTTATCATTAAACATTGTGAAGGTGTTGCTAATGAGCAATTCTCTGATAGCTTTGTTAAAGATAGTTATTCTTTCTTTGAATTACCAAAAGAAATGACTGATTTAGTTATGAAAAACTTAATTGGACTTAAAATCAACGAACGTGAAGTTAATGTTGAATTAAGTAATAAAAAACCAGCTTCTGGTGGACGTAGAGGTGGAATGAACCACGGATTTAGTGGTCGTGGAAACTATGGTCACCGTGATGGTGGTAGTGGTTATGGACGTCGTGATGGCGGAAGTGGCTACGGAAACCGTGATGGCGGTTCTAGAGGATACGGACGTTCTTCATCCCGTGATGGCGGTGATAGAGGCGGACGCAGCGACTACGGTCGTAGCTCTACAGGCTATTCAAAAGATAGATATTAATCTATTAATTATTTAGGACAGAGAGCCTTTTCTAGAAATAGAAAGGCTTTTATTTTGCAAAAAACCTTTTAAAGACCCCTTATTTTGATAATTACGTCATAAATGATATGGAGTTTTGGTGATGATTAGTTTACAATCAATGTGTATGAAAAACGAAACTAAAGTAGCGATTTTTTTTGATCTTGACGGAACATTATGGGATGCTTTAATTCCTTTAATGGATAGTTGGAATGAAGCTATGAAAATAAATAATAAAAAATATCGCTTTGATATGAATACAATGAAGAGTTTTATGGGACTAACTCCTGAAGAAACTGCAAAAATTGGTTTTCCTGATGTTGATTTAAAAGAAGGTATGCGTTTATTCAACATATGTTTAGATGCTGAAATTACTTACTTAGCTAAACATCCTGGAAAAATTTATCCTTTCGAAAAGGAAACTCTATCTATTTTGATGAATAAATATCCTTTATATATTATCTCTAATTGTGGTAAAGGCTATATCGAAGATTATCTTAATGCTCTTGATATGAATAAGTATTTTAAAGATCATGTTTGCGTTGGTGATACCGGTTTAGAAAAATGGCAAAATATTATGTTTTTGCAAAAAAGAGAAGGGATTGACAGGGTTATTTACATTGGCGATACCATCAAAGACAAGATGGAAAGTGAAAAAGCCAAGGTTGATTTTATTCATGCTTCTTATGGTTTCGGCGTTATAAATAATTGTGAGTTTTCTATTGATTCTTTGGATCAATTAGATGGTTGTATAACTAAAGTTCTTGAAAAAGTTAATTAGGCTTTAGTTTTTTGAAATCGTTCTCTAAAATTTGTTAATATATAAAGAAAGGTATTTCATATGGAACAAACAAAAGAAAAAGTCGAGTCTCCTATAAAGCTGAATTATAAACGAGTTTTTTTAATTGGCTTTGCGTTTTTTGGTATTTTATTATTGTGGCAAGTCTACGATTCTTGGGGTCAAAAATTTTTATCTAGATTATTCATGGAAGCGTTAGGCACGAATGATAGTGAACAAGTTCAATATTTAGTTGGAATGGTTTTGGCTTTAGATAATTTGGCTGCTTTAATTATGCTTCCAATATTTGGACATTTTAGTGATAAAACACATACTAAAATCGGAAAAAGAATGCCATTCATTTTAGTTGGAACATTTTGTTGTGCTGTTGCTTTTCCATTTATTCCTGTCTTTTTTCATTTTCATAATTTAGCTGGTACAATTAGTGTTATGGCTATTGTCGTATTTTTTGCGATGATGTATAGAAATCCTGCTGTTGCATTAATGCCAGACATTACTCCTAAACCACTTAGAAGTAAAGCAAATGGAATTATTAATATTATGGGTTATGTTGGTGGTGCTTGTGCTACTATTTTAGCAATTTTATTTAATGTTGATACTTATCTCAATGGTGGCTGGTCAAGCGGAGGAGGAAACATATGGTTAGTTGAAACTCCTTTTTTAATTGCTTCTGTCTTAATGGTTGCTTCGGCATTAGTTCTTTTCTTTACAATTAAAGAAAATAAGATCGAAAAAGAAATGGCTGATCAAATGAGACGCGGTGAAGAAATGGCTGCTATTAAAGATAAGATCGACGATGGTAAACCTATGACGAAAGCTAACTTAACAATGCTTTTACTTATTCTTGTTGCTGAGTTCTTTTGGTTTATGGCTGACAACGGAATTGGAACGTTCATGTTTAACTATACTGAGTATTATTTATTAAGTGATTTCTCAAAAGCTTCTATCAATGT
Source organism: Caryophanales bacterium UBA4855 (assembly GCA_002399785.1). Classification (GTDB taxonomy): domain Bacteria; phylum Bacillota_I; class Bacilli_A; order RFN20; family CAG-826; genus Onthovivens. The sequence goes on from DHEH01000008.1 coordinate 57,476, forward strand.
AATTATTGGAGGTTTAGGAAGTGTTTTAGGTTTTGTTGCAGGTGGTTTCTTAGCTAATAAAATCGGAAGAAAGCGGACTGTTTTTAGTGGTTTAGGGTTAACTCTTGTTTCTTTATTGGTTTGGTTTATTATATCTTATTGTGTACCTATTGTTACTCCTGCTGAAGGCTCAACCAATCCTTTTCCGATTTATATTTACTTTGTCTGGGCCGTTAAAGGGTTCGGCATGTCATTAGTGCATGTAAATTCTTTTCCAATGGTTATTGAACTTTGCTCAAATAAAAAGATTGGTAAATTTACTGGTTACTATTATGCGTCTTCTATGGCCGCGCAAACAATTACACCATGTTTATTAGGCCTTTTGTTATTAAATCCTAATTTTTCGTGGCAAAGTTTACCGCTTTATGCTGTGTCCTGCGTAACGGTTTCTATCATAGTATTTGTTTTTGTTAAGAATGTAAAAACCAACAAGACAAATATTAAAAAAGGTTTAGCTGCATTAGATGTAGATGATTAATTTATTGAAGGTACGATATGAAAAAAGAAAAAGTTATTGCTAATTTAAATCCGTTATTTTTATGCGGTATTGCTCATCGTGGATATCATAATGAACAATTTACTGAAAACGGAATGAAAGCGTTTGAAAATGCTATTAAAAATAATCTAGCTATTGAGTTAGATGTTCATTTAACAACCGATAATCAACTTATCGTTTGTCATGATGAAGAACTTAAAAGAACGACTGGAAAAGAAGGTATTATCGAAGATTTATCAGTTAAAGAAATTAAAGATAATTATAAATTACTTGATGGTGGGGAGGTTCCTACTTTTCAAGAAGTTTTAGAATTTGTGAATGAAAAAGTGCCTCTTGTAGTTGAACTTAAAGTTTTTAGACGTAATTACAAAGCGTTAGCAAATAGGTTAAAGGAAGAACTTGCAAATATAAAAGATAAAAGAAATATATTTTTAATTTCTTTTGATCCTCGCAGTTTATTTCCTTTTAAAAACAGCGGGTTTATGCGTTCGCTTTTAGTCACACCATCTCATTATTATACTTATATGTTTAGACACTTATTTGAGTCTGTTGATTTAGATATGAAAATGTTTGATAAGAAAAAGATTCAAAAATATACAAAAAAACATTTAGTAAATGTTTGGACTATTCAATCTAAAGACGATTTTGAAAAAGTTTATCCTTATGTTGATACAGTTACTTTTCAACATTTTGATTGTGAATACATTAAAAATAGACTAAAAGAAAAGAATAATTTGTAGGAATAAAAATATGGAAAAATATGATTTTTTGATTGTCGGTTCGGGTATTTATGGGGCTACTTTAGCTCATTTGCTCAATCAAGCAGGGAAAAGAGTTTTAATTTGCGAAAAAAGACCATATATTGGCGGAAATGTTTATACTGAAAAAATTGATGGTATCGACGTTCATATGTATGGAGCGCATATTTTCCACACAAGCGATCAAAAAGTTTGGGAATTCGTCAATTCTTTTGTGCCATTTAAACCTTTTATAAATACTGTTTTAGCAAATTATAAAGGTAAGATTTATAACCTCCCTTTTAATATGCATACTTTTGAAGAAATGTGGGGAGTCAAAAATAAGGAAGAAGCTATAGTTAAAATCGATTCTCAGAAAGGTGATTTCAAGAATCCGAAAAATCTTGAAGAACAAGCAATTTCTTTAGTTGGTGAAGATATTTATCAAACTTTAATTAAAGGTTATACTGAAAAACAATGGGGAAAAAAAGCAACTGAGTTACCAGCTTTTATTATTAAAAGAATCCCTTTGCGATTTGAATATAATAACAATTATTTTAATGATACTTATCAAGGTATTCCTTCTCTTGGTTATACTGAATTAATTAAAAGGATGATTGGTAAAATAAAAGTACTATTAAATACTGATTATTTAGAACATCCTGAACTAAAAGACGTCGCTAATAAGATTATTTATACTGGTGCAATTGACGAATTCTTTAATTACAAATTTGGTGAGTTAGAATATCGTTCTTTACGTTTTGATGTTGAAAGAATCAATAAAGAGTATTTTCAAAATAATTGTGTTATTAATTTTACAGATTACGAAGTTCCTTATACACGTATTATTGAACATAAATACTTTCTTGATACAAAGACGCCTACAACGGTAATTACACGTGAGTATCCTGTCACTTATAAGAATGGTATGGAAAGATATTATTCAATTAATGATGATAAAAATGATGCTTTATATAATGAGTATTTTGAAGAGGCTAACAAAAATCATAATGTATTTTTTGGCGGAAGGCTTGGAAAACACAAATATTTTGATATGGATGATTCAATATTGGAAGCTTTTAAAGATTGCCAATTCTTATTAGGGAAGTAAAAATATAGAAATTTTTTTTCCTATTTATGACCTATAATATAAATAGAAAGCATAGTTTTAATGAATTATAAAATACTAATGAAATAAAAGAAAGATTGAAAGATTTATTTTTACCTTATTTTGTGAAGAAGAATAATGTTAGCGTAGAACAAGTCAAACAAGTTAAAGATGATTGTATTAATAACGAAGTTGTTAGATCAATCTTTGTTGCTGTTGTCATGATTTTTATTATGATATTTTATTTAATAATTGGTGGATATCATAATTTCTTGTTTAGCGGAAAAAATATGGATAAATTTTTTTGTGTGTTTCTGTTTTATCATTGGTTGTATCGCTATTATTTATTCTTTTTTATATCGTAAACATCGGTAAACAAATGTCTACTTTTAAAAAGGAAGTCGTTCAATTTATTTATTATTTTATGATCGAGATTTTTATTTCTATGTATTTTGTTGAAACTCAGCTACAAAATCCTAATGATTTTTCGCTTTCTTTTATTTGGTTTATTGCTCTTACTATAACTGCTTCGACTTGTTTATGGTCGTTTATTGCATTAGATGTATCAGCGTTATTTTTTGTTACTTTTTGTCTAGTTTACTTCCCAGTAAATTCAACTTTTAAGATTCAATATGTAGCAATTTTGTTTGTTTTCTTAATCGGATCATATCTAGTAAGATCAAATAATTTCTTTTCTTGTTACTATAAAGACAAAGCCACTTGGCAAAGTAATGAAAATTTATATCTCTCAATTACTGATGATTTAACTGGTGTCGGAAATAGAAGAGCGCTTGATATAACATTTAATTCAAAAAGTGTTGGATGGGCATTAAGAAAATCAAAAATAACCATTATTATGTTTGATGTTGATTTTTTTAAAATTTATAACGATACTTTTGGACATTTAGCTGGAGATAATTGTTTGAGAAAAATAATAAAATGCATTGCCCCAATCACTTAAAAAGGAACTGTTGAAGTTTATCGTTTTGGTGGAGATGAATTTATAATTCTTATTGAAGAACCGGATGAAAGAGTTATTAAAAATTTCTTAGAAAATTTGATTCTTGCTGTGAATAATGCAAAAATAGAAGCCCCAAAATATCTTACAAGTAAATATGTAACGATTTCTGTTGGTGCATCAACTATCGAAGTGAACGAAAATTATTCTTATATTAATCACATTAATCAAGCCGACAGAAACCTTTACGAATGTAAAGAGAAAAATAAAGGTAAAGTTTGTTATAACGGCACAAACTTAGATTAAATATTTCATTATTTATGTTTCATATATCTTTATTTTAGCCTTTGATTAATTTATAATTTTTTTCTGATGAGGTATTTATATGAAAAATGTTTTAATTATTTCTTCTTCTCCACGAAAAAATGGAAACTCCGAAATTTTGGCTAATTCTTTTAAAGAGGGAGCTTTATATTTTAAAAATAATGTTGAATTAGTTAATTTAAGAGACTTGAAAATTAATTATTGCTTTGGCTGTAATGCTTGTTCAACTTTAGGTGAGTGCATTCAAAAAGATGATGTTAATGAATTGATGAAAAAATTATTAAAATGTGATGTTTTAGTATTAGCAACGCCTACTTATTTTTATAACATGTCTGGTCAACTAAAAGTCATGATAGATCGTATGACGGCTTGTTACACAAAGATTAAAGCTGATATCTATATTATTGTTAGTGGTTGGGATAATGATTCAGGAAATCTTGAAAAAGTGGTTAATTCTATAAGAGGTTTTACCAAAGATTGCTTAAAAAATTGTCCAGAAAAAGAAGTCATAAAAGTTGGTGGTTTTGTTGAAACTGGCGATATTTCGAATACTAGATTTGTTGAGCAAGCTTTTGAATTTGGCAAAAATTGCTAGCCAATTCCCATTATTTTTTTTAAAAAAGAGTTTGTAAATTGCAAACTCTTTTTTGTTAATAGCTATAAGTAATCTATAATAAAACTACGGTTCCGTCCTCTTTAACTTCTATTTCTTGGTCTTGTTTTATTGTATCAAGAAATTGTTTTCCTAATCTATCGATGACAATTATATTGCTATCTTCCCAAACTTTAGATAAAACTACACCAGCTGCCGCAAGAGAATCGATACTTTCTGAAAATAATAAACAAGATGGATTAATTTTCATTGAGCAAACAACTTGTAATACCATTCCTCCAGTTGTCGATCCGATTGTCTGTGGCAAACATAATGCAACTCCAGTTAAATTTTTACCATATAAATCAGGGTTATTTTGATCTGAACAAACAACTTTCTTTTTGCCAGCCAAAACGGAACTTTGAAATGTAGCTAAAGTGTTGACGCCATTATGAGAAACAACAGCTTTTCCCTTGTATTTTCCTTCGGCTAAAACTCTGCCTTTAAATTCTTTCATTTTACTATCCTCCTATTTAGTTAACTCATTGACAAGATCATCAATTTTATAAAATCTTGCCATTGAATAAGTTCTTAATTTATTTGAACAGGTCATTAAACGACGTGAATGTGTTAAAGGATTAGAGGTGTACATTAAAGGACATATGCAAGTTAGTGTGGCACCAGTTTTTAATAATTCTTGATATTTTGGAGTTTTGATAAATTCTTCTTTAACTCCAGGAGCTGTACAAAGAACAGTTCTGATATTAAGCTTATTATTGTTATGTTTTTTAAGGTTAGCAACTAATATATCGGTCCATTCGTTTAATTGTGCAAAAGAGAGGTGTGGGCAACCAATAAAAGCAAGTTGACCTTCTTTGTCTTTATTTTTCCACATTACAGGATAAGATTTATAGATTCTTTCCATCTCATTATCATCAACTATATATTCTTTATAATCTTTTAGTAATAATTTATCACCTAATTCTTTAGCTTCAGGCGTTAAATTTTCAACATGATATAATCCCACAGCGCCATTAGAAGCGGTAGCGGCGCCAAAATCCTTAAGATATGAACAAACATCATCTGTTAATTCGTTTCCTAAATATTTGTCAAGGCCAACAATGTAAGGAACGTCTTCCATAACTTTAATTCCAATAACACTTCCTAAAATTTGTGGTTCTGGTTTTTTAGTAGTTTTAATTATGATTTTCCAAGATGCTTTTCTGCCTTCATCGGTGAGAAGTCCAAATTTTGGAACATACCCAATAATGGAACCCATAATATCAATCATTCCTGAATTACGATTACATCTTGCACCTAAAACTGAATTTGCGTAATTTACAGCGCTACTTTCAGCCCAAGATAATATATCGCCCTTCTTTGGCTTGTTTCCGACTTCGTTAAAATAACAAGCGCAAGTAAAGGCATCTTTGTTTTTTAAACCGACTTTTGTTAATTGTTCTTCGTATCTATCTTGTGCGCCATATAATATTTTTTTATTAATAAATTTATCTAATAGATTATATGGAACATTTTCCGTATCAAGTGGACGTGGATCCATTGTAAAACCATCATCAACTTTTAGACCAGCATCAATAATTTGGTCCATAACTCTATAAACTGGTTTAAGTAAAGATAATCCAAAAGATGTGACTAAATGTCCTTCACCATGTGTTACTTTTACCAATTCTGGAGCATCAAAAATATCTCCATAGCGAACTATTGTCTCCATTATTTTTGCTTTGGTTTCGCCTTGTTTTCCTTCAAGAATTGACATTTGTTCAGTAGTCAATTTCATTTTAGGCTTATACATTGTTTGCCTCCTTTAATTTAAAAGAATAGACTATAAAAATTATAACACCTTGATTATTTAATATGGTAAATAAATACTTAATTTTTATAAATTTTAAAAAATAATAAGGATTAGCAAGGGATTTTACTTAATTGCCATAAAGATTAAAATTAAAAAAGCTCCACAATTGTGGAGCTTCATAAATCTTAGGATAATTGCTTATTCGCTAGCTTTTTGATCTTTAACTTCTTCAGTAGTTTTAGGAGCTGCTGTTTTTTTATCAGCAAAGAAATCATCTCTAGCTTGCTCTTTAATTTCTTTAGAAGTGGAGAATGGAATTCTTGAGGTGTAGCCTGCTTTAGCAGCAACAATCATTTTGACTGGCCATTGAAAGATGGCTTTGTTCCGTTCTAAGACTGTATCGTTATAAACTTCACGAGCAGCAGTAATTTCTCTTTGTAAATAAGAGTTTTGTTGCATTACATCTTTTAATTCAGCATGTGATTCAAGATTTGGATAATTTTCCATTGCAATATTAATTTTACGGGCAACATTGTCAATTTGAGAAGCAACTTGATTACGTTCAGCATCAGCATTTGGATTAACGCCACCTCTATAAGCAGCGATTTTTGTTAATGTGTCTTTATCTAAATCAATGGCTTTATCAAGTAAACTTGCAGCATTTTTAAGAATAACGACTCTTTGTTCAAGATAGTTGTCGATTTGTGATGCATTATGTTGAACCTTTTGTTGAAGTCCTCTTAAATAGTTTTGAGCCTTAATTTTCGTTCCAAGGAAAATAGCACCAGGAATAATCCCTAAAACCCATAACATAACCTCAAATATTGTTGATCCAACACCTACTTTTACAGCGATTTGTTTTTCAATAACATTCGCATCACGGCCCTTTTCGTTAACAGGATTATTCATCTCATCTAATTCATTAGCCATATATAAAACCTCCGTTTTGACTATTATATATTATTTTTATTTTTTGTTAAATAATGTTTCCATATTTGCATCGTCAACTGGTGAAATCATGTTGATTAAAACAAAAGCCATCAATCCACGTTGGAATAGTGTAGATTGAGAATACTTTCCAAGGAATGATGAATATTGAACATTTGAATTTAAGTTGTTATTAACATTACTTCTTGATTGATTACAATTCCTAACAGCAATATTTGTTTTCTTAGTAACTGGAAAATATTCTATCCAATTAACTGGAACTTGGTGAGTTCTACCATCTCCACCGAAAACACTAACAAAATCTGTACGATTTTCTCCACGATAACCATATGATTTAATAGTTACGACATCTGAATTACCAACTTTTTGTTTTTGATCAACTTTTAAAATCAAATCAGTAATACAGTTTTTTGGTTGAAAATAATCTCTTGAAAATCTATTGGCTATAGCTTCGTCTTCGTAAGAAGTTGTATTGTATTCACTTAATCCATTATATATATATTTTTCGGCTTTATTTTGTTGATATAGTGGAATCGAAAGAAGTGGAGCTAAATCGAAATATAATGATTGAATAAATGTCGTGTTGTAATCAACGAATTGTTCACGAGAAATATCAACTGAATAAGACATGTAATTGGCAGGAGCTGCATAAATGTCTTGGACTTGCGCATGCGAACTGGTGATGTAATTGATTGGTCCATCTTTTTGAAAGACGAAATCATCGCCATAAGGTTTTCCGTTTATTATCAAATCAATCATGCTACTTTGAGCAAGAGGAGTGAATAATAATCTAAATTCAGTCTCATTATTTCTATTTATTGCGCCAAAAATTACATCAAAATCTTCATTTCCCATCATTGTAAAGTTTGTTGAACTATCATTATCCATCAACTCTCTTTCAGCTTTCTTGGTAAGTTTCTTTTCGCCTTTTTTAACTTTTCTATCTATTTGCTTTTCGTTCATACCACTCATTCCGCTAGGACTACGAGAAAAATGAAGGTGTGGAGCTGAATCGTTTCCATAAACTAAACGTGTACTATAATAATATTTTGGGCCATCATGTTGAACTTGTGCTGTTAATGTTTGTGTCCTTGTAACTGTTCTTACGTTGCCTTTTGAATCAGTTTCAGTTTCAACCCAAGAAATAACTATTGAGCCTGTATATGTAATTTTTACTGTTTCGTGGATAAAAAATCTTTGAACCAAAAATGGATTCCCATAAATATCGCCAGATAAAACAAAATCAGAACTCATATCTTCATTATTATTATCTTCAAAACCATAGCGATCGTGGAGATAAGCAAATTGAGCTGGATCAAAAAACTTATCAAGATGAATTAATGGTGATGCTTCGTTTAAGATTTTTGCAGGCATATTCCAATCAAATAAAGCATTTAAGGTCGCCATTTGAACATCACACTCAGATTTTAATTTAGCAACTTCTATGCCGAAATTTTCAGTTAATTTTTTTAATGCTTTTATTGATTTATTAATATTTAGACAAATCATTAAAATTGCTCCCACTCCTAAAAGTATTAGAGCTATTCCTGTAACGATACCAGCAATAAGCATTTCGCTATTGGTACAGCCTAGAATAATCATTAAAATAGCTACTACAAAAGCGATACATATAAAAATGATTAATAGTACCTTTATGGCTTTTTTACTTGTTAACTTTCTCTTGGCTTTATTTAAATTTGAACAAGCCAAATTGTACGAAGCAACAGTTTTTCTATTTAAAGGAACATCAGTTTTAGCTTCATTAACTAACTCATCAAAAATTTTGTTAGCAGTATCCTTGTACTTTTGTTTTAATTCTTTATTATATATTTTTAATGGTTCTAACATGTCTTGTTCCATATTATTATTCCTCACTTTGTTTATTTTAGACTAAATCAACCAAAAATAAAAATGACAAGTGTTGATTATTTGTCATTCTTAATTAAATTTTCTTCAATTTTATTAAATGTCTCTTTTGATACAACATGTTCGATTAGGCAACAATCATGTTCAGCAGTTTCTTCGCTTACACCAATTGACATTAAGAATTTTTTTATTGTGGTGTGTTTATGATAAATTTGTTTAGCAATTTTACGGCCGGAATCTGTAAGAGTTACATCTTCGTATGGTTTCTTTTGGATATATCCTAACGAAATTAATTCATTCATCGCTTTATTTACGGCCGGTTTTGAAATGCCTAAAGAATCAGCAATATCTACTGAATGAATTTTTTGTTTTTTAATTTCTATAATGTATATAGTTTCTAAATAGTCTTCGATAGACTTTGTTAAATTTTCCATAATTGTATTATATTACAAAAATTAACTAGAGTTAACTTTTTTTCTTGACTTTGAGCAATTCATATAATAAATTATTCAATGTAAAAGTTAACTCTAGTTAACTATAGGAGAATTATATGAGAAACGAGGATAAAAGGCTAAAGAGTGGTGATGAAGGCCATCTTTATAATCTTAGACGTGGGCAAAAGTGCTTTGTAACTGGTCTTCATAATGATAACGCTGCATTACGTAGGCGCTTATTAGATATGGGAATTACAAAAGGAGTGGAGATAGAAGTAAGAAAAATTGCTCCACTTGGAGATCCAATCGATATAAAACTTCGTGGTTATGAGTTATGTATTAGAAAAAAAGATATGAAAGGTATTGATATAAAGGTTATATAGTATGAAAGTTGCATTAGTAGGAAATCAAAATTCAGGAAAAACAACTTTTTTTAATGCTTTAACTGGAAGTAATCAAAAAGTTGGAAACTGGCCCGGAGTTACTATAGAAAGAAAAGAAGGAATTATTAAAGGAACAGATATTACTGTTGTTGATCTTCCAGGAATTTATTCTCTTTCTCCATATACAAGCGAAGAAGAAGTAAGTAGGCGTTATGTGTTGGATGATAGGCCAGATTTAATTATAAATATTGTTGATGCCACATCGATTGAGAGAAGTTTATATTTAACTACACAATTGTTAGAGCTTGATTGTGATGTTGTTGTCGCTTTAAATATGTTTGATTTGTTAGAAAAAGAAAAGATTTTTATTGATGAAGCTAAAATGAGCGAAAGATTTGGATGCACATTTGTTAAAATAAGTGCCAAATCTGGATATGGAATCGATAATTTAATTAATGTTGTTAAAAATAAAGAATACAAAAAGAATGCGCAAATAAAAATTTATCCTGAAGATGTTGAAACTTTAATTTCTAAAATTGAAGAAATTGACAAAAAACCTAATTCAAGATTTTGTGCTGTTAAAGTTATTGAAGAAGATCGTGATTTTAAGGTTTTGATGACTGATCAAACAAAAAAAGATCATGAAAAAATTGAAGAAAAATATCAGATGGATGGAGAGCAATTAATTGCTTCTTTGCGTTATGATTTTATTGTTGATGTAAAAGATGAATGTGTAAATGATGCTCGAGAAACCTCAAACAAAGAAAGTTTTACTGATAAATTAGATAAAATTTTACTTAATAAATGGGTAGCTATTCCTATTTTTATATTTATTATGGCTTTAGTTTATATGTTCTCAGTTGGTTTAGTTGGTGGATTAACTGTAAATTTAGTTGATGCTTTATTTAATGGCACTACAGAATTAGAATTTAATTTCTTTAGTATTACGTGGGTGGCGGATGTAAATATTGAGGGTCTTGGGCCTTTATTAGCTAGTTGGCTAACAGGTCTTGGGGCTTCTGAATGGAGCGTTTCTTTGGTTCAAAACGGAATTGTAGCTGGGGTTGGGGCAGTATGTAATTTTATTCCTCAGTTAATTGTTTTGTTTATTTGTTTATCTGTTCTTGAAACTTCTGGTTATATGTCACGTATTGCTTTTTTCTTAGATAGAGTCTTTCATAAATTTGGTTTAAGTGGAAAATCTTTAATTCCTTTTATTGTTGGAACCGGTTGTTCGGTTCCAGGAATTATGACTGCTAGAACTGTTGAAGATCCTAACGAAAGAAAATCGACAATTATTTTAACTCCATTTATGCCTTGTAGTGCTAAATTACCAATTTTATCGATATTTGCTAGCGTTTTCTTTGGTAGTTGGGCATGGGTTGTTTCTTTAAGTTTTTATTTCTTAGCTATATTTTTGATATTATTATTTGGTTTTATATTTAAAAAGTTTGTATTCAAGAATGAACATACAAATTTTGTTAGCGAATTACCTGAATATAAATTGCCATCACCTAAATATGTTGCTCGCGATGTTTGGGATAAAACAATTTCTTTTATTAAAAGAGCCGGAACAATAATTTTGTTTTGTTCGGTAATTGTACGGACTTTATCTTCGTTTACTTGGACTTGGGAATATGTTGATAATGAAACCGTTACTATTGATAAATCGATGTTAGCTGGAATCGGAAACGCCTTTGCTTGGATTTTTTATCCTATGCTTGGCGGACACTGGTCTTGGGCCGCAACAGTTTCTTCAATTCAAGGATTAGTTGCAAAAGAACAAGTAATTTCTTCGATGGGAGTAATTGCTAACGTTAGTGGAGCAACAAATATCTTTGAAAGCAGCGCATTTAGTTTCTTTAATGGATGGAGCGCTTATGCTTATATGGCTTTCAATATGTTTAGTGCACCTTGTATTGGTGCTATTGGTGCGATGAGACAAGAATTAGGTAGTGTGAAAAATACAATATTTGCCGTTATGTTTCAAATATGTGTTGCTTGGGTAATTGGAACAATAATTGGTTGCATTGGATGGGTGGTAACTTTAATATGACAATTGTAGATATAATAATTTTAATAATCGTAATTTTGATTTTAGGAAGTATCATTTTCTTTAAGTCAATTTTGCCAAGAATACAACATAAACCAACTGGTGAATGTTCATCTTGCCCAATGGGAAACCAAAAGAAGATTAGACGCGCAATTAAGTCTTATAAAAAACGCAAGAATTTAAAGGATAAAAAGTAATATACCCTGCAAATCCTACTTCTTTTTATAATTTTTAGCTAATCCGCCTTTAGAAGTTTCTTTGTATTTGTTGTTCAAATCTTTACCGGTTTCATACATGGTATTAATGACTGTATCAAGACTGATTTTTCTTGTTGATTCTAAAAACATTGCTAAAGAAGCATTTTCAACACTTCTTAAAGCAGCAACAGCATTACGTTCGATACAAGGAATTTGTACTAATCCTTTAACAGGATCGCAAGTCAATCCTAAAAAGTGTTCCATACCAATTTCTGCAGCGCATTCAATTGTTTCTATATTTGAATTGCTTTTTAAGAAATTGGCCGCTCCGCTTGCCATCGAACAAGCTGTGCCAATTTCTGATTGACAACCAGCGAATGCACCTGAAATCGAAGCGTTAGATTTAAATATAACGCCAATTAAACCAGCAACTGCTAATGCGTCAATTATATCTTCTCTTTTAATATTATATCGAGTTTGTAAATAATAAAGTGTTGCAGGTAAAACTCCACATGAACCACAAGTTGGAGCAGTAACTATTATACTGCCGGCTGCATTTTCTTCACTTACTGCATAAGCGTAACTTGAGATTACTCTAATATGCCTATTTTCGTCATCTTCATTATCGATATTTGGTTTTTGAAGATAACTCGCTTTCCTTTTTAAATGCAAAATACCTGGTAAATCCCCTGTATTTTTTAAACCTCTATGAATTGAATCAATCATTACGTCGTAAATTTGATTTAAATAATCTTTGATATCTGAATCGTCAAATTTATAGACAATTTCAGGTAACAAAATATTATTTTTTAGAGAATAACATTTAATTTCTTCGAAATTCTTGAAGGAATAAACATTTTTAGAATTTTGTAAATTACCATTAATAATTACGTTACCACCACCAATAGAAATGCATTCAGTTTTTGCAATTTGTTTGTCATCAACAAAAGATTGAATGATGAAATAATTGGGGTGAGGTAGCGTTTTTCTTTTAATATTGAAAACTATTTTTGTTCTTGTTTTTCCAAGAGTGTTTGCGATTATTCTATCAGTTAAATGGCCTTTTCCAGTTAGTGCCAAAGAGCCAAATAATGTAACAACAAAATTATTAGCTTCTTTGTGAGTGTTTAAAACATAGATGCATGCTTTTTCAGGCCCCATTGTGTGGGAAGAACTAGGTCCTGGACCGATCTTAAATAATTCTTTTAAAGATTCCATGGGCTTATTATATATTATTTTTTGTAAATGTTTTTTATTAGTTATATGTTTTCTTTTTCTTTATAGAATTATCATAATCTTTTATATATAATCTAGTAAATTATTTAGGAAAAATATGGATTTAAGCGAAAACAGAAAGAGAATGAATGAAGGGAAATTATATGAACCTGGAGATTCTAAAATTGCTCATGAGCAAATGACAAGAATGGAATTACTTTATGATTATAATGCTACCAGTCCTTCTGAAATTAAAAAACGCCAAAAATTATTAATTGAAATGTTTGGAAAAATTGGCGAAGGTTGTTATTTTGAGCCACCTTTACATGCGAATTTTGGTTGTAAACATGTTTTTTGCGGAAATAATGTTTACGGAAATTTTAATCTAACGTTAGTTGATGATGGTAATATTTTTATTGGCGATAATGTAATGTTTGGGCCTGGAGTTATTGTTGCAACTCCTGGACATCCTATTGAAATTGAACTAAGAAGAAAAGGTTATCAATTTAATATAGATGTACATATTGGAAACAATGTTTGGATTGGAGCAAATTCAACAATCTTGCCTGGTGTAAACATTGGTGATAATTCCGTAATTGGCGCAGGTAGCGTTGTTACTAAAGATATACCAAGCAATGTAGTGGCTTACGGAAATCCATGTCGTGTTGTTCGTAATATAGGTGCTCATGATAAAGATTATTATTATAAAGATAGGAAAATTGACATTAAATGAACAAAACAAAAGAAAGAACAAAATATATTTTAATTCTCTTAATGTGTGCTTTTACATACGCTTTTAGTGTACCTTTATTAAGTTTATGGGGCTCTTCTATACCTACTTTTATGAGCGTTACTTTTATGTATTTCGGTGCCACTGTTGCTATCTTTTTGATTTATATTTATAAAAAATTATTTACTAAAACATTTAAAAATAAGCCATTTGAAAAGAAAGAAAAACCAATGATGCTGTTTATTATTTTAGCTGATGCTTTATCCAGTATATTTTTGGTCTATGGTTTAACATTGGTTAGTGCTGAAACGTCGTCTTTATTATTATCATTTCAAATTGTGGTGGTTGCTGTTATTGCTGTCATTTTTCTTAAAGAAAAACTTGGATTGCTTGGATGGATTGGACTTGGTTTAATTGTTGCTGGTGGTATATCTTTATCACTAAACGAACACGGAATTTCATTCGATGTTAACGCTATATTTATTTTAGTTCCTTGTATTCTTTGGGGCGTTCAAACTGATATGATTAAGAAAATTTCGGGTCAAGATCCTGTTAAAATTTGTTTAATTAAAACAACTGGTTCTGCCTTTGTGGATCTCATATTTGCTTGTGTGATGGGCGAATCAATTGCAGTTTCAAATATACCAAATTCAATCAATATTTTATTCTTAGGGTTTTTAACATATGGATTAGCTGTATGTATCATGCTTGTTTGCCAAAGACATTTAGGGGCTTCAGTTACATCGTGCTATTTTGGATTGTCTCCATTTATAGGTTCTATTTATTCTTTGTTTGTTTTTCATACAGTCCCTTATTTTACATTCTATATAGCGGCAGGTTTAAATGTTTTAGGTATTTCTTTAGTCACAATCAATGAATATTTGCCTAGAATTAAAAACTGGATTAAACTCAAAAAAAGTCCACAATAACGGTACAATTTATAATATTACATAATCTAGTTTTCAAAACTATTACACTTTTTTTATAATATTTACTAATATAAACTAACAATGTATAATCTAGATATGCAAACTTTAATAAGTTTTTTGATTGAATCTGATGAACTCGTAATTAAAATGACGAATCTCTTTCGTGATTTTTGCCGTTATTTGAATTTCTTCATTATTGCTGCAATTATTGTCTTTATTTTTCTAGCTTGGTATTATCTTTTATTTTTAATTTGCGCTTTTAAAAAACCTATTATTTATCCAACTGGAGAAACAAAATACAAATATGCCGTTTTAGTTCCTGCTAGAAACGAAGATAAAGTTATTAGAAATTGTTTGGATTCCCTTAAAAAACAGGATTATCCAAAAGATAAATTCGATGTTTATGTCATCATTGAATCAAAAAGTGATCCTACTTATCGAATTACAATGAGTTATGGATCGAATTTTCATGTTATTGTTCGTAAACATTTAACTAACAGGAGAACTAAAGGCTTTGCTCTTGATGAGGCGTTTCATTATATAGAAGATAATGGTTTAGTTTATGATGCTTTAATGATTTTTGATGCTGATAACGTTGTTTCTCCAAATTACATAACCATTATGAACAATACAAAGAATGCTGGTTTTCAAATTGCAACTGGGTACAGAAATTTCACAAATGCGACAGTAAATCGGGTTTCAAGTTGTTCAGCAATTCTTTTTTCGTTTATGAATAATTTTACTAGCAACGGGCGCTCAAGATTATTTAAAAAGTGCACTTTAACAGGTACTGGATATTATATTGATTACAATATTGTTAAAAATGAAGGTGGATGGATTTGGAACGGAATGACTGAGGATGTTGAATTAACTTGTTATTCTTATTATCACAATATTTCTATGACTTATAATCAAAGCGCTGTTTATTATGATGAACAAGCTACTCAATACCATGTTTTGCATAAACAACACGTTAGATGGGTTTGGGGTTTCTTTGCTAGCAAGAAAAGATTTAAGCAAAAAACATTTGATTATGGATGTAATAAAGGTGCTAAAAAGAGTTTAGCAAAGATGGAATATAATTTTTCTATTTATCCATTTGTTGCCTTGTGTATCGTTGAATTGCTTGCTTGTTTACTGGGCTTTGCTTTATTTATATCTGATTTAATTATAGCTTCTTTAGTAGAACCTGGAATTTGGGCTGATGCTAGTGCTAATCCACAAACCGTGTTTTGTTGGTTCTTGTTATCGTTCTTCTATTTGTATTTTTTATTCATGTTAGCAAGTTCGTTGACATTTATTATAGATAATAAGAGACTTAAATTTTCAGGAGGAAAAATAGTTGTGTGCATTTTTTCTTATTTATTTTTCTTCATGGATTTCTTATTGGCTTTCTTTGATGGACTTAATCATCCAAAAAAACGTAAGTCATGGGATAAGATCGAACATAGTGGAGATGTTGCGAATAACGAAGCAATTAAAAAGATAAATGAAAAGAAGAAAAGCAGGTAGCACAATATATTATAGCGATATGCTGAATGATGATTTTGCTCAAACTAAATTAAAAAGACCAGAAGTTGTTGATGGTTATAAATTTAAAAGAACAAATCCGATCAATAATTTCTTTTCGGCAATTTTATATTATTGTTTAGCTCATCCTATTCTTTCTTTGTTTTGTATCGGAAGAGGTATAACTTTTTCTGGAAAAAAGAACTTAAAAGAACTTAAAGGAAAAGGTTATTATGTTTATGGAAATCATACAACTGAATGGGATGAAATTGTTTATGCTTCATACATTTGTTGGAGTAGAAGAGTAAACATTGTTGGCTATAGCGATACCACAACTATTCCTGTTGTAAAGCATATTGCTAGAGCTTTAGGTTACTTGCCTTTAGGAAATAGCATTAAAAATCAAAGAGATTTAATGTATGCCATGAAATTTTATTTAGATAAAAAACAAGTAATTGTAATTTATCCTGAGGCTCATGTTTGGCCATATTATACGCATATTAGGCCATTTCCTGCCGCTTCTTTTCATTATCCAGCAAAATTTAATGCTCCTATTGTCCCTTTAGTTACAGTTTATAAAAAAAGAATATGTAAAAAGTTTAAGCCATGTATTAAAATAATAATCGGAAAACCTATTTATCCAAAGTCAGATTTTACACCAGCACAAAATAAAGTTTATTTGCATGACGAATGCTATAAACAAATGAAGGAAATATCTGACAGCCATAAACAATTTGAATATTTTCATTACGAATATATTTCTGATAAGTCGTCTACTAAATAATGAAGGGAGGGATTTATGAAATACGATTCATTAATTAAAAAAATGTCTTTGGAGGAGAAGGCCTCTTTAATGTCAGGTAAAAACGGTTGGGAAACTCAAGATTTACCGCAACATAAAATTCCTTCATTGTGGCTTAGCGATGGCCCTCATGGAGTTAGAAAAGAAACGGATGGGGAACAATCTTTAAATTTAAACAAGGAAACTCATAAAGCAACTTGTTTTCCTCCTGCTTCAACTATGGCAAATAGTTGGGATCTTGATCTTGAAGAGAAGGTGGGAGAAGTAATTGGAGCCGAAGCTAAAGCTCTTGGAGTTGATGTTTTATTAGGGCCTGGAATAAATATTAAAAGAAACCCTAGATGTGGACGTAATTTCGAATATTATAGTGAAGACCCATATCTTGCTGGCAAAATGGGTGGTGCTTTAATTAAAGGTATACAAAGTAACGGAATTTCTGGATGTGTTAAACATTTTTGTGCAAATAGTCAAGAAACTAGACGTATGGTTATGGATAGCGTTGTTGATGAAAGAGCACTTAGAGAAATCTACTTAACAAATTTCGAGATTACTATTGAAGATGGAAAGCCTGGATTTGTGATGTCATCTTATAATTTAGTTAACGGCACATACGCTAACGAAAATAAACATACTTTAGTTGATATTTTAAGAAAAGAGTGGGGATACGACGGGGTTGTTGTCTCAGATTGGGGCGGAAACAATATAAGAACTAAAGGATTAGAGTGCTTCTCATCTTTAGAAATGCCAGGAAACTTTGGTGATACCAATCGTGATATTGTTGAAGCCGTTAAGAACAAAACTTTTGATGAAAAAATTTTGGACGAGAATGTTGATTTAATGTTAACCGCAATTAATAAATATCACCAAAATAAACATGATGATAAATTTGATATTAAAAAAGACAATGAAATGGCACGAATTGCTGCTGAAGAAAGTATTGTTTTACTTAAAAATAATAAAAATGTTTTGCCTTTAAATAAAGGGAGCAAGGTTGCTTTGATTGGTGGCTTTGCAAAAACTCCTCGATACGAAGGTGGCGGATCAGCTCATGTAAATCCAACGAGTGTTGAAAATACTGTTGATGAAATTAAAAAATATGAATTAAATTTTGTCGGTTATGAACAAGGATATGAAATCATTGATCATGAAAATTCTGATCTATCTAGCAAAGCTCTATCCTTAGCTTCAAAAGCTGATTTCATATTATTTTATATGGGATTGTCTGATGATATTGAATCAGAAGGTTTTGATAGAGTTAATTTAAAAATCAATAATAATCAATTAATGTTACTTAGTCAGTTATATAAAACTGGTAAAAAAGTTATTGTTGTTTTAACTTGCGGATCAATTGTTGAAATCAATTTTGATAATGTATGTGATGCGATACTGTATGGTTGTCTAGGTGGACAAGCTGGAGCAAGCGCTATGCTTAATGTGATTACTGGAAAAGTTAATCCAAGTGGAAAAATGAGCGAAACTATTCCTTATGCTTATAAAGATGAAGCGACATATCATTATTATCCTGGTGAAGAAACAATAGCTTATTATAAAGAATCAATTTATGTTGGATATAGATATTTTGATTCACACAAAATTGAAGTTAAATATCCATTTGGATTCGGTCTTAGTTACTCAACATTTGAATATTCTAATTTAAAAATAATGAAAGAAGGAGTTTCTTTTACTCTTAAAAATACTAGTAAAGTCGATGGGAAAGAGGTTGCTCAATTATATGTTGGAAAAGTTGCTTCTAGATTCTTTAGAGCTAAAAAAGAATTAAAAGGATTTACCAAAGTATTTTTAAAAGCTGGCGAAAGCAAAGATATAAAATTCACTTTTGATAAATATACGTTTAGATATTTTAACGTTAAAACAAATAAATGGGAAATTGAAGGCGGAGATTATGAGATATTTGTCGGAGGTTCTTCACGTGATTTACCATTAAGCGGAAACATTAAAATGTCCGGAACAACTGATGTTAATCCTTATGAAAATCTTGCTTTGCCTCTCTATAATTCAGCACGAGTTCGTCATATGTCAGATACTGAATTCTTTAGTTTGCTAGGTCATAATTATGTATCAACACATCTTAAGTTTATCTCTAAAAAGAAAATTGTTGTTACTCCGTCAACAACTTTATATGATTTACGTTACGCTAAAGGATTTATTGGTAGAAGTTTATATAAAAAATATAATAAAGCCGCTTTGAAAGCGAGAAATAGTGGCGATATGGCATGTTATAATTCCATTATGTATTTCTTGATGCCTTCACCAATTAAGCTTATTTCTAGATTTTCACCAAAGGAAACTTCTTATAAAGAATTGTTAGGTCTAGTTGAAATTTTTAACGGCAATATTTTTAAGGGGTTAAAAATGCGCAAAGTTGGTAAAAAAGAAAGAGAAGAGCGATTGAATTCACTTAAGAAATAAATATTTC
Source organism: Caryophanales bacterium UBA4855 (assembly GCA_002399785.1). GTDB lineage: Bacteria > Bacillota_I > Bacilli_A > RFN20 > CAG-826 > Onthovivens. The sequence continues at coordinate 77,046 of DHEH01000008.1, forward strand.
TTTTTTAACTACGGTTTAATATATATAATAAATGAGTGCCTTTTTAGCTCAGTAGGTAGAGCAACTCTTTCGTAAAGAGTAGGTCGATGGTTCGATTCCGTCAAAAGGCACCATTTTTTTAGAAAAAAACACCGTATTTTTCGGTGTTTTTATTTTTATTAAACATAAAAGGATAGTTATTTAACTCAAAAAATTTAATTATTTATCTATATTGTCGTAAACAAGAAAAACTATTTTTTACTAATTTTAAATTATCTTTATTTTGTGGAATATATCCTTTAGATAGTTTATTACAATAATAAAATAATTGCGTTGTTATATAATCCTAAAGAAACAAAACGGTATGATCATCCGTGTTTTTCTTGTCTTTGAAAAAAATTATTATTAAAGGTAAAGTATCTAATATTTAACTTAGATGGATTGATTCATTTGAAGTAAATATTTGCTGATTATTTAGCAAAAAGAACGAATAATTATTCAACAATTTAAGCACAAAAGAGGAATAAGAGGCAAGAAAAGATCAAGAAAAAAGCTTCAAAAATTAAGATTTCATCAATCTAGTTCATAAAAATAGTTATTCATCTTTTTTGAATAAAATACTATAAAATAGTGGTGGAAACCTCACTCTTTTATAGTATTTAAATTAAGAATTAATGTGTTAATCTATTTCTTTTTCTTCATTATTTTGAGGAAATAAAATCGAAACTGTAAAAATATTGTTGTTGGTTTTTATATTTAAGACTCCTTCATATTTATCAACAATGTATCGAATCGATTTAATACCATATCCATGATAATTAATGTCTTTTTTTGTCGTTATTGGCAAGTTTTCTTTATTGAATTTAATTGTTCCGTCATAATAATTTTCAACCATGATAGAAATAAAAGAATTAACGTTTTTAACAATAACATTAATGTTCTTTTTTTTCGATATTATCGATTTTTTTAACTGCTTCCATAGCGTTATCGATTGCATTTCCAAATAAATTATATAGGTCGCTTTCAGATATATAATTTAATTTACTGCAATCGGCATAACATTTTAGATTAATGTTTAATCTTTGGCATGATAATTACTTTTCTACTAGAATTAAATCTAAAACATATATAAAAGGATGTGTTTTTGTTTTCTTTTGCAATTGTACATTTTTCGATCGACATCTTCATATAAATCAGTAGTGGATTTATAATTTTTGCTACTAACAATTCCAAAAGCAAAATTTGTTCTAAAATCATTTTCACCATTATTAAAAACAATAGAGCCAAAATATTCATTTATCTTTTTAAGTGTTTTTCGTAATGGAAAACTTGAAACTGATATAATTAAAAATTCATCTCCGCTCAACCTTCCGGCAATACAAGTTGATTCTTTTTCTAATTGTAGTAATTGAGATGTAAGGAAAAGAATCGTTTTATCGCCTGATACGTGACCATAATAATCATTAACTTGTTTAAAGTCATTGAGATCAATCATTGCGACTTGAAAATTCTCGTTTCTATCAATTCGCTTTTGAATTTCGTTGAATAAAAATAATTTATTGTATAAACCGGTAAAAACATCCCTATTTGACAAATTATTGTATTGATTTAAATATTCACCAATTGATATATTTGTGTTGTTTGATGAGTCGGATAAAACAAGTTGATTAGTAACATTTTTTATTAATTCTAGTGAATATGTTTTACCATCTAAAACAACTGGAATAGTGGCAATTACATAAGAATTATTATTAAAATGTTAAATTTTAAAATATTCTTTTTTATTGAAGATGCATTGATCAGAAATACAAGAAATACATGGTCTAATTCGATCCCATGTTTCATAACAGCGTTTATTTGTTTGATATAATTCTGAATCTTTATAATAGTTAATTAAATTAGTTTTTTTGTCTACAATTCTATAATAATCAAAAAATGATTTAAGACTTAAATCTTTATATAATTCTTTTGGGATCGAATCGAGTGAAAAAAGAAAATTTTCGGAAGTGATTGTTTTCTTATTTTTTTCAACAAATAAATTGGCATCTCTTTAAATAAGGGATTGCTTCTTATTAGTGTCAATAGATCAATACATTTTATTGAATCACTATTAAAATTAATTCCTATCAATTCAAATTAGTTTTTGTGCGAATTTAGTAAGTTAATAGCTTCGATTGTGTTGTTGGCAAAAAATACATAGAAATCTGTAGAAAGACAATTTTCTAAAATTTTTAGATGTTCTTGATCGTCATCGATAATAAGAATTTCGGTTTCCATAGGTTTTAATCCTTTCTAGATTATATAATAAACAATAGTGTTTTATGAAACATTAATTTTAGCCGATTTTTTTAGAAATTTTGTTAATTTTAACTTGATTTTTGTCTCAATAATCGATATATTAATTAAGCACTGGGTACTTAGCTCAGCTGGGAGAGCATCTGTTTGACGTACAGAAGGTCATAGGTTCGATCCCTGTAGTACCCACCAGTGTAAAAATTAAAGGCAACGAATGTTGCCTTTTTTATTGTTTAAGAAATCACGGAGACAACGTGGAGTGATTTTGAGTCAAAACCCCCTGATAGTCAGAGGGTTTAAAAAAACTTATAGTTTTGCCAAAACAAAAACTCCTTTACAATAAATATGCGGACCAACGCAATTTAAGAAAGGAGTCATATGTCAATTGACAATTTAAGTTTAGCACACACATGTTGGAATTGTAAGTATCACATAGTGTTTGCACCAAAATATAGAAGAAAAGTATTTTTCGGAAATAAAAGAATTGAAATAGGAAAAATACTGAGAAAACTTTGCGAATTCAAAGGAATAACAATAATCGAGGCTGAAATATGTCCAGATCATGTGCATATGTTGATCGAGATTCCACCAAAGTTGTTTGTTTCTGGTGTGGTTGGATTCTTGAAAGGCAAATCGAGTTTGATGATTTATGAAAGACGGGGAAATATGAAATTCAAATATAGAAACAGACAGTTTTGGTGTCGAGGTTTTTACGTAGACACAGTTGGGAAGAATACAGCAAAAATTAAAGCGTACATTCAAAATCAATTAAAAGAAGATGAAGAAATAGTACAACTAAATATTGAGTTTCATGACGACCCATTAATGGGTAGCAGGTAAAAGAAGCAAGTGTTGGTCCGTGTGCTGCCACAACATGTGGCTGCTTGTATTCGAGGGCTTAAGTGCCCGAAAAAGAAAAACCACCAGCTAGGCTGGTGGATTGTTATTTAAAATATACCGAGCATTAGTAAGTAGCTAACTGCAATAAAGAACTCTGCGATAAAATATGTTGATAAAATTACGCCTTCATCGTATTTTTGTTGTTTATAATAGTGTTCTTTAAAAATGGTAATATCGCTAGCAATAAAAAATAACATACCTATCGTAAAAATTAAGAAGAATAATTGTTGAGTTTGAATTGCTAAAACTAATGTAATAATTAAGTTAACAAATGATGGAGCGTAATATAAAGCGCTAGCAGCCGTCATAAATTTATCAAGAAATTTTCTAGCAACAAGAATAACGATAGTAGATACAACGACAAAGATGATAGCAATTCCAATATAATAATAGAGGTTAAAAACTCCCGGAAAATGAGAATTTGTATAAACAATCATTATGACAAGATTTAAAATATGCGATACAAAGAAAGCAACAGCGCCAATAGGAAAGAATTTTGGATTATCGAAGATTGCTTCGAATAAAATCAAAACATCGCCTAGTGATGCGAAAATGAAGGCAATATATACTAATGGTTCTTTTGGTGCGATTACTATAAATAGAATAGAAACCAATGATAGAAAGAATGGTTTAAGTATTCTTCTCCATTTTTCTTTGTGCATAAAAGCCGCAATAGAAATTAGAACTAATAAAATAAAATAGATTATAAGCGTTATTATCGCTAGCAATGTTTCCCGTTTCATGTCGTAATTATAACAAGTTTTATTTATGAATGATAGAGCATAAATATATATAGAACCTTATTCTTTTTTGTTATATTATTATTAAATGCATCTGTAGTTCAGTGGTAGAACACCAGCTTCCCAAGCTGGTTACACGGGTCCGATTCCCGCCAGATGCTCCATTTTTAAATTATCTAATTACTAAAATTAAAAAGAAAAGGATTAAGTCTATAATGTTTAAATATGACCATTATAATTTTAAGCTGAATTTTTAAAATTTATTCGAGGTTTATATAATAAGTAATAAACTTATTGAATGAGAGTTTGAACTTATAAAAGTATTAAAAAATAAAACAAAAAATTAGATTACTTATTAATATGTTTAAAACGCCTTATTTATTTTCTGTTGTTGGGAGTGGTGTATTTCTAATTTCTAAAGGTATTTCCCCAGCTTTAGTTAATGAGAATTTAGCAAGAGCTGGTCCAACAAATTCATAAATAATGGTTGAAGTTAAGATAATTGCAACAATTAAATCTCCGTTAGGATCGCCTAAACCAGATAATACTCTACCAGCAGTAGAAGCTAAACCGATAGCGACACCAGCTTGAGGTATTAAACAAAAACCTAAATATTTTTTGACTTGAGGTTCAGCTTTTGTAATGACTGATCCTGAAAAAGCTCCAATCCGCTTTCCGATTACACGAGAAATTATATAAACGGCAGCACAAATTAAAACAATTGAGTAATTTCCTTCAAAGAAAACTGTAAGTTTTAATTCGGCGCCACTTGTAATAAAGAACAACATAAATATTGGTGGAGTTATTCTATCAATGACATTAATTGTAGCATCAGCATCTTGCCTAAAGTTCACAAATACTGCTCCAACCATCATACACATTAGTAAGCTTGATAATTCAAAAGAACCCATATAACTTTCTTCAAATAAATATTGAAGACCAATACAAGCTAAAATGCAAAATATAATAAACATCGATCTATTGGCACGTGATTTGAATAATTTACAAATAAAGGTAAGAGCAAAACCAAGAGCGATACCAATTGCAAGTGATAAAACAATCTCGATAACTGGTTTACCTAACATTGAATAAACATCGATGGTTCCGCTTTTTAAGCCTGTTGCGATTGCAAATAATATAGCAAAACAAGCAAGAGCGACCGCATCGTCTAAAGCAACAACTGGAAGTAAGGTGTTAACTAATGGTCCTTTGGCTTTATATTGCTTAATAACTAGCAATGTTGCGGCAGGAGCTGTAGCACAAGATATAGCTGCTAACGATAAAATTATAGATAAATCGACCTCACTATTAATAAAGTAAATAATTAATAGAGAAATAAAGACAACAACTGCTGCACAAAGTGACTCTAAAAGAGTGATAATAGCAATTCTTTTTCCTAATTTTTTAACAGTTGATAATTTAAAAGATGTACCAATTGTAAAAGCGATAAAACCTAAAGCTAATGTAGGAATCCAGCTTAAATTATCAACTAAACCATATATCGGGTTTAGAGTAGTATTTTCTAAATCAGTAGAGGTGTATCCTCCGCCGTTAATTGCGTTAAAAATCGCTCCTAAAACGTAAGGACCAATTATGACACCTGTTAAAAGATAGCCAGTAACATTTGGCATCTTAATTAATTTCATAACTCTTGTTGAAAGAAGACCTATTAAAAATGCAAGGGCTAAATAAACCCATATTTGATAACTAATTGTTGACATAAAACTATATTGAACCTTCGTAATTGTTTATTTCGATATAATACATACCACCTTTAACAGTAGTAAAATTTTGTGTTTCTCTTCTAATTAAATCTCTAACTTCATTTAAACCTTTTTCATCAAGAATAAAGTAAGCAAAGCAAGAATTAACTAATTCTCCTGCGTTTAAATGTCTTAAACCAATAAACATCGGATCATCACTACTAATCTCATCATCATCCAATAAATGGCGAACTGAAGTGGATTGTAAAACGGTTCCGTTATGTCCAGATTCGAATACGTCATGAAGGATGGTTTTAACATCTTCTTGATTATCAAATGTTACATATAAAATGTATTTCATAATTTTTCCCCCTTAGACAAAATAATTTTATTCTTATAAAAAACCCATTTCAATAAGAAAGGGGTTTTATATCAATAATTAATGTATATTTAATAACTATTTAGTTGACCAAAGTCCATGGATATTACAATATGCATAAGCAATTTCGACTTTTTCGTCATCTAATAATCTAAATTCAGCTACTGGAGCATCTCCTGGCTTTAGGTCAGCTCTATAAGTATGCTTATTTGTTAATAAATAAATGTACATAATGTAATGTTCTGGAAGCATTGGGTGCAAAACTGAACCAACAGTAACTTTAACATCGTTTCCGTTAACAGTAACTACTGGAATGTGCTTTTCAACGGTAGCTTCAGTGGTATTTGCTTTTAATTCGACCATTGGCTCGCCACAGCAAATAGTTTGACAGCAATGTGTTTCTGGTAACAATTCAACGATTTTTCCGCAATGTTTGCAGAATAATAATTTTAATTCTTTCATTTTGAAATCTCCTTTTAGATTTTCTCTATTATATAATTTTTTTAGAAAAAAAGCTAGTGATTTGCTCTTGTTACTTGCGTTTCTTTATATGGAAATAATGAGAGATTTGTTATAAAATTATGACGATATAAAAAGGAGATTATTTATGAAAGCAAAATATCGTTTAGTATTAGTTAGACATGGCGAATCTGAATGGAATAAATTAAATTTATTTACTGGATGGACCGATGTTGAATTATCTGAAAAAGGTGTAGAAGAAGCTAAAAATGGTGGAAAATTACTTAAAGAAGCTGGTTTTCGATTTGATTGTGCTTATACATCAACTTTAAAAAGAGCTATTCACACTTTAAATTTTATTCTTGGAGAATTAGATGAAGAATATATTCCAGTTGAAAAGAATTGGAGACTTAATGAGAGACATTATGGTGCTCTTCAAGGATTAAATAAAGCTGATACAGCCGCTAAATATGGCGATGAACAAGTTAAGATTTGGAGAAGAAGTTATGATATTCAACCTCCAGCCTTAGAAGTTACTGATCCAAGAAATCCAGCCAATCAAGAAGCATATAGAAATATTTCTATTAGCGACTTACCTCTTACAGAATGTTTAAAAGACACAGTTGCAAGAGTCCTTCCTTATTGGGATTGCGTTATCAAACCTCAAATTGTTGCTGGGAAACAAGTAATTATTGTTGCTCATGGTAACAGTCTAAGATCTTTAGTTAAGTATCTTGATGGAATTGGTGACGATGATATTGTTGGTGTTAATATTCCAACTGGTGTCCCACTCGTCTATGAATTTGATGAAAGATTCAATGTATTAAGTAAACAATATCTTGGAGATCAAGTTAAAATTGCTGCTGCAATGAACGCTGTTGCTAACCAAGGTAAAGCTAAGTAATTAACCAATAATACAAAATAAAAACCACATCCTAATCGATGTGGTTTTTTTAAAAATAATGGGGATTTACAGGGGATTTTGAAATTTTTATAATAAATTAATATTATTTTCATTTGCGTTTTCGATATCTTCTTTATCCCAATATGAAGCTTGAACTTCACCAATGTGTGCTTTCTCTAAAAAGAACAAACATAATCTTGATTGTCCAATTCCGCCTCCGATAGTGTAAGGTAAAGACTTATTAATAATATTTTGACAATATGGAGTGTAGATTTTTTTAGTTTCATTTTTGAATTCTAGTTGTTTAATAATACTATTCTCGTCAACTCTGATTCCCATTGAAGATATTTCTAAAACTTCTTTTAAAATTGGATTATAAACTAAAATATCTCCGTTATAATTCCAATCGTCATAATCAGCAGCTCTTCCATCGTGTGGTAAGCCGTCTTTTAAAGGCCAGCCAATTTGATACAAAAAGACTGCTTTAAATTCTTTTGTAATTAGATTTTCTCTTTCTTTTCTTGATTTATTTGGATATCTTTTTTCAAGTTCAGAAGTGGAAATAAACGTGATGTTTTGTGGCAATTTTTCGGTAAAAACACTATATTTTGTATTTACAGCATGTTCGATTTCTTGAATTGTTTGATAAATAATTTTAACGATTTTGAATAAATATTCTAAATTACGATCATCTTTTAAAACTATTTTTTCCCAATCCCGTTGATCGACATAAATAGAATGTATATTGTCTAAAGTCTCGTTTTTTCTTATAGCATTCATATCAGCGTAAATTCCTTCATGTTCGTTACAGTTATATTTTTTTAAGGCATTTCTTTTCCGTTTTGCTAAAGATTGTATGATTTCAAGTTTTTTATTGTTGTTTGTTACTTTAAAAGAGACTGGGTTTTCTAAACCATTAAGTTCATCGTTTAAAGTTAAATCAGGATCTAAAAAGACTGGAGCCGAAACACGGATTAATTTTAAATTTTGCGCCAATTTTGATTCAAAATTATCTTTAATGAATTTTATAGCTTCTTCAGTTTGAATTAGTGATAATTTTGCTTGGTAGTTTTTAGGAATTTTTATCATGTTTTCTCCTCATAATTATCAATTATATAGCAATAATAAAAAACTTAAATAAAATACTCAATTAATTATAATTTATCTTCAAAAAATAAATGTTTCAAACAAATAAATTATTTTAAAATAAAAGGCTTTTGCTCAATATGCCCCGCAAAAGCCGTTTATTTTTTAAAAAAGTAATTGTTATTTAAGTAATTGATCGTGATCAACTAATAACGCTTTTGATTCAATTTCGCTACCAATTAAAGTAAGAAATTCATCAATTGAAACTGTAATTTGTTTTTCAGTTCCGTATTTTCTATATGTAACTAAGTTACCTTCTTTTTCCTTATCACCTAATACGATGGTGTAAGGAACCTTCATAACTAAAGCGTTTCTCATACGATAGCCAAGTTTTTCGTTGGAATCATCAATTTCAACTCTTAAACCTTTTTGAGTAAATTTATCAGCAATTAATTTTGCATAATCTCCATGAGCATCATTATTAACTGGTAAAACTTTTACTTGAATTGGAGCTAACCAAGTTGGGAAAGCGCCGGCAAAATTTTCAGTAATAATACCTATAAATCTTTCTAACGATCCAAAGCAAGCTCTATGAATCATAACTGGGCATACTTTTTGTCCATCTTTGTCAACATAAGTACAATCAAATCTACCTGGTAATTGCATATCAAGTTGGATGGTGCCGCATTGCCAAACTCTTCCCATGCAATCCTTAAGTTTGAAATCAAGTTTTGGGCCATAAAAAGCGCCGTCCCCTGGATTTATTTTAAATTTGTGTCCAGTTGCTAAACAAGCTTCTTGAAGATCTTTTTCAGCTTTATCCCAAACCTTTATGTCGCCGATATAATTTGATTCTGGGCGAGTTGATAACTCAATTGAGTAATCGAGTCCAAATACGGAATAAATTTGGTCATATAATTTTAAAATACGATTAATTTCATCACCAATTTGGTCTTCAGCAAGTAAAATATGAGCATCATCTTGAGTGAAAGTTCTAACTCTAAATAAACCATTTAAAGCGCCTGAAGCTTCTTTTCTATGAACGTGTCCTAATTCAGCGTAACGAAGTGGTAATTCTTTATAAGAATGTAAATCATTTTTATAAACAAGAATTGCACCTGGACAATTCATTGGTTTAATAGCGTAATCTTCTTTTTCAATTTCGGTTGTAAACATATCGTCGCGATAATGTTCCCAGTGACCAGAAGTTTCCCATAATTTTCTAGATAATAAAACAGGTGTTTCAATAACTAAATAGTTATTATTACGGTGCATATTAAGCCACCAATCTTCAAGAGCTCTTCTTAATGCATATCCTTTTGGAAGCCAGAATGGCATACCAGGACCGAATTCACTAAGCATAAATAAACCGAGTTCTTTACCAAGTTTACGATGATCTCTCTTTTTAGCTTCAGCTTTTACAAGTTCGATATGATCAAGTTCTTCTTTAGTGAAGGTAGCGACACCATAAATTCTAGTCAATTGTTTATTTTTAGAATCACCTTTCCAATAAGCTCCAGCGATTGTATCCAATTTAAAGAATTTGATAAAACCAGTTGAAGGAAGGTGAGGTCCACGACATAAATCGATGTAATTACCTTGTTTATATGTTGAAATAATTTCATCTCCAGGAAGATTATTAATTAAATCCATCTTATAAGGATTATCTTTAAAGATTTCTAAAGCTTCTTTTTTAGAGACATCTTTTCTAACAATATATTCGTTCTTTTTGCTAAATTCTTTCATTTTAGCTTCAATTTTAGTTAAATCTTCTTCTTTAACCACGATATTTTTGAAATCGATATCATAGTAAAAACCATCTACAATTGAAGGTCCAATATCGAACAAAGCATCTGGATAAATGCTTTGAATAGCTTCAGCCATCAAGTGAGCACAAGAGTGATTTAATAAAGCAAAAGCTTCTTCAGATTTGCTTGTGATCAATTCAAAATCACCATCTTCTTTAATTGATGAATATAAGTCTTTAAGCACCCCATTTAATTTATATGCAAGACTAGCTTTAGCAAGTGATTCGCTTATTTTTAAAGCGATATCATGACCGTTTTCACCGTCAACAACAACTATTTTCTTTCCGTCTAATAATTTAACTTCCATAATATTTTCCTCCTATAGAAATAAAAAAGCATCCTTAGAAATTCTAAGGACGCTATTAATTACGCGGTACCACCTTAGTTATGAGAATAAAAGTTCTCATCGCCTTGATTTTAACTTAACTTTAGTTATAAGTCGTATTACTACGAATGCTTAGAAGTGGTATTAATTTTTGACCTTACAAGCTTTACACCAAGTAGCTTGCTCTCTATAAAGTTTCAATAAATTAACGTATCTTCATCAACGCAAGAATATTTTAATATCTATTTTTGAAATAGTAAATAGAAAAGCAACAAATTTAGAAATCGCGATCTTTAGGAAGAGTGACAATTCTTAAGAAATTAGTTTTTCCGGCTCCGGTAGGAGTTCCTCCGCCGATAACAATTGTATCACCAGGAAGAAGACCGAATTGACGAGCTTTAACAATTGAAATGACTTCCATTTCTTCGATTAAATCAGGCATTTTGTTTCCTGGCATATAAGAAGAATAAACTCCCCAATATAAAGCATTTTGTCTAATAGTTGTAACATTTTTAGAGATTGATAGAATTGGAACGCAAGGTCTAGCTTTACTGATTCTTCTACTAGATCTTCCGGTTTCAGTGAAAGAAATAATCAATTTTGCACCGATTAATTTTGCAGTATTACAAATTGCGTTTGCAATGGAATCGTTATTATCCTTAAGTGAAGTATCATAAGCTTCTCTAGCCATTTCTTCATAATCTAAAGTTGGTTCCATAGCTCTAGAAATTTTAGTTTGCATTAAAACAGCTTCTGCAGGATATTCTCCACTTGCTGATTCGCCACTTAGCATAACACAATCTGTTGATTCAGTAATTGAGGTAGCAACATCACTAACCTCAGCTCTAGTAGGAATTGGTGAGTGACACATACTATCTAACATTTGAGTAGCGGTAATAACTGGTTTGCCTTTTGCTCGGCAAGTTTTAATTAAATAATTTTGTACAATAGGAACTTGCTCTTCAGGAATCTCTAATCCTAAATCACCTCTAGCAACCATGATGCCATCACTAGCATCAATAATTTCGTTCAAACTATCCATGGCTTGAGAGTTTTCAATTTTAGAAATAATAAGTATTTCTGGATGTCCATGAGCTGCAACAAAGGTTTTTAAATCTCTAACATCTTGCGCATTTCTTACGAAAGAAGCGGAAATCATATCGACACCATTTTCACATCCCCAAGCTAAATCTTTAGCATCTCTATCGCTAATAAATTGCATAGAAAGATGGCAACCTAAACAGTTAACCCCTTTTCTATCAACTAACACATGATTATTTTGTGCTTCACAAATGATTTCATGAGTTTTTTCATCTTTATCTTTAACTAAATAATCTAATTTTCCATCATCAATTTTAATATGGTTACCAATTTGAATATCGTCAAAAAGTTTATCGAAAGTGACACTAATTTTTTCAGGAGTGCCCAAAACTTCAGTCATAGAAATTCGAGTAATTTGACCTTTTTTAATGTTTATTTGACCATTTTTCATCATGTGGCAACGAATTTCAGGACCTTTTGTATCAAGCATTGCAGGAATATAAATACCATCTTTTTCAAATTCTCTAATTGTTTTAAGCTTTTCTAAATGCTCATCATATGAGCCATGAGAAAAATTTAAACGCATGATGTTCATTCCGTTTTCAATTAACGTTTTTAAAACTGCTGGATCGCTACTGGCTGGACCAATAGTGCAAACAATTTTAGTTTTTTTAGTGTGGTTTTCTTTTATCATAAAGCCCTCCTAACTATTTGAGTTCGTCGTGTAACTTGTATAATTCTAAATGTTTATTTCTTGGTAAATCTAAAGCTTCAAGAATTGGATAAGCTTTTGGTTCGTTATCTTTCATTCCGACACAAATTCCTCCAACTCCTTGATCGAGTAAATTAATAGCGTAGTTAGCCATTCTAATAGAATTAACTCTTTCCATTGCAGTTGGTTTGCCTCCTCTTTGAATATGACCTAAAACAGTTAAACGAGCATCCCAACCGGTTTTTGCAACTATATCCTCAAGAAGTTTATTTGTATCAATTGTTTTTTCGGCGACACAAACAATAGCATGATCAGCATTTTTATCTTTTAATTCCTTTAATTGAGCAAGGACTTTATTTTCATCATACTCAGAATCTTTGGTAATAATAACATCAGCATTACAGGCAATTCCCGAATATAAAGTTAAATCTGGGCAATGATTTCCCATGATTTCGATAACGCCACATCTTGTATGACTACTCATTGTTTCAGCAATATTATCGATAGCATCGACAATTGTATTTAAAGCAGTATCGAAACCGATAGTGGTGTCACTACTAGCAATATCGTTATCAATAGTTCCAGGAAGTCCAACACAATTGATTCCCATTTCAGTTAATTTTTTTGCACCCATATAAGAGCCGTCGCCACCAATAACAATTAAAGCATCGATTCCTTCTTGTTTTAAATTAGCAACAGCTTTTTCTCTACATGAGAGTTCTTTAAATTCTGGTAATCTAGCAGTTTTAATAACTGTGCCACCAACATTAATTTTGTCGACAGCAAAATCTTTATCAACTTTTGTAAAATGTTGAGTAATCAAACCTTTATATCCATCATAAACAACATACATTTCTTTTCCTAAATTAATACCTGTTCTAATAGCAGATACAATGGTAGCGTTCATGCCTGGTGCATCGCCGCCGCTAGTTAAAATTCCAATTTTCTTAATCATAATAAATCCTCTTTTTTAAAATCTTACATATTATATTATAAATGAAATAAATTATGTATTGTAAACAATAGAAAATATTCTAAAACTTTATTTAATTTAAGACAAAAAAATGTTCTAAATGTAATATAATAAGAAAACGATGGAAGACTTAAGCAAAAAAATTAAATTTTATTTTAGAGGTTATGACAGTTCTAAGTGTCTTCGTTTTTTGTTTGATTTGTATTCACCAATAATTGGAAAAACAGCCATACTATTTTATATAAATATTTTAAATTATTGTGGGAATGATAACGAATTAACTATTGGCGATGTTCTTAAAAAAGCTGATATAAATTCTCAAGAATTTTTGCTTTCAAGAAGAACATTGGAATCAATTGGTTTGATCAATACTTTCAAAAACCCCTTCGAAGACCTTGTTATTTTGATAAATGAGCCTCTTTATCCTTCTGAATTTTTTAACTCAATTGTTTTAAATGGTTTATTCGTTTCAACAGTTGGAAAAGAAAAAGCGCAAGAGATTGTAAATAAATATTCTTTAAATTATGACCTCAAAAATTATAAGGAAATCTCTGCTTCTATAAATGACTCTTTTAGTGTTTCTTTTGAATATGGCAGTGTCATAAAAGGTGAAGAAAAATTAGTAACAAAGAATAATTCCGAAATAAAAATTAAATTTAATAAGAAAATGTTTTTTGATTATATAAAGAAAAATTCGCAAATTTCTGAATCTGCAATTTCGTCTGAAGAACTCAAAAAGATTATTGAATATACTGGGCTTTATGGCTTTGGTGAAAAAGTAATGGCTGAAATTACAATTGATTCATTTGATTTTAAGCAAGAATTTGGTCATAAAATTAATTTTGAATATTTTGCAAATCGTGCAAAACATGAGATATCTTTGTATAAACCATTCAAAAAAGCAGATAACAAAGCACAAAAGATCGATAGCGACACCGAATTAGCAAATAAAATAAATATGTATGAAAGTACTTCTCCAAGAATTTTCTTAAAAAAATTACAAGGAAATGTTGAACCAGTTAGGTCAGATCTAAATTTACTTGAAGATCTTAGTCAAAATTTAGGGCTCTCAAACGGAATTATCAATGTTCTTATTGATTACTGTAACGAAAAAAATAATGGTCAATTAAATGGCGCTTACGTTAAAAAAATTGGCGCATCTTTAATTAGAGCAAAAGTGTCTTGTGCTTTGGATTGTATAAATTATCTTTATAAATCTAATAAAACTTTAACTTCAACTAATAATAATGAAGTTTTAAAAAAGGGTGTAATTGATGCAACTATATATGATGGGAATGATGATGGGGAGGATCCATTTGGTAATTAAATATGGAAAAAATTAGAGTAAAAAAAGAAAACTACGATAAAGATTTAGAAGATTATAAAAATGAGATTTACAATAAAATCTCTTCGGATAAAGAGTTTTATGCTTCATTAATTCGTGATGGATTTTGTGATGCTGAAATTTTATCTCATCTTTCTACTTTTAACGATTATTACAATAATTATTTAATTAAAAAACAAATTAAAACATATGCTGACTGCGTTAGATTAAATTGCTTTAATGCAATGTTTTTAACAAAAGATGAAAATAAAGATATTGTGAGGACATTTGAACCATTCGCTCCCGTAAAAGAGAAAATTGATTATAATTCTTGTTTTATAACTAAGGATTTTGATGATGAATTTGATAATTTAAAATGGTCTGATATAAAAAATGCAAATATTAAAAAAAATATATCTTCTCTGATTAAAAACAATAAATGGATTTACTTGAGTGGTGCAACTAGATGTGGAAAAAGTTACATTGCTATTGCTTTACTTAATAATTTTATTTCTAAAAACCATAAAAAAGTTGCTTTCATTAATGCAACAACTAGATTTAAAGAATTAATGGACCTTTATTCATCTTACAATAAAGATGATAAAGAAGAATTTTTCAAAGAATTTGATTTATATTGTAATTGTGATTTGTTGGTTATTGATGATTTTGGAAACGAGTATAAAAATGAAGGAATTAGAGACAATGTCGTCATCCCTTTAATTAAAAACAGAGTGAGCAAAAATAAGTTAACCATCTTTACAAGCGAGTTTTCAATCGATGATGTTTGTACCTTATACTCTATTAATAAACAGGTTGGTGAAATTAAATCCAAACAACTTAAAAATATTTTAAGATCGAAAATCGATGCTGAATTATTGATTAGTTCAGTGCCTGGATTGTATTAGTTTAAGTTTTTATCTATTTGTTCAAATAAGTCATTTAATGAGCGATTATTTTCAATCAAAATGACTTTTTTATTTGATTTATCGTAGTGGTAGTCTGAGTTTAGTTTTAGTGAAATCTCCAGTGAATCCCCTCTATTTTCTAAATTTTGAACTTGTTTTTCTTTGTTTAATGATAGGACAAAAATCTTTTTAAAAAGAAATTCAAAATGCGCTTTAAATAGTAAAGGAACTTCGATTGCTACTAATTCATTATCGGTAATATATTTAATAAGTTTTTCTTCTAGAACAGGATAGATATATTTTTCAACTTCTTTCTTTTTATCTGGTTTTTCGATCATAATTAAGCGAGCAATTTTTCTTTTTCTTTCGTCATCAATATCAAAATCAGTTTTTAAGATTCTTGAAATTTTATTTTTATGTATTGGATCTTTGTAAAGTTCATGTATTTCTTCATCACATGAAATTGTTAAATATCCTTTATCTTTAAGGTGATTTAAAACTTGAGATTTTCCAGAACCAATTGGTCCGGTAATTCCGATGGCTTTTTCATAATGTTTATTTATTTGGCAGTTTGGGCAAAAAGTAGTGCCTCTTCCTCCGACATATATTTTATGAAATGTAGTTCCGCAATTTGGACAAATTTCACCTTCTTTACCATAACACATTAATACTGCTTGAAATTTTCCGTCAACACCTTCGCTAGGATGAAATGAGTGAATTGTAGAACCACCCAATTCGATAGCTCTTGAAAGAATAATTTTGGCATTTTTAGCAATTTCATCAATTTGACTATGGGAAAGTTCATTTCCTAAAGTTAAAGGATTAATTTTGGTTGCATATAAAATTTCATCAGCATAAATATTGCCAATTCCACATAAAATTTCTTGGTCTAGAAGCAACGCCTTCATAGGTTTCTTTTTATTAAATTTTTTGTATAAAAGTGGCAAATCGGAATCTTGAATTTTGTTAGCTTCAGGACCTAATTTTGCAATCATTTTTTCTTGCAAATAATGCTCCTCATCAGTTAAATACATAATTCCGAATTTTCTTGTATCATCATAAAAAAGATAGGTATCATCGTTAAATTTAAAGCAAGCGCTACTAGCTCTAATTGGATTATATTCTTTTGTAAATCGATATTTTCCTTCCATTCTTAGGTGAGAAATTATTACAAAAGAATTGTCAAAATGAATAAAAAGAAATTTACCATATCGTGATAAACCGGTAATGGTAGCACCAATCAATTTTGATTTAAATTCGCTGAGTGGAGTCAAAACTAAACGAGGAAAATAAACATCAATTTCCGCAATTTTTTTGCCTTTAACTAAAGGCTCTAAGATATTTTTAACAGTTTCTACTTCAGGTAATTCTGGCATATTTTATTTAGCATCGAACCAAGTCTTTGCATAACCTCCATCTACTTTTAATTTTACTTTTAATTTAACACAATGTTCCATTATGTTTTTAACTAAAGCCATAACTTCAACTTTTTCTTGATCATTAACTTTAATAATAAGTTCATCGTGAATTTGGCTTACTATTTTTGCTTCATAATTATTTTCTTTGAGAGCTTTATAAACTTTTATCATAGCAATTTTTATTAAATCTGCTGCGCTTCCTTGAATTGGTGCGTTTTTAGCAGCTCTTTTCGCAAACTCACGAACGGAATAATTATCACTATTAAGTTCTGGAAGATATCTTCTTCGATTAAACATCGTTTCAGCAAAACCTTTTTCAGTAGCTGTTTTAACAAGAGAATTTAAATAAATATTTATTTGAGGAAATTCTTTATTGAAAGAAGTCATTATTTGACGAGCTTCAGGAATTGAACAATTAATTTGCTCTGCAAGTCCCCAATCGCTTATACCATAAACAATTCCAAAATTAACAGCTTTTGCTTTTCTTCTTTCTAATGATGTTGGTTCTTCAGTTAAATGAAAAATGAGTTTTGCGGTAGAAGAGTGAATATCTTCGTCGTTATTAAACATAGAAATCATCTCCTTATTATCGCTTAAACTAGCAAGAATCCTTAATTCAATTTGCGAATAATCAAGAGACAAAATATTTAAATTATCTTCTTTATAAAAGAAAGCTTTTCTTATTTGTTTTCCGTCTTCATCACGAACACTGATATTTTGTAAATTTGGTTCGCTACTAGAAAGTCTTCCTGTCGAAGTAATTGCTTGGTTAAATGTGGCATGAATTTTTCCATCTTCATCAATATATGGAATAAATCCATTGATGTATGTAGAGAGAAGTTTATTGTATTTTCGATATTCAATTATTTCATTAATTATTGGATGATCTTCACTAAGTTCAATCAAATAATCTATTGATGTGGAGTGCTTTTTATTGTCTTTTAATTGAAGTTGATTGTATAAAATATCGGCTAATTCTTTAGTGGAATTAATGTTAAATTGTTTTCCTGCATATCGATAAATATTTTCTTTTTTTGCTTCAATAATTTTCTTATATTCATCCCCAAAATCTTCAAGAGTTTTTTTGTCGAGAGGAAAACCTTCAATTTCCATATCAGCTAAAACATCAACTAAAGGGATTTCAATGTCACGATATAATTTAATTTGTGTTAATTCGTTTAATTTATCTAATAATCTATTAGATAGTGATAAAGAATAATGAGCTTCGCAAGCGCAAAGTAGTGCATTGCCTTCGCTAAATAAATCCATGTTATTATATGCATAATTAATGTTAATTGAATAATAGGATAATATGCTATTTAAATCGTTAGAAATACCTGGTTCAATTAGATAACTTGCAATCAATAAATCAAAGAACAGACCATCGATTTTATAACCATTATGTTCGAGGACAAATCTTACTTTTTTGTAATCAAAAGCATATTTAGAAATGCTCTTATTTTTCAATATCCCCTGCAAATACCCATCGGATTTTAAATCTTCTTCAGAAATATAATAGTTTTTTCCATCAATAGAAAGTGCTAATCCAAGCAATGTTGCAATATGATAATTCTCATTGGTGAAGTCAACGCTAATACCAATTTTTGTTGGTTTTATTTTTTCATCAAGTTTAGAAATCTTAGTGAATTCAACTTTATCGTTATCGGCGCTTTCGGCCCTTAATTTTTTAGGAAGTTTGTTTATCATATTTTTAAAATTGTATTTATTAGCGAAAGCGCTGACTTTATTGAAGTCATAACCTTGATATACTACATCTTGTGAAGTAAAAGGGACATCATCGGTAGTATCCATTGTAGCAAGTTCACGGCATAATTGGCCCATTTCTTGATTCTCAATAATTTTTGTTTTTAGACTAGGTGTCAATTCATTAGCATGTTCAATTATGTTATCTAAATCGCCATATTTCATAATTAGAGTCTTGGCTGTTTTGTCTCCAACACCAGGAATACCTTTTAAATTATCGCTTGGATCACCCATCAATCCTTTATATTCAATAATTTGTTTAGGATCAAAACCCCATTCTTCCTTAAATGAAGAAGGGGTCATTTCGTGAATATCTTTTAATCCTTTTTTAATTAATTCAACAGTGGTGTTGTCATTAATTAATTGCAAATAATCTTTATCACTTGTGTATAAATATACTTTGTAGCCATCTTTTTCACATTTTTTTGCCATGATAGCGGCGATATCGTCAGCTTCTAAGTTTGAATCTTCGTAATAGCGAATATTTAAAGCATCCATCAATTCTCGAGAAATAGCAAATTGTGGTTTTAAAGCTTCTGGAGCAGGAGCTCTATTAGCTTTATATTCAGCAAATTTTTTATGTCTAAATGTTTTTTTGTCTTTATCAAAAGCGACAAAAAAACCATCCTCTTTGTTTAATGAGGAAATTAAAGAAAGAATCATATTTGAAAAAGCAAAAATAGCGTTAGTTGGAATTCCGTCTTGGTTTTTCATTACAAAATCGGGATTTTGAGGATTATATGTCGCATAAAATGCTCTAAACAACAAACTATTTCCATCTATAATTAAAATTTTTGCCATACTAATTTTCTACTCTTTCTATTGTATCTATTATAAAACTATCTTTTCCTCTTGATGAATCTTTAAAACCGGAAATCAAAAGTATATTGTTTATTTTAAGGTTTGCTCCATATTGAGCATATTGAGCACTGAACAAAACACAGTCTATTTCCGATTCATCATCATGAACAAGGATGAATCCCATTGGTTTTCCAGCATCTTTTCCGCTCTTTATAGTAATATTTTTAATTGATTGAACAATGCCCAAGATATAAGAAGGTTTTTTTTGTTCCAAATCACTAATTTGAATAATGTTTTTATGTTCTAAAAATTTAGGATTTATATGTTTGAGTGGTGAATCACTTATCATTGTTCCAAGAGCCTGGTATTCGTTTTGGATTCTTTCAAGTGGATCATCAGGAACTGGATTAATGAAACTATCATCTAAACCATAATCACTAAATAATGAATTACTGTCTAGTGTATTTTCCCATTCACGGAATCTATTGATGTTGTTTTTAAGAGTTTTTCTGTTCGAATAAATCGAATCAAATATTCCTGCATCAATTAAAGAAGCATAAGATTTATCGCTTAAAACAGTTCCGCTTGTATGCATTCTAACCACAAAATTTTTGACCGATGTAAATTTTCCGTTTGTATCTCTTTCCAAAATAATGTTTTCAATTATTTGTCGTGGAAAACGATTAATACCTGTTAAAGGCATCAATAATTTACCATCAACTAACCTAAATGAAGTGGTAGATTCATTGACGTTTGGTAATAAAATAGAAATATTGTTTCGTTTCATTTCAGCGATATATTTTGTAAATCTAGCGTCGTCGCTTCCGTATTTTTGATCTAATATTGCTGTATAGAACTCAGGCGCATAAAAAGCTTTTAAATATGCTTCTTGAATAGCGATTTTAGCATAGCAAACAGCATGCGATTTATTAAAACCGTAATTTGCAAAATTCTCAATTAAATTAAAAATACTATTTGCTGTTTTTACATCATGTTGATTTTTGATTGCACCTTTAATAAAATCATCCTTCATTTTAAGCATTTCGTCTTTGTGTTTTTTGCTGATAGCACGTCTAAATAAATCAGCTTGTGCAAAAGAAAAACCGCTAAAAACACGTGCAATTTGCATAATTTGTTCTTGATAAATGATTATTCCGTAAGTTTCTTTCAATATATTAGTTAATGATTTATCAGGATAAATAATTCTTTGATGTTGATTTTTTCTTTGAGAATAAACTGGAATTTGTTTTTGTGGACCAGGTCTATCTAAAGAAATTGTGGCAACAATATCAGCAAAACAAGTTGGTTTAATTGAATTTATTGCTTGTAAAGCAGCGCTTGTATCCAACTGGAAAATTCCCATTGTTGAATCGTTTAAAATTAACTTATAAATTGCTTCATCATTATAGTCGATTTTTTCTAAATCCACCGCCAATCCCCTGTTAATTTTGATGGAGCTTAAACAATTGGTAATTATTGTTAAATGATTAAGACCTAAAATATCGAACTTTAAAAAGCCTTGTTCTTCAAGATAATCTTTTTCAAATTGAGTGACTTGTTGAGGATCGTAAGTTAATGGCATTATTCCTGGTAAAGCGTCGTTGTTTAAAACGACACCAGCAGCATGTAAACCTTTTTGTCTAGGTAATCCTTCAATTAAATGAGCGTATTTAAAAATTATATCTTTATAATCAACTCTTCTAGATTCAATAACTTCTTTAAAAGCAGGAATATTATCATAAGCATAATTTAAATCGTATTTGCCAGCATTAAAGTTATTTGGAATAGTTTTACAAATTTCATCAGCTTGAGCCGTATTATAGCCAAAAACAGAAGTGGTGTCTCTTAATGCTTGTTTAGCTCCAAATGTTTGAAAAGCAACGATTCTAGCGACATGTTCGTAACCATATTTATCTGATAAATATGTGAAAATTTTATCTCGATAAATATCAGCAAAATCAACATCTATATCAGGCATAGAACGTCTTTCAGGATTTAAAAATCTTTCAAATAATAAGCCATATCGTAAAGGATCAACTTCGGTAATTCCTAATAAGTAGGAAATTAAACAACCGGCAGCCGAACCTCTTCCCGGACCAACCATTATATTGTTATTTTTAGCATACATTACATAATCTTGAACGATTAAAAAATAGTCGCAATAACCCATTTTTTCTATTGTTATAAATTCATAATTTAAACGATTGCGGTATTCAGGTTGTCTTTCTAAATTAATTTTTCTTACTTTTAAACCATTTAGAATTTTCGATTTTAATAGGTCTTTGCTGGGGATATTGAGTTTACTAGGGAAATTGCTAAGCTCACCACGTTTAATAATAAAGGTGAAGTTAAGAGATTTAAAAAATTTAATAGTGTTAGATAATTCACTTGAAGTATAAAACTTTTTGATTTCTTCTTGGTTCTTAAAAAAATAATGAGAATCTTCTATAGGGTCATTGATATTAATGGTTTCTTGTTTCTCGACAGCATTAAGCATCTTAATGACGATTGCATCATCTTTTTTTAGATATTTATTAACTGGAAATGCTATGCAATTGTAACTATGGGTTTGCGCAAAATTTCGCACACCATCTGCAAAGTCGATTTGATCTTTAGTATATATTTCAATTCCGATTAAAAAGACTTTAAAATATGAAGCGATTTTTGCAAAATCATGCGCAAACTCCCCTTCTTTTAGATTTTTGAAGAGTTGATTTGTAATTGAGAACACACACAATAAACCTTGTGTGTGTTCTTTTAATTCATCTATTTCAACTTTGTTATTTTTTTGATATAGAGAAGATAAGAAAGAAAGATTTTTATATCCTTCCTCTGATTCTATAAATAAAGATAAGGTGTTTTCACCAACATCCAAATCCATACCAAAAATAGGTTTTACATTATTTTCTAAACAAATTTTGTTGAATTCTGCAAAACCATACATTACATTTTTATCGCAAATACCCAAAGAAGTGTATTCATCTTTCTTTGCTTCATTCACTAAACTGGAAATTTGAATTCCAGATTTTAAAAATGAATAACCGGTGTAAATATGTAATGGTAAAAAATTCATTATTTTTTGTTTGCTATAACGACAGCATCAAGTGCAGAAATAAACTTATCTAATTCTGTTAAGTCTTTAATTTGTGCACCAGCCGCTTGCGCATGTCCTCCGCCACCGAATTGAGCAGCAACATCATTAATTGAGTAATTTCTAGATCTGATAGAAATTCTATAGCATGGTTCAGTGATATCTTCAGTAATTGAGCACCAGATATTAATACCTTTATATGGAGCGAAGAAATTGACGTTGTCTTTTCCTTGTTCGCTAGCCATACCAAACTTATCTAAATCTTTTTGAGTAAATATATAGTAAGCGACACCTTCATTAGAAATTTTAAAATTATCTAAAATAAACTTAGTAACCTCTAAGTCTTTAATGTCTTTTTGGAACATCTCTTCATAAACATTTGGAATATCGATTCCAGTTGAAACTAAATTTTCAGCAACTTCAAAAGTCATTGGAGTAGTGGAATTGTATTTAAACGAACCAGAATCACCAATTAAAGCAATATATAAATAACGAGCAGCAACTTTTGATAATTGATATTGTGGTTCTAAATCGATCAAAATATCAGAAATTATTTCGCTAGTAGCGGCTCTATCAATATCAACTAAAGAATGAGTAGCAACTTCTTCTTTATTTGGGTGGTGGTCAAATTTGAAAATAAAACTTCCTCTTTTATAACGAGGATCAGCGATACGTTTGTCATCTCCGACATCGACAATCACTGCTAAAAATGGATCATTAAAATAAGAATCCTTTAATTCATCCATTTTTGGAAATAATCCACGTGGAGTAAACTCAACATGGTTATCACCAACAACCTTAATTTCCTTATTTGGGAAATTTTCTTTAAGCCAGGTTGCTAAACCCATTTGAGTACCTAAAGCATCAAAATCAGGTTTAATATGTCTAAAAACTACGATATGATCATACTTTTTAACATTTTCTAAAAATATTTTAATATCTTTTTTATGTTCTTTACAAAAATTTGATATATATGAAACTTTCTTCACTTCTATTCTCCTTTAACTTCTTTTGCGATTCTAAATGCATCGCGAGCAATCATAATTTCTTCATCAGTTGGAATGATGGCGACTTTAATAGTAGACTTTGGAGTCGAAATAAGGGCTTCAGCACCTCCAAAAATCTTATTATTTAAATCCCAATCAATATCAATATGTAATGCTTCTTTAATATTATTTAAAACCATTTCACGATATTCAGGGGCGTTTTCACCAATACCAGCACTAAAGATGATTAATTCACATCCGCCCAATCTAACATAGTATTGTCCGATATAATCAGCAATACGGCGTGCCCATAATTGCATAGCTAATATAGAATCTTTATCACCTTCGTGTGCTTTAGTAGAAACATCACGAGAATCATTTGAGACACCGCTCACGCCATATAAACCGCTTTCTTTATTAAATTCTTGGAAAATTGTTTCGTTATCTTTTCCGGACATTTTTTGAACTTGATAATAAACACTTGGATCCATATCTCCAGTACGAGAATTCATAGCGATTCCCCCACATGGAGTTAAACCCATGCTTGTAGCAACACATTTACCATCTTCAACAGCAGTAATACTAGCGCCACTTCCAAGGTGACAAATTATCATTTTTTTATGTGTACTATCTTTTAAATATTTTTCTCCTCCGACTTTACTTAAGTATTTGTGGCTTGTTCCGTGAGCTCCATATCTTCTAATCATATATTTTTCAGTATATTCTTTTGGAATAGCAAAAGTGTAATCTTCTGGTTTCATAGTTTGATGGAAAGCAGTATCAAAAACAGCGATTGCTGGAGTATTTGGTAAAACCTTGTTAAAAGCATTATAACCAACTAAATGCGCTTTATTGTGTAAAGGTGCAAGTGGTATTAAACTTTCGATTTTATCATATGTATCTTTATTAAATAAAACTGATTGATTAAAATAAGGGCCACCTTGAACGATACGATGACCAGTAGCTTTAATTTCATCAAAACTTGAAATGATGTGCTCATCAAGTAAAGCGTTCATAACTAAACTTGCTGCTACTCCATGATCTTTAACTGGAACAATCTTTTTTTCTTTGCTTTTTTTATATTTTAATTGAAAAATACCATCATCATGTCCGATACGTTCAACAATACCAGAACAAATAACTTCTTCTTGTGGCATTTCATAGAGTTTAAATTTTAAACTGCTGGACCCACAATTAACCGCCATAACTTTAGACATATAAAAATCTCCTAATATTAATTCTATAAAGTATAAACAATTACGACGCTTTTTTAAACGGAAATGAAAAATTAATTTTTTAAAAATTTTTATCATTTATTTCAGTATTTTTTACTTTTTTAAATTGCATATAACAGTTCACGTAAAAAATTTAACAATTTACGTTAAAAATTAATTGCAAATGAAGTCTAAAAAAATTAGAATGTAAGCACTTACAAATTTAAAATTTATTTTAGTAATTTTAGGTTTGTCTCGTTTTATTCATAAATTATAGGAGGAATATTTTTAAGTTATGAAAAAAATTAAATTTTTGACTGCAATAGCCGTTGGTGCGTTAGCAGTCGGTGCAACCGCTACTTTAACATCTTGTGGTGGGTTTGAAGGTGTTATGATTTGGGGTCCAATTGAACACCAAGAATTATACTTAGCTGCTGTCGATGCTTTTAAAAAAGCAAATCCAGAATTTACTGCCGAAGTTAGATATGCTGGAAGTGGCGATGCTGGTGCATATGCCGCTATGGCTATTGATCCACAAAATGGTGGTTCAATCGTTACATTTCCAAATGATCAATTAATTAACTTAAAGAGAATCGGAGCTTTAGCACCATTAAGTACAGAAAATACTGCATGGATTAAAGAAAATAATGATTCAACCGCTTGTGAAGCTGGTAAAATTTCTGAAAAATATTATGCATATCCAATTAGTGCTGATAATGGTTATGTTTTAACTTATAATGCTGATGCTTTTAAAGACACTGCTGTTTGGGATTCGACCACACAAGACTTAAAAGCTGGTTATACATTTAGAGATTTATATACTGCTCTCGATGAAAGAGGTGCACAAACTGGGCACGAAAAATGGGCTAATGGATTAGCTATTTGGCCAGAAGGATCTGCTTGGTATGAATCAGGAATGTTCTTTGGTACAGGTGGAGATTATAGTGTTACTTATGATGATAAAGGTGTTCAAACATCTGCTTCATGTAATTTTAATGGCGATATTGGAACAAAAGCTACACGTTGTATGGTTAACTCATTTACAAATACAGATGGTTCTATAAATAAACACTTTATGTATACAGACGATTCAAATCCTGCCTATAACGATACTGTCACTAAATATATTAATGAAAGCGATACTGAAGCTATGAAAACTCCTTTAGCTGCTATTGTTACATGGAATAATGGCGCTTTAAAGAAAGGCTGGGGCGAAAATTATCGTGCTACTGTTTTACCAACTCTTGAAGATAAAGCCGAATTTTATGGTGCTGCAAATCAAGGTGATGGAATCAAATATACTTGGAAAACATTTGCTGGATTTAAATTGATGGGTGTTAATCCATTCTCTACTTTTGCTTCTAAGAGTGAAGAAAATTTAAGTATGCTTCATAAATTAGCTAAATATTTATCTGATAGCGAAGTTTCTTTAGCAAGATTTAAAGCCACATCTTTAGGTCCTTCAAACAAGACTGCCCAAAAAGATGCTGCCGTTCAAGCTGATAAATTCTTAAAAGCTTTATCCACTCAATATAATTTAAATGATGGACAAGGCTGCCGTGTTCAAGATCCAACTCCAAGTGCTTACTGGACACCAATTGCTACTTATGGTAAAGGATTATTTGATGCTGTTCAAAATGGTACAAAGGGTACATATGATACAATTGCTAACGTTAAGAGAGCATTAAATCAATTACAAGCTGATATTCAATCAACAACTAAATAGTTTATAAATTATTATTTGTCTTGGTCACTCACAAAAAATGAGTGACCAAGAACAAGAAAGAAGGTAAAAATGGCAGACTTAGAATATTTAAGTCTTAGTAAACCTCGTAGAGTTTTATATAAGACAAGACATTTTTTCTCCGAATTTGGCAAAAATTTTTCTAAATTTTTTAAGAGCATCCCTGGCAAATTTGTTAACTTAGGGAAGAAATTTAAAGAAATTTTCGAAAATTTGTCTGATGCTATGCTTTATGGTTCATGGAGTACAAAAGTTTCTTTTTTAATTTTTGGATTTGGGAACATAATGCATAAACAATTTTTTCGTGGTTTTCTATATTTACTTTTTGAAATAGTTTTTGTACTTTATATGGTCTTTTTTGGCGGAGGATATATTGGTAAATTCGGAACTTTAGGTACAGTATTGACACAAGAAAGTGACAGCGGATTTAAAATAGCTGGTGATAATTCTTTCAATATTTTGCTTTTTGGTGTTGCAACAATATTGATTATTCTATGTACCGTTTATGTTTGGTATTCTTCGATTAAACAATCTTATAGTTGCGATGAAATGACAGCTATTAATAAAAAATTAGCTTCTGGTAGAGATGATATTAAACAACTCGGAAATAAATATTATAGTTCGATTTTATTAGCCTTACCTGTTTTGGGTTTGGTGATATTTACCATTATTCCATTAATATTTATGATTTTTGTTGCTTTTACAAATTATAACGCAATTCATATGCCTCCAGAAAAATTGTTTACTTGGGTAGGATTCGATAATTTTTCTACAGTTTTAACTGGAAACGGTATTGCTGGTGGGGATGGCGTTAAATTCAATTATACGTTTAGAACTGTTCTTTTATGGACTATTGTTTGGGCAATTTTAGCTACTTTCACTAACTTCTTCTTAGGAATGTTGGTCGCTTTAGTTATTAATAGAAAAGGCATTAAACTTAAGAAAATGTGGAGAACAATATTGATTACTACTATTGCAATTCCTCAATTTATTTCTTTATTAATTATGAGCAAAATGCTTCAACCAGATGGAATCTATAACATTATTTTGAAATCAATTGGATTACCAACAATTAGTTTTTTAACTGATCCTTGGATCGCCAAAATTACTGTTGTTGTTGTTAATTTATGGGTTGGTATTCCTTATACAGTATTAAGCTGCACAGGTATTTTAATGAATATACCTGACGATTTATATGAAGCTGCTAGAATTGATGGCGCTAATCCACATAAGATGTTTGCAAATATCACTCTTCCTTATATGATGTTTGTTATGACTCCGTCGCTGATTACGACATTTATCGGTAATTTAAATAACTTTAATATTATCTTCTTATTAACTGGAGGAGGACCAAATTTGGATCCAGGAATGGTTTCAACTGCTGGTCAAACAGATTTACTTATAACGTGGTTATATAAATTGACGGTTAATGATCAACAATATGATATTGCATCTGTTATAGGTATATTAGTATTTATAATTTGTGCTGTTTTATCTTTAATCTTCTATTCAAGAAGTAATAGTTTCAAAAATGAGGAGGATTTCCAATAATGAAAAAAGTATCAAACGGAATGAAAACTCGTCGAATAATTACTAATGCTTTTATTTATTTGATTTTAGCAATTGTTAGTGTTCTATGGTTATTTCCTTTCTTTTATATAATAATTCAATCGGTAAGAGGTGATAGTACAGGTATATCATTATCGATGTTTCCTTCATTAGATAATCCAAATGCATATACATTTCAAAATTATGTTTTGCTTCTAACAGATACAAGCAACAACGCTAACTTTTTAAGATGGTATTTTAATACATTAATAATTGCAATTGTTACTGCTGCTGCTCAAACTATACTTGTTTTAATGACTTCGTATACATTATCAAGATTGAGATTTAAAGGAAGAAAAGCCTTGATGAAATTAATTCTTATTATTGGTATGTTCCCAGGATTTTTATCAATGATTGCCATTTATAAAATTCTTCAAGCTATCGGACTTCAAACTAGTGTATTTGGCTTGATCCTTGTTTATATTAGTGGTTCAGCTTCCGGATATTATATTTCAAAAGGATTTTTCGATACTATTTCCAAATCGCTTGATGAAGCGGCGATGATTGATGGTGCTAGTAAAAATACAATTTTTTGGAAAATTATTATTCCTTTAGCTAAACCAATAGTTGTTTATACAATTCTTACATCATTCATAGGTCCTTGGGGAGATTTCATGTTAGCTAACTATATTGTTGGAGGATCGGCTAGTGAATATTATACAGTCGCTGTCGGTTTACAAAAGTGGTTAACTCCTTCAAATAGCGCCCTATTTTTCACAAGATTCTGTGCTGGAGCGGTATTTGTGTCTATTCCAATTGTTATATTATTCTTTATATTACAAAGATACTATGTTGAAGGTGTGACAGGTGGAGCAGTTAAAGGTTAATTATGCGTAAAATTACATCAAAAGTTTTAATATTAGTTTTAAGCTTACCATTTGTTTTACTTTCTTCATGCTCTAAAGGTGCTTCTGAAAGTAATTATTCGGTAGTTAAAGTACCTGATAATAATGGAAATACGTATGAAATTTTTCCTATCGCATTTGCAGACAGTAATAAAGATGGTAAGGGTGATTTAAAGGGAATTATAGATAAATTCGATTATATTAAATCATTAAATTATAATGGAATTTGGTTAACGCCTGTTCATAAATCATCTTCGTATCATAAATATGATGTTGATGATTATAAGTCGATTGATTCAGCATTTGGAACGTTAGATGATTATGATGCTTTAGTAAAAAAATGTCACGATAATGATATGAAAATTTATTTAGATTTAGTTTTAAATCATACAAGCACCAGTCATATTTGGTTCGAAAAATGTATGGCTGCTCATATTAGAAATCAAACTTCAGATCAGTATTATAATTATTATAATGTAAAAAGTTATAACGGAAATGTTCCATCTGGATGGGCAAAATACGGAAGCTACAATTTAATTTATGAGTGCCAATTTTATTCAGGTATGCCTGATTTAAATTTACAATCTGTTCTTGATGGAGGCGATGGTGCATTAGCAAGAGATTTAAAAGATATATTTACTTTTTGGCTTAAAACCCATAATATCGATGGATTTAGACTTGATGCCGTAACAAGTTATTTTTCTGGCGATCCTGATAAAAATCTCCAATTTTTAACTTGGCTAAACACTAATGTTAAACGAATAAAACCAAGTGCTTATGTTGTTGGAGAAGCTTCTTGGGGTAGTAATGGCGAAAATAATAGATATTTGACCAGTGGAATTGAATCATGTTTTAATTTTGAAGATTCTCAAGGCGGTGGTTTTATTGCTAATTGTGTTAATTTACAAGATGCTACCATGGTGCCTTACACAATAAATAAAAATATAAGTGGCCTTCCTGAAAACGGAATAGCTGCACCCTTCTTAAATAATCATGATTTAGGTAGAGTTACCGGTTATGTCGCTGGAAGAGGAAATTCTGGCAATGTGAAATTTGCTAACGGAGTTATGTCAATTTTGAATGGTATGACATTTTCTTATTATGGTGACGAAATTGGAATGGCATTAAAAGCTGATTTAGGTGGGACTACAACTAAGGTTAAGGATGAAGATAAGAGACAACCAATTTTATGGGGTGATAATTATACTTGTAAACCTGTTAGCGGTTCAACTACAGCAACAGATAGTGAAAAATATCCATTTGGAAGCGTATCTGATCAAGATAAAGATGAATCTTCGATATTAAATTATGTTCGAAAAGCTAACAAAATTAGAAATTCGTTTTTACCAATCGCTCGCGGAACCGTAAAAACTATCTATACAGATGATTATGAAGAGATGTGTGCGATTAGCAAGACTTATAATAAAGAAGTTGTTGGAATTGTGATTAATGCTAGTAAAACTAAGACTAAAAAATATAATTTTACAGATACTGATTTTTCTTCAATTGCTGCAACATTGACGACAACTGGTTACATCGAACAACCTGATAAAAATATAAAAGAAATAACTGTACCACCACAAGGTATAGCGATAATTAAATAGGAGGAATTGTTATGGCTGATTTAAGTTTAAGACACATTTATAAGGTATATCCAAACGGCGCAAAAGCTGTTAGTGATTTTAATATGGATATCAAAGATAAAGAATTTATTGTTTTTGTTGGTCCTTCCGGTTGTGGTAAATCTACAACATTAAGAATGATAGCTGGTCTTGAGGATATTACTGCCGGTGAATTATATATTGGCGATCAATTAGTTAATGATGTTGAACCAAAAGACAGAGATATAGCTATGGTTTTCCAAAATTACGCATTATATCCACATATGACTGTTTATGATAATATGGCTTTCGGGTTAAAATTAAGACATGTTGCAAAGGAAGAAATACATAAAAAAGTCCTTTGGGCCGCTGATGTTCTTCAATTGACCGATTATTTAGATAGAAAACCAAGAGCGATGAGTGGTGGTCAAAGACAAAGAGTTGCTTTAGGTCGTGCTATTTTAAGAAATCCAAAAGTGTTTCTTCTTGACGAACCATTAAGTAATCTTGATGCAAAATTAAGAACCGAGATGAGAGCTGAAATCGCTAAATTACATGCGGAATTAGGTACTACATTTATTTATGTTACTCATGACCAAGTTGAAGCTATGACTTTAGGCACTCGTGTTGTTGTAATGAAGTTAGGAGTTGTTCAACAAATTGATTCTCCTCAAAATTTATATGCATATCCTGAAAATAAGTTTGTTGCAGGATTTATGGGAACTCCACAAATGAACTTTTTTGAGGCTGTTTTAAAAAGAAACGGAACCGATGTCGATGTAAAATTTGATTATTGTGATGATTCGCTTGTTGTTCCGTTTAATGAATTATTGAAAGTAAGGCCTAAATATTTAAATGGTAAAAAACATGTTTGGGTTGGATTACGTTGCGAAAATATTACTCTCGATCCAGAAATCGTTAAAAAGAGTAAAAATAAAATTAAAATTAAAGTTTCGCACTTTGAAGAATTAGGAAATGAAACATTAGTTTATGGCGATTTAAATATGAATGGTGATGGTTTTAGTGAGTCTTCAACAAGAGTAATTGTTAAGACCTTTCATAATTCTATTTCATTAAAACGTGGCGATATTGTTGATGCTGCTTTTGATATGAGTAAAGCTCATTTCTTTGATAAAGATACAGAGTTATCAATTGTACCTCGTTTACCAAGAGAAAATGTTTTTGATGTTAAAATCAAAAATGGTGTTATGGAGTTATTAGGCAACAAGATTAAATTGCCATCAGCAATTAATGTAAAAGATTGCGACGAAGCAGAGTTGTTCGTTCCAACAAATTCCATGAATTTTGTTGGGGATATTAAAGCTACGGTTACCAATATTGAAAGAGTTAAAGAGAAACAACTTATTTATTTAATTTCTGATTCTCGTACATTTTTCATTGTTGATGAAACTAAATTAAAAATTGGCGATGAAGTGAAAATAGGGTTTGATTTTAAAAATATTTCAATTGTTGCTAATGATGTAAAAGTTGTTGAACCTTTATCTGTTTTTGATGAGTTCCCCGGCTCTTTTACCAATTTAGCAAATTCGAAAAAATCTTTGAAATCTTTGAAAATTTATGCAAATACTAAAGTTAAAGAATACAAGGATAAAGTTAAGAAAACAGAAGCAACTGAACTTGGAAATCTTGGATTTGGCGATGCATTAAAAATCGAATACAAGAATGAATATAAAGAAAAGATTCTAAATATTGAAGCCGATAGAGCTTATAAAGCGGGTAGAGGCGGACTCGATAAAGAAGGAAAAAAAGCTTTGAAAGAGGAATTCTTTAAGAATAAAAAAGCTGCAAAAGATGAATTCGAGAATAAAATTGCAAAATTAAATGAGAAAAAGCCAGAAGAGATTAAAGAACTTGATATTAAAAAAGCTTATGACTTAAAGAAAGTCTATCAAGAAAAATATGAATTCATTGATAACTTCCATAATCTTTTTGATACAAATCTTGATGCTGGATTTAAAAATTTTATTTTAAATAATAAGCATGAAAAGCAAGAAAAAGATCATATAGATAATTTTTATATTGATATTGCTGGTATGTATGTAAAATCAACTGATGAGATTTCTAAAAAAATTGTTCAAGCACTTGGAGTTGAATTATTTAGATCGAATTTTAGATTTTATTTGTCTCATTATTCATACACTTTTTCTAAAGATAATGGTATAGATACTGAAATTACTAATATTTTAGATTATGGCAAAGAAAAGTTTGCGGTATGTATGATTTATAACAAACCTGTTTATGTTTCAATTAAAAATAACGAGGTTAAAATAGGTGAAAAAGTTAAGTTAGAATATAACTTAAACGATATTCAAATTTACGAAGATAAATTTGATATCAGATTATATTAGGTTTATTGAGTTTTTACAAAACTCTAAAAATATATAAAACGATGGGAGGAATTAAATTATCATGAAAAAAAATCGTTTATTATTTGTCGCTTTAGCAGCCCTTACAGTCGGTGCTTTAGCAAGCTGTCAACCAAAGACAGAAGATGTACCACCAGTAAATACTGATGTCCCAACCGAAGAAGGTAAAGTAACTTTTTATTTTACGGATGCTGAAGGATCGGTCGCTCTCGATACCTATGCTTCATATTGGTTAACAGGCGGATTTAATGGCTTTGCCACAGGAACCACTGCTCTTGAAATGACAAAAATGGAAGGTGATTCTAGAGTTTATTACGTTATTACCGATGCTCCTGACACTACCAAAACACAAGGTTTTGAGTATCAAATCGTTAAAGGTTATAATGCTTCATCAAATATGCCTGCCGATAAGCAAGGTCTTGCTTGGAACGACAAGTATAAGAGCGATGAAGAATTAGCATTAGAAGCTTTAAAGAATCCAGTATTTGAATTTACTGCTGGTGATACAAAAATTGATCTAGGTACACATACCTTCTCAACAGCTGTTCTTGCTCCAGCAGCACCATTATTAAATTACACACTTAAATTTACATTTAAAGATAGTGTTCCAACATGGTCAGTCCCAATTATTATGGGAAGTATGAATGGCTGGAAAACTCCTTCAGAAGATAAAACTGAAGAAGAAAATAAAGCTATTGTTAAAGCTGGAACCTTAAAAACTACCGATGAAGCAAGAAAAGTTTGGACCATTACATATGCTTCGATTTATGCTGGTTCATATGAATACAAACTCCTTGTTGAGTACACAACCGCTGTTTCTTCAGTCACATGGAATGTCGTTGATGAAACTAAAGAAAATACTCCATTCAATATTATGCAAGCTGATGGTGACAACTATGAGCTTGATTTAGGCGAAGTAAGTATGGATTTTGGAGTGAAAATGCCAGATCCATCAAAAGCTTATGATTATGTATTTATTTTTGAAAATGCAACTGATGGCGGTGCTTTAGTTGAAGGTGTTGAACCTGGAATTTGCGGTGATTTCACTTCTTGGAAATACACAGCTATGACTAAAGTTGGTGAACATTATGAATTAGCCATTAGAACCGTTTATGGTACTAAAGGATTTGGTATCATCAATATGAAAGAAGGCGGAACAAATTGGGTTGGTTGTATTGTAGATTCAGCCACTGATAACAATATTTCTGCAGTATTAGAAGAAAAGAATCAAACTATTACTGTTGTTGCTAAATATTCTGAACTTGGTCAAGGTACCACAAAACATCATTCTACAAGTGTCAAAATAACTGATACTCCTGCAAATTAGTTTATTTATTTGATTTTCTTAAATGGTGGTAGGTTTTTCTGCCACCATTTAGTCTAAAATTATTCTTTTTAAGATGATTTTAGAGTGAATTTTTAAGGAGAAAATAAATGAAATTAAAAAAAATATTCCCCGTGTTATTATTAGGACTCGCCATTGGAACATTAGTTGGTTGTGGACCAACTGAAGAAGTTAGTGGAGATTTGGTTACTCCTCCTACATATGATGAAAACTCCATTCAATTACATTATTATCGAAAAGATAGAAAATTTGATGGTTGGGCTTTATGGCTTTGGAGCGCAAATGCTGAAGGAAAGGAATTTGATTTTAATGGTGTTGATGAATACGGCGCTGTTGCAAGTTATGCATTAAGTTCTTTTGGCGCTTCAGTAAAAACCGATGGATTAGGCTTTATTGTTAAAAGTAAAGGGAGTTGGTCAGCAAAAGATCCTGATGGCGATAGATTTGTTGATTTTTCAAATATAGAAAAAGACGAAAAAAACATTTATCATGTTTACTTAAAAACTGGTGATGAAAACATCTATACAACAGCAGATTGGGTGATTGCTGATGCTTTTGTTAGTGCAAAATTTACTTCAAATCGTCAAATTATTTGTGAAACAAACAACAAAATTTCTTCTTATAAAATTTATGAAGATGAAGAAGTGTTAAGTAGTGTAAATTTAACTCCTTCTACTAATGCATTTAGATATTCTTTCCCAACAGGAAAAAATGCCTCTTTTGATAAGAAATATACTGTTGAAGCAACTTTTGAAGATAGCAAAAAATCTATAAAGGCCAATATTAGTGTTCGTACATTATATTCAACAAATGATTTCAATAATCAATATACATATAACGGAAAGCTAGGTGTTGAATATTTAAATTCCGAATCCACATTTAGAGTTTGGTCTCCTATTTCATCAAAAATTGTTTTAAAAATTTATAATAACGGCACACCAAAAAGTGTTTCATCTACTTTAGGTAGTGACACTGTTTATTTATCTGTCGATATGGTAAAGGGTGAAAAAGGAGTGTTTTCAACAACTATTAATGAAGATTTGGCAGGAAAATACTATACATATGTTGTTTCGAATTCACAATTTACAAACAAAGAAATTATTGATCCATACGCTAAATCTTGCGGTGTTAATGGTTTAAGAGGAATGATTGTTGATTTTAGTAAAACTAATCCAGATAATTGGAACGAAGTTGAACCATTACAAATTGATAAAAAAGCTTTAACAGTTTATGAAACACATGTATCCGATATTTCTAGTAGCTCGACATGGGTCGGAACCGAAGCTAATAGAAAAAAGTTTGCAGGTGCTTATGAAGGTAATACTACTTATACAAGTGGTGACGTGACTGTTAAAACTGGATTTGATCACATCAAAGAGCTGGGCGTTAATGCTGTTCAATTAATCCCTGTATTTGATCAAGCCAACGATGAAACAAATATGACATTTAACTGGGGATATAATCCATTAAATTATAATTGTGTTGAAGGAGGATATTCATCAAATCCTTACGATGGATACACAAGAATTAGTGAATTTAAAGCACTTGTTCATGCCTACAATAAGGCTGGTATAAATATTATTATGGATGTAGTTTATAACCATGTTAATGGTGCTACTGGTTCCAATTTCGATGTTTTAATGCCTGGTTATTATTATCGATATGACTCTAAAGGTAATTTAAGTAACGGAAGTGGCTGCGGAAACGAAACTGCTAGTGATATGCCAATGTTTAGTAAATTTATGGTAGATAGCACTCAGTTCTGGGCTGAGGAATATAAGTTAGGTGGTTTTAGATTTGATCTTATGGGTTTGCATGATTTAGAAACTATGAATAATGTTACCTCGAATTTAAAATTAGTTAATCCTTCTATTGCTGTATATGGTGAACCTTGGAGTGGAGGCACATCAACTTTAAGTGATTCTGAAAGCGCTAAACAAATTAATGGTAACAAGTATGTTGGTTATGGCCAATTTAACGATCAAACAAGAGATGCTTTAATTAAAGGTGGTTTAAATTCGAGTTCTGCAAAAGGATGGATCACTAACGATACTTCAAAGATTTCTAGCGATGACAGCGCTCGAATTCAAGCAGGAATTAAAGGTCAAACTTATATCAGTGGTGGAAATATTACTGATCCAAATAAGACCGTTAATTATGTTACCTGTCACGATAATTACACATTAAGTGACAGAATCAAAGCTGCTGGTATTACGGATTCAACAAAAATAAAAAAGATGGCAATGCTCGCTAATTCGATGGTTTTTACTACTCAAGGTGTTAATTTTATGCTTGCTGGCGAAGAATTTTTAAGAACGAAAAAAGGGAATAGCAATTCTTACAATGCATCATATGAAGTTAATGAATTAGATTATTCATTAAAAGTTAAAAATATTGATATGTTTAATAATTATAAAAAACTCATTTCTTTTAAACAAAATATTGATGGAATGCATTTAGAAGAAGCTGAAGCAAAAAAATTAGATTATGAAGTTTCTTACGATGCTAACGAATTTATTATAAATATCAAAGACACATCTAATAATAAAATTTATAAAATCGTACATGCAAACGGTTATAATGCTTCTAGTTTAGATAATGTTGATTTAGCTGGTTATACTTTATATTTAGATACACTTGATAGTAATAAAACACTTTCGAATTCTACAAAAATTAATGCTTTTGAGACGATTATTGCATATAAATAATTTATTTATTTAAGAATTGAAGTATAATTAAAAAATGTTTAAAAAATTATTTTCTATTGGTGTTACAATCTTAACTTGTTGCATATTATCAGGTTGTTCTGCTGATTTACCTGAAAATTTAAAAGCCTTTTTATCTCCAATTAATTATCAAGATGCAATAAAAAATACAAATAAAGGCTCTATCTCTTCTCTTTTTCAAGAATTTGATTCTAACAATAACCTTATTGGGTCCAATTCAATAGAATTTAATTTTAAAAAAGAGTATGGCAAACAAGATAGTTTTGATTTTTCTGCTTCATATATTTTTGAAGGAAATAAAATTGTTTCTGATGTAAATAAAAAATACATATCACTAAAATTTGATAGCGAAAAGGACTCTTATATTGAATCTACTTCAATAAATGAAGGAGAGATTGTTGATGAAACGATTTCTGATGATGCAGCTTATCAGCGAATGTTGTTAATTTTTTACTCATCAGATGAGTTATATAAAACTGGTGGATTATATTATGGAGATTATTTTTCTGCTAATGTTCGAAAATATTCAGAAAACTATGTTTTAAATAATGATAATACACTTTCTTTTATCGCTGAAGATGATGTTTATTATGAAGGTGCTCATTCAGAACAAAATTTAAAGATAAATTCCAATGGCATGTTACTTTATTGTAAACAAAAACTAACCATTTCATCAAACAATGCCTATGCAACATTATTAATAAATGCAACTTATTAATTTATTTAGATATGTCGCTAAATTGCATTGTAAATTCATAAATTAATATAAAAAATACATTTACAAAAAATATTAAACCAAGAAAAATAAAGAACTCGTTGTCACTTGTGGTGAATGATGAGAATGAAAAACTATTTATTTTCGCTAAAACTAAAGCAAACCATACAATAGTAAATAAAGATAATATTGATAAAATGGTGCAGACAGTAATTGTAATTTTGTTCTTAGTTTTTCTTTCAGTGAAACAAATCATATTAAAAATTTGTGTTCCGTAAGTGAATGACTTAATAACTGTTATGATCTCAAAAGATAGAAAGCAAACTCCGATCAAGAAAACACCAACGTTAATAAAATAATTGATATTGTTTCCTTCAGTGTTTTTCATTGCTTCAATTATTGTTGTAATAGAGAAAAATAATCCGATTACAGCAACTAAAATCAGTGTTATTAAGTAGAAAATTCTATATAACTTTATACGCATATGTTTATTATATATTTTTATAAAAATAAAAGAAATAATTTGATAAAATATAAATATTAAAAGAGGTTAATTATGGATAAAAGATCAATAGAACATATCAGTGATTCTAATTATAGCTTTCCTATATCGAATAATGAGATTAAAGTAAGAATTCGAATTAAAAAAGGTGATGACGTTAAAAAGATTGAGTGTTTACGGAATGATTCGTCATATTTTTACAAAGAAAGAAAAATTACAGAAATGAGTTATATATTTGATGATGATTTATTCTCTTATTATGAAGCGATTCTGTCGGATTCTAGCAATAGATATTCATATATTTTTTACATCACTTTAAATAATGGTAAAAAATTATATTACAGCGAAAGTGGTATTTCGGAAACTTACGATTATTTTCTTTCTTATTTTAATAGGTTTAGAATTTCTTATGCAAATCATAATGATATTGTTTTCGATAACAAGAAATTTCAAGGTAATGTTTTCTATCAAATTTTTCCTGAAAGATTTAATAGAGGTAATTTTACTAAAGATAGCTCTTATATCAATGCCGAATGGGAAACTACTAATTTAAAGGGTTCTAACAATAATAGAAAACAAGACGTTTATATTGGTGGCGATTTAAAAGGTGTTACTAATAAATTGGATTATTTGAAAGAATTAGGTGTCGATGTTATTTACTTAACTCCTATTTGTGAAGGTGGATCGAATCATAAATATGATGTAATTGATTATTTTAAAATCGATGAAATGTTTGGCAATGATGCAGATTTTTCAGAACTATGTAATTCCGCTCACTCAAAAGGAATGAAAATAATTTTAGATCTTGTTTTTAATCATAG
>DHEH01000005.1 GCA_002399785.1 Caryophanales bacterium UBA4855
AACTTTAGGGGTGAAATTCGGTATTTGTTAGTGTAGGGAGATATTTTTGCTTGTCAGGCCTTCCTACACAATCAAAGGAGGATTGTTTATGGAAGAAACGATACTAACGAAAAACGGAAATCATACGGCTTTTGTGCCTATAGGTTCGGATACAAAGCCATCGGTTTCCCTGATGGCGTCACCCCAAAAAGAAGAGGATAAGACATCGTCTAAAGACCCCGAAATTTCGGTTATTAGGGAACAGGATAATGATGTGCTGCAAATTGCAGCACATCAAGCTTCCGAAGTGTTCGGAAAGTGGGAAACCCACATTGCGCGAAGGACACGAAACACATTCACGGCTGAGGAGAAAAAGAGCCTGCGTTCAATCGCCTACCAGTTCGGGCCTGATCTTCTTCTGAGGATGAGCACCGATAAGGATTTCATGGATACAGTCCACGAGGATATTGAAATGCACCATTTCTACAAGGATATGCTCACTGACCGCTACAGGAGAAAAGAAAACATATCGCCGTTAGTTCATTATATGGTCGGACTAAGCCAGACTCTTCTTCAAAAGGTCAGCGATGTAGCAGTGAACAAAAGTAAGAAAGAAATTAGTTTGACTAAAGAAGAGATGAACGAAGGAATCAAGACGATTATGTCAGTGGCCTTCATAGGTGCTGAATCATTGATCAGCAAAGGAGGATGCATAAATGCTTAGCTATACTTTCAAGCAAGACCCGGCGGTCGCAAACAAGGCGGTATTCTACCTAAGGTACTCTAGTGAGAACCAGACGGAGAATTCCATTGAGGGTCAAAGAAGAGAGTGCGAGGAATTCGCAAAGAAACACAATATCGATATCTTAGGCGAGTATGTGGATAGAGCCAAGACCGGCACAAATGACAACAGACCAGATTTTCAGAGAATGATCCACGACTCTTATAAGAAAGTCTTTGGTAACGTGATAGTGTGGAAGTCAGATAGATTCAGCCGTG
The DNA here is from genome assembly GCA_002399785.1 of Caryophanales bacterium UBA4855. Taxonomy (GTDB): domain Bacteria; phylum Bacillota_I; class Bacilli_A; order RFN20; family CAG-826; genus Onthovivens. The sequence goes on from DHEH01000005.1 coordinate 979, forward strand.
ACAGACTTGATTCCCTCAAGTACCGAAGGGAATTATTCACCAACGGCGTAAAAGTCCTATCCGTTACTGAGCCGAACATTGATGGCCCTATGGGAACATTATTCGATTCCATGAATGATGGGATGAACCAGCTTTATTCAGAGGAGCTTTCAGTCAAGGTGAAGCGCGGGCAGAATGAGAATGTCATTAATGGAAAGTCCTTGGGCGGACGGAGACAGCTTGGCTACAGGATTGTTGACGGACATTACGAGATAGATGAGAAAGAAGGACCTATCGTTCAGGAGATATTCCAGCTTTACGGAAATGACGGGCTCTCTATACTTGCAATAGCACAAAGGCTTAAGTTTGAAGGTAAAACGAGGAATGAGGGATGTGAAATCACCCATAATTGCATCGAGAAGCTTATATCATCTGAAAAGTACCTTGGAGTCCTTAAATGCCAAGGCAAAAGAAACGACCACGCCATTCCCAAGTTGGTCAGCCAGGAACTGTTCGATATCTGCCAAAAAAGAAGAATTAAGAGGAAGCATAAGAACTTTGCTATGCGCGGAAAAGAGGAATACTACCTAAGCGGTAAAATATTCTGCTCCAAATGCGGAGCGCCGTATCTAGGAGAGTCAGGGACTTCAAAGAACGGAAAACTCCATACCTACTACAAATGCAACGGAGCAAAGCATCATCACTGCGATGCCAAAGCTATTCAAAAGGATGCTTTGGAGGAATCAGTCTGCAATGCGATTCTGGGCATTATGAGGGATGATCAGATTGCTGTGGAACTTGCCAATTACATTTATTGTCAGCAAAGCAACGAAAGCCCTGAGATAGTCTCTATGAGAGACAGAAAAAAGCAAGTCGATTCTCAGATTGATAATTTTGCCAAGGCTATAGGTATGGGAATCATCACTGAAACAACCAAGAGCACATTGCTGGCATTGGAAGCTGAAAGGAAACAATTGGATGATGAACTATCAAGGCAATCGATCAGACTTAAGTTCTTCTCCAAGGAAGAAATAAGGTATGCGATAGGAGAATTAGCAAACTATGATTTCGCTACGCCAAAGCAAAAAAGAGCCCTGCTGAATACGTTTGTTAAGAACATAAAGATAGACGAAAAAGGAAATATAACGCTCCAGTTGGACCTTTTCGGATATCTTCCATCTACGAGATTCACGATTGATGACCTTAAAAATGTTCGAATAAACTCGCCATTGCTCCGCCATATATTTTGTGATATACTATTAAAACATTGCGAGGTAGAGCAGCCTGGTAGCTCGTCGGGCCCATAACCCGGAGGCCGGAAGTTCAAATCTTCCCCTCGCGACCATACTAATACAGTCGACATTTTGTTGAAAAACAGAGTGTCGCTTTTTATTTATAAAAATAGACAATGCCGGTTTCATTTCAAAAAATACCGGACAAATATGTCAAAGCGCGGTAATCTTTTAATTAAGATCCTACTTTAGTGCTGGAAAAGGAGAGATTAATCATGAATTATACTAGAACTTTAAAAGAGTATTGTTTACAGAATAAAGGCAGTCTCTTCAATATTAGTGAAGAATATGAGAATCATTTTAAAATGATGCCAAAGAAAAAATATTATAAAATCCTTAATAGACTAGAAGAGGAAGGATATCTTCATAAGGAATCCCACGGCGTCTATTTCATTTTTGATGATTTAGAAAAGAAAAAGAATAATAATAGAGTTATTCGCCATTACACTAGTGGACAGCATGGAATAATCGTTGGTTATCATTGGTATAACGAAATTGGAATTACCGATTATGATGATATGGAAGAAGCATTAGAATCAAACAAACTTCCTAAGAGTCTTTGGGATGCATTTCATTCCTATGTCATTGTATCAGCGATACTTAGAAAAAAATAAATCTTAGATAAAACGCAAATGCTCATTCATTTCGATAAGTCTGTATCTAAGCATAGCGATGTCTATAACAAATTAGATACTTATTTGAAACAGATTCAAGAAAATATAAAAAATAGACAAATTTCTACATTAGAAAAACGATTAACTTTGATAAAAAATGTTTTTGATAATGAAAACATAATTGATGAATCTATAAAAGGCGACATTCAATTCGATGATATAAAAGATGACATTTTATTTGTTCTTAAAAAGGCTTATGTAGCATTACAAAACGGACCCGGAAAGGAAACAATGCTTAAACTTGATAGAAAACGCTATCAGATAAGAGTTGGAGCTGATCTTTTACAAAGGGGCGTAAGCTTTGATTATTTAATCACCACATATTTTACAAGACTGCCAAAGTCTACTAATATGGATACTCAAATACAGAGAGCCAGATGGCTTGGCTATAGGATGAGTTATTTTCCATATTGTCAAGTTTTTACAACGTAAAATATTTCTGAAATTTTTTCTGAATTAAGAGTTGTTGAAGATGATATTTGGAGACAAATGTCTGAAGTTGAAAGTGGCCAAAAGAAAATAAGTGACATTTTGGTTTTAGCACCAGAAACTACCAAAACTAAAATTCGACCTTCTCGAAGAAGTGCAAGCGATTATGAAATAATGGTTTTTGGTCATAAATGGCATAACCAAGCATATGCGATTTCTGATGAAACAATCTTAAACGATAATAATAAAGCATTTGAAGAACTCTATTTGAAACATCTTTCGGATTTTGTTCCAACATATGTAGGTTCAACAATAAACCAAGAGACTGCTTGGCATTGCAAAATCTCTTTTGAAGAATTTTCAGAATTTATTAAAAAAACAAATAATATTTTTGGAAGAAGTCCTTTTGGAGATATTAACCAAATAATGCGAGTATCCAAATCCAATTTAATTGATTTAGTTGTTTTTTGGAATCCATCTAAATGCATTGTTCAAAACCACCAATTTTTCAATGATACCAGAAGCCGTAAAGTTACTTTAAATGATGAAGGATATCGTGTAACAAACTTACATGAAGGTGAACGTCCAAAAGATAAAGAAGAAAAAACTTATTTAGGTGATGATGAAGTTGTTCCTAACAAAGAGGTTTTAACAATAAAAGTATTTCCTATTTATTGTAAAGCAAATACAGAAAGAGAGATTGAAATTTCTGGTAAATTCCAATACATGTATTCATTAAGATTCCCAAAAGCTGTAGCAATGTATTCAAGGAGTAAAAACTGATGGTGCATAAGTTCTTGTCTATAAAACAATTATTAAACTACGATGTTGGTAGAGTTTATTTGATTGAAAAAGTTAATGAATCTTGAGGATTTTTCGTTTTTAATGGGAAATTATCGTTTGCAGTGAGGACAAAAGAGTATACTGGTTCAACATTGGCTACTGCTTTATTAGATTTTGTTCCATCAGTTAATATTGAATCGGTTGAAAATGATTCTTCTTTTAAAAAAGGCTTTTTTGACTTTTTGTCGTTAAAGAGTGAAGAAAATTCTTTTGTTGTTGATTTCATTTCCCTTTGTAAAACATATTCTTTAGATACAACCGTTAATTTTGATGAATTTATTAAGGGAATGATAGATTTGTTCCAATTATCTAAAAGAGAAAGCAAATTGAATTCAATTGGACTTTTTGGAGAATTATTTCTTATAAAAAATGCATTTGATAAGTACAAATTCGATTTGTCGAAAGGGTGGCATTTATCTGGTGCATTTTTAAAATATGATTTTAGTTTTAAACAATGCAACCTAGAGATAAAAACCTCTCTATCTGATTCTACTTGTTATCTTTTAAAACATTCCCAAGTTTTTAATAGTTCATTGAATTACATTTGCTTAAATAAAATTGAAAAAAATGAAAACGGAATCTCTATTAATGATTTGATTTTTTATTTTCAACATACAACTCCTTTTGCTGATAATTTAAAATTTCAGATAGCTATTAAGAAGGAACTTACTAAATCGTTCGATTTTGATTCGCTAAATGAGAAATACTCTTTAATCGAATCGTATTTTTTCTTGAACAAAAATCTTAAAACAATTCTAAATGTCCCATTGTGTATTACAGAGTTAGAATACAAATATGACTTTGATCTGTCTGACTCATTAAATGTTCAAGAATTTTTGAATGAAATCAAAGATTTAATTTAATTTAGAGTCTCATCGACGGTGACCGAAAATGCCCAAAATAGGCGATTTTGTATCCAAATGATTTTTTCGCCCTCGGGAAAACGCCCTTATTCTATCCAAATCACTTAATATACACAAGTATTCACGACAGCATTGATATAAACCGATGCTGTTTTTATTTTATTTAACACTTTTAATTTCTGAAGGTAAATATGTTTCATATCCATATGGCGCAGAATCTTCATCGTTCCAAAATTCTACATCATATGCTTCGTTAGGTTCTGTAAAATCGCATACAATATATCCAATAGACCCCTTTTTAATGTTTCCTTTATCAATTAGCGTTTCAACCTTATCGTTATTTTTAAATTTCATTTTTAGAATCTCCTTTATAATTTGCGTCGTAGTATGCTGTAATGAATCTTGGTTTTTTGTTCTCGTTAAGTAGCCAAATGGTTTTGATTATTAAATACTTCGTTCGATCAAAAGAATATATCGGCATATATATTTTAACTCTAAAACCGTATTTATCATTTTTCTTTGTTAGGAAAGCCTTATATTTTGATGCATTTTCATTAATTTGGCTTTCTAAATCAAAGAAAGAATCTTCGTCAAATCCTAATAAATTCCTGAAAGTTAAATAGCGTTTTTTTGGACTGTTTTCATCTAATAAAAAGAATATTTTATTTGTGTCAATATCAACATCATTCCAGTTTATTAAAGAATTAAAATAGTCAAAAATATATTCAGAATTATGGTGTTCGATGTTTGGAAAATTTAATGGATATTCATTTTTTGAGCCTCCTAATTTCCTAGCATAATAATTAAACATATCGCTTGAATAATCTTTTTCTTTATATTCACCTGTGTTTTCATCATATGGTTGAAGTTCGTTATCGTTACTATTGTTCGGTTTTTGAGGCATATAAATCCTTTCCGAGTAAAAAATACTCTTAGTACACAAATAATATAACTTGTTATTCTGTTGTTGTAAATCTTCTTGAGTAATTTTTGCTCATCAAATATAATGAATACATGTATTTAAAAGAAAATTTAGTATTTTTGAGAAAAATTAGTAAATTAACCCAAGATGAATTGTCAATTGATTTAAACGTTAAAAGATATAATGTAGCTGATTGGGAGCAAGGTAGATCAGAACCATCTCTAAACATGCTTATTCTTATTTGTCGTTATTTTAAAGTTAATATTGATGTAATGCTTAATCAAAAAATTGAATTGTTTAGTGAAGATGATTTTGAATATTGCAAATCGATTATCCGCATTCAGACAATTTTTGCTTAGGAGAATTATGATTTGGTTTCAAATCCGAATCCTGCCTCCACAGTAAAAAATCCATAAAGTGTATCACTTATATTGAACGCCCCTTGTAAAAACTGTTAAACTGTATCACTTATGTAAAGTACACACAATCACGAAATATTAGACACCTTAATTGGTGTCTTTTTTTTGCAAATTTGGTTTTGTTAGTTAAAAAGAAAAAAGATATATTTTGTCGACCAAATGGACCATTTGGCAAATAAATCTCTATATTTTTACCGGAAGCAGAATATCGACCCATCATTTTAAATTTCATTATTTAAAAATAATCCGTAGAGCTTTTAAAAACGAAATTGTTTTACGAAAATAATTAAACCTCTTTAGTTCGTATCAATATTTTATATTATGATATTAAATATGATATAGCAAAACAATTTGGTTCTTTATGTATTTAATTAAATACATATTTCGAGTATAATAAATAACAGTTTCGAGATGCTTGAAGAACACATATTTTAGGAGGAATGAAGTGATGCCAACAATATTTGATTCACCAGAATTAAATTCAATTATAGATTTTATATTAATTTGTTTAGGGACTGTTGCTTTCTTAATTTTTGTAGAATTTTTTAACAAAAGATGGTTTGCAAGAATTTCTTTAGTCACTTTTTCGGTTTTAGGTGTTGTGGCATATATTTTTGAACTTAAAGGTTTTACTCTTATTTGCTTTGGACTTGATTTATTGTTTGCTTCTATATCTTTATTCATTAATATGGCTGAAATTAGAAATTTATTTGCTAATCGATTTGTTAAAAACAATAAAATTACCAATAAGAAAGTTGGCGAAATTGAAAAAATATTTGATCACGATTCTTTGTATAAAACGATTAACGAAACAACTTTGTATTTAAGTAAGCATAAAATTGGTGCAATTATAACATTTGAAAGAAAAGATAGACTTGAAGATGTTATTAAAAATGGCTCAATGATTGATGCTCCTGTTACTTATGATTTATTAATTACAATTTTCTATCCTGGAACCAGATTACATGATGGTGCTGTTGTTATTAGAGGGAATAAAATAATCGCTGCTAGCGTTTATTACACACCAACAACAAAGCCTTTAATTGGAAAGTTTGGTAGCCGCCATAGAGCTGCAATTGGAATAAGTGAAATTTGTGATGCAGTTACAGTTGTTGTTAGCGAAGAAACTGGAAGAATATCAATTGCTTACAATGGAGAAATCGAAAGTTATTCCCCAGATAATTTCTATAAAGCCTTTGAAAATATCATGTCTGCTACTGATATTTTAAGTGCTGATTCTGCTGTAAAAGGTAAAGAAATTAATGAATAAAGAAGAATTAAATGAAGCGAACCAACTTTATTTTTACGATTATATAATTCAAGTATTATCGATTGCAAAAATTGGATTAGTTTTTTCAAAAGATCCTTATGCATTAAAAAATTACGAAAAACTTCAAAAAGTTTCGATGGAAGCTTTAGATAAATTTACCAATTATAAATTTGATCGTTCTAATTATTTTTCTCGAGCGGTCTATCCAACACCAAATGTTAGCGTTAGAACTTGTATTTTTAATGAAAAAAATGAAATATTATTAGTTCGTGAAAAAAATGAAGGTAAATATGATTTGCCTGGAGGTTGGTGTGATTTGTATGATTCACCAATAGAGGCAGCTAATAACGAATGTATCCAAGAAGCTAATGTTTCAATTAAAAACGTTGAATTAATTGGTATTTCTAGTCTAGGAACACATTTAAAGAAGGGCGATAAAGATTGTTATGTCTCAACTCCTCATTATTCGATTTTATTTAGAGCTGATGTTGCAAGTCATGTAACCTACAAGACTTTTGAGACAGATGATGTTAAATATTTTAGTTTAGATGCCTTGCCAGAACTTAGTTATAAGTGTGGCGATAAAGAATTATGGTTAAAAGCAGTTAAAGCTGCTAGAGATAAAATACATTTTTGTGATTAGGAGGTAAAAATATGTCAACTCACATTAATAATGATGCAAAATTTGCAAAGACGGTTTTGATGCCAGGAGATCCTTTAAGAGCGAAATACATCGCTGAGAATTTTTTGGTCGATTACAAGGAAGTTACCAGTGTTCGTGGAATTTTAGGTTTTACAGGTCACACAAAAGCTGGCAAAGAAATTAGTGTTATGGCTAGCGGAATGGGAATTCCATCAATCGGAATTTATTCTTATGAATTGTACGCTTTCTATGGCGTTGAAAATATTATAAGAATTGGAACTTGTGGCGGATATCAAAAAGAATGCCACGTTGGTGATGTTATCATTTCAACCAGCGCTTCAAGTTCTTCTAACTTTGCTTATCAATTTGATTTAAAAGGTGGTGTTTTATCACCATGCAGTGATTTCGGATTAATATTAAAGGCATACAATAATGCTAATACCATGGGAATTAAAGTTCACGTTGGTCCTATTTTTAGCAGTGATGTTTTCTATGATGTAGATCCAAATTATTATAAAAAATATGCTGATATGGGAATTTTAGGCGTTGAAATGGAATCTTATGGTTTATTCTTAAATGCTATGAGACTTCATAAGAAAGCTCTTTGTATTTTGACTGTCAGCGATACTTTTGTTAATAAAGATGAAAAAGAATTAACTCAAAAAGAGAGACAAGAAAAATTAAATAGCATGTTTGAATTAGCTATGACAATGGCTGAATAGATTTTAGAATAGGAATAAAATGACAACTGAACAAATTCGTATATTGGTTATTATTTTAATTGTTGTAACAGCAATTCTTTTGGTGTTTTTTATTATTTATCCAATCATTAGAAAAAAACACATTTTTAATAATTTTAAGATTATTTATTATAAAAAAATCCGTAAGGTTGCTGATATCCGCGATTATTATTTGATTAATAATTTAACTTTAAAACAAAACGGAAAAATGGTTTGTAAAATTGATCACGTCTTGTTTGGAGATAAATATATTTATGTTATAAAGGATCGCTATTATCGTGGTGGAATTAAGGGTGAAAAAGAAGATTCAACCTGGTTTTTCTACGATAAAAAGGGTAACAAGAGTGAAATGGATAACCCAATGAAGAATAATGAATTACGTATTGAGAAATTGAGTTTACTTACTCAAATTGATAAATCGTTTTTCATTAGTGTTGTCATTATTAATGATGATTGCGTTATTAAAAAGATGAAAGATTTAAATAACGAAAGTAGTTTTATTATTTCATCTTCGAAGTTTCAAAAATTAGTTAAAGCAATCGAACAAAGAGATGTACAAAAAATCGATGAAAATCAATTGAAATTTGCAGTTGAAGATATTTCAAAATTATACGGTCAAGGTTCGGAAGATGAGGGTGAAAATGATTAGATTAGATACAGATTTTAAAAAGAAAGTAAAAGAACAAACAAAAACAAATTTTGCTACGACTTCGTCTTTTGCAGGTTTTATAGGCATTATTGCTTTTGTATTGTTTTTGTTTGTTTCGCTTTTTATTATTAATTTTCCTGATGTTTTTAATGGAAGTTATGGCTCAATTTATTCTATTTTATTGATGGTTCTTTTTCTTGCCTTGATTTTAGGAATTCTGTCTCCTTTTTATTATAGTTATTTCGCTTGTAACACAATTTTAAATTCTAAAAGATCTGACGATGTAAAATTTACGTCTTTTCTAAAAACTTTTAAATTTGGCTTAAATAAACCAATACGTGGCGCTTTAAGTATTACTATCAACATCTTGTGGAGTATCTTAATTTTTGTTTTTGCTTTTACGATATTAGAAATTGTAGTAACTGTTATTTATTCGGGAGTGAATACAGAATTTCAGAAACTTTTAACTTCTGTCGTTGAAGCAATTAATAATAATGATACTAATTCAGCATTTGAATTGATTTATGAAAATCAGGCTTTGTTGGAACCTGTTAAAGCATACTCCATGATGTTTGCGTTGTTTTTTGCAAGTTTCTATTTTTGCCGTCAAATGGTTTACAATACATTTAAATATTATTTGGTTTCGACATTTTTAGGATTGCCAAATAGAATGATTTCTAATATTTATAAATATGGTTTTCAAACTGATCGTAAAAATTTTAATAAAGGATTCAATTATTATACTTTGCCAATGACTATTACTTTTATAGTTGTCTTCTTTGGAAGTTATTTAGGGATTTATCTTGGATTATATTATTCTGGCTCGCAATTTATTAATTTATATTTAATAGGTGCAACTAGTATTACATTATCTCTTGTTGTTTGTTTTCCATTTCTTCCTTTAATTTTTAATTATTTTGGAATTGTTCGGAAAGAAGAAAGACAAAAACTGACATTTTATTTTATCGGTGGAATGGATGACGAAATCAATCGAGCCAAACAACAAGCTCGTAGCGATGAAGAAAAGAATCAAATTAATTTTGCGGAATCAAGACTTAACGAATTAAAACAAAATATTCTTGATAAAGAAAGAGATGACGAGAATACAAATGATGGTGATAAAAATGAAAATTCAAAAGATGATGATAAAAAAGATAAATAAAAACTCCCCAATCTTGGAGAGTTTATGTTGCCAAATGGAGCAAGTGACGGGAATCGAACCCGCATATTAACCTTGGCAAGGTTACGTTCTACCACTGAACTACACCTGCGTGCTTGATTATTATATATTAAATACATTTTAAAAGTCAAAGGAGAATTGTATGAATTTATTAGAAGATTTAGTTAAGTTGATATTTCCAGATATTAATCTAACCATTGAAGACCTTGAAAAACGCTATCCAGCAAGAAATTTAAAGGATGGAGCGCGCGTTACGCGCTTTGCACCTTCTCCAACAGGCTTTTTACATACTGGTAGTTTATTCACTAGTTTAGTGGCTTTTAAGGTTGCTAAAGATAGTGGAGGTGTCTTTTATACTCGTTTAGAAGATACAGACACCAAACGTGAAATCAAAGGTAGTGGTGATTTATTAATAAAACAACTTCATGAATTCGGTATTGATCCAGATGAAGGTTATTTTGGAACCGACAAAGAAAATGGTGTTTACGGTCCATATAAGCAATCTGATCGTAAAGAAATTTATGAGACAGTTATTAAAGATATGTTATTAAAAGGTACCGCCTATGTTGATTTTGCTACTCCTGAAGAGCTTGATGCTATTAGAGAAGAACAAACTGCTAATAAGGAAATCACTGGTTATTATGGTAAATATGCTAAATATAGAGATTTATCAATCGAAGAAGTTATCTCAAAAGTTAAAAATAACGAACCATATGTAATTCGTTTTAAATCAACTGGAGATCATAGTAACAAAATTAAAGTGCATGATGAAATAAGAGGTGATCTTGAACTTACACAAAACGATCAAGATATCGTCATTTTAAAAAGTGATGGACTTCCAACTTATCATTTTGCTCATGTTTGCGATGATCATTTTATGCATACAACTCATATTACTAGAGGTGAAGAATGGCTTCCTTCTTTACCAATTCATCTCGAAATGTTCCGCTCATTAGGTTGGAAAGCTCCAAAATATGCTCATCTTCCTGTCATTATGAAGATGGATAATGGAACTAGAAGAAAATTAAGTAAAAGAAAAGACCCAGAAGCTAGTGTTGATTTCTTTTTAGAGTCTGGATATGAACCAAAATCGCTTTTGGTTTATCTAATGACTATAGCTAATTCTAATTATGAAGATTATATAGTTCAATCTAAAAATTACGACTTGTCTACATTTAAATTTAATTTAAATAAAATGAGCCTTGATGGTGCTTTATTTGATATTGATAAGCTTAATTTTTACGGAAAAGAAGTTCTTGGCGCTATGAATAAAGATGAAATTTTTGATAAATCATATGCATGGGCTAAACATTTTTCAAAAGATTTGTTAACTTTTATTGAATCTAATAAAGAGCAATATAAAGAAATCTTAAATATTGAACGCGAGAAGAAAAACCCACGTAAAGATTATGCTAAATACGGCGATATTTATGAAAATATTAAATTTTTTAATCACGATGAATTCTTGAAAATAACTGAAGATGGGTTTGATTTTAGCAAAAATATCAATCCTGAAATTGTTATCAATTTACTAAAGGATTATAAAGGCCATTATTGCCTTAATAAAGAAGAAAATGATCGGTATAACGAAATAAAAGTTATTGGAGCAAAATATAATTTTTGCACTGATTCTAAGTTATATAAACAAAATCCTGACGCTTATTTAGGTTCGATGAATGACATTTGCGAAATCATAAGAGTTGTGGTAAGCGGGAGAAAAGTTACTCCTAATTTGTTCTCAATTCTTAAGATTTTGGGTGAAATTGAAATTGATAATCGTATCGATTTAGCAATTAGGAGTTTAGTATAAAATGTGGCATGAAATACTTTACCTCGTTTTAAATATAATTAATTTTTTAATTCTTTTTCTTATTGGGTTTTCTTTGTTATGGCAATTATTCTATGTTTTGTTTTCTTTCGTTAAGAAAAAAACTTATAAAAAAAGCGAAAAATTAGGAAGAATAGCTATTATCATACCAGCTAGAAACGAAAGTGCAGTTATTTATAATACTGTCGATTCTTTACTAAAAAATCAAAAATATCCTAAAGAATTGTATGATGTTTATGTTGTAGTTAACAACACAACAGATAATACAGCGGAATTAGCTAAAAAAGCTGGCGCCATCGTCTTAAATTATGTTGATGACGATCCAAGTCATAAGATGGCAGCTTACCCTTTAAAATATGCTTATGACCATGTTTTAAAACTAAATAAATATGATTTTGTGATTAGATTTGATGCTGATAATCATGGAAATGATGAATTTTTATCTTATATGAATGATGCTTATCAATCTGGAGTTGATTTTGGAAGACCATATGAAGGTGCTATCAACGGACCACAAAATTTATTTACCAAAACTTGTGCTGTTTTTTATTCGTATGATTCTCGCTTTGGTTCAAGAATTAGAGAAAGACTAGGGATTAGCGCTCATATTAACGGTTCTGGTTGCATGATTTCAACAAAATTATTAAAACAAACTAATGGCTATGATTGCAAAACTAAAAGTGAAGATGCTGAATATTGTTTTGATGTAATGTTAAAAGGCGTTAAAGGCCATTTTGTTGAGGATGCAGTTTTACATGAAGATATGCCTTCTACTTTTAAAGATACAGTCAATAGAAATAATCGTATTGCTAGCGGTGGAATGGGATTACTAAAAACAAAATTATTAAAAATGCTTGGAAAGTTTTTTGTTACCGGCAATGTTAGTTTTTTAGAAATGTTTTGTGCTTATTTATTTAATTTTATATCGATTTTAGTGGTCGTTTGGATTCCTTTATTTTATATTTATATTTTTTTATATTTGGGTTTTATTGAAGCTGGAATAATTTCGACAATTTATATGAGCGCTGCTTTTTATCATACAGTTTTATTTAATACGATTTGGTCGATAATAGGTGTTATTGGTGGCCTTTATTTAATCATGTGTATTTATGGTGTATCCGTTATTGTATTTACTTCTTACAAGAATCTTGGAGCAACTAAACCATGTCAATTAGCAAACATCATTCTTTTGTTTCCTATTGGTGTTTTAATTTATGGACTTACTTTTTGCTCTGGTGCTTTAAGCAAACACAAAGGATGGACAGAGATTAATAGAAATACCGATGGTCGAATTGAACCTGCTAAAAAAAATGATAACATTCTTATAATTGAACATTTGATGAAGAGTTATGATGGATTAACTTATGCTGTAAATGACGTTTCCTTAAATGTTAAAAGAGGTGGTTTATTTGCTTTTCTTGGAATGAATGGTGCTGGAAAATCTACAACAATCAATATAATTTGTTCCATTTTATCGAAAGATTCTGGAAAAGTTTATGTCGATGGTTTTGATCTTGATCACAATGCTGAAAGAATTAAAAGTGAGATAGGTATTGTTTTTCAAAATAGTGTTTTGGATAAAGAGTTGACTGTTGAAGAAAACTTAAACATTCGAACTTCTTTTTATTCGCTATCGAAAAAAGAAAAGACAGAAAATATCAACAATATTATTAAGCTTTTAGATTTAAAACCTATACTTAAAAAACCGATTAAAAGTTTGAGTGGTGGTCAAAAAAGACGTGTTGATATTGCTCGAGCGATGGTTCATTCACCAAAATTATTAATTCTTGATGAACCAACTACTGGTCTAGATCCAAAAACTCGTTTAATAGTTTGGTCTTTGATCGATAAAATTAGAAGCGAAACCGGAATGACTGTGTTTTTAACAACTCATTATCTTGAGGAAGCCGAAAAAGCAACATATGTCACAATTATGAACAAAGGAATAATTATTGCTGAAGGAACACCAATAGATCTTAAAAATAAATATGCTTACGATTATATTTTGACTTATATGAAAAAGAACTCAGAATTTGAAGAAATTATGACTTCTTTAAATAAACGATTTATTTATAATAAAGACAATAAAGCATATAAAGTAGAAATTCGCGATACTGCAAATGCAAAAGAATTGATTTCTAAATTTCCTGAATATTTTAATGATATCGAAGTATTAAAGGGTACGATTGATGATGTATTCCTTAACGTAACTAGCAATAACACAACGGAGGAAGAAAATAATGAAAACAAAAATTAGAAATTTTGATATTTTCTTCAATCTTACAAAAAGACATTTTTTGGTATTTTTCAAAGATAAAATGCGTGTATTTTATACGCTTATGGTTCCTTTAATTGTTTTAGCTGTTTATGTTTTGTTCTTAAGAGCTCTTGAATATAGCGGAATCGAATCTGCATTAAAAGATTTTGGTATTACATTAGTTAAAAATGATCCTTTGTATGATTCTGTTATGGCACTTGTCGATTCATGGATGCTTAGCGGTATTATTGCGGTATCAACAATAACTATTGCTATACAAACGAATAATACTATTGTTCACGATAAAGAAGACGGAGTTAATAGAGATTTTGTTAGTTCACCTATTAACAATAATTTAGTTGTAGCAAGTTATTTTTTATTTAATTATATTGTTACTGTTTTGTTATCCGTTATAGTTATTTTGATTACATTTTTATATTTATTAGTAAATGGCGAATTTATGCTTAATTTTATAGATATTTTAACTATTTTTGGAATTTTATTATATTCGTCTTTATTAGCTACTTTATTTACATTGTTTATTTGTTCTTTTATTAAAAAAGAGAGCACATTGTCATCTATTATTGCTGTTTTAAGCGCTGCAGCTGGTTTCTTAACTGGCGCTTATATGCCATTTTCTATGATGCCTGAATGGGTACAAAATGTATGTTGTTTTGTTCCTGGAACCTCTTTTACAGCTTTATTTAGATATGCCTTTTTATCAACTCCAATTAATAATGTTTCAAATGTTTTGATTTCTCAATATGGAGTTACGGCTGAACAAATTTCTGGTATTGTAAACTCTTTTGGTTATAATATTTCGTTCTTTGGAACGAGTGTTGGCCCAGGTTGGAATGCGATTATTACATTAATATTTATTGGAATTTTCGTTGTTTTGGCTTTTGTTACAGGTTCAAAATTGACTTCTGTAATTTCTGGAAGTGTAATAAAAATTTCCAAAAAAACTAGAATGAAAAATCATGAATTACATGAAGAAAAAATTGAAAAACGAAAAAGTCGTAAAGAAGATAAAGATAACTAAAATAATAAGTATTGACAGGGAGTTTTTAACAAAAAAAGATACAAATAAATTGTATCTTTTTTAATTTTAATTGGTACTCTGTATGGGATTCGAACCCATGGATGCTGCCTTGAGAGGGCAGTGAGTTAAGCCACTTCTCCAACAGAGCATTTGGCGTTATTTAAAACGCTTTTAAATTATATCATATAACAGTTTATATTTTACAATTAATTAATTATTTCGAT
>DHEH01000009.1 GCA_002399785.1 Caryophanales bacterium UBA4855
GTTTTAATTTTCTAAACTATTCACCAATATATGGTAATAATGCCATATATCTAGCTCTTTTAACTGCAATTGCTAATTCTCTTTGATATTTAGCACTTGTACCAGTTAATCTACGAGGTGAAATTTTACCATTTGGAGCGATAAATTTCTTTAATAAATCGATATCCTTGTAATCAATATAAGCGATTTTGTTTTTAGTAAAATAACAAACCTTTTTTCTTATTCTTTTCTTTAAATAAGCCATACTATTTTCCTTTCAGCGATTAGAATGGAAGATCGTCATCGGATGATTCAATACCATTTGAAGTCTTCTCATCTTCTTGTGGTTCTGAAACGTCTTGGCTAAATCCACTCTCATCACTATTATTTGAGGCATTAGCATTTAAGCTTTTGCCGCCTAAAAATTCAACGTTATCTAATATGATTTCAACAACGGAAGCATTTGTTCCGTCACGACGTGTATATTTTCTTTCTTGTAAATGGCCATCAACAGCAACTTGACTACCCTTTTTACAAAAATTAGCAATATTTTCTGCTAAACCATTCCACGCAGTGCAATTAACGAAACTTGATGAATTTGTGCCATCGGCATTTTTCATTCTATTATTAAAAGCAAGAGTAAACGATGTAACTGCTTTTCCAGTATTAGTTCTCCTAAGTTCTGGATCACGAGTTAAGCGACCAACAATAACAACACGATTAACCATATTATTTTCCTCCTATATAGAAATTAATCATGATCAACAACTGTTAAAGTTCTAAGAACATTGTTGTCGATCTTTGTAAGACGATCAAATTCTTTAAATGAGTCAGCACTTTCGCAAGTAATCTTGATGACAACGTAATAACCTTTGTTTTGTTTTTTAATAGGATAAGCTAAATCTTTTAATCCCCATTCATCTACTTTAGCAATCTTTGCGTTTGCTTTAGTAAGATATCCGTGGATTTTTTCGATTTCAGCTTTTCTACTAGCATCATCAAGGTCAGCTTTTAAAATGTACATGATTTCGTACTTTTTCATAACCTTTACCTCCCTTTGGACTATCTGCCTCAAATCAATATTGTTTGAGGAGAGAAGAATGCATATATATATATATAAATACAATGCTTTAATATACTATTAAAAATTAATTAAAAAGTAAAGAAATAAAAAACGCCTTACATATACAAGATGTCTATATAAGGCGAAAATTAAGAAGTAAATTTTAAATATTTTTATTCATCTCTCATAGTTGGGAATAAAATGACTTCACTGATTGATGGTTCATTAGTTAACAACATAACAAATCTATCAAAACCCATTCCAATACCGCCAGTTGGTGGCATACCATAATTTAAAGAATCTAAGAAGTTATAATCCATTTCATTGGCTTCATCATCGCCAAGTTCTTTAGCCTTTAATTGAGCTTCAAATCTTTCTTTTTGATCAATAGGATCGTTTAACTCAGAGTAAGCATTGGCAAATTCTGTACTATTAATATAAAGTTCAAATCTTTCGGTAAATCTAGGATCTTCGGATTTCTTTGTTAATGGAGAAATTTCAATTGGATGACCATGTACAAATGTAGGTTGAATTAAACTTTCTTCACAACCTAATTCAAATAAAGCATTTAAAATATAACCAGTAGAAGTCCAGTGTTTTTCAACTTTAATGCCTTGTTTTTTAGCAAATTCAACAGCTTCTTCCATAGTTAAATCTTTTCTTTCGAAATCAATTCCATATTTTTCTTTTACAAGTTCAGCCATCGAAACCCATCTAAATTCAGGTCCAAAATCAATTTCTGTTCCTTGATAATCAATTTTTGTTTTACCTAAGCATTCTTGAGCGGTATTTCTTATAACACCTTCACAAATTCTTCTCATTGATTCAAGATCGCCGTATGCTTCATATAATTCAACAGTAGTGAATTCAGGATTATGACGAGAATCCATTCCTTCATTTCTAAATAATCTTCCAAATTCATAAACTTTTTCAAGTCCACCAACAATTAATTTTTTAAGTGGTAATTCAGTAGCAATACGTAAATAAAAGTCTTTATCTAAAGCATTGTGATGAGTAATAAATGGTTTAGCATTTGCACCACCAAGAATTGGTTGAAGAACACTTGTTTCAACTTCGACAAATCCCAAATTATCAAAATAATGTTGCATACTTCTTAACATTTTTGGTCTAAGCAAAGCAACACGTTTTGCATCTTCGTTCATGATTAAATCGACATATCTATGTCTAAATCTTTCTTCAACATCAGTTAAGCCGTGAAATTTTTCTGGTAATGGTTTTAATGATTTAGTTAAGAAAGTAAACTTACTAGTTCTTATGGTTAATTCACCGGTTCTTGTAAGCATTAATCTTCCTTCGATACCGATAATATCGCCAACATCACAAACTTTAAAAACGTTATAAGATTCTTCACCAACTGTATCAATCGATATATAAGCTTGAATCTTTCCAAATTTATCTTGAATTGTGACAAATGAGGCTTTTCCCATTTTTCTTAAAAACATGATTCTTCCAGCAACAACAACATTAATTTGATTTGCTTCTAATTCTTCATTTGTTTTTCCATTGGATTTCTCTCTACAAGTTTCGCTTGTATCAGT
The DNA here is from genome assembly GCA_002399785.1 of Caryophanales bacterium UBA4855. Taxonomy (GTDB): domain Bacteria; phylum Bacillota_I; class Bacilli_A; order RFN20; family CAG-826; genus Onthovivens. The sequence continues at coordinate 2,602 of DHEH01000009.1, forward strand.
GCGAACAAAAGCTTGTCCCCAAGGATTGACTCCCAACTCTTTTAATTTATTAAGTTTTTCTCTTCTAGCTAATTCTTGATCGTTTAATTTTTCTTCCATATTTTTCTCCTTATACTAAATGCTGACAGCGCCAATAATTTTTACAATAAACGAAATTAAGTATACAAAAATTTCTATACCACCTAGCGTTATTCCGGCAATAGCAAAACCTTTACCTTTACTTCCGTTCTTTGAAACATTATTAAGTCCAATTATTCCAAAAATAATTGATAAAACACATACTCCAACAAGTCCTAAAACTAAAGAAGCAATACACATTCCATCGTTCTTTTCGGTTGAAACGCTATTGTTATATATTGTTGAATTCGCGTTTTGTTGATAATTATTTTGTTTAGGAGCTTGATTTAACATATCTGTAGAATAATTAATACTTTTATCATTACGAATGTCATTTGAACTCATTTTGTTATTGATTGCTGTTCCGCAATCTGGACAAAATTTTCCATCATTATCAACTTGTCGACCACATTTTGGACAATACATAAACCTCTCCTTTGATTCTTGTTAATTATATAACAAATAGATAATTTTATCGATAATATAATGCACCTATTTATAACAAAATGGCCTAAAAATGATGATGTTTCTTTATAATAAACGTATTTTCTTTATTCGTTAGGTACATGAATCGATCAAAATTAAGAAACAAAATTTTTTATCTTAAATCTTAGAAACTATTTTGAAACGAAAATAATTATTTATTAATTTTGAAATTATCTATTATTTTAAACAATTGATCTAGCAAAACTAAGGATGATGTAATTTGGTTTTTTAGTTCTTTTGTCCCGCTAATTGAATTAAAAAATTTAGGAGCAATTCCTCGTAAATATTGACAAGCTTTTTTCTCGCCTCTTTCTTTAACTAAATCTCTAGAATATTCTTTTAAATATGAAATTTGACGATCAAAGTCCACTATTTCGTTATATTTTTCACCAGTAAAAGCTTTATTAAGATTAGTAATAAACTCAGGATTTCCAATTCCTCCACGAGCAACCAAAACAGCATCAGCTTTAGTAATTTTAACGGCATTTAAAGCATCTTCAACCGAAAATATATTTCCACTAACACCAAAGGGAATTTTAATTATATCTTTTAAATCTTTTATTGCTTCGTAATCTGGTTTTCCAGTATATCCTTGAGTTCTAGTTCTACAATGAATTGCAATAAAAGAAACTCCAGCTCTTTCTAACGTTTTACAAGTTTCCAAAACATTTATTTTATCCCAGCCTAAACGAATCTTACAACTTACAGGTCTGGTACTTGCTTTAACTATTGCACTAACCATATCAAAAAGTAAATTTTGATTTTTTAACCAAGTGCTTCCGCCATTTCCTTTAACAACCTTATTCACTGGGCAAGCTAAGTTCAAATCTAAAATATCGTACTCAATCCCTAATGAATTTAATTCTTGAAGACCTTTCAATAACGTTTCTTTAGATCCACCAAATAATTGAATTGCTAATGGTCTATCACTTCCGTCAGATTGCAATAATTCAAGAGTAGATTGATTTTTATACATCAATCCACAATCACTAATCATTTCTGAATAAGTTAATCCACATCCAAACTTATTCATAAACTTCCTATAAGAAAAAGAAGTTATCCCTGCCATTGGGGCAAGGATAACTTTCGATTTAATTTCTATATTACCAATTTTGAATGACATAGAAGTTATTTTTCTTCTTTGCTTTCAACATCCTTTTTGTCGTCTTTTGAATCGTTTGAAGGGGTATTGACAGGAGTTTCTGCTTTTTCATCAGAACCAAGAATAACACTATCGCTAGAAATTTTTTCTTGATTTTCTTTGCTGAATGAAGATAATGCACTATCTTTTTGTGTAACACCTTCAGGCATTTTTCTATTCTTTAATAAGTAATCAATTTGCTCTTCATTAATTGTTTCAAATTCAAGTAAAGTTGTAGCGATTAAAATTACATCTTCTTTTCTCTTATTTATAATAGCAATGGCTTGATTATGAGCTTCTTCAATTATTTTGCGAACCTCTTTATCAATTTCATCAGCAACAGCAACAGAGAAATTCTTTTGAGCGTTATTATAATCTCTTCCTAAGAAAACACTTCCGGTATCTTTTTCATATTGGATAGGTCCTAAACTGGACATACCATATTCAACAACCATACTACGAGCAATTTGTGTAGCTCTTTCGATATCGTTGCTAGCTCCGGTTGTAGTGTCGTCAAAAAAAACTTCTTCACTACTTCTTCCACCAAGTAAACCAACTATTTCAGCAGTTAATTCGCCCTTGGTGAGTAAAAATCTATCGTCTTCAGGCCCCATTAACACGTGGCCACCAGTTGTTCCACGAGGAATAATTGTAATCTTTCTAACTTTATCTGCATTAGGTAAAGTTAAACCAATAATAGCATGTCCGGATTCATGATAAGCGACAATTTGTCTTTCTTTTTCACTCATTCCTTTGCTAGACTTAGCAGGACCAGCGATTCTTCTATCGATAGCTTCATCAATATCTGCCATAACAATAATGTCACGATGAGCTCTAACGGAAAGAATAGCTGCTTCATTTAAAATATTTGCAATATCGGCACCACTAAAACCAACGGTACGTTTTGCTAATAATAAGAAATCAATTGAAGGATCAATTGTTTTGTTCTTAGCATGTACTTTGAAAATTGCTTCTCTACCTTTTCTATCAGGTAAATTAACAGTGATTTGTCTATCAAAACGTCCAGCTCTTAATAAAGCAGGATCCAAAACATCAGCTCTATTTGTAGCAGCTATAACAAGGATTCCAGAATTTGCTTCAAAACCATCAAGTTCAACTAATAATTGGTTAAGAGTTTGCTCTCTTTCGTCGTTTCCGCCACCCATACCAGCACCTCTTTGTCTTCCGACAGCATCAATTTCATCAATAAAGACGATACAAGGCGCATTTTGTTTAGCAGTCTTAAATAAATCTCTAACTCTACCGGCACCAACACCGACAAACATTTCAACGAAATCTGAACCAGAAATCGAGAAGAATGGAACGCCAGCTTCACCAGCTACAGCTTTAGCAAGCAAAGTTTTACCAGTTCCTGGAGGGCCGACAAGTAAAACACCCTTTGGTAAAGTAGCACCATTTTTAGTATATTTTTTAGGTTCTTTTAAATAATCAACAAGTTCGGCCATTTCAGCTTTTTCTTCGTCGCAACCAGCAACATCAGCAAATCTAACTTTTGAGTCATCAACACGACGTGCAGTAGATTTGTTGAAATCCATGGCTTTTGCATTTGCATTCCCTGACCCCATTAACATTTTAAAGAAAATAAAGCCAATAACTATGAATGCAACAAATATCAAAATTGTTGGTAACCACGAAACAAACCAGTTTTGAACATATGGTGTTGAATTGTAACTAATCTTTCTTGTGTCATTACCAATTAATTGTTTGAAGTTATCATCAGTTGTATAAAGTGTCTTTGCTTCTTCAACTTCTTCGTTTAAAGCGACATTAAAACTTTTGTTAGCGTGTTCGCTCGTATCGCTTTTATAAATTGTTTTATTAAAATCATCTTCTAGCATCTTAAAAGTGTAGTACTCATTTTGGTAAGCACCACTAGTAGCTTTATGCCCGACACTTAAATAAACTGTTGTGTTTCCATCAGCAGTTGAAGCATCAGTACCATAAACTACATAATTGTTAACATCTTTATTTTCATATACAAGCGTGATGGCACTATTAGTTGAAATACTGGTGTATTGAACTCCGACAACACTTGAAATAACAAAATATAATATTAATCCGGCAATGGAAAACAATAATACATAAATGAGTATTGAATACCATATAGGCTTTTTTCTTTCTTTCATGAACATCTCCTTTTATACTTAACAAGTATTTAAATAATACAACAAGCCTTTTACTTTATAAAGTAAAAAACTCTATTATTTATCTTTATTTCAATTCCAATAAATCAAACCATAGAAGTGATTGTTTTTTTGTATTTTTTACTTTAATTTGATAGCGAGGAACATATAATAATTTTCCGCTCTCATTATAAATTCCTGGCCAAACTTTTCGATATATTTCTGGCACTTTCCAATTGATAAATTGACGGTTCATTTTTGTTTTTTTACCGTTAATAAGGATAAAATCGTTTTTATTAACAGGCTTAATTATTAGTTCGCCACTATAATCAATAGTTTGAAAAATAGGACTATCAATGTTTAATTTAATCAAATCTGATGTTTTTGGGCATTTCCCATGATACAAATATCCAAAATTCTCATAATGTTCAATAGACGAAATATAAAATCTCCCATACGAATAAAAAATTAAGAATTTTTCTTTTTTAATAACAAAATTTTTGTTAGCTTTTATTTTTTCTAAATAGTCTTTTGCACTTGAGGATGATATAGGGGAATAGAAATTATTTAGTTCAATATATCTAATCAAAATATATTGCAATTCAACAAAGGAAGGGGTATTTGCAGGGGATATTGCAATTTCATTACTTTTTTTATCATAGAATTTAAGAAATAGAAGTGATTTATTTTCTAATTCTTTGTTCTTGTTTGAAATCTCAACTAACATTTTTTGTCGTTCGTCATCGTTCATAAGCGAAACAACTTCGGCGCGCAATTTATTTCGTTTATAACTTTTATCTGCGTTCGACGGATCTATAGAAAATGGGATTTGATTAGCAGTATCGTATTCTAACAATTCCTGTTTTTTATATTTTAAAAGAGGTCGTAAAATATTAATTCCTTTTTTAACATATTTTGTATTTAACCCATAATATGAAACTACATTATTTCTCAATTTTTGAAGCAAATAAGTTTCTAATAAATCATCTTGATTATGAGCAACCAAAACATTTTTAATGTTTTTTTCTTTAGCTACTTTTATAAAATAATCATATCTTACAATGCGTGCCCAATCTTCTTCATTTTTATCTTTTTCTTTATCAAAATAAACGCTCAAAACATTAATATTTTTTGAAAATCCTTTGCAAAGGTCCCTTAAATTCTTTTCGTCACTATTAGCAGACGGAATTAAATGATAGTTAACAAAACATACTTCGAAATCATAATTTCCCCTTATTAATAAAGAAAAAAGAGCCATTGAATCAGGGCCATAACTACAAGTTAATAAATATTTTTCTTTCTTATTGAGGGTCAGTTTGATCATTTTCAATAATCTCATCACTTAGAACTTTATATAAAGTACCAACATCATCTTTTTTTGCAAACGGAAGTATATTTGTTATCTCAATTGTTAATTTATGCCTTCCTAAAGCTAACACAACAACATCCCCAATTTTGATTTCGTTGCTAGCTTTTGCTTTTCGTCCATTAATGGTAAAAAGACCTCTATCAAGAAGTTCTTTTGCTACTGTTCTTCTTTTAATTAATCTAGTTAATTTTAAATATTTATCAATTCTCATCTTTTCCTTCTGCCCTCATATATGTTTCATACAATTCTTTTATTATCAGCATAATTTTTAAAGTAAAATCTAGCCAGGTTCCATTTTTTTGTATTGAGATACTAAGTGCTTTATTATTATAAGATATTTTTATTTGATTAATAAATCTTATTAGTGCTGTAAATAAACTAGAACCTATTCCATCTATATCACTAAATTCTCGGGACAAAACAAGTAAAATATTATTTGGGTACTCTTCAATACGTCTGAAACACGATTTATCAGTAATTAAAATATCGATTTTTCTTTTAGTTAATAATAATTCTGTTGATTGTGGTAAAGGACCGTAAATATCACGTATTTCTTGTCTCAATATCTCTATTTTTTCGAAAGTTTTGGCCTCTAAAATCTTTTGATATAATTCGATTTTATCCTCATCGTTTGCATATATTGATGGAATATAAGCATCAATTCCAAGTAAAGTGTAGGATTGAGGCTCGTTATTTTTTATTATTCCTGTTTTCTTTTCTTCAATTGCTTCATTTAATAAACGAATATACATATCAACGCCAACTTCATCAATAAAACCAGCTTGTTGTGGACCTAAAATATCTCCAGCCCCTCTAATTAATAAATCTCTTTGAGCAATTTTATATCCACTTCCAAGTTCGGTGAAATCTTGAATAGATTTAAGTCTTTTTTTAGCTTGATCATTCAATTCTTTTCTTCCATTAATCATTAAATAAGCAAAAGCCATTTTGTCTCCTCTACCAACACGACCTTTTATTTGATAGAGTTGAGCCAAACCAAAATGATCGGCATCATAAACTAACATTAAATTAGCGTTTCTGACATCGATCCCGTTTTCAATAATTGACGTTGCTAAAAGTAAATCTAAATCACCAGAATAAAATTGCTCCATAATGTCATCTATGTCTTTTTTATCCATCTGTCCATGAATAACACCAACTTTAAGATCAGGTATCATTTGCTTCAATCTTGAAGCGACAAAATATATTCTATCTATATAATTAAAAACATAAAATACTTGACCTTTACGGGCGATTTCTCTTAAAATCAAGTCTTTTACAACACTCTCATCATAAGGAATAACATATGTTTGAATAGGCATTCTTTCTTTAGGAGGCGTCTCAATTGTTGAGACACTTTTTAAACCAACTAAAGATGATTGAAGGGTTCTTGGTATTGGAGTTGCGCTTAAAGTTAAAATATCAATATTCTTATATTTTTCTTTAATAGATTCTTTTTGCTCGACACCAAACCTTTGTTCTTCATCAATTATCAATAAACCTAAATTAAAGAACTTTACTTTTTTGCTTAATACTTTATGAGTTGCGATCACAAAATTCATATTTCCATTTGTTATATTGGTTAATGATTTTGTATTATCAGCATTGCTTGATAAACGAGATAACATACAAATATTAATTCCGTAATCTTTAAATCTATTTAAAGCCACCTCATAATGTTGCTTACATAACAAAGTAGTAGGACACAATAAACAAACTTGTTTTCCATCCATGATAGCTTTAAAAGCTGCTCTAAAAGCGACTTCAGTTTTTCCAAAACCAACATCGCCACACAATAGTCTATCCATTGGATGAATTGACTCCATATCTTCTTTTATTTCTTTTAAAGCAATATTTTGATCTTTAGTTAATTCATAATCAAATTTACTTTCAAACTCTCTTTGTAAATCATCATCTTTGATAAAAGAGTGTCCTTCAACTTTACTTCTTTCTTGATAAAGATTAAGTAACCTTTCAGCTAAATCATTTACTTTTTCTTTAATTCTCTTTTTGGTATTTTTCCATGAATCACCACCTAAATTATTTAATCTAGGGGCCGTTCCATCTCTTCCTACATATTTTCTAATTAAATTAAATTGATAAAGAGGGACATAAACTTTATCGCCTTTAGCATAAGCGATTTGAATATAATCTTCATGTTTACCATCAACCAAAAGTGTTTTGATTCCTAAAAACTGACCAATTCCGTTGTATTCGTGAACTACATAATCTCCAGGCGTTAATTCTAAGTAACTACCTAATATTATTCCTTCTTTAAATTTAGAAGAATAACTAGCTTTAGCAGCTCTCCTCCCAAATAATTCGTTACTGGTTAAGACAACAATATTTTCACTTGGTAATTCAAAACCCTCAAAGAAAGGTTTTATCATCGCAACAATTTGTGCATCGTTTGAATTTTCTAACGATTTAACCTCAGCAAATGTTCTTCCTAAATAACTAGCACACTCCTTGATTGCTTCGATTTGAATTCTATCATTTAATAGACAAAAAACACGATTGTTTTGTTTAACATAACTATCAATAATTATTGAGATATTTTTTTCTTTCCCTGATAAAAGAGCTGGTCTATTTATTTTAATAGATAAACTTTCAGGATGAATATAAAACGGATTTAACTGGTCAATTAAAATGGCATTTTTATATGGATCTACATTTTCATTAAAATAACTTAAATGAGTAATACATTTCCCAGCAATATGTAAATCGTTTAAAAACATATAAGATTCTTTAATTAAGTTATCGCTATTTCTTAAGAAGTCTTCTTCGCTAGAAACAATAAGAGAATAATTATCAATGTAATCAAAGATAGAAGTCAAAATTCCCTGCAAATACCCCATATATTTATAATTTTTAGAAGAATTACTATTATTTTTAATGTCTTTGATATCGTCTTCGATTGTAAGTTTGAAAGTGTCTAAATTGATTTTATCGAACGTTTTCAAATCTTCTTCAAACGTTTTTCTAATTTTGCTTTCAGCTTTTTCTTTTTCCTCTTTGGTTAGCAAAAATAACGAGGCAGGAAGTACATCAACTTCCTCAGCATTTCCAACTGATGTTTGTGTGCTTATATCAAAAAATCTTATAGATTCAACACTATCATCAAAAAATTCAATACGAATAGGATTTTCGTAATTCAAAGAAAAAACATCGACAATATCACCTCTCGATGCAAATTGTAAAGATTGGTCAATTTTGTTTGTTTTGTAATATCCACTATCTAACAACGATTGTTTAAATTTTTGGAAATCAATCGTTTCACCTCTTTTAATTTTAATACAATCATCCAAAAATAATTTTTTAGAAGGGAAATATCTATAAATAGTTGAAAGAGACAAAACAATGATTTTATGTTTTGCTTTTGTAAGTTGATAAAGACCATAAATTTGCTGAGCTAATAAATCTTTAGAATATGATAAATATTCAGATCTTATTAACTCATCGGACGGAATAACAATCATATCTTTTTCATCAACAAAATCTAAAAAACCGCTGCAAATACTATTTAATTCGTAATTGTTCGCTGCACATACAACAATATTTCCTTCTTTATTTTCAAGAAACTTTTTATAACCAAGAAAGACAGTTCCTAATACTGGGTCTACGACAAAAAAGCCCTGTTTGTTTTTCCTAGGGGGGTTAACGTTAAATAAATCTAATGTCTTTTTAAAAATATCGATAATTCTACCTCTTAATTAAATTCTGTCATTGCTTTATTAAAACTTTCATTTAAAGCCACTTTTAAAGCTTTCACAGCATTTTCTTCCGCTTCTTTAGTTTTTAAAAATTCCTCACCCTGAGGACGCCCTAATACATAGTCAACACTATTAAATGTTGGTTTTCCTATGCCAATCCTTATTCTTTTAAAATCTTGTGTACCAACATTACTTATAATAGATTTAATACCGTTATGACCAGCACTTGATCCAGATGTCTTTAATTTAATGTTGCCTGGTTCAAAATCCATATCATCATGAATAACAATAATATCTTCAACATCGATTTTAAAATAATCCATTATTGCTCTTACTGATTCACCACTTAAATTCATAAAAGTTTGTGGTTTTAATAAATAAACAACTTCGTCAAAATATTTTGTCTTTTCATACAATCCTTTAAAACCTTCTCTTTCAATCGAAGTTCCTAAAGAGTCAGCGAAAAGATCGATGGTATCAAAACCGACGTTATGACGTGTATGTTCGTATTCTTTTCCGGGATTTCCTAAGCCTATAATTAATTTCATTTATTGCCTCAATATTTATCTCAAACAATATACTATATTATACTATAAGTTGATAATAAAAAGCACTTGTATAAAACCATCAATTATAAATAAAAAATAAGTGGTCTTTACAAGAGCTTTTGATGAAATACAAACTTTTTAAGGGTTAATAATCTCTATTTATATAAAAATTTAAAATTATTTTTACGATTGATTCTTTAAATCTCTATACATTATTAATAACAAAGCATAAAATTATAAATATAATAAAAAGGGGTTAATCATATGAAAATCTTTTTGAGAATTCTTTCAGTTATTTCCATAATTTGTTCTTGTTATTACATTACTACATTAATTTTAGGTTATTTAATAAATCTAGGAACCATACAAACTAATGAAATTCTGGCGAAAACATTGTCTTTCAGTAACATAAGTTTAATTGTTACTCTTGTTTTAATTTCTTTTATTGTTTCTTTTTATATCTTATCTAAGCATTCTTTTAATAAGAATCAGATTGTTCAATATGTTACAGAAAACGAAGATAAACCTGAAGCAACAGAAAAAGAAGAAAGTAAACCAAACGTAACACAAGAAACTAAAAAAGAAGAAGTTCCTGTTCCAGTCGTTGTTGCACCTGTTGCTCCAGTTCCTCCTGTTGAGAACAAAACAGAATCTAAACCTCAAACTGTTGGAGTACCTCAAAAATCATATTTTGACGGAACTTTACTTCAACTAATCGGTATAAATTTATTAAATACTCTTTTATTTATAATCACTATTGGAATAATCTTTCCTTGGAACCTAACCAGAGAGAAAAAGTGGCATTGTTCACATACTTATATTAATGGACAAAGACTTAAATTTATAGGTTCTGGTGGTTCATTAATTGGTAATTGGATTAAATGGATACTTTTATCATTTGTTACTATCGGAATATATTCTTTGTGGATCCCAATCAAATTAAAACAATGGGAAACTGTTAATACTATATTTGATGAATCTAGTAATTAATATTTTAATTTTGCAATTTGTCAGAGATAATATTTTTTATAGTGTAAAAAATTTTAAAAAAATGTAAGCGGTTTTATATTGACATTATTGTCAATATAAACTAATATTCAAAATATGCCAAGGACAATTTTTCAAAACGAAAAGATTAAAGACAAAAGAAAAGCAAAAATACTTAAATCTGCTTTGACCGTTTTTACGTTTAATGGATTTGATAAGACATCTATGGACATGATAGCAAAAGAAGCCAAATGTTCTCATGGTCTTTTATATCATTATTACTCGAATAAAGACGATATAGAAAAGGATATTTTTTTATTAGCCAACGAACATGTTTGGAAACCATCAATTGAATGTTTAAATGGGGATTCGCAAGCGATATTGAAAATAAATAACTATGTAAAAACGTTATTTAACTTAATTAGATCCAACATTTTATACGCTTACGAAATTTATTTAACTTTAACTTTTCCATATACTAAAAATGGAGAAAAAATATGCTCTGCAAGTAAACAAAAAATACCACCTTTAATGAGGTGTATCAAAGATGGACAAAAAGAGGGTGACATCGTGATGGATAATCCTCAAAAATTGTTTGAAACATTTAGGTATATATTATTAGGATATGCATATTCGGTAATGTTGAGTAAAAATACTGACCAAAGTTTTGATGAAAACATCATTATGAATTTATTTAGAAAAGGAGAAAATTAAATGAAACGTATATTTAAAATCTTATTTAAAAAATGGTATTTAGTTTTGGGTGTAGCCATTGCAATTTTGCTTCAATGTTTTTGCCAACTCTATTTAGCAAATTATATGGGTATCATCCAAAAAGATATACTTGGAAGCGATGGTCACACTATCGCTAATATATGGAATGATGGAGGAATCATGATCGGTTTAGCCTGTGTTGTCTTTCTTCTTGCTTCGTTCCAAAATTTCTTTGTTGCTTATTTGGCTGCATATGTTGGTGAAGAATTACGTGATATGATGTTTAAAAAAGTTAATGACTTATCTTTGTCTGGTTACAATAAGTTTGGAACTGCCACTTTAATTACGAGAACAACAAACGATATTGATATAGTTAAAAACTTCCTTGTTATGAGTTTAAGAATTGTAATTATGTCTCCTGGATACATTATTATGGCTGTTATTTTAACAGTTAATATCGATCCAAAATATTTACTTGTTTTTTGTGTCATTATTCCTTTAATTGGGGTTGCATTTGCTGTCTTACTTTTCCTTACTTCGCCATTATTTAGACAATTACAAAAGAATATTGATAATGTAACAGTTTGTATTCGTGAAAATTTAACAGGAATTCGTGTAATTCGTGCATATAATCAACAAGATACAGAAAACTACAAATTTGATGAAGCTAATAAAAAAGCAGCGGATACAATATTAAAAGGATCAAGAATTATGTGTTATGCCGATCCAATTGTTTTTATCTTATTTAATGTTGCTTATATTGGTATCTTTGCAATTGGTTTCTTCCTTATTGGAAATTTACCTGCTACAGAAGCAGTAAATACAGTAGCTGATGTTAGCGTTGTTGCTCAATATTCTAACCAAATAATGATGTCAATTTTAATGATGGCTATGGTTTTAATACAATTCCCACAATCAAGCGCCTCTATAAAACGTGTTAACGAGGTTCTTGAAACTAAAAATAACGTTATTGAAATTGACCATTCGGATTTCGATGAAAATAAATTTAATAATAGAATAGAAAGAGGAGTTATCGAATTTAACGATGTTTCATTTACTTATCCAGACGCTGTTTATCCAAGTGTGCAAGGCATAACTTTTAAAACAAAACCTGGTTCAATTACAGCTATCATCGGATCAACTGGATGTGGCAAATCGAGTTTAATTAATTTAATTCCTCGCTTTTATGACGCTACTCAAGGCGAAATATTTGTTGATGGTTTAAATATTAAACGTATTCCTAAATTATATTTAAGGAATATGGTTGGGTTTATTCCTCAACAAGCAGTTCTATTTAAAGGAACGATTAGAGAGAACATTCGCTTTGGAAAGCCTGATGCAACTGATGAAGAAGTTAATGAAGCTCTTCAAATTGCTCAAGCAGAACACTTTATATCCAAACTTCCTGAAGGTTTAGATGCCCCAGTTTCTCAAAGTGGCAAAAATTTCTCAGGAGGACAAAAACAAAGACTCGCTATTGCTCGTGCATTAATTAGAAAACCAGAAATATATGTATTTGATGACTCTTTTAGCGCTTTAGACTTTAAAACGGATGCAAAGTTAAGAAAAGATTTAATTCCGTATGCTAAAAATTCTTCGGTAATTATAGTTGCTCAAAGAGTCTCTTCAATTTTAAATGCTGACAATATTATTGTTTTAGACGAAGGTAAATGCGTCGGCCAAGGAACCCATTCGGAGTTACTTAAATCTTGTCAAGTTTACCAAGATATCGTTAAATCACAACTTGATAAAGATGAAATAGAAAAAACTATTCGTATTTTCAATCAAGTTGCTCAAGAAGGAGGTGAATAAATATGCCAGGACCAAGACATGCTGCTCATTCAGTAGAGAAACCATTAAATACTAAAATTACCTCTAAAAGAATGATTAAAGATTTAAAAGATGAAAGAATTAAATTAATTCTAGTTATGGTTTTTTCTGTTTTTAGTGCAATTTTAGCTATTTTTTCACCATTTGTTATTATGAAGATAACAAACGCTTTAATTCCAGGTGAGAATTTTGCAAATTGGCGCGTAGAAGGCGCTTTAATTACTATTGGAACTGATAATAATGTCGTTATTGATTGGACTCAATTTTATATATTATTCGGTATAATTATCGGATTATATTTATTCAGTGCATTATGTAGTTTCTTCTCTCAATATATCGCAGTTGGAGTAAGTGCTCGTTATGCTCAAGACATGAGACAAAAAGTCCAAAGAAAGTTAAATACTTTGCCATTATCTTATTTTGATCGTGTTCCATATGGAGACACCTTATCTGTTGCAACGAATGATGTTGATAACATCTCAAGAAATATTCAATCAATTATTACTCAAGTATTTACCAGTGGAACTTTATTCCTTGGAACCTTAATTGCAATGTTTGTCGTCAAATGGCAGCTTGCTTTAATTGCAATTGCTTCCTTACCAATTACATTATTAATTGTTTTCTTTATTGCAAAATACAGCGGAAAACAATTTGTTAATTATCGTAATGAATTAGGTTCATTAAATGGTCAAATAGAAGAAGATTATGCTGGTTACACCATTATTAAATTATTTAATAAACAAAAAGATGTTGAAGCTGAATTTGCTGGAAACAATAAAAAGCTTGCTAAATCAGACTATTTATCACAATTCTTAAGCGGATTTATTTTTCCAACAACAATATTTATTAATAACCTTAGTTTTGTTGCTATTGCAGTTGTTGCTGGTCAATTAAATGATATTCCATCAATGGTAACATTCTTTATATTCTTAAATATGTTTTCTAGACCACTTCAAAATCTATCGCAAATATTCTCAACCTTACAATCGGTTATTGCTAGTGGTGAGAGAATTTATAATCTTCTTGACGAAAAAGAAAGTATTCCTGAAACTAAAAATGCAATTGATGATGAAACTAAAATTGAAGGTAATTTTGAATTTAAAAATGTTTATTTCCATTACTTACCAGAAAAACCTCTTATTGAAGACTTTAATCTTAAAGTTAATACCGGCGATACAGTAGCTATAGTTGGACCAACTGGCGCCGGTAAAACTACAATGGTTAATTTAATCATGAGATTTTATGAATTAAGTAATACTCTTAATAAAGAAGATCTTTTAAATCAAGAAAAGTACTTATTTAATAAGATCGATTCTATTGCTGGAAATACAAAAACCCCTGCAAAGACCCCTTCTTTTAATGATAATCTTTCAATAACTGACAATATTAAATTAGCTAAAAATGAAATTATTTCTTATTATAATGAATGTACAAAAGAACTTAATATTGACAAAAATACTCGTGATTCATTTAAAAATGAAGTTTCTGATTACATTAATGATGGAGAATTATTGCTTGATGGTATTTCAACCACTGATTACACAAGAAGAGCTTTAAGAGGTTCTGTTGGAATGGTTCTTCAAGATACATGGTTATTTAAAGGAACAATTAAAGAAAATCTTCTTTATGGAGACCAAAAAGCAACTGATGAAGAAATAGTTGAAGCTTGTAAAGAGGCTCATATATGGCACTATATTCAAACTTTGCCTGGTCAATTAGACTTTATGCTTAATGAAGACGGGAACAATATTTCCCAAGGTCAAAGACAATTAATTACCATTGCTAGAGCAATAATTTCTAAACCTAAAATCATGATTCTTGACGAAGCTACTAGTAGTGTTGATACTAGAACCGAATTAAAAATTCAAGATGCTTTAAATAAAATTATGAAAAATAGAACAAGCTTTGTTATTGCTCATAGATTGTCAACAATTAAAAATGCTAAAACAATTATTGTTATGAAAAAAGGTCATATAGTTGAGACTGGAAATCATAAAGAGTTACTGGCTAAAAACGGGTTCTATGCAGAACTATATAATTCACAATTTAGTGGCATTAATCCAATGGCTAAAAAAGATTCCGAAGTTGTTGATAGTTAATTAATAATCTTAAATAAAATCCCTGTAAATAACAAGTATTTGCAGGAGTTTTTGATTTTTTACAGATTTTTTAAATTTATTTATTCAACGGATCCTTCATTATTTTCTTGTAAATATTTTGTTAAATTTTTATAAGAAGTTTCTAATTCAGGATAGATGTGTGTATACACATTTTTAAATAAATATTCATACTTTTTGGCAGCTTCAGCATTTGGTGTAAACACTTTTGTATATTTCACCATTTGTCGTTTTGCTTCATCAAGATTTTTAAATTCTTTTAATGCATAAAATTGAGCAATAGCACAACCTAAAGAAGACGTTTCATATGTATAAGGTTTAACGACTTTTATATTAAAAATATCAGCTGTAATTTGACATATAGCATCACATCTAGAGCCACCACCGCTTATTGTTATATATTGGATTTTCTTATGAGTTTTCTTTTTAATAAGATTTAATCCTTCTTTTAATTCATAAGCTATTCCTTCAATAATCGCTCTATAAATATGATATTTAGTATGTACATCATAAAAACCGATAACTGCGCCTTTAGCAAGCGGTCTTCTAAGTCCAGGCCCCCAATAAGGCTGAACAATTAAACCATTACTGCCAGGTGGAATTTCCGAAAGTTTTTTATTTATAACTTCTTCAGGGCTAATTTTTTCGATAGTCGCTTCAGCCGATTCTTCGGTACCAAATTCCTTTAAAAACCAGGATAACATCCAATAGCCCCTATAAACTTGAACTTCACTACTATACCATCCAGGATAAGCACAGACATAAGATGGCAAAAATTTTTCTGATTCAATATATTTTTTTGAAGTAACAGCGACAGAACTTGCTGTTCCATAACTAATATGTGCAATGTTCTCGTTAATTGCGCCACTTCCTAATGCTTCGCAGCTCTTATCGTTACCTGTACATATCATTTTTAAATCAAGTGGTAAGCCTGTTTCCATATGTGCCATATTCGTTATTTTTCCAGATACTGTTCCAGTTGGAAATATTTCTGGTAAATAACTAGTTGGAATACCGTATATTACTGCTTTTAAAGCTTTTTCGGACTTATACCATTTTCCTTTAGCAAAATTGATTGGAAAATGACCAACCATGTTCGAAGCAGAATCACCTAAAACACCAGTTAATCTATAGTTAAAATAGGAGCTCATTGGCACATAATGTCTAATTTTTTGCCAATTTTCTGGTTCGTTTTCTTTTATCCAATGCGCTGGACATCTTTTACGGTTAAGAATAATTGTGTTTCTCATACCTATAACCCAGAATAAAAATGAATCGAATTTTGGCAGTTTTTCTTTTAATTTTGCTTGTCTTTGATCTAACCATATTATTGATGGTCTCACTACAGCAAAATTTTCATCTAAAAATGTCGCTGAATCTCTAAAAGAAGTTATTGAAAAAGATTGAACTTTTTTTAATAAGTCAGCATTTTTTTCACTTAATCTTTTGCTAGCCATACACATATATTCGTAGTACTTTTGAGGATATTGCTCACAATATCCAGGTTTTGGTGAAAAATATGGCTTTTCATATGGCTGCTTTTCAAAAGCCAAAAATTTTCCAGCATTATTTACTATTGCTACACGCACTGATTGAGTACCAAAATCAATGGTGAGTACTGTTTTTTCTTCCATATCGTTATTATAGTTAAATGACTTAAATTTTTAAACAATATATTGAAACTATCGGATTTATATTTGTTTATATGTTGGCCAAATTATTTCAATAACTCTCTAAACATTTTAAAAAATATATATTGAAAGAGGAGATTTACCTTCGACATTTAATAAAAATTATTGTTTTATAATATTGATTATGTAATTTTATCAACTTTATCGTTAATTGGTTTATTTTTTATTAAATATAGTTATTTTGTTTTGACATTAATAACATTTAATCTTTTATGTATGGGGCTATTTCTATAAATACATACAAGCATCCTGCAAGTTCATATTATTTTAGAAGAATAAAGAAAAGAGTCGGTCGCTCCCCTATGTTAATCATTAAATCTGCTTTAAAACTAATGTTAATATAATATATATGATTTTATTTATATTAAGTCTTTTTTTTGCTATAATTCTAACGCAGTTGTTATAGACAACTAATTGTCCATTAGGAGGAAAAGTAAATGGCAAATAAGAAATATGTTTACCTTTTCAAAGATGCTCACGGTTTAGGAAAAGAGCTTCTTGGAGGTAAGGGTGCTGGACTTGCTGAAATGACCTATATTGGCGTTCCAATTCCACAAGGTTTTACAATCACAACCGAAGCCTGCACTCTTTATTACGAAAGTGGAAAGAAATTACCTGATTCATTAATCGAAGCTATCGACAATGCAGTCAAAGAGGTTGAAAAAGAAACCAAAAAATCATTTGGCGGAGCTGATAAATCAAAAGATCCACTCCTTGTCTCAGTCCGTAGTGGTGCTAGACAATCAATGCCAGGTATGATGGATACAATTTTAAACTTAGGTTTAAATGATGAATCCGTCGAAACATTAGCAAAATCTGCTAATAACGAAAGATTTGCTTACGATTCATATCGTAGATTTATCTTAATGTTTACAAATATCGCTAAAGGACATCCAAGAACTGAAATGGATGCTATGTTAGAGAAAATTAAGAGCGATAATGGTTATAAACTTGATACTGAAGTTACCACAGAACAATTAAAGGTTCTTGTTGGCGAGTATAAAGCTTATTACAAGAAGACTTTCGGAGAAGATTTCCCAAGCAATCCATACGATCAATTACATGACGCAATTTCTGCAGTCTTTAGATCATGGGATAACCCAAGAGCTAACGTCTATAGAAAAATGAACTCTATTCCTTATGAATGGGGTACAGCTGTTAACGTTCAATCAATGGTTTTCGGAAACTTAAACGAAAATTCAGGTACTGGTGTTGCTTTCTCAAGAGATCCATCTACTGGTGCTAAAAATATCTATGCAGAATATCTTCCACAAGCTCAAGGTGAAGACGTTGTTGCAGGTATTAGAACTCCATTCCATATTGATGAATTAAAGAAGAGAATGCCAGAAGTTTATGAGCAATTTGCTTCAACCATCAAGAAAATGGAAGCTCACTATAAAGATATGCAAGATATGGAGTACACCGTTGAAAACGGAAAACTTTATTTCTTACAAACAAGAAACGGAAAGAGAACTGCTGCTGCTGCTCTTCAAATCGCTCTTGATTTATTACATGAAGGTGTCATCACTGAAGACGAAGCCGTCTTAAGAGTTGAACCACAATTACTTGATAGTTTACTTCACCCAACATTCGATACAAAAGAATTAACAAAACACGTTCCATTAGGTGTTGGTAACCCAGCTTCTCCAGGTGCCGGTGTCGGTCACTTAAGCTTCAATGCTAAAGATGCTGAAGAAAGACATGCTAAAGGTGAAAAAGTTGTTCTTGTTAGAGCTGAAACTTCACCAGAAGATATCGAAGGTATGGTTGCTGCTGAAGGTATTCTTACTATGAGAGGTGGTATGACAAGTCACGCTGCTGTTGTTGCTCGTGGTATGGGTAAATGCTGTATTACAGGTTGTAGCGCTGCCGTTATCGATGAAGAAAACGAAACATGCACAATCAATGGCAAAGTTTATACAAAGAACGATACATTCTCTCTTAACGGTTCAACCGGATCAGTTTATGAAGGCTCAATGGCTTTAGTTCCTGCTGATACAAAGGCTGGAAACTTCGGAACCATGATGGCTTTAGCTGATAAATATAAGAGATTAGACATCAGAACAAACGCTGATACTCCAAAAGATGCAAGACAAGCTGCTGAATTTGGTGCTGACGGAATCGGACTTTGCAGAACAGAACATATGTTCTTCAACAAAGACAGAATTTTCCATATGAGAGAAATGATTCTTGCTGATACAGTCGCTGAAAGAGAAAAAGCTTTAGCCAAACTCCTTCCATATCAAGAAGATGATTTCTATGGATTATATATGGCAATGAAAGATTGCAAGAATATTAACGTTAACGTTAGATTACTTGATCCACCTCTTCATGAATTCTTACCAACAGAAGAAGATAAGATTGAAGAATTAGCAAGATCACTTAATAAATCAGTTGCTAGCATCAAAGAAAGAATTGCTTTCTTACACGAATTTAACCCAATGATGGGTCATAGAGGATGCAGACTTGACGTTACTTATCCAGAAATTGGAAGAATGCAAGCCAGAGCTATTATGCAAGCTGCTATAAGAGCAAGTAAAGATTCTGGAAAAGAAATCGAACCAGAAATCATGATTCCTCTTACACTTGATGTTAAAGAATTTAAGTTTGTTAAGAACATTATCACTGAAGAAGCTGATAAAGTCTTAAAAGAACACAATTCCAAAATGATTTATCACGTTGGTACAATGATTGAAATCCCAAGAGCCGCTTTACTTGCTGGTGAAATCGCAAAAGAAGCTGAATTCTTCAGTTTTGGAACAAACGATTTAACCCAAATGACATTTGGATTCTCACGTGACGATTCAACAAAATTCTTAGGTTCATACTATGACAACAAGATTTTTGAAGAAGATCCATTCCAACACGTAGATCAAAAAGGTGTCGGCCAACTTATTAAAATGGCTGTCAACAACGGAAAAGCAGCTAACCCAACTTTACTTTGTGGAGTTTGTGGTGAGCACGGTGGCGATCCAGAATCTATTCAATTCTTCAACGCTGTCGGTCTTAACTATGTAAGCTGTTCTCCATTTAGAGTCCCAATTGCTAGACTCGCTGCTGCTCAAGCTGAAATTCTCCTTAAGAGAAGCGAAAAGAAAAGCAAATAGTTTCTAACTATAAGACTTTTTATAACAAATTAAAGACACTCTTCTGAGTGTCTTTTTTATGTATAAATATTATTTTTTTAGCAAAATCCCTTGAAAATCCCAACTATTTTATTATTTAACAATTTTTGGCGAAAAATATAGATCATTATTTTCTGTGATGTGACCAGCCATTGTACCATTTAGATATATGTCACCACCTTCACTTATATATCCAGCTTCGTATTTTCCTTCTAATAGAATTTTTCCATCGTCAGTTAAGGTTGCAAAAGTTCTTCTATTGATAAAAATAGTTCCTTCTTTTGAAATATACCCAACTATTTCGTTCCCGATATAAACATCATGTTCTAATATATCTAGAAACAGCATATTTCATCTCCTCCTTTTAATATTTTTGTTAACTTAGTTTTAAATCCAATTTTTGCATAAGATATTTCAAGTCTTTTTAATAATCTTAAATCGTTTGATAATCCGAAGACACAACTTCCTGCACCAGTCATAAGAACACACTTTATGCCATCAGCTCTCATCATATCTTTAATAGATTGAACATCAGAAAGCATTGCAATAGCTGGTTTTTCCAAACTATTAAAAACTTTTTCTCCTAAAACATCAAAATCACCTTCATTATAAGCTTTAATTACTTCTTGCATATTTACATGTTCATCAAAACCCATTTCGTCAGCTTTAGCAAACACCTCTTGAGTAGATAACCCTTCTTTTGGTTTAACAAGTAAAACATATGGATATTTTGTGACATTTATCTCATCTAATTTTTGTCCTTTTTGTTCAACCAATAATGGTTTATTAAATAAAGACCAAGGTACATCAGATCCAACTTTGACTGCCAACTCTATAAGTTCTTCTCTTGAAGCTTTTATTTTTAATAATTTTACGATTCCACGTAAAACTGCGCCAGCATCAGCACTTCCTCCGCCTAGACCCGCTTGTAAAAATATATTTTTATGAATATGAACTATAAATCTTGCTTTAAAATCAAAATGTTCTCTAGCGCAATCGATCATTTTATGACATAGATTATATTTTGATATAGACAAGGAAAAATCATCACAGGTAACATAATCGTCGTTCGCCCCTTTTGGTAGTAAATGAATTTCTACAGAGTCATGCAACTCTAAAGGTAACATAACACTAGAAAGATTATGATATCCATCATCTCTTTTTCCAAGAACGTCTAAAGATAAATTAATTTTTGCAAATGCGCTTTCAATGATTATCATACTAAATTTATAATTTTAAAAATCCATTATTCAATAAGTTATCTGTTAAGTTAACAAAATCATCTTGAGTAAGGTTTTCTGCCCTTTCATTCTCTTTAATATTTGACTTCAAAATAAGTTCTTTTGTTAAGTTTTTATCCTTAACTAAAGAATTCAAATTATTTGAAACTGTTTTCCTTCTATTATTAAATAAAATCTTTGCTGTTTTATATAAAACCCTTGCAAATCCCAGCTCTTTTCCATTTTTTATGCTAATTTTAAATACAAGTGAATCAATACTTGGCATTGGGAAAAAATTGGTTTTATTTACTAAAAAACACTGTTTAACATCATATAAATAATCAAGAAAAACATTATAAGCGTTGTAGTCTTTACCTTGTTTAGCCACTAATCTTTGATAACATTCCTTTTGGACCATAAAAACACCTATTTTGATACCTGGAAAACGTGTAGTTAAAAATTCAAGAATTTCGGTTGTCATATAATAAGGTAAATTTCCAATAATCTTATTAAAGTCAAAGTCTTTTAGTTTAACAATATTTTTGTTTTCTACTACCAAATTTGAATTACTATAAGCGTTGTTGAGGAAGTTAACGAACTTTTCATCGTATTCAACAGCAACATATTTTTCTGATTTATTGATTAAAAAACCAGTTAAGGCCCCTAAACCAGGCCCAACTTCTAAAATCTTATCTTTTTCATCAATTTCTAATAAATTAACAATGTTTTCACAAATATATGAAGATATCAAAAAGTTCTGGCCTAACTCTTTTTTTGCATGACTATTAACTAATATGAAATAATCTTTTAATTCTTCAGTGTTTAACATTTTTAACTGCCTCCTCAAGTTTAATTTTATCTATACCTAACATATTTAATCTTTTTAGCATCGATTTTCCATTACAATATCCAACATTTAACAATTCACAAACTTCTTTCCTTGTTTTTGCTGAGTCTTCTTGTCCTAACAAACCATATTCATATAAATCAGATATTTTGATTGATCCAACAATCTTGTTTGAATAAAATTGACAGTCTTTTATGGCATTTAACACTTCTTCTTTTGTTGATTCAGCAACACCAACCTTATGGTTTTTAATAGAAACTTCTTTTCTAACAAACGCATTGTAACATCCAGAAATTTTTTCATTAATTTTATTTCTAATTTGTATGCCCGGAAAGTCCGGATCAGTTAAAATAATTATTTGTTGCTTTTCTTTAGCTTTTTTAAGAAAAATAATATCGTTTTCATTAACCGCAGACCCGTTAACCTTATAAAAATTACAATCCAAAAACGAAGATAAAAAGTCAATATCAGATTGTCCTTCGACCACAATTAACGCATCAATTTTATTTTTCATTTTTTTCCACGTGTAAAATATTTAAAGAATTTTCAAACGTAATTTTTTCTAACTCATTTAAATCGAAAGAATAAGTATTTGCAGCGAATTTTACAGTATCCGCTATATATTTTGGTAAATTTATTTTTCCTCTATTTGGCTCTGGAGACAAATATGGAGCATCGGTTTCAAACACAGCATTTTCTAGACCTATATCTTTAAAAACTTCTTTTGTTTTTTTACTATTTTTAAAAGTCAAAACTCCACCAAACGCAATTTTATAGCCTAGCTTAACGAACTCTTTAGCAAGCTCAGTAGATCCTGAATAACAATGCATTATGCCAGCTTGTTTTACAGGATGTTTTTTTAATATTTCTAAAATATCAGATAGCGAATCGCGTGCATGTATTGAAATAGGTAAATTTAATTCATTAGCTAGATCAATTTGCTTTAAAAACATTTCTTTTTGTATCGTTTTAGTTTCATCATCTTTTTCCCAATAATAATCTAAGCCAATCTCACCAATCGCTTTTACTTTTTTAGATGATAAAGCGATTTTTCTAATCTCATTAATAGTATTTGCATCATATTGTTCGTGTTCGGTAGGAATAATTCCAACAGCAGCAAAAACACAATCGTATTTATCCGCAATTTGAACAGCTTTTTTGCTGCTTTCTATGTCGAAACCAACACATAGAAATTTTGAAACGCCTACTTCTCTGGCTTCAGAAATTTCTTGATCAAGGTTCTCTATTAGTTTTTCATCATTTAGATGAATATGGGTATCAAAAATCATCCTATTTACCAACACAAAATCTTGAAAATATTTCTTTTGCTACATCAAAATCACAATCTTCGCCTGTAATTGATAAAACATCCAAATAAATGCTTTTTACATCACAAGAAACAAGGTCAATTGGTGTATTTTCAATTGTATCTAAAATATGATTAATTTTTACCAATATACTTTGTAATAAGCCGAGTTCTCTAACGTTATTGATCGAAGGATTGTCATAATTACTTTGATTCAACTCAAGTTTTTCAATTATTTTATTTTTTAATACATCAACGTTCTTAGTTATAGCGCTCAAATATAGTTTATTTGGCTCTTTTTTAGTAACTAAATCTTCTTTATTATAAACAATAATATTTAGTTTATTAGAAATAAGATTCATTATTTTTTTATCTTCTTCATCAAAAGAATCAGCACTAAAAACAGCAATTACCAAATCAGCTTTCCTTAATTCTTGTTTAGATTTATCAATTCCAATAGATTCAATTTTATCTTCGCTATCTCTGATTCCTGCAGTATCAAATAAATTGATGGATATGCCATTTAAAATAATTTTACCTTCAACTATATCCCTTGTAGTGCCTTTGATATCAGTAACTATTGCTTTATCTTCATTTAATAAAGCATTGAGTATTGAAGATTTTCCAACATTAGGTTTCCCAACAATTGCAACATTAATTCCATCTTTAATTATTTTCCCTTTGATGCCATTTTTTATCAAATTCCCTATGTAATCCTTATTCTTTTTACAAATTTCAATAATTTTAGAAACGTTAGCTTGTTCAATATCTTGATATTCTGGATAATCAATATTTACTTCAATGTTAGAATATAAGGCCCCAAAATCTTCCTTTATTGGTTTTATAAGTTCAGAAGTTTTTCCCTTTAAAGACATCATAGAGAGTTTTTTACTTTCTTCACTTTCGGCATTGATAAGATCATTAACTGATTCAGCTTGAATTAAATCCATTTTTCCATGTAAATAAGCACGAGAAGTGTATTCACCATGAGTCGCTAAAGTAGCTCCACATTTAATAGCTGTTTGAATGATTCTATTGAAAATTAAAACCGAGCCATGACACATAATCTCGACACTATCTTCTCCAGTATAAGAATGTGGTCCAATATATGCTAAAAGAACAACGTCATCAACAATTTCGTCTCCATCCATTATATAACCGTGCATTATTTTATTATGATCGATAGTGCTAACTTTTTTAGAAAAGAATTTATCGGCAACAAAAAAACAATCATCTCCGCTTAAACGGATAATAGCTAACGCACTCTTTAATGGAGGAGTCGCTAAAGCGACGATTGTTTTAAACATACAATAATTATAGCAAGAAATATTAGTCTTGTTTATTTTCTTCTGTATTAGAAGTGTTGGTTGGTTCAGAAACGTAAGTATTTCCAACATAGGAAATTACAATGGCTCTATCCTTACCATCACCAATTGAATCAGATTTAATATTTTTCCATGAAGCTAAAGCATTATGAACTTTTTTTCTCTCGTCTGGTGTCATAGAATCAAGTTTAATACTAGCGTGAGTTTTCACAACTTCTTTAGCTGCATCTTTTGCAATATGAATAACTTTGTTATATTTTCTGTCTTTATAGTCGCCAATATCTAATAAAATTCTAAATTTTCTTTTAAATTTTGCGCTAACAGATAATTTAGTTAATTCATTTAAAGATTGTAAAGTGCTTCCGTTTTTACCAATTAAAATTGAGTTATGATTGGTCTCAAGTAAAATCTTAATAATATCGTCTTTAACGAATGATTTTAAAGAAACTTCAAAACCTAAAGCATGACAAACATCAGTTAAATATGTTTCAGCATATTCAACGACATCAGTGATTTCGGCAACAGAAATTGTACATTTTTTGATAAATATACCTTTCTTTTCTTCTTCAATAGTGTAGTTTAATTTTTCTTCTGGAATATTAAGTTCCTTGCAAGCAGAAGCAATTGCTTCTTCTAACGTTTTTTCAGTAAATTTTTTCATTTTAATTCAAATCCTTCTTTTTAGTGAAAATAAAGTGCATGATAACAGAAGTTAAAATGCTGATGATCGCTCCAATAAACCAGTAAACACCCATAGCACTTGGAAGATTAAATCCAAGGATAATTGTGAAAATAATCATACCCCATTGAACCCACTTCATAGTCTTAGTTTGTTCGTTTTGAGTAGGATTTACACCAGTTCTTGAAACTTGTTTCATCTTTTTCTTATTCAACCGCTGTGGAATAAGCATAGCAAATACTTGAGCAGCACTCATTAATATAATAAGAACAAGGGCTGTCCACCATCCAGGGTTTCCTGGCCAACCAGAGAAGTTTGTTAAAACACTCCAGATTGTATCACTGAGTCTTAATCCTAAAACTGCATCGATTGATAAAGCAGCGACACCTTGTAAAGCGTTCCACACACAGATAAATAGTGGGAATTGTACAACCATTAATAATAAAGGTAAAAAAGGATGAACTTTATATTTTTTATATAAAGCCATTTGTTCTTGAGCCATCTTTTGTTTTTCATAGTTGTTAGTGTTACTATTTGGATATTTTTCTTGTAACTTAGCAAGTTTTGGTTGTAAGTATTGTTGTTTTTGTTGAGAAATAGTGGATGGTAAAGTAACAACTTGGAATAATAATCTAACAATTAATGTAACAACAATAATTGCTAAAATTTGTCCCCATCCATTCATTCCAAAAGCATGAGATAAATTATCGGTTAAAATACCAATTGGATAAACCAATAAACCTTCAAGTGGTCCGTGTGAGAAAGCTGCTCCCCATCCGGCCCAGAAATCTACGCCTTTTCCTTCTATAAATACAGTATCGTTCAATAAATCATTACTTGTGTGGCCATATAAACCATCGTTTGAAGTGATACAAGTTCTAATTGCATTTATTTTTGAATCAAGTGTTGATTTATAAAGTGATAAATAATTAGCGCTCATAGTTTCATCGAGATCAACTTTACCTTCTTCAATAATCGCTTTATTGAAAGCTTCAATTTTTTGATATGGAGCTGCAACAGTTTCGTTTTTATCATTTGTAGTGAAACCATCGAACTTTTTATATCCTAATAATGTATTAACAGAATAATTTCTTCCGAAAGTATCAGTCGATGATGTTGGTTCTGAAGTTCCAAGAAGTTTATTAAGTTTAGCGTTTTTCTCAGTTCCTTCTTCCATATTTATATAAGATTTGTAATCACTATATGAATAGCCATAAAGTTGTTCAAAAGTGACATTTTCATCTGTAATTCCCTTAAACCACGAAAAATTATTATCCCCCGCAAAGAAAGAAGATAAAACTTTTAAATCAAGTTCTTCAAAATATTGGTAACTTGGAATATAAATTCCATTACTTTTTGCTGTAGTGATCACGGATTGAGTAAAACTATTTAATCCGTATTCAAAATCGATATTTTTATAAACACCATCATCATTTTTTTGAGTTGAAGCATTTTCTAAACGATATACATTTGGTTTTACATAGGTTAAAGTACCAACTGTTCCAAATACATTGTCATCAACTGCTTCATAAGTTGTTCCATCATTACTTAGTTTTTTAACATTGTTAAATGTAACTGATATTTCAGAATTATAATTAGTTTGTTGGCTAAATGTTTGTAAAACGTAATCTTTTGCATCATCTTTAGAAGCAAAAAAACGCATATTTAAAGAATCATATGCGTAACGATAATTGTTTAAATCATTAGTGGAACAAAAGGAATTACAACTTGATAACACGCTTGCGCATACAACAACACCAGCAACCCCTAAAGCATATTTGACTTTTTTATTCATTAATGTCTCCCTTAAGGTTATTTAGTAGTTTTGTTAATTCGTTTTTGTTTTCATCGAACTTATTACAATCGTAATTGCTAGATATAGCAACAACGATATCAATTTTCTCGTTATATGTTATAACCGAATCAATAATCATTCTTACTTGTCTTTTAATTTTGTTTCTTGTAACAGCTATTCCGTTTCTCTTTCCTACTAAAATTCCTATTCGTGTAAATTCGTCATCTTTTTTTCTATAGTAAACAGTATAACTATTCGACCTATAAGAATGATGGAGTTTCATAATCTCTTGAAACTCACGATACTTTTTAATGACGTTTTCTTTTTTCATTAGTCGCTAACAGTTAAAGATTTTCTTCCCTTAGCTCTTCTTAAAGCTAAGATCTTTCTTCCGTGACCAGTAGCCATTCTAGCTCTAAAACCATGTGTTCTAAATTTGTGAACCTTACTTGGTTGATATGTTTTCTTACTTGCCATAATATATTACCTCCGATTAAGTAGCGTGTTTTATTATATATGTTTATACATATATATGTCAAACAAAAACGGACTAGGCATTTTTTAGCCTACTTTATAAAATTAATAATTGAAAATCTAAATATTTTTCCCGATTTTTGAAAATTTTTAATCTTTCCACATTTATGTTAATTTAAGTGCTATTTTTGTGAAAATCATTAAATAATGCGATAAATAGCGATTTTTTACTACTTTTTAACAATGACAAAATGAAGAAATCTTTTAACATAACTTCACAATTCCACATTTGAAACACTTATCCACATAGTTATCCACACATCATTTTGTGGAAATAGTGAAAAATCACTATTTTTGCTCACTTTTTTAAAGGTAAAATGTGGAAAACTTAAAATTACAAAATTTGTCACTTTTTTCTAATCAGTTTAGTGATAAAATCTAAATACAATTATTTAGAAAGGGGATAAGGTTTATGGGTTTGTCTACACTTAGTGAAATATCCAACTTATGGCAAAGAATACTTGAAGGCCTTTCTAAAGATTTAGATAAAATGGTATTCGACGCTTTTTTGAAAGATTCTTATATTTATTCGATAGAAGGTGACAAAATCATTGTTGGATGTAATAGTGATTTAAGTGAAAATGTCTTAAACGAACAATATAAAGATCCAATTGTTGTCCGTGTAAATAAAGAAACTGGTAGTAATTTTACTGTTGTTTTTGTTAATAGCGAAAAATTAAAAAATAAGAATGCTACTGAACTAGTTAATAAGTCAGAATATAAGTTTTTTAACAACATAAAATTAGATCAACAATTCACTTTTGATTCTTTTGTTGTGGGACCAAGCAATAGAGAAGCTAGTCAAGCTGCTTTAATTGCTGCAAGTAATCCAGGAAAATTTTATAATCCTTTATTTATTTACGGTGGAAGCGGATTAGGAAAGACTCATTTACTTAACGCTATCGGAAATTATGTCAAAGAAAGGCAACCAACAACAAAAATTTTATATGTAACAGCTCAAGATTTCATTTATCAATACATAGATTATGCAAATAGTGCTAATAAAGATGAAAGTTTATCAAAATTTATCAAGAGTTTTGATATGTTACTTTTAGATGATGTTCAAATGATGAAAGATAAGAAAAAAACATTAGAGTTTTTCTTCGATATTTATCAATATCTCCTGCAAAACCACAAACAAATCGTCTTAACTAGTGATAGATTGCCATCAGAATTAGACGGAATTGATGCGAGATTAGTTTCACGTTTTATGGATGGATTAACTGTTCAAATCGAACGACCAAGCAGTGAAATGTGTCAAGATATTTTAAAAAAGAAGATAATCGATGCTGGACTAGATGTCGATGAATTTGATCCAGAAGTTATTGTCTTTGTAGCTGACAAATTTAAATCTTCAATTAGAGAATTAAATGGAGCATTGAATAGAATTATTTTTATTAAAAATTTAAGACATGCAGACCATATAGACATCAATCTAACATGCGAAGCCCTCGCTAATTTAATAAATGTAAGTGATGCACATAGCAAAGTTAATGAACAAAAAATCTTAAACGTCGTTAGTAATTACTTCAATATTAGCGTTAATCAAATGACTGGAAAACTCAAAACTGGACAGATAGCTAACGCAAGACATGTCGCAATTTACTTAATGAGAAACTTACTTAATATCTCGCTAAAACAAATTGGTGAATTATTCTCTAATAGAGATCACACAACGATTATGCACAGTGTATCTAAAGTTGAAGAATTGTTGAAAAACGATCAACAAACAAAAATTGCTATAAATGAAATTAAAAATCGACTAAAGGCTTAAAATATCATACTTTAAATGTTAAAATTAAGCATGAATTAGGAGATTTCCACAATTTCCACACAGCTTATTATTATTAAAAGAATTATAGAGGTATAAAAAAATGAAATTTACTATTAACAAAGATGAGTTCTTAAAAGGATTATTACAAGTTGGAAAAATTATTCCTACTAAAGCAATATATCCAACATTAACAAACGTCAAAATTGAACTAAATGATGCAGGATTAGTCTTAACTGGAAGCGATGGACAAATATCTATTCAATCAACTATTCCATTCTTCATCGATGATAAAGAAATTATTAGAGATGTCGAAAAAGGTTCAATTCTTGTTGATAATCACATCATCACTGAAATTGTTAGAAGAGTTGATGGTAAGGAAATATCTTTTGTTGCTTTAGAAGATTCAATTGTTGAAATTGATAATGAAAAATCTTCATTTAAACTTAATTCGATTAGAGGCGAAGAATATCAAGATATAGATTTTGATGAAAATGGCGTTAAAGTAACAGTTTCTGCAAAACAACTTTTAGAAGCAGTTAACCAAGTTAGTTTTGCTGCCTGCATAAAAAGTACTAGACAAGTTTTAACAGCTATCAATATGACTTCTGATTCTTCTCACATTTCTTTTGTTGCCACCGACAGTGCTAGATTAGCTGAAAAAGACATTGAAGCTAGTACTACCGAAAGATTTAGTGCTAATATTCCAGCAAAAAGTTTTATAGAACTTACAAAATCAATTACTAATGAGGAAGATGTTGTGATGTTTATTAGTGATAAAAAAGCTTTATTCCAATTGAATCATACCCTTATGACCACAACTCTTACTGGTGGAGATTATCCAAATACTAAAAATATTATTCCTAAGTCATTTCAATATACTCTTGAAGTTAATGCTTTTGAATTTTTAAATGCTATGGATAGAGTTGCTATTCTTAGTGGTGAAAAACAAAACGTCGTCAAGATATCAATGACTGAAAATAAGGTTGTTGTTTCATGCAGATCTTCTCAACTTGGTAGTGCAGAAGAATCTATCAAATTATTTAAATATAATGGGGATTCGCTAGAGATTTCGGTAAATAATGAGTTTGTTAGCAGTGCAATAAAAGCACTTAATTGCGAAGACGTTTCTCTTAATTTTAATGGAGCTATGAAGTCATTTACAATCAGTAACAAAAATGATCCTAACATCATTCAATTGCTCACACCGATTAGAACTTATTAATATTGAAAAAGATTTCGAATGAGCACACCTCGTAAGAACGATGTTCATTAAAGGCTACCCAAAGACTACTTAGTAAAATCTAGGTAGTTTTTTGTTTCAAAAGAAAAGCACCTTTGATGTTATCTCCGGTGCAATTGTGTATTTATTCAATCACAAAATTCTTATATGATTTTTTATATGTGTTATCCCCAATAAATTCTATAAGTCCTTTTCTTCTGATATTTTTAAGTGCATTTTTAATTTCAGAATCAAAATTATTCACTTCTGGATAAAGCTGTGATATTTGTTGTTTATATGATGTTATTGAAGAAATGCTAATTTTATCACCTTTGATGGCAGAAATAATATTAAACACAATTTGGTCAAAACCTACTAAGCTTTCTCTTTGTTTAGATATAAATGCATTAAATAAAACATAATTACTTCTAGTTAGATACTCATTTGATATTTTCCAAATTTGAGAATTATCAACATATATTTTGTAAAATATTGGTTTCCCATTATATGAAGGTGAATCTGGAGAGTTTTTCTCTAAATTTTCTTGAATATATTTTCTTGAAGCATCGCTTAAATTTTGATTTGTAATATGCTCATAAGCTTTATTAATACTAGTTATATTTCCTCGACCACCAATATAATTCAAAGCTTTAATAATATTATCTAACCTTTCAATGCCTGTCGTTTTAACATTGTTAAGCTTGTTCATTTCTGCATTTCTAATTAGTTGTTCATTTCTCTTTTCTAAGTAATTGTATATTTTATCAACAATAAATGAATCATCGCATGCATCAATAATAAACAATCCACAAAGGCAATTCATATATTTCATTGCATCATTAAACAAACCTCTGCCCACATTTAATCCTTTATCTTCTTCAAATCTAAAAATTGATTTAAAGAATAGTCTTAGAGATCGTTCGCTATTAGACCAATTAGAGCCAAAAAGAGTGAAAGAGTAACCATTGATGTCATGGCTTATATAATCTAAAATTTGAAAGTGATTTTCATCGCTTTCTATATATGTTTTTTTGCTAAGCCACCATAATCTAGCAATAGTATTTACCATATAACATCTAGGTTTGCCTGCATTAAAGAAGAAATGATTGAGAATCGAATTGGCATCATTATTATAATTCCATCTCTTTAACATATACTTGTAAAAGATAGTATGAGATAAGCCTGCCCATAATCTTTCATCCGTAGCAAAACTATCATTTAATGTAATGAGCTTTGTATATAACATTTTTGAATTAGGTACATCGGTTGAAGAAGGTGATTCAGAATCGACCAACAATTCAAAATCATCAAATTGTAGTTCATTAATTTCTACAAATGCAGACCTACCAATTTTTTCTTTTAGCCATATTTCAGGATTGCTATCAGTTTTATAATATTCTGTAAGACTGTTTATATTTTCCTTAACATACGCAATTGCTTCAGAAGTCATTATTTTCAATTTCATAATTAAAACCTCCTATCAGAATTAAGTGCGTCGAATTCATTCATGGCGTCCTTAAATAATTGTCCAAGAATACTTTGCCCTAATTCGACAGAGTTCTTGCTTTTAAACCCATTGTCTTCAAAACTTGAATATCCTTGTTTTTTAAAAGCTTCTTCTAAAATAGGATACCAAGCATATGCTTCAAATTCGTGGAAATTTTCATTCTTTATTAAATCTAACACTTCAACTAAAACTGGCAAATTAATCATCATTTGTTTAATTCGCCTGCTAGTTCCTCTCGACCTCTCATAAATATCATATTCGTCTTTCGGAAGGAAGATTTGAATTTGCTCGTTAAAAGCATTAAATGTCATTTTATCGTGTTCTTCCGATTTAGTTATAATAAATATTGATGGAATATCACCGTTTGTATCAATCTTTTTATTTATTGTGAACTCCTCTGTATCTGTAAAACCTATCATTGAATATTGTGGGAATGAAATAACTTCATTTTGAAACTCTTCAGATAAATTTGGATTCGTATAATTTGAAATACCTTTGGTAGCTATAAGTACAGTCAATACTTCGATATTCTCATTTAATGACGGTAATGGCAATTCAATAGTGTAATTGCCGTTTGACCTTAGAGGAATCTCAAATAATTCTCTATATTTTGTAATAGAACATTCAACATGTGTGTATAACCCTATATCATTATTTTTAAGCATCTCAAGTAAAATAGAATCATTTATTTCAATATTTAAATTGATATATGCTTTTTCAGAGTCAAATGTTAAATCTGTTTCGACATTAAAAGAGTTATTTACATAATGATTAAGAGTTTTACTATAAACAGGGTATGGATATAATCTATTATTTCTCACTTTCATATGCCAATACCTCCAATGCCCAATCGCCTTCCTCAGCAATCTTGAAAACTAGTTCGTTTTGAGTGTCTTTTTCAATATTAGTAATCAATATTTTGTTACCTTTTATGGAAGTTTCATTTCCATTTAATTTAGCATCAACAATATCAACAGCTAAATTATCTTGTTCAGCCGATATCATTACTTCAAAAAAACCGAGTCCTATATCTTGCTTACTATTAAACTTTAATTTATATATTCCACTATCTTCAATAAGTCTAAAATCGATTGAAGACGGTGACACTTGTTTCTTTGATGTAAAGCCATCTTTATCAATAATAGAAACGGTTTCTTTTCCTTCTGTATCAACATCTGGATTAGGTTCGGGATTAGGATTATGCTCATGTGTATCACCATCCCTAACACCAATATGAATTGTACCTTCAATGATATTACCATTTTCATCTTTTTCGTATTGAAACTCTTCCTCATGCTGTTCTTTCTTTAAAGGATTTTTCTTTTTTCTTTTAGCGTGAGTTTTACTTTCAACTTCGTTCGATAATGATTCAACAGTATTTCTTTTCCCTGTAATATATGTGAATGGCAAATACTCATTTAATCCATCAGCATCTATACTAGTCTCATACTCATCTTGATGCATTTCATTAATTGTAGCACGCAACTTATCAAATATTTTATTTTGATTGGCCTTAGCTTCATCTTTATTCTCTGCTCTATCGTTAGACCATTGTGTATGCTCAGCATTTTCAAGTTTTTTGAAGTATGCATTAACATTATCGCCTTCTAAAACAACAACTGCTGAAAAACCAATATTGCCACTTATATATCTTTTATCAAATACTTTCATACCGCTTTGTCTTACAACTGCTGCTCGACGGCTGGCATTAGGGTCTAATCTAACAAATATTTTTACATCATCATTATCAAATACAGAGGCGGTAACAATCTTTTGTGGATTCTTTAATGTTTCGTAATATTCCTTGGTTAAAATGTCTATTCCATTTTCTGAATATAGGTCAAATACATCCTGTAGTTTTTCTTGATTAACAATCACATTATCATATTTAACTTCTAACTTATCATCAAAAAAAGCATATAAAAAATTGTTTATTGAAGAAATAATTAATTCCCTTTTTAAATCATCTTTTGAAAAATCATCATCAAATCCAATAATATATTTATCCATTCCATCTTCATTACGTTTATATGATGGGTCTAATGAGAGACATTTTAAAACAGGATCGGTATGAATATCTTCACTTTTTCTTGAATAAAAGCCGAAACCGTCATAATAAGTATCACCTTTTTGATAAGAAGGAAGCTTTAATACTCCTTGAAACGCTTCCTCATTTTGAATAGTCTTAGTTGCGTAGAACACCGTTCTTAATTGAGAGCATGCAAATGCAGCATCTTTACCAATACCGAAACTTCCTCCATAATTACCAGGCTTATCAGAAACTCCTCTATTTTTTACTAGATTCTTCCAAGGTGTTGACTTTCCATTGATTCCATATAAACCAGTTGTATTAAAATCGCTTATTCTCAAGCATCTGATTTTTTGTTTATTTAATAATGTTATAGCATTATCAAAAAACTTTACTGCTTTTTTATCATTCTGCAAAAAATCATCCCAGTATTTTTTTTCATCTTCAAAAACATTGACTGTTTTGTTAATATCAGGGAAGTTATTTCGTTCAAGGTAGAAATTACTAAATTCAACAATTACTTTCTTTGTTTCTCCATTTTCTCTTTTGGCACCATCTGTTGAGTTTTGCAATTCTTCCTTAGTCAAAGACAACATTGGCATATTTTTATATGTTTCAATATTGCCATCATTAATACCATCATTTCTATCTGATTCTGTCTTTGGCATCTTCAATTCAATAGAGTCAATATTTTCCATATTCATAATTAGCATCCTCCTAGTTATAATACTTATTAAACAAATCATCGAAACTTATATAAATCTCTTCTTCGTTTAATTGAGCTATGTATTTATCATATAGTAGTTTTAGCATCTTTTTTCTTTCGTTTAATTCACCATGATGAAGTTTTGCATGACAGTTTGGACATAAACATACTAAATTAGATGCTCTATCTAGATTTCTTGGAAAGAAGTCCTTTGATGCCTTCATAGGAATTAAATGGTGAACTTCAACGTATGGTTTTCCATCTTTAGCATTAAACATCTTGTGATTTTTGCCTGTATATGTTGCATATTGACAAGCAAAATTGTTTATCTCTATAATGGTTTTTGCTAATTTTTGGTCAGTAATTGGCCTTGAATTTAAATTATGCTCTTTGGCGTAGTCAATTATTTTTTTGTCAATATCATCAACTGTTTCTTCTTCCACCAAAGGACCGATTTCCGGCTTTTTCTTTGCTTCATTTAAAATAGATGAAACATATTCGATTCCATCGTCGTTTAATAACCATAAATTTTTTGGACTTTTCTTAAACTTTTCACTGTCAGGAACAATAAGTGTAATGTATTTCAAAAGGTTTGGATTTTTATGACTTATTAAATTTCCGACAATTTGATAATAGCCCGGTTCATTTTGATTTCTAGAAGGATAAGGTTGTAAATCGCCCTCATTAAGTGTTATATACTTACTTATTTCATTTTTTATTTCTTCAGTAGTACATTCCACTCTGTTTTCATATAGCATAATGAGTATTGGCAATATGAAATCTTTTTCTGTATGTCTCGCCATATATTTTCACCTTCTAGTAATTTGTTATGAGCAAGTGCTCAACATTTCGTTCATTTCTATTTCTAAAATTTACATTGTATTTTTTTTCAAAACTATCTATTTTGAAGCCTAATTCGTTATAGAGACTATATATAAAATCTGTTTTTTTAATAATTATCATTATTCTGCATTTTAAATTTGATAAACATTTAGCCAACCTGATTTGATCATCTTTATCAAAAGAATTTTTAGCGTACTCATTAAAATCTGTATCATATGGTGGGTCGATAAATATAAAGTCTTTTTTATCAATTTTCAACGATTGAATAAACGCTTCAAAGTCCAAATTATAAATCTCTGTATTCTTTATGTGATTTATTAATTCTTTACTGGATATATAATTAATTTTATTCTCTAAACTCTTTTTATTATATGCTATTCCGCCATAGGGAACATTGAATTTACCATTTCGGTTATATCTAAACATCGAACAATAGCAATACTCTCTAATATAATAAAAATAAGCCGATTCCGTAGATTTATTAACTATTTTACGTAGATTATCGTTATCCAAATTATTATAGATGTTTCTAATATGTGTGTAATATGCTGATAACAAACTAGTTTCAATCATATCCTTTAGTAGAGAATCATCAAATTCATTGTTTTGCTCTTCTAATTGAATAATTCGTTTAATTTTTCTGATTAAAAAATCTTTTACTAATTCATCAAAGTCATCAATGCAAACATTTGTTTCAACCTCATGCAAACCATTAAATTCGTTTGTATGTTTATACATAAAATTAGTTATTTTATCTCTCAAAATTGTTGAGTTTTTATCTTCTCTATACTCTTTAAAAATATCAATTATATCCTGAGCATACTTATACGATATGTTCTTTAAAGCTTTAATGTTTTTATTAATAACTATTAAGGCATCATAAAAAGCAGAATCTTGCTCATAAATCTCATTGTATAATTGAATAAGCTCTTTTGAAAAATCGTTGACATAATATTTTCCGTTAATTTTATTTTGATTTATAGCAAAATATAATGCTCCACCTCCAAGAAAAGGTTCAATATAATTATTAATATCATTTGGCATATTTTGCATTATAATTGGAAGCTCGTGTTCTTTTCCACCAGCCCATTTTACAAATGGTTTCATTATTCATTTACCTCTTTAACTTCTATGTTGTTTGCTTTGCATAATTCAACAATTTTTCTTTTTACTTTCGTTGTTGGTTTATGGGTTCCTGCTTCCCATCTATTAACAGATTGATAGGCAACCCCTAAATAAATAGCAAACTCCATTTGAGTCATAATTAGTTTGTCTCGTAGCTCTTTTACAGCCTTTTGATAATCTATCATATAAAATGCCTCCGACCTAATTAATAACACAATTATACCACTTTTTTCTCAAAAATACTACTGAATAGCCAAATTATCTTAACTCAATTTCATTATTTTCTAAACTTCACTCATTAGATTAATTTCTAGTGAGTTTTTTCTATTTTCTAGGGGGGTCAATTTAACCTTCATTTCTCCATATATTGAGAAAATTAAAAACTTTTTTCAAAAACCCGAACTTTTACTAAATTTTTGCCGACTTAGACTTGAGGGGGAAAGAGAGTCTTGGACAAAATCATTAAATTGTTCTCTATGACTATGAAAGAAAAATAAAAAGTTTTCGTCCTATTCAGGTGTTTTGGGCCATTGACTAGTGAAGGTAGAAAAAGTTTTCTCATAGGGTTATCAAAACGCATATTTTTGTCCCTATACCTTTGAGGAAAGAAAAAATTTAATTATTTTTCGTCACTTTCCTAATTTTTGGGCCATTGACAGTTGAAGGAGGAAAAAATTAAAAATCTTTCGTCCAAAATCACGAATTGGTCCATTGACTATTGAAAGATGAGAAACATTGAAAATTTAGGAGGTTATAAAAATGGAACTCACACTTTACACATCAAATGTTAGAGGACTTGCATCTAACACTAAATATAACAGCAAGATAACAATTAAAGATATTGAATCACTAAAGAAAGCATTAGCGTTTGATTATGTCCCTGTGCTCTTTAAAGACTATACAAGGAGCATAGCTAACTTCATATCATCCAACTGCATTATTGTTGACTGCGATAATGACCATTCAGATAAACCTGAAGATTGGATAGATCTAGTTAAACTAATGGAGCACTTTCCTAATGTAAGATTCTATATTCATTATTCAAGACATCATATGAAATGGAAAGACGATAAAAGTCCACGACCTAGATTTCATATTATCTTCTTTTGCAACGAGATAACTGATGAAAAAGTCTATTCAATACTAAAGAAAGATATCTATAACTATTTTCCTTATATAGATAATAACGCACTTGATTCAGCTAGATTATTCTTTGGCACTGAAAATCCTGAAGTTGAATATGTAGATGGTGAACTTACTATCGATGAATTTATTAAGGATATAAAGTCAGAGGAATTCTTACTTCAAGATAAGCCAATAGCTGAAGGAACTAGAAATGACACAATGCATAAATATGCTACTAAGCTTCTTAAAAGGTATGGAGATACACCTGTAGCTTACAACGAATATTTAAATATTAATGAAAGATGCTCACCACCCCTAGATGATGCTGAACTAAATCAAATATGGACAAGTGCTAATAAGTTTTATAAGGAAAAGATAATATCAAGTCCAACTTATGTTAAGCCTGATGATTATGGAGTTATTAAATGGGATTCACTTATTCCACTAGATGATAGAAAACTAGCACCATTTCCAATTGAGGTATTACCTGATGCTATTAAGAATTATTGTTTAGAGGTTAGTGAAGCCACACAAACACCAATAGATATGGCAGGTGTTGTAGCACTAGCTATATTAGCCTTATCAATGCAAAGAAAATATCAAATCGAAGGTAAGCCTGACTGGTTAGAACAACTTAATTTATATTTTTGTGTAGTTGCTCCACCTAGTGAAAGAAAATCAGCTGTAATAAATCATTTAATTAAAGTTATTCATATTTTTGAAATGAATTATAACGAAGCTCATACTCTTGAACTAGAAAAAAGTGAACTTGAATATCAAGCATTAATTACTAAGAAAAATAAATTGGCTAAAGATGTTGAAAAAGGTAAAGCTCAGCCATCTGAACTTGATGAAGTCATAACCAAGCTTAATGGTTTTAATAGACTCCATAAATTGATACTAGCTGTTGATGATGTTACACCTGAAGTTTTAGCTAATAAGCTAAAGGAACAAGATGAGTCATTAGCAATTATATCTAGTGAAGGTGGTATCTTCGATATCATATCTGGTGCTTATTCTAAGATTGTTAATATTGATATTCTCCTAAAAGCCTATTCAGGAGATTTCGTTAGAGTGGATAGAATTGGCCGTGAATCTATATCACTTAAAAAGGCTAAACTAACTATCCTACTTATGGTGCAACCTAAAGTCCTAGAAACCATTATGAATAATTCAATATTTGCAGGTCGTGGTCTTAATGCAAGATTCTTATATTCCATTCCTAATTCTAAGGTTGGTACTAGAAAACTTACAACAAAACCTATTGATGAAGATACTAAAGAAGCTTTTTATAGGCTAATTAATTCAATATTAAATGAAAATCCTAATGCTAAAGAAATAATCACACTAACCGATGGTGCTTACAAGGAACTTGAAAACTACCATGACTCATTAGAAATAAGGTTAGATTCTGACCTTAAAGATATAGGTGCTTGGGCAGGTAAACTTGTAGGCAATATCTTAAGAATATCAGGAGCATTATGTAGAGCTCATGAAATTAAATATGACGGTTATTTCAGTGATGGAACTAAGGAAGATGAAAATGGTTCTTATATCGTTCAAGAGGATGTAATGAAAGATGCCATAAAGGTAGGTAACTACTTTCTAGATCATGCTTTATATTCATTTGAAATGCTAGGTGATGATTCTAAAAAGAAAAATGGTAAGAAGATTATCGATACCCTAGTTAAACAGGAACCACATCTAACTGAAGTATCAGCAAGAGATATATTAAGGCTTTGTAGGAAATTCGATAAGGAAACACTAGAACCTATACTTAATCTCTTATGTGATTATGGTTATTTAAAAGAAAAAGATAATGTTCAAACAGGCGTGGGTAGACCAAAGAGTCAAGTCTATTTAATTAATCCAGCAATTTATGAAAATAACACCAGTTAATTAATTTTGTCCTTTTTGTCCTTTTGTCCCTATAAATACTTTATTTAATTAATTTATTTATTTTTATACATTCTAAATCTCTTTATAGGGTGTTGGGACAAAACGGACAATATTCACAAAAACTAATAAATTTATACACTGGAGGAAATTAAAAATGATAACTATTAGAAGTCCGACTTGACCATGACCCCTAGCCCCATCAAATCTCTACAGCTTTTTAGCTGGACATCGGTGTGGGGTTTCACGCACAACTTTTCGAATTCAAACGGGGTATATGCCCTGAAATCAAACAAACTAAAAAAAGCCCTTAAAATGGGTAAAAATAAGAAAATCAAAGGAGATATAAAAATATGTTACATTTGAAAAAAGGTCCGATTTCACCTAAAAGAATCAAGTATGATGGTGCTACATTTAAAAGAACAAATACTTTTGTTACTGATGATGGCACTAAAGTTGAGGTTTATGAATACATTCACCAATTTCATGAGCCTAAATATTTAGTTAAGTTTAAAGATAATGTTATTGAACTTAATAATGGTGAACTAGAAAATTATTTAAATTATAAATTTGGAGGAATTAATAATGGCATTTAAACATTTAGATTTAATTAATAGTTTCTTAAGAGGAACTAACACAACTGAAGTTAATGAATACTTTAGAGGCGATATAGATGAATCAGGTTACTTAGATTATAAAATCGGAGAGGAAACATTAAAAAAATACTCGATTTTTAGAAATCTATCTACCTACTTAACTGTATCAAAAACTGATGGAAAAATAATTGTACCAACATCTACTGATATTGCAGGTGTTATGCAAGAAGGCGATTCATTCCCTGTATCTGAAGAAGGTTTTAATGAACTAGACTTTTCATCATATAAGCTAGGTTCAATTATTAAAGTTAAACAAGATTTTGTATCAGACAATGATTTTAATCTAATTAACTATTTAGATAATGAACTAGGTAAAAGATTTGGTAAAGCTGAGGAAAGATTAATCCTTAATGGTACAGGTAACAACGAGCCACTAGGATTATTAAATCTAGAACTTGATGGTGCTCAAACATCTAGTGTTACATGTGATTCAATTACAAATCTATATTTCTCACTAGCTAATGATCATAGAAATGATGCTGTATTTGTTGTTAGTGATGAAATAGCTGTAACTTTAAGAAAATTAAAGGATGAGGATGGTAATTATTTATGGAATCAAAATAACGATACTATCTTTGGTAAAAAAGTCTATATTTCAAATTATATGACTGATTCAACTAAACCTATATTATTTGGTAATTTCTCGTATCTTTGGATTATCCATAGAAAAAGATTAGCTCTTAAAGTATTACAAGAACTTTATGCTAATAACTACCAAATAGGTTATGCAGCTAAAGAACGCTTAGATTTCAAATTAACGGAACCTAATGCGGTTAAGGTTCTATCTATCCAAGAGGTAGAAACAAGCCAAGAATAAGGGCAATTTAGGGGCTAATTTAGGCTTCTAGGTTAGCCTCTATTCAACTTGGAGGTAATATGGATAGATTAACTTATAACAAGAAAATCGGCGATACTGTCTATGTTATTACTACACAAGTCGCCGATAAAAAAGATGAAGGTTATTTAAAGAAAAAGGTTGAGAAAATGATAAAGAGATCTATTGAACTTCCTATCATTGAAAAACCTAGAAAATAATAAAAAAGTGCTCATATATAACTTGATAATAATCGCCTTTAGAGTGATGTATATACACGACCAAAGGAGGTTACTTATATGAGCAAAACTGAACTAAAACCACTTAACGAGAGGAGGCAGTATTTATGTTAGAACAATTGAATACATCACAAAAGATAACTGCATTATACTGCCGTCTATCTCGTGATGATGATTTACAGGGTGATTCTAACTCCATTATCAACCAAAGAAACATATTACAAAAGTATGCTGATGATAATGGATTTAATAACACAGTTGTATTTGTTGATGATGGCTATTCTGGTACTACTTTCAATAGACCAGACTGGCAAAGATTAATGGAATATGTGAATCGAGATGAAGTTGGAACAATTATAGTTAAAGACATGTCTAGACTTGGTCGTGATTACTTGAAAGTTGGCTACTTCACTGAAATACTATTCCCTGAAAATGGCATCAGGTTCATAGCTATAAATAATGGAGTTGATTCTGACAAGCCAACTGACAACGACTTCACGCCATTCTTAAATATTATTAATGAGTGGTACGCTAAAGATACTTCAAAAAAGATAAAGGCAGTATTTAAATCTAAAGCTGATAGAGGCCAAACACTAACAT
Organism: Caryophanales bacterium UBA4855; assembly: GCA_002399785.1. Lineage (GTDB taxonomy): Bacteria > Bacillota_I > Bacilli_A > RFN20 > CAG-826 > Onthovivens. The sequence continues at coordinate 44,823 of DHEH01000009.1, forward strand.
TCAATTGCCCTTATGGTTATATCAAAGACCCTAATGATAAACACAAATGGTTAGTTGATGATGAAGCTAGTATTGTTATTAAAGAAATCTATAGACTTTGTATGAATGGTTTAGGAATTACTAAAATAGCTAATATTCTAAATGAAAAGAATATAACTCCACCTGCTTACCATAAAGTTTTGATGGGTCAAATGAAAACTAGTCAAGATTTCTCAAATACAAAATGGGATTCATCTATTGTTGGTGATATTCTTTCAAGAGCTGAATATGCTGGTCACACAGTTATTTATAAACCTGATAGTCATCCAAGAAAGAATAGAAAATTTAAAAATTATAAGCCTGAGGAAACTAAGATAATTGAAAACACCCATGAGGCCATTATCGACCAAGATACATTTGATATAGTTGCCAATATTAGAGCCAATAAAAGGAAGAATACTAAAATCGGTTATACTCCTAAATTATCGGGTAAGCTTTATTGTAGCGACTGTGGTGAAAAAATGTATTATGTTTGTCCTAGAGAAAAGTATCACAATCCTGCTTACTTTGTTTGTAGCAGTTATAGAAAACATACTTGCATATACACTCATGCAATTAGAGAAAAGGATATTGAAGAAATGGTTCTTGCTGATATTCAAAGGCTAATTGCATTTATTAAAGACAATGAGGATGAGTTTGTTGAAAAGGTAAGTGATTATTCTAAAGCTGAACTTAATAAGGCTTTGAGGAGTGCTACTAAAGAAATTGAAACATCAACTGCTAGATACAAGAAACTAGACTCAATTATTCAAAAGCTCTATGAAGATAAGCTTGAAGGCAATTTAACGGATGAGAGATTCAACAAATTATCAGAAAGCTATGAACAAGAGCAAAAAAGCCTTGAAACTAGAATTAAAGAGCTTCAAGACTTCATAGATAATGAAAAAGAAAAATATCTCAATGCATCTTACCTAATAAACCTAGTTAAGAAATACACTGAGATAAATGAATTAACGGATGAAATTGTACAGGAATTCATCCAAAAGATAATCGTACATCATAAAGTTAAAGTTGATGGTGTAAAGACTCAACAAATTGATATCTACTATAATGGCATAGGTCATGTAGAGATATAAATGCTCCGTCAAAATAGTCAGCAGAGCAAACCTCATAACACTACTAGAGTAACATCTGGTAGTGTTTCTTTTTATTTTAAGCCAATAGTAATTGTGACGTTTTCCTCACCTAATAGTTCAGTTAACTCACTTTTACTTAAATTAATATGTCCCAGTTTTGTATAACTATAAGTGTTTGAACCATAGAATAAAACTATTTTATTAGATTGGTAAAGCATAATATCACCAGCATTGGCTGTTAGGTTAGTATCGCTACTTGGAAGTGCAGAACCTAAACTACCAAATTGCTCCATATCGTCATACATTTCTAGATCTATTGATAAGCCATTCTTAGCTAGTTGTTTTAGTGCTTTTACTGAATCGTTATCTAACCAGAATACATCGACTTCAGTATTTCCAATTTTAAGTGTTAAAGTTTTATTCATAGTATCATCCTCGGTTGTAGTAGTATCTGGTGTTGTATCACTAGGAGTCGTAGTACTAGTTGATGGTTCTTGAGTAGATGGATTACTAGGTTCGGTTGAATTACTAGTTTTCTTACCACATCCAACCAAAGTGCATATTAAAACTAATCCTATAATTATTGTTATAAATCTTTTCATAATGGGTCACCTTGCATATATTATACACCAAAATAGACAAAAAAGAGAGGCCAGACACCTACGATATTAAAATCGTTGATATCAGGCCTGCTCTAAAGAAGTCTTTTTTTTTAATATTTTTTTATTTTTGTTTTAAAGGCCTAATTTTGAAAATAATTATTTATTAATATAAATATATTATATATTAAACTCTTTCAAAATTAGCCCCTTTAATATATAATATTAAAGGGTCGTTAAGGGGATAAAATGAATAAAAAGGTACAAATTACAACAGACTACATCACTTTAGGTCAACTCTTAAAGTTTGAGAATGTTATTGCTAATGGATCAGAGGCTAAAGCGTTTGTTTTAAATCATCAGATTATTGTAAATGGTGAAGCTTCAAATCAAAGAGGTAAAAAATTATACCCTTCTACAGTTATTGTGATTGATGACTCTTTGTTCTTTGAAATCATCAAATGATAATTAAATCGTTAAAATTAGTAAATTTTCGAAATTATTCTGATTTGGAATGTGATTTTACAAATGGAATAAATTTTATTTACGGAAACAATGCATCTGGTAAAACAAATTTAGTAGAAAGTATATATTGTTTGTCAATTGCACGTAGTTTTCGTACTAATATTTCGTCAAATTTAATTAATAATAAAAATAAACAAGCATACATTAAAGCTAAAATCGATTTTAATGGCTCTAATAAATGCGTAGAGATTATTTTCTCAGATGTCGGTAAAACTATATCAATAGACGGAAAAAAGGTCTCTAAATTGAGCGAATTAAATAAAATTACGAATTGTATCTATTTTATTCCAAAAGATGTTGATCTATTAAGGGATTCACCTAAAGAACGAAGATTCTTCTTAAATGTCAATGTTTCAAAAGAAAATTCTATTTATTTAGAAGAAATGGCAAGTTATGAAAAATTACTAAAAGAAAGAAATAATCTTTTAAAAAGTGAGAAAGTAAATCTAAATTTACTTGATGTTGTAACAAATCAAATGATTAGTTTGTCTAAAAATATTTACTATAAAAGAAAAAGTTATATCGATAAATTAAATGTTAAGTTCAAAGATATTTACAATAAAATTTCTGGAAATGCAAACAATGTTAAAGTGATTTATTTGCCCTTTATTAAAGAAAGTGATGATTATGAGTCTCTTGCAAAGACAGCTTATAAAAATAGTCTAGAAAACGATTTAAAGAACAAAATAACGGGGATTGGAATACATAAAGAAGATTTCTTTGTTGTAATGAATGGTAAAAATTTAGCTAAATTTGGTTCTCAAGGTGAAAACAGAATGGCAGTTCTTGCTTTGAAAATCTGTCCTTATTTCTTAATTGATGATGAAAAGTTAAAACCGGTTGTGATTTTAGATGATGTCCTTAGTGAATTGGATAAAACTCATGAAAAAATGTTACTTAATTTCTTAAATAACATCAATCAAGTGTTTGTGACATCTACAAAAAAATATGAGATTAATAACGCCACTTATTACCAGGTATGTGACGGAAGAATTATAAAAGGAGCCTAAAAATGGAAGAAAAAAAGAAAAAAGTTTTTGAATCAGAAACACAAGAAGTTGATTTAAAAGTTTCTAAAGATGAAGGATTCGAGGCACAAGAAAATAATGTTGATAATAAGATCGGTTCCGAAATTATTACTAACATTAACGAACGTGAAATGGAAAAAGGGAACGAGAAGTATAACGCTAGTGACCTTGAGGTTTTGGAAGGCTTACAAGCTGTTAGATTAAGACCTGGTATGTACATTGGTACTACAAGCAGTGTTGGTTTACATCATCTTATTTGGGAAATTGTCGATAATGGTATCGATGAAGCTTTAGCTGGATTCTGTGATGAAATAAATGTAAGTATCAACAATGACAACACCATTACTGTTAAGGATAATGGTAGAGGAATTCCTGTTGATATTGTTGCTAAAACTGGTAGATCTGGTGTTGAAACTGTTTACACAAAATTACATGCAGGCGGAAAATTTGGTCAAGGTGGCGGATATAAAGTTAGTGGTGGATTACATGGTGTTGGTGCCTCTGTCGTTAACGCATTATCTAGTTGGCTTGATGTAACTGTTCATAAGGATGGTGGAATATATCACATCCGTTTTGTTGATGGTGGTAAACCAGAAGGTAGTCTTGAAAGAATTGGAGATTGTAATGATCATGGAACAACTGTTACATTTTTACCTGATCCAACAATTTTTAAAGAGACAACTGTATTTAGTTACGAAACTGTAAAAAATAGATTAAGACAAATGGCTTTCTTGAATAAAGGCATTCGTATTACTCTTACTGATAAACGTACAGAACCAAATTTACAAGATACATTCAAATTTGATGGTGGTATTAAAGAATATGTTGCTTATATGAATCGTAATGCCAATAAATTAACAAACGATATTGTTTATTGTGAAGGTGCTCAACGTTTTGATGATAATGGAAAAATTGAAGATATTATTGTTGAAGTTGCATTGCAATATAACACTGGTTATGGAGATAGTGTTTTATCATTCTGTAACAACGTTTCTACTGGTAACGGAGGAATGCATGTTGAAGGATTTAACCTAGCTTTAACAAGGGTTTTTAACAATTATGCTCGTGATAGCAAGGTTCTTAAAGACAACGATAAAGAGAGATTTAATTGTGATGATTGTTATGAAGGATTGACAGCTGTTATTTCTGTTAAACACCCAAATCCTCAATACGAAGGACAAACCAAAGGTAAGTTAGGAAATCTTGAAGTTAAGAAGATTGTTTCTAATGTTTTTGGCGAACAACTTGAAAGATATGTTTTAGAACATAAACCAGAAGCTTTAACTATTATGAATAAGATTAAAGCCTCTTATGATGCTAGACTTGCTGCTCGTGCTGCTAAAGAAAATGTTAGACGTAAGAATGGTATTGAAATGACCACTCTTCCTGGAAAATTAGCTGATTGTATATCAAATAATCCTGAAGAATGCGAATTATTTATTGTTGAAGGTAATTCTGCAGGTGGTAGTGCAAAACAAGGAAGAGATAGTAGAACACAAGCTATTTTACCTTTAAGAGGAAAAATTCTTAATGTTCAAAAAGCACAAATGCATCGTATTTTTGATAATGCTGAAATTGGCAACATGATAAATGCAATTGGGGCAGGATATGCTGATGAATTTGATATTTCAAAGGCCAGATATCATAAAGTTGTTATTATGACCGATGCTGATGTTGATGGTTCTCATATTAGAATTTTACTTTTAACTTTCTTTAATAGATTTATGAAGCCTTTAATTGAACACGGATATGTTTATGTTGCTCAACCTCCACTTTATAAAGTTGAATATAAAGGCAAATCATATTACGCCTATTCTGATGATCAACTTGAAATAATCAGAAAAACTTTAAATCTTAAATCTGGTTATCCATATCAACGTTATAAAGGATTGGGTGAAATGGATCCAGATCAACTTGAAGAAACAACAATGGATCCAAAAGTTAGAAAAATGCTTAGAGTTACTGTAGATGATGCAGCAGCTGCTGATGAAGTATTTAATGATTTAATGGGTGAAGATGTGGAACCAAGAAGTGAGTTCATTAAAAATAATGCAAAGTTCGTTAAGAACCTTGATATATAAAAAGAAGGGGGATTGGCAATGGAAAACGAAGAAAAAAAGAACAATGGTATCGTAAATAACGATGCTGAACAAGATGAAATCAATCAAGAAAACGCTTCTTTAGAAGCTGGTATTAGAGCAGAGACAGTCGATACAGAAATTGTTGGTCAAGTGAGAGATTCTTTCCTTGATTATGCAATGTCAGTTATTGTTTCTCGTGCAATTCCTGATGTTAAAGATGGATTTAAACCTGTTCATAGAAGAGTTGTTTACGGAATGTATGAAGCAGGATATACCAACGATAAACCTTATGTAAAATGTGCTAAGGTTGTTGGAGATGTTATGGGTAAATATCACCCACATGGTGACTCAGCAATTTATGATACTTTAGTTAGATTAGCTCAACCTTTCTCAATGAGATATCCATTAGTTGATGGACACGGAAACTTTGGAAACATGGATGGAGATGGAGCGGCTGCTTATCGTTACACTGAATGTCGTTTGAATAAAATGGCTTTTGAAATGGTAAGAGATATTAATTCCGATACTGTTCCTTTTGTTCCTAACTATGATGGATCTTTAGAAGAACCTCAAGTTCTTCCTTCAAGATTCCCAAATTTACTTGTTAATGGTAGTGATGGAATCGCTGTTGGTATGGCAACAAAACTTCCAAGTCATAATCTTAATGAAGTAATTAATGGAATTATTGCTTATAGTAAAAATCCTGAAATCTCTGTTGAAGAGCTTATGAAATATATAAAAGCTCCTGATTTTGCAACTGGCGGAATCATTTATGGATTAGGTGGAATAAGAGATGCTTATACCACTGGTAGAGGTACTTTTAGAATTAGATCAAGATGCAGTATTGAAGAAGAAGCTAACGGAAAAAGTAAGATCGTTGTAACTGAAATTCCTTATCAAGTTAGAAAAGCCGATTTAGTTTCAAAAATTGGTGAATTAGCTAGAGATAAAGTTATTGATGGTATCACATCAATTAAAGATTATTCTAAAGCTGATGTTCATATAGAAATTGAATTAAGAAGAGATGTAGTTCCATCAGTTATTCTTAATCAATTATTTAAGAATACTCAATTAGAGATTAGTTTTGGATGCATCAATCTTTGTATTGTTGATGGAGCTCCAAAAATTCTTTCACTTAAACAAATGATTGAATATTATCTTAATTTCCAAATTGATGTCATAAAAAGAAGAACAATTTTCTTAAAAAATAAAGATGAAGCAAGAATTAATATTGTCGAAGGTTTATTGTTAGCTCACGATCATATTGATGAAGTTATTGCTTTAGCGAAAGCAAGTAAAAATGCTCAAGATTTAATTGAACAATTAATGTCAAGGTTCTCATTAAATGAAGAACAAGCAAAAGCAATTGCTGCAATGACTATCTCAAGATTAACTGGTCTAGAAACACAAAGATTATTAGATGAAAAAGCCGTATTGTTAGCCAATATTGCTGAATATAATAGAATTTTAAGTTCGAAAGAAAATCAACTTGAAATCGTTATTTCTGAACTTCAAGAAATTGGAAGAAAATTCGGCGACGAAAGAAGAACAACAATTGATAATTCAATTTCAAGTGTTGAAGATGCTGATTTAATTCCAGTTGATGATATTGTTATTACCTTAACTCAAAACGGTTATATAAAGAGAGTTTCGACCTCAGAATTTAAGACTCAAAATAGAGGCGGAATTGGTGTTAAAGGAATGACGATTTATAACGAAGATGAAGTTAATAAAATCGTCTATGTTTCAACTCACGATGATGTTTTATTCTTTTCAAATTTAGGAAGAATTTATCGTAAGAAAGGTTTTGAAATTCCAGAATCAACAAGGATTGGCAAGGGAATTCCAGCTTTGAACTTACTTAACCTTGATAAAAACGAAACCATCGTTGCCATGATTAGTGTTAAAAATTATAAGGATAAATATCTATTATTTGTCACTAAAAACGCTATTACTAAAAGAACAAAACTTGAAGAATTTGTAAGAATTAATTGTAATGGTAAATATGCTATTACATTTAAAGAAGATGATAACTTATTTGATGTCAAAGTTACTGATGGAACAGCCAAAATTTTAATTGCCTCAAACGTTGGTCAATTATGTATGTTTGAAGAGAATGAAGTTAGAGTAATGGGGAGAACTGCTGCTGGTGTTAAAGGTATGAATCTTAAAGGCGGACAAGTTGTTGGCGTTGCTACTACATTAGAAGGAGATAAAGTTTTAGTTCTTTCTGAATTAGGTCTTGGTAAATTGTCAGCTACCGAAAATTATCGTTTAACTCATAGAGGTTCAAGCGGTGTTAAGACTATAAAAATTACTGAAAAGACTGGTTCTTTAGTTAGTATGAGAGTTGTAAATGGTGATGAAGATTATTTAGCCATTACTAATGCCGGAACAATTGTTAGAAGTGAAATTTCTCAAGTTAGAGAATGTGGCCGTAATTCAATTGGTGTTAAAATGATTAATTTGCGTGATAAAGAAAGCGTTACTAGTTTCACAGTTTTACCTCATGAACAAGAAGTAGAGCCTGAAACATTGAATGACACTCCAGTAGAAACAGAACCAGACGAAGAAGTTGTTGATTCTTCAGATGATTCTTTAGATAAGGAATAAATGAAGGTTTTAATTAATACTGATCTTTCTGTAAAAAACACTTTCGAAGTCGATAGATTAAGAAAGAATTTTAAAGGAGCTCTAGAAATGCAAAACGAATTATTTTCGACGCATTTTAAAGCTTCTTTTTGTTCGCTTGCTCAATTCTTTTCACTTGATGAAGTCAGTATGTTTGAACTTGAAAAGAAAGATAAAAAAATCAAATACGTTATCGCTTTACTTTATCAAGAAGATGATAGTTCCGGAGAAATTATTCTAAAACAAAATATGAATAAAACCCAATATTCCTATGCAATCCCCACTAATTTTATAAAAAACATCAATGCATACGATGCGATTATTGCTCCAAGTTTAGAAGCGAAAAAGTATTTAGAAAGCAGTGGAATCGTTGTGCCAATTTATGTTTATAATGGCGGAATTAAAATGACAAAATTTGATTTGCGTAAGAGTTTAACAAAAAATATATGTTTTCGTTATCTTGGCTTCAATGAAGGCACAAGGTTAATGGTAACTGTATTAAAGCACGATGATGACGAAGCGCTTGCTAGAGCTATTGCATTAGCTAATAGATTTCAAACATTTAAAGTCATTGCTTTAACACAAAATATTACTAAAAAAATGAAAAAGATTCTTAAAAAAGGTCCAAACAACCTTATGGTTTATGAAATTTTAGAAAATGATGTTTATTGTTCTATTATGTATAATGCTGAATTATTTGTGAATTTAGGCTCATCTTATGGAGCAATCTTACAAACTTACGAAGCAATGGCAAGTTTTACCCAAGTTTTTAGCTTATATCAATCAACTTTTAGTGATATTACAATTGATAAAAAAACCGGGTATGTTTATAATGATTTTGCTTCATTATTGAATGGAATTGATAGTTTTTTAAATAGAACTCTCCCATCATTGGTTCAAGTAGAGTTTGAATATGTTTCAAAATACAGTATTCATAATTCAGGAAAAGAATTAATTAATATTTATAAAGAAATCGGAGGAAATATTACATGATCGATTTAAATTTTATATTAAATAACAAGGAATTAGTTAAAGAAGGGCTCAAAAAGAAAGAATTCGATGCTGATATCGATGGCCTTTGCGATTTAGTTTTAGAAAAAAGAAAAATTCAAAAACAAGTCGAAGATAATAAAGCTCAACAAAACAAATTATCTAAATCAGTTCCTCAAGTTAAAAAAGAAGGTGGAGATGTTAACGCTATTTTTGCTGAAGTTAAAAAATTAGCATCAACAAATAAAGAATTTGAAAGTAAACTTGAAGAATTAGAAAAACAAATTGATACTATTTGGTTTGCTTTACCAAATTTACCTGATCTAGATTTACTTGGTGGCGGAAAAGAAAATAACAAACCAATTTTCTTCTATAAAGATCAACCAAAATTTGATTTCCCTATCAAATCCCACGTGGATTTAGCAGAATCGCTTGGTTTAATCGATTATGAAAGAGCTGCAAAAGTTAGTGGACACGGAACATGGTTCTATACAAATTTAGGTGCTCGTTTAGAGTGGGCATTATTAAATTTCTTTATTGATACTCACCTTGCTGATGGATTTAATTTTATGTTACCTCCACACATTTTGAATTATGAATCTGGCTTTACTGCAGGTCAATTTCCAAAATTTGAAGATGATGTTTTTGCTTTAAAAGGTCTTGAACCATTTAAATTTATGCTCCCAACAGCCGAAACTGCTTTAGTCAATTACTATAGAAACGAAATATTAGATGTCGAAGATCTTCCAAAGAAATTTTTCGCTTATACTCCATGTTATCGTAAAGAAGCTGGTGCATATAGAGCTGAAGAAAGAGGAATGATTAGAGGTTACCAATTTAATAAAGTTGAAATGGTTGAATATACAACTGATACCGATAGCGATAGAGGTTTCGAAGAATTAGTGGAAAAGGCAAAGAAATTGGTCGAAATGTTAGGTTTACACTTTAGAGTTTCTAAGCTTGCTGCTGCTGATGTTTCTCACTCAATGGCTAGAACTTATGATATTGAAGTCTTCCTTCCTTCATTAAATATTTATAAAGAAGTTTCAAGTGTTAGTAATGCTCGTGACTATCAAGCTCGTAGAGGTATGATGAGATATAAAGACAAAGATGGAAAGGTCCATTATTGTCATACATTAAACGGAAGCGGATTAGCTACAAGCCGCGTTTTCCCAGCTATACTTGAACAATATCAACAAGCAGACGGAAGTGTTTTAGTTCCTGAAGTATTACAAAAATATATGGGCGGAATTAAAGTTTTAAAACCAATTAAAAAATAAAACATATTTATTAATTAAATTTAAAGGGAAATTCATCTCCCTTTTTTATAGCAATTTATTTCTTTATTTATTCAAAATCCCTTGCTATTCCCCCTTATTTTTTTAAATTATAATTATTATGAATAAAAATAGATCATAAAGATTCAACACCTAAATGTTACAAAAAGTCATTAATGAAACAATTTAAATATTTGTTATAATAATAGAGCCATCGCAATTTATACTTTCGAACCAGGTCAGGATGGGAACATAGCAGCCTTAAGAAAATCTATAAATGTGCGATGGTTTTATTTTAAAAATTTATGCAAAGATCAGATGAATATTACATGAAAGCAGCTTTAAAGGAAGCTGCACTCGCTTTAAAAGCTGATGAAGTCCCAATCGGCTGTGTTTTAGTCGACGAAAACGGAATAATAATTGCAAAAGCACACAATGAAAAAGAAGAAAAAAATGATGTTTCGGCTCATGCAGAAATTCTTTGCATTAAGAAAGCTGGTAAAAAACTTAAAAATTGGCGCTTAAATAATTACACTTTATATATCACTCTTGAACCCTGTTTAATGTGTTCAAGTGCTATTATTCAAGCGCGTATTAAAAGAGTTGTATTCGGAGCTAAAGAACCAAACACTGGATCATTTGGCTCTCATAATGATATTTGTGAATTAGAAGCTACTAATATCGAAGTAACTTGTGGAGTTTTAGAAGAAGAATGCCGTTTAATTTTGCAAAATTTTTTCAAAAAACACCGCAATAAAAAATAATTTTTTTACACTGTCTATAATCTTTGAAAATAAGGCCTTAATGCTCTATACTAAAAATAATAAAAAACGGAGGGTTTTTGATGCTTGAATTAATTAATGTTTATAAAGATTATTACATTGATAAAAAACCATTTCATGCTTTAAAAAACATTAATTTATTTTTTCCTAAAAACGAATTTTGCGCTATTTTAGGTCCTTCTGGATGCGGAAAAACAACTACATTAAATATAATTGGTGGTTTAGATAGATATACTAAAGGTGATTTAGTTATCGAAGGTAAATCTACTAAGACATTTAACGATAAAGATTGGGATAATTATCGTAATAAACGAATTGGATTCGTTTTCCAATCTTATAACTTAGTTCAACATTTAACTATTCTTGATAATGTAGTTTTATCTTTAACAATTGGTGGAATGAGTGCTAATGAGAGAATTCAAAAAGCCAAAAAAGCTCTTGATGACGTGGGATTAGAAGGTCTTTATAATAAAAAACCAAATCAATTATCTGGTGGACAAATGCAAAGAGTCGCAATTGCTAGATCTTTAGTGAATGATCCAGAAATTATTTTAGCTGATGAACCAACCGGAGCTCTTGATAGTGTAACTAGTTTACAAATCATGGATATTTTAAAAGATATAAGTAAAACCAAATTAGTTATCATGGTTACCCATAATGAAGATTTAGCTCATAAATATGCTGATCGAATTATCACTTTTAAAGATGGTAAAATAACTAACGATACTAAAGCTAATGAACCAGAATTAAAAGAACAAGAAAACAAATATTACGATGAACTTCAAGGGAAAATTATCAACCATTTAAAGGTTTATGACGAAAAGGATAAAACTCAAAGAAGAGCCTTAAAAAAGGAACATAAGAAAGAAAAAACATCGATGTCTTTTTGGACTGCTTTTATGCTTTCTTTAAAGAATATTAATAGCAAAAAAGGTAGATCAATCATGACTGCTGTTGCCGCTAGCTTTGGCATTATTGGTGTTGCATTAGTTTTAGCAACAAATAATGGATTTAATATGTATATGGATAGAATTGAAGCGGAAACCGCCTCATCTTTGCCTGTTACAGTTTCAAGTTATACGGTAACTTACGAAAGTTACAATACTAGCGACTATAATCAATCAACAACTTACCCAACAGATGAAGAAATTTATCCTTATGTTAATTTAAATAACGAAAGCAATGCAATTGTTAAATATAATTCTTTTAGTAATAAATATTTGTCTTATTTGAATAAATTAAGAGATGAAGATGGGTTATTAAATGACTATTTAGTCAATTATAATTCATATTATAAATATCATTTAACCACCGAATTTCCAGCTCCAATTAAGGAAGAAAACGGAACAACCAGCACTTATCAAGTAGTTAATACTGGCGCTTCAACTGGCAGTATAAATAGTGTAATTGGTTCGGTTACTGGTTTACCAACTACTGTTTTTCATGAATTATACGGACAAGAAAAGTACATTACTCAAACTTATGACGTTATTGCTGGAAACTACCCAAAAGAAAAGAATCAACTTGTATTGGTTGTAGATAATACTAACTCAGTTTCTTTTTCTACATTAAGAAGACTAGGTTTTTATGCTAATAGTGATGTTCAAGAAGATGTCCAAGATGCAACCAGCACAAAACATGTTAAACCAATTAGTTGGAATGATGTTTTAGGTAAAAAATATAAAATATTTGGTTTTGACGATTATTATGATCAAATTGCTTTAGGAGATAACAACACTGCTCCTTATTATTATAAAGCGAAATTATTAAATGATGATGGTTCTGTTAATAATAAAGCCATGTTTGATAGTGATAATGGTATGGAATGTGAAATAGTTGGTATTTTAAGACCTAAAAAGACTTCCACTTTATCTACGATGGCAAACGGACTATGTTTTACAAAAGAACTTCAAGATTATATGGTTACAAAAAACCAAAGCGGTACATTAGCGAATAATATTGCTGATTCTTGGGAATTAAAAGATGGAAAAACTAGAACTGATGTTGCAAAAGATTTAACTACTTTATTTCAAGGTGAAGAAGTTACTAATTTTACCAAAAACTTAAATACTATTATCGGAAACGATTTTGATATTCATAACTTCTATTGGAATGAATTAATAAGTGTTAGCAATTTTTTATCATATGCAACTTACGAAGGATTAAATTTAATTCCTGATGAATTAAAAGAATTAAGTTTACAAAACATGAGTGATATATCTACTTATATGTTAAAGGCTTTCTTACCATCAACTAGCGATGAAGACTTCCTTAAAGCCATAATTGGTTTATCCGCTTATGCTAATACTTATTCAGAAATCAATAGTCTTGTGATTTTCCCTAAAGATCTAACAAGTAAATCAAAATTATTGGAAGCCTTAGATTCTTTTAATGTTATAAAACAAGGTGACGAAAATCATGCAGCAAGTAAAATTGAACAAGTAAAATACACTGATTATGTTTCAGAATTTACTAGTTCTATATCGCAGATGATCACGATTATTTCAGCTGTATTAATTGTTTTTGCTTCAATTTCGTTGGTTGTTTCTTGTGTTATGACTGGAATTATTACTTATAATTCTGTTATTGAAAGAACTAAAGAGATTGGTATTTTACGTGCAATAGGCGCTAGAAAGAAAGATGTTGGGCGTTTATTCCAAGCTGAATGTGTTTTAATTGGTGCTTTTAGTGGATTGATCGGATGTTTAGTTTCTTTCTTCTTAACTATTCCTATAAATCAAATACTGAATTCTCTTTATCCAACATATGGATTAGGCAGTATTGCCACTTTAAATGTATTCCATGTTTTAGCTCTTGTTGCAATTTCGGTTTTGTTATCGTTCTTAAGCGGTTTATTGCCAGCAAGATTTGCCGCAAAGAAAGATCCTGTTGAAGCCTTAAGAAGTGAGTAAAGATGAAGAAAAAAATAAATATAAAAGAAAATATTTGGCACAAGCCAAAGAATATTACGCGTTATAAAGCTGATTATGATATTGGACTCTCTCATAAACAGGTAGAAAGACGTATTGCTGATGGATTGACGAATAAAAGTAAAAATAAAAGCTCAAATACTTATTGGCATATTATTGCTAAGAACCTTTTTACTTTTTTTAATATTTTGTTAGCTGCAATTGGAGTCATACTTTTGTCTTTTCAATTATATTCAAGTTGTGTATTTTTAGTTATTCTTTTATTAAATCTAGGTATCGGTTTAGTTCAAGATATTCGAAGCAAAAGACTTCTTGATAAACTTTCCTTATTAAATAAAGAAAAAACTTTAGTAATTAGAGACGGAATAGAAACCAATATTAATCCTTCCGAATTAGTTTTAGATGATATTGTTATTTTGCGTGATGGCGACCAAATTCCTTGTGACTCAATTGTTGTATTTGGAAATTGTAGTGTAAACGAGGCTTTAGTTACTGGTGAATCGCTTCCGCTTAATAAGAAACCAAAAGACAAAATCTTAAGTGGAACGTATATTTCTCACGGAAGAATTTTTGCTAGAATAAACTCAATTGGTGACGACAATTACATCGAAACTTTACAACAAAAAAGTAAAGATTATAAAGCACCAAAATCACAAATGTTTGTTCAACTTAATGCATTATTTAAGGTAATTGCAGTTGTTGTCGTAATTTTCGGTATTGTTGATATTGTTCAATTTTCAACAATTAATTTCGCCGGTAGAAACCCAACATTTTCGGAATTACAAACCATGATATTATCATTAAGCGGTGCTTTAATATCGATGATTCCTAGTGGAATGTACTTATTAACATCAACTTCATTAGCTGCAGGAGCAATTTCTTTAGCTAATAAAAAAGTTTTATGTCAGGATGTTTATTCTATTGAAACATTAGCAAGAATTGATACATTGTGTATAGATAAAACAGGAACAATTACTGATGGAACCATGTCTGTTTATACATATGAAGTAATTGATACTCAATTTGTCAAAAACCCTTTATTTGAGACAATTATGAAGTCTTATAATTGGGCAATTAATGAAAATAACTTTACAGGAGTCGCTTTAAAAGAAAAATTTGGACTTAAAAATGTATTTGATAGTTCAGAAGTTATTCCCTTTAATTCGGTTAATAAGTATAGTGCTACAACTTTAGAAAAGGTTGGAACCATTTGTGTTGGCGCTTTTGGATATGTTCCTTTAATAGATAACGATAAAATAAATAAAAAAGTCGAAGATTATTCTAAAATGGGATACAGAGTGTTGGTAGTTGGTTTTTCTAAAGATTCAATTAAAAATCAAAAATTACCTGCCAAGATGACATGTTTAGGTTTAATTGTCATTCAAGATCACATTAGAAAAAATGCTAAAGAAATATTAGGTTGGTTTGGCAATAACGATGTTGATATAAAAGTAATTAGTGGTGATAACCCATTAACTGTTAGCGAGGTTGCAAAAATTGTTGGATTAAAAAATGCTGACAAATACATTTCTTTAGAAAACGTTCCAATTAAAAAGATTCCTGATTTGGTTGATAAATATAATGTTTTTGGAAGAGTTTCTCCAGAACAAAAAGAAGCCATTGTACTTGCCTTAAAAGAGAAAAAACACGTTGTAGGTATGTTTGGGGATGGTATAAACGATGTTCTTAGTTTAAAGCAAGCTAATGTTTCTATTACAGTAAATAGCGCAAGCAACGCTTGTAAAGATATATGTAATTTAATGTTAATTGATGATGATTTTGGAAAACTTCCAGAAATTGTTGCGCAAGGACGTAGAGTTATAAACAATCTTCAAAGAACATGTTCCTTATTCTTAACAAAAACTATATTTAGTATTTTACTTAATTTATTCTTTATTATTTTTGGAACAATAACCTATGCTAATAACCCTGGCGCTGGAGCCGAAAGCTTCTTGTGGCCATTCTCACCAAATAACTTCTATGCATGGGAATTATTTACGATTGGATTATCTGCTTTCTTCTTAGCTCTTGAACCTAATAACGAGCGAATTAAAGGAAACTTCTTATATAATATTTTCAAAGAAGCAGGTCCAAATGGAGCAATTATTTCCATTATAATCATGTTTTTCTATATGTTTGTTTATTTCTTTGGAGCAAAAACTGGTTTATTTATTAATAGTCCTTCTAATTATCTAAGCACTATCTGCGTTTACTTTATGTCAATCGCCTCTGTATTTGTGTTGCTACAGGTTGCCTTTAAATTAAATTTATATCGTTCGATTGTTTTTGGCGGATCTGTCTTATTGTCCTTTGGATTATTTATGCGGTCAATATTTTCAGAATCCGAAACAACAAACTGGCTGAAATTATTTGGAACGACTGCTCCAAGAACTCTCGATACAGTTGGAATCGTTACTATTATAGTTATGGTGTCTACTTGTGCGTTAATAATGGGAACAATTTTCTTTTTCAATTATAGAAATACAAAAGGTAAATATAAGCAAAAAGAAACTGAAATAAAAGGAGAGATTGAAAATGAAGAACACGGAAAAAGTTCTGCAAGATAAATTGCTTAAACTTCTTGATTCTTATAAGATTGATGAAATTGATGTCAATTTGCTTTGTAATACTTTAGGCATCAAAAGACAAACTTTTTATTATCATTATAAGAACATATATGAATTAATTTATTCAATTTATTATGAGAAAAAACTTGAAGTTAATGATAAGCCAACTTATGAAGAGATTCTTACTCAAGCTTTAGATTTTTTATATGCTGATGATTTTAATAGAGATGTTTTTGAGTCAAATGCATCTCCTGTTTTAAAAGAATTTATTTTGTCATTTTTAATAAAATCCTTTGCCAATTACCTCTCTTTTTATAAAATTACCTCTACTCAAAAAAAGGAAGAATCACGCTTTTTAGCGAGCGCGATCAACGAACAGATGTTTTATTATTTTAAAGATGAAGAAGAAAACAAAAAAACTATTTATCACAAATTAAGCTTATTTTTAAATAAAAGAATTATTGATTCGATAACAAAAAATTATTTTCTATTAAATTAAAAAATATAGTTATGTTATTATATACAATAATTCTTCGCATTAATTTACACATTTGTTGAAATTAACAAAAGGAGAATGTTTATGAGTAAAGAAGACGGATTAAGTATACTAGTGTACTTAGGGATGTTAGCTATCGCTATTGTAGTTGGTGTTACTGTATTGATGAATGGATTACCTACTGCATTTAACAGCAAACAATGGGCAGTAGTGTTATTTATATTAATTGCTTTAATCGTTGGTATCATTATAAATGGTATCGTTTTAGAATTGTGCCATTTAATTGGTTATAAAATTGGTGGATATAAAATTCTTTCCTTTAATATCTTTGGTTTTTGCATCTATAAAACTATGGTCGATGGAAAAGAAAAATTTAAATTTAAATTCCCTGTTAATTTTGATGGTTTAACTGGTGAAACTATTGCGACTCCTGAAAAAGAAAAAGCTAATCCAATGATTAGCATTATTGCTCCATTGGTTTTCTTTTTATTAGAAGCAGTTGCATTCTACATCGTTTACATTTTTATCTCTACTTCGTCAACAATGGGAGTAGGAATGGCTATATTAAAATATGGAGTTATTGTTACTGCTACAATTGGTCTTATGTTTGCTTTATATGATTATTTCCCAGCCCATATCGATAGTACAACTGATGGATACAGAATGACTTTATTAACCAAAAAAGTAAACGTTATTGCTTACAACGAATATCTTAGAGTTGTTGGTAAAGAATTTATGGGTGAAAAAGATGTGACAGTAGAAGTGTTTGATGAGATTACCGACTATACTGCTAAACTTAATATGCTTACAGTTTATAAACATCTTTTAGTCGAAGATTTCAAAGCTGCAGAAGAATTGTTAGACAAAATTATTATTGATCCTAAAAAGATATCTAAGAGCGCGTATTGTGAATATATGAGCGATAAAATATATATTTCTTTTTTCACTAAAACACTTGAAGAAGCAAGAAACGAACTTAAAAATGTTTCTCCAGATGTTAAAAATTACATTTATAAACCTGCTGATCAAGACTCATTAAAGGTTTATGTTCTTATCGAAGGACTTATTGATAAGAGTTCAAGCGAAGTCGAAACTTGTGATTCAAAATATTGGAAAATATATAAAAAATCAACTGAACCAAATAGGGATAAAGAAAAGGTCTTATATTCAAAAGCCCTTGCAAAGGTCCTCTCAACCGGTATAAAAGCTAACGTTAAAGAAGAAACAAAGTAATTAAAAGGCCTCACAAATTGTGAGGCCTTTATCTTGAATTATTAT
>DHEH01000016.1 GCA_002399785.1 Caryophanales bacterium UBA4855
CTTATATTAGCGTATATAAATAGTAAGTCATTCAATGCAAGAAATTCTAGAAATTAAAGAATTAAATACTGAGGATATAAAATTTCTTAAACGAAAATTGAAAAAAGGATACGTGTTGTTATTTCTTTTGGCTCTCTTTTCTATAGTTCTGCCAATTTATCTAATTTATCTAGCTGTACAAAAGCAAGATAATGAAGACAAAGGGTTTGCAATTTTGATGATATTGGTAGTTTTTGGTTTCTGGATCTATATTACCATTCAAGCATTGATAACAGTTGTTGAAAGAAAACGAGGTTTGTTTTTTCAAAAAAAGATAGAGGGAAATGTGAAAGTTTTAAAAAAAGAGATTATAACTCATGAAGGCTATGATTCGGATACAATTTCTCATGAAATAACAATTTATTCTCCAATTGAAGAGAAATACAGAAACGTTTCTATTTATGAAAGGGACTACCAGAAAATCGAAACTGGAGATTTTATAAGTATTACTTATTTTACAATGAATACTTCTATTAAGGAATTAATTTTTAAAGAGCAAAATTTAAAATATAAGTCTTTTACCACGCAAAGAAACGTTTTATAAATTTCAAAACCAGATTTGAATTACCAGACGGTAGAAAAGGATATTTAGCGAGTTCTGGTTATGAATTTTTTGATGAACAATAGAGAATTAAACAAAATATTTTATGAAAGATTTTAATCCAGAAGATTTTCCAAAAAACTTGAATTACGAGGAAATAGAATTATTGGCTCAACTTGTTGAAAAAAATCCAATATCCGATTTGTGGAAACAGATTGCTGTTAATTTAACTTCCGACCAAAAAGTTAGAATCAACAAAAAAATTGAGAGTAATAATTATTCAAAATCACAAAAAGTATCCTCTTTTTATCAAAAATCTATGGAAAATGAAGAATGGGAAAAGTTGGTTAAAGAGAAAGAGCTAGAAAAATATCGTGGTAACATGGTTAAATTTGGATTATGGCCAGATGATTTTGATAAAAACAAATAAGATCAAAGTCGAACAAGATTTGCTATAATAAGTGCTAAGAAAAATCAATCTTCCTGCGTAATGGATAAACCAATTATCGAAAATTTAAAAATTTTATCAGAGTGTTTCAATCACAAATCTGATGCTTTCTCGAATTCAACCATTTTTGTGAATGAAGTAAATAAAATTAGTGTTCAACTCAAAGATGAAACGAATTTTAGCATTACGTATAATCTGCATTTTGATAAAAAAACGCTTTTAGTGCCAGAAGAAAAGGTTTATCATTTTTGCTTGAGTTTATTTAAAAGGAAAAATGATGATGTAGAACTGCCTTTTAGCATCAAAAAAACAATAGAAATAGGTGAATGGTTTAAAATTGAGCAAGAAGAATCTGTAAACATCATTCGCGAGATTGAGAAAGAACTCGATTATAATTATAGATTAAAACATTTATTTCTAGAAAGTGCCAGATTTGAAATAACGTATTGTAACGGTTTACTAATTCTAGAAGATAAAGAGAAAGAATATTTTTCTAATGTGTTTAATTTTAGAAAAATACAGATAACAACTTTAAAGAAATCCCATGAAGCTTAAATTTATTATTCTATTTGCCATAATTTACATTCAAGTTCCAGTTTTTGGACAAAGTAATTTCTCAGACAATCCTTTAGATGCAGTATTTGAAACTAAAGATTCAGATAATTTCTGGATAGCTTTTGACAAAATGGACAAATCAAAAGGAAATCCATTTGTGGAATACATTCAAAAAGGTTCTCCTGGAGTTAAAGCTTTTACTGACAACAGAATTATTAATGCTGACTCTCTTTTTACAGTTGTAAAAAAAAGAAAAGTAGATTATGAGTCTTCGAGAAATGTTTTAGACGGTCTTTCTTCTAAAGAAAAAAGAGTGAGAGCTATTTACAGCTCATTAAAATATTGGTATCCAAAAGCAAAATTTCCTCCTATTTATTTTGTTTACGGAAGATTTAATTCAGGCGGAACCTCTGCTCCTGAAGGAGTTGTTATTGGAATTGAAAAGCTTCAAAATCTAGATGGAATTTCGGGCTTAATTGCGCACGAACTAATTCATTATCAGCAAAACATAACTGGTAAAGACATGCTCTTAAAATGGTGTTTGATGGAAGGTGGTGCAGATTTTATTGGCGAACTTATTTCTGGAGAATCAATTAATCAGTTTTCGTATAAATATGGAGCGCAAAATCAAGATAAATTGTGCCAAGAATTTGTAACAAGATTAAAAAATACCGATTATCAAGATTGGTTGTATGGAACTTCAAAAAAAGATGACAGACCAAATGATTTAGGATATTGGATTGGATATAAAATAATTGAATCTTATTTTAATAAACAAAAAGACAAGCAAAAGGCAATAGATGATATATTGAATATAAAAGATCCATTGCAATTTTTAAAAGAAAGTGGATTTTTAAATACTGATATCGAAAAGTATCAAAAAGCGAAAAAAGAAAGTCTTGATTCATTTTTTAAATAAAGAAATTCACAAGTATTATTTGCTTTCATAAAATCTAAAAATGAATATATTAAGAATATTTGACCAGACATTTACCGAACGAAAATTTGTATTTTTCATTCTATTCGAATTGCTAAACCATCCTGAATTTGAAGAATTAATGCCTTTAGAATACAATGTATTATTATCTGAATTTAACGAAAAGCTCAGATATGGCAGTTTTAACGAATTAAATTTAAACAGTGTACTGAATCAGGAAAACAAAGCTTTATTCATAAAAATATTTGAGTCAATTAATTCTAACAGATTTAATTTAGTGTCTAATGATCTTAATCAAGTATTACAATCAAAATTGTTCTTAAATCAAGATCGCAAGAAAATTGGACGAATAATCTATGAGCAACTTGAAAATAAGATTTATGTAACAGATATTTTTAATGCAATTTTAAACGGATTAAAATTCGAAACCTTTTATGAGCTTAGTATTGTAAGTGCAGACGAATTGCTTGGCGATTGGATTTCGATTAAAGAAACAGGTCAGTTAAGAATCAATTACAATATGACAGATTGGATGCCAATTGGTTCTAAAATAGAACTGAAAATTGAGCCGTTTAATGATGAACTTTACAAATTTATCTGTTTAACAACTGTAATGGATTATAACACAAAAGAAACTTTTTTGATAACCGTTCTTGAAACGAATGTTCAGATAAAAAACGGCTTTTTTTATCATTATCATTTTCAGACTAATGGATTTATATATAAAAAGCCGATATATGAATTTGAAA
>DHEH01000004.1:0-108554 GCA_002399785.1 Caryophanales bacterium UBA4855
ATTGCATTAGGTTTGAAAACTAGTAAATTCAAATCACTTTTTAGTGTTTAAACTAAAATGTTTTTAATCAAAAACAACATATAAAAGACGTTAAAAACATTAACTTTATTGCATTAGATTCGACACTATATCATTTTCGGTATTTTATTGCATTAGAGTTTGAACTTAACAATTAAAAATTTTTGCCATTATATGCATCCTTTCAAACAAAAATAACATTTATTTTATAGGATAAAAGCAAAAGATTTACAATATATCTAATGATATTTAATGATATTTAATTTGAACTATTAAATATAAAAATAAAAAGTTTTTTGTGTCATAAAAAGTTTTTTATGTAAAAGATAAACCTGCTAATGCAGGCTCAAATTTAAAAATTATGACGATAAACATTCGATATAGAGGTTCGAACCCCTAATTTTTGGCTCAAAAAAAGGCTTGATTAGCTATTTCTAGCGTATCAAACCTATGCTTTCTTTATGGTGCGAGTAGGGGGACTTGAACCCCCATGCTGTGAAGCATAAGATTCTAAGTCTTACGTGTATACCAGTTTCACCATACTCGCAGCAAATAAATTATATCAAAAAGTAATCCATTTTTTTAACAATTTTTAAAAAATATTAAAAATGATTATTATGTCGATTATATCGACATAATTTGTCTTCTTAAATCATATATACTAGGACACATAGTTTTTAATACTAGATTATCCTTTTATGAACTTTTAGGTCTCTTTTTTTACTTGACATACTACGTATGAATGGTTATATTGTAGATTGGTATATTATAATACCCTAAATTTAGTATTCAATCTCACATTTATATAAATATTTTTCAAAATTGCCTCTTTGAATACTGTCAAAAAAGAAGGAAAAAAATATGAAAAGTTTTGTAAAATTAATTGCAACTGGCTTGATTGGAACTATCGCTTTAACAGGTTCCGCCAGCACTATTTATTTTATGGTGAACAATGGTTCTAACGATAACAACCATACTTCGCTATTACCTGGAGGAACCGAATTAACAGACGAACAAAAAGCTGTTGATAAAATAAAAAATAATCTTTTTAATTACCTTTCAGGATCAAATTTAAAATTCAATGATTTACTTTTAAATGTCGAAGGGTTAGGCGCTACAAAAAGTGAAGCTTTGCAAGTAAATTATAAGGGCGCAATGGACTATAAAGTCTTTATGTCGACGCACAAAAACAACATCACTAGCGACGATCTTGCCGCTAAATTTAATGGCAATATCAACATAAAATATCTTGATAACACAACAAATGCTAAGTACACAACTAAACTTGATGAAACAATTGGTTTTCAATCACAAGGAACTGGAAAATTATTTTTAGATTGGAAGCCAAGTGATCAAGAAGGCGTTGAAGCAACTAAATATTCAATAAGCGGAAAAGTTATTGATGACGTTTTAGATTTTCTTCCAACCATTCAAACAATGACTGGAGTTGATTTAAGTAGCGTTCGTAATTATTACAGTTTAATTAAAAATATCGACATTACAAGCCTTCTTTCGACAGGCTTAAATCTTGTCGGTTCATTAAGCCAAACATCAGATTTAGATCAAACTCCAATTGATGGAATTTATTCATTTAATATTGTAGTTCCTGCTTCATTATTAAAAGATGCTGGAATTAATCAAGATTTACATATTGTTTTTAAGTGCGATGAAAACGGACTTTTAACTGCTGTTGAACTTTACGAAATTGATATTAATGGCATTAAGATTTATTTATCAAGCGATATTTTGATGGACATTAGCGATTCTGGTTATGTAAGCGATGTAGATGAAGATTCATATAATAACAATCTTGATTGCACCACTAACGCTTTAACAACTGTTGCTAGTTTAATTGACGAAAAGAAGTTCGATACAAATTTAGCATTCTCTTTAAAAGAAGATGTTAATGGAATCAATATTACAACAAGAACATTTGATGGATATTTCAAAGGTGATTTATCTAGCGCTAAAGCCATCAATGATGGCGCTATTTATGATATCGGTTTAGTTCAAAATGAAACTTTCAATAGTTCAGTGAGTGTTCGTTATGACAATCACAACACTTATTTTAAGGTTGGATCCAATTTAGCTAAAGGATTTATTTCTGACTCTACAATTGATGACTTAACTAAAAATATTACGTCCACAATGTTTAAAGATGATTCAGTTAGTGCCAATACTGCTTTAAATATGGTTTCAACAATATTAGGTGATTCACCAATTTATGAAATTATGGAAGGAAATTGGGGCGCATATAAAAAATTTATTCGCAATTTAACAATTAATGATGAGGTGATGACTCTTACAATTAATGCAAAAGCTTTCGGAAGCAAACTTGCTGATCAAGATTTTACAATCAATATTGATTTAAAAGGTGGAAAACTAAACAGCTTATCAATCAAAGATTTACCAGTTACTCACAAGACCAAAACCGATGGAAAAGTATATATTACATCAATCGATTTTTCCGTTAATTTAGTTGATTTTGGAACTCATGTCAGCAGTGTTAATGATACATATGGTGATTTTTCCGAATATGCTAACTTTGAAATCGCTAACCCTCTTTATAACACGATTTATAAAATTATTGATTCAAAAACTGTTGGTGCAAACTATTCGATTAGCTATACAAAAGAAAATGCTTCAAAAGAATTTTTCACTATTGACGGAACAATTGATGGTGATGTAAATTCAATGGAAAGTATCGATCTTTCTACTCTTAATACAGTCGAAAATGCTGTAAGTGCTATCAAAGGCAAGAATTTAGGTTTATATAACATTACTGCTGGCGGAAGCATCAACGGAATAGAACATAATTTGAGTGCTACTTATCAAGAAGAAAGTTTATATCTTGATTATTGGGGTGCAAATAAAGAAATCACTGAATCAAAAATGAGTCTAACACAAGGTAAATTCTTCGATATATTTACATTAGTCTATGGAATGATCGGAGGATCTGCTTCTAAAGAAGTCAGTATGTCTTTCGACAGCATGACTTCTACATTAGATAATTTATTAGATGTTACAAACGGACAAATTTGGGACATTCTTAAAGGTGATACAATGTCGAATCTAGATAAATATATCACAGTAAAAAGCGATGGCAGCAATAAAAATTTAGTTAATGTTGCTATCGATACAACCTTATTTGGTGGAAATTACGGTTCAATCAATCTAGTTCTTGATTCTGCAAATGAATTATTATCAATTCATGCAAATTATCAAACAGAAGGTTACGGAACTATTGATTTTAGTTTTAATTTTAGAGATTATAATAATCCAATAATTGCTAGTGATGACATCGCTATCAATTATAAAGTAATGGATGGCACTGTTGACGCTATTATTAAATTAATAAGCGGAACAGCCTTGAGTTCTTTGGAGGTTTCCGGCTCCCTAGCCGGTCCCAGGCGATAATCCGAGGCAACTAAATATTGATGGGTGGACCAATGTGCAATTAAATCCACTCATGCCAGAAGGTTCGATTTCTGGCCTCTTTAATGTTACCGATTCAACTGCAACTGAAAATACAAAATTAGAATTTGATATCAATAATGATGCAAGTGTAAATATAGAATATAACGATAAATTGCGTGTTTTATCAACTAAAACTGCTCTTGTCGAATCTTTAAAGGAGGTTACTGCTATCAATAGCGGTAATCTCCTTTACGTTTATATTTCTGACTACATCCCTTTAATTCAAAACTTAATTGGTGAAAAAGTTGAAAGCACAAGCTCGATCGAAGCTAATTACGATAATGTTATGAAATGTTTAACAAGTTTAGGCGATGCAATTAAGATTGAAGTCACTTCAAGTTACATAATTGACTTAAGCATCGATTTCACCAAATTAAATCTTGATATTATTAACTCCGATCTCTCATCGATGGGTTCTTTAAAGTGCACTATTAACTTAAATCCAACAGATAATAAATATCTTCAATTAACTCTTAAAGATATTAATTATGACGGCTGCACTGGAGATTTCACTGCTTCTCTCACTACATATAGCGATAAAAGCAGTGAAATCTCTTTTAGTGATAGCATCGGCCAAGTAGATTTAACTACACTCCCTCTATTAACTAAAGTTGGAATAGCTACTACTGAGAAAAAAGCTTATAAAATGAGCGGTAATTTAACTGCTAAAACAACTGGTGTCGTTTCTTGGTTTATGAGTGTTGATATCAACGCAAGTGTCGATGTTTATTTATCAGTTGGCGATGAATTAGATGCAAATGGCCTTTATAAAATTAAAGGATACCTCATCATCAACAATAATAAAGAAGGCGATTGGTCAACTAATACCTGGAACACTTCTAGAAGTTATGATTCAAGAATCACCAAATACATTATTAAAGATACGGATGCCTATATTTATCAAAATAAACATTATCATGAACAATCAAGAGCAACACTTTTTAATAGTTGGAAAGATAAATCTAATACCACCACTTATACTTATTTCAAAACTACACAACAAGAAATGTTAAATGACATCTTATATTATCTAATCGATTTTACCTTGGGTGCTCCTGACCTTTACTCACAAATAGTTAGTGCCATGGGAGGAGATATGGATCTAAATTTCTTCGATATGTTTAAATATTTTAAATTTATTGAAAACGGAAAATATCAAGCTTACTTAAAAATATTAAATTTAATGAACGTTTATGCTGATATTTATTATGATCAATCAACATTCTTATTAGATAGAATAAATGCTTATACCAATTTTAATATTGTGATTGGCTCAGTCGCCTTTAATCTTGATGCTAGTAATCAAAATATTGTTGGTGTTGGAGATATTCAAACGCAAATGGATGAATATGATGCCTTCAATTCAAATTGGTCGAATCATAGTGAAACAAATAATTTAAAATATCGTCCAAGTAAAGACGATACAGGAACTGATTATATCTATACTTCAAAAAGTCAATTATTCTAAAAAAATGTACCTAATTTGATAGGTACATTTTTAATTAGTTTGTTCTGTTTGTTTTTTACTTTTCAAGTTTTTAATAAGCTTAAATATTCCGAAAGCCAGCGCCAATCCCACATGAATTATTAAAAGTACTGGGTAAATATCATAAGCTAAAGCGTTATCTAAAGGAACAATTGGTTTTAAAACACTAAACAAAATTCCGTAGTTAAAACTTTCATAAATAATAAATAAAACAATCGTTAAAACATTAAGAGAAATACCAACTACATTAAGTATAAATCTGTTTTTATTTGTATTTAGTAAAAACCAAATATAATCAAAAATACAAACTAATAAAATCTCTAAAACAAAGAAATAAGCTAAAACATTATGAGTTGGTAAAGTAAATAATCCAAACACAAAAGCTCCACCAACATTATAGAAGAAGAATAAACCTAAAATGATAATAGGAGCAGCAAATTTACCATTATGATTATTAACTGGACCAAAACTTGCCAATACTTCAGGAAGCTCAATTTTGGCTCTATAATGCGTCACAAAATAACATGTCGAATAAGTCACCATTAAAATCATAATACAAAAACCGCTAAAAAAACTTTTGTCGTAATATTGATTAGTAAATAAACCACTAAATACTTTGCCAATGTAAGCGTAATTAACTATAAATAAAATAAGAGAAACTAAACTTAAGCCACCAAGAACAAAATGATTAATTAAAGAGGCTTTAACCGATAGTTTCTTAATAAAAACGCCATACAAAACAAGGATAGAAAAATAAACACCGATAAATAAACCTAAAATAACAGTAATATTAACGATTGATTGTGGCGCATATCCAGAAATAAAAGCTAGTACATAACCAAAAAATTTATAAAAGCAATCAATTCCAAAAATAACAAGCACAATTAATATAACTGTCATCGAAGTAAACATATTATTTTTAACTTTAACATTATTCATATTTAACAAACACCTTTTCTATATCATCTAAAGCAAAAGAACCATCACTATGAAGATTAATTGTTGTATAACCCGGCATATCTAAGTCTAAATAACATAGATCACTTGATTTAACTCCGTAAGTTTGAATTAATCCATCATAATCAATTGATGCATAATTATCGTGATCGTGACCACAAAAATATCCTTTTATTCCGTTAGCCTTAAAATGTTCGAAAGCTCCAGAATTTTTATAGCTTGGGCAAGATTTTTCTTCGTTCTTGCCAATGCATTTTGTTGCATCATCTTTACATGTATTCCATGCAGTTTGCATTTCTAATAAAGGAATATGAAAGAAAGCTAATCCAGTTGCACCATCATTTAAAGTTGTATTAATTTTTGTGATATGTTGTAATTGATCTTCCTTTATATAATCGTATTCACCAGTTATTCCGAAAGAAACATTTACATCATTGCCACCATCAATCATATAAAGACGATAAGCAACGTCTGTTCCGGATTTAATATTAATATAATAATTGGTATGTCCACTTAAGCCGTCTTCGCCATAATTATCAATAAATAGCGCGTTTTTTGTGGAAGTTGATTGAATTCTTTGGCTAATATAATTTTCTCCGTAGTCGCCTTGGAAATCATGGTTTCCAAAGGTATAAGCCCAAGGAACATTACAATCATCAATTCTTTTAACAAAATAATCGACAATCGATGAATCAGCATTCATGAATGTATCACCAGTAAAAACAATTAAATTAGGATTAACTGTTTTAATGTTGTTTACTAAATAATCCATCACTTTGATATTATCAGCACTCTTTGTTAAATGGATGTCCGTTAGTTGCATGACTTTAAAAGAATCTCCCGTGAAAGACAATTCTTTGCCATAACTAGCCACATCAAACGTTTTGTTGGTTCCTCCACAGCTTACTAAAAGTATATTTAGTGCTGAAAGGAGTAAAATTTTGGTATATTTGTTTTTCATAATACGTCTATTATACAAAAGTATTGTGAAAAATTAAATTTTATCTTTCAATAGTTGTTAAAATATATCGACCAGTTCCTTTAATTAAGCCTTTTTGACCAGCCGGAATAAAGAAAGTATCATAGGTTTTATAAGGAATCAAATTAATCAAACCTTCACCAGACAAAAATGTAATCGAAACAAATGAGTCGATTGATGCCGAAACCTCAGATAAATCCGAAACATCATAAACATAACTAGAAAAATATTTGCATTTTCCAACTAAATTTCCATCAAATCTAATTGGAACATATCTTTTATAATCAATGACTTTTAAGGCCTTATCAATATGTAATTCTCGTTTTTTACCTGAAGAATCCGTCCTATTATAATCGTAAAGACGATATGTTAAATTAGAATTTTGTTGGATTTCAATCAAAGTTACCCCTTTACCAATTGCATGTATCGTTCCACTTTTAATAAAGAAGCAATCACCATTTTTGACGGGATAAAAATTTAACTTATTAAGAATCGTTCCGTCTTCTAAATTCTTTTTAATTTCAATTTCATTAGAATCATCTTTTAAACCAACATAAAGTCCGGAACCTTCATCATGATCTATAACATACCACATCTCAGTTTTTCCATAAGAGTTCTCATTTTTAAGAGCATATTCATCGCTAGGATGAACTTGCACACTTAAATTATCACCAGAATCTATAAGTTTTATTAATACTGGAAAAAAAGGAAAAGAAGATGCATAATTGCCAATATCCCTAGCCAATGCCACATCTTTTAAGAATTTCCCGCTATCTTTACCGCTAGCTACTTTGCTTAATCCATCTGGATGAAATGATAATTCCCGGCATTCAGATATTTTATCACCATCAATTTTCTTACCATATTTTTTTAATTTTTGTCCTGCCCAAATATATGTTTTAATTGCAGGTTCTAATTTAATAATTTCCATACTCTAATTATAAAATATTAATTTGCATTTATAAATAAATTAACAAAATATATATGCAAAATTTTTCTTCATACGGTAAAAAACTAAAAATTTTTAATAAGTGGCATTTTTAACCGCCGGCAGAAGATTGGCGCCCGCACTTTTTTAAAATTTTTGTACCAAGTCTTGGGGTAAATCTCATTTTTTTGGTCCGCTAATAAAATGTGCTCAAAATTTTAAACCATCATATCTAGACGTACAAAAGCAATAAAAAAACGACACTAAATCGTATCGTTTAATCGTTATAATGGTGCCTTCTGCCGGACTCGGACCAGCCACCTACTGATTACAAATCAGTTGCTCTACCAGATGAGCTAAGAAGGCAAGTGATTGGTGGGCGCTATAAGGATCGGACTTATGACCTCTTCCGTGTGAAGGAAGCGCTCTCCCGCTGAGCTAAGCGCCCAAGCGTCATATGCAATTTGTCTTTATATGGTGGGCCTTAATGGACTTGAACCATCGACCTCGCCCTTATCAGGGGCGCGCTCTAACCAACTGAGCTAAAGGCCCATACCTTTTAATATATCAACGCTTACATAATATACCGAAGAAAAAACATAAAATCAAGAATTTATTGGTATGAAAGGACAAGGGGTTTTCCCTTGTCCAATATACCAAAGTAAAATTGAATAGAATTAACGCTTTGAGAATTGAGAAGCTTTTCTAGCCTTTTTAAGACCGTATTTCTTTCTCTCTTTGCTTCTGCTATTACGAGTTAATAATCCAGCAGTCTTTAATGTTGCTCTATCTTCTCCAGCAGCAAGTAAAGCTCTAGCAATACCTAATCTGATAGCACCAGCTTGTCCAGTGTAACCACCGCCAAGAACTGTAACTTTAATATCATACTTCTTATCAGCACCTAAGACTGTAAGAGGTTGTTTTAAATCCATAACTAAAGTTTGCATTGGGAAATAAGCATTGACATCAAGACCATTAACTTCGATCTTGCCTGTTCCGCTAATAACCCAGACTTTTGCGACACTGGTCTTTCTTCTACCAGTTCCGTAATATTCTTTTCTTGTTGACATACTAGTTCTTTCCTCCTAAATTTTTGAAGGTCAAAACCTCTGGTTTTTGTGCTTCATGTTTATGATCAGCGCCTTTGTAGACGAATAACTTCTTGGCCATAGCTCTTCCGAGTCTGCCTTTTGGAAGCATTCCCCAAACAGCTCTTTCCATAAGTTCTTCTGGATATTGTTCAAGCATTTCCTTCAATGTTCTGATTCTCATACCACCGTTATATCCACTAACGTTGTAGTACTTTTTGTTTGTCATAATGTTGTTTCCTGAGCAAGCAACCTTCTCAGCATTAATAACAATAATGTAGTCTCCACAATCTTGGTTTGGAGTCCAAGATGGTTTCTCTTTACCCATTAAGTAAACAGCAATATCACTTGCTAATCTACCAAGAGGTTTATCGGCTGCATCGACGATATACCACTTACGAGTAATTTCTTCCTTTTTTAAATTTGTAGTTTCTTTGTTCATACAATCAATTTCCTTTCAAATACTTTTTTCATCTTACCGGGACAAAAATTCACTATTAGAAATCGTGTCGAGGACTATTATATGCTTTTGAATTATATAAAGCAAATATTTTATATATATAATCAGCATATATTTTCGCTATTTTATGCATATAATTTTTGGTTAATTAAACATATTACTTTTTTAGAGATTTTATCATCAGAAAATAACATTAAATTTTTAAATTTTTAATATGTTTTATTACACCTTCTTTTAAATCTTCACGGCTTAAAGCAACATCAATTATTGCTGTTAAATATCCCAATTTATCGCCACAATCATATCTTTTACCGACAAAATCATAAAAATAACAAGGTTCGTCTTTCATTAATAAAGCAATTGCATCTGTTAATTGAATTTCGCCTCCTGCTCCACGTGGAGTTTTTTCTAAATATTTGAAAATTTTTGGACTAAAAACCCATTTTCCCAAACTAGCTAAATCACTAGTAGCTTTATCTATGGCTGGTTTTTCAACAATTCCCTTTAATTCATAAAGATGCGAACCACAATCTTTCTTGATATCCATACATCCATAACGGCAAATATTTTCATGAGGAACAGTTTGTCCACCAACGATGGTGTTTCCTTCACTTCTTTTAAAAGCATCGATTAATTGTTTTGCTGGAGCTTCATCTTTTTTATAAGTACAAATATCATCTCCACAACAAACAATAAAATTATTATCTCCAATAATTTTTTTAGCTTGCAAAACTGCATGACCTAAACCTAAAAGTTCATATTGGGTTACATAATGAAATCTAGCCTTTGTAGCAACTTCATGAATTAATTTAGCAGCTTCAACTTTTCCTTTAGCAATCAATTCTTGTTCATATTCAGGATTGTAAGTGTAATATCGCTTAATATCGTCTTTATCAACTGAAACAATCAATACGATATCGGTAACTCCTCCATCAATTACTTCTTGAACAATATAATCAAGTGTTGGGCGATCAACAATAGGACACATCTCCTTTGCGATACCCTTCGTAATTGGTAAAAATCTCGTCCCATTTCCTGCACAAGGAATGACAGCCCATTTAACATCTAAATTGCGCATGTTGTTCTCCTTTTTATGCTTATATTTTATCACTAAAACTTAATAATCCTATGGATTAAATGAAAAAAACCAAACAACAAAAAAGAGGCACAGAAAGTGCCTCTTAATTTTAATAATGTTCTATAAATCAACGTTATGATATACGGCTTGAACGTCTTCGCATTCATCCAATTGTGAAAGAAGTTCCTTAAATCTTGTTAATTCATCGCCTTCAAGTGTTATTCTCTCATTAGCAATCTTTGTAACTTGTGCAGCTTCAAAATCAGCAACACCCATACCAGTTAAAATTTCTTTAGCTTTATCAAAGTCAGAAGGATTAACAACAACTTCAGCAATTCCGTCTTCTAAACTAATTTCTCTGACATCAACATCTCCAAGAATTAAGTTATCTTCAAGATCAGATTTTGCTCCACTGAATTCAAAAACAAATAAACCAGCATTTTCAAAATTGTAGCCAACACTTCCTAAGTGTCCGCCTTTTCTTGTAATGATTGTTCTAACATTAACTAAAGCTCTATTTGAGTTATCAGTTAAAGTATCAACAATTAATAAACTTCCGCAAGGTCCAAAAGCTTCATATGTACCTTCAATATAGTTGGTTGCATCTCCACCTTGAGCTTTTTTAACGGCTCTATCGATAACATCACGTGGACAGGACTTTCTATATTTATCAATTGCTGCTCTTAAAGCGAGGTTAGCACTAGGGTCAGGAATTCCTCTTTTTGCGGCCATGTAAATTTCTTTAGAGGCACGCATATAAATTGCACTTTTTTGTTTAGCGGTTGCAGCCATTGACGCAGCACGCACTTCAAAATGTCTACCCATAATACTTTTCTCCTTTTTCTTTAAATAATTTTGTATATATTAAACCTTTTTGGCACAGTTTAAAAGCATCTATTAAAAAGTAAGTTAAAAATTTTAGCAAAAACAACTAATAAATTACCTTTTTTAGGTACAATCCTTGTGGTGGAGCTTGATAAATTAATATGTGTCGAGATGAGGTGTCTAGATTCTTTAAAACAATATATTTGCTCATATTTCCTTTACCAATCTCGATCAATAATCCCATAATCTTGCGAATTTCATATCTCATAAACCCATCACCATTAAACGTAAATACAATATTAGAAGATGTCTTTTTAACTTTAATTTCAAAAATTTCACGAACAAAATTAAAAACATCAGTTTCTTTAGATGTAAAATTTTTGAAATTGTGTTTTCCAACGAATAATTGACTAGCTTCAATCATTTCATCAAGATTAGATAGTTTATTTAGAAAACATTCATAGTTTCTTTTTAAAGGATTATATTCTTTAATGTTTATTCTGTATTCGTAAACTTTTTTCTTACTAGATAATCTACTAGAGAAATTTAAAGGCACCTTTGCAAGGGATTTTACAAAAATATCCTTATTTAAGGCTTTATTAATTTGATGTAAAACTTTATTATTATCCAAAATTTTATCGCATTCAAAATCAGCAACTTGAGCTAAAGCGTGAACTCCTCTATCAGTTCTTCCACTACTCTTAATTATAATTTTTTGATTTAAAATCAACGAAAAAACTCTTTCTAATTCACCTTGAATCGTTTTTTTGTTTGGTTGTTTTGCAAAGCCATAATAATTTGCTCCGTCATACGAAAATACAATTTTATATTTCATATTACCGGGTTCCTGAAATTCCAAACCATTGTTCAATATAATTAATTTTATAAACTTGCGATAGCACACATAAAGTTATGAATAAAGCGATTATCAGAAGACATCCAATTAAAGACAATAAATCTAAAAAATGAAATTTTAAAACTCTATATTTACTTCTTTTAGC
Source organism: Caryophanales bacterium UBA4855 (assembly GCA_002399785.1). Taxonomy (GTDB): domain Bacteria; phylum Bacillota_I; class Bacilli_A; order RFN20; family CAG-826; genus Onthovivens. The sequence continues at coordinate 12,298 of DHEH01000004.1, forward strand.
GTATGGATCATATCCACGAGCATACATAGCTAAACTTAATTGTTCACTTCTAGCAAAACAACTAACAAGTAAAGGAACAATTAAAGTAACAATACTTTTGATTTTTGAAGCAACAAATCCACGTTCAAAATCGACACCTCTCGATCTTTGAGCTTTCATTATTCTTTGCGATTCGTCAAGTATAGTTGGAATCATTCTTAAAGCTAAAGAAAGAATCATTGAAACAACCTGCGTTGGAAAATGAAATAGCCTTAAAGGAGTTAAATACCATTCAAATGCATAGGTTATTTGCATTGGAGGAGTAGTTGTTGTCAAAACCATTGTTAGACCAATCATCAAAATTAAACGTAAAAAAATTTGAGCACATTGAAGAAGACCGTCCCAAAATATTACGTAACCATTGCCAAAATCATGCATTACATAATAAATTCTTGTGTCACCAGTCTTAGGAATAAAAACCATAATAACTAATAGGAAAATCATCATGAACCACATAGCGCCCATAGATTTAATAAAACTTAATATATTTACTTTAGCAAACGCCATTAAAGTAAGAATAACAACCGCAACCAACCCTAAAACCATAAATTGATTTGAATAATAACTAGAACTAATTACATTTCCACTATTATCTATATAATTACTTATTCCGTATGGTAAAAAACAGGCAACCATTAAAACAATCATTATAAAAAGTTTTAATCGCGCATCCATTCTATGCACAAATGTATTGTAATGAGTTAAGTTACCAAAAAGATTATTACTATTCATGTTTTACTCCATGAATTTTGCTTTTAACAATCAAATTAATTAAGCTATCAACATCTTTAATATTTGCAATATCCCCTGCAAATCTCTGCTCTTTTAATTCTTTTTTAAATTTGTAAAAAGCAGGTTGCTCAAGAGAATATAAAGATAAATCGTTTTCATTAAATAGTTTATCTGGGGTAGTTTCATGTATCACAACTCCATCATTTAAAACAAAAACTTTACTTGCTCTTTCCATAACTAAATCCATATCATGAGTCACAACAATAATAGTGTGACCTTCTTTATGATATTGTTCAATCATGTCAAGAATTTCTTTTTTCCCATTAGTATCCAAACCAGCAGTAGGTTCATCAAGAACTAAAATATCAGGTTGACTAGCTATTATTCCAGCTATTCCGACTCTTCTTTTTTCTCCACCACTCAATTCAAAAGGTGATTTATCAAAATAATCTTCCGGAATTCCTACCTCTTTTAAGGTTTTACGACTTATTTTTTCTGCTTCTTCATTTGTTAAACCAAAATTTTTAGGTCCAAACATAACATCTTTTAATATTGTTTCATTAAATAATTGATATTCAGGAAATTGAAAAACCAACCCAACAACTTTCTTTAATTTACTTTGTTTTTTATTAAGTTTAATAAATTCTTTAGACTTTGTTTTTAACAATGATTTTTTTAACTTTTTATTTCCAGTGACAATAAAATCACCAACTTGAGTATACCCGTCAGTTGGCTCAAGTAAACCATTAAAAGTTTGTACTAAAGTTGATTTGCCACTTCCTGTTTTACCAACAATTGCAACAAACTCCCCTTGCTTTATTGTTAAAGAAACGCCATTCAATGCGTTTTTATCCGTAATATCTTTAGGATTGTATAAATATTTAACGTTATTGCATTTTATTTGCATAAAAATTCACTCAATCCTTTAATCGTCTTAATATCGTCAGGAACTTTAATTCCTTTTCCATTAAGTTTATTCTTCACATTTAAAACAAAGGGGATGCCTAAACCGATATCATGCAACTTTTTTTCATCAGCAAAAACGTCGGTTGGCGTTCCATCTTCAACAATTTCACCTTTATTTAAAACGATTACTCTATCGCTTAAATAAGCTTCTTCCATATCATGAGTAATACTAATAATTGTTAAATCATGATTTTCAGCTTTCATATCCATAATTAAATTATTAATATCTTCAACACCTTCCGGATCTAGCATACTAGTAGCTTCGTCAAGAATTACAATATTTAAACCAAGAGATAAAATTCCGGCAATAGCTACTCTTTGCTTTTGCCCACCACTCAATTCTTGTGGTTCTTTATTCATATAATCTTCCATACCTACTTCGCTAGCATATTCTTTAACTAATTTAACCATCTGTGAACGTTCAATGTTTCTATTTTCCAATCCAAAAGCAATGTCGTCTTCGACAGTTGAACCAATAAATTGATTGTCAGGATTTTGAAAAACTATGCCGATTCTTTCTCTTATTGCCGATGCGTTTTTGTCTTCAGCCTTCAAACCATCAATATAAATTTCTCCACTAGTGGCTTCATCTAAATAAGCAATCAATTTTGCTAAAGTCGATTTACCACTACCATTGTGACCAATTAAACTGACATATTCGCCTTTGTTAACACTAAAAGAAACGTTCTTTATTATCGGAACGTCTTTTTCATAATTAAAACATAAGTTTTTGACTTCAATTGCTTTTAAAGAATCCATTATTTTAATAAAACTTCCTTAATTTCTTCTTTATATTGCTCTAACTCAACTCCAGATAGTGTTAACATCTTTTTACTAGCTCTAGTTGTAATGTCATTAGCATATTTATCGTCCATATAAACAACTTTTTTAATCCCAGTTTGAATTATTGCTTTCGCACATTCATTACATGGAAATAAAGTGACATACAAAGTGCATCCTTTTAAAGCGCTGCCATTTCTTGTATTTAAAATTGCATTAAATTCAGCGTGGCAAACATAAAGATATTTATTATTGAGATCTTTGCCCTTATCCCGGCTTAAATCGTTATCATCAATACTTCTAGGCATTCCATTGTAACCAATAGAAACAACCTTGTGATCATCATCAGCAATACAAGCTCCAACTTTAGTATTTGGATCTTTTGAACGATACGAACTAAGCATAGCTAATGCCATAAAATATTCATTCCAAGTGATTTGTCTCATAGTAGTTACTCCCAATTTGTTTTATTTTACACTTTTTTTAATTCTTAAGGAATTATATAATTATAAATATGAATGTCCTATATTTTTTAACACCAAAAAGTCAAATAAAGTATATTTCTGATTTTATGAGTGTTCGCCAAGCACTTGAGGTTTTTGAACATTATCGTTTTACCGTTGTTCCTCTTTTAGATAAAGATGGCTGTTACATCGGTTCTTTAGACGAAGGTGACTTGTTATTCTTCTTAAAGTCTCATCCTTTTTCAAAACTTGAAGATTTTAATGATGTCAATATCACAAAAGTCCCTCGTCATAGAGATTATGGTTCAGTTAATGGTTTAACTGACATTAACGAAATTATTGGGGCAAGTTTTGATCAAAACTTTGTTCCTGTTCTTGATGATCAAAAACACTTTATTGGCATTATTACTCGTAAATCAATTATTTCTTATTTAGCAGACAAAAAATAAAAGTCCTTTTTGAGGACTTTATTAAAATACTACTTTGAATATATTTTTTACTATGTCTACCATAGCTTTCATTTGCGTAAGAGAGACAAATTCGAAACGTCCATGAGGATTAAAATCGCCAACTCCTAAATTAGGACAAGGAAGACCCATATAAGAAATGGTTGCTCCATCAGTTCCGCCTCTAATTGGCATATATTTTATTTTTGTTCGACTCAAAACATAAGCTTTATTTATAACATTAATTGCAGTTGGATCTTTAATAAAAAGCTTTCTCATATTCTTGTACTCTTCTTTAAATTTTAAAGAAATAATGGACTTTGGGTAGCGTTTTTGAATTTCTTCAGCTGCTTTTTTCATGATTTCTATCTTATCATTTTGAAGATTTTCATCATGATCTCTGATGATATATTCAAGTTTTGCATTTTCAACATCTCCTGTAAAACTTGTTAAATGAATAAATCCTTCATAATTATCTGTTTTGCTAGGAACCATTTCAGATGGAAGCATATTGTTAAACTCAATGCCTAATAAAGCGGCATTAATCATGACACCTTTAGCACTTCCAGGATGCACTCCTAATCCTCGAATTGTTAAAACAGCACTAGAAGCATTGAAGTTTTCGCAGCTTGCTTCATAAATTGTTCCGCCATCAAGAGTATAAGCGATATTAGCATTCATTTTTTTAACATCAAAGAACATTGGCCCCTCGCCAATTTCTTCATCAGGAATAAATCCAATTGATAAATTATAATCAAACTCACCCAAGTGATTGATGTAATAACTTAAAAATTCAAAAATTATAACAACACCAGCTTTATCGTCACCGCCAAGAAGATGTGTGCCGTCTGTTACCATTAAATCATCGCCAATAACTTCTTTTAAAGCAGTAAAGTCTTCCGGATTCATAGAATATTCGTCGTTTAATTTAATCGTTTTTCCATCATATTTTTCAATTATTTGAGGATTCTTAATTCCTCCAATAATTGTTGGAGCAGTGTCCATATGAGCAATCAAACCAATAGTCTTTTCTTTGTGATTATTTACATGAGCATAAATATATCCATGCTCATCTTTTAATATATCTTTAACACCTAATTCGCGTAAATCAGCAATTAAAATATCACCAAAGAATAATTCACTTTTAGAACTTGGATGAGTGCCACTTGTTTCACTACTCATCGTGTCAAAAGCAATATATTTTTTAAATCTTTCTACAATATCCATAGCTAAATCCCTCTTATTTTATTCCGAAAGTCATAACATAATTATCAGTTATATCAAATCCAACAGGTATTAAATTTTGCTTATTTGTTTGATCAGTTAAATTAGCATACCGGCCTGCAGGACTAGTCATAACAAAAGTTAAATCTTTAAAATTATCTCCAGTATAAATATTCTTTTTCAAATACGTTCCTTTCAATAAAGTTGCTCCAGTAGTAATCTTATTTTCACCATAAAAAATATCAAAAGTTCCACTATAAATATGGTTGTTAGCATAATCAGCATTAGTTATATCTTTCATTTTAAAATTGAATTTAAAATAAAACATAAACTTTTTGTAACTTGAATTAGAAGCGGCTAGAACTTCTTGTTTTTCTTTGCTAAAAGTGTAAAATACATCATTTTTTTCAGCAGTATCTAATAACTCTCCATCATCTGTTTTTGTAGCGTAAGTATCGATTGCTTTATCTCCTAGATAATTATCAATTACATTTTTATCATTAATGGCTAATTCATATTTATCAGTTTGAGCTAAAGGAATGACAAATAAACAAATTCCGGTAATGATTGCAACTACTCCTAAAGAAATAATCGTGATCAAAGCAATTTTAGTTTTCTTACTTTTAGATTTTTCAGTCTTTTCAACAACATTTGTATTTTTTTCTTCCATAATTTTCCTTTAATATACTTTATTTAGTATATATTCCACATATATCTTTGCAACATTTATTGCTGTAATTCGTTCAAATTCTTTGAAAAAAGCATTACTGTTCACTTCACATAATATTGGTTTATTATCTTTGCCAAATAAAATATCGATTCCACAATAATCTAGATTTAAAATTTTGCTCGATTTAATTGCCACTTCTATAAATTCTTGAGTGGGATCAAATTTTCTCCCTATTCCGCCAGCTCCAATATTACTTCTAAAATCGTGATCGTTTTCACGAATCATACTAGCAATATATTTATGGCCAATAACAATGATTCTGCAATCTCTTCCTCTGCTAGACTCTACATATTCTTGAACCAAGTAAGATCCTTTATTAAATTTTTCGATACATTCTTTAAGTTCAGTTTCGTCATTAACCATATAAACATTTTTGCCTAAAGAACCATAACATTCCTTAAAAATAAGGGGGTATTGCAGGGATTTTTGAATAAAATCAAAATATTCATCACTTACTTTTTTGTCTCCAGAATAGCATAATAAACCAGGAATTGTTTTAGGCATATCAATTCCTTCATTACTTAAAACAATGTGCGTTAAAAATTTGTTATCACAATTTTCAATTGAAGTTGCATTATTAAAAACTTTATATCCGAGTTTTTCTAAAGCTTTTAATATTAAAATGTCTTTATCAAAAGAAACGATAAAATCGGCTTCAATCGGTTTTATTTTAATGTCACTTGAAATTAAAATATGAAGCTCTTCTGTCTTAACAATTTTAGCTTCAACGCCCAACAAAGAAAACTCTTCTTGTAAGCGTTCAGCTTCATAAAAATAAGAAGGTAATTTGTTATAAGAATTAACGACAATTAAACACTTTTTCATGTTTATTATTTTACCATAAAAAACAATATTTTTTAAAATAGAACAATATAAAAGACTATAATGAGAATATGCCAACAAAATATATTATTGATACCCACACACATATTGGTTATTGGCCAACATTATCACAAACCGAGAACAACTTGGTTCTTTCACAAAAAAATCACAATATTAATTTTTCTTTAGTTTCTTTTGACGATAGCGAATACCGAGACGAAACTGAATATAAATTAACAAAACAAGTTGAAGGAACTAAAAAAGCCTTATCTTTTGCAAAAAAATATAAAAATTTTGGTGTTTTAATTTGGATAAGACCTCATAAAGAAAATAATTGGCAAGATATTGAAAAATTAATCATAGATAATAAAGACTTAATTTATGGTCTAAAATTTCATCCTGCTTGTTCAAAACTAAAAATTACAAACAAAAAAGTAACTCCATATTTAAAATTGGCTCAAAAATATGATCTACCAATTCTTGTGCATACCGCAATGGATCAGTATTCAAGTATCGTTTATTTAGAAGAAGTCGCTAAACTTTATCCTAAAATTAAATTTATTGCTGCACATATGGAACTATATTCAACCAATCAATTTACAGTTAAAACAATGATAAAAAATCCAAACATCTATTGTGATACAGCTTGGGTTAAACCTAGAATATTAAAATATTTAGTAAAACATAACTTAATGGACCGAATAATGTTTGGATCAGATTCGCCAATCGATGGTCAAAACACTTTAGATAATATTATTTATCAAAAATATTTCACAAATTTTGCGAAATTAAATAATGATGATTTTGCAAAAATTATGTATAAAAACGCAATGTCTGTTTATAAAATTAAAGAAGAAAATTTGCAGAAATAATATCGATAAGTCCGCAAGTTCCGCCACTTTCTCCACATGATCCACTAGATGGAGACTTAACATTCATTATAATTACAACAATTACAACTATAACTAATAACAAGAAAATACTACCAACAATAATAAATCCAGTTTTATCTTTTTTTCTTTCACCTTTATTTAATTCATCAAAAGCCTTTTTTGTTTCTGGATTTTCTTCATCCATTACTTCTTTTTTATCTTTACCTTCAAGCATAAAATCACTCCTTCAACAATTCACTCTTTGGAATTAAAGCACCCTTGTATTTAAATTTTAAAGAAACATTAAGACCAATAACAATCATAATTATATCAATAAAACCTAAAATAAATGAAGTTAATAATCTACAACCAAAAATTATTGAGAATAAACTAAAATCATTATTTAAATAAATGCAAAAAACAGTTGTTGAGACGGGAACTCTAACTAAATATGTTAGAAAAATTGCCGTACCAATTGTACCAATATAATAAAATTTCATAACATCCAATTTTTTAAATTTATCTTTTAAAACGATTACTAAAATAATATAAAGAATCGAAAGAACCCAAGAGAATGATGTAAACAATATTTTCACCCAAAGATAAAATTGGTATTCATGTCCTAAATAAATGATTGAATCTCTACTAAACATAAAATAAGTTAAATAACTTGAAATTAAAGCAAGAATTAAACCTAAAACAAATGGATATTTATGCTCAATCTTAGTTAAATCAATTAATCTATAAAAATAATAAGGAAGCAATCCACAAAGAGCTGCGCTTATCGTAAATAACGGATTATAAGCCCCGCCTTGAGGAAAAATTAAAGCTCCTAGGAAATCTTGTCCAGCACCAATAACAAGGCCATAAAGAGGACCTAAATAGAAAGATCCAAACATTACAACCGAACTAGTTAAACTAATTTTTATAAAAGGTAAACCAACGGAATACAAAGGGATACTTAAAAAGCGCGATAAAATAACAGCTATAGCAAGCAGGATTGAACTAAAAGTAATTTTGAATAATATAGACATCTTTTTCATTTAATCGCGCTTTATAGCTTTTGCCATATTTCTCTCGTCATCTCGTTTTTGAATCGTTTCACGTTTATCAAAGTTCTTTTTACCTTTAGCCAAGGCTATTTCTATCTTGCATCTACCTTTTTTTAAATAAACTTTAGTAGGAACAACTGTGTAGCCATCTTTTACCATCTTTTGTTCTAAACGCAATATTTCAATTTTATGCATCAATAATTTTCTTGTTCTTAATTCTTCGTGATTAAAAATATTACCTTTATCATAAGGAGCAACATGCATATTTAAAATAAAAGCTTCACCATTTTTAATAATCACATAAGCATCGTTAATAGTGCATCCATTATTTTTAATTGATTTAATTTCTGTACCTTTAAGTTCGACCCCGCATTCCATAAAATCACTTAAAAAATAATTGAAAGAGGCTTTCCTATTTGTAACTAAAATTTTTCTACCTAAAGTTTCTTCTTTTCTCATTTATGAAATTATATACTGAGAACTCCAAATTATCTATTTTTAATAGAAAATGTTGAAATTAATTTTCTTTGAGCCTTTTTATTATTGTATCTAAGCAAAAATAGCGAGTTTAAACATACAGTTACGCTGCTTACAACCATTAAAAGAGCACACCATTTTGGTTCTAAATAAAAATTTAATGATGCAAAAACTCCTGCAGCAACAGGAATAAAGATGGCATTATATAAAAATGCCCAAAATAGATTAAACTTAATGTTTCTATTTATTTTTTTACTTAATCCAATAATTAAGAAAATATTATTTAAATCATTGTTCATTAAAACAAAATCACTGCTACTTAAGGCTATATCGCTTCCTTTAGCTAAACCAACACTAACATCACTATAGGTTAAAGCAATCGAATCGTTGACTCCGTCACCCACCATCATTGGTGAATAACCTTCAATCTTTAAAGCTTGAATGGCCTTTTGTTTGTCTTTTGGTGTTGCATTAGCATAAATATATTTAATACCCAGTTCTTTAGCAACATCATTTGCAATATCTCTATTATCTCCAGTTAAAAGAACTACTTTTTTAAAATATGAATTAGAATTTTCGATAAATGAATATGTATCATTTTTAATTGTGTCTTCAAGTAAAATAGTTGCTAACAATTTTTCGTCAGTGAATACAAAGGTAGAAAGATACCTATAAGTATTAACATTATTTAAGTTTTCAATATCATTATCGTCTTTAATTATTTCAGTGGCTAAAGTTTTTGAGCCAATATAATAAGTCGTATTTTTATATGTACCTTTAACCCCTCTTCCAGGAATAATTGCAATATTTGTAACATTAATTAATTTGGAATTTTTTCTAAAATACCCTGCAATTGCCTCACTAAATGGATGAAAACTCTTCTTTTCAATGGTGTAAATGATGTCATTTAAATCCTTCATTTTGGAATAAAGAAGAACTGTATTAGCTGATAAAGTACCGCTAGTTAAAGTGTTTGTTTTATCTAATACAATTGCATCAATTTTTCCAACACGCTCGACAGCTTCAGAATTATTTACTAAAACACCGTTTTTAGAAAACAAGCTGCTTCCAACCAATAAAGATATTGGAGTTGCTAACCCTAAAGCGCATGGGCAAGAAATAGTTAAGACTCCAATGCTAAAAGCCAAGGCTTCTTGAAGTGGAGTCATGTACATTTCAATAACAGTAGTTCCATTAATAGAATCGATAGCAATCCAAACACAAAAAGTTAAAACAGCTATTCCAAAAACAATCGGAACAAATATTCCAGCAATTTTATCGACCATTTTAACTAAATTACTTTTTGAATTAGAAGCGTTATTAACCAAGTTCATTATTTGATTCAAAACTGAATCTTTATTAGTTTTTGTAACAATTACTTCAATTGATCCATCTTTATTTGAGGTGCCAGCATAAACAAGCGAATCTTCACTTTTTTCTATTAATTTTGATTCACCAGTTAACATCGATTCATCAACATATGTTTTTCCACTTTTTATAAAACCATCTACAGGTATATTTTTACCAGGTTTTACCAATACACAATCATCAACTTGAAGATATTTTGTTTCAATTTCAACCAATTCTCCACTACGATAAACCATAGTCTTGTCTGGCCTTAATTTTAACATTTCATTAAGGGTTTGCAGGGCTTTTTTCTTACTTAAGGACTCAATTAGCCTTCCTAAAGATACTATAACTAGTACCATTGCACATGCATCATAAAAATAATGCACCATCATATATGAATCTGGATTAATCGTTACATCAATCGTAAGATATAATGAATAAATTAAACTGGCAAAAGAACTAATAAAAACTAAAGAATCCATTCCTAAATGTAATTTAAAAATACTCTTAATTCCATTTATATAAATATCTACAAATAAGACAATAATAACAACACAAAGTCCTAATTGAAGAAAACCTCTCAAAGAATCGCTTGCGCCCCAAAGAGGTCCGCCCATTCCGATATATAGAACGAAAAATAACAAAATAAATCCGATAATTAAATGAGCAATTTCTTTAATTTTTGCTTTTTTATCATTTCTTATTGAAAAACCATCATCGATAATTTCTGATACCTTATAACCGCTTGACGCAATCGCCTTTGCAATTGTATCTTTATCAATTAATTTATTTTTATAAGTTACTTTGACCGTATTGTTTACAAGATTTACGTCAATAGAGTCAACACCTGGTAATTTAATAACAGAATTTATTACTGTTCCTTTACAACCAGCACAATACATGTTGACAGCAAAGATAACTTCCATCTTATTTACTCCTTAAACTGACATCATGAAATTTATTTACCATAACGTCAAGATTGGCATTATCAACTCGATCTTGAGGATTGTTCAGCATAGAAAGCATTGCGTCCGATGAAGCTCCACCTTCTTTTTTTGCAGCAAACTTTAACCCAGTTTTAATGAAAAACCTTTGCAAAGGTGCCATCTTTTTAATATCTAAACCACCAGGAAGTAAATAAAGACGAACATGATAAGAATCTAAATTGTTAGCTGTAACAATCAAATTTCTTTTATCGTCAGTTGCTGGTTCAAGCCCAACCGCAAAGACAAAAATATTTTTATCTTTCATATGTTTATATTTTTTAAGAAAACGATCCAATCCTAAAATAACATTATTTCTAATTGGTCCTCCATAAAAAATATTGTCAGCATCTTTAAGATTTTTTGTAGAAACCTTATTAACTTTAAAAACTTCTAATGTGGCGATTCTATTCTTTAACATATCCACATACTTCTTGGTAAATCCGGTGTTGGATTTGTAAAATAATACGTTTTTCATAATGTATAAATTATACATTAAAAAAAGAGCAAAATTAATAATCTTGCTCTAAAAATATATTTTTTATTTTAAAAGAATCCAAAATAAAATATAAAAAACGAAATAGTATAAAAAAACAATAAGGCGCAAAAAGAGAAAAACAAAATCCAATACCATTTTAGGCCGTCTTTTTTATCAATAAAAGTTTCTTTATTATCTTTTCTTTTAGATGACTTGTTTTCGATTATCTTTTTGTTTTCTTCCATATTAAACTCCACTTCTTAATGTTGAATAATCAACATTTGTTCCAACTAAAGGAATTGAATTGCCTTCAGTATTCATTAAATACGAAAAATAGATTGTGTTATAAGCAATAGAAGGAACATGCAAGTTCAAACTAGTATGAACAACATAATCTTCAGTACTTGTCATTTGAATTAATTTTAAATCTCTAGTCATTGTAAGAATTACACCGATATTGTTAAATGTTGGTAAAGCGCCCATTTTAGCAACGTTGCTAGATGCATCAACAGTTGTAGTAGTAATATATTTCGCATAACTTTCAATAGCTTTTTGGTTTAAAGACAATTTAACTTCATAATTTCCGTCCTTGTTTATTAAAATAGCATTATCATAAACAACATCGTTTCCATCAGCGTTTTTTAAAGTAACAGGAGAATCTGTAACACAATCCTTATTAATTTGATAACTGACGACTGCATCAGGAATTGTACTAAAAGTTTCGACAAATCTTGCTGAATTCACTTCCTCATATGTTGGTTTTTTATCATAATTCGCATAAATATTTGCGCCACTATCATTGATATTGCTTCCGCCAGTAATGCGATAATAATCATAAGCGCTATCGTATTTTTTCGTTAAATCTGTCAAAATCGTAGTTGAATTAAAATTATAAGTTCTTTCTGCAAAAGCGACAAAACCTGCTTTCGAAATATTTTCTCTCATCACCAAAGAATCTTTTTTAAACGAACTTGAATATGTAATCTGAACATTATCGATTCCTGCTGTACTACTTTTAACATTTGAAATAGCTAAAGAAGACCTAACGTCTGTTTCGTAAGTAAATTCATATATAGCGTGGCCTGCCAAATCTGCTGGCGATATTTTTTCTGTCATTGACGAAGATGAAAAATCAATCGAAGAAATGTTCTCGACTTTTACATCGTTTTTTGCCAAAAATTGTTCAAAAGCATTCGATCCATTCCTATCAATTTCATAACTTCCTATTACTTGTAATGAAGGTTTAAAATATCCACCAATAAACCAGCCAAGGACTGCACCAACGGCTGAGCAAAGAACTACCGAAGTTGATAAAATGGCAATAGATTTTTTATTCATGCTGAATATAATAGACCATTATAATTAAAATGTCAAATATGCGATACCATCGCATTTATTTACGAGAACTTACCATATAAACTAGATATAATAATTTTAAAAACTAGTTAGAATAATCATCGATTTCTTCAACTAAATCTTCAAAAGTTATGTCTAATCCAATACAAATCCTGTTCAACATCTCTAACGAAGGATTTCTTGTTCCTCTTTCAAGATCACTTAAATAATTTTTGTTTATTGCGCAAAGATAAGCCAATTCTTCTTGAGAAATCTTTTTTTGTTGTCTCAAAAGACGAATTTTACGGCCTAAATTTTTTTGTATTTTTAAAAAATTATTGTTCTTGTCCATATTGTTCAGCCATTTTTCTAATTTTTATGAATAAATGATTAACATTTGATTTCGATACTTTAACATCAAGTTTCTCACTTAACATTTCAGCTAAATCATTGTAAGTTGCTTCTGGTTGTTCTAAACGCAATTCGCACAATAATCGTAATTTTTGATTTTCAATCAACTTGATTCCGATTCTTCTGTCAAGAAATTTTATTTGCTCTATTTGTTCTTTTGCATTATTTACGGATTTTTTATAATTATATGCATCGCAATTCATTAATCTGTTTGTAACGTTACTAAAATCTCTATCAACTCTAACGTTTTCAAACTCTAAACATGAATTAGAAGCATCTAAATAGGCAATATATGAACTTATCTGATCACTTTTCTTCAAATATACAGTGTAATTATTTCTTCTTTTAGTATATTTAAAATCAAATCGATAATCTTTAACCTTATTCAAAAGTTTTAAAACAGCCTTTGCAAAAGCTTCATCTCTAACATACATTTCAAGATGATAGTTGCTTGAAGATGGAGAGTTACAACTTCCACATGCAAGAAAAATCCCCTGCAAATACCCCTTAATTCCTTCTTCTTTGTTAGTTAAATGATATGGAATCTTATCATCCAAAAAATTAATACTCAGTTCATCTTTAATTAAATCTATTCCGTCTAAAACATTAATAATGTATTCAGTAGCTTTAAAAAATTTCATTGATTTCCTATAACTAAACGAAATTACGACATCAGGAAACAATGTTTTTACAATCATATAAATATATTTAGCAATTTTTGCGTTTTCAGTAACCAATTGAAGAATATCTTTTTTATTTTTGAATACAATGGTTCCGTTAATTCGCAAAAAAGCAGCTAAAATAGAGACCATTCTTTCAATCGATGTTTCACCTTGCGAGGAAATTTCTTCCTTTATTTTTTGTGTAAAAGATACATTTTCTTCCATTTTTAAATTATATATTTTTTATTTTTTTAATTTATTAAGATATTTTATTGCGCTCGTTGCTGCAGTAGCTCCGTCCCCACAAGCAGTTACTATTTGACGTAAAGGTTTATCGACGATGTCTCCAGCAACAAAAACGCCAGGAACATTGGTCTCCATATTAAAATTAGCTTTTATAAAACCACGATTTTGATCCAAACCAAGTTGATTAAATATATAGTTACTTGGAATATCGCCAGTAAATGGAAAACATCCACTTACTTCAAGAATTTTTTCATCGTTGTTTTCTAAATTTTGTATTTTGACCGCTTCTAAACCATCAACACCAATAAATTCTTTTATTTTAAAAGGAGAGAGGAATTCAACATTATTCATTTTTTTAAGGTTGGTTAAATTCCCTTCGTAATCATCGTCATTTTTATCACTTACTAAATATAACTTGCTGACTAAATTAGATAAATAAGTAGCTTCTAGATAGCCTTTTCTCTCATTAGCGAAAACAACCACCTCTTTATTCTTATAGAAGAATCCGTCGCAAACAGCGCAATAAGAGATTCCTTTTCCTACAAACTTATCTTCGTTAATTATTCCAAGTTTTTTGGTAGTTGAGCCAGTTGCAATAATCAATGATTTAGTAAGATAGGTATTGTTTTCACAAACAATTTCAAAGCCTTCTTCATTCTTATTGATTCCTTTAATAAGCTCTTTACTAATTTTTACGCCAAGGGCTTCAACTTGTTTTTTCATATTCAGAATAAGAGAAAAACCGTCAATCGAAGGAAAACCAGGATAATTATCAATTTGAGTTATGATATTTAATTTTCCTCCAACCATTTCTTTTTCAAAAATTGCAAATTTAAATTTGGTACGAGCTAAATATAAAGCACTTGTTAAACCAGCCGAACCAGCTCCGATAATAATTACATCTTCTTCAATTCTCATATTTCTTTATCTCCTTATATAATTCGTCATAGTTTTTACAAAAAGCTAATGGATGCGGATTTGAAACGAGGTTATAAAATCTCTCATTCATGCTCATTAATACACAATCAATATTAGCATTTTTAGCAGCTAAATAATCGTAATCAGTATCACCAACAGCTAATACTTCTTTATTGGTAACGCCAAAGTGACTTAAAACAAGTTTCATACCTGCTGGATCTGGCTTTTGTGAATCAACACTTTCACATGTTACAACAAAATCAAATAAATTAAATATATGTGCTCTTTTTAAGCAATCTTTAGTTCTAACATAATTTTTATTAGTGACAATCGCTAATTTGTATCCATCTTTTTTAAGAGCTCTACAAACTTTAGCGCAATGCGTAAAAATATGGCAATATTGGTCATAATATTTACCGGTTCGACTTCTATATTCTTTCAAAACATCATCATAATTAGAATCTGGAAATAAAGTATTGATAGCATAACCAATTGGGGGCCCACTAAAAGTAGCAATCTGTTTTCTATCAACTTTATATCCTTTAGGTTTGAATGTTTTAATCATTTCTTCCCAAGATTTAAAAATGACGTAATCTGTATCAATAATCGTCCCATCCATATCAAAAATAATGACTTTATACATTATTTAGCATCCTCAATTACATTATCGTTTTGATGTAATTCAACGTACTTTTGCCAAGGATATTTAAATTTGCCTTTAGAATTTAAGATCTTTAAAACTACAAATATTGCGACTATAAATAAACCAATACCAATCATCGCGTAAGAGCTAACAATACTCCAATTTCCGTCATCTCCCATATTGTAAGCATAATATCTTAAAGGTTCCAAAATAGCTCTTGTTGCCCCATACCACGCTAAATACCAACCAACTAACGAACCATTTGCATGATAATCTTTTCCTTTTACTTGTTTTAAACCAAATAAATTCATGATTCCGTATTCTATAAAGAAATATCCAGTAAAATTAATTAAAGCCTCAATAAAGAATAATGGAACGTAGATTTGATTAGCAGGAAGAGTAGGACCAATACTGCTATAATGCATATTATTTCTTATAAATGTTGGTATCCACATCCAATTTGCAATATCACTAGCATTGCCATGAACTTCACAATTGAAGAAGTTACCTATACGTCCAATTCCTTGAGCAACAAGAATTGTAGGAACAACAATATCGATTAATAGTAAATAATCAATAACTTTATAACGACTAGATTTAATTCTAACAATTATCAAATAAACTATACCCGTAATAATACCAAAAACAGCGCCACCCATAATGGCTAATCCACCATCCCAAATAGCAAACATTTTTATAGGATCACTTGCATATGTCGCCCATTCACCAATTACGTACCAAGCTCTAGCACCGATAATTCCACAAGGAAAAGCTATAAAAAATACGACAGTAATTAAGCCGTTTTGTCCGTAAACTTTAAATAATTTGTAGTCGCAAATATAAAGAACTAAGCATGCTCCACTAATAATAAAAATTGCGTATAGAGCGATACTAAAGAAAGCTTCAGAAGATTTCCCACTATGATATTCAAGAGTAATTCCTTTACTACCAAAACAGATTTGATTAGCTAAAGGATAAATTAAATAGCCAGCATTGCCTTGCATCATCATGAAGAAAAAGCCAATTGCTCCGATAACCGAAACATATTGAGTGACACGAATAATTAAAGAAGCCTTTTTATCTTCAATCTTCTTTAGATACATTCTTATAAAAAGAATAGTGAAGAAAGACCATAAAAATACAATGAAAAACAAAGTGCCGAATATAATATAAAAGATGTCTAAGGAAGAAATAATGATTGATTTAGAGGTTAAATATTCAATAATACCTCCATTTGTAAAATAGGCAACTTGGGCTAAATAAAATCCAAGCAATAAAGCAATTCCAGGAATAACCAAATAAAGAATATGCGATTTTAGATATTTCAAATCAAAATCATCTTTGAAATCGTAAAATTTCTTCATAAAGAAATATGCGTATGAAGCAACACCTCCAATAATTAGAATTGTTGCAATAATTGTAAAAGCTAAACTCATTTGATCTTTTCCTTTCTTAATTTATCGGCTTCAAGAACCCTTTTTAAATAATAACCAGTATAACTAATTGGACTCTTACAAATATCTTCAGGAGTTCCTTTAGCAATAATTTGACCGCCTTTATCGCCACCATTAGGCCCCAAATCAACAACATAATCAGCCATTTTAACAACTTCGAGATTGTGTTCAATAACTAAAACAGTGTCGCCACCATCTACAATCTTTTGTAAAACTTTAAGTAAACGTGCAACATCATCGACATGAAGGCCAGTTGTAGGTTCATCAAGAATAAACAAAGTTTTACCAGTTGGTTTCTTCTCTAAATAATAAGCAAGTTTAACTCTTTGAGCTTCGCCACCACTTAAAGTAGTGGCTGGTTGACCAACTTTTATATAACCAAGTCCAACATCGATAAGTGTCTTTAATTTTCTTGCTAAACCATAATGATTCTTGAAAAAATTATACGCTTCATCGATTGTCATCTCTAAAACATCGTAAATATTCTTACCTTTATATGTGCACAATAAAGTTTCGTCATTGTACCTTTTTCCGCCACATTCATCACACTTTACATAAACGTCTGGTAAAAAGTTCATAGGAATTTTGGTGACTCCTGCGCCATAGCAATGTTCACAACGACCTCCAGGAACATTAAAACTAAACCTTCCTTTATTATAATTGTGGGCTCTAGCTTCAACAGTTTGAGCAAAAATATCACGAATATCGTCAAAAGCTTTAACATAAGTTGCAGGATTACTTCTTGGCGTTCTTCCGATTGGTTCTTGGCTTATATTTATAACTTTATCAATATTTTGACTTCCTTTTAATTCCTTATAAGGACCAGGAATTACTGAGGATTTCTCAATTATTTTATACAAAGCATTATATAAAGTTTCGTTAATTAAACTAGATTTTCCACTTCCGCTAACTCCGGTAACACAAACAAAACAACCGAGTGGTACTTTTAAATTAACAGATTTTAAATTGTTCAAAGTACATCCATTAATTTCAACAAATAAACCATTACCTTTGTTTCTAACAGACGAAACAGCAATATATTTTTTTCCACTTAAATATTGTCCGGTAATCGACTCTTCACAATCTTCGATATCTTTTAACGAGCCAGCAGCGATAAGTTTTCCACCATGTTCACCAGCTCCTGGACCAATATCAACTAAATAATCAGCACTTCTTATCATGTCTTCATCGTGCTCGACCACTATTAAAGTATTGCCTAAATCACGCATCTCTTTTAAAGAAGCAATAAGTTTTTCACTATCTCTTTGATGTAAGCCAATGCTTGGTTCATCTAAAACATACAAAACCCCGCTCAACTTTGACCCGATTTGTGTGGCCAATCTAATTCGCTGAGACTCACCTCCACTTAAGGTCATAGCAAGTCTAGCTAAGGTTAAATATTCAAGTCCTACATCAATTAAAAATTTAACTCTATTTTTAATTTCGTTAATGACAATACTTGCAACATTATTTTGATATTCATTTAATTTAGAAGGCAATTGACAGATGAAATCATATAATTTTTCAAGTGGCATTAAACAGATATCATATATATTTTTTTCATCGATCAATACCGAAAGAACTTCTTTACTAAGCCTTGCTCCATGGCATTCGCTACATTCAACATTAGTTAAAAACTTCGAGTAATATTCACGATTAAATTCGCTTGAAGTTTCAAAATACAATCTTTCAATTCTTGCTTTAACACCTTCAATATAACCATTTTTCTTGCTTATATTACCACTGCTACTTGTAATCGAATAAGCAAATGGCTCTTTACTTCCATTCATTATAATATCAACTTGTTCGGCAGTTAATTTCTTAAAAGGAACATTGATTGAAATGCTATAGTGATCAAGTAAAATTTTAAATGTTTGCCAATCAATATTGGTTGTATTGACTGTATTTTTATAATATAAAATTGCCCCTTCGCTGATGCTAATATCTTTATCTGGAACCAATAAATCTAGATCAACTTCTTGGTTAATTCCAAGTCCGTTACATTTTGGACAGCATCCTAAAGGCGAATTAAAACTAAATAAACGTGGTTCAAGTTTTGGAACTGTGAAGCCGCAAATTGGACACGAATTGTGCTCACTATAAAGTGTTTCAGCATCATTTGCTAGAACGATAACGTACCCGTTTCCCCAATCAACAGCTAATTCAACCGCTTCAAAAATACGACTTCGACTATCTTCTTTTAATGCGATTCTATCGATAACAATATCAAGATTGTGACGTAGATTTTTATCTAAACATTCATTAAATTCATCAAGAGAAATAATTTGACCATCCAATCTAATTCTTGTGAAACCAGCTTTTTTAATTTTATCTAAATTGTCTTTTTGAGATCCTTTTTCATTTTTAACAATAGGAGCCAATATTTGAATTCGAGAATTTAAATTATTTTCCATTATAATCGAAGTAATTTTTTGAACAGAAGAGGAGACAATAGGAATGTGATGAGTTGGACAATAAGGAACACCAACACGGCTATAAAGAAGACGTAAATAATCATAAATTTCTGTTACTGTACCAACTGTACTTCTTGGATTATGAGATACACTTTTTTGATCAATAGCAATTGAAGGCGATAGACCTTCAATTGATTCAACATCAGGTTTCTCAAAATTACCAAGGAATTGACGAGCATAACTTGATAAAGACTCAACATATCTTCTTTGTCCCTCAGCAAAAATAGTATCAAAAGCTAAAGTGGATTTACCGCTTCCACTAACACCAGTAAAAACAATTAATTTGTCTTTAGGTATATCTACATCGAGGTTTTTTAAGTTGTTTTCTTTAGCGCCTCTAACTTTAATCCAATTGCTACTCATAATTATAAATTATAGCAAAAAAACATATAACTTAAAGTTATATGTCTTAAATTTATTTATAATAGACTTTTTTGTTTAATATCAAATTTTTCTTATTTAAAGAACGAAGAAATAAACACCAATAAACTGTAAAATAATGCCAATCAAAACAAAGAAATGGAACACAGTGTGCCACCAAACGCTTTTTTTAGAACCAATACCATATAAAATAGAACCAATTGTAAAAGCAACTCCACCACCTAATAAAAAACCAAAACCGCTCCAACCTATCGTATTAATTAAAGCATCGCTAGCAAAAATAATTGACCAACCAACTCCAACATAAATCAACATACTTAATACATTATATTTTTTAATATTAATACTATTCATCGTGATCCCTAAGGCAATTAATGCCCAAGCAATCGCAAAAATAATCCATCCGCTATGAGTAATAAGCCCTCCCCAACATGGCTCATTTCTAATAGCACAAAGACAAAAAATTGAATAAGTGCAACCAACTAAAACAAATACAAAATCATGATCAATAACTCTAAATACTCTTTTCCCGTTGTTTCGAGCTAAAGCATGATACAAACAAGAGATAGTCATACAACTAATAATTCCAAATACATAAATAGATGAACAAACAATTTGATAAACAAAGTTTGTATCATGCGCGACTTCTGGATTATTTGGATAAATACCATTAATTTTTAACATCATTAAAACTAAAGCAACAATTCCAAAAATTGCACCTAGACCATGACTTATCGAATTCCATAATTCATGTCTTAATTTATAATTTGGTAATGTAATTTCTTCTACACTCATAATTCCCTCATCTAGTTTTCAATACTATTATACACATTATGCAAAACAAGTAAATAATCACTTAAATAAAAAGAAAAAAAGCAGTTCTTTTTGAACTACTTTTCTAAATATCCCTTGTAAATCCCCTCTAATTTTTCCGAAATAGCAACAGTTCCATTTTTAACTATATCTTCATTTTTAATAATAGTTAACACTTTTGCCTCACATTTAGTAGGAATTATTATGCGATGTTTTTTAATTTTTTCTGCACCTTTGATACCAACAACAACAATATCGCATCCACCTTTTTGAGCTATTTTTAAGGCTCCAGGATGAAATGGTAAAAGAATTTTATCAGTTTTATTTCTTGTTCCTTCTGGAGCAATACTGATTGAAGCTTGTCCACTTTCTACAATCTTTGTGGCTTGAATAATTGTTTTGATTGCATTGAAATCATTTTGACGATCAATTGGTAAATAGCCTGCATTGTGTAAAAATTTACCACAAACAAATATTTTCATATTTTCTGGCTTAGTAATACAAAGCAAATCTTTACCTCTAACTTTTGATATAAGCATTATTGGATCGAAATTTGATTTATGATTGTAAATATATAAATAATTTTTTTTCTTATCTATTTCTTTAAAACCAACATATTTTGTATGGACATTCATCCAGAACAAAAATTGAAAACAATATTGTTGAAGCCACCGTAAACAATATTTTGATGGTTTTTTAATTGGTTTTGTCGAAGACATAAATAATGAATTAACAATTAAATAAATTACTGATAATCCGAATGCAGCGATAAAAAAGACAATTAAACCAACAGGAATAACCCAAAAATATATCCAATTTTTATATAGTGATAATCCAAAATATAAACCCAGCGTTGAAGCAATGCTAATCAACACAAAAATAACACTTAATATCATAGTGATATTATATATAATCTTTTTTTGATGTATACAAATAGTTTGCTCTTTACAAAGAATTTTTTACAATATTTTTTTATATTTGATTTATAATAAGGTCAATTATAGAGAAGGTACATTTTTATGGAATTAAATGGGATGTTTGCTAATAGTGTAAGCATTATTGCCATTGAAAAAAACGAAAAATTTTATTCGATGGCTTGTGCATGGGCTACTCAAATTGATTATGATCGTTTGATTATGTGTATCGGAAGTCAATCTGATACCGGGAACGTATTAAATGTTGGAGATATGGTTGGCATATCAGTTTTAAGTTCATCTCAACAAGATATAGCAGATAAAATTGGTTCAAAACACTCTCTTGATGTTGATAAAAGAACGCTTGTTGATTTTGATCTTTGCAAAAGTACATACCTCATTAAAGGATCTAAAACTAAAATTATCGGAAAAGTAATTTATATTGATCATTATAAAGAAGCCATCAAAGATAAAATTGTTCAAATTAGAGTCATTGAAGGCAGTATTGATGAATCATCTGAATTCTTAATTTATAAACATCATTAATATTAAAAATTACTAAATTAAAACCTCTAATTTTGTGTTAAATTCGAGGTTTTTAATTAAAGCATTTATATAATTATTTATTTTTTGTAAAGAAAACTTCAGCTTCAGCAACAAATTTTTCAAAGTCAAAAGATGAATTTTGAAGTCCTTTATGAACGATAGCTCCATCAGTTAAGATTAATATTAACCAAGAGAGAAATTTAGCTTCTTCTTGACCATATTCTCCTTCTAGCCTTTTATAAATTGAATCATTAAAAGAATTGTATTTACTAATCATTTTCTCTTTTAAAACTTGGTTTCCGTTAGTGCATTCAGCAAGTAAATTAATTCTTAAAGAAGGCGATCCGGTTCCCTTAAGTAAAACAAATTTTACAATTCTATGAAGCGAGGTATCTTTTTCTTTATTATCAATCCAAACAATTAATTCGTTATATAATTCATCAATTCTTTTTGAAAAAATATCGTAAACAATATCACTTTTGTTTTGATAATAATAATAGATAGTTCCACTACTTATATGACAATTTTCAGCAACATCTCTTAAAGAAATATCCGAAAAATTCTTTTTTTGTAATAAATTCTCTGTTTCCTTTAAAATCAATTCTTTAATATTTTCGTTTGATCTTTTCTTTCCCATAATTCATTCCTTTAAAATATATTGTTTTGCAATTCATTCTATTATATACTAAAAATAATCAATCGGTCAATTGACCGACATAATTTTATGGGGCGATAAATGAAAATTAAAACATTACAGAGAAAAATTAAAAAACTCTATCCTTCAGTAGTTGTAGACACAAAAGATGGTTGTGTACACTTAACAGGTACTCTTGATAATCGGGATGACATTGTTAATGCTGGTTATATGTCTGTTGATAAGAAGCGTTACCTTGGAGTTCTTAACGATATTAAGTTAAAAGGATTTGAAGAACCAAAAATACGTATTCCAAAAACTAACGATACTACCCTAGATGGTTTAAGAGTTGATTGTTTAGTAATTGGAGGCGGAATTTCTGGCACTTCAATTCTAAGAGAATTAACAAGATATAACATATCTACTTTACTTGTTGAAAAAGAAAGCGATTTAGCGATGCAAGCAAGTGGTAGAAACGATGGAGAAGTACATCCGGGTGTCGACTTAAATAAAGGAAGTAAAAAACAATATTATGTCGTTCGTTCTAACCCTGAATTTGGAAATATTTGTAAAGAATTGGATGTTGATTTTGTTAGACGTGGACAATATGCTTGTTTCGATAAACCAATTAATCCACTATTAAAATTATATGCTAAATTTAGATCGATGAATGGCTGCCCAACGACAGTTGCTAATAAAAAAGAGATTGAAGAAAAAGAAACTCATTTTACAAAGAAGGTAAAATGCGCAATTTCTAATCCTCAATCAGGAGTTGTTTCTCCATATGAATTAACAATTGCTTTTGCTGAAAATGCTGTTAGTAACGGAGCAAAAGTTTCTTTAGATACCGCAATTTTAGATATTGAAGTTAAAGGGGATAAAATTATTTCAGTAGAAACAAATAAAGGAACAATCTATCCAAAAGTAGTCATCAATGCAGCTGGTTGTTTTTCAGACAAAATTGCTGATATGGCTAACGATAGATTCTTTACTATTCATCCACGTAGTGGCACTGATTTCATTTTCGATAATAAAATCAGTGGTCAAATAAACCATATTTCATCTTTTGTTGGCGCAAAAAAGAATAAAAAGAAACATTCTAAAGGTGGCGGAATAGTTAAAACTATAGATAATAATATTTTAATTGGTCCAAACGCCTACGAAACTCCTTATAGAGAAGATTATTCGGTGGTTGCCGGTTCTTTAGATGAAATAATTAAAAAGCAAGAAAGACTCTTACCATCATTAAACAAGAAAGATGTCATCGCTTATTTTACTGGAACAAGAGCCGCAACATACGAAGAGGATTTTTATATCAATAAAGGTAGAAAAACCAAAAATATCGTTCATTGCGCTGGTATCCAATCACCTGGATTAACTACTGCTCCACTTGTGGCCAAAGATGTTAGTAAAATGGCTATCGAAGAATTGAGTGAAGTTATGAAAGTTGAAGAAAATAAGAGCTTTAATCCAATAAGAAAAAAGGATCCTATATTAAGAAAATTAAGTTCAGAAGAACGTAATGCTTTAATCAAAAAGAATCCAAGTTACGGAAGAATTGTTTGCCGTTGTGAACAAATCAGTGAAGGCGAAATAATTGATTGCCTTAATAGAAACATCAAGGTTCCAACAATTAACGGAATTAAACGTCGTGTTAGACCCGGTATGGGTCGTTGCCAAGGTGGTTTCTGTATGCCGCTTGTTGCTAAAATAATCTCAGATCACGAAAAATTTAATATATATGACGTTAAAGGAAAACAAAGTGATTATCCAGTTACCTTTAAATCAAATAAAAGAGAGAACCATGATTAATTACGATACAGTCGTTATTGGCGGTGGCCCAGCTGGCCTAGCTAGCGCCATTAGTGCGCACAATAATGGCGCAAAAGTCTTTTTAATTGAAAGAGAAGCACGACTTGGCGGAATTTTAAAACAATGTATTCATGATGGTTTTGGACTTCTTTATTTCAATGAAAAATTGTCAGGCCCAGAATATGCTCAAAATTTTATTGATAAATTTAATGAATTAAAAATTGAAAATACTACAAATAGTTTTGTTACAAAAATTACAAAAAAAGATGATCAATTTTTAATTGAATACGTTTCAGAAGACGGAGTAAAAGAAGTTTCTTCAAAGACCCTTATTTTATCTACTGGTTGCCGAGAAAGAACTTCAAAACAAGTTTTTATTAATGGAACAAGGCCATATGGCGTATTTTCTGCTAGTACCGCTCAATATTTTACGAATATTTTAGGTGTTTTACCTTCAAAGAAATGCGTAATTTTAGGAAGTGGCGACATCGGATTAATTATGGCTCGAAGATTAACTCTTGAAGGAGTTAAAGTTCTTGGAGTTTATGAAATTCTTCCTTCTCCATCAGGATTAACAAGAAATATTCATCAATGCTTATATGATTACAATATTCCACTTCATCTTTCACACACCATTACAAAATTATATGGAGAAAATAGATTAGAAGCTGTTGAAATTGCTCAAGTTGATGAAAAAATGCAACCAATTAAAGGAACAGAAGAAAAAATTGAGTGTGATGCATTGATTTTATCAGTCGGTTTATTACCAGAAAATGAATTAGCTGAATCACTGGGAGTTCCACTTGATCCTAAAACTAGAGGCCCAATTGTCAACGAAAATTATATGACAATGGTTGATGGGGTATTCACTTGTGGAAATGCAATGCAAGTTAATGATTTAGTTGATTACGTTTCGTTCACCGCTGAAAAAGCCGGACAAAGCGCTGCAAAATATAAAATAAAAGAACAAACATATAATAATGTTGAAGCTAGTAAAGATTTCGGGTATGTCTTACCACAAAGATTGTCTAAAAATATTGAAAGTGAAAATGTTGATTTCTATTTCCGTACCAAGAAAATTGAAGCTAAAGTTCAAGTTCAATTATTATGTAACGATAAAGTTATTTATTCTAAAACTTATCAACATCTTAAACCACCAGAGATGGAAAAAATCTCGATTAAATCAACTGATTTAATGATTAATGGAGATTTCAAACTTATTATGAAAAGAGGATAATTATGAAAGAATTAACTTGTATAGTTTGCCCAAATAGTTGTTCTTTGAAAATTGAAAAAGTTAACGATGTATGGGTTGTAACCGAAAATAAATGTAAAAGAGGAGAGAAGTTTGCTATAAACGAGATGACGTGTCCGATGCGAACAATTTCTTCAACAGTTCGCACCACTTTCCCTGATGCACCAGTTGTTCCTGTAAGAGTTTCGGCAGAAATTCCTAAAGATAAAATATTCGATGTTATGGAAGAAATTAATAAAGTAATTCTTGATAAACGAGTTAAAAGAGGATACAAAGTAATTAGTAGTTGTTTAGGATTGAATGTGGACGTAATTGTCACAAGTAACATCCTAATTGAAAAAGGAGCGATTCATGAATAATACCGAACCATTAGTATTCTCATTTGACTTTGGAACACAAAGCGTTCGTGCTATGTTAGTTGATAAATGTGGCAAAATAGTTGCTTTGGTTAGAGAAAAATATCTTCCATCATACTACTCAAAAAAGATTGGTTACGCTGAACAATCATTTGATACCTATTATAAACACGCTTGCCTTGCTTCAAATAAATTAAAGGAGCAAAACAAAGAATTGTTTGAAAATATAATTTGTGTCACCATTACTACAATTCGCGATACCTTCACTTGTACCGACGAAAAAGGTAATCCAATTAGAGATTTTATTCTTTGGTTAGATCAAAGAAGAGCTGAAGAACAAGAAAAGATGCCCTTATTTAAACGATTAATATTTAAAGCAGTTGGTATGGAATATGCTATAGAAAGACAAAGAGAAATATGTCGACCAGCATGGATTCGACAAAACGAACCCGATTTATGGTCTAAAACTAAAAAATTTTGTAATATTAGCGCCATCTTAAATGCAAGATTAACTGGAAATTTTGTCGATTGTGACGCTTCTTGCATCGGTCGTGTTCCGTTTAATTATAAAAAACGTAACTGGATGAAAAGTAATGAACTTACTTATGAATTATTCGGTCTTGAACCTGACAAATTTATAAAAATTGTTAAACCAACTTCAAAAATTGGTGAAATTACAAGAAAAGCATCTCTTGAAACCGGTTTAAAAGAAGGATTACCAGTTATTGCTAGCGGTTCTGATAAAGGATGCGAAACCATCGAATCTGGCGTTATGAATAATTATTCAGCAGCTCTTTCAATGGGCACTAGCGCCACAATTCAATTTGCTACTAAAAAATATGTTGAACCAACAGCCTTCTTACCAGCTTATCCTTCTCCAAACCCAGATTTCTATAATCCTGAGTTACAAGTTATGCGCGCTGGTTGGATGTTCTATTGGTTTATTGAAAACTTCGGGTACGAAGATAAATTGATAGCTGCAAAAGAAGGTGTTTCTCCAGAACACATTCTCAATCGTCAACTCGATAAAGTACCACTTGGTTCTGGAGGGTTAATATTGCTCCCTTATTGGAATGCTCCACTAAAACAACCTGAAGCCAGAGGTTCAATTCTAGGTTTTATGCCAGATCACAATAAATATTATATATATCGTGCAATTATGGAAGGTGTTGTCTTTACTCTCTATCAAGGATTTAAAACATTAGAGAAAAATTCAAAACATCACACTAAATTTCTTGTAATCTCTGGAGGAAGTTCAGTCAGCGAAACAATTTGTCAAATTGTTGCTGATATCTTTAATCTTCCAGTCAAAAGATCAAAAGAAAGTGAAGCATGTGGATTAGGTTCAGCAATGTGTGGATTCGTTGGAATGGGAATATATAAATCATTCAATGAAGCTGCTAGCAACATGGTAGGTTATGCTAAAACTTACGAACCAATTAAAGAAAATCACCAAGAATACGAAAAAATATATCAAACTAAATTTAAAAAGATATATCCAAGCATTCGTGGGGTTTATAAAAATTACATAAAATAAAGGAAACAAAATTATGACAAAAAAGAAAGAAGAATTTTTACCAAAATGGGTGACTGAAGAAGCTTCTCCAAGATCTTATAGATCAATCGGAAGATGGGGAGATCCAAAATTCGTCAAATTCCCAAAACCTGCTTTATACAAATTTATGAAGCAAACATTTAATATGACTGACGAGGATTTCAAGCACTATCATAACGATATTGGTTTAGAAGATGTCGATATTAAAATTCCAACAAAAATGAGCGAAAAAGATATTAAAGCTTTTGCACAAATTGTTGGTGAAAAAAATATTTCACTCGATGTTTACGATAGATTATTCGTAATGTACGGAAAAACATTATATGACGTCATGAGAATTAGAGAGCATAAATTCGATAGTGTTCCTGATTTAGTTGTTTATCCAGAAGATACCGATCAAATCGAAAAAATAGTTGCTTATTGTACTGAAAATAAGATCCCACTTTATGTTTATGGTGGAGGATCAAGTGTCACTCGTGGTGTTGAACCAATTAAAGGCGGTGTCTCTCTTGATATGAGACGTAATTTCAATAAAGTCTTATCATTTAATGATATCGATCAAACCATCACTGTTCAAGCTGGTATGAGTGGACCTGATTTAGAAAAACATCTTAATAATGCTATGCAAGAATTTAATGCATCTAGAGCTTATACTTGCGGTCACTTCCCACAATCATTTGAATATTCTTCAGTTGGTGGTTGGGTTGTTACTCGTGGAGCTGGACAAAATAGTACATATTACGGTGTCATTGCTGATATCGTTTTATCACAAAAATACGCTACACCAATCGGAACTATTAAAACTTCCCACTATCCTCGTGAATCAACCGGACCAAATCTTAATCAAATTATGATGGGATCAGAAGGAACATTTGGTGTTTTAACTGAAGTAACTTTAAAAGTCTTTAGATATATGCCAAAAAATCGTAAAAGATATTCTTATATGTTTAAAAACTGGCAAGATGCTATGAATGCCGCTCGTGAAATCATGCAAAGCGAAGATGGCTATCCATCAGCTTTTAGAGTATCTGACCCAGAAGAAACCGATATGATGCTTAAATTATATAATGTTGATGATTCACCATTACGTTATTTCTTAGCTGGTTTTGAACCAATGAAAAGAAGTTTAATGTTAGGTTTTACTGAAGGAGACAAAGAATATTCCAAAAATGTTCGTAAAACAATCGCTCGTGTCGCTAGAAAATATCATGCTCGTTCTTTAACTGGGCTTGTTTGCAAAAGCTGGGAACACGGAAGATTTAACGATCCATATTTAAGAGATACCCTTCTTGATTTTGGCATTGCTACCGATACTTTAGAGTGTACTGTCAATTGGTCAAATATGGCTCAAGTTCACGAAGAAGTTCGTAAAATTTGTCACGCTAGACCAAATACAGTCGTTACCACTCACTTGTCACATGCTTATCCACAAGGTGCTAACTTATATTTCATTTTTATCACTCATAGTGAAACTAGTGAAGATTTTAAAAAGTACCACACCACTATTCTTGATGCTATTCAAAAGAGTGGAGCTGCTATTAGTCACCACCATGGTGTCGGAAAAATGTTTGCTCCATGGCTTGAAGGCTACATGGGCAGAAAAGAATTCGGTATCTACCATGTTTTAAAAGATTATTTCGACAAAGATTATTTAATGAATCCAGGCGGAACAATTGGTTTAGATCTTGAAGAAAAAGACAAAAAATTCTTAAGAGACGACATTAAATAAGTTTTTAAAAATCGCCTAATTGCATCCCTCCCATTATTCTTAATCTCATATATAAACAATTAGGCGTTTTTATTTGCTTAAATTCACAATAAACAAAAAAGTAACGCTTTTTCCAAAGCGTTATTTTAATATTTTTTTAGATTATAAAAGAAAAATCTTTATAATTTCATTGCAATATTCCAGGCATTCCAAACAGCAGACATGATATTGCCAACTTTATTGCAATCACCGATGAGATGAACCTTCTTATCTTTACTAAGTGGAGCTTCACTATAGCCAACGCACATAATGACATCGCTACATTTTAAAGTGACATCTTTGCCATCTTTAGTAGTAATAATTGCGCTACCATCTTTAATTTCTTTAATTTTTGATTCAAGATAAACAGGAGTTTTATTGTAAGCAAAATAATCACGTAAATAACTTGAATTTGCTAAACACACTCCGTGAGCAGCAATTAAATCATCTTTCATCTCAACAATAACTGGTTTTTTACCTTTTAAGCAAAGGTCATAAGCAATTTCACATCCAGTTAGAGATCCGCCAATAATAACGACGTTATCGCCAACTTCTTTAGTGTGATTAAGGAAATCAACAGCTGACATCGCTAATTCGTAACCAGGAACTCTAATGACTCTTGCCTTGGCTCCGGTAGCAACGATGATTTCATCTTCTTTTAAGGATGATAAATCTTTAATTTCTGAATTAAATTTAACAGGAATATTCAAATCTTTAACTTGTTTACGGTACCAAGCAATTAAGGCTTGGTCTTTCTCTTTAAATGAAAAGGAAGAAGCTGGAATAAAGACTCCACCTAAAACTGAACTCTTCTCATAAATTGTTGGTTTATGACCACGTAAAGCTAAAACTCGAGCAGCTTCCATACCAGCAATTCCACCACCAATAATAGCGACAGTTTTGCTCTTTTTGGCTTTTTCAATATGATATTTCTTACTGTTCATCGAGGAAGGATTGACGGCACAGTGGCACATTCCTCTAGTTTCAGAAAGTGTTTGATCATTTGGTACGCCTTTATAATGGCAAAGATTAAAGCATCCACTATGGCAACAAATACAAGGTCTAATGTCATCTTCGCTTTCATTAATCAATTTATGGACCCAATCAGGATCAGCTAAGAATTGACGACCAACACCCATAGCATCTATTTTATTTTCTTTAATTTTTTCTGCACCAAAATCTGGTTCATTTCTTCCACCAACTACAACTGGAATTGATACGACTTTTTTAACTTCTTCAGCTTCCATATAGTTGCAGTTAAGAGGCATGTACATTGGTGGATGATTCCAATACCAAGCATCGTAAGTTCCGTTATCGCAGTTAAGCATATCGTAACCAGCATCTTGAAGATATTTTGCGGCTTTGAGTCCTTCTTCTAAATCTCTTCCGGCTT
The DNA here is from genome assembly GCA_002399785.1 of Caryophanales bacterium UBA4855. Taxonomy (GTDB): domain Bacteria; phylum Bacillota_I; class Bacilli_A; order RFN20; family CAG-826; genus Onthovivens. Next base: position 43,262 of record DHEH01000004.1, read on the forward strand.
CAACATATTTTTCGCCTGGAAGGGCTCCTTCACGGTATCCTTTAGTTTTACTAACTACTGAATAACGAAGAGAAACTGGATAATCTTTACCACAAGCAGCTTTAATTGCATGAACAATTTCAACTGGAAATCTATAACGATTTTCAAATGATCCGCCATATTCATCTGTACGATGATTTGTATATTTCATAGTAAATTGATCGATTAAATAGCCTTCATGAACAGCATGAACTTCAATTCCGTCAACACCAGCTTCTTTACAAAGTTTGGCAGTTTTTGCGAAAGCCTCGACTAATTTGTTAATTCTTTTAATTGTAATTTCTTTACTAGGAATTTTATCGCTCCAACGATTTGGCTCAGCACTAGGAGCTGCAGTTAAATCATCGACATTAAGAATTGGTTTAGCTAAATAACGAAGAAGAGGATTGCTTCCAATGGCTTCAATTGGTTGACTAACAGCAAAAGCACGACCAAAACCAGCAGTAAGTTGAATAAATAACTTAGCACCAGTTTTATGAATTTCATCCATAAATTTCTTAAGTTGTTTAAATTTACCTTTTCCTTGATAAAGCCATTTTGGGCCTACCATATCATGAACTGGAGCAATTCCTGGAAGAATCAATCCACAATCGTTTTGAGCAATTTCTAACAAAAGCTTTGCTGCTTCTTTATCAAAATGATTTGGCTCACTAAATCCAAAAATACATGTTCCGCCCATAGGTAACATAACAATACGATTTTTAATTTCTACATTTCCTATTTTCCAAGGAGTGAACAATGGTTCATACTTTTTTTCCATATTTTATTTTTCCTTTCGTGCGCTATTTGCCTTGCCTACCATCTTTTTATGAAATTCTTTCATTTCATCGACTTCGGCACATACCGGTTTCCAAGCACATTTTTTACAATTCATTACAGAATCTTTTAACATATGATTATAAGCTTCACTTCTTTCGTGAGACTTATTAGCAATAAATTCAAGTTCATTATAAGATACATTAACGGAAGTAACAAATAATATTTTTACTCCTAATACATGAGGATCTTTATGAAATTCATGAATGAATTCATTACCAATTTGAGCAAAATTAAGCTTATTTTTAATTGCATCTTTACTAACTCGAACTTGTTCTCGTAATGTAAGCGCACTTGCTCTAATCATAAAACCTTTGATAGCAATATTATATTTACTGATTTCAATATTTTTTAATATTTCATAGAAACTATCAGGTCCGTTTTTTTCAACATCATCGACAAGTAAGAAAACAATTCGTGCATAAGAGCAATCAGTTTTAATTTCATTTAAATCTGGTCCAATTAAGATAACTTCATCCTTATCTATAATAGTTTTATCTTGGGTAACAGCTAAGAAAGATAAACTATCGTAACCACCAGCACCTAATTCATAAGCTGTTTCTTTTTGTAAAATGAGTTCATTATGTTCCCCTAAAGGAGCAAGATTTTTCTCATCGTAAACAAATGACTTTTTAGAAAAAGGTTTAAGATAAGTTAAGGTTTCGTTAATTAAATCATCAAATGCTTTCACTAAATATCCTCTTTTTGATGTTTTTTATCATGATGCTTTATTAACATATTATATACTTTTTCAACTAACTTCATATCGCCGTTGGTTATATAAATGATGAAAATAACAACAAAGAATAAAACAATTAAACTACCCAATACTATTAAAAGTATCCAATACCATGCCATAATTATTCCATTCCTTTTTGTCTAGCAAACTCAGCGGCACCTAAAGCTCCCATAAGTTGTGGGTCAGTAGATAATTCGATAACTTTAATATGCAAAACGTTTTCAATGGCTTGTTTTAAGCCTTTATTTTTAGCACATCCACCAGTTAAAGCAATTTGATCAGTTGCGCCGGCTTTTTTAGCCATAATAAAGCAACGTTTTGCAACTGCTTGTTCGATACCAGCAGCAATTTCTTCACGTGGTTTTCCTTCACCAACTAAAGTTATAACTTCTGATTCAGCAAAAACTGTACATTGAGCAGTAATTGCAATGACATTTTTAGCTGTTAAAGAAAGATCAGAGAATTGGTCGAGAGTTAACTTAAAGGCTCTAGCCATAGTTTCAAAGAAACGTCCAGTTCCAGCGGCACATTTATCGTTCATAGCAAACTCTTTAACAGTTCCATCTTCATCAATAGCAATACCTTTAACGTCTTGTCCACCAATATCAATGATGGCTTTTACTTCAGGATTTGTAACGTGAACGCCCATAGCGTGACAAGAAATTTCTGAAATGTTTTCTTGAGCTTGAGGAACTTTATTTCTTCCGTAGCCTGTACCGATAAGATAAGTGAAATCATTGAGTGATTTCATTTCAGGAATTTGTTTAATTACTTCTTCTAAGCCTTCTTTAGCACTAATTTCGCTATTGATGTCGCTAGGAATTGTTGCATGAGCAATCATCTTTCCTTCTTCGTCTAAAATTACACATTTTGTATAGGTTGAACCTACATCACATCCACCAAAATATTTCATATTTTTACTCCTTTATTACCAAGTCAAAGCATCTTCATAATCCAATAAACTTGGATCGAGAGGCTCAGCATGGAAGATATTTTGCATATATTGATTAAACGATGCTCTCATCGCTTTTCTTGAAACGGTACGTGGATCCATTAAGTCATGTGAAACCCAGACTAAATGAATGCCTCTTTTTCTTGCTTGTTCTTCGTATAGACCATGAAGTCCAGCAACGTTTTTACAAGAAACGTGATCAAACATAATGACAATATCAGCTTTAAATTTCTCAGCCATTTTCCAACATTCATCAAGCGAATTGACGTATCCACCATTGGTGTGAGATCTCATCATCATTCTTTCATAACTCTTAGCCATATCAATCATGGCTTGTTCTTTATCACCAATATGGAAGAAATGGTGTGAAAGCATACATTCCATATCAACAACACACTTAACGCCCCAACAATGTTGAGTCCAATAAGTGAAATTTGTATAGTAGTGAGCAGGACATGCCCAAACTATTGATCTATACTTTGGTTTATTAGCATCATTCTTTTTGTCTTGTAAATAGCCTTTTTGCATCATTTTATCGACTTTTATATCAGTTTTAATGAAGAATGGGTCTAAACAAGCAACTTCTTGATATTCATACTCACGTTGTAAAGCAAGAGCTGCTCCACAAACTTGTGGGTATGGAGTGCAATTTACATCCCATTTATTAATCATCATTTTGGTTGAGGTGTTATACATCTCGGCACCTTTCCAAAAAGCATCCCAATCCCATTTTGCATGCATCTCTTTTTCAATAAAAGCAATACATTTTTTAAGATTCTTAACCGCAAAATCTTGAACCTGTTCTTCATTAAATCTTTGTGGAGGAATAATTTGGAATGTTTCAACTCCATATTTTTCCATATATCGACCTAAGAAAGATGTTTGACCAATCGAACCATCACAAGGCATAGAGCTAGTAACATAAGCTCTACCTACAATTGGATAATCATCAGTAACGGCACAACCGACTTCGGCTTCAGGTAATGGACAAACATCGCTTGCCATTCCAAAATGTTCAATAGCATCAATATAAAATACATTAGCATTTTGATCAACTTCACCTGGCTCACCAATTGTAAACATAGCAATATCGATCCACTTAACTTTTGGGAAACCTGCCATAATGATTGATGGAGTCATTTCATCAAACATTAAGGTATTAGCTCTTAATTTGGCTGCGTGTTTACTTTTTGGTCTTAAATGTAAATCACGAACAATTATATCTCTAATCTTAACGACCGAATAATACATCAAAGAATAGAATTGTTCGTGTGTGTAACGAAGTTCTTTTCCTCTTAATCCAAGTGTATGACGATCGACCATGTTAGCGGCTGTAAGGTAAGATGCCATCCAACGATATCTTAATAATGCTTTAACCATTAAAATTGGATGGACCGCAAGTTTTACAACCATCAACCCATATAATTTCAACCAGCGGAAATAATCGTACATGGTGTCACCAAATCCCTTCCGCTCACGATAAGTGAAAGCTCTTTTGTCACCTCTATAAAATCTTCCGAGGCCTTTTTTGTTTTTATTTGGTTCCATTATTTTGCCTCCTCATTTTTCTTAGCTCTTTGAGCTTTAATTTTCTTAATTTCAACATTTTCGACAAAAGCTTGAACTCTTGTACGAAGTTGTCCGCTATTTCCAGATCGATATGGTCTATCGATTGAAAGAGTAGGAATATGGTACTCATCACGTAAAACGTGACTTGCTAATGTTCTTTCATATGACCAATAAGTACAGAATTTCATTTGTTCATATATTATTCCGTCTGCATTATATTCTTTTACAAGATCGGCAGCATGTTGGAAACGATATTTAACTTTATGAGGAATACATTGTCTTGGGCATTCAGTTGTTTGAACGTAATTTCTAACAATTTGAGTTAAGATGTCTTCATCCTTATTTAATATAATCTCTTGTCTTCCAGGAACACTTCCATAGCAATAACGATCACAAACTACTCTAATTCCGTTTTCTTCAAATAATTTGATTAAATCTGGATCATCAATTTCAGAACCAACAACCACCGCTTTAATTCTAAAATCTTTCTTCTTGTCAGGAACTCTAGTTTTAAGTTCTTCACAAGTTTCTTTAAGTTTTTCAATCATTAAATCTTTTGGACAAACATAACTTGCCAAAACAAAAATAGCAAATTCATAACCAGTAATGGTTGGATTATCAAGGTGACGATATTGATCCATTTCTTTAAATAATCGGCAAATTTCATTATGTCTATTTACTGCATCAATAAGAGATGCATCGGAAATATCAATGTCGTATTTTTCATGTAATTGAGTCAACACTTTTCTTGACACTTGCTCTTTTAAATGTGCAACTGCATCTTCATCATCAGTACAAGGAACATCAAGATTGGTATAGAAAAAATTCTTTTTTTCAGGAGAATTTACTTGAAGTAATTCCATATTTTCCATCGCTCTATTCATCGCTTCACATGCGTCAACACCAGCAATGGCGTCAAGGAAATGATATCCACCTTCAAGACCTCTTTCTAATAGAGCTCGTGAATATTCACAGCTTCCACTCGACATATAGTAACTTGCCATTTCCATTGAACCAGTTCGTGGAGCTCTTAAACGAATCGAAAAACAACGGCCAAGATTTAAAAGTACCTCAGGCATATGGTAACAAGTGTAACCAAGAGCTAATCTTCCCTCTTTTTGCGCTTCTCTAACAAGTTCGTTATTAGCATCATCTAATAATTTTTCGAAATAAAATAAATGTTTTAAGTCCTTCACTTGCTAATTCCTCCTTTTATATCTAAGTTTTTTAAAGCTTCGTCAACACCTTTAATTAATAAAGAATCATCATCTAAATCAAGGACGCTTTTGCCCATTACATCGGTTAAAGCTAGTTCTTTATCATCAGGAATTTTTGCAAGAATTGGCAATTTACCTAGATTTAAATATTCATCAATTCGGGAATCATTATAACGATTAACAATGACACCAATTTTTGAATACATTGTTAATTCATCAGCAACTTGCTTAATTACTTTAATAACATTAGTTCCTTTTCGACTTGGATCGGTAACTAATATTAAATGAGTAACTTTTTCCATAACACGACGATTAATTTGTTCAATTCCAGCTTCTCCATCAATTACCACAAAATCAAATTCTTCGCTAACTGCCGAAATAACTTGTTTTAAATAGGAATTGATACTGCAATAACATCCAGCAGCTTCAGGACGACCGACAGCTAAAAAAGCAAAACCTTGAGTCTCAATCATGGCATTCAAAAGTTGAAAACGAGCTTCTCCTAAAAGCTCAATTGCTTTCTTTTTTGTTTTGTCTTCTTCCCCTGCTTCCGTAATTGATTTACGAATATCATCTATAGTTTGGCCAACATTAGTAATACCTAATGCAGTAGCTAAACCAATTGCAGGATCCGCATCTATTGCTAAGATCCTTTTGTTAGGAAACATCTTAACAAGTTCTCTAATAATCGCTGCGGAAATAGAGGTTTTACCAACCCCACCTTTTCCTGCTAAGGCTATAACTGTACTTTTCATAATATAATTATGCTAAAAAAATAAATCGTATTCAATATATTTTATTCATCAAAAATGTCGCTTTGGTGGTCATTTTTTCATAAAAAGAGCCTAAAATATCGATGCTGTCAGTCATTTGACCGATAGTCAGTAAAAATTATCAGTATTCAGTATTTTTAACTTTTTTTAAAATTATTATTTTACAAAAAATAAACACATTTCAATTCAATAAAATTTACTTATTAAGTAATATATTCTTTAATTTCGTATTTATAAATCTTCACTAGAATTTAACAACTAAAAAAGGCATTTTGGTAAATGCCTTTTTATAGTTAATTGAATTAGTAAATTCTATAAACCAAATTTCTTAATTCTGTCCCATCTTTCCTTGGCGCACTTCTCGTTCTTTGCGAATAATTCTTCGTAATGAGCAGGATTGACCTTTGGAAGTTGAGCATATCTTGTTTCCTTCATAATGAAATCTCTGATCTTTGTAAAATCAGGTTCTTTGCAATCAATTGAAAGTCCTGGTTTGCCTTCAGCAACAAGACGTGGATCGTATCTAAATGTAGTAAAGTAGCCACATTCAACAGCGTTCTTTTCAGTTTCAATTGAGTTGACCATACCACCTTTAATACCTTGGTTAATACATGGAGAATAACAGATAATTAAGGATGGACCATTGAATGATTCAGCTTCTTTGAAAGCCTTAATTGCAGCTGCTGGGTTAGCACCTAAAGCAACTTGAGCAACGTATACTGAACCATAAGCCATAGCCATTAAAGCAAGATTCTTCTTGGCTTGTCTCTTTCCACTTGCAGTGAATTGAGCGATACTTCCGGTTTGACTTGATTTAGAAGATTGACCACCAGTATTGGAGTAAACTTCAGTATCAAGACACATAACATTGATATCATCTTCACTAGCTAAGACGTGATCAAGTCCGCCGTAACCAATATCGTAAGCCCAGCCATCTCCACCAATAATCCAAACTGATTTATCAAGTAAATCGTTCTTGTAATCGAGAACTTTCTTGATTTCTCTATTTTTGCTGGCTTCAACACCTTTAAGTAATTCTGGAATAATCTTTCTAGCTTCATCTTTGTTTTTGATGTTTGCAAGATAATTTCTAATTAAATCTTTAAGTCCTGGTTCAAGTCTCTTAGTTAAGCATTCATTTAAGATAGAGGAAATTGCAGCTAATTTATAATCAGTAGCAAGTCTCATACCATAACCATATTCAGCGTTATCTTCGAATAAGGAGTTAGCCCATGCGATACCATTACCTTTTTTGTCGTTAACAAATGGAGTTTCTGGGGTTGATCCACAATAAATTGAAGAACAACCAGTAGCATTAGCAACTAGCATATCTTTTCCGAATAATTGTGATAATAATCTGTAGTAAGGGGTTTCTCCACAGCCAGCGCAAGCACCACTAATTTCCATGTAAGGCATTAAGAATCCAACACCTTTTACAGTTGTAAGTGGGAATTTATCAGTCTTATATTCAGTATGTTTGAATAAATATTCAGCATACTTTTCTTTATCAAATTGTGATTTAGCTTCAACAAGTTCAAGAGCAGTCTTACCGCTACCAGTTCTTAAAGCATTCTTGTTAGCCATACATTCTTTGACACAAAGTCCACAACCAACACAGTTCTTTGGTGAGATAGAAATAATGAATTTAAGTCCATTAACAGTTGGTCCCATAGCTGGTTTTACCATATCGGCAAGTCCGGCTGGTCCCTTCTTAATTTCTTCATCAGTTAATAAGAATGGTCTAATTGTAGCGTGTGGACAAACAAATGAACATTGGTTACATTGAATACAGTTTTCTTGATGCCAAACTGGAACTCTATCAGCAACACTACGTTGTTCTTGATAAGTGACATCTTCTCTCATTGATCCATCAAGAAGTCCATCTTTTGTGAAGGCACTTGTTGGTAAATCATATCCATCAAGAGAATTGATAACATCGACATAATTATCGATATATTCATCACCAGTTGAATTTCTAACTCTTAATGGAGGAAGATTAATCCACTCTGGATCAACTTTAACTTCTCTAAGACCTTCAGTTCCTTTATCGATAGCGACATAGTTAAGTTTAACAACTTCGTCACCTTTCTTGGAATATGTCTTTAAAGCAAGTTTTTTCATCCACTTATTGGCCTCTTCATATGGCATAATTTGTGGATTTAAAGAGAAGAATGCTGATTGAAGAATAGTATTTGTATGTCTACCCATACCGATTTCAAGAGCAATCTTGTTAGCATCTATAACATAGAATTTTATGTGTTTTTTAGCTAATTGATATTTGACTCTATTAGGAAGAACTTTGGCTAACATCTCATCACTCATATCTGTGTTGAGTAAGAAAGTTCCGTTCTCTTTAAGATTCTTTAACATATCGAATCTCATAACATAAGTATCAAGTGAACAACTTAAGAAATCAGCGTGATCAACATAATATGTAGAATGAATTGGTTCTTTACCGAATCTAAGGTGAGATCTTGTGACACCACCTGATTTTTTGGAATCGTAAGCAAAATAAGCTTGTGCATATTGATGAGTTGCATCACCAATAATCTTAATTGATGACTTATTAGCACCGACAGTTCCATCGCTTCCTAATCCGTAGAATAAGCAGCTAGTGTAACTATGTTTAATTTCATAATTTTCATCAACAGGAATACTTAAATGTGTGACATCATCGTTGATTCCGACTGTGAAATCGTGATGTTCGTTACCACTAAGCATCCAATCAAAGACGGATTTAATATGTTTTGGTTGAGTATCTTTACTGCTTAAACCATATCTTCCACCAATGACATTAATCTTCTTTTTGCCCATAAAGTTAAGAGCACTGCAAACATCTTCATATAATCCTTCACCAACCGAACCAGATTCTTTAGTTCTATCTAAAACAACTAATTCTTTGCAAGTTCTTGGTAAAGCTTTAACTAAATATTCAGCACTAAACGGTCTATAAAGGTGGACTCTAATCATACCAACCTTTTCACCTTTAGCCATTAAATCAGTAACAACTTCATAAGCGGTTTCATTGACTGAACCCATAGCAACAATAACTTTAGTAGCATCTTTAGCACCATAATAAACAAATGGAGCATAATCTCTACCAGTCATTTTACTTACTTTCTTTAAATATTTGACAGCAACAGGAAGAACATTGTTGAAGTGTTCATTTTGTGCTTCTCTACCTTGGAAGTAAATATCATCATTTTCAGCACCACCACGAGTAACAGCGTGTCCGTGTGGGTTTAAAGCGTTCTTTTTAAATTCAGCAACTTTATCCCATGGTACTAACTTCTTCCACTCTTCATCAGCAATGAATTCAACGTTTTGAATTTCGTGAGAAGTTCTAAAACCATCGAAATAGTGACAAACAGGGTACATTGCATCTAAAGCAATTAAGTGAGCAACTGATGATAAATCAGCAACTTCTTGAACAGAATCGCTGCATAACATCGCAATTCCGGTTTGTCTAATAGCAGCAACGTCTTGATGATCACCGAAAATTGATAATGATCTTGTTGCTAATGATCTAGCACTGACGTGCATGACGGCAGGTAATAATTCTCCACACCATTTATAGATGTTTGGAATCATAAGTAATAAACCTTGTGAAGCAGTATAAGTTGTTGCAAAAGCGCCACCTTGCATAGCTCCATGAAGTGCGCCACTTGCGCCTCCTTCAGATTGCATTTCGCAGACCTTTACAGGGTTACCAAAGAAATTTTTCTTTCCTTGAGCTGCATAAATGTCGACGTAATTCGCCATAGGTGAGGATGGAGTAATAGGGAAAATAGCAGCGACTTCGGTGAAGTTATAACTCATCAAAGCAGCAGCAGTATTACCATCAACACTAAGCATAGTCTTTTTGATTTCAGCCATTGTTTTTATCTCCTTTAACAATACATAATAATTATATTATTATAGTTTCAAATTTCAATGCTTTTTTGCCAAAAAATTCATTATTTTTACTATCAAAATTAGGTAAAAAATAATGAATATGCATTTTTTGGCTAAAAATTTTAGTTAAAAATTCTAAAAATTGACGATTATTTTTCTTTTTTCATGTCCACAAGAACTTTATATGGTGTTTTACTATTTGCTTTTTTATAAGAAAGAAAAATAATTATGGTAGAAACGATCCGCAAAATCATAACAGGAATAAAACAAGCAAAATTAGGTCTCATAAAAGAAATATATGAAAAATTACCTAAGGAAAGCACACAATTTGAAATCAAAGTTGAATTTAAGAAATAATTTAAAGAAGGAACTAAAATTAATCCAAATAAAATTTGCGTTAAATAATAAAGGAATAAAAATGAGAAAGAAAAAAGAATCGAAAATTTCCTTGATACACCAAGCAATCTCATTATTTCCAATCTTTTTTTGTTTCCTTTAATAAAAAATACAAGACTTAATAAATCTATAATGACAAGTAACACCATTAAACAATACGAAATCGCGACCATTAAAGTATTTTTAAAGAAAAAATTGTTACGTAATTCAGAAGTCTCGTCATTATCAAAAAGAGCACTATTCAAACATTTAAGGCCGCTTAATTTATCTAAAGAAAAATCTTTTAAATCGAAACTAACTAAAATTGATCGATTATCTACATCACTATCCAAATAATAAAGAGGGGCATATGACATATATAAAGCAAATTCCTTTTTTGAGAGGGCTTTCGAAGGGTTTTGATAAATTTCTGGATATTCATCAATTCTACTTTTGTAAATACCAACAACTTCATTTTTCAAAATAGTAATTTTTGAAAAATTGTCCTTATAATCGAAATTCTCTTTAATAAAATCAAAACATGTAGAACTGATAACTAACTCATTAGATGATGTTGGATAACGACCATCTAATAACTCCACATTATCAAAATTTTTTAGATAATATCTCGTTGGGCATTTTGTTGAGGCTGTAAACATGCTGTAGTTATAATCACTTTTTTCAGCCAAATCATCATAAGCAAAATTTTCCATAATAACGGCATTATAATTTAAATTAATATCATTATTATTTGAAAAAATATCGCCATCTTGTTTATTGTTTTTATCTAAAAATGGCATAGTTTTTAAATTTTCTAAAGCATATTTTTTAGAAGCGTCATCCAAAAATTCGTTTATATCGACACTATTAGAAAGAGACGAAAAGGAAATTACGCCTACCGACAAAACCAACGACAAAATAAATGTAAATAAAGTAAAAAATCTATGCTTATAGTTAACATTTTTAAAAAACTTAAAAAAACTATAATGTTGTTTTTTGTTTATTTCATTATTTTCAACACATTCCTTTTTAGAATTAATAGCAATTTTCTTATCGGAAATTTCAATGTTTCCATCAAATAAATCTTTGTATTTATCGAGATTATTGTGGCTAACAAGAACAACAAGAGAGGTTTTCGAAATTTCCTTCAAAATAATAATAATATTCGAAACATTTGCTTCGTCTAAAGAAGCAACTATTTCATCACATAAAAGAACTTTTGGCTGAAAAATTAAAGACATCGCAATAGTTAATCTTCTTTTTTCTCCAGAAGACAAAGAATCTACATCATGATCGATTAATCTTTCGATGCCAACACGCTTTAATATTGCAAAGACTTCATCTTTGCTTAATTTTGAATTGCTTAATTTATCGATATTTTGGTAAACCGATACACCATCAAAATATATAAAATCTTGATAAATTGTATAACAGTCCTTGCCTCTATAAATATCAGCATTCTTCTTATTTAAAACGACTCCATTGTAAAGAAACTTGCCTTCAAAATCAGTATCGGTTAAACTTAAAATATTTAGTAAAGTTGTCTTTCCTAAACCATTAGCACCAGTCAACAAAAAAAGTCCATTTGAAGGTAAAACAAAACTTGTGTTATCAAAAATATAATTGCTATCAAATCGTTTAGTTAAATTATTTATTTCAATCATTTTTATTTAACCTCTTAAAATTAATCATTAATAATACAAAAACATAAATAAGAGTAATAATAACTAGGATCAATGCACCAATACTTGAATACTTAAAATATGCAAAATTTGATGAAGTGATATTTTCATAGTTATTTGGAGAGAAAATATAAAGCGAAATATAATTATTTTCTTGCCAACCACGTTTATTAAAAAGTATTGAATTCATAATCGGCGAGAAAGATATTGAAATCAATAATGAAGCTATTAGTGCAATTGTAGATGAAACAATACTACCTAATGATTTTATCAATGCTTTTCTTTTATTTGAAAAATTATATAAATTAGATAAATAATCGTCTTTTTCGTTTTTATTTTTAATTATAATAGAATAAATTAAAAAACATAAAACGGTAATTAATATTGCTGCACCTAAACAGAAGGCAATGATTGAGATTATTCTATTCGTTTGTTTGATATCATTATCAAAACATAATGAACTAAGTGGCGAATTTATAATACTTATATCATTAGAATTTAAAAACGAATATTCGGTTTTATTAACCATAGTTCTTATCAAACCTATAGAAAATAAGTATTTAATAAAAACATCATTCGACATATATATGTCTTTGTTAGAGGCATCAGAGTCAATATGATTGTTAGTAATAGTAAATTCTTTATAAAAATCACTAATAATATTAGTTAATGATAGAACAACTTTATCGCTTTCGTTATACCCATCGATAGCTAAATAATTAGCTTCGTTTTCAACAAAATTTATATTGTATGGCATTGAAAAATCGCCAGTCGAATCAATATATAAATAAGATACAAATTTCGATCCAAAAACATTATTAGATTTAGAATCTTTGAAAGAGAATAATTCTTTATTTAAAAACAAGTTTTCTAAAGTTTTTCTATTTAAATATAGAGTGTCGTAATTCTTATAATCATCATATTTATATTTCATAAGTTTTGGAATTATTAATTTCGATCCTGAATCGCTATCATTAAAAAGCTTTTTGGATTCAATTATTTTGAAATCAGAACTTAAATCGGTAGAAAACATACTTTTTGAGCCATTATTTAAATATATATCTCCATCTTCAATCTTTACATCTCCAACTTGTTCAATGCTTTGAATATAAAATTGTCCATAATCATTATTGTTTATACCTAAAGTTGCATCAACACCGTTTATAAAAAACGAAGAATCCACACCTTGATAAGATGAAAAATCAGCATCTTTTTTGCTCACTTCAACATATTGATATTGTTCATTCTCTAAGCTTAATTTAAGACTAAATGAATTATTTAATGGGATGGTTTCTGCACCAATAAAAACGCATAGAAACGAAATAATAAGAAATAATGAAAATAAAATATTTTCAAAACGATTTTGTTTTAAAGTTCCAAAACAATAAGAAGTCATTTGCTTAAAGGATAATTTGTTGTCGCCAAATTTATCGTTAGGTTTAAAAGAATCTATTGTTTCTTTAGAACTTATTTGACTATTATCATCTAAATCGATTATTCCGTTATAATCGAAGAAATAAGATTCTTGTTCATGATTGGTTATAATTACACAATGATTTTTAGATAAAGCAGTCAACTCTTCAAGAATAATTTTTGAATTTTCTTCACCAATTTCACTAAATGGTTCATCAATCAAATAGCAATAAACATCTCTACATAAGCAATAAATTATATTAAATAATTTTCTTTCACCACCAGAGAGCAAATATAATGGTTTATTTATTTTAGAATATAATTGAAATTTATCGATGAGTTGTATTGCTTTTTTGCTATTGTATACGAAATTAAAAGATTTCAAATTTTCATTATAAGATAGATTATTATTAAGAATTAAACATGACTTTAAATATGAAATGTTGTTATTTCTAAATAAAGAATTTGCTTCTTTATCGTTAAATAAAACAAGCCCGCCATCTCGATTTTTAATACCAAAAATTATATCTAATAATGTTGATTTGCCACTTCCTGATTTTCCTTTAATTAGATAAATTCCATCATAAAAAGAATAATTCAATTTCTTGAATAGTGTGTTATCACCATATTTCTTTGAAAGATCTACTAATTTAATCATTAAAAATAATACCAATAACTATTTGATGATTCGTGACTTCCAGAAAACCAATCCTTATTGCATTTCATTTTCATATTAAGTTGCAATGTAAGTCCAAGATATTTGGAATCAATTTTAGGATCAACCTCAACAATAAGTGTTTGTAAATTCTCAAACGATTGTCTACAAGGATTGTATGCCCAATTAAAATTCAACATCCGTGAGTAATTTATAATAGAACTTGTTCCGTCGGCACTAGGGCCAGGAGAAGATGATGGTTCTGTATAAGAGTAACTTGTCGTAAACGATTCTCCATATTTTATTGAAGCAGATGTTTGATCTGTAACAGATGCTTTAATGCCACCATTGAATTCAATTCCCTCTTTTGTGGTGCGACCCAATTCAATTCCGCCACTGTATGTAGAAGATATAGTTTTAGTTATGCTCTCAGCCTTTGGAAAACCATCTTTAAAAGCTAAAGATTTAGAATAGTTATAATTAACAGACAATTCTGCATTAATAATTGTTCTTTCAGTTAACCATCCAGCTTCATAAGATTTATTGATAGAATTCATATAGTTCCCTGGTTGGGACCAGGTTTGAATTTGCAAAACGACAAAAAAACTCGAAGAATTGTTTATTTTAATTTTTTCGACTTTTGGAGAAAAAGAGAAACGACCAATTTTCCTACTTCCATTCATAACATCTAAATGACTAGGGTTTGTTCCGTTATAAAATAAATTTTTAGAATTAGAGTAACCAATAACATTTTCTGTTGATAAATTGTTATTTAATAAAGCTGGTTTTTCTAACAAACAATCATTCTTTAAGAATTGATTTTTTGTTGAACCACAAGAACAACAAGCGACTAAAAACATAACAAAAAAAATTTTACTTTTTAGCATTTAATTACCTCGAAAATAAAATATTTTCATATATATTTAAGCACTACTATTATTATGTTTCAAGTTAATAAAAAAATCGATAACATCAACTATTTTTTCTTTAAATTATCTTCGTCTCTTTTTAAAAGTTTCTTAAGCATTTTAATATCTTTTTTGTTTAATTTATATCCAAGATCCAACATACCACCAGCTATCGTCATCTTCTTATATATATAGTCGAGCAAACTTTTGTATTTATCGACTTCTGAACTTCTGACAACCATTCTTTTCTTTACTGGTTCAAGTTCAAAACTAGCCAAACAATTTTCTAAATCGTTCAAAATCCCATGCAAATCATAGTTTAAATCAAAATTTATAAGAGGATTGAAGGCAACTAAATTATCTCTAATAAGATCACTTTTTTCGCCAGTTTTCTTACTTACCTCATCCACTGTAACAACTTTTCTTTTAGAATTCTTAATTATTTGAATATATTTTTTTGTATTCGTTTTGTTTAGTGCCATGTTGCCTCCTAATGTTTAAATTTTATAATATCGGTGCTTGTTGGGCCTTCTGCTTGTAAAGTTAAAGCCGCTAATTCGTTACCAAACGAAACAGCTTCTTTAATCGACTTATTTTGAATTAAATCATCAATAACACCACTTAATAAAGCGGCTCCACAACCTGAAGTTGATTTATATTCGGTAACTTTTTTAACTTCAACAAAACCAATATCTCTTGCATCGTTTCCGTAATAAATATCTTCACTACTATTAGAAACAACCACATTTTTAACTCCACGAGCAAGCAATCCACCAACCAAATCTCTTTCTGATAAACTAATATTCATCAAGGTTTGAGCTTCACCAATATTACATTTCAATAAATAGATTTTATCTAAATATTTTTGAAAACGTAGGACCTTTGCAGGGGATATTGCTTCACACACGATATTTTTATTTGAAAAATTATTAAAAATGTAAGCAATTACTTCTTCGTTTAAGTTGCTATCTAAAACGATATAATCAAAAGTTTTTATTAATTCTGTATTACTTTCAATAAAAGGAACAGTGATTTCATCAATAATACGAGGATCACAAATTCCAGCAACAATTTTTCTATTCGAATCATTAATTACGAGGTTTGTTGCAGATGGTAAATTAGTATTTGGGAAAATTGTATTAATTCCCAAATAATTTAAATATTCTTTCATCTGCATTCCGTATAAATCAGAACCGATTGCTGTAATAAAAGTGCATTTATTACCTAATCTAGCAAGATTCTCGCAAACATTTTTCATAACACCGCCAAAAAAGACGTTGATTTTACCAGGATTAGATTGTTTTTTAATTAGGAATTCATCGCTAATTCCTACAAAATCAACATTACTATTTCCGATAACTAAAACATTTGCCATAATTCAACCTCACTTATTTTTTACAATATTCAGCAGCTATTTGAGCACCTAATTTCGCATTATTAACAATTAAATGAATATTTGTTTCAAGACTCTTTCCGTCAGTTAATTCAACAATTCTCTTTAATAAATAAGGAGTTTCATCTTTTCCTTTAATACCTAAATTATCCATATCAAGAATAGCCTTATCGATTGCTTCGTTGATAACCTTTTCATCCATCGCAAATTGCTTTGGTACTGGATTACAAATTAAAACACCACCCTCGAGATGATATTCTCTCTTAGCTTTAACAATTGAAGCCACTTCTAGAGGGGTTTTTGCATTATAATCAACTTTATATTTACTTGTTGGAGTATAAAAAGCAGGTAAAACGTCACTATTATAAGCGACAACTGGAACACCTTTAGTTTCTAATACTTCCATGGTTAATCCAAGGTCAAGAATAGCTTTTGGTCCAGCACAAATTACTGTGACATTTGTTTTGCTTAACTCTTCAAGATCAGCACTCATATCAAATGTATCTTGAGCTCCGCGTTGGACTCCTCCGATTCCGCCAGTTACAAAAAATTCAATTCCGGCTAAATGAGCCAATATCATAGTGGCACTAACAGTAGTTGCACCCCATTCCTTACTAGCTACAACAATTGGTAAATCTCTCCTAGAAACTTTTGCAATTCCTTTTTGCTTACCAAAAGCTTCAATTTCTTCTGGAGTCATTCCAATAATTGGTTCTCCATTAATAATTCCGATAGTTGCAGGAATTGCTCCATTATCTCTAATTGTTTTTTCAACCAATAAGGCACATTCCACATTTTTTGGATATGGCATACCATGAGAAATAATTGTAGATTCTAAGGCTACAACAGGTTGATGATTCTCAATTGCTTTTTTAATCTCGTTATTTATTTTCATAATTACTCCCATAATAACATTTAAAATGTTACTTTTAAATAAAACGTTAATTCTTCATCTCTATAGATATACATATAGTTTGCATCATCTTCTTCTAGAATGTAAACATGTAAAATATCACCTAAAAAACATTGTTTAACATATTCAGCTTGAATGGTTGAATAATTCTTTCCGTGATTATCTCCAACAATATCAAAATAGATATCAAAATATTTTGTATTATTCATATGTTTATTTGTATCAACAAATGAATAAGTAACTTCAACATCCTTAACAAATTTCATTTTTTCCTTTGAAAAAAATGGCAATTTTCTAATTCTACCTTCTATTAATGATTTGCGATCGGTAGCATAATTATTTAAAGTTGGGTCATTAACAACACGTCCATTTTTAAAATCATAAACCATCCGAATTTCTTTAATAATTCCCATCAATTCACCATTATGGTGTATTTCAATATCACGAGGATATTCTACAAATTGGTTTTTAAAAGCATATGTTGTTAAAGTAAGTTTTTCAATATGAGTTACTGGCTTAATTACTTTTAAATAATTTCGAGCAACTACCCAATACCAACCATTAGCAAAATATTCGTTAAATCCTTTGCCCCATAAACTAGCATGAGTTGCTGCTAATTCTTGAGCTAAATCAAAAATTGCACTTGGCTTAATATTATCATTAAAATCTCTCATGTTAGTTGTAACACGAAAAGTCTCTGTTAATTGTTTAATTTCTTCTTCATCCATTTTAGAAAGCCCAATCGCCATTTTTAAAGATTTGATATCTATTGCCATCTTTATCGTATCCAACAACATCTAAATCTTCACTACCAATCATAAAATCAACATGACTTATCGAAATGTTAATTCCTTTAGCCCTTACTTCTTCTAAAGTCATTTTTTCATAACCAACAATTAAGTTTTCAAAACCACAACCTAAAGCAAGGTGGCATGCGGCATTTTCATCATATAATGTTGAAAAGAAAATTAATTTTGTGTCGTTAATTGGAGAATGAAACGGAATTAATGCACATTCACCTAACATAGCGCTACCTTCATCCATTTTAACCAATTCTTTCAAAAATTCTTCACCCTTTTTAGCGTGGATTTCTGAAACTTTTCCATTTTCAAATCTTATTGAAAAATCTTCAATAATATTTGAGTTATAACTTAAAGGCTTTGAAGAATAGACAACTCCTTCGCATTTTCCTTTCATAGGACTAGTAAAACATTCTTCGCTAGGTATATTTGGTTGGAAATAAATTCTACTAGTTTGTCCATACTCTCCACCAGCTGCCCAAAGGCAATCAGGAATCATATGAACTGTAAAATCAGTTCCGTTCTTTGATTTATAAACTAACTTTTCAAGATGCATTGCATTCAATTTATCTTTCTTTTTAGCTAAATTATTGTCGTGTTCTTCCCAATTCTTAATAGGATCTCCATCCCACGCTCTACTAACTTCTAAAATTGCTTTCCGTAAAGCCTCAATCGCTTCATCACCATCTAATTCTGGGAAAACCTTTTTGGCCCATCCTAAACTTGGAACTCCGGCGATACACCATTGAACATAATTATCATATCTATCGCGGATTGGTTCGAAAACTTTTCTTCTTGCTTGCATTGCTTTACTATATTTTTTAAAATCAATTCCCTTTAATGCATCAGGATCTTCTGATTCAATAAAGAGTCTACAAGCGTAATGATCAGCTATATATTCTTGTTTATCTTTTTCAAAAGTTTCAACCTTACTTAAATCATCAACATTTTGATATTGAATATCTAATTTAGTCAATTCTGAGTCGTTATAGGTAACAAAAACCTTTCTAGCACCACATTCATATAATTCTTTTACAAGCATATGTATAAATCTAGGTTGATCAAAACCACAAGAAAGCATTACATCTTGTCCTTTTTGCACATTTAAGCCGACTTTTGCAATTAATTTTGCATAATTTATTAAATGACTATCGTCCATAAATTTCTCCTTTAATATCTAGATATTATTATAAAATAAATATACAATTAATTTAAGCATTTTAGCCTAATGGAGGATTTTAATTTTATGAAAAAAGAAGATCAAATTTCTAATATTGTAAAAATCGTAGAAGGAATAGTTTTAGTTGCCTTAGGAATAGTATTCTTATGTTTTTTCCAAAGCGCAGATTTTGGAAATGCAATTGGATATTGTATTGGCACAGTCGTATTAATTTTCGGTCTAGTTTCAATTTTATTTGCTTTTTTACTTGGTAAAGGTATTTTAAATACATCAATAATTACTGGATCATTCATGGTCGCTTTAGGTGTTTTATTATTTGTAAATCCTGATATAGTGACAAACTATGTTGCTTTATTGTTTTCAGTAATTTTGATTGTTTATTCTTTATCAATTATAACGGAATGTATTTTTGCTTTTATGGGCAAACCAAAAAGAACCGTTAGAGGTATCATTTTTGCTATAATCGCTGCACTTTTATTAGGCTTTGGAATCACAATCCTTATTTGTTACTTTAATAATGCTGATTTTGCACGTGAATTTACTTTAGTTATTGTTGGTATTTGCTTCCTTACTGGCGGTGTTTTATTAGTTGTAACAAGTTCAAGAGAAATGATAATTGCTAATAAAGCAAATGCTCCAAAGAAACCTGCTAAAAAAATCAAAAAAGATGTTGTTGCTGAAGAAAAAGACGACAAAAATCTTCCTATCGACGAGAAACCTGAAGAAATCAAAGGTATAGAGGATAAAAAAGACGACGACAAACATTCAATTGACGAGCCTTCAGAACCAGTTGATGACAAAAAATAAATTCTATAAATTAAAATAAAAAATAGCCTGTAATCTCAAAGGATCACAAGCTTTTTAAATATTTACTTTGCCGCTTCAACTGTTTTATCTAAACCAGTTAATTCTAAGAAATGAGGCAATGTTTCACACCAAGCACAAAAATCATGCCACTCAGTTAATTTATGCATCTTTCTTTGTCTATACATTGTTTTTAATTCTTGATAATTTGTAACCATGGTTGCACCTAAACAAAAACCACAAGGTAATGAGGCAACTAATTCTCTCCATTTAATACCTCTTTCATTAAAACTATCTTCAGGAATTGCGTTATATTCATCTTTTATTCTAGAGACAATGGCAATAATTTCAGGGTTAGTTTCTTTAACACATTGTTTAGAAAGATCAAATTTAAGTAAGCAATGCATTGTTGATTGACTACTTACATAATCAAACCAATGATATCTTTGAGCTTGTTTCCGCCAATATAATGGAGCAGTTATGTCAAATTCAACAACACAACCTTTTAAAAAGCAGTCGTGTCCTTCTCCACCTTTGCATCCACCAAGAAGCTTGGCTCTTTTTAAATCCTTTTCATCAACATTTTCTCTGTTGAATGCAGTTCTCATTGGGTTTCCACTTGCTTTAATAGCAAAATCAACACCAAACACTTCTGTTTTTCCTATTTTAAAATCCATAACTTATATGCCTCCATTAAATTTATTGTTAACGCTAAACGCGTTAGCAGTCCTACTCCACCGGGTACTGGAGATTGATATGCTACACTTAAATCATGGGCACAATCACCTTCAAGTTTTCCTTCACTATTGCGGTTGATACCAACATCCATAACAATAGCGTCTTTTTTAAAATTATATTCATTCTTTAAAAAATGTGATTTACCAACTGCGATAACAATTAAATCAGCGTGTTCAATATAAAATTTCATATCTTCTTTTGAAGTGTGCGAATGAAGAATTGTAACGTTCATATTACGAGAAAGAAGCACTCTTTGCATAGGTTTTCCAACAATATTGCTTCTTCCAATAACTACCGCATTCTTCCCATCAAGTACAATTTCTTGATCCTTTAAATACGTGTCAATTCCTTTTGGAGTGGCCGGAACAAAACTAGACAAAGCATTAAATCCATCAACATCCTTTTCAGGATTAATACTTCTTTTAATTAATTCTTCATTTATTGATTTTGGTAAAGGTAATTGAACAATAAAACCAGTAACACTTTTATCTTTATTTAAACGATCAACAACTTTTAATAATTCATCTTGGGATGTTTCTATTGGTAATTTAAGTAATTCACCAATAGCTCCAATTTCATCTAAATCCTTTAATTTTCCACGAATATACGTATTACTCGCTGGATCTTCGTTAACTTGAACAATAACCAATTTAGGTTTAGTCGTTAAAGAAAAAATAACTTTTTTATATTCTTCTTTTTTTCTAATTGTATAATTCTTTATATCTTCCATATTTATTATTCTATCATTATTCTTCTTTTTAAAAAGCAGGAACTATATTTATCGTTTGACATAGTAAAATTTTTTCCTAAGCACTGTTGAGAACAATCATAAACATGATATAATTTAATGAAAGGAACACTAACATATGAATACACTAAGAGTTTTAGGATTAATGTCATTTATCGTCTTTGATGTCGCTTCACCTTTAAGTGGATGTTCAAATAATCGTAGACAAGCAAACCCTTTTAATTTTTCAAACCAAGTTGTTTACTGTTATGGTTTGAATTTTTTCATTGAAAAAGACGAAAAACAAATTTTAACTTACTCAAATACATATGTTAATTTACAACTTGACACTCTAGATACCACAATACTTCAAATACCAGATGGTGTTCCAGAATCTTATAAAGGATATACATTCGATGGTTGGTACCTTATGGAGCACTGCACCTTATCTGACTATAGCAATTATATTTCAATTAATAAGAAAATTGAATTTCCTTACACATACTCAAAAGAAGATATAATTAATACCGAATTCATTTATAATTCTATAATTTTCGCTCAAAAACGGACATCTAATACTTAATTTTTATGCATACCATAAAAATAATTTTATTCTCCTTAATGCATTTAGTTGTTGATGGAATTTGTGGATTTGTTATTTTTTCGTCATTATATCCACTTGTCAGTCTAAGTAACGCTTTTATTATCTTTATTTTATATAATTTTTGCGCCTTTGCGCTTCAACCATTGACCGGTTTTTTAATAGATAAATTTAATTACGATAAACTAATATTAATTTGCCTAACTTTTGTTCTTGCCCTCTGTTTATGTGTTAATCTTAATCCATTTTTTTCTTGTATTTTATTAGGAATAGCAAACGCCTTTTTTCATACAATCGGAGGAAAATATGTTCTTAAAAATAAACAAAATAGTATGTCTTTACAAGGGTTATTTGTTTCTTTAGGAGCGATTGGCCTTGCTTTAGGCTCGTATTTTTATGGCAATATCTTAAAAATAATTTTTTTATTTTTGATTTTTACTCTTCTTACTTTATTGGTATTTTTAAAAGATAAAACCAATGATAAAGAAACGGATGAGAAAGCAACAAACGATTCAAAAATAAAAAAATTATTTCCAAGAGAGATTATCATAATTATAGTATTGTTATTAATCGTCACATTTGTAAGAGCATTTTGTAATAAAGGGACAAGTTATTCTTGGAATATTAATAAAAATACGATTCTTTTAATAAGCATAATTACAGCACTAGGAAAAATAATTGGCGGGGTATTGGGAGATAAATTTGGAATTAGAAATACAATTTTGATGTCTTTTATTATCTCCTTTATTTCAATATTTTTAACTGGTAAAAACATGTACTTAGATTTTGTATCAATATTAGCAATTAACTTCTCAATGCCAATTACGTTGTTTTTATTGAATAAATCATTTCCTAATCACGAGGGTTTTAATTTCGGCCTTTTAGCCGCAGTATTATTTCCAGGATATCTTGTTGGAATGAATGAATTTATTTCATTTAACATCATAATTTTTGCTCCAATTGCAATAATTATATCTACCGCTTCGCTTGTTTTTGTTCATTATAAGGAAAATAAATATGGAATTATTCACTAATATCTTATATGCATATTTCTTAACTGTTATTATTGAACTGATTACTATTTGTAGTTTTTATAAAGATAAACAGAAAATCGTTTATTTTTCATTACTGATTAATGCAATTACTAATATTCCGCTCACAATCATCATTTATTTTTTACCCACTAATATTCCTCAATACGCAATTATAATTCCTTTAGAGATATTGATATTTGTAATAGAAGCTCTCTTTTATGCTTTTCTCGACAAAAAAGCATACAAAAAGGGATTTTTAGTATCCCTTATTGCAAATTCATCAAGTGTTATCTTCGGATTAATCCTTAATTTAATTATTTTGTTAATTTAAGGTCTTCCTCCACCGTGTCCTCCACTACCAGGTCCACCGCCTTGATTGCCAGTATTGGTTGTACCAATAGTAGTCAAATAGATGAAATTACAGCATCAGTTGTTTTTGTATCACCTAAATATATTCCATAAGTCGATCCACTCTTTATTTCTGGACAAGAAATAATGACTGATTGACAGGTTTTTGGTTGTCATACTAACTAAAGAAGTGTTGCTACTATCTTGCAAATCTATATATGTATTAGCGCTAATTGTCGAACTTTGGGCATAAGAAATAACATATTAAGTTGAAGAAACAGATGGAGTTTCGACCATTCCTAAAGCTCCAACCGCTATCAAATATCCACCGTTACTATCGAGAGAAGCATTTCCTCCATTAGTAGGTCCATTTACATATGTATAACCACCGTTAAATAACAATGTTCCGTTGCTATCAATGCCATCGCCATCGGCATTTACAGTGATTTCACCTTCATTAATAATAATATGACAATTAGTATTATTTATTGAGCCTTGACTATTAGTTCCATCAGCAGCATTTATACCATCATCACCAGTACTAATCGTTATTGTTCCGCCTGAAATTACTGATTCTCCATTAGAATGAATTGCATCGTCATTTGAATTTATGTCAATAGTTCCACCTTTAATCAGCACACAATATTTTTCAGATTTTAATTCTAATTCATCGGTGCTATCACCAACAGTATAATCAATGCAACCAGCTTTTATGCCTTTTCCATCAACTGCATCTGAACTAGATTCGTTTATATTTGTAGTTGCTCCACCATTAGTTTTTATATTAATTGTTCCGCTAACAATATCAACAAAAGTGTCTCCTTGAATTCCGTCACCAGTTCCACTTGATGTTAATTTTAAAGTTGATGAATCAACATAAACAAAACCTTTTTCATATGTAAAAACCACTTCACTAGCACTAGTTACAACATCGTAATTAATTTCAGCATGAATAACATCGCTATTAACTGTATTTCCAGTAATATTTGCATTCTTTAAAATAATAGATTCTGCATTTAAAGCGCAACCCCCAGTAGAGGTAGCAACAATTGTTCCGCCTAAAACTTTTAAAGTTCCGTCGCAACTTATACAATCGTCAGTCGCTTGAATTGTTCAAGATCCGCTTCCTTGTATAGTAACATTACCATCGCCACCAATTGCATCACAATCTTCATATGTTGTTGTAACAGAATTAGTGGTTCCACTAACAAGCACAATAGTTATATCAGACTTGGCATTGACAACCTTTTTATCAGTAGATTTTGTTAGAGTTACTCCCATTAAAATATAAAACAACATTGGTCAAACTTTTAACAACTTTAAGTTGATAAGCGCCTAAATCAATATTTCCACTAATTTTGTAAGATCCATCACTTTTTATTTCGATATCTTTACTTAAAGCAGCTGTTGGAGAAATATCGGTAGCTCCTGACACATCTTCAGTAATTAAATCGGTAGATATTTTTTCCAATTTGAGTATCAATCGAACTTGAGCTAACACTATTTGTTTCGGTAGGAACATCGTCTACGACTCCGCCGCCACCCAAAGTATCACCAGGATTATCGAATGCAGTACTACTGCCACACCCAATTAAAGTACAGCTCATTAACGCTAATATCATTGAAAGACATAGAATAGAACGGTTTTTCTTCATATAAAATCCTCATTATTTTTTTTATTATAGATATAGATTGAAAATTGTAAATAACAATCCACCAGCCTAGCTGGTGGTTTTTCTTTTTCAGGCACTTAAGCCCTCTAATACAAGCAGCCACATGTTGTGGCAGCAAACGGACCAACACTTGCTTCTTTTACCTGCTACCCATTAATGGGTCGTCATGAAACTCAATATTTAGTTGTACTATTTCTTCATCTTCTTTTAATTGATTTTGAATGTACGCTTTAATTTTTGCTGTATTCTTCCCAACTGTGTCTACGTAAAAACCTCGACACCAAAACTGTCTGTTTCTATATTTGAATTTCATATTTCCCCGTCTTTCATAAATCATCAAACTCGATTTGCCTTTCAAGAATCCAACCACACCAGAAACAGACAACTTTGGTGGAATCTCGATCGACATATGACTCCATTCTTAAATTGCGTTGGTCCGCATATTTATTGTAAAGGAGTTTTTGTTTTGGCAAAACTATAAGTTTTTTTGAACCCCCTGACTATCAGGGGGTTTTGACTCAAAATCACTCCACGTTGTCTCCGTGATTTCTTATACAATAAAAAAGTTGGTTTGAAACCAACTTTATTTTAGAAACTTATATAATTATTTAATTAATAACAACAAATAATTAATAGCATTAACAATTGCTGTGGTGCCGTCGCCAGTTGTTGTACCATCACCAGTTGATTCAGTAGGAGCTTTAGTTAAAACATTACTAAGTAATGCTAAGAATAAAAATACAATTCCAAATCCCAAAGTAAGATAACTAATGATTAGTTCACTACCTCTTTCTTTGGTTTTAACGAAGACATTTAATCCGCCGCCTGTAATGGCACCAGAAGCACCTTCGCTCTTTCCGCCTTGGAGTAAACCTAAAATAATGATAATAACAGCAACAAACCAAAATATATAATCGTACCATTGAAGCATATTACGTTCCTCCTAAGCCACTATATTTTATAACAAAGATTCAATATAATCAAACACCAATTTTAACTAGAAAATTATAGCTTTTTCCCACATTTTTTGCAGTATTCAGCATCAGCATCGTTTGTCGCTCCACAGCTACATTTTTTAACTAAACATTGACCACAAGATTCACAATATGTTGCGCTCGAATCATTGATGTGTCCACATTTTTGACAAACTATTTGCTCTTCGCTTCTTGATGCTACACTCTTAATTTCAAATTGATCAGATTTATAATTTATAGAATTATCATTTGACATATTAATTACATTATTTTTATTTATTGAATTAGATGAATTAATAAATCCATTCTTTCTTTTGTAAATACCAAGAAAAATCGAGCCCAAAAATAGAACTCCCATGGCGCATATACAAAGAATAAAACCAATCATAAATTCACTTCCTAATAGAACAGAAGAAATCATCCCGCCTATAAACATTGCTATTCCAACCCTTCGCAACAAACACCTAAAATTTCATAAACTTTCCCTTTTTTATCATCACTTTTTTTATTCTTATTTTCATCCATATTTTTACCTGAAAGTATTATATCAAATATAATAAAGTTTGATTAAAATTATATAACAATTTATGCAAAACAACGATATCTTGTGTTATATTTTTTAGCCTTAAAGTATAATATAAACATGAAATATTTAATAATTTTAAATAGCGACATCATTCACGATTTAACTATTAGTCAAGCAATTAAAATCAACATCAATCAAAACCAAAACAACTCTTATTATGTATATGGTCCTCTAGAAATGTTAGGATCTTTAACTGGTTTCGAGAATGTCTTTACACAAGACACAAATAATATTGAAGAATCCTATGAAAAAGCATTTTTCGAAGCGAAAAACTCTAAAGTTCGTTATTGTTTTATTGTTTTTGATCAAGATACTAATTTGATTAATATATTAAATAAAGAATTTCCAAATGAATCTATATTCAAATTTAAATTGCATTCTGTTTATGGACAAAAAAACAAGACTCTCTTAATTTCTCCAAATGATAACGATTTATCAAAGGATAGAATTAAAGAAACCTTAATTAATGTTTCTCGTTATTTTTCAAAAAACGATAATAAAGAAAAAACATTTAAAATTACAGATAATTTAATTTCTGATAATAATTTATTATTGAATTATTCCAAAGAAAACAATAATTATCTCGGCACAGTGGCTTTTGATGATATGTTTTCACCTCAATCCGATTTATTAATTACAAATAATTATAATTTTGATGATATCACAAAATATGGTTACAAAATGTTTGATGTTTACAAACGCCTTCTTTCCGAAGTTGAATCAACTAGTATTATGTACTCTTTAGTCAAAAATTATCTAATAAAAATTGATTCAAAAGTTGATCAAAGTTTCGATAGAACTGTTGGTTATTTTTATACTGCTTATTCCAATTACAAAAACACTTTTATCGCATTAAAAAATGCCGCTAGAATGAGCGACATTTTAACTGCATTTTTTATTGGCTTATATTAATTAAGCAAAAACTTTAAAGTAAATTAATAAAAATATTAATAACCCTTGCAACAATGTTTCGATGATTCCAGAAATTAAAAACACTCTTTTATGCATCGAATCTTCTAACCTAAAATCAGAAAAGATATAAAACAATAATAAGATTGGACCGCCAAAAAATATACAAGACAAAGCCATTTCAATAGGTTTTGGTGTTTTTTGGCCACCTCTTAGTTTTTTTAAATAGTTGATCATCAATAAATAACTACTTAATAAACCTAAAATAACGACAAGTATTAATATATAAAATGGTAAATTCATGTATTCTTGTATTCTAAATTCTGTTCTTAGGATAACAGGAGAATACTTTCCTTTCTTGAGAATGATTTAACTTAAGAGTCCCCTTATTTGATATAATCAATATGCTGTGGATTTGTTTCTATGCTTTTAACGCTTTGACGTTTTAAGGAGACTCTTATCACAGCTTTTATTTTGGAGTAGTTATTAGTTAGATAACGCTAGACGTTTCATTTCGCACAAGCTTCTACTTTAATAAAAGCTCCGTGGAAACACAGCACATAGGAGGTGACTATCATGTCATATTACGTTGGCATAGACATTGCCAAATTTAAACACGACTGCTTCATCGTGACCGGCGATGGAGAAGTTGTCCGAGCCTCATTCTCGTTTCCTAATAACGAAGATGGGTTCAAAGAACTTAAAGCAGCTTTAGATCAACTTGACCATTCTCAAAAAATAAAAGTTGGTTTAGAAGCTACTGGTCATTACGGAAGGAACCTTAAATTGTTCCTGACATCCATTGGTTATGAGTATTCTGAATTAAACCCATACCTGGTTAAGAAATACTCTGAATCAATCACATTGAGACGAACCAAGACTAACAAGAAGAATGCGATGCTAATTGCAAAGTACCTTCAATTTGAAGCTTCTAAATCCAACCAAGAATTATCTTACACTATTTATGATCTAAAGACCTTAACGAGAAGTAGAGATAAACTTGTAAGAACCAGAAGCAACGAGCTTGTTATCATTACAAATTGCTTGGATAGAATGTTCCCAGAATATAAAAGTTTCTTCGGTCGGAAGCTAGGAAAATGTGCTTTGACGATACTTGAGAAGTACCAAACCCCAGATAAGATTGCTAAGATGAATGATTCAACAATTGTCAAGATGCATAACATCTCAAGATCAATATCAGTTAATAAGTTGATCCGTTTAAAGAATCTAGCAAAAGTAACTGTAGGTCATTCTTCTAAAAGCGATGTATTTATCATGGGACAATCTATCAAACGCTTTAATATGATTGATGAAGACATTACTGAGATAGAAGAAGAAATAAAGGCAATGATGAAGGAAATAAAATCGTCAATTGAAACAATTCCAGGTATAGGGACTATTTCTGCTGCATCAATTATTGCCGAATTCGGTGATATCAAACGCTTTTCAAATTCTTCAAAAATGCTTGCTTATGCTGGACTAGAATGTTCTAAGCATCAGTCAGGACAAGAGGATTTTAAAGGAAAAATGGTTAAACATGGGTCTGAACATCTTAGATATGTGCTTACGAATGTAGCTGTTACGGTAAAGAATTTTTCACCAACATTTGCCTCATACTATCTAAAGAAAAGAGATGAGGGCAAATGCTATCGAGTCGCTCTTAACCACGTAGTTAAGAAACTATTAAGACTGATATTTAAACTTACATCTACTGACACACAATATAATCTCAGTTTGTCTAAATAATTAAATTTTCAAAGAACAATTTTTTATACTAACTCTCATGAGGTGTTTTAAACATACCATAAGAGAAAGACTCAATCAGGCTTTTAAAGAAAAGCATTTTTCTATTTAATTTTAATAGTTAGTCTCCTTAAATAAAAAGTCCTTACGATAATTTTATCATAAGGACCATTTACCTTAAATAAGCTTATTTTTTCTTTAAATACTTCAAGGAATCAAGACAGACAGCGGTCATTATGATGACACCTTTGAAGATGTATTGAATATTAATATCGAATCCTAAATAAGTTAAGCAATAGGTTAATCCGGTAAAAATAATTGTACCAATAACGGCACCTCTTATTTTACCAACACCACCACTAAACGATATGCCACCAACAACACAAGCAGCAATAGCATCAAGTTCGGTTCCGTAACCTGTATTAGGGTTTGCAACACCTACTCTAGCACCTTCTAAGAATCCACCAATACCATAAAGAACACCAGCCATAACAAATATTCCCATTGTGACTGCAAATACTGAAATACCACTTACACTAGCAGCTTCAGGATTGCCACCAACAGCATACATGTATTTTCCGAATTTGGTTCTATTCCAGATAAAATACATAACAACGATGGCGACAATAGCAAATATAATAATATTAATATTGCTTGTTCCTGTAATCGCTTTCTTGATGCTTAAATCCATATTAAAAGCTGGAACAGATGAGAATAAAACCATCAAAGTACCAAACATAATTAATTGAGTAGAAAGAGTAGTTATAAATGGATGCATCTTGAATTTAGCAGCAAAGAATCCAGCAATTGCTGAGAACAAAACACATAAGAAAATAGACACAAATATAGCTAAGAAAATTCTGACACCCCAACTTAAACCAGTAACGTCAATTAATAAGCCTTGGTTAGTTGAATAACTTGTAGCAGCTAAGAGCATACAAGATATCGAACCAGCCATACCGGTCATACGACCAATTGATAAGTCAGTACCGGCAATTAAGATTAATCCTGCAACACCGAGTGAGAAGAAGACTTTTGTTGAAGATTGAGATAAAATACCATTAATGTTAGGCAAACTTAATAAATTCCCGTTTGAAGCAATAATACAAATAATAAAGAAAATTATAATAATAAAATACAAGGCATTTCTTAATAAGAAATCTTTTAAAACAAAATTATATTGATAAGTTGAAGCTTTATATTGTAACTTCTCAACGAGTGAATGGACATTATTTCTAGCTTTTCCTATATAACTATATTCATCAAGATAAGCATTATATTTATTTCTTTTTGCATTTTCTTTAATGTTTCTAAATGTTGAATCAATATTCTCAATATTTGATTTATGGAGAATCGTTTCAGCCTTAACATTAACATCAGCATCTTTAATTTTGCTTTTATATGTTTCGATTTGTGATCCAAATTTACTCTTAATATCTGCGATAGAAGCCTCATGGCGATCTTTTTCAACTTCTCTTTCTTTGCCAGTTAATTTACTGAAATTGCTACTATATAAAGCTTTTTCGTTTTCAATTTCTTTACTCTCAGAAATTTTAATTTCAGAAATCTTTCTATTTGCATCATCACTAATCTTAATTTTACTTTGTTTTATCAAAGTTAAAGATTTATTGTATCTTTCTTTTTCCTTATTAAGATTTTCATTGTAAACTTCCTTACCTTTTTTACAATTATTTCTTTCTTCTAAACTAATATTGTAATAATTTTCACTTCCTTGAAGTTTAGCATCTTCAACAACTTCTTTAAGAAGATATTTGGTCATTGCAGTATCATTAAGTTTACACGACTCAAGATAAATAGCATCTCTTTCGTGTTTCAACGTTCTTAAAGCATCGGCCATTTCCTTTTTGATAGAAAAATATGTTTTTTTATCTTTCTTATCTAAATTTGCAAGTTTTTGTTTATATTCGCTTGTAGTTTTGGCTTCAGCTGTTTTATAAACCTCTGTGGCTTTGGCAATTTCATCTTTTTTACTATCAAGAAATTCATTTTGGGCAACTTTATCAACTGCCATTTTTTCCTTAATTTCTTTAATAGTTCTTTTGTTTTGAAGAATTAGTTTTTGTTTAGTCAATTTATCAATTTGTTTATTCAATTTGATATCTCTATTTTCATTCTTCAAAGCGATAATTCTTGTAACATTATTTGCTCTTGTCTTTTTTAAATTTTCTAAATTTTTTTTAAATTTAGGATCTTCATTAAGATTTAAGTTTTCAATCTTTTTTTCAATATTATCTTTCATATTGTTTATTCTCCTTAAAAGTATTTAGCACAAAGTTTAAGTAATTCTTCTTGATTAGTTTCCTTTGTGTTAACAACACCGGCAACATGACGACGAGAAAGAACAACAATACGATTAGTAACGCCTAAAATTTCTGGCATTTCACTACTAACCATAATAATTGATTTTCCTTGATTAGCTAATTTAATCATCAACTCATAAATTTGATATTTAGCCATAACATCAATTCCTCTTGTAGGTTCATCCATCAAAAATATATCTGGAGATCTCTCGAGCCATTTACCGACAATAACTTTTTGTTGATTTCCGCCAGATAACGAAAGAATTGTGTCGTTTCTACTATTACATTTTGTGTGTAATTGTGAAATTTCAAAATCAGTAGCTTTTCCCATCAACGAATTCGAAAGAGAAACTCCACCAATCATATATTTGTCGAAATTTGTTATACATGTATTAAAAGAAAGGTCAGCTTTGCCAAACAAACCATTAACTTTTCTTTCTTCTGTGATAAAAGCAAAATTATTTTCCATGGCTTCTTTTGGATTTTTAAACCAAACACGTTTTCCCTTATATATAATTTCACCTTGACTCATTGTTCTAGCGCCAAATAAAGTTTCAAGAGCTTCACTTCTTCCAGCACCAACAAGTCCATATATACCCAAAATTTCACCTTTTTTCAAATCAAAAGATAAGTCATACAAATATGGTTTATATTTTGTACACATATTTTTTACTTGAAGAACAACTTCTCCAGGCACATTGGTCATTTTTGGAAATCTATTCTCCAATGATCTACCAACCATTGCCTTAATCAGTTCGTTTAAGTCTGTATCTTTAACATTTTTATTAAGAGTAACAGCACCATCACGTAAGATGATAACGTTATCACATAAATCAAAAATTTCATCCATTTTGTGTGATATAAAAATAAAGCTAATATTTTTTTCTTTTTTAAGCTTTCTAATTATACTAAATAATTTGGCAACTTCTCTTTCGGAAAGTGAGCTTGTTGGCTCATCAAGAACAATGATTTTTGCATCATAAGAAACAGCTTTAGCTATTTCGACCATTTGTCTTTGGGAAACCGACAATGTTCTCATTATTGTTTTTGGATCGTAGTACATATCCAAATCAGAAAAAATCTCTTTGCATTTAGTAACCATTAATGAATCATTAACAATCCCAGCCGTTCCAATATATCTTCCCAAAAACATATTATCAACAATAGTTCTATCGAGGCATTGGTTTAATTCCTGGTGAACCATTGCTATACCACTTTCAAGCGCTTGCTTTGGGCCGGAAAATCTTATGTTTTTCCCATCCAATTTAATGGAACCGCTATCCATAGAATAAATGCCAAAAAGGCATTTCATCATCGTCGATTTGCCTGCTCCATTTTCACCCATCAAGCCAAGGATTTCTCCTTTTTTTACTTTAAGATCAATATTTTTTAAAACATTATTTTTGCCAAAGGATTTAGATAAGCCTTTAATTTCGAGTATGTATTCATCACTCATTCTATCTTTCTCCTTACATAAATCATAAGGTGAGACCTAGTTTGGTCTCACCTTACTTTATAAAACTAAACTAAAATTAATTTTAAAACAGATAACTATTTTTGAGCCTTTAACCAATCAACAATCATCTTACCTTGTAATTGTCCACCTTGGTTAGCATCAAATCCAACATAGTAGATTGAATTGAATCTAGCATCGGCCATATTCACTGTATCAACACTACCATCAGCATTTGTTCCTTGTCTGTTCCAGAAAACTACTGGTACATCAGTTGGAGAAGAAGTAGAAGCACCTAACTTTGTAGCTATCTTATCAAGATATAAGTTAGTTGATGTTGTTTTGACCATATTAATAACATAAGCATCTTGAGCAGCAGCGGAATCAAGGTTATTAAGAGAACTTGTTTCAGAAGCACCATCTCCTGATGTATATGTCATTTCAAAATTAAATTTATCATCATAAATTTCAAATAATGGCTTCATATTTGAGTTAAGGAATGTATCAGATGCTGAATAATATGACATCCAAACTTTCTTTGATGCAGTTGTTCCTTTTGTAACATTGGTATCAACTAATTGAGCAGCGGTTTTTCCGACATATTTATCAACATTTGTACTTGTAATCGCAAAGTTATCAACAAGCATAGACTTATTGGTTGCATTGTAGTTATAAGTTGCATCAATCTTTCCATAACCATTTGTAGAAGCTTTACTAAATCCTTCTGCAGTTGGTTCAGCAACCTTATCAACAGCATTTCTTGTTATCATAAAGATACCAGCAGCTTGAGCGGATGCGTTTTGGTTAATTGTTCCCATGATTTTTCCGTCTTTAATATATTGAAGAGCATCAGCATTGCTATCATAACCGAAGATTGGCTCATTTTCGATCCAATTTGTAGCACCAATAGCACCAACAGCCATACCATCATTATTTGAAACAAATAAATCAATATCATTTCCATGTTTATTAATCCAAGTTTCTGTAGTATTAGTAGCAGTTTGTTGATCCCATGTAGCACCAGCAGTGTTCTTTTGTTCAGCAGCTTCAATTTCAACTACTTTATACTCTTTTCCGCCTAATGTAAGTTTTCCTTCAACGGCAGTTTCGGTATTTGGGTTAGTTTTCTTTGCTCCTCTAGTACCTAAAGCATCACGAATACCAGCAGTACGAGCAGCACTATCATTATGATCGATTTGTCCGATTAATAAGCAATATTTAATCGTACCATCAGCACTAGCATTTGCCCATGTCCAAGCAGTAGAAGATCCACACGAAACGATTGTTGTTCCTAACAACGCAGCAGCAACAAATGGAATTAATTGTTTTTTCATTATATAATTTTCCTCCTATAATTCCTAATTTAAAGGGTTTATTTATTTGCCCTAAAATCATTTACATTATATGAAAGCGCTTTCAATAAAAGAATTTAATTTTCTCTAAAAAATTTATAAAATTCTCTACAATTGAATTTCTTTAACATTTTCAATAGTAATAATTTCTCCAGGAATATAAAGGACACGATTTCGATCAAACTCATATGGTCCGTTTAAAACATCAAGACCATTTATAAACGCATCGACCAACCAAGAAATAGCTTTGGCTTGTTCTTTTGCATCATTATATACAGTTCCATATAAATAGCCATTTTCAATAGCTTCGCAGCCAACTTGTGTAGCATCAACACCAACAATAGGGAAATAATTATCAATAAAATCTCCTACTCTTTTATAATCAGTTCTCAATCTTATGTAATCGATAGCACCTAAAGCCATATCATCATTATTTGAAACAATCAACTCTATATCATTAGTTTGGGCATGTTTGACATATATTTTTCCAAAACTTTCGTTAGCAAGTTTTCTGTCCCAATTACAATACGATGTTTCTAAAACTTCGTATTTATATCCTAAAGAAGAAATTTTATCAATAAAACTTCTCGTTCTTGATTCAGCATCTTGATGGCCTAATTCTCCTTTTAATAATACTAATTGAATAATTCCGTCTCCATTTTTATCGTATGTAGACCCTAAATATTTATTTGCTCCACCATATAAAGAATTAAGAAGAGTGGCTTGATTGCTACCTTCTAAATATGGGTTGCTCCCTATGTAATAACACTCATCATACATTTGCATGGTGTCATTAAGCGGTTCTCTATTAATAAATATTAAAGGTTTATAATTTTTCTTCGCTAATTCAACAAAAGCGGAAGCGGATAGACGATCAACAGCATTAATTATATAGTAATTATTTTCAATATCCCATGTAAAGGCCTTTTCAATTTGTTTATTCTGTATATTTTGATTGCCTGCAGCATATTGAACTTCAACATTGTAATCTGGTGAATTAAGATTGATTAATATTTGGGAAGTAAGAGATTTTATAAAGGTGTCATCTTCTTTATAGATAAAGACATTAATTAGCTTTTTATTATTTGAACAACTTGAAAGTAATAATAAGGGCAAAAGCAAAAAGACTTTTAATTTATTTTTCATTTTTATCACCAATCTTATCCTTTTTTGTAATAAAGATACTAATATCAGTTCCTGAATCAAGTTCACTAGTTATTAAAATATTAGCTAAATCTCCATAATACATTTTTATTCTTAAAAATACATTTTGTAAACCAACACCTTTATGAATAGTTGGATCTTTAAATGAATTATAGATATCTTCTATTTTGTCTTCGGTCATACCAAAGCCATCATCAATTATATCGAATCTAATTAAATCCCCTGCAAATTCCCCCTTAATTGTTATTTTGCCTTCCATATCGTCTGCATTTCTAATTCCGTGGGCAATCGCATTCTCAATTATTGGTTGAAGGATTAATTTGACGCATTCATATTCATAAAGTTGAGGATCAATATCAATATAATAGGTAAAACTATCTCCGCATCTTAATTTTTGAATCAACAAATAATTTTTAGCGTGTTCAATTTCATCTTTAATTGGAATTATTGCTTTTCCGTTAGAAATTGAAATTCTAAAGAACTTTGATAAAGCCATAATCATCTTTTCGGCTTTATCATTTTCATTTCTATTAATCATATATATAATTGAATCAAGCGTATTGTATAAAAAATGAGGATTTATTTGATTTTGTAAAGCTTTTAATTCGCTTTCTTTTTGCGCTTTTTGTTCTAAAACAATCTTGTTTGCAAGTTCATTAATACGATTCATCATAGCATTAAAAGACTTATCTAACTCTTGAACTTCTCTACTTCCTTTAATGAGGTTTTGTTTCTTATATGAGTAGTTTAAAAGCTCAACTCTCTCCATCTCTTTTTGAAGTTCCGCAATTGGATTTGTAACAGTTTTAGCTATTCCAAAAACCAATAATATATAAAGAGTAATAGCGATCGCTCCAAACAAAATTAATAAAAAAGTATAAAGATTTGTTGTTTTAATTAAGGCATTATTATTTGTTAAAATTGCAACTCTCCAAGTTGTATTTGAGATTGTCGAAATATATAAAACATAATTAACATTATCAATAAATATTTCTTTTGAACCAATTACTAAATCTTTATAAATAGCTAATTCTTTAGAATCGAAGGAACTATTTGAAGAATAAACAACATTGTAATTGTTATTAAAAATTGTAATGTGTCCTCCCTCTCCTAAATCGCTTTGAGCAATCGAACTAGCAACACGTCCAAAATCATAAGTGATACGTAAAACTCCGTGATCCGCTTCTTTATTAAAAGTAAAATATTTTGAAATGAAGAAAGTGTAACCACCTCCATCTTCGCCGATTGAACTGAAATTATTGATCTGTTGATTTGTAATTGCCGAAGTATACCATTTATCGTCTTCACTAGCATTTGTTCCAGAAAATCCCGATGAATAGGCAATTATTTTTCCGTTATCAGTAGTATCAATGCTATTGTAAGAATAAATCGAAATATCGCTTACTTCACGGATAACATTTTTAACATTATCAAGCATTGAATTTACTGGAATAGAATCAACTTTGATATCAGTATTTGCTAAAGATTCTTGAATTGAGTCACTTGCCGAAATTGCTGAAGAAAAATAGTTTTCGTAATTGTTTAAAATCTCTCCATTACTAACATTAATTTGTTTATTGGTAACTTCTTGTGCATTTTGAGTAACAATAAGAGTCGAAGTAACAACGATAATCGTAATAAAAATTACGGACATCGCACAAAGAGGAATAGTTAGTATATTTTTTAAAGAATGAGGTTTTTTCATTTTTGTTTTTTATAAGTTAATGGAGAAACTCCGTAATATTTTTTGAAGCAGTGAGAAAAATAATAAGGATCTTCATAGCCGATTTTACTTGCTATTATAATCAATTTTTCGTCTGAACTAAGCAACAAATTTTTGGCCGCTTCCATTCTTTTATCAGTAAGACATTTAGTAAATGATGTATTGTGAGTTTTTAAAATTGCACTAATATAGGAAACACTATAACCTAAATCTTTGCCAACTTTTTCTAACGACAAATTAGTGTCTGTATAATTGTTTAAAATATAATCGACGATTTGATTATAAGATAATTCAATACGACTAACTTTACTTTCGTTATTAATCTTATCAATTCTATCAACGAGATTATTAAAGAAAGCAAGACGAGCATCGTTAGTTTTATAACTATACATCGTTTTTACTAAATCAGCCTGAGACATATAAGAATCATACAAACTTGAAATAGAAATACAGGATTTAACGAGAATATTTAGCAAATTATCCATAATAAAAAAGTAAGTATCTTTAAAAGTTTCAGGAGTAACCTTTTCAAATAAAGTAGCTATTTTATTTTTTGATTCCTCAGCGCGTCCATAAAGAAGTTCGTAACTTATCGCTTTAAATTCATTATCGTCCACCTTACCTGATTGAGGTTTGGTATTATTTAAATCACTAAAAAATAAAACAGATCCTTTGCCAATAACAGTTCTGAATTCTAATGTTCTTTCAGCATGACGATATAATTTTCTAAAACTCATACCGCTATTTATGCCACCTTCATCATCAAATTCGCTGGTTCCAACTGACATTGAAGTTTTAGAAGATTTGTTAATAATAGCAATTATTTTCTTTAAAATGGCTTCAATTTCTTCTTTTTGAATTTCGCCATTATTCATAACAAACAAATTATAGTGTTGTGTACTTTGGAAAAATAAAGTTTTATAAGGAGAATATAAAAATTCTTCATTAATAACTTTTTCTAATAAAAGACCGGCGTTTTCAAATTCATTTATCGTGATTTTGTCGTATTCTTCATCAAAATCAAAGATACAAAAAAACAGATTTTTAAAGTTTAGATTGATTCCATCTTCCTTTAAACGGGCACGGAATTCATCGCTAATATTTTTGGTCGTCATCAAAAGATTTAAATCCATCAACTTTGTCAATTCCTTATTCTTTTTCGCTTCTTCTGTGGTTACTATTTCTTCTTTTTCAAAATTAGTAAGCTTATTCAATAAAGTTTTCGCTTTATCCATCGACTCATTTAATTCTTCAAAAGAAATAGGTTTCGATAAATATCCAACAACACAACCTAAACTTATAGCTTGTTTTGCAAAATCAAAACTATCATATCCAGAAATAATTATAGCTTGAATCAAAGGCAGCTCTTCTTTTGCTCTCTTTAATAATTCAATCCCATCTATATAAGGCATTTTAATATCAGTAATAATTAAATCAGGTTGAAGAGAAACACCACTAACTAAAGCGTCATAACCATTATCAAAAAAACCGATAACTTCGAAAGAATCTTTAAATTTTTCTAGTTGTCCTAACAATCTTTCTCTAACGGCTAATTCATCATCAGCAATTATTACTTTAAACATAACTCCCCTTACTTTTTAAGTTCTTCCACTATAATTTTATTTGCAACTCCTGGATCAATTTTTCCACCAGTTTTTTTCATAATTTGTCCCATAACAAACCCTTGAACTCTAGTAGTTCCGGCTTTAAAATCAGCTGGAATAGATGGATTTGCTTTTATAACTTCATCAACCAAGTTTCTAATGGTTTCTTCATCAACAATAAGAGTTGCACCCATGGCCTTTTGTAATTTAATTGGCGACTCATTTGTTTGAACCATTTTATTAAAAATTTCAATTCCTTGCGAAGAGTTAATCTTCTTATCTTTGAGTAAATCAACAAGTTCTGCAATATGTTTTGATTCTACTTTGAAATTTTTAATATCAATATTATTTTTATTTAAATATCCTAAAACATTGGAGATAAAAAAATTAGCTAAATTTTGAAAATTCCCGGTAAAGGTGGCTCCTTTATCAAAATAATCAGCGTAATCAACATTGCTTAATAAGATCTTTGCATCAACTTCATTCAACTTATATTCATTTAAAAATCTTGCTAATTTTTCATCATACAATTCAGGACAGGTTTTAATAGCATCATCAACAAAAGAATCACTAAGATGAATAGGGCAAATATTAGGTTCAGTAAAATATTTGTAATCTACTGCATCAGTTTTAATTCTCATTAGAATTGTTTCTTTTTTTGCTTCATCATATCTTCTTGTTTCTTGTTGAATTGGTTTTCCTAAAAGAAGTAATTCACTTTGGCGCTTAACTTCAAAATCAATAGCATTTTCAATATGTTGCAAGGAATTTAAGTTCTTAACTTCAACTTTTGTTCCTAATTTTGTCGTTCCGTAAGGTCTAATAGAAACGTTAACATCACATCTAAGACTTCCTTCTTCCATCTTGCCATCGCTAACATTAGCAAATGTTACGATATCTCTAATTTTTTCAACATATTTTCTGGCTTCTTCCCCACTTCTTAAAACTGGGCAAGAAACAATTTCCACAAGAGGAATACCAGCACGATTATAATCAATTAATGTGTAATCGCTAAAATGGTGTTGCATACAGGTATCTTCTTCCATATGTAAACGTTCAATTTGACATCTTTTTGTTTTACCATTAACTTCAATTTCTAGATAGCCATCACTTCCGATTGGTCGATCTTGTTGAGTAATTTGGTATCCTTTTGGTAAATCAGTATAAAAATAATTCTTCCTATCAAACCATAAATCATGATCGATTGTCATATGTAAAGCATTAGAAACTCTAATTGCATTAATTACGGCTTGTTTGTTAACTCTTGGCATTGTGCCTGGCATACCTAAATCCATAGGTACACAATTAGTGTTTGGAGTTGCACCAAAAGAGATAGGACCAGCAGAGAACATTTTAGATTTAGTCTTCATCTCAACGTGGATTTCAAGACCAATAACCGCTTCAAAATTCATATTATTTGCCCTCCTTATCTTTAAAATTTAAAACACTTAAATCTCTATAGCCTAAAATGTTTTCCATTGCAAAAGCCTCATTAAATACTTCAAAATCCTTAAAGGCGTCACTAGTAATATTGACTCCAAATGGCATATCATCTTCAAAACCTAAAGGAATTGTTATCGATGGAAAACCACCAAAATTTCCTATTGCAAGCCAATTATCAGCAATTAAATAAGTGTCATTTAATTGGTTACTTGCTCCCTTAACGAGCGGAGCTATGCTAGGACTAGCTGGACAAATAATTGAATCATATTTTTTATATAGTTCTTTAGCGCGGTCAACAATTAAATGTCTAACTTTTTGTGCTCTTTTAAATACTTCTTCTTGGTTTTCACTCATTAAAGAATAACTTCCAATGACAAATCTACGTTTAATTAAAGGTGAAAAACCTTTAGTTCTAGCTTGCATCATTACATCTTGATAAGTGTTTCCTTTATAGAACGGACCAAATTTAATTCCATCTAAATTAGCATTATTTGAAGTGGCTTCAGCACTACTAATAACAATGTAAGAAGGATAAATTGCCATAAGCAATTTTTTGCCAAATTCTACAAAATCCACAGTAGAACCCCCTTCTTTTATTTTATTTAATAATAGATCAAACTTATCTTTTATCACTTTATCAGTAATAGAATCATAAACTTCTTTTAAGACTACAAACTTCTTACCTTTCAAATTTCCATCAAGTTTAGAATAATCATCTAATCTAGTTTTAAAACTAGAAGTAGAATCATTTTCGTCATGTTTAGATAAAACATTAAACATTAAAGCTGCATCTTCAACAGAGCGCGTAAAGTAGGCAACATGATCTAAAGACGGAGCAAAAGGAAATAGACCAAAACGAGAAATTTGTCCCCAAGTTGGTTTATATCCAACTAATCCTGCATTACTTGCAGGTTTTCTGACTGAATCTCCAGTATCGCTTCCTAAAGCAAAAGGAACAATTGCATCACTTACCACTACTGCACTTCCACAGCTTGATCCGCCGATCAATCTTGTATGAGTTTTATCATATGGATTAAACGTAATTCCTTTGTGACAAGTAGTTCCAGTTCCGCCCATTGCTAATTCATCAAGAGTGGCTTTTCCAATTAAAATTGCCCCGTTTTCTTCTAATAAATTGATGACTGTAGCATTAAAAAGAGGAATATAACCTTTTAAAATATCGCTTCCACCAGTTGTTTCGATTCCCTTTGTAGAAAAATTATCTTTAGCAACATATGGGATGCCAAACAATATTTTATCTTCAGGAACCTTTACTTTACTTAATTCTTCTGCCTTAAGAAGCGCTTTTTCTTCACAAAGACATTCAAAAGCATTGTCTTTGTTAGCTTTAGCTCTTTTTATAGCTTCTTTAGTTAGCTCTAAAGGAGTGGTTTCTCCTTTTAATAATGCACTATGTATTTCTTTTATACTTAAATCTAAATAATTACTCATAAAATTAACCTATAACCTTTGGAAGTTTGATTTGTCCATCTTTTATTGAACCAGCGTTTGATAAAACTTCGTCTTGAGTTAAAGCAGTCGCCGCTTCATCTTCACGTAAAAAATCAACTTCGCAATTAAATGGAAAAGTCATGACATCTTCTTTATCGATACCTTCAATTTCTCCCATCAATTCTAATTGTTTTGTAATAACATCAAATTCATCTAATAAAATGTTATATTGTTCATCGCTCATATCGAACATTAGTCGATTTGCAGCATCTTTAAGAACTTCTTTGCTAACTTTTTTCATATACACTCCTATTTATCTATACCCGATTCTTCATCGAGTTTTTTAATAAAATCTTCTTCGCTCATCACTAAAATTCCAAATTGATGAGCTTTATCTAACTTGCTTCCGGCCGCCTCTCCAGCAATTACAATATCAGTGGCTTTTGAAACCGATCCACTAACTTTGCCACCAAGATTTTCTAATACCTCAGTTGCTTGATTTCTGGAATAATGAGTCAAAGAGCCAGTTAAAACAACTTTTTTATTAAAGAAGAAACTATTTGGTGAGATTTTAACTACACCTAAATAATTCATATTAATATTATATTCTTTTAGTTTATTTATTAAATTAATATTCTTTTCATCATTAAAATAGGTAACTATTGAGCGAGCGCAAACTTCTCCAATATCATTAATTTTTAATAAATCCTCTTCTGTTTGTTTCATAATCTCATCTATATTTAAATAGATCTTTGCAAGGGTTTTTGCCATTTTGGAACCAATTTCTTTGATTCCAAGTCCAAACAATAACCTTTCTAAACTCTTATTTTTACTTGCTTCAATTGCTGAAAGAAGATTGTCAGTTGATCTATAGGACCAACCATCACTATTAATTATATCTTCGCGATGTTTACTTAATTCATAAATTGAAGGAATATCGCTTATAAAACCTTGTGCAACAAATTCTTCAACAACTCTATCGCCCATACCATCAATATCCATTGCATCTTTAGAACTGTAATGAATTAACGATTCAATTTGGCGACTTACACAATCTTTATTAGTGCAAAAATGCATCGCTTCAATTCTTACAAGTGGAGTCCCACAAACTGGGCATTTATCAATCATTTC
Source organism: Caryophanales bacterium UBA4855 (assembly GCA_002399785.1). GTDB lineage: Bacteria > Bacillota_I > Bacilli_A > RFN20 > CAG-826 > Onthovivens. The sequence continues at coordinate 86,360 of DHEH01000004.1, forward strand.
AAAAGGAATTTCGTTTCCTTGTCTTAAACTTTTTACGGCACAAACAACTTCAGGAATAACATCTCCAGCTTTTCTTAAAACAACAACATCGCCAATTCGTAAATCTCTTTCTTTAACAAAATCTTCATTGTGTAAAGTCGCTCTTTGGACCTTCGATCCGGCAACTCTTACTGGTTCTAAAACTGCGTTAGGAGTGATCTTTCCGGTTCTTCCAACAGTGTAGACAATATCAATTAATTTTGTTTTTACTTCCTCAGGAGGAAACTTATAAGCAACAGCCCATTTTGGGGTTTTTGCCGTATACCCTAAAGTGTTATAATCGCTAAAATCATTAACTTTTAAGACAATTCCGTCGATATCATAATCAAGAGAACTTCTTTTATTAGTGTATTCATTAACATAATCAATTATTTGTTGTTTACCTTTAATTGAACGCATTTCTGGATTAGTTCTAAAACCTAAACTTTTCAAATAATTTAAAGCATCTGTATGATGTTTAAAACCTAAGCCTTCAGCATCTTCTAAATAATACCACCAAGCATCTAAATGGCGAGATTTTGCAATACTACTATCTAAATTTCTTATACTCCCAGCCGCCGCATTACGTGCATTAGCAAAAAGTGGTTCATTATTTGCGGCACGAACTTTATTCAAATCTTCTAAACTCTTTTTAGGCATATAAACTTCACCACGAACTTCAAAATGTCCACTGACATTGATTCGTGTTGGAATACTAGGAATAGTTAATACGTTATTTGTAACATCTTCACCAACCGTTCCGTCTCCTCTAGTCGAACAATATTGTAAAATTCCATCTTCATAAATAAGACTCATTGAAAGTCCATCGATTTTCATTTCAGCACTATATTCAACTTCTTTAACGCCTAACGCTTTGCAAACTTTTTCATCCCAATCGAGCAATTCATCGATATTAAAAACATCAGCAAGAGACATCATTGGAATTTTATGAGTAATTTTATTGAAACCCTTTAAAACAGTTCCACCAATTCGCTGAGTAGGGCTAGTTGGAGTAATTAATTCAGGGAATTCAGCTTCAATTTTTTGAAGTTCTTCCATTTTTTGATCATAAACCGAATCATCAACGGAAGGCATATCTAAAACATAATATTCCTTTGAATATTGTTCTAATTCAACGACTAATTCTTCGTGTTTAATTTTTGCTTCTTCTATTGTCATATCTTACCTCATTTATTCTTTTTAGTTAGAAAAGGATGGTTTCCCATCAAGGTTTTTTCACCGAAATTAACAAAATCAACAACTATAATATCATCTTCAACACTGATAATTTTACCTTCACCAAAAGTCTTGTGAATGGCGACATCACCTACACTCCACTCAACTTTTTTAAGATCTGAAAGATCAACAGTGTTTACTTTTCTGTCAAAAATACGTTCAGGTTTATCTAAATCCATACGATATAAAGGTGTGCTAGAACTATGATTATAATTAGGGACAAAGTTATTTTTTGGCTTTAATCCAGCTTCTTTAATAAATCTACTTGGAATGTTGTTATGAGTAGTCGCATAGTTATAATCTTCGTTATAAGATAAATAAAGATGTTTTTTCGCTCTTGTAAAAGCAACATAACATAATCTTCTCTCTTCTTCTAATCCAGAAGAGCTTCTTTCATCAAGTGCTCTTGCATTAGGAAAAACTGCTTCAGCAAGGCCAATTAAAAAGACATATTTAAATTCAAGACCTTTCGCGGTATGAATTGTCATTAAAGTAACGCAATCAGTGTCAGAAATTTCATCTTGAGCACTCATAATAGCTGTATTTTCTAAATAATCAATAAAACTAGACTCAGGATTTTGTTTAAGAAAAGTACGAACATCTTCGATTAAAGCCTCGACGTTTTCCTCATTTTCTCTTCCTTCGTCCTCATTATCCATAAGTTGAACGTAATCGATATAACCAATATTTTGTAAAAAACTATTTAGAACTTCACTATAAGCCTCAAGATTTTCGGTTAATTTATTTTGAGTTATAGTCATTTCTTTAAATAAATCATTGATTGAATTCAAAACTCTAGAAGGAATCTTTGTTTGATAATCTTGAATTGATTTTAAATATTTAATCATCGATAAACCGGCTTTTTCAGCCTCGGTTTTAATTAAAATAAGAGATGTATCGCCAATTTTTCTTCTTGGAACATTTATAATTCTTTCAAAAGATACATCGTCATCTTCGTTTACCATCAAACGAAAATAAGCTAAACAATCTTTAACAACTTTTCTTTGATAGAACTTTAATCCGCCATATACTTTATAGGCAATTCTTCTATTTGTTAATGCATTTTCAACTTTTAACGACAAATAACTCGAACGATATAAAACAGCAATATCACCATAATGAAAATAAGGATCTCTTTTTTTCAATTCACAAATTGTATTAACAACATATCTTCCTTCTTCATCACTTTTAGTAAAACGATTTAAATCGATAGGATCACCAACGCCATTAAGAGTAAATAAATCTTTTTTAACTCTCTCTTTATTGTAAGAAATCAATTCATTGCTTGCAGACAAAATAGTTGAGGTTGAGCGGTAATTTTGATCCAAAATTATGGTTTTCATTGGCATATAAATCTTATTTATATCTAGAATTACTTTTTGGTTAGCGCCTCTCCAGGTATAGATTGTTTGATCCGGATCACCAACAACATAAATCGAAGTTGAACGCTTAGCTAATAAAGTTAATAATTCAAATTGAATGTCATTTGTATCTTGAAATTCATCGACAAGAATATAATCGTATTTATTATCCCATCTAATTCTTACTTCTTCGTTAGTCTTCAAAATTCTTACCGAATATATAATTAAGTCATCAAAATCAATTGAATTCATCGAATTCTTTTTCTTTTCGTATCGGACAAAAAATTCAAGTAATTGTTTGCTTTTTGCCGAACGAGAATCAATAACAACATCGCCAGGAAGTTTACCTTCCATTTTTTTGTATTGAATAAATTTAAGGGCATCTTTTACAATATCGTCATTACGCGCAATGCCCATTTCATCAGCAACTAATTTAATTGTTCTTTTTTGATCTTCATCATCTAAAATTGCAAAAGAACGACTCAATCCTAAGCCACCAATTTCTTGTCTCAAAAATCTTGCACACCATGAGTGAAATGTCGATATATTCAATCTTCGAGGTTCATCTTGATTTATGAGTTTAGCCGCTCTAACCTTCATTTCGTTCGCAACTTTATTGGTAAAAGTAAATGCCAAAATACGGGACGATTCAATCCCTTCATCCTGAATTAAATGAGCAATTCTAAATGTTAAAACTCGAGTTTTACCACTTCCAGCTCCTGCAATAATACGGAGATATTGAGAGTCATCTACAACGGCTTGATATTGTTTTTCGTTAAGTTCTTCTTTTAAATTCATAAGTGTTAAAATTATAACATTTTAGGGTCATATAATTAACTATAAACTCAAAAAAATATTAGTTTTTATTGCAAAAAATTAAGCGCTAAAAATAACATTTTTCTTGAAAAAAATTTAATTCAAGAATTTTATTAAAATATTGGGGTTTTGCAAGGGTTTTTGGAAAAAAACCAAAAATAATAAGATTAATTAATCAAAAGAATAATCTTTAATTTATTTAAATATTAACATACAATTATTACATGACAAGTTTTTTAAAAACATTTGGTGAAGGCTTTCTATATTTTATAGGGTTACCATTTATACTAGTTGGTTTAGTAATTTATGGTCTTTATCTTTTAATTGTTTTTATTGTGATGTCAATAAAAGGAATCGTTTTGTTTTTCAAAGGAAAAAAATATTCTTTAATGCTTCCTGAAGATAAACTTGCAGAAGAAATTTTAAATCAACAAATGCAACCTCAAACTGCAATTGGTCCACAACAACTTCAACCTCAACAAAACGTTACTTATCACAATACATTTAATCAAATAAATTTACCAAATTCACAAAATCCTAATCAACAAGCTATGACATCAGCTAAATTTTTTGATGCATCAAATCAGCCAAATCACGGAATTGATAATCAGAATCCACAATATATTGAAAATAACGAAGTTCCCACAATTGGCGAACCAAACGATCAAAACACAAACGAAGGAGGTAACGAATAATGGAAAACACAAATAAAAAAACCTTCACGGCTGATACTATTTGGAAAATAGTTATGACAATACTTGTAATCTTATTAAGTATTTTCTTTATTTTTGGATTAATTGGACGTGCTATACAAGTTATGCTTAAAAACCAGGCGAAGAAAGTCGATAAATTGATGAGCAAATTAGTTGTTGCCAAAGTTGTTAATAACGAAAAAGATTTTAAGAGAATCGCTAACTATAAATCACGTGTTTACTTTTTTAAACATTCTATCGCTCCTGTTTGTATTTTATTAGTAACTTTAATTTTGTGGTTAGTATGTATGTCGATTAATGGTTGGAACGAATCAATGTTTCCGATATTTGGTAGAATGCTTTATCCACGGAACGGACTTCCAGTTTACATTCCACCACTTGGATTTGATTTTAGTGGAATTACAACAAATTATGTTGATATGTCAAATTGGTTTAATGTTTGCACTTTAATTACGATTATTCTTCTATTTATCGGAACTATTTATTATTTCGTTGAAGTAAGTGGATTTATTGCTCGCAAAAGAAGAATAAGAAAATTATGTGATCAAATGTTCAGTAAAAATCTTGACGACGTTGATTTAACATCCTTCTTAAATACAACAAATTCAACTTTATTAAATGTAAACAAAAAAGCTGGAAACAATGTTCCAGCTGTTCAATCGAATCAAGGTGTTGCTAATATTTATGGTAGCAACAATAATCCAAATCAGAATAATTAAATTCCGTTTTTAGCAATATCTATAAAGAGTAAAACTATTTCTGTAATAACAAACGAAAATAAAGCAATATCTAAAATAACAAAGAGAACGAAGAGCCTAAAATTGCTCTTCTTTTTTTGCTCTACTAATTCATTTTTTGGTTTATTTACAGGTTCAGTATGTTGAGCTGGACCACTAATCATATTAGTAGGTTTTTCAGTATTCGAAACAACTCTAGGAACATTCATATTCCTAGCAGGTTGAGGATCGACTCTTGAAATTACTCCATTATGATTGTCGTTTTCGTTCATTAATACTTTAAACTCCCTGGTGTTCTTGGGTAAGGTTGAACATCTCTAATGTTCGTCATACCTGTAATATACATCAATAATCTATCAAAACCAAGACCGAAGCCTGAGTGAATGCAACCACCAAATTTTCTTAAATCAAGATACCACTCTAAACCTTTGTCGTTTCCAAGTTCGTGCATTTTCTTTTGTAAGATTTCAAAGTTTTCTTCTCTTTGGCTACCACCACAGATTTCACCAACACTTGGAACTAATAAATCGCAAGCGGCAACAGTTTTTCCGTCTGGATTCAATTTCATATAGAAAGCTTTGATTTCTTTTGGAAAATTAATCAAAAACATTGGCCCTTTAACTATTTGTTCAGTTAAATAACGTTCATGTTCGCTTTGTAAATCCATACCCCATTCAATATTCATATTGTCAAATTTATGTCCGTTTTTAACAGCATCTTGGAGTAATTTAATACCATCAGAATAATCCATTTTTCTAAATGGAGAATTCAAAACATGATTTAATTTCTCTAATATCCCTTTATCAATCATTGTGTTAAAGAAATTCATTTCGTCTCCACAATTATCGATAACATATTGAATAATGTATTTAAGGAATGATTCCATTAAATCCATGTCATCTTCAAGATCAGCAAAAGCAATTTCTGGCTCAATCATCCAAAATTCACAAGCATGTCTAGTTGTGTTAGAATTTTCTGCTCTAAAAGTTGGACCAAATGTATAAACATCTCGAAAAGCCATCGCAAAAGCTTCAACATGAAGTTGTCCGCTAACTGTTAAACTTGCTGCACTATTAAAAAAATCATTTGGATGCTTCATATCAGCAACAACTTTAAATACTTGTCCGGCACCTTCGGCATCGTTAGCTGTAATTTCAGGAGTATGAATATATAAGAAACCACGTTCTTGAAAATATTTATGAATTGCATATGCTAAACAGTTTCTAACTCTATAAACAGCATTAAAAGTATTAGCTCTTGGACGAAGATAAGCAATGTCTCTTAAAAATTCAAAACTATGCTTTTTCTTTTGCAAAGGGTAGTCATCTGAACAATCACCTAAAAGATTGATTTTAATGACTTGAATTTCAAAAGGTTGACGATTTGCAGGGGTTATTGCAATTTTACCCTCTACTGAAATTGCTGATCCATACTTGGTATGAGAAACAGATTCATAATCTTCAACATCTTTTGAATAAACCAATTGGAGATTTTTAAAATACGAACCATCATTAAATTCAATAAAGCCAATGCTACCATTATCACGGTTGCTTCTAACCCACCCTTCAAGATGAACTATGCTTTGATCTTCTAATTTTTTATCACTTAATTGTAAGTAAAGTGACCTTACTGTTGTCTTTCTTTCTTGACTCATATTCTAAACCTCTTTCTTTCGTAATATTTATTATACTATAACTAAAATATTCTGTAATCTTCAATCTTCCAAGAAGGATCAACTCCTATAGTTAAAGGAGCAAAAATCTTCTCTTCATAAAGGTAATCCCCAACTTTTGCAATCATTGCAGCATTATCTGTAGTACACCAGATTGGAGGAATTATTACTTTTATATCGCTTCCTTGAAATACTCTAGTTATTTCGCTTCTTAAATAACTATTAGCACTTACTCCACCAGCTAAAACTACTTGTTTTACATCATACAATTTAGTCGCTTTAATAACTCTATCAACAATCATTCCTACGGCAACATCTTGAAACGATTTTGCCATATCAGGTACATTTACTTTTTCGCCTTTTTGTTCAATATTATGAACCAAATTGATAACAGCAGTTTTTAGTCCACTATAGCTAACATTTAAACTTCCATCGTGCATTGGAGTAGGTAATTTATAGCTGTGTTTTCCTTCTTTTGCTAATCGATCAATTGCAATTCCGCCTGGATATGGAAGTCCTAAAACACGAGCAACCTTATCAAAAGACTCGCCAATCGCATCGTCTTTGGTTTCGCCAATTATTTCAAAATCTAAATGTTTTTTCATGTAAACAAGTTCAGTATTTCCACCACTAACAACGCAAGCTAGCAATGGAAATTGTAATTCACCTACATATTCGTTTGCATATATGTGACCACAAAGATGGTGTACTGGAATAAGTGGTTTATTGTAAATTAAAGCCAATGTTTTTGCAGCTTGTAAACCAACATGTAAAGCACCGATTAATCCTGGACCACGTGTTACAGCAATTGCCGTTACATCTTCCATATTAATTTTAGCTTTTTCTAAAGCCTCAAAAATGACACAATCTATATTTTCTAGATGTAATCTACTAGCAATTTCTGGCATAACACCACCATATTTTTGATGAACTTCTATTTGAGTGGAAACTACATTTGCAATTAATTCACCATTTTTAATAATCGCACAAGCAGTTTCGTCGCAACTGCTTTCAAGTCCTAAAATAATTCTATCTCCCATACTAAATTTCTCCCTTCATCATATATAAAGCATCTTCACCATTCTCATAATATCTATGTTTAATCGTAATTAGAGCAAAACCGTGTTTTTTGTAAAGAGCAATTGCCGCTTCATTACTTTTTCTAACTTCCAAAGTGTAGAATTCAACATGTTCTTGTTTGAGTATTTCTTCACTTTTTACAAGTAAATCCCCTGCCAATCCCCTGTTTCTATATAATTCATTAACAGCAATTCGAGCAATCGTCGCACTATCAAATGTAACCCAGAAATCTATATAACCAACAACTTTTTTATCGTCTAAGACCACATAAATCTTACTGCATGGATTCTCATACATTTCATAATTCAGTTGTTGCTCATTATAAGGGCAAGAAAAACACGCTTTTTCAAGCTCTAATAATTCTAAAAAATCTTTTTCTTGGGCCTCTCTAATTTCCATTTAATTGCCACTTAAATAAATAGCTTTTAAAGCCAATATATTTTCAACTTTCATTGATTGTTTTTTCAATTCAAGCATATTAAAAGCAATATTTTCACATTCAAAACCTTTAATATCTAAATAATCGAGATCTCCACAAATAACGTATTCTGGATGATCTTTTACATACTGTAAAACATCCTCATTTTTCATCACTTGGTCTTTAAGAAGACACTCTGATTTATCATAAACTCCAATATAACTACGACCACTACGAGCATTCATTAAACAAATCGATGGTCGAGAAATATCTTGTAAAACCATTAAACTAGACATGGCATAACAAGGAATATCTAATGCTTTTGCATAAACTTTACCAATTGTTAAAGCGATTCTAACGCCTGTATAACTTCCAGGACCTTGAGTAACAATAATTTCATCAACTTCTTTTGGATTAATATTTTCGTCTTTAAAAACTTCTTCAATAGCAGGAATCATCATTTCGCTTTGTCTTTGCCAAGCTTCTTCTTGACGAAAACTTAAAACGACACCATCTTCAGCAACACCGACAACATAATCTTTATATGACGAATCTAAGCATAAACTAATCATGATATTTCTCCTCCAATTTTTCAAAAAGCCCTGTAAACCCCTTATTATTTGTTGAAAATGTTAATAGCCTTTCATCGTTAGCAACAAGATGTATATCAACATTTAAAGATCCGTTTGGAATAAATTCTTTTATAAACATTGGCCACTCAATTAAACAAACTCCATCACCTTCAATAACTTCTTCTAAACCAATATTCTTTTGAACAGGTGCAACATCTTCAAGACGATAAGCATCGATGTGGTATAAAGAAAGAGGTTTATGAAAATAACATTTCAAAATATTAAACGTTGGAGAATTGATATCATCTTCAATTCCTAAACCAGCACCTACACCTTTTGTAAATGTTGTTTTTCCAGCTCCTAAATCACCTGTTAAAGTTATCATTGATCCTCTAGAAAGAAAACCACTAATTAACTTCCCAAGTTTGATAGTTTCTTCTTTAGAATGTGTTTTTATTTGTATTTCCATTTTCTTTCATCTCCTTAAGGAATTTTTCATAATAATCCTTAATTTGTTTGTCGTTGAAGGGAAATTGTCCCTTTTTCATAAGTTCTTTTATCTCATTAATATTAAATTTTAAAATTTTGTCAATATCTTCACTATACGAAAATCTTCGACGATTAAAAGTATATTCCTTTACGTCAATTAATTTAATAGTCTTTTCAGGAAACATCTTAATATCTAAGTCATAATCAATATATTTTATTACTTTATTGTCCAAAATTGCCGGGCTAGCTAAATTAACATAATAAGTTAGACCAGTTTTTTTGAACATAGCCACAATATTCCGCCATTTATTCTTAAAATAAATACTGATTGCCGGTTCTCTTGTATACCAAATCTTACAATCGTGTTCTATTACTTTAACTTTCGACGTCCCAACTACAATATAAGAAGGTTGAACATCGATGACGAAAACAGCATCCCAAATTCGATGCATCAAACCATTATGCTTATATGATTGCACTTCGATCCGTTTGCCGATGAGTTCGTCCATAATTAACCCTTCTTCGGACTATTTATAACCTTTGATATTATTTCCGATTAAATCTAAAACTTTTAAAACAATGTCTAAATCTTTTTCGCTTCTTCGAACACCATCGAATTTAAATTCATGATCAACAGCAACATTCATAAATTCATCACTATAATCAATACCAATCGAAGTGTATCCTTCTCTAATTGAAACAATAACATCAATTAAAGTATTGTCGATTCTAAATTTTCTTAATTCAGTCAAAACTTTACTATTTAAAAGTCTTTTCCAATCTTCAATGTTGGAATAAACGCAATAAGCGTTATTTCCTTCAACTAATTTTAAATCATCAATGTTGTCAATTGGTCGAGATAATTGCCCACCTTTTAATTGGAAAATAATATATTGATTATCTTCTTTAAAATCATTTTTATAAACAAAATATCTTCCTAAAAACATTGGTGACAATCTATTTTTAACCATAATATTACCGGCTAAATCGGCGCTAGTTAAATTTTTGCCATTGTAATCGCAACTAACATAATTTCTGCTTCTAGTTGATTTTATATTCTTGTAAAAGTGAGCAGCAATAAAGGCAGAATCTTCCATTTGAGTCGATGGAAAATAATCTTGTTTCTCAAATCTTTCTGAATCATACATATGTTTATCAATCAAAGAAAAATAACAATCAATATAAGTATTAGCAGCTTTTCCTAATTTCTTTCTTTGAAAACGAGAAAAAGCGAACGAACCAATCAAACCAACAACAACAGCAGATAAAGAAATCCACATAACATATGAATATTCTTCTTTTTGGCCTAAAGTAAGAATTAAAGCAAAAGCTGCAATAATTAAGGCAATTAAAATACCGGTGCAAATATAATTATAAATTTTTTGTTTTTTTGAATATTTGTAATATATATCTCTTTGTTCATTAACCTGCTTGACCAAATCATTCTCTGATAACGATAATTCAACATTCTTTTCAGCTTTTTCAAGTTCGGCATTTGAAGTTATTAATTCATTGATATCAACTTGACCATTAGTCTCAACATTTTCTTTATTTTCAATATTTTTTACAGACTCTTCTTTAGCTAAAGATTCCTCTTTTTTTACCTCTTCAGCATTGAATTTTTTTAAACCCATAACAAAACCTCCTGTAATCTTTTTAATTATATAGTAAATGCTAGTTTTTTGTTAGTAATAATACATATAAGTATTATTATTTATTAAATTTAAAGCAAAACTCAAAATTTCTTAAAAATTAAGTCTATAGCATCATTATATTCAAATAAATATAAAATAATTTTAAAAGAAATTTTGGTTACATTTTTATTGCATGTTAGTTTTTCATAATTTCAATTTTCGATTAAAAATTTGAATATTTTTAGAATTTTTATCATTTTTTCATTGATTATTTAATAAATTTTCTTTAAAAATACATTTTTTGAAAATGTAAACGTTTTCATAATTCTTGAAAACGCTTTCATATAATACTTTTTTAATTATAGTTTATAGTATGGTTGTTCAAAGGAGGAACTGATTATATATGATTAAAACTAAATTACATTTCAAAGAATTAGATCAATATGAGAGAGAATATTGTGGCTTTAATGCTCATGACGAAGAAGTTAAAGAAAAAAATGATAATCTCCTCTTTATTGAAAACGTTAATTTGAATAAAAATAGATATTAATTTATCTATTAAAATCATTAAAGTTGCGTTATTGCATCAAATAAAATGGCCGCAAGAGCCATCCAATATAAGCGATGCAAAAGGCAACTTTTTTATTTATTTTGCCAATTGATTGGCTCAACATTATTATCTTTAAGAAATTTGTTTGTTTTAATAAAACACTCGCTCCCAAACCATCCACCTTGATTAGCGCTTAAAGGCGAAGGATGCGCAGTCATAATAACTAAATGTTTATCATTTGTGAGTAAAGTAGCATAACGTTTGGCGTTTCCGCCCCACAATAAGAAAACAATTGGTTTATCCATATTATTTAATTCACTTATAATATCCAAAAACATAGCATTATAATCTTTGCATTTATGACTTAAAGGTTTATGTGCTTCAACCGTTAATATTGGATTAAGTAATAAAACACCTTGCTTTGCTAAATAAGTAAGGTTTCCGGAACTATAATCCATTTTAAAATCAAATTCGCTTTCCATCTCTTTATAAATATTTCTTAAACTAGGGGGCAAAGTAACATAATCTTGAACACTAAAAGATAAACCCATCGCTTGTCCGGGATTAGAATAAGGATCTTGGCCAAGAATAACAACTTTCAAATTTTCTGTGCTGGTTAATTTAAAAGCGTTAAAAATATCTTCTCTAGGAGGATAAATTGTTTTAGTTTTATATTCTTCATCCAAAAACTTATTTAGAGAAGCATAATATGGCTTCTGTTTGATGCAAGTAAAGATTTCTTTCCATGTTTTAATTATCAAAATCCCCTGCCAATCCTTATTATTTTATCTTATTAGCTTTAATTAATGATGAGAAAATCTCATACAAAGTTTTTAATCCTAACCAGCTTGTAATATTATTAACATCAAGGGTTGGAGAAATCTCTACAAGGTCCATAGCCGTTACATTTAATTCAGAAACGAGTTTAGTTACAAACTCCACAGTTTCAAAATTGGTCATTCCGAAAGCTTCTGGTGTACCAGTTCCTGGAGCATATGCTGGATCATTAGCATCGATATCATATGAAAGATATAATTCATATTTTTCATCAGAATATTTTTTCTTTAAAATCTCAATAAGTGTATTCACTCCAAGTTGTTTTACATCGTCCGCCTTAAAGACATCCAACTTCGTATGTTTTTTGAAAGTTTCAATTTCTTGAGCTTCAAAACCTCTAATACCAACTAAAGTAATGTTTTCATCTTTAAAACCATAATCTAAAGCTCTATGGATTGGACAAGCATGTGAAAATTTTGATCCTAAATATTCATCACAAATGTCAGGATGCGCATCAAGATGAATAATAACTGGAATCTTTCCTATTAATTTACATTTATCAAAGAAGGCTCTTTCGGTTGCAATAGCAATTGAATGGTCTCCCCCAAAGATGACATGGAAGCCATCATTTTTCAAAAACCCCTGCAAATCCCACGTTAATTTATCAAAATTGTCATCAATAAAGTCGCCATAATCAAAAATTTTTGTTTTTCTTAAGTCAGCACCAACACGGTCAAGTGGAGGTAAATCTGAGCTTAATTCTCTAAGTGTTTTAGGGGCAAAACGAGCTCCTTTGCCAACACTAGCGTTTTTGTCTAATGGAATACCACATACAAAAACATTGGCTTCATTTGGAGTTTCCACCATTAAATCACGAAATTCATTTTCCATAATTATTACTTCTTTCTTTTCAATTTATCTTTGGCTGTTTGAATATCAACTTCACCAGCACTTGAAAACTTATCAATACAAATTTTATTTCTTATACTATGGTTCAAATTACAAGGACCACCAATACAACCACCTTCACACATCATTCCTTCAAAGAAATTATATTGACTATTCCCATTCTTTAAATCACTTAAAGCTAATTTTATTTCTTTATTTCCGCTACAAACAATTCCATTGACTTTAAAATCAATGTTTTGCTCCTTTAGTGCTTGATTCACTGCGCTTGTTAAGCCACCACATTTTGCAAAACTCCTGCCGAATGTGCTTCCTTTCCCGCCAAAATCAGATTCTTCTAGTGAACCAATATTAATATCGCAAGCATCAATTAATGCTTGAAGATCTTCAAAAGTTAAAACACTATCGACATATGGAGAAACACTTGAATGTTTTATTTCTTGTTTTTTAGCAGTGCATGGCCCGATAAAAACAATTTTAGCATCAGGTTCATTTTCTTTAATAACTTTTGCAATAGTTGCCATTGGTGAAAGCGATGAAGAAACAAAATCTTTTAAAGTAGGATAATTTTTCTTTATGTAACTTATAAAAGAAGGACAACAAGAACTTGTTAAAACACCTCTTTCGGCTAACTCTTTTGATTCATGAATCGAAACTAAATCTGCACCTAAAGCAGCTTCAACAACATCAGCAAATCCTAATTTCTTAATTGCACTAATAACTTGACCAAGTTTGAATTCAGTAAAATTACCAGCAATGCTTGGTGCAGCTAAAGCATAAACTTTTTCTTTATTTTGAAGCATTTTTATAATGTCAAGAATATAGGATTCATCAACAATCGCTCCAAAAGGACACATATAAACACATGCGCCACAATGAATACATTTTTCATCGTTAATTTTGGCAGCATTTGTAACTGGATCTGGTGAAATAGCATTATTTCTACAGGCTTTTTCACAAGGTCTAATTCTATTTTCAATTGCACCATATGGGCAAGCTTTTGCACATAATCCGCAATTAATACACTTTGTTTTATCAATAGAAGCATGTAAATCTTTAGTAAAACTAATCGCTTTTTTAGGACAAGCTTCACTACATCTATGAGCAATGCATCCTCTACAGGCATCACTTACAGTATACCCACCTAATGGACACTCATCACAAGCAATGGGCAAAACATTAATAACATTATTATTGCCTTTACTATTTGCTTTTAAAACCAAAGCGATACGTTCATTAACAATCGCTCTTTCCTTATAAATGCAGCAACGCATTGAAGGTTTTGGTCCTGGAACTATAACTTTTGGAATATCCAAAAGAGATTCTTGCAAATCCCCAGCATAAGCATGTTTTGCAATTTCTTTTAAGACTCTGTATCTGAGTTCTTGAACTCTTGTATCAAATTTTGGCATGTCCTTATTATATATAATTTTTACTAAAATTAAATTAATAAGATTAATTTTATAAGTATGTTAATAAATTGATTTATATTTTATAATTTCGATTTCGTTCAACAACTTTTTATTTTCGTTCAAAACTATTACGGATAAAAATAAAGATAAAATAATGAAAACATCAATTTTAAGAATATAATATAAATTATGGATTGGTTATATACATCGATATTTGGAATTATTGTCCTTATCGCTTCAGTTTTAGGAGCGATGGCTGGAATCGGGGGAGGAGTCATTATTCGTCCTGCTCTTGATGCTTTTTCTTTTTTTTCTGATCCAATTGTCTCAAATATGATGTCTGCTTTTTGTGTTTTGGCTGTTGCTTTAACAAGCGTTACAAAACACGCAATCAATAAAACCAAATTTAATGTCAAATCAACAATTTTTCTTGGATTAGGTGCAGTTGTTGGTGGAATTTGTGGAGGCCTACTTTTTGATTTAATTAAAAAAGTCGCCGCAAATAACGCTTTAATTACATTAATTCAATCAATTGTTTTAATAATTCTTTTAGTCTTTGTTGTCATCTATATGCTAGCAATGAAAGGTAAAGAAAAATATACATTGCATGTTAAAAATTGGATTATAACCATTCTCATCGGCTTACTCCTTGGTTTGTTTTCCTCTTTCTTAGGAATTGGAGGCGGTCCAATAAATGTTGCCGTTCTTTTATTATTCTTTGGTATGAACATGAAAGAAGCTTCTGTTGGTTCGCTAGTCATTATTATCTTTTCTCAAACTTCAAAAATTATTCAAGCTTTAATAAAAGGCCAATTACAAAGCAATTTCACCGGTTCCTATTGGGGAATGTTAGGGGTTCTTGTAGTTGTTGCTATTATAGGATCTTTAACTGGAACATTTTTAAATAAAAAAGTTCCTGAAAAAGCATTAACCTGGGTTTATATATTAACAATGTTTGGAATTATTGCTCTAAACATTTATAACGTAGTCATTTATTCGATTGCTTTATCTGCTTAAAATCCCTTGCCAATTGCCATTTAAATCTTATTTAGAGGCTATAATAAGCCTTTTATTTTTTACTTATATTTATATATAAATTTTAATTGCATCACTTAAAAAGGAACTGAGATCAGTCTAATTATAGATATTAAAAAATGCCGATTTCATAAATATCCCCTGCAAATCACTACTCAATTGTTTAAAACAAGGATGTACACCAGAATTTATGGTCTTAAAAAAACACCAATTTTTAGGGTAAACCTCTACATGTAGTTCTAATTTTCAAGCCCATAAATCCGACTAAACTCTAAATTCTGGTGTAGAACTAAAAGCAACAAAAAATCCGTTAGGATAAATTAACGGATTTTTTTAATTAATAGACTTTAATCTAACTATTTAGCAGCGATAACTTTCTCACAGGCATTAAGTAAGAAAGATGTATCGATGACGTCAGCAGCAGCTAAAGGGGTAATATCCTTTAAATTAGTATTTGATAATTGAGAATTTCTAATTTGAGTGACATATTTCATACCTTGACCATCAGCTGTACTGAAATATCCTTTAAGATCTTCAGCAGTTGGCCAATAAGCAACACCAGTAATAATTGTTGAAATATCAACTCTTAATTGGTTAGCAGTATCAGCAGCAGCACCATTGATGTTTCCAGCTCTATAATCTAATGATTTAACTAAACCATTCATAAATTTTTGAACTGTTTCTTTGTTATTTTTTAAGAACGAAGTTGAGACAGCCCATGTTGATGGAGTAAGTTTCTCTGGCATATTAATAGCAGTTGTAAATCCTTCAGCAAATTTAGCAGTATCAAGTAATAATGTTGCAGAAATTGGAGCAAATGCGATACAGAAATCTGGAGCTTCGGCACCAGTCATTGTTGCAGTAATTGATGAGTTAGCAACGTTTTGAATTGTAATTTTGTATTCATCACCACTTGTAGCAGTAGTTGGATACTTTGCATCAACGTTCTTATACCAAATTTGTTTATCAGCAGCAATTCCAGCATTAACTTTATCAAGCATTGAATTAAGGAATGAACCTGGAGTAGCTGTTAAATCAGCTGCTAATGTTGAACCCTTAAGAGCAGTATATAATTCAGTGATTGAAGAAGAAGTTGTGATGGTTTTGACACCAGCATGTGTACTAGCTTTATTAACAATTAATCTATCATCATTTGATAAATTATCAATTGTTAACATTTTAATTGGAGTATTTGTTGGTACAAAATAGTTCCATGAAACACCATTTCCTAAGAAACCGATATCAACAGTTCCTGCTTTTAAACCAGCAATGATGTTTGGTCCTGTAAGAACTTGCTTTTCAGATTTAACGCCTTCCTTCTCAAAATAACCTTCTTCGATACCAACAAATCCAGCGCTGGCTCCGAAGTTTCCTTGTAAACCAACTTTAACAGTTTTTAATTCTGTATTGGTTTGTCCGCCACAACTAACGAGTCCGATAGCTAACATAAAGCAGTAACGGCTAATAATCCTAAAACTTTTTTCATATTGTTTTTTCCTCCTAACAATTATTTTCGGTTTTATATTTTTAATTAGGTTGTTTCCTAAATTAAACCTTATTTACGTACATCTAAGTACATTTGATAGACTTCATCCCAGATATGATTTTTTAATTTTTGGAATTCAGGTTCTAACTTTGTTGCTTGAGATCTTGGGAATGGTAAATTATTCTCAACAATCTCTTTAATTTGACCTGGACGAGCAGACATAATGATGACACGGGTAGAAAGTAAGACAGCTTCATCAACATCGTGAGTAATAAAGAAACAAGTCTTTCTTTCTTTTTCCCAAGTCTTAAGTAAATCTTCTTGTAATTGAGCTCTAGTTTGAGCATCAAGTGCACCAAATGGTTCATCAAGAAGTAAGGTTTCACTATTTAATGCATAAGCTCTAGCAATAGCAACTCTTTGTTTCATACCACCACTTAATTCTTTTGGGAATGAATTCTCAAATCCATTAAGTTCGACCATATCGATATAATGTTGTGTCAATGATCTTTTTTCTTGAGCAGTATAATGTCTTTGTTTTATTACAGTAGTTTGTTTTCCGGTATTTTTGTCAATGATAACCGTAGGAACATCAACTTTAATAAACTTTAATCCGTAAGTAATATTCTTTTTAACGGTCATCCATGGGAACAAAGCGTATTGTTGGAAGATAACACCTCTATCTGGGCCTGGACCAACAATTTCTTTCCCATGCATTTGTACCGATCCACTTGTTGGTTTTTCAAGACCAGCAATAATATTTAATGTAGTAGTTTTTCCACATCCTGAAGGACCGACAACACAGACAAATTCATTTTTATAAATATTAAGATTAATTCCGTTTAAAGCATTTGTTTCACGGCCATCTTTTCTTTTATAAACTTTATGTAAATCTTTAATTTTGATTAAAGCTTCACCATGTTTATGTTTATGCTTTGTTTCAACTTCGGTATTTTGTGTTTCCACTTTTGGTTTCTTTTCAATATTTTCCATATTATTTCCTCCTTATTTCCATCTCGTTAAGAGTTTTTCAACTACGAGAAGAATACGATCAAGGGTGAATCCAATAACACCAATACTGACAATACCCATCATAACGACATCAATTCTATTGGAACCACTTGCGATTTGTATTAACGCACCCAAACCTTCACTAGCTCCAGTCATTTCTGCAGCAATTAAAGTAGTTAATGCTGCGCCAACGCCTAATCTCATAGCAGTAAGAATGAATGGGAAGGCGCTTGGAATAATAACATCTAAGAAAATATTTCCATCTTTTGATCCGAATGTATAAGCAGCTTTTATTAAAGTTAGATCAACATTTCTAATACCTTGATAAATAGTTACAGTCATTGATAAGAATACGGCGATAAATATAATTGCATATTTTGGTTGTTCACCAGTTCCAAATACTGCGATCATAATAGGAATAATAGCGATAGGTGGAATAGTTCTAAAGAATTGTAACCATGGATCGACAATTGCTCTAAATGTTTTAAACCAAGCCATTAAGAAAGCCATAGGAATCGAGCAAAGAACAGCGACAGAGAATCCAATAAGAACACGTTGGAATGACATCCACACATCTTCCCAATACCAACCTAAGTTGATACGAGCAACTAGTGCTGCCCATACTTTTTGTGGAGTAGAAATAAATGTTTCTATTTTTGGAATTGTATTGGATAGGATTAACCATAAAAGCAATAAACCTATGACAGAAGCGCACATTATTGTGATGTTAATCCACTTTTTACCATCACTGAAATTTTTCATCTTTTTAACAGATTTAATATTTCTTGATGGATTAGGAATTAGAGCGTAATCCATTATCGGATCAATAATGTTGTGTTTTTCTTCTTTATATTTCTCTATAAGACTTTTGTTGTCTTTTTTAGCGCAAATAAGATCGCTTTTTCTTCTTAATTTAAGTTCACTTAATTGTGTTTTTTTATCTTTAGGAGATAAATTATTATCAGCTAATAATATTTGTTCTTCATTAAGTGAATTTGTTTGGATTTTTTGAAGTTTTGCTTCTAAATCAATTTTTGCTTGATTAATTTTTTCATCAACTTCAGCAATCAATTCGTTTTCGTGAGCTTTCTTTAAAGCAAGAGCTTCGTCAACGTTATTGCCGTTTGATTTGTTATCATTTAAGTTCAAAACTTTACCCTCCTATTCTGCAACTTCGCTAGATATTCCAATTCTAGCGTCTTTATGTTTTTGAAGTAACGAGGCTGGGAAGAAAACAGACACTTCTCCAAAACATGCTCTTCTAACGACCGATCTATGCCAATCTCTAAAGCAGAATAATCTAACTTTTTTGCTTTCAAGAATTTGCTTCATACCGATTGTTACGCAGTATTTAGGCATAATGTAATAAGCTCCGTGATATTCATTCATCGAATTAGTTACTCTAGTTTTTTCACTAATTTGCGCCACTCTTACTGAGAGATTTGAATAATCTTCAACACTTATTGGATCACCTTCTTTTGGTGGCTCATTGAAAGCCATATGTCCAGTAATTCCAATTCCACCAAAGCAGATATCAACTCCGCCATGATTTTTAATTGTGTCTTCAATTAATTTTCTATTAGTAGGATTTGGGAATATCCTTTGTTCAAGAGGCATGATAAGCGTTGGGTCAATTTTGTTGTAGCATTCAACGTACATTGTTCTTCTAAAACTAAGGAAATCATTTTCATCAACTAATTCATGTTCATTTTTCATGTATTCATCCATATTTATGAATGTAACGTCATGAAGTGAAATCTTCTCTTTATTAACTGTTTCGACAAAATATTTATATTGACCAACAGGTCCTAATGGACAAATGAAGAGGGTTTTGCGGTGGTTTTTGTTATTTTTAACAATTTCCTCAACCATTTCATTAGCCATTTCTTTGAAGGCATCTTCCTTATTAGAATAAATATCGATTGGAATATTTCCTTTAGTAAGTTCCTTGCCTTTAAAATCTAAATATTCATAACCTTTTATCATATTAGAACTCCTTTGAATCTTTCATACAAAGATGTACAGAAGGTTTTTGAAATGTTTTTGGTAAGACTAAGATGTTTGGATTTTTGCCAACAAACTTTTCAGCATCTTTAAGTGCTTCCATAACCGTTGATCTTGTCTTCATTCCCATTGCACGAGCATATCCAGGTTCTTTTGCTCCAACGATATAAACAGCTTTTGTATCTTTATCAGCAAGATGTGCGCAGCTTATCATTGAGAAAGCATGATATGGATGGAATGCATAATCGTTTCTATATTTTTCGATATATTCAGGATTATTCATTTTTGTATGGAATGGTTCTTCTTGTGGAAGAGTATCGTCGTGTTCAAAGAATTCTTTATAAACGTCTTTCATGGCTGGGAATTCTTCATCTCCGAAATCTCCATCAAGAGCTGCAACCGCAATAATTATTGGGTAATCTGTTGTGACTCTCTTCAATCTAATAATTTGAGCACTAATTGCTTGCATTACTAATATTGGGTTTCTTCCTTGTTTGGTTCCGTATTGGAAATCATAAGGAAGTCCAAAGACTAAGACATCATATTTTTTCTCGGCCCATTTAACGTATGTACGCTTATCAGCAACGGCCCATTCAAGTGGTTCAATATCTTCGCCATATCCACTGAATAAAGCAATTTGTTCACTATTACTATCAAGAACTGCATCGACCATAAAGAATTTTTTATGCATGCAATGTTCCATCCATTGTCCGATAGCATCAAACTTCTTTCTCATTAACGAGTGACTTGAAACTGGAACAAAGTCTTCTCTATGCATAACAGCTGGACAATGGTGACTAGAAATACATTCCCAGTTACTAATTCCAGTAGCGCAGTGTTTGTATCCGCCACTATATCCACCATATGGATTTCCTTGGCAGTGTCCGATTAATACGGCTAAATCTGCATCATATACATATTTACTTATAACAACTTTAGCTCCATATTGTGGTTCGTTTCCTAAATCTACAATATGTTCTTTATCTTCACTATCGTGATTGATAATTTGACCTTTTGGCCAATAGTGATTAAATAATCCATCACCTAATATTCTTCTAATTTCTTCAGGTTTATTCTTTCTATGAAGGCCATTTGAACAAATTAACATAATATCTTCGTCATTAACTCCGGCAGCTAAGCATTCATTAATAACAAGAGGAATCGACACTTTTCTATGAGAAGTTACTTGGTAGCCACCTTTGACTCTATCAGGGAAAACAATAACAACTTTACTTCCTTTATGTACTTGCTTATTAATTGGAAGAACTCCGATTGGATGAAGAATAGAATCTAATGTAGCTTCAATTGGATCCTCTAATTTCGCTGGATCTTTTACAGTCTCACCAGTAATAAATACATCACTATTATCTGGGACTTCAACATCCATTAAACCGTCGCCATATTCTAATTTTACATTTTTCATTTATAATCCCTCCTTATAAGTTTCAACAATTTTTTTAAAGTCATCAGTTGAGAATCCAAAATCTTTTCCAAATCTTGTCAAGGCAACTAATCCACCATCTAATTCACTGATTGAAGCGAGCATTTGAGCATTTTCAACTTTCAATCCACCACCATAAACTACAGGGACATTTACTACCGATTTAATAAACTTAACGATATCTTCGATATATTCTTTATCTGGTGGTACTTTTCCTGGACCGATGGCCCAGATTGGTTCGTAAGCAATGCTTATATTTGATATATCGACATCTTTTAAACCTACAAGTATTTGATTTTTAATAACTTCGTATTTGTTTTCTTGTTCTTCTGCTTTTTCTCCAACACAATACAAGACTTTCATTTCTTGAGCTAAAGCACATTTGACTTCTTGATTAAGGATTTCATTAACATCTCCTTTTCCTCCACCAATTATTAATAATTCATTTTTACTAGCTCTTTCTTCAGAGTGACCAACAATAACGTTTGTTACTCCTAAGGCTTTCATAGCAGATGCTGGCCTAAAACTTGTGAAGGCTCCAAAATTGCCTCCTTTAACTACATCTTTGTAATGAACACCTTGGCATCCAATGCCAATATGTTTCGTATTTTTAATAGCTGAGAAAAGACTTGATTCAGGAAGAAAGACAACAAGATCAACATCTTTGATGCTATTCAAAGAATTGATGATTTTTCTTGCCCAACAATCACCGTAACCAATGTCATTGATTCCATTCATATCTTTAGGAATGTCGAATCGTTTTAAGTTTAAATAAATTTTTTTCATAAATACCTGTAAGCGCTTTCAACATTAAATTAACAATAAAA
>DHEH01000004.1:108734-149917 GCA_002399785.1 Caryophanales bacterium UBA4855
CTTTGTGTTTCGTTTACAACAATTTATTATTTCGAACGAAACTTTTTAAAAATTAGCCCATTTTCTTTTTGCATTAAAAAAAGTTTCGTTCGAATAAAATTTGATCTTTTTCCGTATTAAATTAACTTATATATAAGTAAAAGAATAAATATGCATAATTCAAAAACAATAACCGTGTTCAATTTGGACAAAATAATTATTTATATTTGGTTTCGTTTGCTTATTGTAAACGAAACTTTATAATGCTAATATGAAGCCATGAATAAAAGATGGTCAAAAATAATCGAAATAGTAGATGAGAAGAAAAAGGTAAATGTTATTGATCTTGCTAATCTTTTAAATGTTTCGGAGGTTACGATTAGGAAAGATTTAACTCGTTTAGCAAATTCAGGCATTTTAATTCGTGAGCATGGTTATGCTCTTAAAAAAGATGATGCCGATATTCGAAACAGAATGTCAGCAAAGTTTTCTACCAAATCAAAAATAGCGAGGAAAGCTATGGAAATGATTGGTGAAAGTGAAACAGTAATGATAGGAGCTGGTTCCACTTGTGCTTTACTCGCTGAAGAAATTGCAGAAAATAAACCAAAAGTAACTATAATTACACACTCAAGTTATATTGCTGAACATGTGACTAGTGTTGGTAACAATACAATTATCCTTCTAGGTGGAGTTTATCAAAATAACTCTCAAGTCAATGTTGGTCCTTTAGTTGATATCTGTGCTCGTGAATTCTATGTTGATAAAATATTTATTGGAACTGATGGATTCGAAAAAGATGTCGGTTTTATGGGAAGCGATATTCTTAGAAGTGAAGCAATTCAAACCATGAGCGAATCTGCTCGACAAACAATAATGTTGACTGATTCAAGTAAATTCCAAAAAAGAGGAACAATTGTCCAATTTAAACCTTTTGATATTTCCACATTAATTACTGATGATGGAATAAGCCAAGATTTAATTGATTACTTTAAAAGATATCGTATTCAAACAATATTGGTTAAAAGAGAAGAAGAAAATAATTAATCATTCAGGTTTATTAAAAGAAATAGAGTATGCAAATACTCTTTTTTTATTGCACCATTGAACGAGGTTTCTTTTTTCAAAATCAGCGGGCATATCTACATAATTTGTTTCTCCCCACCATGGTTCAACACAAATATAATCTCCACCATTTGCATTGCTCCAAACTGCGACAAGAGGAGAATTCATTTTATAAATATAAACATAATTATCTGGTTTTCCAGTATGTAAAATGTATTTGTTACTTCCTTTTGAATTATTTAAAACAACAGTTTCGTATTTTTTAAACATATCTTTTTTGATCAAAAATTTATTCCCAAGTGGCCATGTTGTAACTTCATTAACTACTAAACCTTTTTCTAAAGGATAGAATTCAGCATTAGGAATTTCTAAAGTTGCACCTTCTCCAATTAAAAATCCAGGATGACTTCCAACCATAAAGGGCATCTTTTCATTTCCGTGATTTATAACGATAAATTTATAAAGTAAGGAATTTCCATACACTTTGTAATTAACAACAAATTCAAATTTATAAGGGTAAAGCTTTAGTGTTTCTTCGTTATATTTTAAACTCAATTCAACTTCGGTTTTGCTTATTTGTTTTCCAATATAGGTTGCATAACGAGAAAAACCATGTTGGTTCATTTCTCTTTTGACACCTTTCATATTAGTAGTTCCGGGACCAATAATTGGAAAGATAACAACATCTTGATGAGGCCAAATATCTTTATTTCCACTCCACAAACATTCCTTTTTTCTGTTCTTGTCATAAAAGGATTTCAACAAGGCTCCTACTTCATTTATCACAATTTTAAAATTTTTATTTTCAACAAATAGCATATTTATTTCCCTTCTTTTTGTTATATATTATAGTTTAAGAAGAAACGATTATTCTTTCAATACATTTAAGAAATAGGAGGAAAAATTAAATGATCTATTCAAATTTAGACTTGTTATATAAAGGACAATTTCAAAATTTAGATATCGAAGTTGATGATTCAACAGGTAGAATTTTACAAGTTGGAAAAATTAAAAAACAAGGTGAAAATTATCATAATTTAAAAGTTATTCCAGGGCTCATTGATTCACATACTCATGGTGGTGATGGATACGATTTTAATTCAGCAAAAACTCAAAAAGACCTGCAAAGGGTACTTGCTTTTTATATTAGGAATGGTGTGACTTCAGTTTTTCCTACTGTCATGACTGATAGCGATGAAACAATAAAAAGAGCATTAAAGATGGTTGCTGAACTAGCAAAAACTAATCCAATTATTCAAGGAATTCATCTTGAAGGACCATTCTTAAGTGAAGAATTTAAGGGTGCTCAACCTAAAGAATTTTTACAAGCTTTAGACATAAATAAATTTAACGAATATCAAGAAGCTGCTAACGGATTGATTAAATATATCACTATTTCTCCAGAACTTCCCAATACCGAGCAATTTACAAAAGACTTAATTAAACAAGGAATTCATGTTTCTTTAGGACATAGTGGCGCAACATTTGATGAAACTACTGTCGCTGTTAAAGAAGGAGCGAATGGTTTTACTCACACAATGAATGCAATGAAACCAATACATCAACATTCTCCTTCTATATTAAGTGCCGCAACTTATTATGATAAATGTTATTGTGAATTAATCCTTGATGGAATTCACGTTCACCCAGAAATGGTTTTATGGTTAACACACATCAAAACTTACAAAAAAATTGTCGGAGTCACTGATTCACTAATGTCAGCCGGACTTCCAAATGGAGATTATTTTATCGGTTCTACTCCTATCACTGTTAAAGATGGCGATTGTAAAATTACCGGAACGAATACTCGTGCCGGAAGTACTTTAAAAGCTATTGACGGTTATAAAAACTTTAAGAAATTTACCGGATTAGGAGATGTTGAAGCAAGTGATGTTTGGTCCAAGAATGTCGCTAAAATGTTGAAACTAGATAACGACATCGGAACTATTGAGGTTGGTACTTATGCTAACTTTATTGCTCTTGATGAAAACGACAATATAGTTCATAGTTATATCCGTGGCGTTAAACAATTTTAAGGAGAATAAAGAATGAAGAATATCATTATTGCTCATGGTGGAGCACCTACAGCAGTCATCAATGCTTCTTTAGCTGGTGCAATTGATGAAATAAAAAAGAGTGGTTTTGATGGCAAAATTTTTGCTGCAAGATACGGAAGTAAAGGGCTCTTTACAGGGGATTTTATAGATTTAACCGACACAAGCGATGAAGAAATCGCTCGTTTAATTAAGACTCCTGGATCGGCAATTGGTTCTTCAAGATTCCCTCTTTATGATGAAGAATACGAACAAATTGTAGATAACCTTATTAAAAATAATATTGGATATTTATTATTCACTGGTGGAAACGGTTCAATGGATGGACTTGGTAAAATCTATGAACACGCTTTAAAAAGAAACACCACTATTTCCTGTATTGGAATCCCTAAAACAATAGATAACGACATAAAAGTTACTGATCATGCACCTGGATTTGCCAGTGCTGCTAGATTCATGGCTCAGACATGTAGAGATTGCGCTCAAGATGTAAAAGGTTTACCAATTCATGTTGTTATTGTCGAAGCTATGGGAAGAAACGCAGGTTGGTTAACAGCAAGTGCCGCTTTAGCTAGAAATAATAAAAACGATGGTCCACATTTAATATATTTACCAGAAGTTCCATTTGATGAAGAACAATTTTTAAAAGATGTCAAAGAAATGCACGAAAAATATGGTGGCGTTTTAATTGTCGCTAGCGAAGGAATTAAAGATAAAAATGGTGATCCTGTTTGTAAAGCCAAAAATTCTACCTCAAGAAGTAGTTATTTTGGCGAAGTCGCTAGTTATTTAGCCACTTTAGTTACTGAAAAACTTGGTATTAAAGCCCGTGGCGAAAAACCTGGAATCATCGGAAGATGTAACTCCTCTTGCGCTAGTGAAATTGACCGCAAAGAAGCATTCTTAATGGGAAAAACCGCTGCAAAAGCCGTCTTAAATGGTAAAAATGGCTTTATGGCTGGAATAGAAAGAATTTCTACTGAACCATACGAAATTAAACCAATTTTAATTCCTATTGAAGATGTTATGTTAGTTGAAGCAAAACTTCCTAATAAATATATTGCTGAAAACGGACACGATGTTACAGATGAGTTTGTTGAATGGTTAAGGCCTTTAGTTGGTGATTTATCAGACGATATTTCATTCCTTGATTAATCAATATCCCTTGCCAATCCCCACTATTTTATTAAAATAGCCATGAAAATTATTTATGGCTTTTTATATAGTTTTTGTGATTATAATTTAATACACACTCTTTGATATTTACTTATTTTATTAAACTAAAAGGGTAAGAATAATCTTACCCCATTTTCGTTTCAAAATTTTTAAACTATAAATTATTTTTATAGAACGTTTTTCATCTCATCTAAAGATTTACATTCAATAAAATCAGCATCACCAACATCACCAAAATTAACAGAAGCTGGAATAACAATCTCATCAATTGCTTGTGCCATTAATGCCTTCATAACTAAAGATTCTTCTGTATCTTTAGCACCATTAACGATTTGATCCATGATTGGAGTTAAGTAATATCTATAATCGAAATTCTCTGGTTTAGCTAAAATCAATTGATAAATTTTAGAATTTTGTTTTTCTGGATTATTTTTAAAATATTCTAAGACATTTCTAAATGTTGATAAACGAATATCAGTATCCATATTAATCTTTGAAATACCTGCAGGAATAACTTCTTTAAGTTGTTCCATAGGGATTCCGTGTCCACTAACTTTACCGCCTAAGTGCATTAATTTCACCAACGATATATTGTGGAACAAGGCTTGATCCGTGAGAAACTAAATTTCCTTTAATTAAAGCATGTCTAAGATTTTCCATACTTGCAATTGCAATTTCTTTTCTTAATTTAACATTGTCGCCTTTAACTGCACCATGTTTGGTTCCATAACTTATTGCTAACGAATCAACATTAGTTCTTTTAAAGAAATCAACTACTAAGCATTGGATTAGTATAACTTGAATTCATTGCAAAAACGTCATCTTCAACACCAGCAAGAACACCTAATTCAGCTTCAACAGAAACACCGTGTCTATGAGCATATTTAGTTACTTTTCTAGCTAAAGCAACGTTTTCTTCGTATGGAAGTGAACTTCCATCGATCATGACACTAGAGAAATCCTGCATCAATACATAAGCTTACAAGATTCATAACTTCTTCCGTGATCTAAATGAAGGCAAACTGGAATAGTTGCATTAGCAGCCATTTTTTTAACAGCCTTTAGCTATACGTTTTGCACCAACCTTTCTTTTCTTCCATTGTTCCCTGAATGTAATTAACATTTCCGCCAATGAAAGCAAGTCCTGGTTCAGCAACTTGAATGATAGCAGCACTTCTAATTCTTTCTAATGCTTTAATGATATCTTCAGCTTGGGAAGGCATATTAACATTAAAAGCACCATGAGCAATTCCGTTTTTAGTACTATAGTCTAAAATTGGTTTTATGGGATTATATGACATAATTTTTACCTCTTACTTCATTGATTTTATCACATCCAAATAGCACAAAATAAAATATTAATAGCCTTAGTTTCGAACGAAAATAAAAAATTAACATTCGTAAGTATTTTTAATTTTTTTAGATATTTCTTTAATATTATCTATTTTTCCATCAAAAAAGCCTTTTTTACAAGGCTTTTTATCAAATTCAACTATTTATTATTTGGCTTCTTTTCCATGAAGTTTCCGTAATAAGCATCTTTAAGGATTTGAATTAAATCTTTAACAAGTGGAACTCTTGGATTAGCTGGAATACATTGATCTTCATAAGCTTCATAAGCTAACTTTTCAACATTATCCATAAATTCTTTCTCTGGAACTCCTTGAGCTTGAAGAGATGGTTTTTCACCAATTTCAACACTTAAGTTATAGCAAGCTTCAGCAAAAGCTTCGACACCTTCAGCATCAGTTTTAAATTTTAAACCAATGTTTTTAGCTAATTTAGCATACTTCTTATCTGCTTCATAAACATTGTACTTTGGCCATGTATTAAGTTTTTGTGGAACTTGACCATTGTATCTAATGCAGTATGGAAGAAGGATACCGATAATTCTTCCGTGTGGAATTCTATAATAGGCACCAACTTTATGAGCTAAAGCGTGAACAATTCCTAAGAAAGCGTTTGCGAATGCCATACCAGCAATTGTGGCAGCATTATGCATTTTTTCTCTAGCAACTAACTCATTTTTGCCATCTTTAACTGTTAATGGTAAATAATTAAATACTAATTCAATAGCTTTTTCTGCAAGTCCATCAGTAAAATCACTAGCTAACATCGAAACATAGGCTTCAACAGCATGACATAAGACATCAAGTCCAGTATCAGCTGTAACTTGAGCAGGTAAGTTAGTTGTAAATTCAGGATCGATAATTGCAATACTTGGAGTTAAAGAATAATCGGTAAGAGGATATTTCTTGTTGTGTTCATGATCACTAATAACAGCAAATGGAGAAACTTCACTTCCAGTTCCGCTAGTTGTAGGAATACAAATTAACTTTGTTTCTTTTCCTAATTGTGGGAACTTAAAGGCTCTCTTTCTTATATCCATAAACTTTTGTTTAATATCATCAAAGTTGACATCAGGGTTTTCATAGAATAACCACATACCTTTAGCGGCATCCATAACTGAACCGCCACCTAAAGCAATAATTGTGTCTGGTTTGAATTCGTTCATTAAACTGACGCCTTGTCTAACTGTTTTAATATCTGGATCAGGTTCGACTGATGTAAATAATTGAATAGATACATCATTACGTCTTAATTTTAATTGATCAACAATCTTCATTAAGAAACCTAATTTAACCATCGATTCGTCAGAAACGATGAAGACTTTAGAAATATCTTTGCAATCAACTAAATATTGAATACTGTTTCTTTCAAAATAAATTTTTCCTGGAACCTTAAACCATTGCATATTGTTTCTCCTCTTTCCGATTCTCTTAATATTAATTAAATTAATAGCACCAACATTTCCGCTAACTGAATTGTGTCCATAAGAACCACAACCTAAAGTCATACTTGGAATAAAAGAGTTATAAATATTACCGATTCCACCGAATGAAGTTGGAGAATTCCAAATAATTCTACAAGCTTCAAGTCTAACACCAAATTTATCAACCAATTCTTTATTAGCAGTATGAATACAAGCACTATGTCCTAATCCACCTTCTTCAACCATTTGTTCAGCTTTTGCAAATCCGTCATCAGTTGACTTTGATTTACAAATGCCTAAAACTGGAGATAATTTTTCTCTACTCATTGGTTCGTCCATACCGATATGATCGATTTCAACCAATAAAATTGGAGTCTTTTCAGGAACTTCAAAACCAGCTTCGTGAGCAATTTCAACAGCTGGATGTCCAACTAATCCACTAAATAAAGCAGTAGATTTTCCGTCTGGTGTTGGTCTAAACATATATTTTTCTAATAATGCTTTTTCTTTGGCGTTACAAAGATAAGCGCCATATCTTTCGATATCTTTAATGAATTCAGCATAGATTTCTTTATCAATAATAGCAACTTGTTCACTTGCACAAACCATACCGTTATCAAATGCTTTACTCATCAAAATATCATTAGCAGCTTGAGCAACATTGCATGTTTTTTCAACATATGCTGGAACATTTCCGGCTCCAACGCCTAATGCAGGTTTTCCACAACTATAGGCTTCTCTAACCATAGCATTTCCACCAGTAGCTAAAATTGTAGCAATTCCTGGATGATGCATTAAGCACTTTGTGGCATCAAGACTTGGATGAGCAACAAATTGAACACAATTTTTTGGTGCTCCAGCAGCAACAGCCGCATCTTCAATAATTTTTGCAGTTTCAACACAACATTTTTGAGCATTTGGATGGAAACCAAAAATAATTGGATTTCTTGTCTTTAAACTAATTAAAGATTTAAAAATGACAGTACTTGTTGGATTAGTAACAGGAGTAACTCCACAAATAACTCCAAGTGGATCACCGATTTCAGTGATTCCAGTTACTGGATCGTCATTGATGATGCCACAAGTTCTTAAGTGTCTCATGTTATTAACAACATATTCACATGCAAATAAATTTTTAGTACATTTATCTTCAAAAACACCTCTATGTGTCTCTTCGTAAGCTAAACGAGCTAAATATTCGTGATGATCAAGAACCGCACAACTAACTTTAGCAACTATGTAGTCAACTTGCTCTTGATTTAATTTTCGAAATTCTTCTAAACAAACTTGGCCTTTACTAACAAGATCATTAATCTCTTGTTCTACTTCTTTTGGATACATTTCACCCATATTTTTTCTCCTATTTAATTTATTTATCAAGTAATGACAATTTATGACTAACTTCAGCCAACGAAGCCGCCATATTAACATTACTTAAGATAATCCCTTTTGGAACGCGAATGTAAGTTGGAGCAAAGTTCCATATTGCTCTTATTCCGTTATCTATCAATTCATCAACAACTCCCTGTGCAACCGCGCTAGGAACACATATAATTCCAATTTGAGCGCTAAGTTCTGGAAGCATTCCGACCATACAATGATAATCGTAAATTGGAATATTATTGACTTTCGTATTAATTAAATCGTTGTTAACATCGAATCCAGCAACGATATCTAATCCCATCCCTTCTTCGTTTTTATAATTTAATAAAGCTTTACCTAAAGATCCGCATCCAACAATAATCGATTTATATGTATTGATACATAATTTCTTTTCGATATCTCGAATAAGTTGAGAAACATCTCTTCCCCTATTAGGAATTCCTCCAACTGTACTCATGACTGCTATATCTTTACGAACTTGTTCTTTATTGAAACCTAAAGAATCACTAACGATTTGCGCATTAATATATTTAATGCCTGCAGCTTCGCATTTTTTTAAAAAGACCAAGTATATTGGTAATCTGCGAAGTTGGTTTTTTGAGAATGTTACTTTTTGTTTTTTCATATTCAGTATTTTTTTCCTGAGTTGATTATATAACATTAAAAAAAGCTATGCAATAAAAATTATTATAGGAATTCTATTCCTATTTAGTAGAAAGTAAAGAACCGAGCGAAATGAGCCCTGGTGCGATACAATACAAAATAAAGAGAATTAAATATAAGCTAAAATAACTTCCTAAATTAATAAAACCAAAAGTAACAATTCCGCTTCCTAATATGAAAGGAAATATGCCAATTAATTGAGAAAATATACCTTTAGAAAGATTACCTTTCATCATTTTTATCATTACATAAATTGTTAAAACAAGAGAATAAACAATTGAAACAGCGTTAAATAAATAACATAACCAAAACACAGGATTATAAATATTATTGGCAACATAATGTAAGATATCACTTGAAATGCATATTAAAATTACTGCACAGACAACCGTGATAAATATGATTAATTCAAGAACAACTCCAAAAATAGCAACAAATCTGCCAATTATATTTTTCATTTTATTATTTAATTGAATTCATACGGTAACCTGTACCGATTTCAGTCCTGATTAATTTTGAACTGCTAGTATCTTTACTTATTTTTTTCCTAATACCGGCCATAAAAACACGTAATCCACCAGCATCTTGTCCACCTTCGCCCCAAACATGGTTAATAATGTATTCATGAGATAAGGATTTATCAATATTGTTTGCTAATAAAACAACAATTTTATATTCAAAATTAGTAAAGTGAACCTCAACACCATTTACAAAAACGTTCTTAGCATCAAAATCAATTAAGAAATTTCCATTTTTAAATATGTGACGATCATCAACTTTTAAATATCTAAATTGATTCTTTACACGAGCAACTAATTCTAAAATATTGTAAGGTTTAACGATATAGTCATTTGCACCGGCATCAAAAGCAAATATCTTTGATTCAATATTTGATCTACCAGTCGCAACAATTATTGGAAGTTCATTATTAAATTTTCTAATTGCATCAATAACATACATTCCGTCAGAATCAGGTAAATTTAAATCCAAAATAATTAAATCGATAATTGATTTAATACAAATATCAACAGCTTCTTGAGCTTCGCTGATTGAAATGACTTCATAACCTAAATCTTTAAAGGTCTTACGAATCTCTAAACTTCTTGGTTTGTCATTCATGACGACTAAAATTGTTTTTGGTTTAATATTCTTTTCTGTCATAATCCGTATTATATCATAAACATTAAGATAATATTAAGATTTTATATTTGTAGAATAACATTTTTATACTATTGCTAATAAATCGTTAAATTGCCAAAATTTTCACTTACAAATGGGCTATGATTAGTTATTTTTCGTTCAATAAAATAGAAGATCCAAAAACTAACAAATACAATGCTACTACCGAATAAAACGTCTGATAAATAATGAGCACCCATTACAATTCTAGATATGCAAACTGTAGTAGTTAAAACGATAGGAACAACCGTGCAAACAATATAACCTTTTTTTGTTTTTAGAGAATCAAAATAGAAAGGCAAAAACATAATCAAGTAAGTAACTGCTCCAGCTGCAGAATGGCCGGAAGGAAAAGAAGTAAAATCATCTTTAATATTGTTTCCTAAAATATCAGGAACTTTATTTATTACATACCATGGAGAAAAAACTAATGATTCATTCATGTTAATTCCACGATATCTAACACGATTAAAGATTGGTTTCATAATTATATTAACAAGAACTAACCCAACCAAAACAGCAGTAAATCCCATCAAAAAATATGATATAAGATGCTTTTCGTTTATTTTTGCTATTGGTTTTTTGATCAATAAAAATAAAACAATTGTTATTGAAGCTCCACTTATAAAATTAACAACAAATGGTAATAATGAAAACATGTGACTCCATTCGCTATCTGGAGCATAATATCGACAAAAATAGACTTCAATACGATGTAAGCAAGCAAAACCAGCACAAGCACCTACTAATAAAAACGCTACTTCAACAAGAATGACTAATGCCTTTTGCTTTCTTTTAAATAATAAACAAGCAAATACAACAAAACCTAACTGAACAAGCAAATAAATAGGAGACTCACCAAACGCTTCAAAAAAGCGCCCAAACAACGTCTCTGCATATCTAGCGTTTGGTTTTAATGTCGTAACCAACAATTTAGATAAAGCGTAATCAAGTTGACCATTGTTTACTGTTACAATAATCAATAAAATTACGAAAATACTTAAAAACGTACCTAAACCAATATAAAAATTCTTTTTTGTCATAGCTTTATTATACAAACTATAAATAACAATTAAACTTTTTATTATTGAATGATATATGAAATTTAAAAAATAATGGGGATTAGCAAGGGATTTTAAAAAATATCACTTAACATATTTTTCATCGAAATTAATAACAGCAAAATATTGTGGTTTTATTTTTTTAATCTCTTTACGAATTTGATGAGCAAGTTTAGCTTTATCAATATCTTTATCATTAGGAACAACCAAATCAAAAATTACATTTGTATGAGTTGGTCCAGCAACAACTCTTAAATCATGAAAAGATAAATCAGAATGAATTTTTGGTAACAATTCAGAAATTTGCTCTTTTAAAATCGGAATTTCTTTATTTTTTGTATCGACAGGATCCATGTGCACTGTCAAAGAAATTCCGTACTTATTTCCAACTTCTTTTTCGATATTATCTATCATATCATGCGATTTAAACATATTTTCATAGCCATCAACCTCAACATGAATAGTCATAAATATTTTTGTTGGTCCATAAGAATGCATAATTGCATCATGAGTTCCTAAAACACCTTTATATGATTCAACATCTTTAACAATATCATCAAATAATTTTTCGTCTGGTGCCGATCCAATTAAAGGAGAAGCGGTTTCAACAATCATTTTGATTCCACTATAAAGAATAAAAATAGCAACCAATATTGAAATTGAAGGATCGATATACCAAGCATTGATGTTAGCATATTTTAATAATAAGAATTGAGTTAATGAAGCGATTAAAACGCATCCAGTCGAAATACAATCATTAAAAGAATCTTGCATGGAAGCTTTTAAAGCAACGGAATTTATCGCTTTTCCTAAACCATAATAAAATAGTCCAAGAATTACTTTGAATAAAATTGAAGCACCCAATATCACAAACGCCCAAACATTATAATTAGTATCGCTATTTCCAGAAATTAATGTGGTAATTGCCGAATACCCTAATACCAATGCAACTCCGATAATGATAAACGAAATAATCATTCCTGCGATATATTCGATTCTTTCGTGTCCAAACGGATGTTTAAAATCAGCAGGTTTGCTTGCCATTTTAAAGCCAATTAAATTAACAAAACAAGAAAATAAATCTGTTAAGTTATTGATGGCATCACTTATTATCGACATAGAAACAGTAATTATTCCAATTAATAATTTTAACGAAAACAAAAGAAGGTTAATAAAAATTCCGCCACAAGCAGCTAAAACTCCATGAGCAGTACGGACTTTTTCATTATTAACATCTTGATAATTTTTAATAAATAATTTTCTTAGAAAATTTATCATACACGAATTGTAAACTTATAAAACATTTAATTCAATTAATCATTTAATTTAGCGACAAAAAGACACTAAATTATATGGTGTGTAATTGATTTTTAATCAAAAAATACTTATCAATCTTTTGACTACCAAAAAATATTAATGACATAAAATTATAATAAGACCAATTTAAATAAAAATTAGACATTCTTACACCATCGTCTATATCTACAATATAAAAGTAGATGCATCTATTAATTCTTTCATTAATGCTTGACAGGCATTTTTATTAACAGATACTTCATATAATTGAAAATTTGATTACCAAAATCTATTTTTGTTAAAGTGTTAGAAGATAGCAAAACAACCTCAATATTTATTTTTTGAGCATTATTTAACCCGTCCATTTCAACAACGGACTCACTACAACTCATCAAAAATATTTCGTATGAAATATGTGCTGTTTTAATTATATTTTTCATATTTAGTTCCATCGAAATAATAACAAAATGACTAATAAAAAAGACAGTTGTTTTGTTCGTATATGCATTTTTACTTTTTATTGAACGTTTATATATAAACAACACAATAAAGAACTTCTTGATACTTTTTATTTTTTTCTTTAATTAATTTTCGTATCTATTAATATTTTTGTTAAACATAAAAAGCGCAAATTATTGCGCTTTTACATTTTGTAATTAAAATATTAAGTAAGAGTTTATAGCCAAAATCCCCTGCAAACCCCTGCTCTTTTTATCCTACTTTTGTTTTACGGCATTCAAAATCATAAAAAGCATTTATAAGTTTTTTCTTAAGTGATTTAAATGGAACTAACAAAACAAAGAAATAATATGATCTGAATTTTAAAAATCTATACATATGTGGATCTCTTTTTTTAATGCTAGCAAAATAATCATTAACAACTTTCCATTGCTTTTTTAGATCTCCGTCTCCGATTGTACAAAAAGCAACAGTGACAATATTAATAACGTTTAAAGCATGTTTCAAGTAATACTTTAAGCCTTTATCAAGTTTAACTAAATCATCATATTTAATCGAATCAATCATTAAGTTAACAACTTTTAATTGTTGATCATATCTTTTAACAAAATTAGCCTTATTGATCGATTGATCACTTCTACCGATAAAGTAAGAATATAAATTCACATCTAGGTAAAAGATAGATTTACAATAAATTAATGGTTTATAAGAAAAATAATTATCAACATAAAAACAATGTTTAGGTAATATTGTGCAACTTTTAATTAAGGTTTCTGTTTTATAAACAAGCGAATGCATTAATATCATTTTTGAAAAGTGCATATGCTTAATATTTTTCCAAGTATTAAACGAATTTGGTTTCATATATTTGCTATATGTAGAGACAAATTGAGTATTATCTAAAACATGATCATAAACGAAATTACATAAATATAAATCAGGAGAAATATCGTCTCTATAGTGTATTTTAATAGTTTCAAGCAACTCTAAATAACCATCTTTATAAAGATGATCGTCACTATCTACTACTTTATAATATAAACCAGTGGCATGAGCCAAACCTTGATTAACACCTTCACCATGACCAGAATTTTCTTGATCGACATATTTTACTATTGTTGGATATTTAGCAGCATATTCTTTACAAATATCTAAAGTTTTATCTTTAGAACCATCGTTAATAATGATGATTTCAACATCTTCACCACCAACTAATAAAGAATCAACACAATTACGCAAATATGCTTCACTATTGTAACTGGGGACACCAAAAGAAATATATTTCATCTTCAATCAAACTCCTAAACGATTTAATTTAAGTTATTTATAATATAACATTTAAGCTCTACTTGCTCTTAATTTTTTAACTTCTTCACTAACTTTTGTATAATCTTCACTAGCAGAGATTTTATTTTGAAGAGCTTTGTTTGCTAATTCATCAGCTTTAATAACTTTTTCACCTAATAAAGTAACTTTTTTTTCTTTGTTTTTGATTGAGTCTAAATTATTGTCTGATTTAGCTTTTTCAGCACCAAGAATATTTAATTCTTTTAAATATTTATCAATAATAGCATTAGCTGCAATGGCTTTAGAATTAGCTAAAGTCTCACATGTATGATTGTTCTTTTCGGCTTCAGATAAGCGATAATTTTCATCAGCAATTTGAGCTTCTAAACTAACTTTATCAAATTTATTCTTTAAATTAACGTCATTTGGATTGGCTTCAACTTTAACTTTTAAGGCTTCAAGTTGTTTATTTTTAGAATCTCTAACATTCTTGTAATTTGGGAAGATAATCATGAATATAAAGAAGAAGATAAACATTGATAAACCACCAGTAATAAAGGTCTTAAGAATGTTTTGTAACCAAATTTCCCATCCCCATAATGTTAAGAATGGTGAACAAATTCCCCAAACAGCATTAACGAATAAAGAAATTAAGATCCAACCAATAAAATACCACATAGATTGCCAAACAACATTACCATGTGATCTATAGGTAATATTTCTTTGTAATGGAAGATTGATACATTGAGCAACAAAAACGGCGATTTCAAAAGCAATAAAGTTTCCTAATCCACCTTGAGCACCGGCTAAAGTAGGATCAGTAGTAATTGCTCCAGCTACAGTTCTCATTGGTTCATTAAATATAGCCCATTGTAATGGTGTTCCATCAGCATAAGTTAAGGAACCTAAATTAACTGCTGGCCAAATAAATGGTTGAGTTGATAAACCGGCAAAAACATAAGGTAAGAAGGTCATAATTAAATATTGAATAATTGTAACACCTTCACTAAAAACTAAGAAAAAGAAAACTAGATAGATTGCAGAAGCTAATTTTGAGTGTTTGTCGCTAAAGTTATACCACACTCCAAGCCACCAACGCCAAATCTTTTGAAAGAATGCTAAAAACGCATTCTTATTTAATGGTTTCGTCTCAAATTTAGTTGTATTTATTGTATTTTCCATAATTATTTACCTTCTTTATTTGCGTTTTTAGCACCTTGTTTTTGTGCTTTTTTAATCGCTTTATTTCTTTTATTTTTTTCTTTTCTTCCTTTGAAGAATTGATTTAAACCTTTAAAGAAATGTCCATTAAACATCGTAATTAATCCATTAAGTTCTTCCCAACAAATTAATCCACCAGTCATTCTTGAAATTCCTCTCATTGGTTGATGTAAAACACCCATAATTAATTCGTTAGATTTTGATGCTTTGCCAGTTTTTCTTAATAAACTGATGACGTGACGAATAACAAACGAGAAGAGTCTGCCAGTCCATCCACGAGCATAACGTAATTCATTTACTGTCGTGTTATAGCCGACTTTCATACGGTTCTTTTTAAAGAAATCATATGTAGATTTTGGAATATCATGGCCAAGCAATAATTTAAATTCGCTATCCGAAACATTATCGACTTCTCCACTATAATAAGATGGCATAAGTTTTATGTTATAAGGATTTTTAGCGTCTGTTCCTTTAACATCTAAAGTTTTACTTAATTTAATATCAATTGATGAAGCACCAATCATAATGTTATAAACAGCGGTTTCAATTTCCCAACAATTTGTATAAACATTGAAATATCTAAAGGTAAATTCATCAAAATCAATGTGTACTTGTTTAGATTCACCATTTTTTAAGAAGACTTTAACAAATCCTTTTAATTCTTTCTTTGGTCTAAATACTTTGCAATTAACGCCCGAAACATATAATTGAGCAATTTCAGCACCATCAATTTTACCAACGTTTGTTATCTTGAACTCAACACCTTTATCAGTGACTTGATAATCACTATATTCAAATTTGGTATAACTTAATCCATAACCAAATGGATATTTGACTTGAACCGAATCTGTATCGTAATAACGATATCCAATATATAAACCTTCACGATATTCCACAGTTTTTTCTTTTCCTGGGAAATAGTTCTTGCTTGAACAATCGTGATATTTATAAGGGAATGATTCCGCTAATTTTCCACTAGGATTAACTTTTCCAGTTAAAATATTTAAAATAGCTCTTGCTCCAGCTTGTCCACTTAGGTAAGACATCAATAAAGCGTCAACTTCATCAGACCAGTATAATTTAATTTGTGATCCGGCTGAAACAACACAAACTACTTTATTTCCGGCATGAGCTAATGAATAAACTAAATCAGTTTGATTTTGAGGAAAATTAATATTTGCTCTATCAATACCTTCGGCTTCACTAATCTCATCTAATCCGACATAAACTAATGAAACATCAGCTGTTTTAGCTAATTCTAAGGCTTTTTTGATTAATTTCTTATTCTTTTTACCATAACGTTCATAACCTTGTTCATAACCGACATACTCTAAAC
This sequence comes from Caryophanales bacterium UBA4855, assembly GCA_002399785.1. Classification (GTDB taxonomy): domain Bacteria; phylum Bacillota_I; class Bacilli_A; order RFN20; family CAG-826; genus Onthovivens. Next base: position 125,667 of record DHEH01000004.1, read on the forward strand.
TTTCATATTCTTTAATAACATCTAAGGTATTGTCGAGTTTGGTTGGATTAACCATACTACTTCCAGCACCTTGATAACGTGGATTACTAGCAAAATCTCCGATTATAGCAATCTTTGTTCCAGCTTTTAAAGGGAGAATGTGATGGTGATTCTTTAAAAGAACCATACTTTCTTCAGCGATGTGTTGCGATAATAAATGATGCGCTTCAACATCGAATTCAAATTTTTCTTTTTTTGCAAATGGCTTAGCTGTATCTAAAGCTAAAGTAATAAATCTATCAATATTTTCATCTAAAACTGAACTAGCTAATTTACCAGTTTGTACTGCTTTAATAACTTCAAGAACAGTGTCTTTACAACAAGGCATTTCGATCTCATTTCCAGCTTCAAGACCTAAAATTCTATCGTTGTCTCCACCCCAATCAGTTACAATAACCCCTGTATATCCCCATTGGTTTCTTAAAACGTCTCTTAAAAGATGCATATTTTCATTGGTATGTGTACCATTCAATAAATTATAAGAAGACATGATACATTTTGGCTTTGACTCCTTAACAGCAATCTCAAAACCAGTTAAATAAATTTCTCTAAGAGTTCTTTCATCAACTATGGAATCAATCGTCATTCTCTTTTCTTCTTGATTATTACAAGCGAAATGTTTAAGACAAGCTGAAACTCCTTTTGATTGAATACCTCTAACATAACTTGCAGCCATTTTACCTGCTAAATATGGATCTTCACTAAAATACTCAAAATTTCTTCCGCATCTTGGATTTCTTTTAATGTTCATTCCTGGACCAAGTAAAACATTAACTTCTTGAGCTAAGCATTCTTCTCCAAGAGCTTCTCCAAGTTTTTCACCTAACTTAATATCCCAACTTGAGGCAACAGTTGCTGCAGTTGGAAAACAAGTTGCAGGCATTGAAGCGGCTAAACCTAAATTATCAGCTACTTCTGGGCATTGTTTTCTTAAACCATGAGGTCCATCAGAAAAACAAACACTTGGAATCCCGACTCGATCAATTTCTTGAGAGTCGAAGAAACTTTTTCCGCTCGTCAATGAAGCTTTTTCTTCTAGTGTCATTGACGAAATTATTTTTTCGTTCTTCATATAATTCTCCTGTATTCTTAGAATAATTTCATTTATTAAACCATAATTATATAAATATGTAACAATTTGGTCGCAAATTGCCATTTTTATAACGCATCTTGCAATCCGTAATTATTTTTACAATCTTCAAAAACCATATAAAATTATAAAAATAATGGGGATTGGCGAGGGATATTGCTTCTTTATGAAAAGTAGACGGAAAATCCATCTACTTTTCGATTAAATATTAATGTTTTTTAAATTTAGCAATAACTTTTGTCCACGGAACATACATATATAGACCAAAGGCAATCGTTCCAGCAAAGACTATACAATCAAGAGTGATAATAGTTGGAATCCACCATCCAGAAACTGAATTTGGACCTCTAATACCAGCATTAACTTTATAATCATCATTTTCAGGATCATAATCTCTATTAAATTGATATGTAGAAACATAAGTATAAAGATTATGTTTTACCGCTAATTTAGCACAATACATTTCAGTTGCATCGTTCCTATTTAATGGTGATCCATTTGTTGACATTGGATTGAGCCATAAATCGTTTCCAGCAATAACTCCACGAGGAGTATTCATGATTTGGTCTCCACTGCTCCAGTCAGTAACAACAGAACCTTTAAATCCCCATTCATTTCTTAAGATTTCAGTACATAAATCGTAATTAGCACCTGCCCAAACGGCACCGACTCTATTGAAAGCAGTCATAATTCCATTTGCACCAGCCTTAACAGCAATTTCAAATGGTTTTAAGTATAATTCTCTTAAAGTTTGTTCAGTAGTCCAGGTATCAACACCTTTAGCGTTGTCACCTTCTTCACTTAAAGCAAAATGTTTTAAATAACAATATAAACCACCAGATTTAGCTCCTCTAATGGTAGCAGCAGCCAAATTTCCAGAAATAAGAGGGTCTTCGCTATAGTATTCGTAATTTCTTCCATTGTAATTAGATCTATGAAGATTAACACCTGGAGCATACCAACCGTTAATTCCGCTCTTACTAGCTTCAAAAGCCATTGATTGTCCAACTTCATAGGCTAAATCAGTATTCCATGTGCATCCGATGACGTTTTCACAAGGATAACTGGTCCAACTTGACATATCTTCAGCAATCTTTTGTGTATTTTGATTAAATCCGCTAGGACCATCAAAATCTAGTGTTTTTGCTTTTCCAATACTTGCGATAGCATTTGATCCAAATCCGCTTTTTTCAACAAGTTCACAAGCTTCTTCTTTACTAACTTGATCAACAAATTCATCCCATTTTGGACTATCATAACTAGTCATCAATTCATTAACTAAAGAATCATTGAATTTTAAACCACTTGGTGTCTTTAATTCATCAAAACTTGCATTACTTCCATCTTGTTTAGTAATTAATCTAAGATTACTTTCAACACCAAATGAAGGCATTGTTTCTTGATCTTGAGCACCTGATCTATAAATTCTAGCTTTATTTACAAGATCAGTATTAGTTGGTAATTTAGATTGTGTATCTTTAAATGTTCCAACAAAATCATTTCTACTTAAATATGTTTCGTTAATACCGACATTAGAACCATCAATTGATGCACCAGCATAAGCATCATCGCCTGTAAATCTATTAATTACATCATAATTAGTAGTTGGATCTTTTTCATAAGTTAATGTTTTAGGAATATTATAAGTATAGGCATTTTTAGAAATACTAGTCATTTCTTTTAACGAATGAACGTTATTTTTAAGTTCTAAAGTGTAATTGCCACTATCTAATGTATATCCTGTAAAACCATCGTTATTAGCATCATAACTATCATAACTTGCCATATCATAAGCACTAATTGTTAAACTGACAGTTTGGCTTTCACCTGGTTGAAGAACGCTAGTTTTTGCAAATGCACCAAGAGAAATTGAACTCTTTTCGATTCCTCCATCAGTATAGGGCGTCTTGTAATAAAGTTGAGCAACATCTTTTCCTGGGTATTCACCAGTGTTTTTAACACTAACATTAATTGTTATTTCACTTTCTTTGGTTAATGTTGAGCCACTCATATTTTTGGTATCAACACTAGAAACTATCCACTCAAAATTTGTGTATGATAATCCGTATCCAAATGGATATAAAACAGCATCATCATAGCCATTTTCTAATCCATCAAAGAATCCTTCTTCATTAGCGGTTTCATACCATCTATATCCAAAATAAATACCTTCTTGATAACAAATATTTCCGCCAGTTGTCGATTTATTTCTGATGAATCTATTAGCATAAACTGGTTCAGTAGAGAAATTCTTAGCATAAGTATCAGCAAGTCTTCCGCTAGGACTTATTTTTTCTTCAGTTCCAGTAGTATCGTTTTCATCAGCGTAAACTGTTTTGCTTCCTTTAATTAAATTAGCAACGCTTTCAGTGCCTGATAAACCAGTTGGACCACAGAACAATGCAGCATCAACTTTGTCATTTAGTAAGAAATCACATTGCATATTGTTTGTTGTATTTAAAACAACAATAACTTTATCGAAATTATCAGTAGCAACTTTAAGCATATATTCCTCTTTTTGAGAAATGTCTAAATAACTTCTAGTAGTGTCTTCGGCACCAGTTAAATAATCAACAGATGTTGAAGGAATCTCACCAACATTCTCACCACTAATACGAGATAAAACAACAATTGCAGTATCACTAAATTTTTTTGCATTATCAATTAAACTGGTTGTATAAAAATCATTATTTGGTTGGATAATCTTTCCATTTTGATTCATTGACATCCAATCATCACTAGTAGGAATAGCCGTTTTATAAGCATTAATTATTTCGCTATTGTACTCAAATCCAGCATTTTCTAAGCCTTTTAAGAATCCTACTCTTTTGGCTGGATCAGGTTTACATGATCCAGATCCAACACCAGTAAATACCCATGCGTTATCAATAGCTGTATAACCAAAGACATTTACTTTTTTATTAGATTCAATATTTAATGGTAAAGTACTATTTTCATTTTTAAGTAATACTGTACCTTCTTCACTAATCTTTTTAACTAAATTTGCACCTTTTTGAGCAGATTCAGCATCCCCTTCACTAGCACCAGTTCCGCTTAAGGCTGCATCTATAAAATCAACTCCTAAAACTTGAAAACAAACAATATTTCCAGCAATTAAAGAAGCGCTCAATAAACACAAAGCACCAAAACCAACTGACCCTAAGATCTTTTTTGTTTTATTAATCATAAATTCTCCAAATTATAAAGATAAAACAACTTGATAACAACTACACCAATAAGTACTTCTAGCATCATCAGTAGCTTCAAATTGTCTTCCTTTAATTACGACTTGTTTGTCGTAAACATCAATATATAATCCTTGAGCGCCACCATTATTATAATCTTTACCGTTATAATGACGGCCACTTCCTTCACCTTCCCATAAATAACCGATTGCGGCAGTATTAAAGAAAGATGGATAATCATTTCCTATTAAATAAGGTTGTTCACTTTCAAAACTCCAATGAGAATGACTGCTGAAGAATAAAGTTTGAGGATATTCTTTTATAATATCTCTCAATTTTGCTTCTTCATCTTCAGTGTATCCATACCAAGTTTGATTCAATTTAGAAAGCGATCCACTGACAGTATCCCTTAAAGAACCATGCGAGAATAAGTAAATAGGTTTATTAGTTTTACCCGCATTTATCATGGTATCTTTTAACCAATTTAATTGCGTATCTCCTAAAGTGCAATCAGCTCTAGTGTTTCCAGAAAGTGTATGTGGGATTTCAGTTGTTCCTAAGAAAATAAAATAACTACCTTCAATTTCTTCATAGAAATATTGACTTTCGTTCCCTGTTTTTTCTTTCCATAAATTTAATCTTTCAGTAAATCTTTGACTTGTGATGGCATTATTTTGACTAGCTTCATTGCCATCTTCACTTTGGATAATAAACTCATGATTTCCGATTCCAATAAGTTGCTTTTGAGAACTGTTTTCTCCGAAAACCCCTGTAAAGGCCCCATTAAATGAATCATAATTAGCTGCTTTACCTTCGTCAACGATGTCACCGTTTGATACTATAACTTTTGAATTTGGTGATATCTCTTTTATATCTTCAAAGGTTTTAACGGTTCTATTATAGAAAGCACTTGTTCCAACACTAACTTGTTGATCACTAATAACTTGAAACTCATATTTTAAAGTTTGAATTTGCTTAAACTCTTCTACTCCAACACATCCTTTACTTAAGGATTCATTACTAGAATTAAATGCTTCAACCCAAATTTTGGTCGCATCCATTGGGATGAGGGAATTAGCCGCAAAATCAACTTCAAAATCTGAAGCATTCATTTCAGTAAATTCTTTTAAAGAACTATAATTTGTAAAAGCAGAATCTTTATCACCCCAAGAAACGACAAGTTTAGCAACATCGCTGCTAAACTTGTCTGTTTTGTTAATAATTAACGCACCTTCAGAAGAATTTTTAATAGAAGATTCATTCCCATAATTTAAAGTGAATAAATCACTAATTGTGTCAGGAGTTTTTTCTACTGTATCATCAGGTGTAATTGGATCAGGTGTTACGTTTGATGGTGAACACCCGATAAGTAATGATAAAGAGCCTACTAAGATTAATGATTTAATAAATTTTGTATGCTCTTTCATTTGTTTCTCCTATTATTTGACTAAACCGCCATAATTGTTATCAACATCATTCCAAACACTTATATAAATTTCGTCTGTAATGGTATAACCCTTTGTATCATTCTTACTATCAGCTTCCATATAAACGATTCTGAATGATCCATAACCATTTCCGTCATTATCGGAATATTCGCCTTGGCCCTTATCTTTTCCATCAATTAAATGACGCTCTTTATTTGGATTTTGTTTTGTGATATCACAAGCAGTTCCTAAATAAGCTGTTGCATCAGTATTATAAGCGGAATTTGTTGGATAGTACCAATACAATGATCCTTTACAATTTGTTTCGACTTCTTCGTCACCATGCCATAAACCTACCCAGCAAGAATTTGGAGAAGTTTCACTAACTGCATCAACAGTAACATTGATTGGTTCATTACCTGTTGAATCAAAATATGTATTTCTGTCTGTCCACATATTGACTTCATATGGAGTTATATCAGTTGTAGATTCAACTTCAATGTAATCAATAGCACCCATAAATTCGAGGTTATCACCAGTGTAATCGGTTGGTTCCCAAGCGATTCTATTCTTTCCTGCATGTAATTCAACTTGAGTTTCAATTGTTACTACATTCCAGTTTTCTTTGCTTCCAGCAGTTGTACTCTTCAATTTATTTGGAGTAGAGATAATAGTTCCGTTTACCCATAAATCGCCTAAAGAACCAATTCCAACTTCTTTATAAACTTCAGTTGTTTTCTTATAAGGAGCAGCATATTTAATTGTAATAGTTCCATATGTATCAGCAGCAGCCTCAATTCCATAAATTAATTTTGAAGTTAAATTCTTCGATACATATTTTTCAGTTTCAACTAATGTAGGTTTAACCATTTCAACAGAAGTTGCACCATCAGCTAAATCAGCAAATCCAACACGTTTTGTAGTTTCGGCTTCAGCTTCTAACTTGACAGTTTTCTTTAAAACTGGTTTTTCAACTTTATAAGCTTCAATGGTTTGACCTATTGTCTTAACATCAAGAGAATTAAGTCCACCTAAATATTCATAACCAGTAATAACAGGATTAACTACTAATGATATAACATTATCACCACTTGGAATATCCATCCAATCAGTTGTAATAGTTGTAAAGTTTTCTTTTGAACCTGTAGATCCATTTCCTTTTAAAGTTAAACCATTAACAGAAATTGTTTTTCCACCTATATTTAAAGTTAAGATTTTTGATAAAGCAACATCAGTCATAACAGTTGTTTCATTTACATATGGAGCGGCAATCTTAAAGTCTAATTTAGCTTTTGTAACAGCTGTAGTTCTAACTCCAAACATGACATTCATGCCTTGCTTAAATTCGGCCATTGTTTTTCCAGTTAAATCAACATCTGGAGCGGATTCACTTTCGTAAACTCTAGTAGTAACTGCTTCAGCTTCTAATAAATTAGAAGTATATAAGACATCAGCATCAGCACCTTCGACTTCAACTGTATCAGCAACATAGGTTAAATCAGCTTTGCTCCAAATTGTCATCTTATCAAGATTGCAATAGGTAGAAATAGCACCATTAAAAACCGAATCTGAAACACGAGTGATATCATATCTATTTGAAAGAACAAAAGTTACGACATTTAATCCTTCTTTTAAAGCGACGTTTCCAATTTCAACATCTTTAATATTGTAATAATCTGCACTACTTGATAATTCGGTTGATCCAGCAACATTTATTTCGCTAGTATCGACATTCTTACCATTAACTTTAACTGTGAAATAATCAGCAAAATTATAAGAAATATTTCCCCAGTTTCCGCCCCAACCACTTGGACCCATTAAACTAAAATGTAAATTAGCAGTTGCATCAGCAGCACTAGCATTAATTCCCCAAATTATTCTATCATTCTTTTTAATCGAACCAACAACTGATCCGCCAGAAACTCTATCATCATCTGTTGCTTCTGCTTTCATTGCAGCTAAGCCATCAGTAGAATCATCAATTAAATTTCCTTTTTCAGCTTCAAATATATTTTCAGCTCTTCCTTCTGAATCGGTTCCTAAAACAACAAGCTCGGCAGTTCCTTTTTTAGTAGTAACTTGATTACTACGAGCAGTAATTGTAACTTTACCAGCAGCTTTACAAACAATTTTGCCATCTTCAATTGTAGCAATTGTAGTATCGCTACTACTTAATGTAACTGTTTTATCAGTAGCATTTGATGGTCTAATAGTTGTTGTGGCTGTAACAGTATCACCAACTTTAGCATTTGTTTTACTTAAAGTTAAAGCAACTTCTGTTACCTTGACGACTTCATCTTTTCCATCATCTGGATCAGGTGTAACAGTTTCGTTATTACAGCTCGACATCATAACTCCACTACCAACGAGTAAGAGTGCACAAAGTGCAAAACAAGCGACTTTATTCTTTTTCATCATTTTTCTCCTTTTTATTAAATGATTTACTCAACCGTAAATTTCCGGTCTTTTGTGCAATCATAGTAGCATAACCATTTTTGCAAGTAAAATTTCACAAAATCACAAAATATTTATGAAAATAAACGAAAATATTGAGTTAAAATTTTTCATTTTTTTAACAGAATTCATCAATAATTTTAATTGTAAATTTTCGACTTATTTCCAAACAAATTATGAAGATTTCAGGAAATAAAAACAAGAAGAATATTCTGAGAATGAAAAATCATTTATAAGATGATTAAACTCATTATTTTTTTCGATGTAAACGAACTTTTTATAATTTTTATTAAATTAATTAAGTGTTTAAGTTTTCCTTTAATATGAAATTATTTCGATACGATGAGCTATTTTTTTCTTTAAAAAAATGCCAAAAAAATAACAAAAAATAATTGAAAGCGCTTCCAAAATTTTGAGATTAAGAAATTAGTGAAAAATTTTTCATTAAAAAAAGACAACTTTTTAATTTTTGTCTCTTTTATTTCCTAAATGGCTTTTTTTATTTCCTATTCGGTAAGCAAAAAATACACTTATTTTTCAGAATTTTTTGGTATTGGTAATAATATATCAACAATAAATAAATTGCTTTTTGTTTTAATAAACATCTCACCATTATAGGATTCAACAATCTTTTTCATAGATAAAGTTCCATATCCGTGGAAACCGACATCTTTCTTTGTCGTTTTTGGAAGGCCATTATTATATTCAATATTTCCTTCAAAGTAGTTTTCAATATGAATCGATATCATATTGTTAACGTTTTTGGCATATAAACGAATAAATCTCTTATCACTATTTATTTTAAGCAAATATTCAATTGCGTTATCAATAGCATTTCCAAATAAAGAATAAATATTACTTGTACTCATAAAATTTAACTTTTCGCCATCGACAATATAAGTTAATACAATATTATTTTTACTGCAGGTTAAACTTTTTTCAGTTAAAACAACATCTAAAGCATCGTTTCCAGTTTTAATCATTGATCCATAAATCATAACTGATTGTTCAATATCTTTTAAATCTTGCGCATCGAAATTTCCGCCATGTCTTATTGCCGATATTTGTTGTTTCAAATCGTGACATTTAATATTGATAATATCTATATTCTCTTTAGCAAGTTCGTAGTGTTCTTTATCTGATTTCCACAAAGTTTGAACAATTTCCAATTCTTTTTGTGTATTCTTTGCATCTTTTAATTGAAGTTGTAAGATTAACATCAATAAACAACTTATAATTCCGTATATAAAGGAGACAACTAAAGCTACTTGATCAGTTTTGGCTTCGTATTTATCTACCATAATACTATTAAGAAGAACTGCTGAAGATAAAACCAAAATAACTAATATAAATAGCCAAAGATTAGTTATATAAAAATCTTTTTGCTTTTTAATTTTCCTGCCAAACAATATATATCCAAGAATATAAACAATAATATAAAACACGATATAAATATAGAATGAGATAAAATCAACAACTGCATTAATACTTGCCCCACTACCATACATATCAAGAGATTTTCCTCCATCAATCAAAGTGGCAACCATAAAACATTGATACGCAGAAAAGGCGATATGTTGAACTAAATATCCGGCAATACAACAATAAATACAATTTATAAACGATTCATCAAAACAAATAGCCACAAATCCGATAGTAGCAATAAAAATCAAAATAAAAATAAAAGACATATAAAAAGGATTGTAACTAGCAATTGGAATCGCAAACGTTACTCCAACTACACCTATCAACGACAAGATAAAACGCAAAATAAACTTGTTTCTTCTTTTTAAATGAAAACAAAAAAGACTTTCTGCTACTAATAGTTCCAGTAAAAATTGAAATTTATAAAAGAATAAAGCATTAAAATCGTACATCTTTATGCGTTGTCTCCAGAAATAAATCCAGTAAATTTCTCTACAAAATCTTTCTTTTGACCCCTCGATAAAAAGAGACTTTTTCCATTATCTAAAAGAACTTCGTTCCCATTAATCATGCTTATCCTTCTAAAATTAATAAGATAGGATGGGCTCCCTTTGGCAAAGCCAAATTTAGTCAATTCATCTTCGACGCTCGATAAAGTTCCCCATTTACTGAAGTCACCCTTATCAGTATGATAAGTCAATTGATGGGAATATACTTCGACATAAATTATTGAATTAATGCTTAATTTAATAATTGTTCCTTCGGTTGAAATTGTAACTTCGTTACCTTTTTCATAATTACATTTTGTAATGGCTCTAGCTAACATTGTCGAAAAAGAATAATAAGTAATGGGTTTAACAAGGAAATCAAAAGCATTAACAGAATAGCCTTTAATTGCATATTTTCCTAAATAAGTTAAGAAAACCAAAACTACATTAGGATCTTTTTCTCTAAGTTTTTTACTAGCATCAATACCAGTCATTCCTGGTAAATCAATATCCATAAAAACGATATCAAAATCGCATTTATATTCTTCTAAAAAAGCAATCGCACTTTTAAAAAATTTTAATTCAAAAATTTCCTTAGATTCAAGTTGAAATTGATCAAGATATTGCTTAAATCTTGATGCATCTTCTTTTGTGTCTTCAACAATTGCTATTCTTATCATGTTAAAATCCTATTATATCCTTATATTATAATACAAGATTATTTTTTACAATTACACATAGTAATTCATTTGCAATAACAAAATAATGGGGATTTGCAAGGGATATTAAAAATAAGTATTTTATAAAAGACACTTTATTCCTTAATTTTATATTCAATATAAATGCTTCCTTCATTATCTTTTGCAGTAGTAATATATGTCTTACCATCTTTTCCAACAATCTCAAAAGTTGTTTTAACAACAATCTCAGACACCGCAGTCGTTGGTTTAACAAAAATTGAAAAACCTTTTTTATATTCAAATACCAAGATATATCCGTTATCTAATAGATATGTTGTGAAAACATTTGTACTTTCTGTATCACTAGTAAAAATAACACAATTGTAAAATGCTTTAGAATAACTTAAAGGAGAATCTTGTTTAAATAAATAATTATAAGTCGATCCATAATAGTTATATTTCATTTCAATAATTTTTTTATCACTAGATAAATAAACTTCGTGTAACTCAGTATCTTGCTTATATTTTACTTTTAATACATTGCTTTCATAAGTATATGTGCCAATCTCTTTAAATTTATAAACTATATAACCGTCTGGTGTAAATATCCATGAATCCCATTTAGTATTTTTGCTACCAGCCGAATAATAACTTCCAGATAAATCTTCATCATTAGTAGTGAACGATAGAGTTGACCCAGAAATTGTAATGAATTCCAAATTAAAGTCTGCATCATATAAAACAAACGAAGTGTCAGATACTTTAAAGTAATTCATTGTCACACTTTCTTTGGCCGTAATGTTAGCCGTAAAGAAACCATCTAAAATAACACTAATATCTCCATCAGTATATTCTCCAGCTTCCTTACCAATAGAAGCGAATGAATAACTCATACTTGGATTAGCATAATCATCATTTAAATAGCCGCTCATTTTATGGGTTTTTGAATCATAAGTTAAATTAAGTGTGTCTTCACCAATTGTCATCTCAATAGAAGAACCATCTAAAACATATTTAACTTTATATGTAACGCTTTCGTAAACAACAACAGCATTTTGTGAAACGATAAGTCAAAGTTCACTAGTTAATACGACAGGTCAAAGTTCACACTTTTAATCGCAATACTTTTTACTGTTTTATCTTTTTTATTTATCAATTTCTATATTGGAAAAAATAGAAATATCAAATAATTTATAATTAACAAAAGGAGTTTTTTAAATGAATAAAAAAGTTGATGATTCTTTAGTTAATTTGGTAATGCAAAAACTAGAGAATAAAGAGATGAAAGTACCTACTGCATCAGTAATTCTTGGTATAAGTATAAGACAAATTTATAAAATATTGAGATTACGAAAAGAACCGTTTAAAAGAAAAGTAAAAACAATAAGAAAGCCTCCTTCTAATAAAATTAAGAAAAATACAGAAGAGAAGGTTGTTGAATTATATAGAAGTAAATATCGAAAATTTTCCTACATTCACTTTCACGAAAAACTAGAAAGTGAAGAAAACATAATTATTAATTTAAAGACATTAGAGCGAACGTTAATGAGACATTATTTAGTTTCACCATTTGCAAATAAGAAAACAAAGAAAAATGTAAAAAAGATTCTGCAATCACTTAACCAAATTAACGATCCGGTAAATGAGCAAAATCCTTATTTAAATAATAACATAATTTTTGAACCTAGTAGCATTCATAATCGTATTCATCATACCAAAGATTTTGGTGCATTAATTCAATTAGACGCGCGAAAAGATTTTTATATTGATGAAGAAAAACGGACTCTGCATCTTGCTATTGATGTAGCTTCCAGCATATTTGTAGGAGCGTTTTTTGATAAAGAGGAGACTCTTACCGGTTATCAACACTTTTTGCATCAAATAATCACAAAATATGGAATACCAAAATACATTTTAACCGATAATAGAACAGTGTTTGAATATTTGAAAAAAGATACTGGGCAAGAAAGCAAAAATACTCTTATTCAATTTAAATATTCATGCATTCAACTAGGCATTAAATTAAACACAACAAGTGTTGCAACATTTAAAGCTATTATTGAAAGAGGAAACGGGACTTTTGGAAGAAGAATTCCACAAGAGTTATCAATTGCAAATATTAAAAATATAAAATTGGCCAACGTTTTTTTGACTAACTATCTACCTCAAATAAACAACCTCTTTGCTCACGAATATCCCGGAAAAACATATTTAAAGCTACGCCCGACATTGAAACAATCAACAACTGTATTGGCTTTATTTCTAAAAGGAAATTTGATAAGGCGTCATGCGTAAGATTTCAAAATAAGTATTATTATGCGACTATATGCAATAAAATCGTTGCTTTTATAGAAAGAACCGAATGTTTGATTGTACATACATTTGATGATCGAGTAATCATTGTGGTTGATTCAATTGCTTATGTGGCAATATGTATTGATGATTACGAATTTAGCAGCGAGAAACAATGTAATCCTAATAGTGAAACATTTATTGAAACACATAGAGTTAATCCAACAGAATTAATAAATTATAGAAATAAAAACGTTTCTATATAGAACTATGATTCTTTCCAAAAATATCTCAATGAAGAAACGAGATTTATTAATGAGAATTACTGAACTTTGAACCTGTCGTATTAGACCTTATTTTTGTGAACTTTGACCTGTCGCACCACATTTCCAAGATTCCATCCAATTTTAATGGAATCATATATTTTATAAGTATTAAATTCATCACCAGTTGAATCTATAATCTCACTATTATTACCACAAGAAGAACAACCGAATAATAAAGCTGCAATCACTATTATTAAATTAAATTTTTTATTCATTTTTTAATTATATTATTATTTTAGAAAAACAAATGTAAATCGTTTTATTTGTCGAATTAATGGCACAAAAGAAAATAAAACTCAAAATTTAACATAAAACGAAGATAGTATGTAGAGACGAAAGAAAAAGCTACACTCTAAAAGTTATTTAGGGTCTGGCTTTGTAGCTTATAATAAATTTTATTTAATTTTTTTCGTTTTACGATTGTTTTTTTAACATATGGATAATAGTTGACAATCTTGCTTTTAGTAGAATTCTACCTTTTAAGGGATTCTTAAAAATGTAGATTATAATTTTCAATATTTTTCTTATTATATAGTAAATACTATTTCTCTTTTTTAGATACGAGGTTATCGGGTTGAGCGGAAATCTCCATTCAAAAAAAGAGCCTATGAGATTTCTTTCTACAGTTGCTTACTTAATGCTAGGCTTCATCGATTAGCAATAGCAAACCTTATCGCAAACCACCCAATCGAATCGAGTATCAAATGAGTGTGCGTCTAACGACCATTTGGTGGAGCAAGGCAGGTTCGGAATGGTGCACACTGGTTCATTTTCATTCTTTAGATAAACAATTTAGAGAAACTGATATTGCAAGCAAAGAAGTGATTAATTGTACCTTCACAATATATTTTTAACACAATTAATTTCACCTTTTGATATGTCTTCACATAACATAAATACATCATAAAAAGGTATTGTCAAAACTTTAGTTTTAGAATCGAACCCAAAATTGTTTTGCGAAATTTTAATAGCTAATGCTAATGAGTTATGATCTTTAAAACGTTCAAGTGAATTAAGAGGTCCTTTATTTTTCTTGACATCAATCGGTATGATTGAAGACTTTGTTTCAATTATAAACTCAAATTCTGAACTGCCTTTCCCTTTCCAGTAAAAAAGCGGAATACCATGGGATGTCAATTCGTTAGCTACATAGTTCTCAAAGAAAATCCCAGAGAGAGTATTTCGTGTTTTATTATCTAGAAAAGTGGTTCCGTTTACTCCGCTTTGATAGGAAAACATCCCAATATCTGAAAGATACAAACGGAATAAGGACTCATCTGAATTGATCAACGGTATAGTAACCTTCTCTTTGACTAAAGACGATTTTACAACCAAATTTGATAGAATCAACCAATCAATTGGTGATTCCATGGCACGTCCTTTCGCCCCTTTTTCAATCAATGTTGATTTGAAATTTTTAGATTCTTTATTAAGCTGATTGTAAATTGTCTGAAACACTTTTTTTGAACGAACAATCGCTTCGGGACTAGCCTGATAAAGATCCATATCAGAGAGGTAGTTGTCATATAGGTCTTTTAACACTTCTCGTGATTCTTGATAATTGCCCGTCTCTAAATAGGCGTCAACCGCTTCCGGCATTCCGCCAACAAGGAGGTAATTAAAGAACTCTTCTAGTCCCTTAGAATGTTCTTCTTTAGAAGAAGGAATCCCTTTTGCATATGAGTTCTTTATAGATTGAAAAAGAACTTTGTTTTTATTCAACAAATATTCTTCAAAATCCATTGGATAAATTGTCAGCTGATTGATTTTTCCAACCGGAAAAAGAAACCTATTTTTGTTACCTAATCCTCTTTTTCGGTTTTCTCTTTGAATTTTAATTCGTACCATCGATCCAGTTTCTATAATCGGAATCTCAGGAAAATCCTGGCAAAAATATTTCATAAGAGTAACTATAGGCAAACACTCTTGAACCTCATCAAAAATAAGAAGAACGTTTTTATCGATAACAACACCATTGTTTAAAGAAAGATAATTCAAAATTTTTTCAGCGTTGACATTCTTTTCGCAAAAATCAGTAAATTCCTGATTGGTTCTACAATCAACATAGATATATTTTTTGGGAAAAAATCGTTCAGCAAAAATATCCTTAATTAAATAAGTCTTCCCAACTTGTCTGGCTCCCCAAACCATCAAAGGCTTGCGTCTAGTATTTTTTAGCCAGTTCTCAAGATCGACCAAATATTTTCTTTCCATATTCACAATATACAATTAATTGCACCTTTTAGCAAGACTTAAGTGTTAATTAATTACACCTTTTCGAGCCAACCCTTTTAATAATCTGGTTTTTTCTTAATGAAGATACATTATTTTGAATAGATGTCCTTCCCAATGACAATGTACTTTGTAATTCCAAAAGTGTGATATTAGGGTTATCTCTCATTTCTTTCATAATCAACGTTTGTGTTTTATTTATCTTGTTTGCTGCTTTATCCCCAACTTTATCGCCTACATTATCCCCCGTTTTGTTTATCCAATTAAAAGGAATGGTTACCATAATTGAATTTTCACGGAAATCAGATGATTTTTTCCATAAGCCGCCACTATCTTTGGAACTCCTCGTCCTGATTTCTCACTTATATGAAGTTGCATAAAGATGTCGGCTAATCTTTGATTAACCGGCATAGATTCTCCAGCAAAAAGCCTTTCTCAGTTTGACCACCAGAAAGTACTCCTCTTGATATGATTTCTATTCGATTTGAAAAAGCGGAGATAATAGGTCCGTTTTTAGAAGTTCATTTATTATGAACAAACGCATTGATAATGGCTTCTTTAAAAGCTAAGTAAAAATATCGTTACAAATTAAAAATTATTTAATGTTTGTAACAGAATATTTGAAATATGAATCCCAGAATTACCTTGAAAATCAAAACATTCACTTTTTCCCAATCTAATAACTACTTATATCCGTACGCAATGTTTGTGTTGCTTAGCATCAAAAAAGCGGGCTGTTGGCCCTCTATCTTTATTTGGCTCCTCTCAAGGAACTATAGAAGTCTCTTGCGTCAAGTCTAATACCGAAGCACCAGTTGATAAGCAAGTGTGCTATCACTGGAGTTCGACTGTCATCTGATTTGGTGGAGCAAATCGGGATCGAACCGACGACCTCATCGTTGCGAACGATGCGCTCTCCCAACTGAGCTATTGCCCCAAACCTCTATTATATTATCATTATATTCATTAAAATTATAACTGTCTTTTTAATTTTATAGAGTAAAGAAGCAATTTATCTTATAATAAATAAAAGTTGAGGTGATTACACATATGAATAAGTTTATGAAAGTTGCTATTGAAGAAGCTTACGAGGGTATTAAACATGGCGATGGAGGACCGTTCGGAGCTGTTATAGTTAAAAATGGAGAAATAATTGGTAAAGGACACAATTGTGTCGTTAAAGAAAAAGATCCAACATGCCATGGAGAAATGGAAGCAATACACCAAGCATGTAAAACATTAAATAATTTTGATTTGACGGGTTGCGATATATACACAACCGGTCAACCTTGCCCAATGTGTTTAGGTGCACTACTTTGGGCTCATTTAGATAACATATATTTCGGTTGTGATTATCAAGACACAAACGATATTGGCTTTTCAGATGAACAATATAATGAAAAAATGTCTATCGAAGAACAAAAAAAGTATTTAAAACAAATATCTCATGAAGAATGTCTTAAATTATACGAAGACTATAAAAATATAAAAAATAAGACACATTATTAAGGTTTTCTTATAATAAAACTAAGCCTTATTTTATAATATAAATATGGAAAACTGGATTGCCGTTATTGATGTAAAAGCTTTTTATGCTTCTTTTGAGTGTCACGAAAGAGGATTAGATCCTTTTTTGACTCCACTAGCCGTAACTGACACAACAAGAAAAGAATCGACTATTGTTTTAAGTGTTTCGCCATACTTAAAAGCTATGGGAGTATCTAGTAGATGTCGTCGAAAAGATTTACCAACAAATATTCCTAATATGATATATGCGATTCCCCAAATGGAAAAATATGTAAAATGCTCAGCTCAAATTGTTTCCATCTTTTTAGATTTTGTTGCTCAAGACGATATTCATGTTTATTCAATTGATGAATCATTTATTAATCTTGGGCCTTATCTTGAGCTTTATAACACCACTCCTGAAGGTTTATGTAAAATGATTCAAACCAAAATATATAAAGAAACAGGATTGCTTGTTACTTGTGGTATCGGGCCTAATATGTTTTTAGCTAAAATGGCTGATGATAAAGATGCTAAAAACGCTCCTGGATATATTGCGAAATGGACTAAAGAAGATATACCTAAAAAGTTATGGCCAATCCGTCCTCTTAAAGAAATGTGGGGGATTAGCAGCGGATATCAAGAAAGATTGAACACTTTTGGTTTATATTCTGTCTACGATCTTGCTCATTATGACAAACAATTTTTAATTAAAAAATTGGGTGTCATGGGTGAAGAATTGCGGAATCATGCTAACGGAATTGATGACACTAATATTCGTGAAAAATATATACCAATGTCAAAAAACTTGTCTTTAGGTCAAGTTTTAATGCGTGATTATAATTATAAAGAAATACCTTTAATCATTAAGGAAATGACAGATGATTTAGCATGCAGAATGAGAGCTAATTTCTTAGAAACTTCGTGCGTTTATCTTTCGATTGGTTATTCCACTAACGATGGAGGCGGCGGTTTTTCTCATCAAGCTGAATTAATGATGCCTACTGATCTTAATAAAGATTTATATAAAGCTTTAATTTATATTTATGATAAATTTGTTGAAAATAAACCTATCAGACAAATAGGTATTTCGTTTGCAAAATTAACTAGACCCCAAAGTAAACAATTATCATTATTTCAAAGTGCTGAAAGCGAAGAACAAGAAGAAAATATGTATCGCGCAATGGATGAAGTTCAAGCCAAATATGGTAAGAATAAACTATTAAGAACTAGCGCTTTAAAATCATCTAGCACAGCAAAAATTAGACACGAACAAATAGGCGGACATAAAAAATAATGGTCATTGACCAATGAATTTTAAAATTTCTTGTTCAATCAATAAGAAAAACTTACAAGCTAAATAACCATCAGCTGCAGCATGGTTTAATCTGATTGAAACAGGCATCATCAACTTGCCATTTTCTTCACGATATTTTCCCCAATTGATAATTGGTAAAAAGTATAGATAACCATCAGGTAACTCTAATGAGAAACCATCATAAGAAAACCATGGCATAAATGACGCATCAAAATATGAAGAATAATCTTCTTTTTTATTAGGTTTATATTTATGTTCTTTAGCTAATTGAATATCTAAGCTAACATTTTTATAAAAGTTTGCATAATTAATATCGAATTTGGTATGAACAGGCGTACAAGTTTCTTTTATCTCATCAAAAACATAATGAGTTACACCGACTTCCTCAAAAACACCTAATTTTTTATTTTTATAATCGTAAATCATCTTATAATCATCGCGAGAGTTTACAACTTTCGCGATGATATAGAGACAATTAATATAGAATTTAGTTTTATTGTTTTTCGAATATTCTACAAATTTAGTTACATCAATTCTTCCTGTCATTTCAAAAGAACACATAAAATCTTTTGTGAAACGATCAAATGATTCTTTTCTATAATATTGTTCAATATTAATGGCCTTAATTTTCATAAAATAATAGGGATTAGCAAGCTATTTTGCTTTTTTCACCTTTTTTATAATCCACTTAACACAAACATAAATTTCATGATAAACAAGAGGAGCAAAAGCACAAGCAAGGGTAATTAACCAATGTGCCCAATCCATATTAGCAGTACTAAATACATCGCTAACCCCTGGAGTCTCAATAACAAATAATTGAAGACCAACACCAAGAAGCATAGCAATTAAGATCATCCAATTTTTACTCTTAAAGATGTGAATAAATGATCTTTCGGTATTTGACATACAAAGCATATTTAATAATTCAGAGAAAGCTAAAGCAGTAAAAGCCATAGTTTGTGCTAAATGTAAATTACTTGCATTACTATAGAATGTATTGATAGCTGAATAAGTAAATTGACCATTCATCCAAGCATTAGATAAATAAGCTAAAATTACCGAAACAGTAATAATTGCACCATAGAGAATAGTATTTTTTAATCCACCTCTAGCAAATAAACTTTCATTAGCTTTTCTTGGCTTTTCATCCATTATTCCAGGTTCTTTAGGATCCATTCCTAAAGCAATTGCAGGTAATGAATCAGTAATTAAATTAATCCATAATAAGTGAATTGCAATAAATGGAGTTGGAAATCCAACGCAAATTATAAAGAACATAACTAAAACTTCACTAATATTACTGCTTAATAAGAAGATAACGGTCTTTTTAATATTGGCATAAATTGCTCTTCCTTCTTCAACAGCTTTTTCAATACTGGCAAAATTGTCGTCAGTTAAAACCATATCGGCGGCACCTTTGGCAACATCGGTGCCAGTAATTCCCATAGCAATACCGATATCAGCAGCTTTTAAGCTAGGTGCATCATTAACGCCATCACCAGTCATAGCAACGATGTTGCCATTTTTAATTAAAGCTTTAACGATACTAACTTTATTTTCTGGAGAAACACGAGCAAATACTCTAACAAGTTTAACGGCTTCTTGAATTTGCTCAGGAGTCATTGTGTCAAGTTCAGCACCAAACATACATTGAGATTTCTTTTCCGCTATACCTAAATCTTTAGCAATAGCAAAAGCAGTATCTTTATGATCACCAGTTATCATAATCGTAGTAATTCCAGCCTTTTTAAATGTAGCAACGGCAGGTTTTGCTTCAAGTCTAGGAGGATCAATCATCGCAACTAAACCAACAAAAACTAATTTTTCTTCAAGAATCTTATCCTTATAATCCATTGCAAGAGCAAGAACTCTAAGAGCTTTATCACTAAAAGTTAAATTAGCATCATTAATTTTTTTAATATCTTCATCTGTTATCTTTCTAATAATACCTTTATCAAGAATTCTATCAGTTCTAGCAAGAATACTATCTAAAGCACCTTTTGTGTAAACTATATTTTTAACACTTTCTTTGTGCATTGTTGACATCATCTTACGAACACTATCAAATGGTAATTCATCAATACGTGGAGTCGCTTCTTCTAATTCTTTTTTATGCATATCAAAAGCATTAGCGAAAACTACTAAAGCAATCTCAGTTGGATCGCCATATAAACCTTCATCAACAGTAGCGTTGCTACATAAAGACATACCCTTGGCAAGGGTTTTTAAATCTTGAGCCGTCGAATTTATTAAGAAATCTTTAGTTTTATAGAAAGTATCATCACAATAAGCTTCTAAAACAGTCATTTTATTTTGAGTTAAAGTTCCAGTCTTATCAGAACAGACGACACTAACTGCACCAAGCGTTTCAACACTTGGTAATTTTCTAACAATTGTTTTAGCCTTAACCATACGTTGAACACCAATTGATAAAACAATAGTGACGATAGCAGCTAAACCCTCAGGAACAGCAGCGACTGCTAAAGCAATTGCGGCTAAAACAGCATCGATCCAAGCATCAACTTGTCCACTCATGCCATTTACAAAAATCCAAATAATATCAACAAGTAAAACAGCAACAACAATAATAATGGTTAAGATACCTAAAGATTTTGATAATTTATCAAGGTTCTTTTGAAGAGGAGTTTCTCCATCTTCTTCACTATCAAGAGCAGTAGCAATCTTACCAATTTCGGTGTCCATACCGGTAGAAATAACAATTCCGGTTCCTCTACCATAAGTAACAGGAGTCGACATAAAAGCACAATTAGTTCTGTCTCCAGCACCCATTTTTGTTTCAAAGGTTACTTGAGCATTCTTTTCCACAGGAACAGATTCACCAGTCAAACTTGATTCGTTTGCTTTTAAATTTATAGATTCAATTAATCTTAAATCGGCACCAATCGTATCGCCTTCTTCTAAAATAACAATATCTCCAGGAACTAATTCGCTGGATTTAATTTTAAATCTTTTGCCGTCTCTAACAACAGTTGATTCAGGACTAGACATTTGTTTAAGAGCATCAAGAGATGATTGAGCTTTAATTTCTTGAACAGTACCGATGACTGAATTAAGAATGATAACAGTCAAAATAATTATGACATCTGGCCAATCTCCAACGTCAAGAAATGGATTTATTACTGAATTTCCATTAGCATCAATCCATCCGTTGTTTGCAACGGATATCGTGTCATAGATTGAAATTGCAATGGTGATTGCGATTGCTGCAAACAAAATATAAATCATTGGATTCTTCATTTGCTCAAAGAAAATTTGAATCCAAGTTTTTTTCTTACTTTCTTTTAATTTATTAGGTCCGTATTTTTCAATACGCGCCTTCGCTTCTTCACTTGTTAATCCTTTTTTTGGATCAGTTTCAAGTTCTGAAACAGTTTCTTCAATAGAACGAGTTTCATAAAAAACTCTAGAAGATTTTTCGCTACTAACGACTACATTATCTTTTTTTCCCATAATTTAGCTCCTTTAGATAATAAATCATGGTCTCGCTAATTCACTCGTATATAACCGGGTTTTATCCGTGTTGTCGGTTTTATATACTTCGCTACTCCCCATAGACATATATTTTAGATATATGTTGGTCACTTTTCAACATAATAAAATAATATTATATATACTTAATAAACATAAAAATTGTTAAAAATTCTAAAAATAATGAGGATTTGCAGTGGATTTTGACTAATCTTTAAATTCAGCATACATACAATCGTTTTTAGTAGTATGTTTAATTTTGTATAAAGCAAAATCAGCACGTTTCATAACATCTTCAAACGATTCATTAGAATGATGAATTGCGAACCCAATCGAACAAGAAAAATTCCGTTTAATATCATCAATAATTAACTCATTAACTTTTTTATTTATTTCTTTGCACTTTTCTAGTAAAACCTTTTTCGAATCAAGACTCTTAATAACAACTACAAATTCATTACCACCAAAACGAGCCACAATATCTTGGTTTCTAAATTCACCAAATAGAAGTTGAGAAACAACTTTAATTAAAAGATCTCCATATAAATGACCATAAAAATCATTGCAAGTTTTAAGATTGTCAATATCAATCATTAAAAAGCTATAACTAGAAGCATCTTCTGAATTATCTAATTTAAAATACAAACCGTGTCTATTTAATAAACTCGTTAACTCATCTTTATAAGCTTTATCTGATAGCAAAAATTCTTCATTAACTAATTTTTCTTCATGATAAATAAATTTACATTTTTCTGCTGATTTATTAATTTTATGTAGCACTAGCGGCATATTATAAGGTTTTGAAATATAATAATCTGCTCCATATTTAACAAGCAGGACTTCACTTTCAAGTTTACTTACATTCGACAAAATAATAGGTATTTGATTTAAAAATGGGACACTTTTAACTTTATCAATAAAATCAAAACTTCTGATTCAAAAATACTTGGCGGAACTATAAAAAGCGATATGAACATTTTGCATTTCTTTACAAAAGCAAAAGCCTCAGTTCCTTTGGTAAAAGAGTAAACGTTATAATATTTTTCGTTTCGTTTTATTAAAGAATTCTTTTTGTTCTTTTCCGGATCGACGACAATGAGGTTAGTTTCTTTTTTTATAACAGTATAATCATCGTAATTAATATTCTTTTCAATCTTATTGTAATCGTTATTGTCGTAAATATTTACATTGGCCATATAATTTATTAAATCATCTGTTTTCATTGGTCTTGAGAAAAAATATCCTTGTCCATAAGAACAACCTAATTGTCTCATTAAATTGACATCATCAATTTTTTCAACACCTTCGACAACAATTCGAACATTGTTCCACTTAACAAGAGAAACAAGGAAACTTATAAAAGAATAATTTGAATTATAAATATTGCTATTATTTCTAAAATAATTAGTGCCAATCTTTAAATAATCTAAAGGTAAAGATGAAAGCATATTTAGCGAAGTATATCCTCGACCAAAATTATCCATTTCGATTCCAACCCCAAAATTCTTTAACTCTTTTATAGTGTTAATGGTAAATTTCGAATTTTCTATATAAGCCATTTCGGTTAATTCAATATGAATCAAATTTGAAGGAACATCGTATTTTTCAATAATATCAATAATTTTCTTCGATAACAATGTATCTCTAAAATCGATTCTAGAAAAATTAAAAGAAACAGGAATAACATGAAAATTCTCTTTTATTAACCTCGATAACGTTTTACAAATTGCTCTCCAAAATATAGAGATCAAATCTTTTAATAATTCCGTTTTCTTCAAAAATATGAATAAATTTTGTAGGTTCTAGTATACCTCCAGCCTCAGTATCCCATCTTGCTAAACCTTCGCAGCCAATAATTGTATTAGTTTCAATATCAACTTTTGGCTGATAATATACCTCAAACTTTCTTTATTTAATTCCTCTATCGAACGCTTCTTCTAAATTAGGTTCTCCAGCCAATTCTTTAACAATTGGTTCGGTAAAATACCCACTAATTTTAATATCTTCAGTTTTTGCGGCTGATAAAGCAATACCGGCACATCTAAAAGCAGAATAAACGTCTTCGTTATTATCTTGAATATCATAAACACCAAATTTAAAATCAAAATCTTTAACATGTAATTTAAGATTTATTTCAATTTTTAAATTTGCAAAATATTTCTCACAAAAATCTTTTCTTTTTGCAAGAATCCAAAACATATCTTCACTAGCTGCTCCAACCAAGTAAAAATCATCTTTCTTTTTAAGACAATCACTAACTTTTGATAGCATACTAACGGAATATTTCATGCCATAAC
>DHEH01000004.1:150125-214057 GCA_002399785.1 Caryophanales bacterium UBA4855
AAAAATCTCTTAAAGCAATTACTTTTTCGCTAGCCTTACTAACTGTTTTTAAATAATCTAAAAAAATATCTTCTTGTCCTTTGGTAGGAAAAATTTTAAAAACTCTCACACCACAAAAATTGAACTCTCTTCAGTTGCTTCATTGGAGAACACAAAAATAGGAAGATCTAAATATTTTCCCTCTTTAGCGATAAGGTTGTGATAAATAGACACACTATTTTTAACATCAGTTGCATTAATTATGATTATTACGACATTTTCATCTTTTTTAAGATATGAAACACCTTCTTTAATTTTTGAACAATTTATATAATTAAAATTGTTCTCTAAGCCATTTTTAATTTTAACATTATGCTTTAGAATTTCTTCACAACCAATAAATAATAACACTGGTTTTTTAATCATGACTTTAATTTATATTATAAAAACAAATTTTAAAATATATTTCGATAATTTGTGTATAACCTATATAATTGAAAGTATGAAAACTTCAATTTTACTAATAACTTCTATGTTATCGCTTGTTTCTTCAAGTGTCACATCCAGCTTTTTACAAACACCAAAGGTCATTAATGTTCGTCCTACACTAGCTTATGACGAAAATCTTGGTATCTTTAAAGATCAAACCACAAATGAAATCCAAACTTATTATGGTGCACTATCTAATAAAACTGGCATAAAAGGTGAAGAACTAAAATTATCTTTAGAGTCAATCATTAAACAAAATCAAATTTATAGACCTTATAGTCAATGGGAATATTATTATCTACTTGATCGTAACTGGGTATCTTCTCCACTTACTGATAATGAAATTTCTTCTCAAAAACGGAATCAAACTGGAATTAAACTTCGCGCTTTATATGACAAGGAAGATTTAGAAGTAACTTCTAGAAACACTACTCCACAAGGTGCAATTGGTAAAATTATAAATCGTGAACATGTATGGGTTAAATCACGAGGTTTAATGAGAAAATCAGAAACCGGCAATCCTACAAAGATGCCTTCATGCGATTTACAAAATCTTCATGCAGGTGAAGCTAAAAACAACCAAGATGGACATAACAATTATCCGTACGGAAATGTTCTTAATAAAACCGCTTCATCAACCACAAAAACAACCTCGCTCATATCCGGAAATATAACTGGACGGAGAGGGTTAGATAAAAACGGAATCGAAGTTTATGAACCTTTACCATCAGATAAAGGAAACATCGCTCGAACCTTGTTTTATATGGAAACTAGATACCACACATATGACGCCGCAAACACAACACCTGCGTTACTTTTAGATGATTCATATGAAAAGGATGTAACGATAAACGTTGAAAACACTGAAACAACTCCAGCAAATTATGGTTTATTATCAACCTTATTAGAACGGAATGTTTCTGACCCAGTTGATGATGCTGAAAAACATAGAAACAATCTTTGCTACAATGTCGCAACAAAAAATCGTAATCCTTTCATCGATTACCCTAAGTGGGTTGATTGTATTTATAAAAGCAATGAATCTTTAGGAGTTGATATTCAAGCCAAAGATGGAGTTCAAACGGGTTTATCAATAGAAGGCGTTAACAATCCGCTTTATGTTCACCCAAACGATCCAATTAATCTCGATTCAATGGTCGTTAAATATCTTGACAACACTATTCAACCAAGCGAATATACTTTAAAAATTTCGGACGGTTCAACAACAAAAGATTTTTCTTCTAGAGATACTATTTCTGAAGTGGGAGATTATACACTAACTGCAAGTTACATTAAAAACAACGCAACTCTTACTGGTGATATTTCTATCAAAGTGAGAAAAAAAGTTGATGAAATATTTGGCTCTAGTGATCCTACAGTTTCTTTTCAAGATGTGTCTTTAATTTCAGGAAACACAGTTGATTTAAATCTTGATGATTTAACAATAACTGATGAATACGGAGTTTCACATAAATTAACAAAAGATGATTACACAATTGAATTAACTACTCCAAGTGGTAAAAAAGAAATTTATGCTTCTGATTATGTTTTTACTGAAGAAGGAACCTACATTGCTACTTACATTTATAATTTTAATGGCAAAACATTTAATGCTTCGAAAAAAATCATTGTTACTTTATCTTTCTTTGAAACAAACAAAGTGTGGATTATCCTTGCAGCTGTCGGAATAATCGTTTTAATTTTCACAATAGTTATTTATAAAAATATACATCGCAAAAAGAGAAGAAAAAGAAAATAAAGATTCGCTTATTTATTGAGATTATTAATTTTATTATTAAGTTCTTTAATCAAATTTTCGTCTATTTTTAGTACACTGCGATCAAGAGTGTATATTCCATTGCATTCAGTTTCACAATCATTAAATTGTGTATATATGCATCCTTTTAAATGGCCTTTCGTCATCAATTCAATGATTCTTGTGTATTGTTTTTTATAGACCATAGATAATTCTTTATTGTCTTGAACTACACCATGTCCATATACAATAGAATAATAAAAATGATTTTCAACTTTTAGTGATGCACCACCAAATTCAGTCAATATAAAAGGTTTATGAGTCTTTTTATCTTGTCTATTTTTCCAATAAAATGAGTAGGAATGAACACTATAGACATCTGTTAATTTAGCTTTAAGCCAACCACTAGTTGTATCAAAAAGCCTAGTAGAATCTACTTCTTTTAGTTTTGTATAAAGAAGCGAAGCATCAAATTGACCCCAAGATTCATTAAAAATTGTATACATAAAAATTGAAGGAAAATTTCGATGGTCATCTATAATTCTATAAGCATTTAAATAAAAATCTTTTTGTCCTTCTATGTTTTTCCTACCATGCCATTTTTTAGTACAAAAGCATTCATGATTAAAGATCTTTGCATTTAGTGTTGGATAAACATGAATTGGAACTCGATATTTTTCACCACCGCAAGGAATATCTTGAATGACTAAAATTCCATATTTATCACATAAATAATAGAAATAATCATCTTCTACAGTCATATGAACTCTTAAGCAGTTATAGCCTAATTCTTTAGTTTTTTTGACATCAAACTCATATTCACTATAAGTTTTGGGAGTTAAACCACCTAAATAATAATAACCTTGATATAAAAGCCCATTAATAAAAAATTCTTTATTATTAAGTAAAATTTTGTCATTTTGCACTTCAATTTTCTTAATTCCAAAATAGCTTGTCACTTGATCACAATCAGTTTTAATTTGAACATGATATAGATATGGAGAATCTATGGTCCAAGGATGAAAATCATTTATTAAATCTAACGTTACATTTTGAAGAGTTTTAACATTAAAAATATGTCCATTAATTATTATTTGAGCATCCGTAACTTCATCAGTAAAGACTTCAACTGAAACACGCTTTTTATCAAAATCTCCTGCAAATACCACTTTAATTATATTATTTTGAGGTACAACTTCCATCCATACTTGTTTATAAACTCCACTAGAACTTGAATAAAACCAGTAGTTTGGTTTGAGTTGTTGCTTCCCTCTACAAAAATAAGAATCATCAGTAACATCTTGAACTCTAACAACTAAAGTAAAACTATTTTTCTTATCAACAAATTTTGTAATATCAAGCGCATTGACGCAATATGGAAGACTAGTTGAACCAACCAAATCTCCATCAATAAAAATATCAGCGTTTTGATCGATACCATCAAAATGTAAAATCAATTTATTGTTCTTTAAATCTGATGGAACATCAATTTGTTTCTTATAAAAAATATATTCATCTGGTTCAAGAAGATGACTAACCATGCTTAATGGTGACTCAACAACAAACGGAACCATGATATTTTCATCAAAATCCCCTGCAAATCCCTTGTCTTTTGTTATTTTGTACTGCCATAAACCATTTAAACAGATATAAGAATTTCTAACAAGATTAAAACGAGGATATTGATTTAATGGCACATTACCTACTAATGTTTTTACTTCTTTATCAGTATGTAATAAATAACCTTTATTCTTTGTTTCCATTATTCTTAATCTCCTCTTTTATATTATTTTTAAATATAAAGATTAAAGGAATAACAACTAAAGCTAAAATTGCTAATGCCGCTAAATAAGCATAATTCGAAGGAATATTATTTTTAACACCAAAATCATCTATATATACTGAACCGCCAACTCCATTAATTGCATCTCCAATAAAAGGCCCGATGCACATTGGAAGCAAGACAACAAATATCATCCTAACACCCATGAAAACACCTTCTTTACCTTTAGGAATATATTCTCTAACAAAAGCATTAAGAATCGTTGGAACTGCTACAAATCCTAAAATCATAATAAGTGTACTAATGCTCATGTAAACCGTTCTTCCAACATCAGAAGCAATATATTCTCCAAAGAACATCATAAATATTCCAACTCCGTAAGTAACTAAAGTAGGAATAATCATTTTACTTTTTCCATATTTATCAGCTAAATTTCCAAATATTACACTAAGAAGCGATCCACCAAGTAAAGCGACAGCCATAACGATAGCAAAACTTGTTAAGAAACTGCTTCCGGTATTTGCTATTTGACAAGTTTTTTCAACATAAATCATTAAATATGGAAAGAACACTTGAGTCGCAGTAGCAAAAACAAAATAAGCGATTAAAATTAAATATAATTTCTTATTAGTCTTTATTGTGGTTGGTTTAAATCCTTCAACTAACAATCTAAAATATGGTTGATTTGATTTAGCAACTTTATCTTCTTTTGGAATCAAAAATAACGCAACTATACCAACAAGAGAAACAATACCACCTATTATATAAAAGAATAAATCCCACTTATATCCTCCGTCTTTTGTTGTTAATCCGTTTAAACCAACAAAAATAACTAACATGGAAATAAGAGGTAGAATTGATAAAACACCTTCAACTTTTGCTCTATTAGAATCTTTGGTATTTTGTGTAACATAAGAATTAAAAGCTGCATCATTTGCAGTGCTACCAAAGAAAGTCATACAACAATCGATCACTATAACCATAATAGCCGCTGTAACTGCTGCCATTTGAATTGGAATAAGGGCTGTTGAACTACCAACATTAAGTAATCCAAATGATGCAGTAGCGATTCCCCAAACAAGATATCCTATACAGATAAATATTTTTCTATGTTTAATTTTATCCATCAATCCACCCATTAATAAGGTAGTTAATGTCGCAGTGACAGCACTTAATGCTGTAGTAATGGCAATTATTAAACTATAATCAAATTTTTCTGCTGCGACAGCTGTAAAGTTAAGATAACCGATGTAAGTATTAAGATACATGTTCTCAATTGACCATGCAAACTGACCCGCTAAACCAACGATTATAAAAATAAGCCAAAGTCTAATCCCAACTTTTTCTTTAGTTTTTTCCATTTTTAATCTCCTCAAAAACATTTGAAATATTATTTATAACATCTGTAGCAATTACGCAATTTTCATAGATTGATAAAAGGCATAATTCGCTAGATCTACCTAAAATATAAGCACTAAAGGCCACTCTTTTTAATAAATCCTCTTTTTGATTACAAACACCACAAAGGATTCCACTCAAAACATCGCCTGAACCACCTTTAGCTAAGCATGGCGAACCAGCAATATTTAAATACTTTGTTTTACCATCAGTTATGATAGATGTATTGTTTTTTAGTAATACAATAATTTGGTATTTTTTTGCAAAATCCCCTGCCAATCCCCCGTAATTTTTTTCAATAACAGGAATTTCTTGATTAGTTAATCTAGAAAATTCTTTAATATGAGGAGTAATAATTACACTGCATAAATGTGACTTTAAACAATCGACTCCATACTTACTAATTGAATTTAAAGCGTCAGCATCTATTATTAATATACCTCTATAATTATTTAATAAATATTTAACTAATTTATATACTTCTTCACTAATACCCATTCCCATACCGATTGATATCGAGGAATATGTTAAAAAAGTAGATGCTTGATTTTGATCATAAATATAATGCCCATTTTTATCGTCATTCAATCCAATTAACATAACCTCAGGAAAATTAAGAGCATAAATTGATAATAAAGATGCTGGAACGGCTAAACTTGAATATCCACTTCCACATCTTAAACTTGCTAAACTTAAGCAACTTAAAGCAGGAGCACCAAAATATTCTTTTGATCCTCCAATAATTATAGATTTGCCATAATTACCTTTATTAGTATGAGATTTTCTTTTTTCAATCAAATTTTCAAAGTCATCTTTTTCAAGAATTTTATAATATTTAGATTCATCAAAATGTGAAATACCTATGTCAATCCCCATGATTTTGTTACAAAAGTCTCTTCCTTCGTTTAAATATAAACCAGTCTTTATATCTTGAATACATATCGTTAAATCACTGTTAACCACGTTCCCTAATACAAGTCCAGTTGTAGCATCTAGCCCGCTATTTATATCAATTGAAATTTTCTTTGCAAGGGTTTTATTTATATATTTAATTAACGACAACTGCGGATCTTTAACTTCTTTATTTAAACCAATACCAAAAATAGCATCAACTATTACTTGGTATTTTTTATCACCAATTTTTGTAATCAAATTACCTTTATACAAATTTTTATTAGTCAAACAATCTTCACTATGAAATTCATTTATATCAAGAACTGTTACATCATATTTATTTTCAAATAAATTACGAGCGATGACATAGCCATCCCCACCATTACCTCCAGAACCAACAACAACTAAAACACTATCTGTTTTTTTAATTTGTTTTTCAATTATTTTGAAGCAACCTAAACCAGCTCTTTCCATTAAATTAATAGAAGGCGTTCCTTTATCAATTGTAAATTTATCATTTATTTGACTATCTAAAGCATCTACACAAAATTTCATACATTTATTCTAACTCATTTGCATATCTTCTTATACAAAAAAAGCAATTTTAAAAAAGGAAAAAGCAAAGATAAAAATTGTCTTTGCTTTGTTTTTAAAACGGTTGTTTTAGAAGTTATCTAAGGAAAGTTCTAAAATCTGTATTGTAATATTCGCCTGAAAATCTCTCGTTATATTCTGCTTCGTTTTGTTTTTGTTTTGCAATTTCTTTTGCATTAAGTTGTAATCTTTTTTGTTTCATAATTCGCTTCCTCCAAAGCATATAAATAATAATATATTTATAATAATTTGCAAGTATTGTAAATGCTGTAAAATATCGACAATGTGGGATAGATGTCAATTATTATCGATACCATCGACATTATTTATTATATCAATGAAAACTATGAAAACGGTTACATTCTTTTGTAAGTCAGTATTTTTTTACTTATTTTTATTGAAGTATTTATTAATATAAAAAGTCGAGAATTTTTCTCGACTTTTTTAGAAGTAAAATGATTAATTATTTCTTGGATAAATATTCATCAATAGCTTTTGCAGCATGCTTTCCAGCACCCATTGCAAGAATAACTGTAGCAGCACCAGTGACAGCATCGCCACCAGCATAAACTGATTCTCTAGTTGTTAATCCGCTTTCATCTTTAGTGATTAAGCAACCATGTGGATTTGTTTCAAGTCCATCAGTTGTTTGTTTAATTAATGGGTTTGGTGAAGTTCCGATGGCAATAATAACACAATCGACAGGAATTTCTTTGAAGTTTCCGGTACCAACTGGTTTTCTTCTGCCTTTTTCATCTGGTTCACCTAATTTCATTTCTTCAACTTTCATCTTAGAAACTAAATTATATTGTGGATCACGAGGATCTGTACAATCTGTAGGAATTAATTCAACTGGGTTATTTAATAATTGGAAATCAACCCCTTCTTCCATAGCGTGATGAACTTCTTCTTTTCTAGCAGGAAGTTCTTCAAGACTTCTTCTATAAACAATATAAACATGTTCAGCACCTAATCTAAGAGCGCAACGAGCAGCATCCATGGCGACATTGCCGCCACCAACAACTGCAACATTTTTAGCGTGTTCAATTGGTGTATTTGTTCCTTCAAGATAACCTTTCATTAAATTTGTTCTAGTTAAGAATTCATTGGCTGAATAAACACCTTTAAGATTCTCTCCAGGAATTCCCATAAATCTTGGAAGTCCAGCACCGGAACCGATGAATATAGCTTCAAAACCATATTCTTTTTTAAGTTCATCAATAGTAATGACTCTACCTATAACCATATTAGTTTCAATTTTGACTCCGATTGCCATTAATCCTTCAACTTCTTTTTGAACGATTGATTTTGGAAGTCTAAATTCAGGAATACCATAAACAAGAACACCACCAGCAAGGTGAAGAGCTTCAAAAATTGTAACATCATACCCTTTTTTAGCTAAATCACCAGCACAAGTTAATCCGCTTGGACCACTTCCAATAACAGCAACTTTGTGACCGTTCTTTTTAATATTAAGTGTGACATCACATTCATGAGCATTGTGATAATCAGCAACAAATCTCTCTAATCTTCCGATAGCAACAGGTTCTTTAGTAAGTTTACCATCCGCACCAACCTTAGCTCCAAAACCTCTTGTACAGACTCCTTCACATTGGCTTTCTTGAGGACAAACTCTTCCACAAACTGCAGGAAGTGAACTTGATTCACTAATAATATCGTAAGCTTTATCAAATTCGCCTAAAGCGACATGATATATAAAATCTGGAATATTAATGTTGACTGGGCAATGAGCAACACATGGTTTTGTTGGACAATTCATGCATCTTTTAGCTTCATCAATAGCTTGTTCAGCAGTATAACCAGTAGTAACTTCTTTAAAGTTATGAGCTCTAATTTTTGGATCTTGGCTAGGCATCTCATTCTTTAGAGCTTTCATATTAAGTTTATATTCAGTACGTAACATAATTATTCAGCCTCCTTCTTAAATAAATTGCATTTAGCTTCATCATAAGCTTTCTTTTCGAAGGCCTTATACATTGTGCCTCTTGACATTGCTTCATCAAAATCAACTTCATAAGCATTGAAGTCTGGTCCATCAACACATGCAAATTTTGTTTTGCCACCAACAGTCAAACGGCAGCAACCACACATACCAGTTCCATCAATCATGATTGGATTCATTGAACAAACACATTCAGGAACGTTATATTTTTTACAAGTTAAGGTAACAAATTTCATCATAATAACAGGTCCAATACAAATAACTTTATCAAAATGGACACCTGATTTAAGCATTTCTTCTAAAGGAAGAGTAACAACACCCTTAACTCCGTAGCTTCCATCATCAGAACATGGAATAAATTTATCGCTACTAGCATTGAATTCATCACTAAGAATAACTAAATCCTTATTTCTAAATCCAGCAATACTAGTGACGTGTTTTCCAGCATCATGGAAAGCTTTAGCGATTGGATAAGCGATAGCAACACCTAATCCCCCACCAATAACACAAACATTGTCTCCAGTAATTTCAGTTGGTCTACCTAATGGGCCAACAAAATCATGAAGTGAATCTCCCTCATTTAATTGATTTAATTTAAAAGTGGAAGCACCAACGATTTGGAAAATAATCGAAACAGTTCCCTTAACAGGATCAGTTCCACCAATTGTAAGCGGTATACGCTCACTTGTTGCATCGGCTCTTAAAATAATAAATTGCCCAGGTTTACCCTTTTTCGCAATTAAAGGTGCTTCAATCTCTAGTTCAGTCTCTGTTGGATTGAAGACTCTTTTTCTAACTATTTTGTACATTTAAATAGTCTCCTTTTCTTAACTCTTATATTCTACTAAAAAATCAAAGAAAATAAAATTAAATCGCCAAAAAATAATGTAATATGACAAAAATATAATAGATATTTCATATATAAAATTTTATTCCAAATATATTATTCAGTTTAGGAAATAAAAATGTCACTTTAAGGAAGAACGACATTAAATCCACTCTATTTAATATATACTTTTAAAAAGAGAAAAATATGAAAAAAACAATCGCCTCAATACCTTTATTTGTCACATGCTTGCTTCTAACAAGTTGCAATCAAGAAACTGTCATTGAACACAAAGAAGAAACCTATTTAATTAATAAAAATATTGATAAATTTAATATTCAAGGCCGTTATGAAATTATTGACGAAGCAATCACTTGTGATTGGTCTGGTTCAGCAATCGAATTTTCAAGTAATTGTGAAGGCACTGTCTCAATCAATGTAACTAGCACTCAAATTGGTGAACCATTGACGGAGGAAAGCGGAAAATACGAACTTACTATGTTTTCTAGTTTTGTCGATGGAAAAAGAACTAAAAATATTGTTGTAGACAACGAAACAAAAGATATCGAATTAGCTACTGAGTTAGAAAATGGCCTTCATAATTTTAAATTTGTTCGTCAAACAAATGTTTATATGTCTCAAGCTATCATTAATTCAATAACTTTAACTGGCAAACTTATTAAAACCACTCCTAGAGACACTTTAATCGAGTTTATAGGCGATTCTTATACGACTGGGTATTCTTTACAAGGAACTACTGAAAATGGTGGCTATTCAACCGATTTAGACGATCCGCTCGATGCCTATGCTTATCAAGCGGCTTTAAATCTAGATAGTGACTTTATGTTATCTGCTTTTTCTGGGGCCGGATTCGGCAACGGTTATACTTCTTTTACTGTTCCTCAAGTCTATGACAAACAAAATTATTTTCGTAATCAAAATAAAGATTTTAGTCCCGACAGAATTCCTGACTTAATTGTTATTAATTTAGGAACTAACGACGTCGCTCAAGTTGGTTTTAACAATACTACAGCTTATAAAAAAGGCGTCCAAAAATTAATTAACGAAACAAAAGATGCTTATGTTGATTATGTTCCGCTTATTTTTTGTACTGATGAAACACACGAAAATAACGATCAGGCAATTACTCAAGCCATGAGCGAATTTCTTCCAGATGTAGATTATAAAATGGTCACGCTTACAACTAATAATCATAAAAATAATTACCATCCTGACGCTACTTGCGGAAATTTACAAGGTAAAGAATTAGCATCAGCTATAAAAAGATATTTGCCTGCAAAATTCAATAAATAAGTATACAAAAAGGGCAAACGGAGTTATGTTGCCCTTTTTGCGTTGTACCAATAACTTACAAAGTTATAGTTTCGTTACGGCAAATCTCACTAATAATAGCAGTAACAAGTTTTCCTACATTAACATACTCTTCAAGAGCATTAATCAAATTATTGCGATTAAACTGATCTTCACCTATTACATATTGTATCACTTTTATAGATACAAATGGAATACCCGCAAATGCACAAGCGACAGCAAATCCACCAGCTTCACAATCAACAGCTAAAAATTGTGTTTGCCCAAGTATCATGCGGTCTTGTCCAATGAAGCTAAATTCTTTCACATTATCGTAATAATTATTAGTAGAAATAACTTTTCCAAAATGAACATTATGAAGGTTTAATAAACTTGAAGTCTTTTCACAAACATTCTTTAAATAAATATCACTTGATAAAAATTGACTAATTCCAGGTATTTCACATAACTGCACACGAAATTGATTTGTTTGATTTACATCACCTAAAACAATTGCTTCTGAAACCAGAATATCACGTGGTTTTAAATCAGTAGATAACGAACGAGCTAAACCAACGTTAATAGCAACAATAATTGATGGGTGATGATCAATAATTGTTGTAACAAAAGTTGAACTTAAATAATTAGTGTTTATACCAAAAGCAACACATACTTGTTGGCCACTAAGTAAACCAGTAATTATTGTTGCGTTTTTATAAAAATGCTCGTATTTTTTTTCACGCATTTTAGTTTCAAAATATAAGATATCGTCTTTTGAGGACCCTAATATTAAAATCATAATTCATTACTTCCTTTCGTTTCAAACTTATTGTTAGCTAAGAAACGATCTAATTCAATCTTTGGTAAAGGTTTAGAATAATAGAACCCTTGAATTACATCACAATTAAAATCTTTTAAAATTTTTAATTTTTCTTCGCTATCAACACCTTCAGCAACAACTGAAAGATTAAGAGTATGACAGAAAGATATAATTGTGTTAACCATTTCACGGCTTCTAATATCGACAACAATATCGTCGATAAAGATCTTATCTAATTTAATAACATCGACTGGAAGCTTCTTTAAGGAGTTAATATTAGAGAAACCAACACCGAAATCATCCATTAAAATCTTGATGTTCATTGCTTTAATTTTCTTAAGAATTGAAATAATTAAGAAGGAGTTAGCACTATTTGTTTGTTCAGTAATTTCGATTTCAATATAGGCTGGATAAACATTATATTTTTCAAGTAAAGCTTTAATATCTTCAAGGAAATTAGGAGTAAAGAATTCAAATAATGAGAAGTTAACACTAACTGGAAGAATTTCATGTCCTCTTTTAGACCAGTTAACTATATCTTTACAAACAGCTTCCAAAACAAACATATCAATTTCATGAATCATACCACTATGTTCAGCAACACTAATAAATCTTAATGGAGATACAATACCGAAACGAGCAGAATCCCAACGAACCAAAGCTTCTGTACCACTGAATTTTTTGCTCTTTAAATTAAATTTTGGTTGATAATAAACAACGAATTCTCCTTTTCTAAGACCTTCGACAATATTATTGACGTTTCTATCGCTATCGATATGTCCTTCAACAGACATTTCCGAAGTATAAATAACATTTCTTTCATAATTATTTTGTGCAAACAATCTAGCAATAGAAGCAGCATTAATTGCATCAAATAAAGAAACTTGCGATACTGGACGTAAATTAGACCCAATTTGACGATTAAGTAATTTAACTTTTTTACTAGCCGCAGTAGCAATATCTTTATTTTCTTGTAAATCATTATCAAAAATAATTTGATGAATCTTAAGATCGTCACGTTTAGCTTTTTTATCTTTTTTAGATTTATTAATATAATTTTCTTCTAATTTAATAAGTTCATTGCTTTTTTGTTCGATACGAAGATTGTTGTTTAATTCTTTAACTTCACTCTCTAAATTGAACTTTTTAAAGATACCTTTTTCAACTCTATAAATTCCGAAAACTGGTTGAACAAACAATCTTAAATCATGATCTGAAGCAATCTTATAAGCTTCTTGTTCAAAAGCATTCATTAACTTTTCAATTTGACTATATTCACAATCAAAATAAAATAAAAATGTGTTGTTATCGAAACAATATCTATATTGAGAAGCTTTAAATACTTTAGATTCTCTAAAAAACTTAACAACAAAATCGATAAAGAAACCGTTGTATTCAACTAAAGCTGGACTGTGGTTTGAATCAATCAATGTGGCATCATTAAAAGCACAAAACGAGACAAAGAAAGTGTTTCCTTTATCATGAATATAACGTGGATAAACTATATCGATAAATTGGTCGAAACGCATAACGTTATAATTTCTTTTTAAATAATAATAGTTTGTAAATTTATTGATCTTATTTTTATTATAAATTGTAAATAATTGGAAAATAAAAGAAATAGCTAAAGCCCCAACAAGAACCATTGCAATAACATACAAGATGTAAAACATGTAATTTATTGTTTCGGTTGTATTCAAGTAATAGATAAAACCTGTAACTTCAACACCCTCTACCAATAAACACAAGATAAGAAAGACAACTATCAGTGACATTCTTCTCATTTTTTGTCTCCTCCTTTATTATTTAACATTTCGTTTAATAATTCTTTTTTAAGTCTTTCACGATCTTCTTCGCTAAGATTTGACGTGTCAACTTTTACTTCTTCTCCGCTACTATTTTCAGTAACCAATTTCTTTGGACCTTTACTAGCTTTAACTAAATCAATAATTGAAGCAATAATTAAATATGCACCAGGTATTATTATAAGAAGAAAAAGACCATAATACGTATACACAAAAGTGTAAAAACCACCAATAATGGCACTTTCTCCAACGACTTTACCTAAAACCCATTCTTCTTTAACTGTTTGAGTTTGATAAGTGCAATCCCCTTCGCATTGACTAGAATTGGCATTGATGCCGTGGCATATAAAAGTATAAATCCCATCATCACTAATTTTAATCTCACCAACACGGTGAGTAATAATTACATTACTTGTTCCAATCTCATAATGGAAAGTAATATCATCACCAACTTTTATTTCGGTATTATCAACTTTTTTGACGATTAATCCATCATTTACTGGATAAACTGGTTCCATACTATCTGTTTGAACAGCAACAATTTGAATACCAAAAAAATTTGGTACACCATAGTTATCTTGTTTAGTTACTATAGACATAATCTGAACAAAAATAGCAAAACCAAAAAGCAAAACAACAATGGAAGTTGAAATAATATCAAACGCCTTTTTTACTTTAGATTTTTGCTTTTTTGTAACCATTTCATCCATTATTTTTCTTCCTCATCATTTTTATCTAATACTAAGTTAGTATCAATTCTTGATCTAAGTTTTTCTTTCTTAGACATCTTTTTAGCAGTAGAAATATGAATTTTTTCTGCTTCATGAACGCTAATTATTTCAATTGGTTGTTCTTTATTTTCCACTACAATTGGAGCAACTTCAGGCAATTTAGTTTTAGGTTCTTTTGATTTATCAATTTCCGCAACGTTAATAATTTCACCACGTACTTTTCTTAAACGCTCATCCTCAAGTTTTTGAAGTTTTCTAGCCAAAGCAAGTTCTTCTCTCTTTTTACGAGCAAGTTCTTCTCTTTCTTGAGCTTCAATCTTTTGTTGAATAAGTTTTGCTTGAAGCGCTTTTCTCTTTTCGAGGTTTTTAGCTGCTTTTTTAAGTTTGATTTGTCTTTGTTTTTCTTCATATTCAGCCTTACGGTGGGCTAAATCTTCTTTAGTAGGTTTAGTTTTAAGATCTTTTGGAATAACTTGATTAATTTCATCAAAATATTCTTTATCCACACGAACATAGTCTGGAGATGACGCAAAATCTTTGAAACAGAAAATAATATCATCAAGATTAGTTTGAATTTTTGGTTTATAAGTCTTTTTACTAACTTTAATATCCTTATCGTTGGATTTACCTTTAAGGGTTAAAAAGTTAGCAAAAATCATTTTGTTAATATCGCGTTGATCTTCGGCATTAATTTCTTTGTAATTTTCTTTAACAATAATATTAATACCAAGTTTGCTATAACTCTCAATATAAGTAAAAAGGCGTAAACACTTCCTGTAATCAGGGTTTTTACGTAAAATATTTGTTTGTAAAACAGGTAAACGAACATCACGTTCATTTTTAAATTGAGTCATGAAATCACTATGAGTATAACCGCTTAAATAATGCATCATTTCTTCAACTTTAGCAGCATAACTCTTTAAATTTGCTCCATCTCTATCATCAGTATCACGAGCAAATTTTATCTTTGTTTCGATTTCAACTAACGAACCATCAATTGTAGTTGTGTTTTTAACATAAAGAGTTTCGAAATCGCAAAGAGGAGAATATTTCATAATATATTCATATCTTTTACGTAAGAAAATAAATAAATGTTTAATTAAAGTAGCAACTAATCTATTTTCATAAGTTTTAATATTGTCTTCGGCTAATTGATTAAGAATTTTCTTAGGAATAACTGTACCGTCAGCACCAATTTCTTTAACAAATTGTGAGTGACTTGATAAATGTCTTACTGATTCGCTATTTATTTTTTTACTTAATTCAATAGGTACGACATAATCAACTGTCTTAGTGGTAATTCTTGGGTTTTGAATAATTTTACCGATGGCAGGAATTGTGTCATTAATAATATTAACCCAGCTTATATCAACCGCAGAATCTTCAGTTCTTTCCATTCTTACATAGGTATTTTGTCCATTTTTTAAAGCGTCAAAAACAGCTAAAGCGTTTTTATCGCTCTTTAGCATACTCTCAATACGTGAGCTAAGTTTTTGATCTAACTTTATGAATGTTTTATTACTTTTACCCATTATTTACCTTAACTTAATTTTAATAAATTGTTGATATACTTATGAGCAAATTGGAAGTTTTGTTTTCCAAATAACTTATCAAGTTCAATATTTAATTGTTTTAATTCGTCTTTTAAGAAGGCGATATTTAACGATTCAAATTTCTTTAAAACCTTGTTAGTAAGTATATAATCAAAACCATCGATTTCTCTTCCGCCACAGGCAACATATACTGGAACGAATGTTCTAAGTTGCTTGATGATACGGTTACCAAAGGCTAATCTGAACTTGGAGATAATGAAACTATCAAGTTCATTGAATTTATCAAGAATTTTGTCGCTTAAAGCAAATTCACTAACGGCATTTTCAAATAAAGCATTGATTTGATCGTAACTGACTTTCATGGAATCAGTATATTCAGCTTTAAAAGCTTGACCTTTATTTTCAAAGAAAATGTTACTAGCACGGTCATAAACCTTATCAGAAATTGTAAATGTGGAATCATCATTATTTGCGGTTCCAAAGAAGAAAACATTTTGAGGAATCAATAATTTACCTTTATTAAAGTGCTTTGGATCATTAGGGTCAACGTTATTGATCATTTCGATATTCCATTCTTTTATATTAGGCATTTCCATGATAGATAAGAATTCAGCAAAATAATACTCGATACGAGCAAGGTTAAGCTCATCAAGAACAATTATGCATGGATCTTTTCTATATGTGGCTTCATATAAAGCTCTTAAGAATTCAGTTTCATTAAATTTCTTTGTGAATTCATTATAATAACCGATCAATTCACTTCTATCTTTAAAAGAAGGTTGAATTGAACAAATTTCGGCATCATTTACAAAGAATTTACCTAATGCATAAGGCATACTGGTTTTACCAGTACCTGAAATACCTTCAAGAATTATAAGTTTACTTGTTGCCATACCAGCAAACATATCTCTAATAGTATCAATTGAATAATATAATTTTAATTGAGAACAGCAAAAATTTCTAAAACGGACACAAATTTCTTCCAGTGTTAATCCTATAACTTCAGGAATTGTGACGTCTTTAGTCGAGTATTCTAAATCAACAGCAGTTAATTTTGGGAATCTTGAAGTAATAGTTTTAATAGATTCAGCATCTTTTTTATCAATTTGATTAATAGATAAACCTAAAGAACCAACTTTAAGATTAAGAATCTTATCTTTTTCTTGAACAGCTTGATAAAGTTCATAATTAAGTCTTTCAACTTGTTCTTGTAATTTCTCTTTATCAATTTCTTTTTTGCAGAATCTAACATATTTTCTAATTAAAACGAATAAACCAAAGCAAATACCAAATATTACAGCGGCAAAGAATATCCACCATAAAACAAAGAAAATCCAGCCACCGACGCCGAAACGAGCTGAATATTGATCGAAAATATCTTTATAGTTTTGAAACTCAGAAGGTACTCTATTCCAAGGATAAGCAAAACGGTCAAAAAACCATAAACCAATATTGGTAAAAAAAGCTTTTAACCATTCTCCTAAATATTGAAAAAATTCACTCATAGTACAACCTCCTGTGTTGCTCTAAATGTAAAATTAGCCAAAAATGATCCATACATTGCTAAATTGGTTGAATCTCTGTCCCATCCTTCTATATAAATAGAAAAGACAAACCTTTTTGCTTCATTTGCCTTTAGTTCGATAAAATCTTGAGTATTATTGATTTTAGCCATATCAACTGAGTTCTCTTTGCTAATTTCTAATCCGTTAGCAATAGAAGAAGCTAAATCAACATGCTTTACCCCACTTTTTGTATTAGCATCAAAGACGCTAGTCGTGGTAAGAACTTCTGTGTTCTCTCCATATTTTATCTTATTTTCGTCATTATATTCACCATATAATATTTCTTTTGCTTCGCCATCTTTTTTATCGTAATCGTAAAAACTATCCGAATCGATATCTAATACACCACCAAAATAAGTTTCTTCAGTTTTCTGAGGGTCAAAAATGTAGAAATTACTATCAATTAATAAACCAAATCTCATAGATTTATTAATAAAATTTAGATTAGTAAGAATTTCTTCGTCTGTAAAATCTGGAAACTCATCTTTTAAGGATTCTACTTTAGAAGCGTTTTTTGTTGTGTCAGGAACAATCGTTGTTCCAGCTTGATCAACAGTTAAAGTGATGTCTTTATCACTTTTTAAATACATTTCTTTCGTAAAATACCCGTCAGTCGCTATATCGGTTTTGGTGTAAGTTTGAGAATCACTAAATTTTCCTACTGCATAAGCTTTTCTAAAAACTGGAAAATATTCGTCGTTAATACTATCTAACCAACTAGAACCAAACATGGAGCTAACTGGTGCAAATGAGGTCAATCCATCATTTATTGTCGAATCTTTAACAGAAGGGGAATATGTAATATTTCCTTCTTTATCTTTAATACCAATCTCTAAAGAAGCATCAGCACTGAGACTAATGTTAAAATTTGAAAGAATGACGGTTGTACTTGTTGCATACCACGCTAACGAGACAGAAACCGTCGCTAAACTCAATAAACTTATTGAGATTAAACTGATAAGTACAAGTTTTCTGTTCATTTTATTTGCTTTCAAAAGACAACGATAAACCAAAAGCTTTATTAGCAATATTATCGATACAATATTTGTCCCATCCTTCTAAAAATAAGTATGTATCCAAAGAAGCATAGCCACTATCATCAACTGTTGTTAAAGTTAATTTATTATCAACTAAATCACTTTTACCTTTATAAGTTTTTTTATTAAAGACAACATTAGTATTATCAAGAGGATAAACACCTTTTTGATGATTTGCATCGAATGTTGATTTACTGCTACTTGGTTCAGTATCTTCAGTTATTTGCTCTCCATAACTTTCTTCACCCGTATAGTAACCATAGTTAATTTCTCTTTCTTCGATATCACCTAAGTTGGTAACAAAGTTAGTAGAATCATAATAACCATCAAGATTTAGATCGAGAGGTCCACCATAGGTATCAACACCTTCGTTGTCCTCACTAAGATTAACTAAACCATAGTTATTATTATTTCCGATATAATACATTCTTAAAGAGCGGTAGGCATTACCTTCACCGTTAAGTTGTGCTTCACTAAGATAAATTTCTTTATCATTAATTGTTGTATTATCCGATAAATTAACCATTCTAAATACATAATTCAAACGAATATAATAACTTTTATTAGCAGGGGTTTTCTTGTTTTCTAAATAAACAGGAGATTGAGTAAATTTGATATTACCTTCATTAATTTCTGAAGCCGTTACTAAGTTTAAAACATTAGTAGCATATCCATTACTTTCTAAAAAATATTTGACAGTAAGAGTATTTAAGTTCCCATTTGCCCAATATATTTTATTTTCTTCAGGATCTTGTGATAAGCCATATTCAGTAAAGTCAACTAAATCAACTTCACTCTTTAATCCGACTTGGAATTTAGTTTCATTACCAACGCTTGTACCGCCATAAGCAATATTCGCCTTTGTGCTTATCTGATACCATGCTAAAGTGCCACTTAGCGAACTAAGCAAACAGACGCTAACAACAGTCATAATTGCAGCTAATCTTTTTCTATCACTTTTGGGTATCATCTATAGCCTCCGCCGTATAAGCTTCATAACTCATATCTAATTTCAAAGTGGCTCCTTGTGGCTTTTC
Source organism: Caryophanales bacterium UBA4855 (assembly GCA_002399785.1). GTDB lineage: Bacteria > Bacillota_I > Bacilli_A > RFN20 > CAG-826 > Onthovivens. The sequence goes on from DHEH01000004.1 coordinate 169,667, forward strand.
AGCTTTACACTCAGGATCCTCACCCTCTAACCAGAAAACGATGGTATAACGCATAGAGTCTCCAGCTTTTAAACCTTTATAACTTCTTTTAAAGACCGTCTCACTATCATAAAATGGGGTTGTTTCTCCAGTTGTATCTGATAGATAAGAGTCACAAAGACCATCAGTTTCTTTTCCAATACATTCAGAATTGGTTATATTACCATCACTATCATGACGTACTGAATTAGTTGCTTTAGCATATGTGACTTGGTTGTGAGTTGAAGAAGAAATAGTGTTCTCATAGAAGCGAACACGCAATATTTCATCTAAACTTGAATTGGTGTTATAAGATTTGTTGTTTTCAGTTAATTTAAGTTTTAGATCGTAATTAGCTGTATCATCGCCAACATTTTTAATAAAGTAAGTAAGTTTAAAATAGTAAAGTGCAGTGACTTCACCATCAGCATTGATTTTCTTTCCCAAGTTGTCAGAAGAGTTTTCATTATCTAAGACATCATCTTCAGGAATTGACTTAATAGTATATGTTTCAAAAGTTGCTAATTTATCAACAGTATAAAAACTGGTGGTATTATCAAAAGTTGAATCTTTAGATAAAGCTAATTCAGCACCACTGCCTTTAACTTCCAAAGTAAAATTACCTAAATCTTTCCCGATAAACGCTAAAATAACAAAAGCTACAACTACTACGCTTGAGATCAAAGAAACAATAGCAACAACTTTCTTTCTTTTTCTCTTTTTTACGTATTCAAGTTCTACCATAGTTTTGTTTAGTAAAATTTCCGTGCTTAAAAAATTTTAAACAAGAAAATATTCTATTGAATTATTATGTCCCAGAGAAATAAAAAAACAGCCCTTATACCTACCTATCAAATAGATTTAATCCGTTTAATATTCCTTTTTTGTAGGTAACTGGCTGCCAATATATAGGCCCTATAGTTTTGCGTCACTAAATTTCTCTAGTTTTGCTTTTCACAATGTACATTATATATTATCAATTTCTAAAATCAAGAAATATTTTTTAGTTTAAAAGCATTCAAATTATGTCGACCCAGTCGATATAATTATACTAAAAAAGTAACCTTGCGGTTACTTTTTATCTCCTTCATTTTCTTTTTTATTTGATTCATTAGCTTTAGCTGTTAAATCTTTTAATAATTCTTGTCTTAATTTTTCTTTTTCTTCTTCGCTAAGATCATTTAAGGCAACTTGTTTCTTCACATTATTCTTCTTAACATAGAAAAGAAGCCATAATACATTAACAATTAATAATACGAATAAAGGAACAACGAAACATCCTAGATATACTCCAGTATTCTTTTGTAAATAATCGATAAAACCATCGGCTGGTACATTTGGATCAATCTTAGCTGGCATAGTAGCAAGCATTATAATCGATACAACAAATAAAAATATAATTATAGCGGCATCAAGTACAAACAAACAAATATAAAGTATTTTCTTCAATTTTACTTTGTCCAATTTTTCCATATTCAAAAACCTTTCAATAAATTAGTATTTAATATAATAACATATTTTTTTTAATAAAAGATACAAATATCTCGCTTACAAACAACGAAAAAGCCCTTGGCATATGTCAAGGGCTATAAAATCTAGTAATTAATAAGAGTTAATCTAATAATTAGGCAGCAGCTTTTTCAGCGAAGAAACCTAAACTTAAATTATAGGCAGCTGCAGAAATCTCATTTGTATTACAAAGTAAATCCTCACCTTCAAACCAAATATATGCATGATAGGTAAGTGATATTGCACCACTAACTTTTGCGTTTAAATCGCCTAAATAAGTCAAATCTGTTGTAGCAGTAGGTTTTACTTTTGTAACAAATGCCTCGCTATCTGTATAAATACCGGTGCCTTTAGTGGCGGTGGTTGCATCGCTATAAGCGGTATAAGCTAATCCAGTAGCTACATCAATCGCAGGATTTTGCACGGACAAAACTGTTGTTGTTGTATCATAAGCTGGAGCCCAAACAAAATAACGCTCTAATGATTGAGCAGTAGTGCCAGTAAAATTAGTGCCAGCAGTCAAGACATCACTGTTTCTAAACCCAACTCTTAAAGCTGACTTAACATTTTTAGATTCAGTTTCTCCGGTTAATGTAGAAACTGCAGTAGTTGGATCAAAAAATACATTATATTTTTGATCAACTTCTGCACTAAGAGTAAATTGAATGTCAAACTCAGCATAATAATAAACATTCTTTTCATAACCACTAGCACCTATTTTTGTTGCATAAGAACCTTTGTCAGCTTCAATTCCTGCTATATCTGTTAAATGAGTCATGCCGGTTATTGTGCCATTAGAATCAACATTAGCAATACTAGCTAAAGCACCTTCAGCTCCACTCTTTAAATCCAACGAACTATCTCTAAGAGTTTCAATATTGAACGAAGCAGCCGAACTATCATTTCCTGTTACAACTCCGGCTGTTCCGTGAGAAGCATTTCCGATAATGTTGACCTTTAAAGCAGCAGAAGCATTAACAGCAACGACATTTCCAACACCAACAGTAGATTTATTAGTAGCAGTAAACCAAGCAAGAGTACCAGTAGTAGTAGCAGCAATAGAAACGCCTAAAAGAGCAACAGCTCCAATAATAATTTTTGATTTTTTCATATGTGAATTTCCTCCATAAAATCAATTTAAAAATAATAAAAATAAATTTGATAGTACAGAGTCATCTCTTCACTTTTTTCTAGGACAAAAAAAGTTCGAAATGAAATTGCTTATATATAATGAACTAGTTCGAAACAAAATTCAAGAATTATTTTTATAAGATGTTTTAAAACATTATTTAAATTAAAAAAATTTTAAATTTTCTTCTTAAAATTCATTGTCAACTGTCATCTTGTATATAGAAGGAGGTAAAAAATTAATTAACACCATTATCAAATCCAACTTGAGTAAACTTGATGGACATTCCTTGGTAGACATTACTATTCCCATTAACTGAGTCTTGAATAAAATAATCAACATCTGGATTTGTTGATGTATGAGTTGTATCTTCATCATACTTAAAATAACAATTGCTTAAATTTGAGAATTCAATCATAAAGCAAAAATAACTTGCACCAATCGGAATATTAATATTTTTAATATTTCTAGCATCGTCGACTGTAGATGATGCTAGAAAATAATCAGTAAGAGCAGTTGATTGAGCATTTGCAAAGGTATTAATTTGTGAAAAAGCAGTAGTATCATCAGTAGAAATAGGGTCAAGTACATATGTATTAACCGCATAACTTAAATTGATTTCTTTATCATTAGCTCCACCATCAACATAGATTTTCTTATTTGCATTATAAGGATTTATTGTTGAATCAGGAATTATGTAGTCGATATAAAAATTGCAATTATCTATCGCATCAGTTGCATTTAATTTAAACATATACATGTATCTAGTATCAGGCAAAGCTTCAACCATATCTAGTGGATTCAAAGTATCAATAGCTTTAGGATCATACATAGTAAAATCATCGAGAGCATCAATTGAAGGATAAGGAGAATCGGTAATATTAAAACCACTAAATTTTGTTTCACCACCAATCGTTGTAACCTTATTATCATTAAAGTAATAAAAGTCACCTGATAAATTGAATATTTTTATATTCGAAATACCATTATTAACTAATCGTTTAGAAATAAACCATCCTAAAGTGCCACCGAGTGAGATCACTGTGGCGGTAACTAAAGACATTAATGCAATTAAAAATTTCTTTTCTTTCATATTAAGCTCCGTAACTTGTCTTACTGATAGTAGCTGTCTTATAACCACCAGTATTATAAGGAATGATGTTTTTCTCAGTTGGATCTGTTGTTCCGTAGTGAACTGTATATCCACAAGTGACTCCATTAGACTCGGTTCGGGCCATATCTAATTGATAAGATGGATATTGATCAATAAATGGTTTACCAGCGCCATCAGGAAGAGATGTATCTATTTGCGAAAAATAAACTTTTGTATTACTTGAATTATTCCAATTGCTCCAAACGTCAGTAGTATTATCATAAGTTGCGCTAGTATTGTATAAATAATCAAGGTGAAATGTATCTTCACCAGCATAATTACCTAATCTATCAGTAAAAGTGATATCGAAATTTTTAAAATAAAGTTTCCAATTACCTAAAGTTTCACTACCGTTCACACCTAACAAAAATAAAGGAGTACGTTTTCCAACAACACTTCCCCAGTTAAAATAACCAGCATTGGCACGAATTGATATCGTTTTATGTTGAAGAGTGTAAGTGTTGTTACTTGTTGGTTTAGAAGTAACGACACCATCATTTAATGACAAAGGATCACTTCCATCCTCTGAAACAACATTTCCATATTTGTAATAACCGGTTGGAATTGTGGTTACGCCATCTGCCAAAGTGGTTAAAGGATCCATCGGTCCACCAGCTAAAGTATCAGGATTTACAGTAACGTCGTCGTAATAATCGTAGTCATTATCACTACTACCATCAATATGAAATCCTGAACTGCTAATTGTTTCTCTCTTTCTAGTCCCTAACATATGCATAGAGTTTGTGGTACTAGAACCACTTTGATCATAATAAAGATAATCAAAATCAAAGTTTATATAAAAGTCACCAGATTCCCCGAATAAACCAACAATTTGATTCCATATTCCGTCAATTGTTGATTGAGTAAGATTCATACAAATACTGTTTTTCGCTGTTAAATCTCTTTTGCCCATTTCGTTGTAGGTATTTTTAATAAAATACCAATATCCAGTAATATTAGTATCGTTATCAAGTCTGCCTTCCATAAAATTATCTAAAGTTAAAAAGTTTCCGGTATGGCTTATATCCGTTGCTTCATCACTTGATCTATAATTTATAGTAGATAAACCTAATCCATGTTCGTTAGGTGTAATGGTAGATCCATTTACATCACAATCACCATAGAATCTAATCGATCTTTTGGCATTAGCGGTAAAATAACCATTTAGATTACTATTATAAATATTATTAATGTAACAATTTTTATACATTTCAGGACCATATTTTCCAGTTATATTGGTTGCTGCACCAGCTTTACCTGAATGAGTATAAGATAAACTCTGATTCTCATAAACCATTTCAAAATCAACACTTTCCTTTGATACTGAAGAGGTTGTATCGGAAATACTATCGTCGATTCTTCTACCTATCAAAGTAGAGAAACTTCTAAAAGGCTTTAAAGTTGTTAAAATTTTTCCACCATATACACCAATATAAGTAGCATCTCCATCAAGGTGTCCAGCTACAATACCAATATAAGCAAGTTCTTTCTCATAGTATTTATCAACATTATTAACTTGGGAATTTGGAGTATGAATCAATTTCTTTGGTGCTTTCTTGTTTAAAGAATCAACTATTATAGAACCGGTATCACACCAAAATCTATAACGCTCAATAACATATCGAACGATACGATATTCATTGTTGATTAGTACTAGCGCTTCAACATAAATCTCATATGTTAACCATCCATTATAATCAGTACCAGAAATAATTGTTCCAGAATCCGTAATAACATTTGTATTGCTTGATTTTGTTAATAAAGAATAAGCCTTATTGTTACTATCAGTGATTGTTGAACTAGATAACGTTAATGAAAAACTTGAAATAGTTAGTGAGATAGCATTAGATGTATCTTCACTAATTAAACTTCGTAATGGATTGTTATTAATTGTTGTAGTTGGATCTTGATAGGAAGTTAGTGTTCCAGTACCTTCAACTGTTACATTTGTTAAGACAAAATTCTTAATTGTGCCACCTTGCGCCACATAACCAAACATTCCAACATCACTTAAATCACTTCCGACAACATGCAGATCAGTGATTGTATGACCGTTTCCATTAAATTGAGAATAAAATGGTGTATCAATTGTTCCGATTGGCGCTAAAGTCCCAACACAAGTAAAATCGGCACCTAAAATAAAGTTTGTTTCTTTGGTAAAAACACCTAAATTTGTTAAAAAACTTAAGTTTTGTAGTTGAGTTTCATTACTAATTGTATAAGGATCAATTGCCGAACCATCTCCAGTAGTGAAAAAACTACTAAAATTAGTATTAACAATAATTTGCTGATCATACTTTTCATCATTTAAATATGCTGCATAAGTAATTGTTGCTCCGGCAGCAATTGAACAAGCAAACAAACAAATAATAGAAACAACTTTCGAAAATTTCTTTTTCATATTATTGCCCCTCACTTGCTGTAATCGTATATTTAAGCGATAAATTTAAACCATTAGTATTTAAAACAAAGTTGTTTCTATACATATCTAAAATAACTGTTGGATCAAGATAAAAACCAAACAAAGTGCCATGACTATATTTATCGTTACCATTAGGATTGATTTGTAATTTATTTAGATTTCCAGTAGTATCGCTCAAATTCTTCATGTTTGAATAATCACTTCCGATATCCTTTAGATTTGTTAAATCAGTTTCAATTAATTTCTTGGTATCGCTAGCTACCGCACTGGTTTCAATATACCTAAATTTAACTAAATTAGGATATGTTTCACTTCCAGAATATGTCACAGTAAAATTATGAGAACATGTAACAAAACATTTAGAGAATTCTTTAAAATAGTCAATTTCAACAAATGAAAAAAAGAAATTATGAGGATTGATTATATTGTAATTACCATCATCAATTAAATTTCTATCTATATCAGCAAAAAAGTCAAAATTCATTGCACCAAAATTGATATTTAATGTTCCACTTGAAATGCTTTGAGTACTGCCTTCATTAACTTCAACTTCAAAACCTTGATTCACAATTTTCCAATTAATTTTGGTGAAATCAGTATTGTTAGTTGTGTCTTTCTTAGCTGAATAAACATCAGTTTTAACAATACATGGATAAATTCCGGCTGTTAATACCAAATTACCAGCTCCGGCTGGAATTAACCAAGCGAACGTAAAAGAAGCAGTTGTGACTCCAACAACTGATATAACTACTAAAAATGATAATAATGCTTTCTTAAAATTGTTCATGCTTTGTCATTCGGCAACTGGCAATCTCAATTAAGACCCTATAGTTTTGCGTCGCTAGATTACTCTAGTTTTGCTTTTTACGCTCTTATTATAAATTATTTTTTAAAATTAAAAAGAAAAAAATTTATTTTTTAAAAATTTAATACAATAAAATATTAAAAAATGATTAATATTCTACAAAATATCAAAAAAATTGTATATTTAACTGATTTATTTAAGTTTTTTCCATATTTTTACTCAAATATAGATAAAAACAATTATTTGATTGTTGGATCGAAATTTTATAAATTTACAAATGAAAACCTCGCTTTTATATGAAATAATCATAAATCAAGCAGAGGTCTCTATATCTATCTATTATAAGTCTTTATAAATCTATGGAAATCATCGAATGGCATTACACCATTGAAGATGGCACCTTCTAAATAATTTACTGGTAATCCTTTAATCTTTTCATGTTGTTCGTTTGTATCAACGCCACAAATTGTAACGCTCATATTATATGCTTTTGCTTTATCGCAAATCTTAAATAAAACATCATAAGCATTTTGATCGTAAACTATATCACGGACAAGAGAAGCGTCGATTCGAATTTCGTTAAATCCTAAAGCAGCAAGATCAGCTACTTTAATTGCAGTATCAGTGAAATTTGTAACAATTAAAGGAACAGCAAGTGGTTCCAACTCTTTATTTAAACGTTTATATAAATCTTGGAATCTTGCAATATCATTTTCGTTAATGGCAAATGTTAAGAAGTTGTTGCTAAACAAGAATCTCTTTTTAATGTTAATTAAAGCATCAAGGTAATCTTTAGTTTCAAAATAATCATGATCTGTGTAGATAATGAATCTTTCTAAACCAGTTGATCTATATAAGAAGTTGCCTAATGTAATATAATAACCACCCAATTGTTGGATCAAATTATTCGTTAACCTATTACGTTCATTATTGACAGTAACAATTTCTTCGAATGTATTACGTGGAATATATGTAGCTCTTAAATCATCTTTTAAATTAATTATGATTGCAGCACCATATGTTTTAGCGTTATCTGCATGAACGATTAATCTTGCTGAAAGTTCGAAATTATTGTTTTTAGCGGCCTTTTCAAGCAATTGAAATGTATATTTAGATCTACTAGCAAATCTACTTGCACCACTATCAACGAGATAAAGTTTGTTCTCAGCACTTGATGGAACTTTATTAATATTAGTTTCAACATATCTAAATAAAGCATCCGTATTAGTAAAATCTTGAGGATAATTAACCATGAATAAGGTAGGCAAAATTTGAATTTGTTGATTGTTAAAATTGTATCTATGTTTAACTACGTGATTAATAATTTCCATATAGTCATAAACACGGCTGCTACCTTCTTCATTAAACATAAAGCAAAGTGTATCGCCCTTATACATAAAGCATTTTGCACTCAAACTGACCAAATCTAATCTATGAATAATATCTTTCATCATATATTGGAATTGATCTTCACCAGCTTTTCTTAAAATTGAAGTTTGGTTATCTAATCTAACAAATAATAAAGAACCCTTTGAACCACTAATGAAAGCATTGCTTAAATATATTTTTAAAGAATAGAAAGAATAAATTAATAAATCTGGATCAAATCTATTTCTTCCATAACTATCACTATCCATAGCATCAACAACACCAATAATACGATAATCATTATTATCAATATTAATTGGATAAACCCTAAAGTTATTTTCGTTTACTTTAAAATGCTTTGGTTGACTGGTTTTAATAAAACAATCTTTACATGGAGCATCAAGTCCAAATAATGCTTTATAGCAAAGAGGTCTCTTTTCATTGGCATTTGGGAACATTTCTTTAAATCCAATGGAAGAATGCTCAATTCTATAATTATCCTTATTAAGAAAGAAAATTTCTTTGTTGCTTCCTTTTAAAACAGTATCAAGCATAACATTAATTTCTTTAATGTATTGAGACGAAATGGAGTTAATATAGAAGAAACGATATAAAGTACAAATATAGGTTAAACTTTCACGATCAAATGAGCTAATAACAAATTTTGACTTTTGATTGACAAAATAAATCATGCCTAACAAAGCGCCATCACGATAGAAGAAAAAGAAGAAACCGCTTTGCAAATTATATTTATTTAATATAGTTCTTACTTCAGGAACAGTTCTTTCTCTCTCATAGAAAGTAAAAGTGTTATCTTTGTCTGTATATTTAGCTAATGTCATTATGTCATCAAAATTATCGATAGTTCCTTCTTTTTCTTTGACCCTACCATTTTCTGAAGAATAATTATCTTTAAGAATATAACCACGACCATAATCTTTGGCAACAAATCCACCAAAATCGAATTCAAAAACATCAACACATAAATTTAAGTTTGAGAAAATTTGTTCTTGAAGAACGAACGAATCTGCTTCGTTTTCCTTAACAATAGTTAATTTATAAACAATTTCATTAAATAAATTTCTTTTTTCGTCTTCACTCCTTAAACTTAATTTCTTCGACATAATGTTATTTGGAAAATATCCATAAACACCTTCAACATTTTTATTATCACAAATATTTAAATCGGCAATAATGTCATTGACATCACTAAATGGATATGAAACAACACTAATACGAATACTTCCAATCTTTTTACCTTTACTTAAGAAATTCATTTGATTAAAAGACTCAACAATAACGCGACATTGATACATAAATGTTGATGAAGCTCCAACATTAATTACAAAAGCAACAAGTTGAATTTCATTTTTATAAGATAAAATTACACGATCTTCTGAAAAAGTATCTCTTGTCAATTGGCAAATTTTTTCTAAAACTTCTTTATTTTCAAAACTAACATTTTCAGCTGTTATCTCAATAAAACTGGTACGAAAAGATTTTGAACCATTAATGAAATAATTAATATTTTGAACAAAACACTCGTAATCAACAAGTTTTAAAGAACTATCATAATATCCAAGTTGTAAAGTATTGACATTAATTTTGTCACTACTTAAAATTATTCCCTTATATGCGTCGATAAGATTATCTATTGTCTTATTGGTAACATCGATTTCGTAATAACCTCTATCGTTTTGAATTTTTTGTAAATCAAACCTTCTTTCAGATAAGGCAGTAAAATTATCATTACTAACTTCATAAATATTGAAGAAAAAATAATTAGATAACTTATTAAAAAATATTTCATCAACCACCAAAAATGAAACCAATAAAGCAAAAGCTATACCTTCAAAGACCGAAAATAACACTTTTTGTTCAATTGTCCAAAAAATAAAACCTAAACATAACGAAATAATGATAAGTGAAATACTTAAAATCCTAAGGATTTGATACCATTTTAAATTCTTTCTAAGTGACTTATTTTTTCTAGCTCTAGTTCCCATACAATTTACCTCTTTTTAAGATTTTATTTTTTAAGACCCTTTATCAGTTTAATAACTTTTTCATCTTTAATAATTGTTTTAATATATTCAGGTTCAAAGAAAGTGATTCTGTTTCCGCCTTCCTCTTTTGATTTATACATTGCTAAATCAGCATATATTCTATAGTCTTTAACGTCTTGGTTTTCAAGTCCGTCATATTTAACCATACCAATCGAACAAAATACTCTGGAACCGTTCAGTTTAATATTGTTAACTTGCTCTATTACTTTGTTAAGATAGCTAATTGTTTTTTCATAAGTTAAATCCTCAGTGTAAAAAACAAACTCATCACCACCAACTCGGAAAAAAGTAATATGACAATTATTGATCTTTTTTAAAATTGAGCCAACATTACGAATAATTCTGTCTCCAACTTGATGAGTATAAATATCGTTAATTTTTTTAAAATTATCAATATCAATTAAACCAATAAAATTATTTCCTGTTATTTTATTAATTTTATATTCATAAATATTACGGTTAAATAAGTTTGTTAGTGAATCGCAAAAATCTTCTTTTAATAATTCTTCATAGCCAGGAAAACCATAATTGTCCTCTAAACTAAAAATAATATAAGTTTTTTGTTCAGAAATATTTTTCCAAACCTTAACAAAGAAAGCGTATTTTTTCCTTTTAATAACAACAGGAAGATAAAAGCCATAATTCTTTTTGTTTCCGGATAAGTTTTTCTTTATTAAATTTTTATATTTAGAAGTTCCGTAAACTTTGCAAACGTTTGAAGATTCATTTAAATACGAAAAACATTCCTTTAAAATATGAAGATTAGAAATCTCAGGAACATTAATTGTCGAATCAATTAACACTAAAGGTTGCCTTAAAATATCTTTTGTCGAATCAATTCTAAAAGTAATAACCATAAAACACTTCATCGCATTTTCAAAATCAGACATTTCAATACCTCGGTTATTTACATATATTATGGCAAAAAAATTTGTTATTAAATAGTTTTTAACCTTATATATATAAAATAAAATAATATTTCTTTATACTTTCCATAAAAATACTAATTATTTTTACAATAAAAAAGAAACTTTAATCAATATTTTTGAATCGTTATCCTACTAGATTGTTAAAAATAACAAGGTATTTGCAAGGGTTTTTATAAACTATCAAATTTAATAAGATTATTTACAGCTTTAAGGATTCTTAGTTCAACATCTTTAAAGTGTCCTCCACTATTCATTTCAAACAAAGTTTTTACATTTTGATTTTTCAAAATATCAATACATTCATTTGTCTTAAATCTTACCATTGATATAAGTGGGTTTTTACTTTTCTCTTCTTCATCACCTAAAGAAAAATATGTAAACTCAAGTTTATTAGATACTTTTTGTCCTTTAATTGAGTCAACAAAATTAGGAAACCACAAAGACGACGAACAACTTAAACAATAAGAAAATAAATTAGAATAAAAAATAGAATAAACAGCAAATAATCCAGCCAAAGAATAACCGCCAATACAAAATTTGTAACTGTCATCATCTATGATTTTTAATTCTTTTAAACATCTTGGAAAAAGAACATTTTTAAAAAATAATAGATATTGGCTAGCGTTTCCTGAAAAATTGGTAGTCTTACCGAATAATTTTATTGATGCTGAAGAAGGTGAAAAGTCAGAATTCCGATCCGTTCCTTCAATACAAACAATTGTTGGTTTAATCTCTTCGATTTTAGTAAATATTTTCTCAACAATTGATTTATCTTCGTGAATAAAAACAACTAATTTTGATAGTTTGTTACCTTCAAAAAACGTAATATTGTAATTTTCTATTTTCATTATTTAAATCATAAAACTTTATTCAACAAGTATAAACAAAATAAAACGCTTCATTAGATAATCGATCTATAAATGAATCGTTTTATAATAGTTTTATATGTTTAACTTTTAAATTTATTTCTTATCCTTGATCTCAACATCGATTGGCAGAAACTTTTTAGCATATCTTTTGGCTTTCCAAAAATAAATAAGGTCAACAATATTTGATATACCTCCAACAATGAGTAATATGCCAACACAAATTACTCCTGTTAGAGCACCAACTTCAGGAAGAATATAGAATATAAATCCAATTACAATATCAAGTAAACCGATCAACATTTCAGTAAACCAATTTGACATATTTAATTTCTTTAAATCGAAAGAACCAATGAAACGAACAAAACCTAACACCACAATCCAAATTCCGCAAACAAATGGTAAAAATGTCATAGTAAAAGTTTGATTACATAATAAGAAAATACCAAAAATAATAGAGCAAACTGCATCACATAATACCCAGCCTCCACCTAATAAACCAACACCAAATCTTATGTAAATAAACATTTCTGCGCATCCAATAAACATAATAACTGCTCCAAAAGTATACGATAAAATAGCATAACCACTTTCAGGCACAACGAAAAATAAAATTCCACAAACAATCATCAAAACACTAATAATGATATGCAAAACTTTCTCAAAAATATTTATTTTAAATCTCCATTCTTATGAGACATTTTTATATCTACTAACTTCATTATAAGCACAGAACTTACAATTGTAGAGTGAATAATCTCTCTTTAGACATAATAGTTTTGAGTGTTAAAAACTTTAAAAAATTGCCATAAAAAAAGTCGTTAGATAATAACGACTTTTGCAGTTCATTAATAATGTATTAAGACTATTTGACCCAAATAGCAAAATCAAAAACTTGATCCTTGGAAATAATCCAAATTAAGTTTAAGATCCAGAACACAAATGGAACTGGGGCGATTCCTAATAAGATATCAAGAACGATAATGACAGCATTTGCATTACCAACTATATCTTTAACTAAACGATAAATGATATAGAGAATAGGTAAGAAAATAGCAAATAAAATCTTGACGATCTTTGGAAGCTTATCCATCCAATTACAAAATTCCATAATATGACCTCCTAACATTACATTTATAATACAACTTTCTTCAGTGCATGTATCAAAAAATATATCAAATTTATTCAAAAACCATATCTTTTTACGATTATACTTGAAAAAGACGGCTAGGGGAAAGCCGTCTTAATCAATTAATAATTATTCAATACTAATAAACTTCTTCTCTTCTTTATTAGCTTCTTTAACTGGCTTTTTGATATCAAGGACAAGAATTCCGTTATTAAGTTTAGCTGTAATATCTTCTTCTTTAACTTTATCGCCAACATAATAACTTCTGCTCATTGATCCAAAATATCTTTCTCTATGAATGTTTTTTCCATTTTTATCTTTTTCATCAATATTGCTCTTTCTAGTTGCATAAATATTGAGGTAATCACCATTCAAAGAAACCTTAATATTTTCTTTTTTAACATCTGGTAATTCAATACTCATAATAAAAGCCTCGTCATTTTCTCTGATATCAGTTTTCATCAAATTGTTTTTGTGAGATTCGTTATCAAATGGAATTCCAAACAATTCCTCGAAAGGGTTAAAATAATAATTTTTGTTAACATCGTAATTCATAAATAATACCTCCTAAAGTATTTAATTTTAATGTTTAGCACTCTCGCTCGTTGAGTGCTAATAATATTATATGTCATGTTTAATTGTTGTCAAGCAATTATAAAAAGATTTTTTGAAAAACAAAAATATTATTGATGTAGTCAACAATATTTCTATAAGATTTTTATAAAATTATTTAATTTTTCTTAAAATTATAAGGATTGAGTTGATTATCAAAAGCATTGATAGACCTGTATCTGAGAGAACAGCAACCCACATTGGTAGGTTAACACCTGGTATAAAAGAGAGGACCATAATCGCCGCTTTTACGACTAAAGCAAATACTATATTAAATATAGATTTATTTCTGGTGATCTTAGCAATTTTAATTGAGTTAACGATAGATTTTGGATCGTCATTCATCAATACAACATCAGCATTTTGAATAGCCGCTTCGCTTCCTAAGGCACCCATCGCAAATCCAACATCAGATAAGATTATTGAAGGAGAATCGTTTATACCATCTCCAACAAAGGCGACAGCTTTGTTTTTGCTTTTATGAGATATTTCTTCTTTTAAATAATTGATTTTGTCTTCTGGAAGTAAATCAGCATAATATTCTTTTATACCTAAATAATCTGACATGTACTGAGCACTGGTGGCTTTCCCTCCAGTTAACATCAATGTTTTAATGCCATGACTTGATAAATATGCAATTGTCGATTTTGAATTTTCTTTTGGTGTATCTTCTAGTTCAACATAGCCAACATAATTATTATCGTAACTAACATACATAATTGTAAGGTTAGAACTAACCTCAGCAACGTTGATATTTTTACTCCTTAATAGCGCAACACTTCCTATCAATACTTCTTTATTATTGTGTTCATAGGAAACACCTAATCCACCTTGTTCTTTAAAATTAATAGGTCTTTTCAAGGGTTTTTGAATATTAATATATTTTATAATTGCTTTAGCAATTGGGTGAGAAGAGTTGTTTTCACCAATAAATAAAAGTTCTTCAAAAGTATCTTTATCAATGTTTTCAAAATGTTCGTTTGTTACCGAAAACTCTCCAGTAGTTAATGTGCCTGTTTTGTCCATTACCACTTCACTTATTTCGTTAATTCGATCTAAATAGTTCGATCCTTTAATTATTATTCCGTTCTTTGAAGCTAAACCAATACCCATAAAATAAGCTAAAGGAACCGATATAACGATTGCACATGGGCAACCAATAACCAATAATGTCAAACCACTATAAATATATTGATACCAGATATCCCAAGTCCAAGTTCCGTTAATTCCACATATAAATAAAGGTGGAATGACAGCAGTAACAAGAGCAATTCCGAAAATAATTGGAACATATAAACGAGCAAACTTATCAATAAATGTTTCTGCTTTCGATTTATGGTCGTTACTTTCCATCGCCATCGCAAGAATCTTGCTTGTTGTTGAATCTTCAAAAGTTTTGGTAACTTTCATTTCAATTGATCCTGTTTTTAGCAAAGATCCACTCATCAGTTCATTATTTTTTGATACATGAACAGGAACAAACTCACCGGTTATAGAACTAACATCAATATCTCCTTCACCATTAACAACTTCTCCATCATTAGTTATAACATCGCCAACTCTTATAATAATTATGTCGCCAATTTTAAGATGTTTAGCTAGCACAGTTTCTCTTTTATCACCAATTAATTTAATAGCAGTCTTTGGTCTAGTATCAATTGTATCAATAATGGAATTTTTAGATTGATTTACAGATATTTCTTCAAAAACTTCACCAACTTGAGCTAATATCATAACTAAAATTGCTTCAGGATATTCTTGAATACAAAAAGCACCTAAAGAAGCTAATAACATAAGCAAAGATTCATTAACAATATTTTTAAAATGAATAACATTTCTAAACAATTTAACAAAATGGTCATATGAAATAATTAAATAAGCTGTTATGTACACAAGAATCATTATTATCCATTGCCAAGAAAATAAAGTTGATGCAAATGGTTTGATAGCAAATACACCCACAAGTAGCAAAATGGTACTTAAAACAATTCTAGAAATTAGAAATATCACTTCTTTATTAAATACTTTTGTTTTCTTAGGACTATCATCTACATATTCAGTCACAACCAAATGATCATCGCTTATCTTGTTTATGACTTGGTTTAATTCCTTAATAGAAAATGGTTTATCTTTATAACTTATTTCTAATTTACCTGAAAGAAAATTAATTGAAGCTTTTTCAATACTTTTATTTTTATTCAATAAATCTTCGGCATGAAGAGCACAATTTGCACAATCAAAGCCTTTAACGTTATATTTTTTTGAAACCATAACTATTTCTCGCTAACGTGGTCATAAGCCACTTTTATTAAGTTATAGATGTGATTATCATCTAAAGAATAAAAAATAAAATTTCCTTGTTTCTCAAAACTAACAAGTTTTGCTTTTTTTAAAACTTGTAACTGATGAGAAACCAATGATTGACTGCAATTAACGTCATTTATCAATTCAGAAACGTTCTTTTTTCCATCTATTAAAGCTAATAATATTTTTAGTCTTGTTTCATCAGCAGCAATAAATAATAGTTCGCTCATTTTCGTAACAGTTTCTTCGTCATATGCTTTTTTCATAAGATCCTCCATATGAATACAGATTCATATACTCGTGATAAGTATATGAACCATTTTTCATATAGTCAAGAAAAAAATTAAAATTTTTGAAATAACATTATAAATTTATCAGAACTATCTTCTTGATAAATTAACTTGTACGATTTTAAAAATGGTTCGCTTTCAAATGTCACGCTTTTTAAGTCTCTTGTTAGTGCTTTGTCCATATTTTTATGACAAGCATTTAATTTATCTTTACCCATATCATGAGCTATTACTAAATAACCATTATTATTCAATAAATTATATGTCTTTTGAATTACTCCATTGATATCTAAAAAATGTGGGAAACAATTATACATAACGATTATATCGAATCCTTTTTCATTGTAAGTAAAAAGATCCTGGCACATAAAATCTATATTTTTATTGATATTTTTACTTTTTGCTATTTTAATCATTTCGTTAGAAAAATCAATCGCCTTAACATTGCATTTGGTTTGTGAAAATAGATAATTTGCTAAAACTCCAGTCCCACATCCAACATCTAGACATTTCATTCCTTCTTTAAAAGGAACAAAAGAAAAGAACTTATCAAAATCGACTGGATAAGGTGCACACATTTCGTCCCAAGATGAAGCTAACGAGTTAAAATATCTTTTAATTTGTGAATTGTCCATAATTAGTATCCTTATAATAAAGGAATAATTACGATATAACCACCAAAAATTTCTTTATTAAGAATTCACTATATAAAATATTATTAATTTTTAAAATTTAGTCAGTTATAATGATTGTATGAAAGCTAAATACTTAAAATTTCTCAACCAGAAGATTAATGTTGAAAATAAAACAATTGCTGTCTTAGGAGCTACTGGATCAATAGGAAGCAGTATTTCAAAATACCTTACTTACTTAAAAGCCAATGTTATTATTGTAGGCCAAAACGAAGGCAATTTAATTAAATTAAAAGAAGAACTATTAACAATATCCCCCGCAAATTCCCATTATTTTGTTGTCGATTTTAAATCTAGGCAATCAATTAATGAATTAATTAAATATTTAAATTCTTTCAAAATTTATGCAATCATAAACACAATTGGGGTATACCATATCCCATTACGTTTCGTTAATGGTTATGACGAAACTTATTTAATTAACATGTTAAATAACGTTTATTTTATGAGAGAGTTTTATAAAGATGAAAGACATAAAAAAACTAAAATTATAAACACCGGAAGCATTTCTTATTGCTATTCTTCTATTAAACTCGACGATATTCAGTATTTAAACAAGAACAATAAAACTAAACATTATGGAAACACTAAACGATTATTGATGCTATACTCACATTATTTAAAAGAGAATGGTTATAATGTTGAACTAGCACATCCTGGTATTTCAACAACAAATCTCTTTAATAAAAAACATAACGGATATGCTAATTTTTTTTATGTTCTTATTGTTCCTTTAATGAAAATAATCTTTATGAAACCAGATAAAGCTGCTCTTCCTTTATTATTAGCTCTTAATGAAAGTAATATAGAATTAAATAATTGGTATGGTCCAAAAGGAATTTTTCATTCTTGGGGTTATCCAAATTTACAAAAATATAAAATTAAAGAGGTTAATGACTCAAATTTGTATTCAAACATTATTAATGAAATTGATAGAGAGTTATTGAACGTATGAAAATACTATTACTTTATTTCACAGGTACTTATAATACAAAATACCTAACAACTCTTCTTAAAAATAAATTTGAAAACAACCTAAATGTTGTCGATATTTTTGAAGTAAAAGGAGAAAGTGAATCAATCGACTTATCATCGTACGATTTGATTGGTTTAGGTTATCCGATTTACGCTTTTAATACTCCAAAAATATTTTACAAATATTTAAAAAATTTAAAATTGCTTGCAAATACCCATTATTTTATTTATAAGCAATCTGGTGAAACAATAAAACTTAATAATGCTTCTAGTAGAAAAATTAAAAAATTAATCAATAAAAGTAAAGGAATTTTAGTTAATGAGCAGCATTACGTTATGCCTTATAATATCCATTTTAGATATGAAGATAATTGCGTTAAAGAAATTCTTAAATATGATGAAATGCTTATTAACATTCAATTATATGAAATCAGACATAATATTCATTATGTAATTAAATCTAATACAATTTACAACTTTATAAGTCGTGTGTTGTCCATCTATCATTTTGGCGCAAAGATTAATCACTCGTTTTATAAGATATATATGGATAAATGCAACAATTGTAAAAAATGCCTTAAAGAATGCCCAACAAAAAATATATACGTTAATAAAAAAGGCCAAATAGATTTTGGTCCTAATTGTGAAATGTGTATGCGCTGTTCTTTTATTTGTCCAAACAACGCTATAAAGATCGGAATGTTAGAAGGATGGAAAGTTAATGGTCCTTATAACCTTAATGAAATTAAAAATAATCCACAAATATCTGATTCGTTTATTACTCCTAATCAAAAAGGTTTTTTCAAATGTTACCTGAAAACCTACGACTATATTCAAAACAAATATAATAAGTATTTTTTGTAAAAACCTGTGCATATCCCCACTATTTTATTAGTGGGGATTCTATTTTAATTTAATTAATCTTGTTTCTTAATTGTGGTAATTAAAGTGTAAATAACACCGTTTCCGCAATCTTTAACAAATTTAATTCCGTTATTTTCAAAGGTAACTTTATACATTTTTGGTTCATTACCTTTTTCAGGAGTTCTAAGGAAAATTATTAAGAAATCTTTACCAATATAAGTAATTCTGATTCTATCAGTAATTTTTGGATCAACACAATGATTATAAGCATCAAATCCAATATAGCCTTGCCCTCTCAATTGATTTGGATAAAAAATTCTTTTTCCAACAATTTCTTCATACCCATGAGATGTAACTAACAAGGTACAATTAAAACGATAAATTTCAGTAGGATCAGCAATTACCAAGTTTGGTAAGTTAAATAATTCTTCTTCTGTGTACATAATTTCCATATTTTTCTCCTTATTCATCCTTATTTAATAAACTATTATTTTTCAAAATATCATCAATTAAATTTGCCGGAACTTCCTTATATGAATCGAATGCAATATTAAAGAAACCACTACCTTGCGTTAATGTTCTTAATTCCGAAACATAATCAATAATTTCTGCTTCAGGTGCTAATGCAGATATCTCTGAAACACCTTCTTTTTCTTGCATTTCAACAATACGAGCTCTCTTTTTTGTTAAATTGGACATAACTCCACCAACAAAATCTTGTGGAACATTAATCTTCATTAAAATAATAGGTTCTAAAATTGTAGGATCACAATGCATATAGGCTTCTTTATATGCTTTAATAGAAGCCATCTTAAAAGCTTGTTCGTTACTATCAACTGGATGATATTTACCATCAAGAAGAGTTGCAACGACTCCAATTACAGGGAACCCTGCAAGTAAACCAGCTTTAACTGATTCTTCAAAGCCTTTTTCAACAGCAGGAAAATAATTCTTTGGCACAGCTCCACCAAAAACTTCCTCTTTAAATAAATTATCATCGTTTTCTTGATTCTTTTCAAAACGCATTACAACAACACCATAGAATCCACTACCGCCTGATTGTTTGATATATCTTCCTTCAGCTTCAGCAGTTTTTCTAATAGTTTCACGATAAACTATTTTTGGTGTTGTGACAGTCAATTCAATTCCATAAACTGTTTTAATTTTATCAAAAGTAAATTGCAAGTGAGTTTCGCTAGTTCCACCCATCAATAATTGCTTGGTTTCGCTATTACGTTTAGTTTCGATACAAGGATCTTCTAATTTAATCTTTTCGAGCACTCCATAAAGTTTATCGTCATCTTTCTTATTTTTAGTATCAATTGCCCTAAAATAAACTGCTGTTGGATATTTTGCTGGCTCATAGAGAATCGAAGCATCCTTACTACAAATTGTACAACCAGTAAAAACATTATCTAATTTTGGAACAGCAACTATATCTCCTGCATGGACTCGATCAGTATTTATTGTATCTTTACCATTTAAATATAAAAGGGAAGTAACTTTATTTACGCTTTGATTATTAGAGCAATAAACTTCATCTCCAATTCCGATGGTCCCGCTATTTACCTTAATTACGCTCATTATACCGGTATAAACATTATAAATTGTTTTAAATACATATGCGCTAAATGGTTCTTCATCATTTGTTTTTCTTGAAATTATTTTTCCATTTACATCAAATCCTTCGTATGGTTTTAAATTATCTGGTGATGGTAAATAATCAATAAACATACTTAACATCGTATGTAATCCAATTTTCTTTTCAGCACTTCCGACAATTATTGGAAGAAATTCACCATTTAAAACACCTTGTCTTAAAGCTCCATGAATTTCGTCATGACTTAAATGTCCGCCACCAAAGAATTTTTCAAGCAAAGCATCATTGCTTAGAGCCACTTGTTCATTAATAGCATTATGTAATTCTAGAGTTATTTCTTTTTTATCATCATAAATTACATCGTCTTCACACTCTACTCCATTAAATTTTCTCGCTTTAACATCTACAACATTTATAAAGCCATCAAATTTAGCTTTTTTTCCAATTGGGTAGGTAAACACAAGTGCTTTTTTGCCAATTTTACTTCGAATGTCTTCAACTGTCGAATCGTAATCTGCATCATCTTTATCCATTTTATTTAAATAGATAAAGGTAGGAATGTTTCTCTTTCTAAGGATGTTATAATGTTTAATTGTTTCCACTTCAACTCCCTTAGAAGCGTCAATTACCAGAATAGCGCCTTTAATTAAACGAGTTACTCCTAGAGCCTCATAAATAAAATCGTCGTTACCTGGAATGTCGATTAAGTTAATCTTGTAATCGTTAAAAAAAACAGGGACAATCGATAAGCTTTTACTACTCAGCGCATTTGCATCGCTTTTAGTGGCCGTCGAAATCCCTGGTTTGTTTTCTGTGATTGCACGCAATGACTCAATCATTGTGGTTTTGCCCGCCCCTTGATGGCCGAGCACTACCACGTTTCTAATGTGATCTGCTAAAAAAACCATGATATTATCTCCTTGTTTGTATTTAATCTGCTTACCTATATTTAACTTCATTTATAAAAATATTGCACTACTTTTTTAAAGTATTTTTTAAATGTTGCATATTCTTGAAAATTTCAATAAGAATCAAGCAATTTAAAGTGATTTATTCAAACATAATAAATAAAAATTAAAATTAATATTTTGATATAATAAATAAATCAAATCTTAATATTTATATAGTTTTATTAGATTTTAATAGGGATTTGCAGGGGATATTGAAAATTATGTCTAAAAATTTTAAACTTTTATTTCTTGAAATTTCAAAAATAATACTCATCGGATTATCAATAGGTGTTTTAATCTCTTTATATAGATATGCTGCAACTTACGTAGTTAAAATATCAAATTTCTTATTCACATCTCCAAATAAATTGTATTTTTCTTTAGGAGTTGTTGGTTTAGTTGTTCTTAGCATTTTTTCATATGGAATTATTATATTTGATGGAAATGTTCAAGGGAGCGGATTGCCACAACTTGAAATGAATTTAAAATATAGAAAAAAGAATTTAAAGTGGTATTCCATACCTTTAATGTTCATAAATTCATTAATTTCTTTCTTTGCCGGTTTGCCTTTAGGAACAGAAGGGCCATCTACTTTTATGGGTGGAATGATAAATTATTCATTTAATCGTTTATATAAAGATAATGGAAACGATGACGACATTCCTCTCGGTATGGGAACAGGTTTTGGAATTTCTTTAATGACACCAGTAGCGGGTATTTTTTATTCTTTTGAAGAATGTTTAGAAACTTTTAAAATTAAATACGTTTGGAAATCTATTTTGATGATCACAACTGCCTTTACAGTTGCGTACCTAATAAATCCAACTAGTAGCATTGTTTTACCTGTACTTTCGTCTTTTAATTATTTATATACCATCGATTTGTTTATAATTGTTTTATTAAATTATTTCTTAGCAAAAGCAATCTTATTTTTGGTTCCGTTATTTAAATCTTTCGTCAATAATCACTATAAAAATAAAATAATTAGAGCTAGATTTTTCATTATCTATATCGTTAGCGCATTAATCCTTATTTTTTGTCCAATTTTATCTGGTAGCGGAAATAATTTATTAACTTCAATTAAGTCAGTTAATTTACCTTATCTACTGCTTTTATCATATTTATTAATAAGAATTGTGATGTATGCAACTGTAAATACCTCGATGGCTAGCGGCGGTCTTATGGTTCCTACCTTTGTTTTAGGAGCACTTGTTGGAGAAACTTTATACGTTTCATTCTTTAAAATAAACGGCAGCAATACGGACGAAAACTTAATAATTATTCTTTCAATGTTGTCGTTATTTACATTTTTAAATAGAACTCCATTAACAAATATAAGTTTAGCTATTTCGTTTGGAGGATACATGAACTTTTTAAATATTTTTGGTCCAGCTCTTATTACGATTGTAGCTTCATACTTAATTTCAAAAATAACAAAATTAGATACATTGAACGGACAAAGAAAAAAATCACTTAGAATTTCAAGGTTAAATACTCTTGAAACAATTAATTAATAAAACAATAAATCTTCGTTAAAATCATAAAATTTTGATATCGTTTTTTTACTTTATATTTAAGTATTTACTATCTAATTCCGTTAAGTTGCAATTAATAATTTTATTTTATAGATTATAATTATCAAATTTTAAGGAGTCATGACATGTCAGATAATAACAAAACTGAAGTTTTAAATTCTAACGAAGATAATAAAACAGAAACAAAGAAAAAACCTTTTTTTCTATATTTAAAAAGAAACAATCAACAAAACAAATAATTAAAGAAGCACAAGCTGAAGCTATCAAAAAAACTGAAGAGGAAGAAAAAGTTATTAAACATGATTTTGATGCCAATCTTAAGTTCGATGATAACGCTTATGTTTCATTAAGACATATTAATGAAATCTATGACAATAATGTGCAAGCTGTTTTTGTTTTTAGTCTAGATGTTGAGCAACATGAATTTATAGTTCTTGTTGGTCCTTCTGGATGCGGAAAATCCACCACCCTCAGAATGATTGCTGGATTAAAAGAAATTTCTAACGGTGAATTACATATCGATAAAGTATTATCAAATAATTTGGCACCAAAAGATCGTAATATCGCAATGGTTTTCCAAAGTTATGCATTATATCCACATATGACTGTTTATGATAATTTAGCTTTCGGTTTAAAAATGACTCATGTTCCTGCTACTGAAATTAAAGAAAGAGTTTTAAAAGCAGCAAAGATCCTTCAAATCGAAGAATATCTTGATAGAAAGCCAAAAGCTTTATCTGGCGGACAAAGACAAAGAGTTGCTTTAGGTAGAGCTATTGTTAGAAATGCTAAAGTATTTTTAATGGATGAGCCTTTATCAAACCTTGATGCCAAATTAAGAGTTCAAATGAGAGCTTAAATCATTAAATTACATGATGCTTTACATGCTACAACAATTTATGTTACTCATGACCAAACAGAAGCTATGACAATGGCGTCTAGAATTGTTGTTATGAATAAAGGTTATATTCAACAAATTGGTGCTCCAATTGGTATTTATAACGAACCAATAAATACATTCGTTGCTTCTTTTATTGGCGCTCCAGCCATGAACTTAATAAAAGGAAAATTTAAAAATGGAGTTGTTACTTTTGGAGACGGTAACAAATTGAATGTTCCTGAGCATATATATATAAAGGAAGGAAAATTCCTGAAGATATAATTTTAGGTATTCGTCCTGAAGATATACACACAACATTTGATAAGGTTGAAAATGGATTTGATATCGAAATTAAAGTTGCTGAATTATTAGGACATGAATATTATGTTCATACCAAATTTGCTGGTGTTGACTTAATATCTAAGACTCCTGTCGATCATAAAATCAGCATACACAATAAATGCAAAATATATTTTGATACTGAAAAACTGCACTTCTTCGATTCAAATACACAAGCAATAATTAAACAATTAAAAAGTCATCGAAACGATGACTTTTTTTAATATCCCCTGCAAATCCCCATTATTTTGTTTGAAACTTACATTTTGTTTTTATAATTCTTTTTATCTTTATACATTGCTTGATTGCTTTCGAATAAAGCTTTTTCAAGATCTTTTTTATTAAAATAATTAGCGTAACCAAACGAAGCCATATAAGGAGTAAGACTCAATTCTCTCTTCACTAAAGCTATATATTTTTTAACATCTGCTTCGCTTTTATTGATAGCAATAACCATAAATTCATCACCACCAATACGATAAACTCTAAATCCTCTATATAAAAAGTTGTTTAAACAACTTGCCAAAGTACACAATGCTTTATCTCCCTCTTTATGTCCTTGTGTATCGTTAATTGCTTTTAAACCATTTAAATCAACCATAATCAAAACTAAATAAGGTTTATAAAATTTACTAACATCTTGAAAGAAACTTTGGCGGTTAAAAACTCCTGTCATATCATCGACATGAGAATGTCTAATAAATAAACATAGATAATAAAAGAGACACGACATCATTAGTGTTGTTTCGGTCAAAAAACTATAATTAAAAAACGACTCCAAAAATGAACCGATTATTGCAACAAACGCTAATAAAAACACTGTCAATACTTCTATACGATCAAATTTAGAAGAAAAAACAAACGTTAAAACCAACATCAACACAATATAAAAGCCACTTATAATTAACGGAAGTAAACCAATCGGACCTTTATGAAAATTATTTAATTCATCAAAAGAAAACACAATTTTTGTAAATGGAGAAGTTATAACAAATATAGCTTCTATAGCTAATGGAATAAGTAAAAGCCAAATGAATTTTGCTATTTTTTCTCTTCTGAACAAAATTAAAACCAATATAACAATGCATAATGTACGTAATAAATAACCTAAAATCGATGTTACATATCGCCAATTATTTAAAGTATCTAACGTCCTAAAATAATAATCAAGAATTGATGAAGCATCAAGAATTGCCAATGCTCCGATAAAAACAAAAAATAAAATGTTGGTATACTTATCGCTAAATCGATTTCCTATAAAGATTATTAAAAAGGAAAATAGCGAAACCCAAATAACAAAATTACTTGTAATGATCTCATGAAAAAAATTCATTTGAAACATTATAACACAAACTTTTAAGGTTAAAACAAATAACGATTTATTTATTTTGTATAAAATTTAATATGTTATTTAATAAGTAACACATACAATAAATAAAATTAAGACAAAATAAGGTGATTTAGCAAGGGATATTGAATATTAACTCTCTTTTAAAGGAATAAACAATAAGGTTATATTAAATATGTTATTGTCATAATTAATTTGCATTGTTCCATGATATTTTTCGCAAATTAATCTAATAGATTTCAATCCATAACCATGATGAACGGTATCGTTTTTATTTGATTTTGGTAATCCGTTGACTAATTTAATATCGTTATCAAAGGAATTCTTCTCTGATATTGATATCATGTTTCCTATTGCTTTAATTCTTAGAGTAATAATTTTTTTATCATTAGATAAGTTCGAAACAGCTTCAATTGCGTTATCAATAATGTTGCCAAATAAAGAATAAATATCTTCTTCATTCATAAAATTAAGTACTTCTCCATCTGCAATACATGAGAATTTAATACCTTTCTTAGAACATACTAAAGACTTTTCAGACAAAATAACATTTAAAGTATTATTGGAGGTTTTTATTGAAGAGTCGTAAATATTTATTAATTTATTAACGTTTTCAATAGCTGATTCATTAATGTTTTGTTCTTTACCAAGTTTACGAATTTGATGACGAAAATCATGACATTTAATATTAATCAAATCTATAGTTTCTTTTGAAATTTGATATTGGTTTTTTTCTTCTTTTCGAATTTCTTTTACAATTTCTATGTTGTGTTTTAGATTGTTCCCGTAGAACATTTCAAATAAGAAAAACAAACCAATGAGACAACATAAAGCGATTACAATTGAAATAATTCCGATATAAATTCTTTCATAATGAATTGTGGCATAAAACGATACCGTACTGCTTATAACGATATCAGTAATTAAAAAGAACGTACCAATGACTAAGAATTTTAAATTAGATTTTGAGGAATTAGTGTCGAATTCTTGGCTGCCTTTTATACGATTAGCAAAAAGAATAAACATCAACCAATAAATAATAATATAAGAACTAAAATATATAAGTTGATCAACTGGGCCACTAAATAAACCCAATGTATCTTTGGAATACATACCACCATTTTGATATTCATTTAAATTTAAAAAATTACTCAAAGAAAAATAAGTCTCATAAGCAATGTGCTCAATCGTATAGCCGCTAATCATCGAAAATAAAAGCATTTTCCATTCAACATCGAACAAAAACATGCTAGCAAAATACGTAAAAACAAACATCAAAAAAAACATAATCATCAAATAAAAAGCGTTTGAAGTTGGAATAGGAAATATAAAAGCAAAGATAAAACAAGCTAATATTGCAAGAATTGCTCTAAGCCAAAAATGACTCTTTTTTTGAAATCGAAAAACAAATAAACCCTCACCAAATATCAACCACCCCATAAAGATCAATCGATAAAAAAACAATCCACTAATAGGATATAAATACTCGATCATTGTCCTAAATACCCACTCAAATCAATTAAAAATTTCTTCCTTTTTGGATGTGAAATTAATAACTTTTCACCATGAACAATCGCGTTATATCCATCAACACTTTCGACATAGGCTAAATTAACTAAAAAACACGAATTACACAAAGAAAAATGGTAATCTCTCAATTCTTTTTCAGAACTATTTAATGAACCTCTACACATAAAATCACCATTTTTTGTATGGTAAATAAGTGAGTGATTTAGCACTTCGACAAAGAAAATATCTTTAACAAGCAAAACAACTTTAACACCATTCGATTGGATAAGTACTTTTTGTACCTTCTTAGTATTAATATTATTAAAAATAGATGTCATTCTATTAGAAAAATCATAATAAGAAATAGGTTTAACAATGTAATCGACAGCTTTAACTTTATATCCTTCAATTGCATATTGGGATAAATTAGTCATAAAAACTAATACGACTTCTGAATCAATTTCACGTAATTTTTCTGAAACTTCAATTCCGTTTATATCGCTACTTAATTCGATATCCATTAGAACAAGATCAAAAATTCCAAATTCTAAATTAAATAAGAACTCTTTTCCATTGTTAAAAACTTTTAAAGCTATTTTTTCATTTAAGTTTTCTGAAAGCTTTTTAAAAAATTCCTTTAAAAGTTCTTGTTCTTTTTTCTCATCTTCAATAATTGCAATGTTAATCATAGATTATAAATGGTTTACGGAAATATTTCCGTAAACCATTATATTAGTTTTCCTTTTAAACTGCTAGTAACTACATCTTAACTTCTTTTTTATTTGCACTTTTTTCTTTATCTGCTAAATCTTTGTGATGCAAGATAATTAAAGCAGATGGATAACATAGAGCAAATGATATTAAAGCGGAAATTGGGGTAATAATCATTCCGGCTTTAATTCCCCGGTTGCCTTGAGTAAACCCTAATGAAGAGTTAGCTTTATCAAGACCTGAGATAAATAATCCACAAGCAAGAATAATACCACCAGCAAGAATCAATACACCGCTAACAATCGCCATAATTGTGATCACTTTATCATTTAAGAATTTGGCATGTATTATTTGAAATACGGCAAGAGTAAGAGCACATACAACACCAAGTACCAACATAATAAAGGCAAATACTAATAATACGTTTGATTGAATACGATCACCACTTCCAAAGGCCATTTGTAATAATGATAAGTCATCTTTATCTGCTTCAAAGTAAGCAGGTAAAGCGGCAAATACTATTGTAAGAATTCCACATAAAGCAGCAATGGCTTCAAAGATGAATAATTTCATGTTTTCTTTTAATTTCATACAATTTCTCCTTATACAGTTTTCTTTTTGCGCCAAGTAAAGATGACAGTTAATGTGCCCCAAGCAACAAGACCAATAGCAACACTAACATCTAATCCAATTAAAGTTGGTCTCCACCATTCTCCACTAGATGTATTGGCTCTTGTTCCGGTTTGTGAACCAAGATCAATTCCGGTACCAACTTCAGTTCTATAAACTGTATCAATGTAAGTGAAAAGTATGTTATGTCCGGCATTTTGAAGAGCTTTAACTCCGGTTGCGCTCCATCCTTTCTTATCTTCATCAAATAATGTATGGTTTCCGCCTGGCATTAAAGCCAAATCGTTTCCAGCTCTAATTCCTTCATCTAAATCATTAACATTTCCTGATTGATAGTAATCAGTAACGGTTGATCCACGGAATCCCCATTCATCTCTTAATAAAGAGGTAAGTAAAGCGTAAGATCCAGTTGCACGAGTAGCACCAATTCTATCGACAGAAACCATCATGGCATTTGCTCCACCAACTTTAGTAGCAATTTCGCCTGGTTTTGCCCAGATTTCTCTAAGTGATTGTTCACTCATCCATTTGAATTGTCCGTTTCTACCTTCATCTGTATCGTTTCCGGCAAAGTGTTTCATATAAGCATAAACACCATTTTCAGTACAACCTTTGATTGCGTAAGCAACGAATAAACCACACATATATCCATCTTCTGAGAAATATTCAAAGTTTCTTCCACCTAATGGAGATCTATGAACGTTACATCCTGGAGCATACCATCCTTGAATACCTAAGGCTTGACCTTCAGATCCAATTGCGTTTCCCCATTTGAACGCTTGTTTAATATCCCAAGTTGAAGCAAGAATGTTGCTTGCAGGATATTTAATAGCATGTCCATCTTCACCGGTAGCAATTCCGCTAGTGAAACCTGTTCCACCATCTGAATCTTTACAAGCTGGTTTTTTAATTGAAGGAATAGCAATAGTTCCGAATCCGCCACCAGCACTTAAGTTTGCTAATTCTTCAACTGATAATTGTTCAATTAATTGTTGCCATTTTGGATCGTCATATGGTAATCCTTTAACATCATCTAATGTAAGATTTGTAGCAGTTGAACCAGTTGTAGGCATAACGTCTTCATCATTAACGAATGGATCGTGAACTACGAATACATTATTGTACATTTCGGAAGTCATCTTTCTTGTATCAGTTGAAACTGGGAAAGTAGTTTTAAAATCCGATCTTGTTAAATATGTAATCTCTTGATTGTAATTGACGTTGTTGTCTTTTCCATCAATAGATAAGGCATATTTTGTTTGTGGTTCAACACATGTTGAACTTGCTCCACTTGTAGCATTTGTATAAGTAGTAAATCTATTTTCTACTTTATTTCCTGTTACTTCATCGGTTTCATATCTATAACCTTCACCAGCAACTTGGAATGTATTTTCTAAATAAGAATTCATTAATTTAGAATTTTCTTTCTTATTATGAACATCAGTTCTTAAAGATAATGAATAATTTCCTTTTTCAACTTCATAACCCATAAAACCATTGTTGTTGCGATCATAAGTATCGTAACTTGCCATATTTGAAACTTTGCAAGTCAAGGTTAATAATTCGCTCTTTCCTGGTTGAAGAAGACTAGTTTTTTGGAAATCTGCAAGATTGATAGCTGATTTTTCAATTCCACCAACTGTATATGGAGCACCATAATATAGTTGAACAGAATCTCTTCCTTCAACAGTTCCGGTATTTTCAACAGCAACTGTATAAATAATTTCATCGTCTGCTTTTAATTCATAATTATTATTAATTACAACACCTTCTTTATTTTTGATAGATTCAACAGTCCAAGAGAAAGATGTATAAGTTAAGCCATATCCGAATGGATATTGAACAATAGCATCATATCCACGTCTATTTTTTCCATAAATATTTAATTCAGCATCATCGAAATAACCCTCTTCATCGGCTGTTTCATACCATTTATAACCAACATAAATATCTTCAGCATAATCAGTGTATCTTCCACCTTTTCCACTATATGTATGAGTGGCATCTGGGCCACAATTAACATAAGATGGGGCAGTTTTTAAATCGTAAGCGACAGTATCAGATAAATGTCCGCTTGGTTGAATATCACCACGTAAGATTTTTACAACTGATTCAGTTCCATAAAATCCTGGGTAACCAATATACATACAAGCATCAATCTTGGAATAATCAACAAAACCTAATTCCATTGGTGCACTTGAATTAACTAAAACAACGACATTCTCGAACTTTTTAGTGACTTCTCTAACCATGATAGTTTCTCTTTTGGAGAGAGCTAAATAATTTCTTGAAGTATCAACTGTTCCGTTTTCATCATATTGAACTTTTGGTAAATCATCGCCTTCAGTTGCTCTTCTTGATAAAACAATGATTGCAGTATCTGAAAATTCTACTGCATTATTCATTAATTCCTCACTATAAAATGATGTATCTGGATCATATGTACGATAATAAGTCGAATGTTGATTTTGATCAGGAGAACCTTCTCTTCTATAAGATAATTTATTGTAAGCTGATGCTAAATCTTCATTAATTTCAATGCCGTTATCTCTAAAAGCTTGATATAAAGATATTTTATCTTGTGAATATCCACCTTCACTTGACCCTCCACCTTGATAAAGGAAGCCATTATCACTGCTTCCCCAACCAAAGAGGTTTACTTTATTATTAGCTAATGGTAAACAATTGTTTTCATTTTTTAATAAAACTGTTCCGTTACCTTGAATTTCTTTTGCTAAAGCTTTTCCTTGGGTTAAAGCTTCAGTAGTTTGATCATCGATAATAATTGATGATTTTGATAAAAATGTATCAATAATACCACCATTTGCATAAGCGACTGTATTAGCAACAACTAATAGCGAAGCCACCATAACAATAGCTGATAAATTAATAACTGCTGATGTTCTTTTCATATTCTATTCCTTTATTTTCCGTAATTTGTTGCTACTAAATTGAAGCAATCTGTATTTGGGAAAGCACCATTGACTTTGATATACATTGTGTGTGTACCTTTTGCTAAATCTAAACTTCCTAAACTGACTGTTTTCCAGTTATACCATTGATTTTGTTCGGTATGACCGAAATCTTTAAATCCACCAGATGTTAATGTATTAGCGAATGTTTCATCAGCTTTTTTGTCGATATAATACGCAACATTTTCATCTAAATTAAAAGAAGATTCGTATTTAGCACTAACAGTTTGAAATTCAACATTGCATTTATCTTCAAGAGTAAAAGAGAAAGCAAGAATTGAAGGAGCAGCAATACACGCTATACACATGCCATTGCTTGCTGTAGCAGGAGCCCCTGGAGTCTCAAAAAATCCACCACATCCAGCTTGTAAAGTGCAGCCACTTGTATCGCAATCTTCTGCTTCAGCAACAAAAGTTCCGTCAGCATTAATTGTTGAAATAACTTCGATATCTAAATCACCAAAATTATTTGTTGGTCCGTCTCCGTCTCCATCACCATCACCGTTTCCATCATCAGGAACAATTCCAGTTGTTGGATCTTCATATTCAAAATCGCCTTCTGTAATATCTCCACCATCATCAATAATTGGTGTATTTACATTACAGGAAGCTAACATTAGAACACTTAATAATGAAGTGGTTAATGTTAATAATTTAATCCTTTTCATATTTATTTCCTTTCTTATAAATCGAGAGAAATTCAATATGGAATTTCTCTCGATACTTTAAATCAACTAAGCAGCAACTTTAGCGAATGAGATTTCAATAAAATCTACATTACAGCCAAGTATTTTCATTTGTATTTTATGATTTCCACTAGCAACTTCAGTAGAATTAAATACGCATTCTTTAAAATTAAACCAATCATTTGAACCATCACTTGCTCTTCCTAATTTTAATGTAGGATCAGTAAGTGAAACTTCTACTCCATCAACAAACATTTTAAATGCGTTTGTAGCTAACAAGTCTTCATATTTACAAATGGAAGCCTTTATGTCGATTTTAGTTTTAGACTCAACATTATAATAGAAATCAGCGTATCCAGTTGTACCGTTTCCTAAGCAATTTCCTTCACTACAGTGTTCTGCATTATTTTCAATAAACCCCTTTCCGTTATTAGTCATATGAGTAGTATCGATATTTTCAGCTTCAGTTTTGATAGTCTTATTTTCAGTAATTGCTGTAATGTCGCTTTGAGCAATAACTTCAATATTGAAAGTGACAGTAAATGTTTCATAAGTAACAGTTACAACTTTATCAGTAGCAACTAAATTTTCAGTTTTATCAACTGTATATCCAGTTGTGATCTCTTCATTCTTTGTATCTAAATATTGACCTTTAATTTGAAGACCAGTTAAATCAAGTTTCTCTCCTTCGTAATAAGAAGTCTTACTTGGAGCAGCAACTAATTCAATTCCAGTTAAAGTATGTTCTTCAACTATTTCTCCAACTTTTGTCATATGGAAATTGAAGCAATCAAGATTTGGTCTTTCTTTTGTCATTGTTATAGTTAAGACATGAGTTCCTGCAGCAAGTTCGATCTCATCAAACCATGCAGTTTGCCAGTTGTAATAAGTTGATGCACTGCTTGATCCTAAGGTAGGATTAACGTCATAAGTTAAGGCAGTTTCATCAATTTTGAAATCAACATTTCCATCAAGAGCATAAGCTTTTGAGTCGGACATTGTAGAACTAAAATGAAGTTTTGAGGCTTCTGCAACACTGAATTTCATTGTCATAACAGTTCCAACAGCATATCTTTCAATAGATTTAGAACCACTTGCTTCAGGATTATCAATAGTATAAGTGGATTTTTCGCCCATATCGGTTCTCCAAATCCATCCATCATTTGGAACTAAAGATTCAGCTTCAAATTTATGATCTCCAACTTCGGCCAATGTTAATTGAATTAATGGAGATACAGTAATAGCAACATCAACTGTTAATTCACCATAAGTAACAACAATTTTTGTATCTTCGGCAGTTAAAGCGCCTGTTTTATCAAAAGTAAATCCTTCAGTAATAACTTTATTCATTGAATCGTTATAAACAGCTTCTAAAGTAAGACCAGTTCCGTCAAATGTTTCGCCTTCAGTATAAGCAACTTTTGTAGGTTGAGTTTTAACACCTAATGATTTAACTGTATGAGGTTCTTCTGCAGTTCCTAATTTCATAACATGGAAATTAAATGCATCAAGGTTTGGTCTATCAGTTTTCATATTGATAGTTAAGGTATGTTCGCCCTTAGATAATTCGAAAGCACCAAAATCAGCAGTTTTCCAATTCCACCAATCAGTTCCGTGTCTATGACCTAATGTTGGGTTATCAGATGCAATTATTGTGTCATCTATCTTGAATTCGACTTTATCGTTAAGAACAATTTCATCATAATTACTAACAATAGCAGTAAAGTGAATTTTGGAATCTTCTGAAACATAAAATGGTAAAGTCATAATAGTTCCAGGAGCATATCTTTCAATAGATTTTCCTCCACTTGAACCATCAGAATTAACAACATAAGATGTTTGTCCAGCCATATCATCACGCATAATCCACTTATCATCTGGTGTCAAATCTTCTGCTTCAAAGACATTATCTCCTAAAGCAGTTAATTTTAGTGGATATACTTTTCCAACTGTAATTGCGATTTCAGCAGTAAATGTTTCGTAAGTAACAGTGATTTTTGTATCGCTTTCAGTTAAAGCAACATCAGCTTTATCGATAGTATAATTAGTAATTACTTCTTCTTCTTTTGTTGAATAAACAGCTTTTATAACCATTCCAGTTGCATCAAATTTATCTCCAACATCATAAGCAAGTTTGGTTGGTTTAGTAGCGACCTTAATACCAGTTAAAACTTTATCTTCGCTTAATCCATTATATTTAGTTGCTTGGAATTCAAAATAATCGAGATTTGGACGTTGATCAATTGAAGTAATCTTGAATACGTGATCGCCTTTTGAAAGATTAACTGTTCCGTAAATTACATCTTTCCAGTTCCAGAAATCAGTTCCTCCACTATATTCAAATTGAGGATCATTAGTTGGTTCTACGATTGTTCCATCAACTTCAGCCTTCAATCCGTTCTTTAATACATAATTGGTATTAGTATCAGACATTCTAGAAGTGATATAAACTGTGGCATCTTCTTCACAATGAATATTGATTGTAAAATACGAACCTGGTTTATATCCACAAAGATTCTTACCATTACTTGCGCCTTCACCTTCTTCGATAAAAGTTCTTCCAGCAGTAACAAAATCTTCTCTTAATTGAGCATTTCCAGTACTTAAATCTTCTGCTTCCATTCTATATGTTGCTAAAGCACTAATAGTAATATCAGTTCTCTTAGTTACTGTAATGGTTACATTAACTGATTTTTCTAAATAAGTAACAACAACAGTTGTATCTTCTATAGTTAATCCAGCTTTTTTATCAACAGTAAATCCGTCATTTACATCTTTGCTTGTTCCATCTGACATTGTTGCAGTTAATACAAGGCCGTCAGTATCGAACAAATCACCTTCAACATAAGCAAGCTTTGTTGGTTGTGTTTTGATAACAAGATTTGTAACAGTAATTACTTTTTTAACTGAAATTGCAACATTAGCTGTTTTTTCTTTATATGTAACAATAACTTTGGTGTCAGTAGTTTTCAATTCACCAGTAAGATTGATGGTGTAATCAGTAACAACTTCATTTGTTTTGTCACTATAAACTGCAGTAACAACCATTCCAGTTTTATCAAACTTTTCACCTTCTTTATAAGTGGTTTTAGTAGGTTTTTTTGTAATACTAATACTACTTACAGTCTTCTCATCAGGAGTAACAGGTGTATCAGTTCCTCCACAACTTGCTAAAACGGGTGCACATGCAATTGATAAACCCATTAAAGCGACGGCAATCTTCTTCATACGTTTCATATTTAATTATTCCTCCTAATATAAAACATTTTTCTTTTATTTCCTAATTTAATTAACATACAACTAAGAAACATAAGGTTTTTAAAACGTCTATCCGTTCTGTTTTTTGCCTCAATTATAAATAAAAGACGTCCAACAATAAGATTGACATCAGTATATAATAGAGAAAAAAATATTATTGCTAAGTGTTCGTAACCTTATAAAAAATTGCGTAAACTTAAAAAATGTAAGCGCTTTGAATGAACAAAAAAGGTATATTTTTCTACCAAAATGCATTTGTTAAAATAATTTATAAGATTATTTAAATCAATCAAACCAAGAATTTAACTCATACTTGTTATCGATTAATATTTATATAATTTTCATATATAAAACCCTCATAAAACAAAGAGAAAAATCAAAATACATTTTTAATGAACGAAGTAAATATACTCTATAAGTCTAAAATCCACTGCAAATACCCATTATTTTTCAAAAGTTCATAATTTAGATTATTTTATGTTAAAATAAAAACAAGTAAAAAATTACAGGAAATAATTTAAGAAAAAGAAAATTATTACGTGTTTATCAATAAATTTTTGTTTATTAGTATCTTCTTGTTCTTCAGGAGTTACCCCTACTCCAGATCCAGATATTGTAGATCCTATTGTTAGCAGCGGTTTATCTGAATATATAGCAAAAAAGACTGCTTATTATAATAGAGGATTAACGGCTAGCGAATTATTGGAAAAAGCTGGTCTAACCAAAGATACAACTTATACTAGAGGAAACATAATTAGATTACTTCAAGCTGCTTTTAAGGATTATATGCCTGAATTGGTTGGTCAAAGAGTCTATAACGCAATAATTAATAACCAAGATGAAGCTGTAATTACAACTCCAGAAGTTCAAAGTGCAGTAGATTGGATTGCTGAATATGGTCTTTGCAGTGATTTCTTAGACGAAACTAAAATAATGACCACAGAAGAACTCGATATAATTCTTGCAAGATTTTATCAATACTTTGGAACAAATGAAAAAGACGATTTTACAACCGCAAATAATTATGGTTTCTATTTCTATGATGAAGATGACGAAGGAATTAATAGCAAATCTTTTTATATTAAAACTAAACTTGTTGATTTTTCAGTAATTACAGATACTTGCATAAGTAAAATGAAGGAACTGATTGGTTCAGATTCAAAATATTCATCAAGATATAAAGGCGCCTTAGATTATTTAGAAGGCGAAGCTGACTATACTTTTCTTGAAGAAGATGGCATAGTTGAAGAGATCGCTAGTTGTACTGACATAAGTATGGACACAGACTGGCTTACTACTTGTTCTAATATGTTTAAAAATTACGGATGTTCTCCATATTATGACTTAGAAACACTAAATTATCTCGAAGACGAAGACGGAACAAGACACACAACACTTGATATATCGTGTGGTGCCATAAACATGACCGGATTAGAACTCGATAAAGAAGAAACTGTCACAAATATATAAACAAACTGGTCATCTGATTATCAAGAATTAGGTCTCAGCGCAGATAAATCTAACGAATATGCCGATTCACTTATTGAATTCACAAAAAAGCAAAAAACAAACTTTGAAACAACTTATAAAGATATAGAAGATAAGGAAACAAAAATTTTCGACCCAACTACCGGAAATAGTATTTTTCAAGATAATAATTTAAAAACATCGTTTGAGACCATTTGCACAGGAGCTGGTTTTGATAATAGTTCGTTAAATTACTTAGCTACTATAAACCCGCGCTTATTCCTTTCAACTGTTAAAGCACTTTAGGATTCCCCATTCATCGCGAAACAATCGGTTATTCTTTATCATTTTATATATGCTAATGCTGCCGCTTTATCCTATAAACAAGGAAAAACATTTGGTTACGCAAAAGCTAACCCACTATTTAGTTGGGCTTTGGCAGATGATTTTTCAAAAACTACCATTTATGAAGAAAATAAAGAACTTGCTGGTGAAGTATTGGAAAGTCTTGTTTCTTCGTTTACTACCCGTTCAAATAATTCAGATTGGTTAAGCAAAGATGGCGCTAAAGCAATTAAAGAAAAACCGATACTATTACTTCTTATTTTTATTCCTCTGATAAAAACGGAAATTTCTATAATTATGATTCTTATATTGGAGATTGGACAAATAAATTATCTAAAGAGTTAGGAGCTAGTAACTATAAATCTTGGTTGATGGCAATAGAATCAATAAAAAATAACGAATCAATAACTCAAACTTATGGAAAAATTATCGATCCATTCTTAGCAAATGCTTTTTATATGCCTGATGAAAATACAATAACAATTACATTAGGTTATTTGTTCTCCAATAGAGGTGATTTTAGAACTTATTCTACCGAAGAATTATATTCTTCTCTTGGTTTTGTTATGGGTCACGAATTGACTCATGGTTTTGATTCGAACGGAAGTTATTATGATAAAAACGGGAAAAAACTTACAACTTCCATTCTTCCTGAAGCAGATGACAAAATCTTTAAGGAAAAACAAGTTCAAGTAATCAAAAATTATGATAAAAAAGAATATTGCCCTTGTGAATTTTTTGAAAACGATGGAAAAATTACAATTAGTGAAGCTATGGCAGATATCGGTGGTTTTAGTCTTGTTTTGGAAATGGCAAAAAACAATAATAATTTTAATTACAAATCTTTCTTTAAATATGTAGCAAAACATATGGCTTCGAAAAAATCAGTTTTAGTGACAGCGTTTACTTATACTGATGTACATCCTTTTGGAAAAGTAAGAAGTAATACATTACTTTCTAATAGCGACAAATTTATATCAACATTCGACATTAAACCAGATGATGCAATGTGGATGGCACCAGAAAATAGAGTAACAATCTGGTAAAATTTAAAACAAAAATCTCAACTTAAACCGTTGAGATTTTTTATTTGCTTTCTTAAAAAACCTTGCTAATCCCCATTATTTTTATTTCTTATCATCATCTTTAGAAATACAGGAATTTATTATTAAAGCGATATGATTCACATCATCAACACACCCACTATCAACCCACTTCATCACAACTGCAATAATACCTTTAATAAAAAATTCCAAATAATATTTACCATCATTTTCATTAATACCAAATCTATTAATAATAGGCATTAAGGTAGTCTTTGTTAATTTATTGAATTGATCAACAGTTCCGAAAATTCCTGTATTCTTACAAACAACACGATAAAACGTTTTATTTTCTTTAACAAAATTTAAATAAGGAATCAAAAATTTATCATCAACAAGATATAGATCATTCAATGAAATCGTTTTTATATTTAGTTCTTCTTTTCCTTTGTATTTATCAATAAATTTTTCATTTAAATAATTATCACACTCTTTAATTAAATCGTTTATGTTTTCATAATGAAAATAAAAAGTCGATCTATTTACTCCTGCTTTTGCACAAATTTCTTTAATTGTTATAAATTCAAAATCTTTTTTCTCGAGTAAAAGAATGAGCACTTCATCCATCAATAAAGCTGTATTAAAATATTTGCTTTGACTTCTGTTCGTTCTTTTACTCTCCATATTAATCTGTAATATCTTTTGCTAAAGCAATGATATCTGAGGCATATTTAGCCTTTGCTTTTTTAAGAATTACCTTATAAATAGGATAATTAACACAAATTCCAGCAATTCCTACTAATCCTATTACAATACCAACAACCAAACTTACTATACTTTTTGGTCCAATTACATCCATAGCTAAACACATACCAACTCCTAATACCAATGCGCTAACGATTCCTAAAGTATAAGTAAAAATTGTTGCTGGTAATTTAACCTTGTTATCCAATTTTCTTAAAGCAACCACCTTTGAATCGTTTTTTGGTGAGTATTCTTTTGCCACACTCTCGGCATAAATCTTATCTAAGTTTTCCATAATTTTCTCCTTTTCAACTTATGCCATTATTGTAAATAGTTAAAATAAATTTCTAAACAACACAAAAGCTTAAAAATGTTGAATTGTCAAAAATTGCATTAGAGACTTGTTAACACACATTTTTATAACTTAATATTAAATAGCAAAATCATTTGCAAAGACCCCTTATTTTATTCACATTGTTTTAAATAGTTATTCTTTTAAACTTTCATAAATATTACAAATAACGAATAATATTCATACTATTTTTAAGTAATTTTATCGTTAGAACAATTATACTATTGTAAATTTTATTTGAAATTTAAAACTAGAATTGATTATTGATTAGCCTTTAAATACAATAAAAATAATGAAAACACCAATACCAAATAGTAGTTTTAGTAAATATAGGAAATATCACGATATATGCGAAATGATTGAATCAATGGACTTTACGGAATTTTCTGATCAACAAGTTTTTGAATTCTCAGCTATATACGAATTGTGCACTATAGCAAAGACATTGATATTAAGTCTTCCTCAAGCTATAAATCCAAATTTTCTTTTATTTAGAAAATTAACTGAAGATTTAAAAATAATGCAGATTTCTAGAGACAGGAATTATTTTAGTGATGAAAATTATCTTCTTTTTAGAATAGCTGTTGAAAATAGAATTCCGCATAGAAAAGAAAGATATGTAATTAATAAAAACTTCTATCTTCCGTATAACGTTATTAAAAAGAGAGTTCATGACTCTGATTTTTATTTATCTTCATGTTTAGGTGATAACGGAACACTTTCCTTTTTATTAAACGAAGATAAAGGAATCGGTCATCAATATCGAACTCTAGGCATTCTTACTCACAATTTTATTTTTCCTGCTGACGATTTTGAAACAAAATATTTGATTGAACTTACACATAAATTAACCAACGACTGTTTAGAGAACATCAGAAAGATTACAAGAAAAATAATTAAAGCAAATGCTCAAATCAACTTTCCTGATCCAACATTTTTTATAGAATCTTCACCAATCTCACAACAATGTTTTATTAACAATCATTCCATACTTGATTTATGTATTAAATATTCAAATATAAATGAAGACATCAATATCTACATTTTAAAAACATCTTTCATTACATTATTTGATTTTGCTACAAGTTATGTTTTAAATGATTACAATTCCCTTGTCTTGAGAGGAAAAAGTTATATCGAAATGATATCTATTTTTTTCTCAGTTATTAGTTTTAGAAAAAAAGATCTAAATAATTGCATAGATGCATATTGTGGTTTAATTTTTAATTCGATTCAAAACGAATCTGTTGATGAATACCTTAAAGAAATATATAACAAAACATACAGAGAATTACTGAATATTGATTTTTATTCTTTTAAAGATTATGCTGGTAATCCTTTATATTTACTATTCTTAAAATCAATTAATTTCATTGATGTTGCTAGAGAAAGAATAAAAGGAAATAAAGAAATTAAAGAAATATATGATTTTAGCTGTGATCTTGTACACTCTTCTCTTCAATTAATTAAATACAAAAAAGATATGCGACAAATGGCAAAAACCTTATTTTTGTTTTTAACTCAAGAAACAATAGAATTAGTAAATAAAATAAAAACTAGAGTTAAAAGAGTTGTAAAAAGTAATGATGTCGATTTGAGTTTTGCACAATGTTTAGATGGATTAAATTATTTGTACGAACTAATAAACAAGACTGATGTAGATATTATGAACATATTACAAAAATTAGAGGAAGAAAATAAACAAAATTAGAATATTTATTCGTGACAATATTAAAGCAACCAATATTAGTAATACTAACTTAATCAAATGATGTTCCTTTTTAATATAAAACATTTATTTCTTAACAACGAAAGGCGATAACTAAATAAAAATACATACCACTTGAATACATATATTCATCATAAGAAACATTTAACTCTTAAGAATATTAACAATTTAAAAATAAGCATAAACCAAGATAACCTCATGTTTCTTTGCAATGAGTGTAATAACAAGATTCGCATAAGATTTAAACGGTTTACAAAATATGTTTATTGACGAAGGCGATCTTGCATAAAGGTGGCATTCGTAGTACAATCTCGTCCAGAAAGTTGGTATTTATAATGGCAAGTATAGGGTATCCATTTTTTGTAGTAGCGGAAAATCATGACGAACTAATTGAACTGGTTAACGAGTTGGAATCAGAATACGGGTATATTAGTAATTTACCTTTACATGACGGTGGAATAAAAGGAACACAAGGAGATTTTGGTTGCAGGACTGCTTTTATCAACATCGAGGCTAAAACCTACTGGTTATCAATGCCGGGTGTAAAGTTTTGTCAATTAGAGTTTGATAGACCTATATCAGACGATGATTTTAGGATTATTTTATCAATTTATAATAAAAACGAATCAAGAAAGTTTAATGATTAATCCATCAGCTTGATTTTTTAGTAATCTTGACCAATACCATTCGGCCATATTAGTGACAATATTCTATTTTTTATCTTTCCTACGAATATGATATTCACCTTTAATTCCCGACCAGATTATAATTATTATTTGACTTGGAATACCAATAAAAAATATAGGCCAGTATTGAGGTTTATCGAATATAACTACAAACGTTAAATAAAATGCAGCAAGCAAAGTCCAAATCAAAAACGATATAAAAACATAATTTCTTCTTTTATTACCCCATATTGTATTAAAGACTATAGCGCAAATAAAACTTGCAGGCACTGCATAGATAAAAATAAGCCAGGAATCGCTATAGATATTACTTAAATATCCAAAAGAAAAGCCACAAGTTGCAATGAGCCATATAGTAATAATAGCTAATAAAGATATTGCTAATTTAGAATGATGAACACGTTCTTGAGTTGGTTCTTTGGTAACACATAAAGGATTACTAGAGACTAATTGATCTAAAGTTATCTCATAAAAATCAGCCAATTTTTTTAGTATTTCAATTGGCGGGACACATTCTCCTGTTTCCCATTTAGATACGCTTTTATCAGTATAATCTAATTTTTTTGCCACTTCTGCTTGAGTGTATCCATATGTTTTTCGTAAGAATACAAGGTTCTTTGCTATAACAAATTTTAACTCTTCCATACGAATAATATAAATTTTTTATATACAAAAAGCAAGATAATAACGACACATTCTCTTATTAAGAGAGTTAACTATAAAAAGAAGATACCTATAAATACACCCATTAGATAGGGTCCTATACATATAAATGTTAATCTATCCATACCTCAAGGAGATTTTTATGAACAAAAAGAAAACTAAACCAATTATTCCTA
Source organism: Caryophanales bacterium UBA4855 (assembly GCA_002399785.1). Classification (GTDB taxonomy): domain Bacteria; phylum Bacillota_I; class Bacilli_A; order RFN20; family CAG-826; genus Onthovivens. Next base: position 212,421 of record DHEH01000004.1, read on the forward strand.
TCTTCTTCGCTGTTGATAATAACTATTCACCAATGCTTGGCGTTTGTCTTACGTCAATTATGATGAATGCATCAAAAAAATATCAATACAATTTTTATGTTCTTCAAACAGATTTATCTATAAAAAATCAAAAACAAATTTCTTCCATTATGAAAGATGGTTTTTCCATCGAATTTGTTGATGTAAATAAAGAATTAGATAAATTTAAAAAACTTTTATATACAAGAGATTATTATACAAACACTACCTACTATCGTTTCTTTATTCCTTCATTGTTTACTCAATATGAAAAAGCAATTTATCTTGATTGCGATTTAATAGTTGAAGGCGACATTTCTAAATTCTATGAAACAAACTTAAAGAGTAAATTACTTGGTGGTATTCCTGAAGAAGTTATGCCTTTAGATTCCAATTTAAAAGCATATCCTGATATTGTTTTAGGTGTTCCTCAAAAAGAATATTTCAATGCTGGTGTTTTGGTTATGAATTTAAAAGGTTTAAGAGAATTTGATATATTAAATAAGTTCTTAAGTTTATTAAAAGTCAGAACTTTCCCATTAGCTCAAGATCAAGATTGTTTAAATCTTTTATGTAAAGGTCAAGTACGTTATTTACCATTAAAATGGAATAAAACCCCTGTAAAAGCCAACTTTTTTAATGATAAAGACATTTGTATCGTTCACTATAAAATCGCTTGGAAACCATGGCATGAAGACGGAATTCTTTATGGAGAATTGTTTCGGAAATACGCTAAATTAACTTCATTTTATGATGATATATTAACAATTAAAAAGAATTACTCTCCAGAAAAAATAGCTCGTGATTGGAAAGCTTATGAAAACTTATCAACAATTGCTAAAGAAGAGAATTTAAAAGCAATTAAAATTAATAATGAATATGGTAAAGAAGATGGTGAACTCGAAGCAGCAATTAATTAATGAGAAAATAGCTGATTTAGAAGTTAAAGGATTATTTGATGTTGATGTAGATATTAATCCACCAACAATTCCACTTAAAAAAGGTGAAGTTGATTTTGAATATAAAAAGTTATCCTCAAAAATACAAACTAAATTTGTTAATAAAATAGCTTTTAACTTCATTAAAAAGCTTGTAAAAACAAAAGCTTTTATAATTGATGATGTTGTTGGAATTGAAAATTTTAGAGAAGTTAAAGCTGGAGCTATTATAACTTCTAATCACTTCAATCCTTACGATAATTTTGCGATTTATTGGGCTATTAAAGATGAATTAAATAAACATGATCTATATAAAGTAATAAGAGAAGGTAATTTTACTTCTTTTAAAGGGCTATACGGATTCTTTTTTAGACATTGCAACACTCTCCCTATTCCTAGTGATCTTCATGTTTTTAAAGATTTTTTAAAAGCCACTAATAATTTATTAAAAAAAGGAGAAAAAATCCTTGTTTATCCTGAGCAAGCTTTATGGACAAACTACACGAAACCTCGTCCTTATAAAAGCGGCGCATTTCATTTTGCTGCTAAAGCTAATGTTCCTGTTATTCCTATTTTTATTTCCTTAAGAGATACTGGAAAAGTTGGAAATGACGGATTAGATGTTTTTGGTTACACTATTCACATTATGAAACCAATATATCCAGATGAATCAATAAATAC
>DHEH01000004.1:214258-227881 GCA_002399785.1 Caryophanales bacterium UBA4855
TAACATATTCTTATGAAGGAGAAATCAAGTGATCTTTTACCTTGTTTTGATTATCGGAACCGCCATAATAACAACAATTTTTAGCTCTATTTTTCATACTTTTTTTGGTTTAGATTTATGGTTTACATTAATTTACCCTTCCATTATGGTCATTACAATAATAGCTATTGATGGCATTTTTGCTTTCTTAATTAGAAGATTACCAAATAAACGGTTTGATGAATCTCATATTGGTTTTAGTGCAGGAAAAAAAGAAGCAAATTTTTACGAAAAAATGCAAATTAAAAAACGGAAAGATAAAGTTCCTGAACTTGGAGGTTTTACTTCATTCCATAAAGATAAGATTGATGACCCATATAATACAGATTATTTAAAAAGATATATTCTTGAGGCCAATTATGGATTATTGGGACATATGTTTGGCGCAATTCTTGGTTTTGCCATTCTAGCAATTCCTCCATATCAAAGTTGGTATGCAATCAATTTACCAATTGCTATTGTCAATTGCTTTCTAAGTTTGATTCCAATGTTTATCCTACGATATAACCTTAGGAAATTACATATTTTATACAAATTTGCTTCTAGAAAAACAAATAAATAGTTATTTATTACAATCAATATTTACAAAAAGAGCTCAATTAAATTATTGAGCTCTTTTTAACAAAATCATTAAAATAATAGGGATTAGCAAAGGATTTTGAATTTTATTTAATAAAATATTTATCTAACTCAGGATGTTTTAAAGAATATGCAACTGCAAAAGGACAAGTAAGTTTAGCTTTTTTATTATTTAATTCTAAATATTTGATAAGCTCCTCCATAACGACTTTTCCATAACCTTGACCTTTATATTTATCATTAGCAACCACATGTAAAACATCGATTGTATTATCATTAATATTAGAAAACTCTAAATAAATAATTTCATCCAAACCATTCGTAATTGTAATTTTTGTATCTGTTATATTAACCATAAATTGCTCCTTTCTAATATTATCTTTTATAATTGATTACAATTAAAGAATAATGCTTATTTAGAAAAATAATAGGGATTGGCAATGAATATTTTGTATTAAATGGTATAATTAAAAAGAAGGATTTATACAAATGAAGAATATACATGTTGCTGCTGCAATTATAATTAAAGAAGATAAAATTTTCTGCACTCAAAGAGGATATGGAGAATTTAAAGATATGTGGGAATTTCCTGGTGGTAAGTTAGAAATTGGCGAAACAAGCGAACAAGCTTTAGTTCGTGAAATAAAGGAAGAACTAAATGCTGACATTAAAATAAATGAATTTTTATGTACTGTTGACTATACATATCCTACATTTCACTTAACAATGGATTGCTTTATATGTTCATTAAAAAATGATCACATCGAATTATTAGAAGCTGAAAATGCTAAATTTTTAAAAAAACAAGATTTAAATAGTGTCGATTTCTTGCCTGCAGATATTATTGTTGTAGAAAAACTAATTAATCGTCTGTCTTAATGTTTAAAGTTAGATATCTATAAATATCATCTTTAACTGGTTTATCCAAATGAAGAATCATTTTAACAATTTTTGTTTTTCCATCTTTCATAAAAGTATCCTTTGGTTCGTAGCCTTTACTATAATCAATTTTACAATCGCCTAAAAAGTAGAATGAGGAATCCTCTTTATTCTTGGCTGCGTTTTTGAAATTTGCTTTTTTAATGAATAATAATAATTTACCATTACTATCATTTATGTTTTTAAATTGTTTCATATCCAAAGAATCTAAAGTTCTATTGCTCTTGCTAAAATATGTCAAATTTGAATTATCAATAAATTTATCTTCGTAATTAATTGTAGAAAGTTCATCTAATTCTTTACTATAAGTTATAAAAATCGGAACACAATTTAATTTCTCATAAACCATATACCCATACATTGTTGATTCATCATTTCTAGTGTTATTTATTAATCTAGCTACATCTTTTCTGGTGTATTTTTCATACCTCTTAAACAGCATCTTATTATCAAAATCCCCTGCAAATCCCACTTTATTTTCATATATTGAGTATTCTAAAATCATATCAACCATCGCTTTAAAATCAGCATTCTGATAATCATTGTAAAATTCTTTAGATAGTTTTATTTCATCATTATAAACATCAATCAATGAATATGGTCTATCCTTTAAACCCTTCTTATCAAAAAATGAAAAATTCAGAATAGAAATAATCGAATTTCTTACATCATAATCAAACAACAAACCTTTTTCTTTCATAATATTAGCAAAATACTTTTCATCTTTTCCATCAAGCAAGCATCTTAGTAATAAAGGTTCTGTAATACGTAAACCGTTTCCAATTGCAGACGAAATAAATTCAAGTTCTCTGCTTTGAGTTTTACTGATTACCCCTTTGTAGTCGTTATCTTTCTTTATTAAAAAATCATAATAAGAATTAAATATTTTATAATCCATAAAAACTCTGGAAGATAATTTTCCGTTTTTTTCAAAATCAATTAAATTTGGAATTTGTCCACACCTGTTTTTAACGTCTTCATATTGATTAAAAACATTTTTTGATTGAGATAAATTAACTTTTTCAATAGAATCGATAATTCTTTTGGTAGTTATTGAATCAAAAACCATTGTCGATGGACCAACAATTATTGGATTTAATGTCGTTTTAACAAGATCGCTCTTATTGCTAACTCCGATTGATAATGGTTTATAATAATTATTTGAATAATTTCCAATAAAATCGATTATTACGACAAATTCCTTGTCAGGATACAACCTAAGCCCTCTACCTATTTGTTGTAAAAAGATAATGGAACTTTCTGTTGGTCTCAATAAAATAACCTGATTAATTGAAGGGATATCAACACCTTCATTAAAAATATCTACTGCTAAAAGCATATCCAAATATGGTTTATTTGTATCATCTTCTTCTAATTGGTCAATTGATTGATTTCTTAATTCTTGAGAATCACCACCATCTAAAAACCTTGTTTTTAATCCACGTCCATTCAATAATTTTGATAATTTTTTCCCGACTTCAATTGAATTAACAAAAACTAAGCACTTTAGCCTATCACCTGAATAACCATAAAATTTTGATTCTTCAATAATCTTATCTACTCTTTCTTTACAAGTTAATAACGTAACATCAGAAGTGTCACCTATCGATTCCCCATTTACCGTGACATCACTAATACCATAATAATGAAATGGGCATAACATTCTAGCTTCTAAAGCATCTTGAAGCCTAACTTCGTAAATAATATTGTGATCAAATAATTGATATAAATCATAATGGTCTGATCTATCAGGAGTTGCGGACATACCCATCAAAAATTTAGGTTCGAAATAATTAATTATATTTTGGTATAAATTATCGCCAACTTTATGAACTTCGTCGATTATCATAAAATCAAATTCATTTTTTGAAAAAGATTCATAAACTTTTTTCTCACGAATCATGTTTACAGTTGCAAATATAAAATTAGCTCCCGAAATATCCTTGTTATTGCCAGATAACACTGCAGTTTTAATCTTGTTTCCAAAAATATTTTCAAATGTTTGTTTTGCTTGATTTAATATTGTCTCTCTATGTGTAATAAACAAAAGTTTTTTAACTTTAAATTTACTAATTGAAGACACAGCAAATGCACTAGCATAAGTTTTTCCTGTTCCTGTAGCTGATATCAATAAACCTCTTCTTTCTCCGTTATCGATCAACTTATTTAATTCGTTCATAACAGCGATTTGCATAGGATTTGGTTTAAATATATAAACTGTTGGTTCTTTTTCAAAATTTCTTTTTTTATACTCGACTACATAATTTTCTTCATATTTATCAATAATTTTGTCGATCGGAGCCGAACTTTTCCATATGCGGTCAAAATCACTTAAAATATCTTTAATCACTGTCCCGTGTTTTGTGGAAACAATTAAATTGTTCCATTCATTATTTACAGTCAAAGCATATTGTGTCAAATTACTACTCCCAATAATCGCTTTATAATTTTCATTAAATCTAAAAATATATCCCTTAGTATGGAAACCGGTTTTGTTGTTTTCATCAATATAAAACATTCTTAACTCTATATTTTTAAATTGAGAAATATCACGTAAAGCTTTAGGATCAGTAAACCATAAATAATTAGTAGTTAATATTTTTCCTTTGATTCCCTTTTTCTCCAATTCCTTAAGGTATTCTTTTAAAATTGCAAGGCCACCAGCAGTAATAAAAGCAACAGAAAAAATAAATTCATCACATTTACGTAAATTATCAATAATTGTATCTTTAACTTGTTTTATATCGTTTCGATCAGTTTTGTTATAAATAAACGAAGGTAAAAAATCAGATTCTGTTTTACTATCAGAATCGATATACGAATTTATTAGATTATCATAAAAAGTTGAATCATTTTTCATATAAATACAGTTTACAGAGTTGATATTTATTTAGCTAGATCAAAAATTATTAAACGAATTACTTATTGAGATATAACATCAACAAAATAATCACCTTTTCCTTTAAATTGAAATTTTAGAGTATTAAAAATTAGTCGATAATTGTAGCAAAGTGAATTAGGAAACCTGATTAATTTAAGTCCATATTTATTTGTTATTTCCTCTTTTTTCCTATCCCTTATCATCGTCTCTTTATCATATACATGTTCAGGTCCATCAAGTTCAAGAACCATGATTGGTTTTACGATAAATAATTTCTTAATGTAAATAACAAAATCATATTCATATTTTTCACAAATTTTTTTATCATTCTCATCGATATTTGTAAGCACATTCAAGACATTTACATTCCTGGATAGTAAAAACTTATTTTTTCTAGCTCCAAAATAATAAGATAGTGTATCAAAAAATTCTTTTTCATTTATTGAATCGTTGGAAAAATTTGAAAGTATTACCTTTTCCGATGGAACTACAATAGTTTTACCATTACTAGCAACATATTCAGATAAATTATATAGATCTGATTTATCTTTTTCTTTAGTTCTGGCATTTATCATTTCTCTATCACCAACAAAAATAAAAGATTTTTTTGCCCTAGTTTCACAAACATTAATTAATTGATAATTGTCATTAATCCATTTCATTCCACCTTCACGAGTGCGCTTTGAAATTGAAGAAGAAAATATAATTGTATCTTTTTCACTTCCTTGCAAAGTATGAATTGTCCCTGCCTTAACATTATCAATAGAAACTTTTTTCAATTCTGAATTGATTAATTTTGCTTGAGCGACATAAGGAGTAACAATGCCAACATCTTTCAAGTTATTGGTTTTAATGTAATCAACAATTGTTTTTGCTTCGTCAATATTAGCGTTTACATCCAAATTATTCGAACTAACATTGTGAACTTCAAGATATTTTAAAACACCCTCCTCTTTATTATCTAATTTTAATTGTCCGCCATAGAATCTTACATTAGCAAAATTAGCTATCTTCTTTGCGCACCTATAGTGATGCTCTAACATAATATTTTTTGAAAATGTGTCTCTATAAAGCATTGAGGATAAAACAGAATTATTTAAATAATTAAATGTCTTATCAATATTATATTCTTTCATCAGCCTATTATTGATTGCTTCTTCAAGCACACAAACAGGTTTTAATTGTTTTGTGTCTCCACACAAAATGAGCCTTTTTCCTCTTACAATAGAAACCAAAGAGGAAACCTCATTACACTGACCAGCTTCATCCATTATTACACATGAAAATGTTGGTCTGTCTGGTCCTAAATTACCACAAGATAAGTTAGTTCCTAAAACAATAGGGAAAATTTCTAAAAATCTTAATAAATTACATTTATTATTTAAATATTGGTTTAATTCATAAACAGCTTTATTCATATCTTTCATATTTATTATTTTTATTAAGTATGAATTTTCCTTCTTAAATAAATTCTGTAAATGTGAGTACGATTTATATGTAAGAAACTCAATGAAATCTTCGTTTTCAAAGCATGAAATAGAATGTTGAATTTCAAAATCAATATTAGTACTATTTAATTTAGATTTACTTTTAGTTAATAAATTTATCTTTGTTTTAATCTTATTTTGAATATTAGTGTTATCTACAATGTATAAATTTTTATTTAACAATGCAACTTCTTCATTGATGTTTTGTTCTTTTATATGATTATTGACTGCACAAATTAAATTATCATAAGATTTTGAGATAACTTTAATACTCTTATTAAGTTTTTTAACATCAAATTTATAGGATCGATTCTCTTTTAAAAATTTTTGAATATCTTTCATTCTCTCAATGGCAGAAATCATAACATTAGAACTCCCTATTCTAATTATAGGGAGCATTATTTCTGTTTTTTTAAAAACAACCTTATTCATTTTATTAAAAATATCTGATATTGGTTTATTATTGTTTGAACAAATTAAACACGTTTGGTTGTTTAAAAATAAATTAATAACAACATTAAAAATTGTATTGGTTTTTCCTGTACCTGGAGGGCCCTGAATGTAAAGAACATCATCCTTTAAAGAACGATATAAAACATTTGCTTGATTTGAATTCAATTGCTTGTTGTTCGTAACAAAAAGATTTGGTGTTAATTCGTTTGTTTTAGACACATAATGAAAACCAAAATATGATTTCAACGGCAATGAAAGTTCGCTATTGTAATACCCTTGGGCAATAGAGTCTAAAGCGTCAAAAACACATTGATTGGGTTCGCGTTTTTGCAAATAGAAAAACGGTTTAGTATTAGATCTATCGTTAATATCGAAATTTTTTTCAATTGATTCGATGACTTCAACACGTTGTTTGTTAAATAAAATTTTAAAATCATCTATGTTGATTCCTTCTATATAGTTATTTAAAGATACTGTTCTTCCTTCTATTCCGAAAGATGAATTTACTAAACGGTCGCTTTCAATATGTAAACTTTTATCCAAAAAATTTAAAGTCGCTTCATAATATACGACAGGATAAATTTTATCTTTTTTAACAATAGAATAATCACTTAAACATAAAGAATAGAAATTACAGTTTTTTACTCTATACCCATTGATCTCTTCAACAATACTAATAAAATTCTTAAATTGAACATCGTTTAATTTAATTTCTTTATTATTTAGTAAATCTTCACAATTAATCCCTTCAAACTTAATTATTTTATCAATGGAAGGATCATTATCGTATTTATAACATTTTTTAAAATATTTAATTACCTGAAAATTGAAATACCCCTTATTTAACCAATTGGGTTCAATGCTATTTACTACATCTATTACATTTTTATTAGTTTTAAAATATGTTCCTTCAAGCCTTGTTGCTTTGGTTATCTTATCAAAACATATACAAGCTATATTGTTAACAACTTCAAGACTTTTGTATTGATTAAAAATTCTTACATCAAGTTTCTTATTTTTTAGATCAATATTTTCTATACCAATATTAAAATACGTTTCTTTACTACCTATATCCTTTTTATATACCACTTCAATCCAATTATTATTGTTAATAGCATCTATAATTTCAGATCTAATTAAATTATCCATGCCACAATTATATCAGTTTATATGGTATTTAATAGATTTTAAAACGAATGAATAATTATATATAAGCGATATGGCGCAACAATTCTTAATAAAAAGAGCAACGATAGGTTTATACATATATGCATACTAATTCATAAACATACATAAAAAGACTTATAAACCTCAAAATTTTTAAAATAAACGTAATAAAACATTAATATAATGATTTTTTCATCGCTTTTTATTATTCATTATATTTAGTTTTGAAAGCAAAAAAAATTTACAATTTTTTCCAGTTAATATTCCCTATATCCAAAACATTTAATATCTTTTTACTTTATAAAAGTGACGGTTATAGGAAAAATAGTTGGCCTTTACAAGTTATTTTGAAAATTATATTCCGTTAAAAACTATGCCATTAATCCAATTTCTATTCTTTTCGTTATTTTCGATACAACCGTGAATTATCTTTTCGGCATAATAAAAAAGCATTGAAGTAATATAATCCCAGCACAACAAAATATGGTCATCATCAATGTAATCTCTATCTTTAAAGAACACCTTAGCAATCTTTAAAAAAGTTTCTTGTCTCTCATTATTGGTGGTTGGATCAAAACCAAAATCATTTGTATAAGATAAATAAAATAAAGCCTTGTCTGGTTCAAGTAAAAAATCATCCAATAAAACATTAAATATTTCAATATTTGATAATCCACTATCTACCAATTTAAATGCTTTTTCCATATAAGGAACATCAATACTTTGAACAGCATAATCAAGATAGGCTTTCTTTGTTGCGAAGAAATCTATAATCTTAAAAGTTGATACATTGCATTCTTTTGCAAGTTCACGCATTGTTACATGATTTGATCCCTTTTTGGCCCAATTTTAATTATGGCATTAACCACATCTTCTTTAGTGCTTGTAATAACTCTATAAGACATATAATTCTCCTATTTGCTGCTCGTGTAATAAAAAAATATATTTAATATTATATAACAACGGCATAAATAACAGAACCAAATAAAGTAACAAAAAACCAAAAAACAACTAGGATTGGCAAGGCATTTTTAAAAACCTCACCTATTATTATAATTATTATGAAATGGACATCTCTCGCCAATACATTGCTTGTTAAATTTTGAAAATTCACACTTAATTTCACTAGCTTCCATTTTTATCCCATATTTTTTATAAACAAACTCAACTCCAGAACTAACAGAAAGAAAAGCATTTCTTTTACAACATCTTGGTCCACCAATTTTGCTCATTTTTTTAATTACTGATGATGTATATTCCATATTATCTTTATAGTAATCATTGTCTGTTAGAGGTCCAGTTTTGTGAATTATAGCTAAAGATGCACCAACCGAAGAAGTTGAACCACAAACTCCCCAAAACCCACACATTGCTCCTGGCATTGTTTGAGCTCTTTCCATTAATTCATTCAATGCTTCTTCCAAAACAACATCTCCACCAGCATTCTTATAAGCTACTAAGAAAGCTGCTCCATCTAAAAAATGGTGTTCTGGTCCATGTATACTAATAAAATCTTGATGCATTATACTTTTAACAATCTTTATAGGGTCAGTTGAAGTTTGAATAAGAATTTGTTCTTTAATTAATCTATATTTATCTTTCATAGTGTATTCCATATTATTTCCTTCTTTTATTTCTTTAAAAACAAAAATAAATCATTTAATAGCTCATAATTTATTGAATAATGCATCCATTTCCAATCTTTTCTTGCAATCACTAATTTTGAATTAACAAGGATTTTCATATGATGTGACAAAGTCGATTGATTACAGTCTACTAAATCTAATAATTTACAGGCACAAACTTCATCATTTTGAATTAAAAATTTGACTATGATTAATCGTGTCTCGTCCGATAAAACTTTAAATAATTCGCTAGCTATCTTATTATCCATAACTTTATCCTTTCTAAGAATATAAATATTATATTTATCATATTGATATATGTCAATATGATGAAAAAACATTTATAAAAAGCATTAAAACAATTCAAATCGTTGTTCATTTTGTTAATTATATTTATTTAAATTATTTATTATTTTTGGTTATAAGGGAGATTAATTATTATTTCAAAACCATCTAAAAATTGTATTTCTATATCTCCGTTCATCGATTTAACATTTTCTCTTATAGAGAACAATCCAGTCGATTCTTTAAGGGTTTCTATAACTAGTTTTTTGTTATCAAATATATTTATTTTTATTGCTACTTTATTAATTTTTATATTAACAAACAATTTGTTTGCTCTAGCATGTCTTAAAGAATTGGTGGCACATTCACGGACGATATCAAGAAATTCTTTACAATTTAATAAACTTATATCATCAATATTTGTAGATAAAATTATATTAAAACCTGCCATTTCAAATGTCTTAACCAAATTATTAAATTCAGTTTTGAAATCGTTTGTTGTTTCTTTACTAATTTCATCTAAATTAATAATTAACTTCTCTTTAAAGCTTTTCATATCAAAATTATCTTCGCTGAAATAATTATTTAAAATGCACTGAATTATTGAGACTCTTTCGCCAAGAATATTGTGATAATTGCTCTTTGTTTGCAATATAATATTTTCTTTTTCGATCTCTTTAATATTGTTAACATATTCCTTAAGAGCTTTATTCTGCGCTTGTTCAATATGATAATTTTGTTCTATAAGTTTTTTAACTTTAATCTCATCATTAACACAATAAACAACTATTTCATAATTATTAATTTCAATATGTCTACGAACCAAGAAATAATCATTCTGCACCTTAAAAACAAATGTATCTTGATCATAAACCGCTTTATTGCATTTAGTATTATTTTTTAAATTTTCCCGGATATTTTCTAAAGAGTCGTACTTATTTATTTCAAGTTTATTCGTGAATTGTTGAAAAGGAACATTTTGAAATTCATTAAACTTCTTTCCTTGTATTGCCAATCCCTCTTTAATATTATCTAAAGATTGTTTCGTAAGAAAAAACTTGTAGCTATTTTTGTCTTGTTCTATACCCCTTATTAAAGTAAAAACAATTCTTAAAAATTCAATGCAAACACCAATAATAATTAATACTGAGTAGACTTGTTTTCCTAAATATATAAAGACTGGTAAAAACAAAATATAAGAGACAATATCAATTAAATAAACAAAATCTTTCCTTACAATAAATAGAGCTACACTTAATGACAACGGAATTATAGAAAAATATAAAAAATATCCCATAATATTAACATCAAGCAAAGTATTATTTTCTTTTATAAACTGTACAAAAATTAATATTAAAAAGAATAGAAATACTTTCGAAATATAATTGATTAATCTCAAAACCCAATATTTATTTCTTTTAGTTATAAAGGTGACTCCAATAGCAAAACCCGCTCCACATATACTCAAAATCAATATGATACACAACAAAGTTCTTGTTAAAGAATTAAAAAACATTTGTTCAAACATTTTTGTTCTCCATCAAGGCAAAAACATAAGCTTCGCCATCTTTTTCAAGTTCCCATTTTAAACGATCGCTATTTATTTTTTTAAAAGATTCGGTTTTACCTTTATAATCTATCAATCCAACTTTAAATAGATAATCGTCATTTTTATAAGAATAAATAACAAATAAACTGCACGATGATTCTAGATTATCCACAAGCGAATAGAGAAAATTAACGAAATCTAAGACCATAAATACCGGTATATTAGTAAAACCAGTGACAGAAACTTCAAAATTTTTCACTTTGCTTTTCATCTCTGTTAAGACTTCTTTGGTAAAAACAAGGACGCTTTCACGAGTAAACGCTTCATTGCTTTCCTGCATTAAAATCAAGTAAGTTTTTCTTTTCACATAGGTACATAAAAGCGCAATTTTTTGCAAAATCTCCTGCAAATCCTTATTATTTTTATCAAAATTATCATTTAACGAATATACCAATTTGTTTATCTTAGCGACGTCTTTATCTATATTTTTTTCAACCCTTTCATTAATTATTTTTTTAGAATAATCAACTTCTAAATGCTTTTTAAATTTTTTTTCTTTTTCTAAAATATCGTTATTCGAAATTATGTCATCAAGTTGTTTATGCAATAAAGCATTGTATTCTTCAAGCTTACTTACGTCTTCTAAAACAATAAATTTGTTCTCTCCTATGGTGCTTACTTTTTCTTTAAAATTAATCTTCTTGTTTCTTAATTGATAACTTTTATTTTCAAATAATTCATTATTTTTTGTATCAATTCTTAATGGAAACACACAATTATTGAAAAAGGTTTCGTAATCACCACTACTTATAAATAATCCGTATTTTGTCGATATAAACATAATAATAAAACCAAGTGAAATATAAACCACCACCATATCACTTAAATAATTAAAAATCTTAATATTTAAAATATAAAGAATTCCATAAATTATTATAAATATAAGGCACAAAGAATAGATTATGAGTGCAAAATACATTTTCTTTTTTCTAGTAAAATACCCAATAATTATGCCTGATAATAATAGTTCCATTATTATAATAACCATAATCACATAATAAACCCATGTTCTTGTGTAATTTCCTAATTTGGACCAAGTATCTTCTGGTTTTGTTTTATCAAAGACAAAAACAAATTCACTAAGATCGTTAGTTAAAACGATTAAAAGAAAAATTAGGTTAATCGCAAATAAAATACCTAAAAAAATATAATAAACTTTCTTCTTTTTTATAAAGATATAACTTGTTAACCCAAGCATTATAAAAGGGCTAAATATCATCGGAACATAATATAAATACCAAACAAAACGAAAAAGAAAAGCATTATCAACGTATAGCATTATTTTTAAGATCCTTAAAACGATCCAAAACAAAAACAAAATATATAAAATTAAGATACCGGTCCACAAAATATCATCGTTCAAACAAATTGTTATATAAGCAAACATTATTGACATAATTAATGCTATTAACCCATAAACAAAAACCATTAATGGGCGTTTTCCATTAGACATGATGAATTCTTCGCCACTTGAAATAGCTAAACTAAAAAGAACTACTAAAATGATAGCTAAAATACACGTGATGATCAGACCTCTTTTAATTGTTTTGCTCATTGGGTTTTTCTAAATGTAATTTTCTAATAATATTGTTTAAAATGAAAGAGACAAAAATCCTATTATTGCCGTCAAAAATCGTCCTAAAGTTTCTTTTAAAAATTTTATATGCTAAAATTCAAAGTATGGATAAGATTTCGATGCTCTTAATTGAAGATCAAGAACTTTTATTAGATACAATAAAAAATGCTTTTGATAAAGATGATAATTTACATGTCGAAGCATGTTTAAAAGACATCTCTTTTGCTATGGATATTTTAAAAACACACCCAAATATCGACATTTTATTTAGCGATATTTGCACCGGAAACAATAATAATGCTTTTGATTACATCGAAGAAATAAAGAAGAATTTTCCTAAATTAAAGATTATATTAGTTACCGCTTTTCCTGAATTATCTTTCGTGGAAAAAGCTAAACAAATGAAAGTCGAATCTTTTACTTACAAAAATATTCCAATGGACGATTTACTTTCGATCATTAAGAACACTTATCGTGGTTATTCAATCTATCCTGCAAATAATTATAATGAAGCGGTCATTTTTAAAGAATTGAACGATAGAGAAATAGAAATATTAAGATTATATTGCCGAGGATATGATAGAAAAGAAATTGCCGACAAACTCTTTCTTAGCGAATCCACAATTAAGAACTATATATCGGACATCTTACTTAAAACAGAATATGATTCAATGGCAAAACTTGCCTTATATGCTGTTAAAAACGGTTTTATTGTATAAGAATAATTTAATATTGTTTTAGTGGTTTTTTAAGAAGATTTCTTTGTTTTTCATTTTTATATATTAAAAAAATGAATGCACAATTATTGTTATTTTTATAATATAATTTAAAATTATTTTAATAGTTATATAATTTTAATATAAGGTATGGAAAATTATGAAACAATCGGGAGTTTGAGAGTTCGAGGCACTTTTTAAAAATTATATAAATACTATTTTATTGATGTAAACGCGAATATTCGCGTTTTATTTTTGTCAAATTTT
>DHEH01000002.1 GCA_002399785.1 Caryophanales bacterium UBA4855
ACTAAAACGTTTTTAATCAAAAAAAACATATAAAAAACGTTAAAAACATTAATTTTATTGCATTAGATTCGACACTATATCATTTTCGGTATTTTATTGCATCGGTAAACTAGTTTAGGACAATAAATTTTAATTTATGAATAGTTAATGCAAAAGTAAAGATTGTTAAGTTAAAATTATGTACTAGGAAGAAATAATAATGTACATTAATCCGAAACCAAGATTAGAACTTAGAAGAAAAAAATTTTAAAAGAACTAACTAAAGATTCAGCTATGAATGAATATAATGTCACCGAAACAACTGCCAATCAATGGGTAAAAGAATACCTTCAATCAGAAGGAATTAATCCTATTCCAGAAGTCATTTCAACACCGAATGATATTTAAACATCCATTATTTTCCGTATACCCTTTATCCCTGTTTGGACATGAATTGAGACTTTTTCTCTGTTTTCGCTTCCTATCTTCCCTATTTATAAAAAATATCTCGCTACCCTACACCCCGATATATAACATTTCCTAACATTGCCATATAGTCTCTCAATTCCTTCTACCCCTACACCTATTTATAAAACGGAATATTTTCACATATAGTGACGAAATATATCCCCTGTAGGGGATAAAAAAAGACATGTCATTAATAGCATGTCATTTTAGCAGTTTTGGCGGGGGTGGAAGGAATCGGACCCACATCAACGGTTTTGGAGACCGCTGTTCTACCACTGAACCACACCCCCATCGCGATTAATTTAATCGCGTGAAACTAATTATAAACTTTTTAAGACCTTATTTACAAGTCCCATATCAACTTTACCAGCATAATTCGTTTTAAAATGTTTCATAACAATAGGGACCGATTTATCTTCTAAAGATAAAATAATCTTTTTAACTTCATCTTCACTCATCATTTTTGGAAGATAGTTAGAAATACAAGACATTTGATATTCAATATTTTTTACTTCGTCAACTCTATTTGCTGATTCAAAACTAGATTTTTCTTCTTCTAATTCTTTGATAGTTTTTTGAATAATTCCAACACAATCAGTGTCAGTTAATTCTTTTCCTTTAGATTTAGCTTCATATCCAGCAATCATATATTTATTGATAACAATGCTTAATACGGCTCTTTTGCTATCATCATGCGTTTTTAAAGCTAACATATTTTCTTTTTTTAATACATCAATAATCATTTTAATTTAACCTGTCCTTTGAAGAAATAAAGAATAATGCAATGGTCTCTGGGCCGCTATGAGCACCAATTACAGGACCAACCTCATTTATTATAAACACTTTATTATCTTTGTTAACTTCTAATATTTTATCTTTTACAAATTTTGCATCATCATAACAATCGCCATGAGAAATAAATATAACATCATTGTGATCACAATTATCTTTATAATATTGAACAATTTGAATTAAAGATTGTTTGCGTCCGAACTTTTTACATAATGGAACGAGCCTACCTAAATTATCAACATGTAATACTGGTTTTAAATTTAATAGATTAGCAATAAATGCTTTAGAAGCACTGAGTCTTCCGCCTCTTTTTAAAACACCTAAATCACCAACTGTAAAATAATGATGAACATGGGTTTTAGTTGCTTCAATAAAATTAATCAATTTCTCATAAGTAGCACCGTTTTCTTTTTGTTTGACAGTTGAATAAACAAGCAACCCTTCACCTAAAGAACAACATTTTGAATCTATTGGATTCATAACTAATTTAGGATATTTTTCTCTTAACATATTTTTAACAATATTAACATTATTAATCATTCCACTTAAGGCGGCGCTAAAAATTATACAAATAATTTTATAACCATCTTTTGCATAAGGCTCCAAAATATCATAAATTTCTTGGGTACTACCTTGACTTGTTTGAGCAATTTCTTTATTTCTTAAGCGATTATAAAATACCTTAATAGGCATCTCAGAATGATTTAAATCATCCTTATAATCGTACGGATCCCCTTCAAAATGAAAATGAAGAGGAAGGGTCACTAACCCTAATTCTTTCGCTAAACCAAAAGGAATATCACAACATGTGTCAGTTACAATTAATATTTTATCTTTATTTGCCATTATTGAATTCTCCCTTTGTTTTTTCCTTTGCTTGCATGCATTCTTACAGTTGCGCCTTGATTTTTGGCCATTACTTTAACGTAATCTTCAGCCTCGACTTTAGTATCAAAAGTCTTGATAACTTTCTCGCCTTTTGCTAATTTTACACACCGTTTTTTATCGCTTTCTCTTTTAACAACATGATAAGCTTTTGGAGTATTAGAACTTTCTTTACTTACTTCTTTATCAATCTTTTTTGTTGACTCTTTTTTGTCAGTTTTAACAGGTTTTTCTTTAGAAATTACTTTCTTTTCTTTTTTCTTTTCCATTATAAATTACCTCTAATGAAGATTTTAAAGCAAATGCGATTTTTAATCTATTAAAATGTATGGTTATAATAATGATTATACTAGTAAAATTCTAATAAATTTAATCTTCATAAATCATTTTTTTCCAAAAACTCCTATAAATACCCCTTTAAATATAAAAAGTTGAGATTTGATCTCAACTTTTTTAAAACAATATATTTAGAGTTTATTTATATAATTCGAAATAACTCATTGGATGTAAACAGCATGGGCATTTTGCTGGAGCGTTCTTTCCAACATATAAATAACCACAGTTTCTACATTTCCAAATAGTCTTTTCGGAATCGCTTGTAAACATTGTTCCGTCTTCGACTTTTGCTAAAAGAGCTCTATATCTATTTTCATGAACATTTTCAACTTCAGCAACTTTTCTCATTTGACCAGCGATTTCTGGGAATCCTTCTTTGTCAGCGACATCGGCAAATTCCTTGTACATTGTTGTCCATTCATAGTTTTCACCTTCAGCAGCAGCTTTTAAATTAGCTTTGGTATCGCCAATTCCATGTAATGCTTTAAACCAAAGTTCAGCATGTTCCATTTCGTTACCAGCTGTTTCAGTAAAAATAGCGTTTATATGTTCATAGCCTTCTTTTTTAGCAACATTAGCAAAATAAGTATACTTATTTCTTGCTTGTGATTCACCACTAAAAGCAGCTTGTAAATTCTTTTCGGTTTGAGTACCTTTTAATTCTTTCATTTTAATTTTTCCTTTCAATTAACTACTTATCTTCTTCAGTCTCAACAACATCACTACCAGACGCACCACAAATTGGGCAAACTGGATTTGGATCATCTGTCTCCCAGACGTATCCGCAGATTAAGCATTTATACTTCTTCATAATACTTTTCAGTATCCTCCTTTTATATAATTGATATTCTTGCGAATATAATTAACATTTTTTATTAAGGCATTCATTACAAATACCATAATACATTATAGACGATTCTTGAATTAAATCGCCAAATTTATTTGTATACTCATTAAATTTCTCGTTACGAGGTAAATCGGAAATTGATAAACAATGGGTACAAATAAAGTGATCATGAACCGGATTACATGTCGATTCATAGACATCTTCCTTAAATTTAGTAGGAATTCTTCTAATAAGGCCATCTTTTTCTAATGAATCTAAATTACGATAAATAGTTCCAACACTGATGGCCGGAAACTCTTTTTTACATGCTTCAATGATATCAGGAATAGTTGAATGAGCTAAATTTTTGATAACTTTAACTAAAACTTGCCTTTGAATCGTATTTCTTTCCATTTATTGCAATTCTTTCCTTATTGAAAATTATTCTAAATAAGGTTGAAACAAAAGTCAAGTATTTATATAAAAACTTTAAAATTAATGTAATTCATTTATGTTCTTTTAATCATTTTTATTTTAAAATTATGTACGGAGGAAAATACAATGAATAGATTAGAAGGCAAAGTTGCTGTTATCACCGGAAGCAATTCAGGCGTTGGTGAAGCAACAGCAAAATTATTTAGTCAAGAAGGAGCTGCTGTCGTTATTTGTGCTCGTCGTAAAGAAGCTTTAAAAAAGGTTGAAAAAGAAATTAAGGATGCTGGAGGAAAAGTTTTGGCTGTTTCTACAGATATTTCTAAACTTGATCAAATCGAAGCTTTATTTAAAGATGCTATTGCTGCTTTTGGTAAAGTTAATGTATTAGTTAATAATGCCGGAATTTTAGATACCGGATTAAAAGCTATTAACAAATTTACTGACGAAGATTTCGATAGAGTTGTTCCAATTAATCAAAAAGGAACAATGATGGTTACTCGTGAAGCTTTAAAGTATATGGAGCCAGCTAACAAGGGAACTATTGTTAACGTCGCTAGTGTCGCTGGACAATATGGCGGAGGCGGAGCTGTTTATGTTGCTACCAAGGCTGCTCTTATCGGTGTTACCAAACATACAGCTATGAGATTTACCGGAACTGGCATTAGATGTAATGCAGTTTGCCCTGGCACAATCATCACCCCTATGACTCAAAATATGGACCGAAAAGCACTTGATCAACAAATGTTTGGTGCTATGATGAAACACGCTGATATAATGCATGCTCAACCATGTATGCCTGAAGATGTTGCTAATATTTTATTATTCTTAGCAAGTGAAGAATCACGCGCGTTAAACGGTCAAATTATTGTTTCTGACTTTGGCGCTGATTTATAAACTTCAACATTTATAACATAAAAATTGACTGGTCAAACCAGTCAATTTTTATTTAGTTTCCTTTACCAACTCCACTTCTTCATCATTAGTAAAACAAACTAAACATAAATTTGAATCAATATAATTAATATGAAATTTCTTGTTTATTACTTGTGGAATTGGACAAATGGATAGGCCTTTACCGGTGAATTTGGCAAAAGCTTCTTTTTTACACCAAGTAGTTAATAAGAAAAAATCCGGATCTTTTGAATTATAATAATCAAATTGTTCATCTATATTTAGGTATGCTTTAACTGCTTTTTGATTATTAAGAACATGCTCAAGTGACTCAATATCTAAACCGATAGGACTTGTTTGACTTATGCCAACTAAAACATATTCTCCAGTATTTGAGATGTTATACTCAAAACCCTCAAAATATGGTTTACCATTCATATCAACATTAATATTTTTGATAAATAAATCAATGCTTAGATAAGATTGTAAATACTTGGTTAGAACCATATAACCAAAAAGTGACATATTTTTATCTTTTTCATTTTTATATCTACCACAATATTTCAAAACCGATTCATTTAAATCTATGAATGTATTGGAATTATATTTTGCTAATATTAGTATTGTTTTAGATTTCATTATTAAATAATATCACTTTTTTAAATTAAATTCTAAACGTTAATTTTTCAAAATTCCCTGCAAAGACCATTTATTTTGATCAGTTCTTTTTATAAAGACGCATTTCATTGATCCTAAAACTTGTTTTTTTATAAACATTAGAATCACCATTTATATTGTCTTTATAAAAATATGTTGCACCTTCGGCCGGCGTTCCAGTAGTTGGAACTTTTGAAGAATAATATGAATTGGCTAGGTTGCTGAATTCAATTGTAAAAAAGAATATTTGCATATTTTGAGTATGTGTTGAATCAGTTGCCTCAAAGGTGCTTGAAAGTAATTCATTACTAACTCCGTAATACATAATCTCACCTTTTGTAGAACCGACAACGGCTTCACCATTATCAATATTCTCTTTTGAATCAAAATTAAATAGATCAACTGAATCACTTGTTCTTTGCGTAACAACACTATTTGCAGCAGTCGTAATTTCAGCAGCAGTTTTATTTGCAGTTGCATAAACACTAGTATACATGTTAATTGCATCAGCCAATCCGACTCGTTTTGTGGTTACAGTGTCATTGTTTGTTCCGCTTAAAACATAATTAAAAGTCGTTGTATCAAATAAATTTGAAAAAGAATTCATACTCATAGCAACCATTGAATTGCCATAACTAGAAGTAATTTCTAAAGCAAAAGTTAATCTAGCACCTGGAACCAATCCAGAAACAGAAAAATTAAAATTATTGGCAAGAGTAATGAAATCTGTTGAATAATCAGTGACAGTTTTGCTAGGTAAGGCTAATTCAACTGGATCAATATAACCG
Source organism: Caryophanales bacterium UBA4855 (assembly GCA_002399785.1). GTDB lineage: Bacteria > Bacillota_I > Bacilli_A > RFN20 > CAG-826 > Onthovivens. Next base: position 6,058 of record DHEH01000002.1, read on the forward strand.
CTCATACCTTTACTAGAATCATTATTTTCATAATTCCCCACGAAACTTTTAAGTTTAAAATATACTTCGTTTGAAGCCAATATAACATTTTCTACACCAACTGTTGCAACTCGTTTAGAAATAAACCAAGCTAAAGTTGTAGAAAGCGTTCCAGTTAGAAGGATAATTTGAGATACCTATAAAATTATTATCTTTTTTTGAAAAGTTAATTTTTGCTTCATATTATTACCAAATTTCCGGCGCTCCATTAACATAGTGCCAATATCTAACCGTTGATTCAGTTTTATCAGCTGCTGTTTCAGCATAATAAATAGTTTCTTTTGTACCTTGGTTCCAAACATTAGCTACCCAAGGATTAGTGGCTCCAGATTTATAATGTAAATTATAGAAATCACTGTATTTATCTGATACATAAATATATGCTCTCTTATTCACTGTACCATTATAAAGTACACTTTTCCCGAATTCTAAAGTTGTAGAAATAGGTAAAACTATTCCAGTATAAGCACAATTATTAAAAGCATTATCCCCGATATAAAGAAGATTTCCTATTCTAGTAGTTTGATCATTAACAAAATTAAGAATTGTGCTAGATGCAGAAGTTACGCCGGCAGTATTTACAGTAGAAAAATTAGCAAGATTTGAACAATTTTGAAAAGTTGAATTACTAATATACTTAAGTGATGCTGGAAGAGTAACATTGGTTAAACTACTCAAAGATTGAAAAGCCCATCCATACATTGAAAGCAAGCCATTATTAAAAACTATCGAAGTAAGATTTGAATTCTTAAATAAATCCATTCCAGTTACATCACAACCAGAGTAGGTAGTAAAAGAGGTTTTTGTTCTAGGAATGGAGTATAAAACACATACATTATTAACGGTTCTTGATCTATTAATATAAAAGCAACCATCATATGAAGTCATGTTTGTGCCTACCACTTCCGCTGAATTTCGCTCAATACCAAGTGAAAAACCTAAACATCCATCAATTGTAGAAAATACATTCAATCTAGCCTCAGTACCCGGATTTGGTTTTCTATTAGCAAAGTAATATGCATCTGCAAAATAGATATCAATCGCTAACGGAAGGACAACGTAATTTAATTTTGTTTTCATTAAGCCATTGTTACCGATATAAGTCAAACCGGTAGGAAAACGTATTCATTATTATATGTAGGCCCAGTATAACCAATTATTTGCGTAGTATTATTACAACCATAAAAGCCAGATAATCCAATCATTAAAACAGTATTAGGTAAATCGAATCTTTTTGTGTATCCATCGCCAGCAAATGCAGCTTGGCCAATTTCCGTAACTTGATAGGAAGTTCCGTTTATAAGATGAGACTCGGCAATTTTCATGGTAGCAGAATTTGCCGTCAATCCCAAATAAGCATTTGTTTTAACATATCCAGATATTGTTATATGATTGCCGCCAGGTTCTTTAGCATCTTCTTTTACCGTTGAATCATCATAAATATAATAATATTTTTGAGTAATTTCTAATTTAATATTACTAACATCGCCAACATTATAGTAAACTCCGTTCTTTTCAGAAGGGAACGGAGCACTATTATAGGTATCACTTTGACTTTCTGGGGTTCCGGTAAGTGTATAACTAGCTTTTGTTCCTTCATAATAAATGGTTAATTTAGAGTTTTTGGAAATGGAATTTCTAACAATGTTAATACTTAAAGGTATATATAAATAAGGTAATTTAGTACAATTACTGAAGCAATTTGAACCTAATTCATTAACCCAATTTCCCCAGTTGATAACACTTAAATTTGCACAATTAATAAATGCGTTTTCATTAATTGATATTCTAGAATTAGCGGCTAATGTTGCGTTTGGATTATCCTTAAAAGTTAATGTTGTAAATAAATTGCATGAATTGAAAGAGTTATTTCCAATTCGTTGATTATATGTTGTGGTCGAGGTGTCCGTTAATGAAGAAGGAATAATTAATTCAACAGTTGTAGCAGGGGTAAAATATCTTCCACAATTTTGGAACGCTCCACTTCCAATCGAGGTTAAGGAACTGGTATTATCATTTGCTCCTTCAAAACTTAAAGACTTAACATTGTATGTATTAATAAATGCGTTCGAACCAATAGTTTTGACGGATTTAGGTATTGTAAGTGAAGTAATATTATTCGAATCATAAAATGCATCATCACCAATTTCTTCTAAAGAATTTGGGAACATTATTGTTGTTAAAGCATCACAATTTTGAAAAGCTTTTTTCTCAATACTGATCAAAGAGGTTGCTAATGTCATATCAATTGAAGTGATATAATTATTATAATAAAAAGCTTCTTCTTTAATACTTCTAACGTTATATCCGCCAAGAGTTAACGGAACAGAAACATTCACACTATTACCAATATACTGTGTAATATAGGAATAATTATTTTGAACAATGAATATAAAATCACTCTCAGTAGCTATTGAATCAATACCTAAAATATATTGAATGTAAGCCGAAGAATCAGTTGATGAACCACTTTTATTACCAATTCTATTCCGGTCTGTCGTAAAAGATGTTGGTAAAGCATTTGCTTGTAAATGGATTTGCGCACCAGAAATTCCTCTAAAAGCATACTGTTCAATAGTTACTATGTTGATATTTGGAATGAAAATATAAATAACTTTAGTGCATTGATAAAAAGCATTTTCTCTTATTGTTGTAACAGTGGAAGGAATAACTATATCATTTAAAAAAGTACAATAAGCAAATGCGCTTTCTGAAATTTCAACCAATCCATTAGGTAATTTAAAATTTTGATTGTCGAGGGTTTTGGATAAATAATCATTTCCACTAAAAGCGTGATCCTAAATTTTTGTAATTAATGAGGTGTCATCAAACGAAAAATAAGTCAACATTTTGCAGTTTTCAAAAGTGCCAGGAAAAATTTGTGTTGGACCAGCAGGAAATGAAAAAGAGGAAATTGAAATACAGTTTGCAAAAGCTTGTTTTCCGACAACATTTAAATGAGTAGGCCACTTAGAAATACTTGTTATATTCACGTTATTAAAGGCATTATTCGCTAAAGAAGTAACCGTATATTGAATACCTACATCATCCACATAATAATCAGGAATATAAACATATTCAGAAGTAATAGTTTCGGCAGATACTAAACATATATTATTACCTTCACTATCGACAGCCGTTGTGTAAGCTAAACCATCTGTATACGTTTCTCCGGTATAATTATTTGCTCTTTTTATCACTTTCGTAGGCATTGTCTTTGGCTGGATCGATGTCATTTGGTGTTTATTATTCAAACATTTGGTTTACGCTAAATAATTGAATTAAAATTCTATTTGTTTATCAAAAAAGAAGTTCCTTAGAACTTCTTTTTATTTAAAATAATAATCATTTACAAGCGATTTTCATTAATTTTTAAGAAAACTATGTTTTTTAATCAATAAATTTTGATCGCTAAAATATTTTAAACACGACATTTATATAAATAAAAAATATGAGACAAATTATAATAAAAAAGGAAATTCCTTTTTTATGGAATTCCCCTTATAAAGATAGAAATAATTTACTTATTATCCAAGAAGAGCAACGGTTGGAGTGAGTTTCATTACTTCACCAACAATATTATCATTTGCATCATAAGCAACGATACCGTAAGTGATTTCTCCAGTCTTAACATAATCACGATCTACACCATCCCAAGTTGGGAAAGTATATGTTTTATCAGTCTTATCAATTGCCCAATCAGTAGCACCATCAACTAATTTACTTCCATATTTGAAAGCGCCACTTGTTAAATTTTCAGCAGTTAAGTGTACACTATCTGTATAAATAAATGTAGCATTTCCACCATATGTTTCTGTACCATGAACCTTAAGATTGACAGCTTGTTTTAATTGAACTCTATAATAAGAAACACCTGCATTAGCAGTAAGAATATTTAAGTTTATTGCTAAACTAGTTTCGTCATATACTAAAGCAACATTCTTCGAAATATCGATTGTTGGAACGATAACTGCCTCGTATTTTTCGGTAACTATTGGATTCTCAGCAGTGATTCCTAAATTAGTATTAAGAGTAGTTCTTTGTTCTTCTGTTGAGTTTCCACCAAATGCGTAATAACTATTAGCAGTAACTTGACCATTATTTACGCACCCTGTAGCTTCAAAATGCTTTTTAGCATTAGCTCCACCCCAAAGCTTTGCATTATTAAAGTTCCCTAAGAAGAAGCCAACATTGCTTCCTTTTAGTGTTCCGTTATTAACGCAATTAATATATGTAACTTTACCAATTGTGGTTCCGGTTGTGTCATCATTATTTTTCATCATATATCCACCAACAAATGGACCGTAATAAGAATTACCTTTATAATTAGCGTTATTGGTTATATTTTTAAGTTGGACGGTTGCGCCAGTATTAATATGATTAATAAATAACGAATCGTTATTATCAACATTAACTAATTCAGCAGTTGATGATAATGTAATATTCTCAAACAAAGCATTATGAGCAACATAAATTAATGGCTCCAATTCTGAGGATTCAGATTCTTTAACTTTATATTCAAGTTTCAAATTACTGATACTTCCAGCAAAATCGCTGAATAAACCCCATGATTTAGCAGAAACTGTATAAAAACCATAAGAAAGGGTATGACTTCCTCCATCGATATAGGCTTTAAAATCAACATTTGTTGTTCCAAATAAAGTATTAGATAAATCGATATCATTTGCTAATTTATAATGTAATCCATAATCGCCTAAATTATTTAAGAAACCAAATTGTTCAGCAGTCTTGATCATAAGTGGATCAGTTTCGGTTCCGGCTCCACCAGCAAATTTTGCATCTAAGACAGTTGAATAATGATGAATTACATGACCGCAATCCAAACAAACTTCAGCACTATCTTCAATATATAAAACACCATCTTTTCCGTAGATGTCTCCAGCAATTGAAGGATCTTGATAATAGTGATGATTACATCTTTCGTAATTTACAATTGTAAATGTCGAAGTTGTTTTATCTGTATATGTAATTGTATATAAATCAGTAAAACCATCTTCCATTGTTTTGGTAAATTCAATGCTAACAATACCTTTTCCATCTTTACCATTAGTTCCGTCGACTCCATTGACTCCATCGTTTCCGTTAACTCCGTTTGTTCCATCTTTACCAGGAGTACCAGCAGCACCAGTTGAACCAGTTTCGCCTTTTGCACCAACTACAACTCCGCAGTCGACAGGATCTTCTTCACCAATAGTGATCATTAAATGACCATCAGAATTGATTTCGACATGAGTAATTGAAGTACCGTTAGTACCGTTAGTACCATTAGTTCCATCTTTTCCATCTTCACCTTTAGCTCCGGCGGCACCAATGACAGAACCAACATCAACAGTTCGATCATTACTTAATGTAATAATAAGATGTCCTTCACCGTTAATCGAAGCACCAGTTACACTTATACCATCAGTTCCGTTAGTACCATTAGTACCATTAACACCAGCTTCACCTTTAATGGTTTCTAACCATTCTTCATAAGTCATATCCGAATCAGGATTTGCGGCCTTATACAACTTATAAATACTCTCTAATTTTGCATCCAATTCAGTTTTTGATTGGGTACAACTAGTAAGTCCACCTGTGATTGCTAACGAACCACCAAGTAGCAACGAACAAGACAAAAAGAATGCAGCAGATTTATTCTTTTTCATTTTAAATCTTAGAAAAGTTTCTAAGCCTCCTTAGCATTAGAATAACAAGGAAATATTTTTAAATCAATATAAAATAAGTAAGGCAAAACAGCCATATCATCGAATAAATTTTTACTTTTATTTTACATAAAAATATGTTATTTTTAATTTATAAAATATAGAAAATATCTCATAATTTCTTGTAATAAGAACCATAAAATGTAAAAAATTTTCAAAAACACAATTGTAAAATTTATTTACATATTTGTATTATTTTACAATTTATTTTAAATAACACACATATGTGTCTTGCCATATTGGGTTTCCATTATTATCTTTCTTAAAATATACATTTTGATTATAAAACACTTTTTTTCAAAATTAAGATGTTCTAAAAATTGCCGGGAACAAGTATTATTTGGATTGCATTCTGCATATACACGATGAACATTATTTTTAAATGCGTTATCAATGATTGCTTTCGCTGCTTCAGATGCGTACCCTTGTCTTTGATAATTTTTATTTATGATATTGCCTATTTCTTTTGCTCCAAAATCACGATTACCAAAATAAATATTACCAATAATCTTGCAAATCTTTTTTCAAACAATGGCATAAAATTCTTCGTTTCCTAAGCGATATTTCAAATGATTTTTACAATTCTCATATGTTATATCAGAATACGCTTCATACTCATCAAATTTCCTTTGCGATAGAAATTCAAATAAATCATCATAATCGTTTTCTTAAAAAGTTCTCAAAATCAGTCTTTTGGTTTAAATTTTATTCATTACTATCATCTCCACAAATCTTTTTCTAAAAGTATTATATAACATATTTTTTTCGTGACGTTATTAAAGCAAATAAAAAAGAACCATTTGAGTAGAAAATAATAGACCAGTAAATTAATCTTCTAATAAATATTCGCTCATTTCTTTTTTTCTAAAACTTTGTCTATTTAATGCGATTATGTTATCGCGAACATTCTCCTCTGTAACACACAAAAAAGTATTAGGTTGTTAGTTATTTTCTGCTTTTGCTGGTCCATAATATTTTTGTCTTAACAATTCGAGTAACGAAAGAATTAATTTAAGGATTAGAATTGCGAGTTCTAGTCTTTTTTTATTGAGTTTCATTTCTCTACCTCAATTGTTTGTGATAAATAAACTTTATTTATTACTAACTTCCGGAACGGGAGGTAAAGAAATTAAAATCAGGTTTCTTAGAAATAGAGATATAATTTTTGATACAATTGATACAATTTTTAGATGTTTAAAAAAAGTGCGACCACATCGCACTAATTTGTTAACTGGTGCCCCCTCGCAGAGTCGAACTACGCATTGATCCTTACCATGGATCCGTTATACCGATTAACTAAGGGGGCATCGCTTTATAAGTATATAGAATTCACAATATAAAAACAACAAGATTTTTACTCATAAAAGCGACAAATAATCATTAAACTAATATCAAAATAACCTAAAACTAATTAAAGAATGTGGATGTATCAATTTGTTGATAACCACCATAACTAAAAGGTTTTGACTTTATATCAGTATTTAATTCTTTACTTAAGAAAGCCTTAGTAACTTTGTTAGTTATAGTTTCAATATTATAATCAACAAATAAATCAGGATAGACCACCATCGCATTATAATAAGTATTAATTAAAGCAATCTCCAAGTTAGTATAATAAGAGTTATATGCCATTTGAAGATAAACTTTACCTTCTTTCCATGCCTTAACCGAATCAAAGATTGTGTTATCCTTTTTATATAAAGGTTTAATGTTTTTAACAGAAGCAGCATCTAAGATCATGATGTCTATATCATCACCTAAACTAACAAATTTTTCTTTTTCGATTGCTTGAATTCCATCTTTAGCAAGATTACCTTCTGCATCACAAATATTATTAATATGAGCGACTTTAAATGGTTCATAATTCTTTGCAGTCGTGAGGTATGTTGTTGTTCCCCAATTGCCTAATCCGCCGATATAAACGTTCTTCTTATTAGATTCAGAAACAGTAGCTGTTTTATCAAATATTTCTTTTTTACTATTAGAAATAAAATTAATTAAAGTTGCAGCTTTTTCTTCTTTATCAAAGATCTTTCCTAAATTAGTAAGGCTAGTAGTTACTTTTGCATCAAAAACACCTGAAGATCCGTATCCAACAGTAAAAACAGGGATTCCAAGTTGTTTACTTAAAGCATCAGCTTTATCTTTGTCTTCGTATTCAGAAATTACAATATCAGGATCACAGCTTAAAATTTTCTCAGCTTCAGCCGCTTGCGCATTAGGTCCACCTACGCCAATAGAAGATAATGTTTTATAAACATCTTCATTAGCTATAACGTAAGGTCTAGCCACATTATCGAACATCTTTGGTCTAGATGTTAAACTTTCGTTTTCTATATCTTCAACACCAGCAAGTAAATTTGCTTCGCCAATATAAGAATATAATCTTAAAGCTCCTGCCCCAATACAAACTACTTTTTTGTAACTTCCTTTAACAAGTTCCATTTCTCTACCAACCGAATCTGTGATAGTAAATTTTTTGTCATCATTAATGTCGCTATTTATTGAACATGCAGAAAGCGTTATTCCACATAAAGCCACTAATCCAAAAATAATCTTTTTATTCATTTTCGTTCCTCCAATATAAAATTACTTTCTTCCCATCTATATATTTAATTTCACAAGGAACATTAAATACTTCATGTACTAATTCACAAGTTACAAAATCTTTGTTACCACTTGCGACAAGTCTTCCATCCTTTAAAAATAGGAAGTGATCTCCAACCTCTAAAGCAATATTTAAATCATGAATTGCAATTAATACACCAATCTTCTTTGTTTCAACTAATTTTTTAATAGTTTTTAATAATTTCAATTCATTATTAATATCAAGATTGCTTGTTGGTTCATCAAAGACAATTATTTGTGGTTCTTGCGCCAAAGCACGAGCGATAGCAACTCTTTGTTTTTCGCCTCCGCTCAATTCATCGACACTTCTAAAAGCCATTTTTTCTAAATTCATCTCTTTAATGACATCCGAAACAATTTCTTTATCTTTTTCACTAATACCAAAATTAAAATACGGCAATCTACCTAGCAAAATTGAATCAAATACCGATAAATTTCCAAAAGAAATTTGTTGCGGAACATAAGCTATTTTTTTAGCTCTTTCCGTCTTCTTAATATCGTTAAGATTGGCTCCATCCATATAGATCGAGCCACTCTTTGCAGGTAATATTCCAACAATTGATTTAAAAATGGTGCTTTTACCTGCTCCATTAGGTCCTACTAAAACAGTTACTTTTCCATCTGGAATTTCAAAATTTACATTATCAATTACATTAGGTTTTTTCTTGCCATAGGAAACCACTAGATGTTTTACTTCGATCATATTGATTTCCTCCTATTTGAGAAGATTAAATATAAGAAGAAAGGCGCTCCTATTAAGGAAGTGATAGCTCCAACTGGTAAAGCTGTTCCGTTAGCGATTCCTCTACTTAAAGTATCAGCAATTAATAAAAGTAAACTACCAGCTAAAATCGTAGATGGTATCGAATAACGATGATCGTTTCCTAAAATGCGTTTCATTGAGTGAGGCGCCACAATTCCTACAAATCCTATAATTCCTAAAAACGATACACAAACAGCAGTAATTAAAGAACTCAATAATAACGAAATGAAACGCAAAACGTTTACACGAATTCCTAAACTATTAGCAATCATATCGCCACCAAGTAAGGCATTATATTTCCAAGCGCAAATTGCAAAAAACACAACTCCCACAATAACTACAATTCCCATTATTAAATCGATTTCATAAGTAGCTCTTCCGAGGTCACCAAAATTCCAAATAACCGCTGCACTTAATCCAACATCAGTAGCAAAAAATTGTAAGAAAGTTGCACCAGCCGTCCAAATTGAACCAATTGCAATTCCAGCTAAAACAACGGAATTAGGTGAAAAATCTTTAAATTTACATAAACCCAATATAATCAATATAGATATAAAAGAAAATAAAAATGCCATTAACGATGTAGCGTAAGGATTAGCTCCGCTAGAAAAATCTTGAACGTTGTTACCTAAAGATAAAAAACCTCCAGCAAAGGCAATTATCGATAAATTTGCTCCAAATACAGCAGCATTTGAAACACCTAAAGTGGAAGGAGATGCCATTACGTTCCCTAATGTAGTTTGCATAATTAACCCACTAACCGCTAAGCCAGCTCCAGCAATTAAAGCAGCAAGAATTCTAGGAACTCTAATATTCCACATTATTTTTATATTAGTAGCACTACCTTGTCTAAATAAAGCCATAAAACTTTCGCTGATACTCATATTAGAACTACCAACAAATAAACAAACGAAAGTCATTGCGATTACTAAAGCCAAAATCACAAAAATTGTAATTATCTTCGCTTTTCTAGTTTTTGCATACTCTTTTCGTAAATTTAACTCGTATTTATTGACTAAATCATTCATTTTCATACTCAAAATAATACACAATAAAAATCTGTTTTTATACTAATTTGATAAATATTTCGTTTCAAGTTTCGTTCGAAAGAAACACTACTTTCGTTTTTATAAAAAATTACTTAAAATCAGAGTAAATTAAACTTCTTCACTATATAAATCATAAACAAAAGCGTTAGTAATTCTAATCAAAACGTCATCGCCTTCTTTATGTTTTTTTGTATTTTTTAAAAAGACATTTCCATCAATATCGTCTGGAGCGTTATATACACATCTCACTAAATAATCGCCTTTATCTTCACCAATTATTATTCCTTTAAATACCTTCCCAACAAGTTCTTTATTGAGTGAATATGAAATTTCAGCTTGAAGTTGCATAATTTCATCTTTTCTTTTGTCTTTTGTTCTTTGTTGAAGCTGATGAGGATAATTAAAAGCTTTTGTTCCTTCTTCTTTTGAATAAGTAAAAACACCAAGATGATTAAATCTTACAGTTGAGATAAAATCTTTCAATTCTTTTATATCTTTTTCAGTTTCACCAGGAAAACCAACAATAACAGTTGTTCTTAATATGGCGTCTGGCACATATTTTTTAATTTTTTCAAATTTATCAAGCATAGATTGTTTAGTATCACGTCTATTCATTGCTTTAAGAATTTTATCGTTAGCGTGTTGAATAGGAACATCAAAATAATGTGGAAATTTATCACTACTAGCAATTAACTTAAGCAAATCATCTGTAATTCCTTCAGGATAGAGATATAAACATCTAATCGATTCAAGACCTTCAACAAAATTTAATCTAGTCAATAATGTAACCAAATTAACGTTTTTATCTTTTAAATCTTTCCCATAGCTAGTTGGGTCTTGTCCGATTACAACTACTTCTTTTACGCCATTTTTAACAATTTTTTTAGTGTATTCAACTAAAGAATCTTCGTCATAACTAACAAATCTACCACGAATAAATGGAATAGCACAAAATGCACAAAAATTATTGCATCCTTCACTAATTTTTAAATAAGCGGTGTATTTTGGAGTGCTTAAAATACGTTCAGAAAAATCAATATCCCCTGCAAATCCCTCTTCTTTTTTATTAAAGAGCTTATTTAATAATCTAGGTAGATGCTTATATTCATCTTTAAAACGAATCCATAAGTCAACTTCTGGAATATCTTTTTTAAGTTCATCAAAATATCTTTCAACAAGACAACCGGTTACAATTAATTTTTTATTATATTTAGCAGCATCCAAAATTGTATTGATGCCTTCAATCTTGGCACTTAATATAAATCCACAAGTATTTATAATGATTGCGTCGCTATCAGCAGGACTAGAAACAATTTGATATCCACTCTTTTTTAAAGAAGCCAAAATCGCTTCACTATCAACTGTATTTTTAACGCACCCTAAGGAAATTAAACAAATTTTAATCATATTATCTCTTATATTTTTTAATTAATTCTAAAATGTAAGGAATTGTTTCCTCAAAATCACGGAAATCTCTCAATTTGAATTCCCAATTTGGACTACCTAAAGTGCCTGGAAGATTCATTCTTGCGTCCTTATCAAGACCTAAATAATCTTGAATTGGAATAATACAATAATCACAATTACTCTTAAACGCTGTTTCGATCATCTTTTTATGAATTGGTTTCTTTAAATCGATACCATGAACTCTAAAAATAACTTTTAATTGTTCTTTTTGTTGATAAGTTAAATCATGAAACCAGCCAACAACAGGATCATTATCATGATTACCGGTATAAATAATCTGATTGTGAATATTCTTAAAATTAGGATCTAAAATTGTAAATTCAAGAATGTTCATCCCTTTTAGATTGTATTTATCACGCAATTTTTCAACACTTGGAAATAATTCACCTAAATCCTCTGCAACAATTTCACTTTTTAATTTATTTTTAAATAACATTTCAAAGAATTCATCGCCATATGAATTAGCCCGATTCCCAATTCTAGCAGTTGGAGAGGTCGATGGAATCATATAATAAGTATCGAAAGCTCTAAAATGATCAATACGAACAAAATCAAATAATTTCATAGCAAAATTAACTCTTGAAAACCAGAAAGAGAATTTATCTTCTTTCATAAATTCCCAATCATAAATTGGATTACCCCATCTTTGTCCATCAGTAGAAAATACATCAGGTGGACAACCAGCTACAAATGTAGGAGCTCCATCTTTATCTAATAAGAAATTATCTTGATTACTCCAACAATCACTGCTATTTCCACCAACATAAAATGGAATATCACCCATAATCAAGATGCCTTGGTTATTAGCGTATTCTTTTAGTTCAAAATATTCTGAATAAAGGATAAATTGACACCATTCATAAAAGAGTATTTCTTTAGCATATTTCTTTGTATCAAAATTAGGATTATAGAACGCATTTTTTTCTTCACTTGGCCAATCGCACCATTCTTTATAATTGTTTTTTAATAATAAAACCATAAATAAAGCATAAGTAGGACACCATTTATTTTCTTTTATAAATTTTTTAAATTCATTACCTTCAGTATCTTTTTGCTTTTTAAAAGCCTTTTCTAAAGCATCTTTTTTTAATTTAATAACTGCTTCATAATCGACTTTTTCACATTTGCTTTGAAATTCTAATGGTTCCGAAATTAATTTTCTTCTAAATAAATCATTTAAAGAAACATAATTCAAATCAATAGCTTCTCCACAGCTTGATTGATATGGACTCGCTCCAAAACCAATTGGATTCAATGGTAATAATTGCCAAATCTTAATATGGGCCTTTTTTAATAAATCAACAAATTCGTATGCTTCTTTATCAAAACTACCAATCCCATATTTACTTGGCAAAGATGATAATGCACATAATATTCCGTTAGTTCTCATAATTCATTAATTTTATAATAATCTATGTTAAATATAAAGACATAAACACCAAAAACAACCAAATTCCTCCAGAATTTTTAAGTTATTTTTTTCTTATAACTCTATAAATTGTAAGAATTCATAAAATAACTAAATTCCGCTTCCTAAAGTGAACAAACATCAAATAAAAAGACATTTATTTAAACAAATTTTATCTAATTGAAACGAAATTTTGCTACATTTTTACACTGACAAAAAATATATCATTTGCCTAATTTTAAAAGCAAAAAATAAGCATAAAATTATCTAATCTTATGGCAATTGTTATCTTAATTACAGTTTTATCTATTATCGGAATGTTTATATTAGCAATATTTTTTCCTCGTGTAAAAATTGGAAAATTTTCTATATCTACTTTCTATATACCGGTTCTTATTGGTGCAATAATAATCTTGGCTTTTTCGTTGGTAGATTTTAACGAATTGAAAACAATTTTTATAAGTAAAAGCGATGTAAATCCTTTATTTATATTAACTTTGTTTCTTTCAATGACTTTCTTATCGATTGTTTTAGATGAATCTGGATTTTTTAGTTATATCGCTTTATTAATTATTAAAAAAGCAAAAACAAAGCAGTTAACATTATTCATTTATTTATTTTTATTAGTTTCGGTATTAACGATCTTTACATCAAACGATATAATCATTCTTACATTGACTCCTTTTATAATTTATTTTTGTAAAAGAGTTAAAATCGATCCGATTCCCTATTTAATTCTTGAATTTATAAGCGCAAATACTTTTAGTATGCTTTTACTTATTGGTAACCCAACTAATATCTATCTTTCTTTATCTTTTAATATTAATTTTATAGATTATTTAAAAACTATGGCTATTCCTGCGCTATTTGGTGGATTAGTAGCTTTCGGACTTCTTCTATTAATATTTTATAAAAAACTTAATAAACCTCTTGAAGAATGTGAAAGCGAAAACGTTATAATTAACAAAAATATTATGATCCCAAGTTTAATCTTTCTTGTTTCAACAATTTTGTTGTTATCTATTTCTTCCTTTTTAAATATACCAATGTATTTAGTAACTCTCATTGCTGCAATTTTATTAATTATTTATTTATCAATTTATTCAATATTTTCAAAGGATGCCAAAAATATTTTATTTACTTCTTTAAAAAGGCTTCCTTATTCTTTAATCCCGTTTCTTTTATCAATGTTTGTAATTGTTTTTAGTTTAAAGGATGCTGGAGTAGTTACTGCTGTCAGTAAATTTCTAACAAATATAGAATCAACTTTTGCTTATGGAATATCAAGCTTTTTGACATGTAATATTTTGAATAATATTCCAATGTCGATATTATTTAGCGAAATAATTAAAGCCAATACCAACATAACACAAACCATGATTTATTCTTCAATAATCGGATCAAATATTGGTGCATATTTAACACCAATCGGTGCCTTAGCTGGAATTATGTTTCTTTCCATTATTAAAAGTAATGACATTAAATTATCCTTTGCTAGATTCAGTTTTTATGGTCTAATAATTTCTATTCCAACATTATTGATATCTTTACTGACTTTATTTTTAGAAACAAAAATAGTGCTTTAAAATATAGTTTTATCAAGTTTTCCTTAAATATTAATTTACTTTTAAAAATTTAGAAAATAGTATAATTTTCAAAAATAATCGATTTTATGAGTTATTTTCTGAAAATCATTTCGTATTTTCAGAAAATAATTAAAAATATGTTTTAATTCTCTTGCATTAATTAAATTTACGTGTATTATATTATGTCCTGCCGGTTTTCTATCTAACCCAATGAGAAAATTACTTGGTAGGTATTTGAAAGGAGATAATTATGAAATTACTTAACAAAAAAGTAAGAATTCATGATCGCAACTCCAAAAACGTAAGACCAAACAGAAATGAAAGTGGGTTTATGACTTTTGTAAACGATTATGTAACTTATTCTGATTTTCCAACACAAAACTAGATAACATTCTTACAAAAATTAAATCTCAGGTTTATGCCTGAGATTTTTTCTTTTTATAGGTCCATAAATTGTATTATTTGTTATAATAATTAAAAGGTGATTATTATGAATGAAAATATGAATTCAAACGGCAAATACTTGTTTGTCAGTGGTGTTGCACCACTTAAAAAAATGCGAGTTAGAACAGCGCAATTTATTAATGGAGTTGCATGTCATCTCATTCCTTGGAAGTCTCCAAAATTACTTCCAAATTATGATTTTTTAGTAAAAAAATATAAAGAAAAAGGAAAAAAACATATCTTAATTGTGGCTGATAAATCTGTTTATCAATTAGGATTATTGAAGTGTTTATTAGATACCTTAAATAAAGCAAAAATTAAATACTCAATATTTACTGACATTAACCCAAACCCAACAATTACCAATATTAATAACGGAAGAGATTTCTATTTTAGCGAAAAATGTGATTCTATCATTGCTATTGGTGGTGGTTCGGCGATGGACGCTGGAAAATCAATTGGTATCCTTATCACTAATAATAAACCAATTAATAAATATAAAGGCTTATTTAAAGTTAGACATCCTCTACCACTACTTTCAGCAATACCTACTACTTGTGGTACTGGATCTGAAACCACTTTAGCCGCAGTCATTTTAGATGATGCCACTGGAAAAAAATATCCAATCGAATCAAACAAAATCGTTCCATCTTATGCTTTACTTGATGTTAATTTAATTAGGGATTTACCAAAAAATGTTTTTGCGCAAACCGGAATGGATGCATTAACCCATGCAATTGAAGCGTATTTGAATAATTATGGAACTCATAAAACTAGACAAATGGCTTTAAAAGCAATCAATATCATTAGTCAATATATTCAAGTAGGATATTTTGGTGATATTCATGCAAGAAGCGAAATGCTGAAGGCTAGTTACTTAGCTGGAAAAGCCTTTAATAGAGCGATGGTTGGCAATTGTCATGCAATTGCTCATGCAATTGGTGGGAAATACAATCTTCCTCATGGTTATTTAAATGCTATTATTTTACCTGTTATTTTAACCACATATTACACAAGAGCCACTTCTAAACTTGATATTATTAGTAAATCTTTTGGCGTCTCATCAGGTCACGATAAAAAACAAAATGCGATCAATGTTATTGAGCGCATTCAAGAATTAAATAGATTATTTGGTTTACCAAATTATATCGAACAAATTAAAGATGAAGATATTCCTCAATTGGCGCAATCTGCTTATAAAGAGGCTGTCCCTCTTTATCCAACTCCATTAGTTTATTCTTATAAAGATTTTGAAAGAGTTATTAAATACTTACAAACCAAAAAAGATTAAAAATAATAGGGATTGGCAAGGGATTTTAGAATTGTTTCTTTTTATATAACTTAATTGATAAGAAATAAAATAAGACTCCTAAACCTAACACAACAACAGATAAAGGAATCATAACTGCACAAGAATAAAGAGCATTACTGTCATTCAAAAAAGATAATTCATAACTTAAAACTATTCCGACAATATAAAATGCAATAACAAATATAGTACTAAAAATACTTATTACTCTAGTTTTTACGCTGCCTAAACCAACCGTAAGTAATAAATTTAAACCAAGTAAGAAAAGTCCAAAAGATATAAAGCCAATAAATGAACTAACAGCATAATTTACATCATAAACTGGATATCCTGGAACGCCACTAAAAAAGCAAGGTAAAAATATACAAATACAACCAAAAATTAATGGTAAAGAAAAACTTATCAAACCTAAAACAACCTTTGAATCAACAATTGATTTGCGGTTTACACCAGCACTGATAATAAATTTATCAAAGTTGCACTTTTCATCTAATTCATTTGAAATTGGAATAACAATTGACGAGATGACAAGTAAATAACCTAAAGAAACAAAAGAACCATTATAGATTGCACTTCTTATTAAAGCTTCATTGGTTAATGTTGCATAATCTTTATTTGGAGTAAAAATAAAAGTTATTAAATAAACAACGAATAAGACAATATCAATTAAATAATAAAGAATCATAAAATTCTTTAAATTATATAATTCTTTTAAAAGTAGTCCCTTCATAATGTCTTACCTCTAATCATAAATATCATAATATCTTCAATAGTTGCAGGCTTAACATTTTCACCTATAAAAACAGCTTTTTTAGTTAAAATCTCCGTTGAATCCCCAATGGTTTTAATTCTAATTAAATTTTCTTTATCTAATTTATTAGCATCTTCTGTGGAACAGGAGAAAACATCATAAAGAGATAAAAGAGCTTTTTTATCTTCATTAATCATAATTTTACCATCATGAATAATGACAATGTGATTACATATTTTCTCTAAGTCACTAATAATATGACTAGAAATTAATACACTATGTTCTTTATCTTTAACAAATTCAGTTAAAATCTCCATAACATCATCTCGAGCAACAGGATCAAGTCCGTTCATTGGTTCATCTAAAATTAACAGTTTTGATTTATGTGAAAAAGCGATCGATAAATTCAATTTAGCTTTCATACCTTTACTTAAATCGGAAATTTTCTTATCTTCTGAAATACCAAACTTCTTTAAATACGAACTAAATATTTCATTAGACCAATTCTTAAAAATATTAGCAAATACTTTTTGCAATAATTTAATAGGAAGTTTTTCAGGTAAACATATTTCATCCAAAACAACTCCAATATCTTCTCTTTCAGAAGGAGTTAAATCTTTAAGTGGTTTGCCAAAAACATTAATAGTTCCACTATCAAATTTAATAAGATCAACAATGCTTTTCATAGTTGTTGATTTACCGGCTCCATTTTCACCAATAAAACCAACGATACTACCAGCAGGAATTACGAAAGAAACATTCGAAAGAGTAAATTCCTTATACTTTTTCGTAACATCAATTAATTCAATAAAATTTTCATTTGTCATGTGTTTAATTATAATATAAACACTTAAAATATTATATATATTTAGTAATTACGTTCAAAAACGAGAGTTGCAAGAAATTATGTGTATAGAAAACATGTCCACATCTTCTTTATACTTTTATTTAAATCCTAATTTTTGTTTTTCTTCCTCTAAAAGGTAAATTATAAACATTACTGAACGTAAATTTTGTTTATAATATTTAATGATTTGTGAAATAACATTAACTCCGTTGATTTCAGAATTAATTATTATACGTCTTCTTATCTATCTTTTAAGTCTCCCATTTGACTCTATCGCATTTTATGTATATATCAATTTCCGCATATATTTTGGAAATTTTGCATAAGTAGATAAATTTTCTTCTATAGATATAAGATACTAATTAATCTAGGGTACGGATTTAGCCATTTTGAAACAAATTTTAAAAAGTCTTGTTCGGTCGTTTCAATATCATTTTTTCCATATACTTACTTAAAATCTTGAGCAATATCTTTCCGATCCCTAACTAGAACTGATCTAGATATATTTTGTCGAATATGAACTAAACACCTTTGTTGTAAAATTGATGGAAAAGATTTTTATTGCTTCTGGCATTCCTTGTAAACCATCAGTAATAAATATCTTAGAATCTCTAATACCTCTTTCTTTTAAACTCTCAAGGAATGATTGCTAAGATAATGAGCGCCTTCATTCGGAATAGTTTGAAAGTTCAATATAACGCGTTCCCCTTTCTCTGTGATGTCAATTACAATTTCTATACATTCTTTTATTTCCAAAAAATACTTTTCTTCGATATTTTGGTGCAAACACTATGTGATACTTACAATTCCAACATGTGTGTGCTAAACTTAAATTGTCAATTGACATATGACTCCTTTCATAAATTGCGTTGGTCCGCATATTTATTGTAAAGGAGTTTTTGTTTTGGCAAAACTATAAGTTTTTTTGAACCCCCTGACTATCAGGGGTTTTGACTAAAAATCACTCCACGTTCTCTCCGTGATTTCTTATACATAAAAACCACCAAATTTATTGGCGGTTTTTATTAAGTTTAATTAAAATATTTGAAAAATTAAATAAGTGTTATTGATTTAATATAACAACGTTTATCACCTGTCCCGTTTTTAATCTCAAATGTACCAGTTGGTTCTAAAAGTTCAAATGTATAATCTTCAAAAGTAGATGATAAAGATTGAGATGCAGAATCATTAACAATTATTGACGACGCCTTGTTATAATTTGCTGCATTAATGACAATTTTGGAAAACTTTTTTGTTGCGAATTCAAAAGTAATGTTAAAAGCAGCCGAAGAACTACCTAATTTAAATCCATATCCATTTTTCCCTTGATATACTTTTGTAACTGTCGAGAATGAAAAATCATCTTTTGTCATATTATCAGAAATAGTTAAATTATCTTCAATATTAGCAGTGGAAAGAGTAGAAGTTAAATCACCACCATCATTACTGATGAAAGTAATAACAGAACTCTCAACAGCAGCAGCACTAATTACAACATGAACAATTATTGAATTATAACCATCTTTACTAACTGTTACGTCAGTTTCACCAGCTGCAATAGCATGAATCTTATTATCAACAATAGTACAAACTGCTTCATCAGTAGATGTTAAGGTATAACCAGTAACAGCAGCCCCATCTCTACTAATAGCTAATTCTTGATCAGCATCACCAACTGTAAGAGCGACACTTATTGGATCTGAAACCATATCAAGTAAAGAAGCATCAGTAACACTTAATGTAAATTCAGCAGTTGTATATCCTTCTTTAGTTGCAGTAATTGTTGCGCTTCCAGCAAGTAAACCAGAAACTAAACCAGCATTATTAATAGAAGCAATCGTTGAACTTTCTGTACTAACTGCCCATGTAATTCCATCGACTGCATTTCCTCTTCCGTCTTTAACACTTAATTGAAGAGTTTCGCCTTTATTAATTGAAGTAGCATCACTAGCTCCACTAATCACTAAAGCACTTAATAAAGGATCGGTAACAGTAATTGAGATTTCAGCACTTGTTAAGTCTCCATATTTAGAAACAACCTTAATAGTTCCAGTAGATGTAGCACTTAATGTTGAGCCAGTAATTGTTGCTCCAGTAGTTCCAGCATCAGTAATTTCATAAGTAACAGCATCTTTATTGAATGTGCTATTCCATGCACCAGTTGATGTTGTACTTAATGTAGCAGTTTCATTTAAATCAGCAGTTGCTCCAAGAGCAAGAGTTTCTTTATCACTAACACAAGTAATTGAGGTAGGTGCAATATTTGTTTTTGTAATTGTAGTTGTTGGCATTAATAATAATTGAGGTTTACTATCATAATCAGTTCCGATGACACACTTAATCTTAACAAAATCACAAACTTTTAAACCTTCGTATTGTTCTTTACTAATATTTTTTGCACGATACAAATTTACACTAACGCCGTCAATATCTAGACCGGTTGTACCACCCTTTGTCTCAACACTATCATCTAAATTTGTAATTTTTGCATTAACATAAACACCATTACCAGCATTAGCACTAGTTAAGTATTCGTCACAAGAAGCTTTGCTATCAATCGTATCATAATTATAATCAGGGGATTCTACCGACTCTTTAATATATGAACTTGCAACTTTGGTAATTTGAGCAGTGCCATTATAATCATTCTTTTCGCCATAGATATCGTAATGGCCACTCACTTCCATTCCGTGATTTTCATAATAAATCATTATTCCAGAACCGCCGACTTGTATATATGCTGTTTTATAATCTTTCACAAATGTGCAAACACCAACGACTCTTACCATTGTTCCGTTTGTAGCGGTTTTAGCGGCAGCAATTGTACTTATTTCTATTTCAGTAAATGTTGCGCCAAATACGTAAGAATGTTTGTCTTCTGTAGTATATGTATAAGCAGTACCGGTAGCAGCGATTTCGGTTTCTTCACCACCATCAATTTTTACCCAAACTTTTGTTAATAAATAACTTTGATCAGGTGTAGCAGTTATAATAACTTCGCCAGTTGGAATGTCGCTTCCAGCGACAGGAGAAATCGTAACCGTTCCGTTTACAACATCAGTTGAAACAGATGTTGTACATTTTTCAATGTGAGTTGCTGTAATTGTAATAACATTAGATTTAAGCTCGCCAATATGTCCATAAACTTTAATTGTTCCAGCTTTAGTAACGGTTAAAACTTTGTCAGTAATTGTTCCGGTTCCGGTGCTATTAGCAGCATCAATAACATATTCAAAACCAGCAGTATCTCCATCAGTTGGAGTGAAAGTCTCACTAAATGTAACAGTTTCGGTATCTTCAATTTCAGTTTTAGTGGCCTCAATTGTTATTGTTGTAACACTAGGAAGAACAGCAGTAATTGAAACAGCTTCAGAAACAATTGTTCCAACAGTTCCAATAACATTAATTGTTCCAACTCCAGTTATAGTTAAAACATTACCTTCAATTGTTCCGGTTCCAGTACTTCCTTCTTTGATAGAATATATAATTCCACTAATATCAGCAAGTTCAGGAGTAGCAGTTGGAGTAAAGGTTACTTCTTCATGTAAAACAGCACTTGCTTTATCAGCAGTAATCTTTAAAGCAGTTAATGCAGGAAGAGTTCCTGTAATTTTAACTTCATTAGATATAACATCACCAAGTTGAGCGACAACATAAATGTCTCCAACTCCAGTAACAGTCACCGAGTTTCCTTTGATAGTTCCGGTACCTGCACTCTTTTCTAATATCTTTATTTCATAACCTTCAGTATCGCCATTCTCTGGAGTAAATTTAGTTAAGAAATTAAATTTGGTTCCGATAACACCA
Organism: Caryophanales bacterium UBA4855; assembly: GCA_002399785.1. Classification (GTDB taxonomy): domain Bacteria; phylum Bacillota_I; class Bacilli_A; order RFN20; family CAG-826; genus Onthovivens. Next base: position 27,882 of record DHEH01000002.1, read on the forward strand.
GTTGTTTCTTCGCCAACTAAAGATAATTCAATAGCAGTAACGGAAGGCTTTTTAGCAGTGAATTCAATAATATTTGATTTAATATCATCAACATTAGCTTGAACTTTAATGGTTCCAGCTTTTGTAATAGTTAATTTATTTTTATTTGTTTCATCAAATGTTCCTTCTCCAGTACTACCTTCTACAACTGAATAAGTTAATCCGTCAAGAGAAGCAATTGCAGGAATTGCAACACTATTAAAGGTAACAACATCGCCAACTCGAGGATCACTACTTACATCGCTTGATAAAGTAATACTAGTTAAATCTGGGAGAGCGACTTTTATTGTTATAACATTAGATTCAATACTACCAACTTTAGCACTAACCAAAATATCACCAACTCCAGTAACAGTTAATTTATTATCTTTAATTATTCCGTCTCCGGTACTTTCTTCTTTAATAGAATAAGTGATACCAGTTAATGAAGCATTTTCAGGAGTTGCAACACTAGTAAAGGTAACAACGTCATCGATGACAACATTTTTCTTATCAGCATCAATTGCAATTTCAGTTAATGCAGGTAAAGAAGCAGTAATTGTAATTTCATTTGATGTAATATTTTTTACTTTAGCAACAACTTTGATTGTTCCAGGTTTAGTAGCAGTTAAAACATCTTTTTCGATTGTTCCGCTACCAGTTCCGCCATCAACCATTTCGTATTTTAAACCAACAATGCTAGCAATTTCAGGAGTTGGAATAGCAGTTAATTTAGCCTTTTCACCAATAATAAGTGAAGTTTTATCGCTACTTAATTTTAAAGATTTTAAATTTGGTAAAGAAGCCACAATTGTTACTTTATCTGAAACGATTTTACCAACGCTAGCACTAATAACAATTGTGCCTTTTTCGATAAGGGTTAATTTATTGCCTTTAATTGTTCCGTTTCCAGTTGAACTACTTTCGATTGTATATTTTAAACCTTCAATGCTAGCAATTTCAGGAGTTGGAGTAGCAGTTAAGGTAATGACGTCACCAATGAATCCACCATTACTAGAACTTGTTAATTTAATTGATTTTAAATTTGGTAAAGAAGCAGTGATCGTAACTTTATTTGAAACAACTGTTCCAACGTTAGCGCTGACAATAATTGATCCTTTTTTGGTGATAGTTAATTTATTATCTTTTAAAGTTCCTTCACCTGTTGAATTCTTTTCAATTTTATAGGTTAAACCAGCAATTAGAGCATTACTAGGAGTTTGAGTAACACTAAATGTAATAACGTCACCTATAATGCCTGATGTTGCTGAACTTGTTAAAGCTAAAGCAGTAAGAGCAGGAGCTTCAACAACGATATTAATTTCAATACTGATTCCGCCACCTTTTACAGTAACTTTGGTTGTTCCGGCTTTTAAAGCAGTCAATTTTAAACCATTAACACTGATAATTGTTGCGTCATCAATGGTAATTTTGATTTTTCCGGCCTTAACTAACGCACTTATATCAAGAGCACCACCAAGATTGTCGATACCACTTAAATCAACAGTTCTTTCATCTCCAATAATCCACTTAACTTCAAGTGCAGTCTTATTATCGACTGATAGACTTGTAAAATCTTCTTCGGTTGGAACTTGTTCTGAAACAATTTCACATCCAGCTAAACTACTTACGGCTAAAGCGCTAAATAGTAAGACACTACTTGCCATCACGACTCTTTTAAATTTCCCTTTTGACATATTTATTCTTCCATTTTTATATGTAAAAAGGCACCTAGAAAAACGTGCCTAAATATAAATTAAAAATATATGCTTTCGCATGAAAATCGTTTTATCGAAATAGAATTAGAATTTTTCATCACTAAAATTATATCAAACTAAAATATGACTTTTAAGCCCATAAAATCATTTTGCGTTAAGTTAACATTAATTTATTTAAAATTTAGGATAAAAATCTTAAAAAAATTACATTTATAGAGTATCTAGCAAATCTAAAATATCATCTTCACCGACTTTAATATCGATCACTTTACCATCTTTAATTTTATATAAAGAAGGAACAAAATAATAATTCACTTCACTGACTTTATCTTTACCAATCGATTCTTTTATATATCTATTAATAAATTCATCTCGTGATTCATCATCTCTTCTTTGAGTATTAAAAAATAAATCAGCATCATTCTCGCCATCCATACAAATAAATTTAATATTTAATTCTGTTCTGTCACTAGCAAATTTTAAAAATCTTTCTTTAATCAAATTGCAATGAGGGCAATAAGTAAAATACAAATAAACAAAATATTCATCTTCTTCTTGTAAAAAGAAGTCTTTAACATCAATATGCTCCAAATTTTCATAATCTATCATAAAAATAATCTCCTTGTTATTAATATAATAGAAGATAAAAAAGAGACAAGATTAATGCTTATAAATTAGCTTTATTTTTATTTTCTTTTCTTTTATTAATATATATTGGTAAATACAACAAATAAGAAATTCCATAATCTCCACCAATAATTACGATAATCCATATGATTGACATGTAAATTGGTTGAGAATTAACTTCTAAAAAAGGATAAGGAGCTTTAACTATATTAGAAACCACCAAACTAATAATAATGACTGCATATACAAATGTTGGGATTAAAGGATAAAACGATTCTTTAAATTTTGTTTTTAAGTCGCACTCAAATAAAACATAAGAAATTATCGATAGCAAATGGCACAATAGATGATGATATAACATCGAACCATGCGTTAAAAACATCCAATATGCTCCTGCTTGCTGTGATTCATAAATCGGCCCTAAAACCGTTATAACTACGATAAAAGTCAATGCTAAACATGTAGTCGAAACATATTTAAGGACAGATAACCAATGTGGTATCTCCTTCTTTTTAAATACAAACACCTGAATTAACATAGTAATAATAAATATTAATGAAGTGGCCCGGGCTAAAAGATTACTATCTTGGGTATAATATGTAAAATATCCAGATGCATCAAAATTTACAGTTTGAACAAGGGCCACAATTTCAAAAATAATAATTAGTAAATTTATCAACAAAGCAAACAACATCTTATTTTTGAAATGAAAAAACTTTGTATTTAACATATTTCTACCTCAACTTCATTATTATAAAACAATGAAATTATTAAAAATTAAAAAATTAACAATTTTATCTGGATTTTTATTTGTCATTTTCGATAAATAATTAGAATTTATAAATCTATTTCTATTTATTCTTATTTAATATAATCTGTATTTTCTAAAAAACGCTTTAACATAAAAGAAACAAAATATGGAAAAGTTAAATTATTTCCGTCAAAACCAATATTATTTTTGGAAAATTTGATTCCGTATTTAATCGTTTTATTCTCAATTAAAGATCTTAAGGATTTAGTTCTGCCTTTTTCTTTTTTTACTTTAATCGGTACAATAAGATCTTTATCTTCGATTACAAAATCTAATTCAACTGTACTATCTGAACTTCGATAAAAATATACCTCTATGCCTTGTTTAACTAAAGACTCACAAATAACATCTTCATAAACAGCTCCATTATAAATATTGAAGTTTTTATTTGATAAAAAATTGTATTTTGCACCTTCGTCTAAAGTTGCAACGAGTAATGATATATCAAAATAATAAATTCTATAATTTGAATAATCTTCATAACCAACCAAAGGCTTATTTAACGAACTTAAATTATATGCAATATTAATAATACCAGCTTCTTTAAGCCATTCTTGGCATCCTTCATAATATCTTGACCTAGCACCATGAAATAACTTAGTAATTTGAAATTTATGATTGTCTTTTGATAATTGACTTGTTATGTGTTTATAAATGTTCTTAACTCTAGCAACATCAAGTCCATCAACATATTTATTGATGTCATCTTCATAATCAATAGGGAGTTGTTTTTGCATTTGAAATACATTTGAAAAATGCTTATCTTTTATAAATCGATTAACAATAGCTGGCATTCCACCACAATATATATAATCTTCAAACAGATTATTAAAAGTATCCATGATAAGTTTGGAAAAAGGTCGTAAAGTTATCATATTTTCAAATAATTCTTGAATTTGTTTTTCATTGTATCCAATTGCCCACAAAAACTCTTCAAAATCTAAAGAATTCATAACATAGTCTTCTTTATACCCGACTGATACACCGCTTATTTTATTATAGTTAACACCAAGTAATGAACCGCTACATATACCATCAAATCTTCCGTCTAATTTAAAGAATTTAAGGGAAGTTGTAGCATCTGGATAAGCTTGAATCTCATCAAAAAGAATTAAAGTATTATTATCGATAAACTTACTATTTGGTTTCTTTAAAGATATGGCTTTAATTATTGAGTTTACATGAAACCCATTTGAAAAAATATCTTTAAAAGATGGCTCTTAAATAAAATTAATTTCAATAAAACTTTTGTAAGTTTTACCAAAATTTTCGATTGAAGTTGTTTTTCCAATTTGTCGAGCACCTTTAATAATCAAAGGTGAATGTGTTCTTTTTTTCCAAGAAACTAAAAATTTGTCAATTTTTCTTAATAACATTTTATGCCCTCTAAAAATACTTTGCACATTTTTTATATAGTTTTCAATAAAAGTTTACACATTTTTTGTATAGTTATTGCTTAATAAATACACATTTTTTGTATATTTTTTGTTATCTAAAAATATATTTTCAACAAATATTAATAAAAATCTTTCTTTGAAACAGGAATATAAGGTGTTGGGTTATAGTCAGTTTTGCTAGAAATAGAACCACCTCCAGTAATATTTCCAAATATTGAGCCCCATCCACCATAATAATTAAGATATTCTTGAAAATCGTTATAATGATTAAATGTATAGAATAAATATCTACTATTAATATCTGTTATATCATTATCACTAGAATCATAACGAGTATAGACAATACGTGATGCTCCCCTAGTAATTTTACTGCCAGTATTATACAAAGCGGAAGTATAGCTTGGATCGCAATCATTTCCGGTAGTTCCAATATCTAATTCGTAATATTTATACTTGCCATTATTTATTCCATAACAATTCGGCATTTCTGGTTCATAAGGATAATTTGTTGTATCTCCACTATAATAATTATGATTCAATCGAAGGTATTTGCCCCAAACAGAACTGGTCGGTTTAGTTGATTTAGATGTTGTGTAATTAATTGGGACATCATTAAAAGCCCAAACATAAGCAGCAACTTCTTCTAAGGTAATATAAGCTCCACCTTTATAAATTGTCGTTACAATATCGCCATTATAATCACATACATAAAAACTATTTTTATCTTCGCTATAACCATTTTTAGTATTTTTATAAAATGCATTCGAATTATTAGGATCTTTTGGTTGAGAACTTGCTAAAATAGGAGCCTGATCAGGAACTATTATAGAACCGCTCATGAAATTATGTTGCCCTCTATAATAAGAATCCATATATGATTTAGCTGGAGTATAATTACTATAAAATTCATTGGCAGTTGTAGTTAGATATGGATCACCTGAAGCTTCAACTACGCTAATAGTAAGCTCATTACTACTAATAGAACCAATTGAAGCAACAACTTTAGTTGTGCCAATTTTTAGAGGTGTAATGACATTATTTTTTATTGATATAATGTCACTTTGACCGGTAATCTTATAAATTAAACCACTATCATCTGCATCGCTTGGATTTAATGTGGCTGTTAAAATTGATTCTTCATTTATAGCAATTGAAGTTAAAGAAGCTGTTAAAGTTATGCTTTTTAAATTTGGTTTAACAACGTCGTATTTACTAACAAATAAAGTAATTGTATTTAATTTTGAATAACAAAGATAACCATCAATATTTATATATGTATTTTCAGGTAAAAACTCGCTACTTTTTAAATCACAAACTATATTTGTAAATCCGTTAAAATCAAAATATGTTCCACCACTATTTAGTCCGTAATAAACATTATTTAATTTAACATGTTGAATAGAATCTTCATTTTTAAAACTTTCCATCGCTTCTGAAGTGATTTCACTAGCTTCTCCGTCATAATCATTAACAATTGAATTATTAGCTAAATATACAATATCTATATGATTTCCCGTGTCTTTTGTTTCGCCAAAGGTAAAATATGTAGCATTTTCTTCATATGTATAATAACCTCTAAAAATATAAGTTGATCCAACAACAAACTTTGATAAATCTTGATAGACTTTTGTTTCACCATTTCTAACATAACCAAGTTCAACTCCATCAAAAATTATCATCGATGAATAGCTAATATCAACTACTTTTGCTTTAATACTTAAAGCGTCGCCGTTTTTATAGTTTTTAATGTCACTATATTTATTTAAATTAGGTAAGACAAAAGTTCCGCCAAATACATAAGAGTGATTAGCTTCAGTATTATATGTATATTTTTTAGTAGAATTATTAAATGTAACTTTTTCGAATTCCTGGCCGTCAACACTAACTATTAAATAATCTAAAATATAATCGTTAGTTGATGATGTACTAATAGTTAATTCATCTGGATTTATATTGTTACCAATGCCGTTATTACCATCACTTCCTAAGACTATAATTACTCCATTAATTAAATTTGAAGCTACATTGACTGATGTTTTTGAAGTATCTAAATAAACTCCAATGGTTAAAACATAAGTATATTCTTTTCCTTCCTCATCATTATATTTAATTGTTAAAGTCGATGTACCGACTTTAACACAACTTAAAATATTAGAATTAGATAAATCTAAAGAGATGGATTCCCCTTCTATTTGAACACTATTCAAGGAAACTATTTCGTTATCTAATGTTGCTTTTAGAGATAACGTGTTACCAACAACAGGATTACCTTCATATACAACTTTAAATTCTTTAACTATTTCTTTATCCTTTAAAATTACTTCGATATTCACGTCATTATTTGGCATTGTAAATGTATATGTTGAAACAAGTTCTAAAGCTACGTTATCTTTAAGAACTTTTCCAATCTCTTTATTAACATTTAATACATTTATCGAAAATGAGATTTTATCTCCTTTTTTATATCCCTCACTATTAATACCAACGATTTCAAAATCATTACTTTCATTAAAGATAATATGATGTATATCGCTATTTGTATTACAACTTATTAAACTACTTGAAACTGTAGAAAATAACATAAATGAAGATGACAAAATAAGAAATATTTTAATTTTTTTATAAGATTTTTTCATAAATAAAATTATATAACATATAGTAAACAACGACAAAAAGAAAAAGGCTTTAATCAAACTATTTTTCATCAGGAACTGTGCATCTATATACAGCGACAGCATTTCTAAAAACAAGTGAACTAATAAATTATGGTATCGTGAAAAATTGAATTATAAATATTAAAGATAGCGTGTTAATGATTAGAAACTACACCGCATTCTTAGATGTAATCCAATATATGGTCCATTATTTACTGCTTTTACGAATATATTATTCTGCTCTTAATATATTTCTTCTATTTTTTGGCGCAAACACCGTGTGATACTTACAATTCCAACATGTGTGTGCTAAACTTAATTGTCGATTGACATATGACTCCTTTCTTAAATTGCGTTGGTCCGCATATTTATTGTAAAGGAGTCTTTGTTTTGGCAAAAATATAAGTTTTTTTGAACCCCCTGACTATCAGGGGGTTTTGACTCAATATCACTCCACGTTGTCTTCGTGATTTCTTATACAAAAAGAAGGAATATTGATATTCAATATTCCTTCAAATTTAATGTCTATAAGCCGACATAATTATTTTGAAAGTTCAATAAACTTTATACTAATAAACTATGGTACAACTAACCCATCCAATTTGGTTTGCTTCTGTAGCTTCTATAGAAATAAATTTCGTGCCATTTAATGAAGATAAGTCATAAGACATTCCAACACTTCCAAAGACCGCATCCTGAGTTTCTCCAACTTTTGAAGCGGTTTCAGATGTTTCACCGGCAGTAACATTAATTTTTTGTGTTTTAGTTGTCCATTGTTCAAAAACAATCTTAAAACTTTTAACATCTTTTGAAGTTGCTAAACTAACAATTGCATTTTTTGAAACTGGAACATCTGTAATAGTGCCGGCTTGCTTGTTATGTTTACTATACGTCACTTCAACACCATCAAAAGTATCGTTATGAAGAGCATATGAGCTGGTCCAGTCTTTAAATGTGCCAGAACCAAAATTAATTGTTTGGATGTCTGCAACAACATTAGTTATAGTTATATTAATAGCTTCACTAGTTAAAGTGTTTTCTTCAAGAATAGTTTTTGCAACAACTTTTACAGTTCCTGCAGCTACACCTGTAACAATATTTCCACTTATTGTTGCGAATGTAGAACCTTCAGTTATTTCATATGTAACTGTTCCTAAAACAGCATCGCTTGGAAAAGCAGTTGCACTCAAAGTAGCTTTTCCACCAATACCTATAGACGTAACGTCACTAACACAAGTCAAACCAGTTAAGACTGGTGTTGTTTCAATAGCTTTAGTAACCAAAACGTTAACATAACCATTATTATAAATTACATATCCTTCTAAAGTGTATTTGCGTCCATTAGCAACGGTAACACCTTCTGCTAATTGTATACTTCCCTTTTCAAAAGTTCCAACACTAAAGTTTTTGTAATTTCCGCTTACAGTTACATTTGCATTTGCAATAGAAACTAAAGTAGCTGGACCATTTTTAAATGCAGCTAATTCAGTATCAGTCCATGCTGCAGGTGTTCCAGCATCAGGAGCAGCAATTGCATCAGTAGCAGCTGATTCAACTACACTAGCAGTAATTGTGTCAGGAGTATTTTTATCAATTGTAACACCATATTTAGAGCTGTAGTAACCAATAATATCATATGTTTTACCAACTTCTTTATTGGCGATAGTAGCAGCAGCTCCACTAAATCCTTGATAAACAAAACCATAATTTGTTCCATCAAAGATAACGGCTCCATTATCAACCTTTTGAATTAAAACACCTCTAATCCAAATTTTATCATTATTCTCATATGAGCTAAATTCAGTAAACTTTGCAGGAACATCTAATGCAAATGTTGCTCCAAATACATAAGATTTACCATTTTCAGTTTTATAGGAATATTTATCTTTTTCGGCTTTAATATTAATAGCATCACCACCGTCGATCTTAACATAAACTGCTCTAATAACATAGCCCTCAGCAGGTGTAGCAGTAACTTCAACTATAGCAACTGGAATATCTGTTCCGGCAACCGGTGAAATAGCAACTGTACCATTTGTTATTCCAGTTTCAACTGATGTTGTGGCAGTAGCAACTACGGACGTAACAGTAATAGCGACAGCTTCACTTGTTACACCATTTGATGTAATGGTGATATTGGTAGTACCAGCTGATAAAGCCTTAAGCATTCCAGTTTCGCTAACACTAGCAACTGCAGGTGCACTACTTGTCCAAGTAACTGGGTTTCCAGCAGCTTCAGCAGGTCCAATACTATACTTCAATTGTTCAAATTCATTAATATTAAACGATGTCTTGCTTGGAGCAGTAATTGTGAGTGTATCAACATCAGCAACAACGACTTCTATACTATTAGCAATCATATTAAAATACTTATTACCAGAATTATAACCAGTAATTGTTCCTTTAATAGTATAACTTGCGCCATCAGCACAATTATTCCAAATTGCTAACATTGCATCTGTAGAGTGAGCAATATTTAATAAATTATTTGTAGAGGCAGCACCTTCAATAACAAACAAATTTGTTTTGTCATTAGTCTTTGATTTTATAAATTTAACTGTAGCAGTAATTGAAACTGGATCAATAAATTCATCAACTGTATTAGCAGGTGATTTGTAAGCTTCTGTATGAGCATAATAGGCATCAAATTTAGCAGCATCATAAGCTGTAAGTGCTGGAGCTGTGATTTTTTCATCAAACAAGACAGCTGAACATTCCTTAAATTCAATAACACCATAATAGTTAGTTATTAAACCAGTTACACCAATGACTTTTCCAACTTCTGCTTGAGCAAGTGATATCGAATCAGTGCCAGTAAATGATCCATAGACAAGAAGAAAATCTGTGCCATCACTAATAACAATATTGCCTTCCATAGAGTTACTTACAACAACACCTTTTACACTGTGTTTTTTTGTGGATGTTGTACTATTAGCAGCAATCTCAGTAAGAGCAGCTGTTTTTAAAGCAGAAAAAGTTTCGTATACAATTACATCTTTTGGAGATGCTGTTATTGCAACAGTATCAGTTTTTCCACCACCAGCAACAGTAATTGTGGCTGTTCCGGCTTTGTTAATTTTTAATTTCTTACCTAATACACTAATAACAGTAGCGTCACTTGTAGTAATAGTAATATCACCATTTGTAATAGCTGTACTGACATTTACAGCTGCATCATCTTTATCTGTAGCAGTAATGGCAATATCACGATCATCATCGCCGACTTTCCACTCAGCTTGTAAATCTGTTTTGTTAGAAATAGCTAACGAATTATAAACAAGTTCTTCGACAGGGGTTTCGCTTGGTGAACAAGCAGCTAAACCACCAACGGCAATAGCACTAAATACTAATAACGAACTAGCAATTAAAGCGCCCTTAAACTTTCTTTTAGACATATAATTTCCTCCTTTTAAAATGAATTAAACTGTCTATATTAAACATTCTTAATAAAAATATAGAATGATTTAAACTTATTGAACAAATACTCCGTTTTGAATATCACGAAGCAAATTGGTATATTTTTTATTCTTTTTAATACCTAAGAATAAAGAAACAAGACCAAACGATGTTGATGCAATGCCTAACACCAACAAAACCATGAAAACATAGAATTCAGTACAATTGGTAACTAAACTTCCGCCAGCATTAGCTTTAAATGACATCATAAAAAACATAATGCAAACACAAAGTAAAATTACCCCTATAACTAAAAAGGACATACCACGATTCATAGTGTTTCTACTACGATGAATTTCGGCATGACCAGCTCTACTTAAAGCTTTAACTTCTTCTTCATTCAAATCAGTTTTGATGAGTTTACCACAGCGAGGGCAAACGAAAACATCAATAGTTGAAGAATTTTTAGTCGAATCATTCTTCTTACCTTTTTCGATTTCTTTTTCTTTTAAATCATATCCACAATTTGAACAGTACATATTGTATCTCCTATTATATCAAAAATTTATATACTCATTAATTAAATTTAGATTAAGAATATATATTAATCTTTTTATCTACGGCCGTTTCATAGCCATATTCAAAGTAGTTAAAATATAAAACGTCTTTATAATACATCGTTTCATATTCGTTATATGTTGAAAATTTTGCTAATCCGTTAAGAACTAATTCAAAATTTAACAACCTATATGACACTAAATCCTTGCTTGGGTCGGTTGTATACCAAACATAACCTAACAAACGATCATAATTCTCACGTAAAGCGAAATCTTTATTAGACTGAACGATAACTGATGTTGCACTTTTTAATTTATCATCAGTAAATTTTTTGGCAGCATCTCCGTAAGGTTCAGCTCCACTTCCGTGATCAATCTCTGGCGTATCAATTAGTAAATATCTAACTTTTTGTGTTCCAGTACCAACATTTGCTGAACTTGGAAATTTAAAGTAAGTGGTGTCTCCATCAACATAAGAACTTATGGTGACATTAACGTAACCGCCATATGGCTTATCGTTTTCACTATATTTTTGATTACCATAAACTTCTTCACTAAGTCGAGGTCCAGAAATAATTTCTTCTTGAGTTAAAGGTGCGTTTAAATTACCTAAATAATTCTTATTTTCTGCTTTAATTTTAATAAAATTTAAATTATCAAATTTATGATTCGAAACTTGCTTTTCTTTTAAGCGAACCATCGAATGATTATTTAGATAAGAAACATTGATTTTTTTATACCCAACACAATCAATTAATTTATTTTCTTTATCAAGTAATTCGATATAATTTCTTCCGTAAATCACGTCAGCATCGAGATTAATTACAGTGTTAATGTTATCTTGATAATAAACGTTTTCGTTAGTTTTAAAAATAACAAGTTTGTTTTTTGAAATTATTTCATCTTTAAAAGTATAGAATTTTTCAACACCTTTAGAATTATAAAAATTAACTGTAAATCCATGTAAAGAAATTTCGTTTTCACTAGTCGAACCTAGTTCTAAAACGCCATCTTCTAAAGATGATCCAACAAAGAGTTCAGATATAAAAATGTTTTCAATGTTTGAAGGTGTTGTTGTTTCATCATCATTAACATTATTTGTATTGCAAGCGGAAAGCAAAAGCGTTCCGCTTGCAAGTATTAATATTAATTTGCCGTTAAATAAACTTCTCTTCATGATTAGCTAACTAAAACAATATCATTTGAATCACGAGCAACAAATTGCAATTTAATTTCTCCACTTGTTGTTTTTCTGTAGGTTAAAATACCTGTTAATTTCAATGTATGTCCTTTATATTCGGAAATATCTTTCCATTTTGTAAGTGAATCGTTAGGATCTGGTTGATATAAGAATGGAACATAAACTGTAAATTTATTGCTAGCACTATTACTATTAGTGTATAAGGTAGTTTCAATTCCATCGGTAGAAGTATAACCACCAGTAACATAGATATCATCAGTAAGTGTAATAGGCGAGAATAAATAATCAGCTGGTGTTCCACTAGCAAATCCTGCTAAATCAGAAACACCGGTTTCGAACGTATGTAATTCATATTCTTCAGGAATATCGGCAGCTTTATAGATAACTTTAGCATCGCGTTCATCAGTAGGAGAAGCTTTTGGGAAGTTATAAACACTGGTTATTTGAAAACCAAAATTTTCGCTTTGAAGAGCTAATCCACATAATTGAATGTAAGTATTAGGAATCATATATTTACTTGGGATAGAACTCATTCCACAGAAAACATTGATACCAGCATATGAGACTTTGCCAGTGACATCATCAGTAAATGACGATTGTAAATATAAAATATGATTGGTGAAACCAGCAACAGTTCCTCTAATTCTTACTTTCTTATTATTAAAAGCATTTTCATGAGTTGAATCTTTAATGGTTTTGATAACTTCATCTCTTATTTCAAGAAGAGAAGTATCTTGATAATCGCCATAGTTATAATCTGGATCATCTTTACCACTAAATAAATTTAATTTTAAAGCTTTAGCTTGAGCTTCGGCATCATAAAAAGTTGTAGCAAAAGTAGGGAATTTATCAACTGCTTTTACATAACTGAAACCTTCTTGAACAATCCAAAGGTTCAATAAATATAAATCGGTATATGGTGCATCCTTTACTTCAGTATTAATCCATATCATCGATAAATATCTAGAACCAGTAGAATCGGTTTCGGGAGCAGCATAAGCATCTAACGAGGTTGATGTTACAACAACTGTTCCATTTTCAACAGCGGCAGCAATTTTATCATGTGTAAATTGCTTTGCACCGTTTCCATAAGGTTCAACTTGACCAGTAGATTCAGGAGTATCAATTCCATAATATCTAGATTTGATCATAGTGGTTGTGCCACCTAATGGAATAAAGTGAGTTGTATCACCATCGATATAACCAGATTCTTTAACAGTAACTTGAGTGATTCCATCGGTATAGAAATCTCTTATTTTACCGCTATCATCTTTGTAATCGTGAGTTAAACGAACATCTTTGCTAGTGTGAACGTAATCAATCTTATTAGAATCATCCGTTCCAGGTTTATTTGTAGTGTCACAACTAACAAGTAAGGAAGTTGAAACAATAACGGCTCCTAATAAACTAAATAATAATTTTGTCTTTTTCATAAAAACTCCAAATTACAACATTGCCTTAACAGTATTGTTATAGGCAGTTGTAAATGCATTATCGGTGGTACTTTTTCCTAATAAAACATTTGTAATGATTCCACCAACTTCATTACGTGCGGTATCAGAACCTGCAAAAACAGGGTAATTTAGATATTGACCATTAATATCATTAACAACGATATCATAGACATTCGCTAAATAATCGCCAGATGCGACAAACTCTTTAAAATCATCTAACTCATAGCAGGATTTTCTAACAGGAACGTAACCATTTGAACTTAATGTAACATCTAAATTATTTTGAGCACTTAATAAATATTTAATAAATTTAAATCCAATTTCTAAATTAGTATTATTTTGTACTTCGGTTAATTTTCCGTTTTTAAGCATACAAGTTGTTACACCTTGAGAAACATATTTTCTATGATCTTCAGTTGCATCTTTATACATTGGGAATTTACAAACTCCAACATTAAAACTTGCTCCTGGATCAGAATAACCTGTTCCACCAGTTGAACCAACAACGAACAAAGATTTTCCGGCAGTAAAATAATTGCTGCCATATTCGTTATTATTGGTCCCTTTAGTTTTAAGTAATTTGTTATCGTACATAGTTTTGATTTCATTAACTAAAGATTTAGCACCAGCATTATTAAAATCAGCACTACCAGTACCATTATTCATACTAATATAATCGATTCCTCTTTGGAAAGATTGACCAATAAATAAATTTGAATCACTATCATAGAAAAGAGGAATATTATCATCACCAGCGAAATTATATTTAGCTCTATTAGCATTAATATAATTTAAAACTGACATAAAATCAGTCCAATTAATAGTGTTCATTTTTATAGTTGTATTGTTAAGATTATTATAATCAGCTAAAACAGCATCGATAACATCTTTGTTATAGAGCATAATTTCTGTTGATTTCATAAGTGGTAAAGAATATGTTCCGTCATAAACATATTTTTGTCCTTCTTCATAGAAAGAAGAAACAATATCACTAACAGCACCACCAGTTTTATCGTAAGCGTCTTTTACACCAAAACCATAAGTTGAATTATTGATATAATCATCAAGTTTTACAACGAAATCTCCAGCTTTATCTTCATCTTTTAAATAACGAGCGACGTGATCTGGATAAGCAACAGCGATTGTTGGAGTAGTTCCAGCAGAAAAAGATTTTTCAATTTTGCTGACCATATCATCGTAACCGCCTTGATATTCAAGTTCGATTTTTACATCAAGTCCTTCAGTCTCTTTAACAACTTTAGTAAATTTATCAGCAACTTTGGTCACCGACGAAAGTACGTCGTGACCAAAAGTATGCCAAAAATGAACTGTTGCAACATTGTCTTCGGTAGCTTGACATCCAACGACTGATCCAAGTCCGATAATTATGGTTCCTAAAATAGGAACTAACGTTTTTTTATTCATAAAAACTCCTCCAAAATCTAGTATAAAACTATTTCATTGCCTTTATAGAAGCATCGTAAGCAGTCTTAAACCAAGCAGCGATTGTTTCGTCACTAGAGACTGTTCCGGTGTATTTACTAGCATTACCAATAATTGTATCAACTTCATCTCTACAGGCATTACTTCCCTTAAATGCAGGAGAAGTATAGTAGTATTCAGAAATAGTTGGAACAAAATTATTGACACGAGCACCTAACATACTTAATGTCTTTAAAGCTTGTGCATCAACATCATTAGCTTCTTTAAAATCATCACTTTCAGCAACACTAGCTCTAATTGGATTATAGTTAGTAGTTAAAGTCCAATCAGTATTCCATTTTGTTGTTGTGAAATGTTTATAGAATAACCAGCTAGCTAATTCTCTATCTGTATCAATGCCTTTACCATCACTCTTTGGATGTGACAAGAAAGCCATTGAAGGACCTTGAAGAATATTAGCGTTCTTTTTAGCGCCACTTCCAGCATGTGGAAGTTTAAAAACTCCGACATCCATTGGGTTAGTATCACTAAATTGATATTTTGTACCCCCAGTTGAACCAATTGAGAATAAACATTGTCCTGCAGTAAAGTAGGTATTTGTTCTCTTTCCGGTACCAGCTTGGGTTAAAAGATATCCTTTTTGAGCATAATCATTAATTTTCTTGACTAAGCCTTTCATATTGTCATTGTTAAAATCACAACTTCCTTCACCATTTTTAATGCTTGTATAGTCGTAACCATATTGCTCGGCTAAAGTAATAAAGAAGTTAGCATCACTATCGTAACCTAAAACTGAATATTGACCAGCACCATTTGTTTTATCAATAAGTTCTGGTTTTTGAGTCATAATAGCTGGGCAAAGAACATCAAAGAATTCTTCCCAAGTAAGATTATTTAAATAATCTTCATTAATAGCGTTTCCGTTGTTGACACCAGTTAAAGTTAAACCGTTAATTTTGCCTTTATCATAGAAGACAACTTCAGTTGATTTACAAAGTGGTAAGGAATAAGTTCCTTCGACAGTATATTGTTGTCCTTCTTTAATATAAGCAGGATAAATATCAGCTAAATCTTCTTTAGTCCAACCATAATCAGCATTGTTCATGAAATCATCAAGTTTGACGCCTTTTCCGTAATCGATAAAGTCAGCAACTGCATCTGGATAAACCATAGCTAAATCTGGGTAAGTATCCGTTGCAAATTTTGAAGTAATATCATTAGCAAGAGCACTGTAACTACCAGAATAAATACTCAAATTAACTGTAATGTTTGGATAAGTTTTATTGAAATCTTCAATGCAACGATTAACTGAAGCTTGATTGTCTTTTCCCATTGTTGATTGGAAAGTGATTTCTGTCTTTCCTTGAGTAATATCAGTATCATCTTTTCCATCATCTACAGGGGTATTGTTGTTACAACCAGCAAGAAGACCTAACGCAAGGGGTAATAACCCTAAAAGCAATAAATTTTTGTTTTTCATTTTGTTTTCCTCCATTGAAATGAATAAATAATTAACCTTTTATACCAGCACGGCCAACGCCACGCATAATATACTTTCTAAAGAAAATAAACAGCAAGAATAATGGAACAGTAACACAAACTGTTGCTGCCATTTGATATCCATAAGAGACATCGCCACTATCTGGATCAGTAAAACTTGAACCTCTTAAACCGTTAGAAATTAATCTATATTCAGTTTTTTGAGTAACTAAATTTGGCCAGACATATGAGTTCCATGTTCCCATAAATTTAAGAATAGTAATAGAAATTAAAGTAGGAGCAGCAAGTGGTACCATAACGCGCCATAAGTAACTCCAGTCGCTCTTTCCATCGACTTTAGCAGCTAAGTAAAGTTCGTTTGGAACTCCTCTAAATGTTTCTTTTAATAAGTAAATGTAATAAACACTGACCCAGAAAGGAATAATCATTGCAAGATAAGCATCAGTTAAAGTTTGATTTGTGCTAACCCAACCAAAGCTTGAAACAGTGATATAGTTAGAAATAACCATCATTTCACCAGGAATCATCATTGTCATTAAGAAGACTGAGAATATTGCATCTCTTCCTTTAAATTTTAATCTCGCAAAGGCGAAAGCAGCAAAGATTGTAGTGAGCAATGTTCCGATTGTTGAAAATATAGCGACAACAATGGTATTCATCATATAAGTAGAAAAATCGAATACCTGGAAAACATAAACATAGTTACTCCACATAACAACAGTTGGGAAGAATGTTTGTGTTAACGCTTGAATTTCAACATTGTTTTTAAGTGAAGTGATAATCATCCAATAGAATGGGAATATCATCAACAACGCTAAGAATGTAATTAAAATATAGACAAGTATAGTAGAGACAATTTTTGAAACTTTTTCTCTTTTACGTAAAAGTTCAATTGTTTGTTTTCCTTCTTTAATAACTAAAGTAATTTGTTGGCCATCTAGGCGGTCTTTAGCGAAGTTAACATATGATTTTTTTGTTTGAATAGCTTCCATTTTTATACCTCCTAGTTTCTAGCCTTTCTTTTTGACAAATAAAGTTGTAAGAAAGTAAAGCAAAGAATAATTAAGAATAAGAGAACAGCACAAGCTGCAGCACGACCTGGTTGACTATTTAGTTGTTTATAAATATAGAAAACCATTGTAAGCATCTCAGGAGTTCCACCAGTTCCAGTAGTTGATGGACCATTAAATAATCCGACAACTGCAGTATATTCTTTAAATGCACCAATGAATGATGTAACCATCAAATAAAGAATTTGTGGACTTAAAGAAGGAACAGTAATTCTCCAAAGAATCTTCCAACTTGAAGCTGAGTCAATTTTAGCGGCTTGATAATATTGTTTATCAACGTTCTGTAAACCACTAAGAAGAATTAAGATCTTGAATGGTAATGAACCCCAAACAATATAAATACAAAGAGGAATCATAGCAGTCCATCTAGAAGCGCCATAAATCCACGTAATATTTGAACCGAATATGTAGTTAATAACACCGGTTTTGTCGAATAAAACACTGAAAACCATACCGACTGCGATTGTATTTGTAACGTAAGGCAAGAAGAATATGACTTGATAGACTTTTTGTAACCATTTGAGGTTATTTAATAAAACACTAATCAATAAAGCGATAATAATCGAAAGAGGAACGGTGACAAAAACTATCAAAAATGTGTTTGGTAACGCATAATTGATGACATCCGTTTCATAAACTCCCGCGCTTATTTCTTTTAGACCTAAGATAATCAAATAATTATCAAAGGTGAATCCGTTAAAAGAACCGGTTGCGTAGTTGTAATCTTTCATAAAAGAAATCGCAATAGTATTAATTAAAGGATAAATTAAGAATACGCTCATCAAAATAAGAACAGGAGCTAAATAAAGCCAACCTTTCCAGTTATTTGATTGTTCTTGGTCACTTACTCCACCAACAACGTATTCTTTTTTTCTTTCTTTTCGGCTGACATAATGAAGATTTATATTTTGTTCTTCGTTATATCCCTCGTTTAAAGTGCCGAGATTTGGATCTTGATAAGTAAGTGGTTTTTTAATGTCAAGTTGTGATACATTATTTTCCATTTCTTATACCTACTTCACGTAAATTCTTTCTTCTGTTTTTGTACTAAATAAGAACATTTTATTTGGATTAACTTTTAATTTGATTGCACCGGTTAAGTTTTCTTCATCAGCGCTAATAATAACTCTAAATGTTTCTTTTAAACAATTTGGATGTTTAGCAATAATTGAAATATCACGACCTAAAATTTGAAGTTGATCAACTGTACACTTTAAGAAGGCATCATCTTTTTCAGTTGATTTAATAAATCCTTCTGGTCTAATAGCAACATATACATCTTGATCTTTAACGCCTTTAGCATCGTTAATATAGGAATCACCTAAATAAACTTTTCCACCTTTTACATTTCCTTTGAAAACGTTAATTTGTGGATTACCTAAGAATTGAGCAACGAATAAATTCTTTGGGTTATTGTAAACATTTTGTGGGCTGTCAATTTGTTGTTGAACGCCTGCTTTCATAACAAGAATTTGATCACTGATTGACATAGCTTCTTCTTGGTCGTGAGTAACGAAAACAGTAGTAATTCCAGTTTCTTTTTGAATTCTTCTAATTTCTTCACGAGTTTGAAGTCTAAGTCTAGCATCAAGGTTACTTAAAGGTTCATCAAGAAGTAAGACTTTTGGTTTCTTAACTAAAGCTCTAGCAATAGCAACTCTTTGTTGTTGACCACCACTCAATTGTGCTGGTTTTCTTTGAAGATAATCTTCAATTTGAACTAATTTAGCAACATCATAAACGATATCTTTTCTTTCGGTTGCGTTAAGTTTTCTATAAGCAACACTGTTGGTAGTTCTGATATTTTCGTTAGTAACATTAAATTCTGTTTTTAAAATTTTAGTAACAGCTTCAACTTGTTTTGATGTGCATTTTTTAATCTTAAAGAATAAAGTAGGAACTCCATGATCATCAAAAGCTTTAAAATCAATTAAATTAGAGCCATTAACACCAGCTTCAACACCTTTTTCTTTAAGAGCCTTTTTAGCTCTATTTTCGTAATCGTCAAGGAAAATTTTTCCTGGTTTAATATCAAATGTAGCATTAATGCTATTATTAGACATGATTTCAGGAAGTTTTTCTTCAACTAAACTCAAATTAGTTTTCTTATATTCGCCTAAAATATGCTCGACACCTTTATTATTGTAAATGCTTAAAGTAATGATTTTAATTCCAGCTTTTTTAATATCAGCAAGTAATTTTTGTCTAACACTTTCTTGGATATCAATATTTCCACAATCAATATCAAACATACCACTGGTAATTTCATCTTTCTTTTCAAGTTTCATATTGAAACGAATAACAGCATCAAATAATGCATCATGAGATTGGAATTTTTCAATATTTGTTGTTAAAGGAGTAATAATACGCGAGAAGTTAAGTTCGAAAACTTCACCATCTTTTTCGCTAATATCATTTAAATGAACTTTAATAGTTAATTTTCCATTATCATCATTAATTTCAACATTAGCATTCTTTTTGTTAATTCCAATTTTATTAACTAATGTATAAATTGATTTTTGAATTCCATCGATAGCATCTTCATTACTCATAACATATGTATATGAATAGGTAAAATTGAAGAAAGTAACTAATGGGACTTCAACTTTTAAGTTTGTTAAAGGGAATTCAACATTCTTAAAAATAGTCATATGAGGATAAAGAGCATAGTTTTGGAAAACTAATCCGATACCTCTTTTTTCTGGTGAAAGATTAGTAACCTCTTCTTCACCGAACCAAACTTCACCACTTGTTGGAACTTGTAAACCAGAAATCATATAAAGAGTTGTTGATTTACCACATCCAGAAGGTCCTAATAAACCCATAAGTTTTCCGTCTGGAACTGTTAAATTCAAATTGCTGACTGCAATTGTATCCTTGATATGTTTCTTAGGATTTCCAGGGAAGATTTTTGTTAAACCTTTTAATTTAATTTCCATAAAATACTCCTTTTATTAATTATTTTTTGGCATTGTGAGTGTTCCATCATCAATGTTGTTATTTCCTTCTTTGTTGAGTTTATCGTTTCTTTTTTTCTCAACATTAGACTTAATTTGGACAAAGAAATAACGAACGAAATATCCAAATAAGATTATTCCCATTATAGAGAATATGACTATTAAAATATCGATTGGATTAAAAACGGAGAACGTACCATTAAAAATACTTGATCTAAATGCAATCGACATAATAGATAATGTAATCGAAACAATTGCTAAATACCCCATAATTGAAGTTGTAACATATTGTTTTGTTCTAACTCTTTTAAATTCGTTATTAATATATTTTTTCTTTAAGAAATAGTAAGCAGTAAGATCACTACCAACGAATACTAAAGTTAAAATTACAAAAACAAGAATATAAATTAAATCAGCTGAAATTTCATATTGACTGTTAACCTTTTCGTAACCTTCACTAGGATTTCCTGTGCTATCTAAAACAGCATCTTTTCTTGAAGGGAGATTGTTGAAACGTGCTGAATAATTCGATTGGGTGACACCTTTATAAATCTTGCTGTCGTATAAATCGGTATAAACATAGAAGTTAGATAAACTAAAATCTTTTATATTTGATCCGGAGATGTTGTAATTTTTTCCGTCGATTGTATAGGAATTATTCATCAAAAATTCCATTGTTTTGCCTTTAGTGACGTCAATTGTATCAACTCCGTCATTATTAGGGATATGAAGAACTGTTCCGTCATTTAATGTATAAATAAAAGAAGTGTCTGCACCGAAATACAATCTGGTTCTAATCCATTTCGTTCCAGCAGTGACATCATCAATTGCGGTGTTATAAATTCTTTTAATGGTTGAACTTGTTGAAATATATAATTCTTCGTCAACAAAATTTTCAACATCAAAAGCTAAACTAGTAAATCCTGAAAATGTTGTAAATCCTTTGTAAGTAAAATTAATAAATTGAGTTGATTTAAATTCTCTATAAGCAACGATTTTGGTTCCAAGAACCTTATAATCTGTAGAAGAATCAACTCCCCAAACTCCATCAACTTTTTTACCTAAATACACATTATTTAAGTAAATTTCATCAGTCAAAATAGTCTCGTCAGGACTTAAGACAATATCACAAGAAGTTTGTAATTGTGAATCACCTGTTGCTCCAACACCATCGTAAACTTGATTAGCATTGTATTTAGTAATCTTAGTTTCTCTTTCTTCAATAGTATTATTGCTTTTTTTGACTTTATACACCAAAACAGCTGGTTTTAAAGTTCCGTTATCATAGCCGACATAGTAAGAATTTGTTACTCCTTCAGCTAATGTAACATTAAACGAAACAGATGCTGAAGTAGGTGTTGTATTGATATTTCTGATTTTAAAAAGAACCTCTTCAGTCAAAGTAGAGCTATCTAACGAACTTACTTTTGAAACTTCCGAGGTTCTTTCTTTCATCATGAAATCATTTTTAACAACATTAAAACTTGCAGCATTGTTAACATGAGCAGATGCTCCGCTAAACAAAATTGTGCCCGTGGCTAGTCCGATTATTGAGAAAAATAAGGACTTTAAAATGTTAAATTTTTTCATAGTTAAATTATATTAAAATTTTTCCTCCAATTCAATGTAACAAGATATTTATATATCATATATAATAATAAATATTTTATTTTTGCCTAAAATCAGGCGCTTTTTTAATACTTTCTCCACTTGCCTCCTCTAAACTTAAGAAGATTCTTGATTCGCTATAATCAACCTCTTCAATACCTAACATATAGTCATGAAAATTTTGCTTTTTCTTCGTGAATGCCATCATGGTAAAAGAAATAATTAATGGGATCCCAAAAGTAAAAATGCTTAAAACAATTTCACCGCAAAACATAATACAGAAACGCACTAAATATCTCTTCCAAGAGACACTTAATACTCGAGAATCAACTAGTCCAGTTTTGAATAGCAACCTTCCTAGTGTTAATTTACCTCTTTTTAAAATAAGAGGAACTGCCAAATAATAGAGAGAGTAACTAACTATTAACGCAATTGGACATTCTACAAAAAACAACATGTTTGAAAAATATTTATTAATTTCTAAAACATTTGGTGTTTTTTGAAGAAAATAACCTTGAGCATAATTATCAACATAATACTTATAAACGTTTTCGTTAAATTGCTTTATGGTGAAATTAGCAGTCAAATTTTCGACAATTTCGTCTGAATCGTTTTTTACAAAGTAATTAAGATTATCAGTTTTAACACTGAGACGGAAAGTGTCGTATTCATCACGAATTTTTTGCTCGGTTGTGTCGTCAGTAACACTTCCGATATAAGTGAAAAAAGTCTCAATTCCTTTTTTTAAACCAATGCGCTCCACACTAGAAGCAACATCGCTTGAATTGTAAAAAGAAACAATATCAACATATCTTTTTTGTTCGGCGTCATATAAAAAGATTCCTGATTCTCCCTTTCTTTCGTCTAATAATGCTACATTATCTTTATAAGTCTGCGTATTTTGAACAATAGCACGACAACCTATAAATAAACCTAAACAAATTAGAGCCCAGATAAGAGCGTCAAAAACCATTATAGAAACACGTTTCCAAAAAGCTGGATGATAATATTCAAATACAACCCCAGGTTTTTCTACTTTTTTCTCTACTTCGTAGACTTCATCTTCCATTTATTCTCTTCCATAACCCTGTAATACTCATCAACTAGTTCAGTAGATACTAAAATAGACTGAGTTGTAATCTCTTTTAAAGATTGATTCATTTTTGTAACGAGGCTAAAAATAAGTTCGATTATCCATATCGCAACACCCATTAACCGTGGAATTACAAAAGCACTGATATTTAATATAGTATTAAACCCAACAGAAATCAAAGGAATAAATAACAAAATTCCTAGAACATGTGTTGAATTAAACAAACCCATAATACAAATCTTACCTTTTTTAAGGTATTTAAGTTTATTAAACGTTACGTGCTCTACTTTTAAAATCATTTCACCAATAGTTCTGCCTTTTTCATTACATAACGGAACAATAAAGAAAAGTGCAAGACAAGAAACAAAAAAGCATGCATAAACATTTAAAACATAAGTATTATTCAATCGATTATCTTGTTCACTGACCAAAGACGAATATTCTAAAAAAGAATGAGGTAAATTAGGGGAAGATAAATCGTTAGTTTTGATATCACTAAGCACATATGAATATAAATTCAAAAAAATTGTTTCTTTAAAACTGTTATATGAGTTTTTGCCATCAGTATTCATCTCATCACCTGCAGTAAATGCAGGCAAAAACATTTCCACAACAGAATCTTTGAAAGCATAAGTCCCTAAAGTAGTGAATTTTGTATTATCAAAATAAGCAGGAGCAATCTTATAATAAATCTCGTTTACATAAGAGGCATCTTTACCTTTTAAAGCCACAAAATATTCGTAAATAACGTCATTTTTTTCATCGTCAGCAATTGTATAAAAAGAAATAAATTTTTCCGAACTATACGAGATTGATTCAGTTAATTTACCTTTTGAATTATCATCATAAAAAAGCACGTCATTATCATATAAAATCTCAGTTCTTTTAGAGGTGTATTCATTGCTTTGATTAACAATTTGGTTATAGACTCCACTTAACTTTGTAATAGGTAGAGTCACAAGTTCAAAAAGCAAAATTCCGGCTATTAAAGCTAAAGCCATATCCGCGAAAAAAACCAGAATTTTACGCGACATTTTTTCTGGATAAATCGAGAAATCAGTTACTTTTGTTGAGATATCTTCTTCCATATTGAATGATATTATAAATAATTTAATCTACTATTCCTAATTTATTTTACAATTGATCAATTTTCTTCGATGAGACAAAGAAAATTACAAATAACATAAAACTTTATTTTTCAAAATTGATAATCAAATATTAATCAAAAACATT
This sequence comes from Caryophanales bacterium UBA4855, assembly GCA_002399785.1. Lineage (GTDB taxonomy): Bacteria > Bacillota_I > Bacilli_A > RFN20 > CAG-826 > Onthovivens. The sequence goes on from DHEH01000002.1 coordinate 52,619, forward strand.
AAATTATTACTGAATTTTTATAAAAATACCTATTATTCTACTAAAAATAGTTTTTTGACTATTAAATGAAATCTTTTTCATTTATCATATCTTTAAAATCACAGCAATAAATAATGCTTATTGCCAATTAAAATAGGAGGTCTATTTAATGACCAAAAAATACACCGAAGAGATAGAGGAGAACTTTACCCCTATCACCCTCAACGAAGAAGCCTCAAGATGTCTTCTTTGCCTTGATGCGCCTTGTTCAAAAGCTTGCCCTGCTGGAACAGATCCAGCAAAATTTATTCGTAGTGTTCGCTTTAAAAACATAAAAGGCGCTATCGAAACCGTTAGAGAAAACAATATTTTAGGAGGCATATGCGCTAGAGTGTGCCCTACAGAAAAATATTGCCAAAAAGGATGTTCTAGATCAGGAATAGATAAAGCAATCGATATCGGTAGAATTCAAAAATACATCACTGATATGGAAGAAGAACTTCATATGAATGTTCTTGCTAAACCTATTAAAAATAAGAAAGAACATATTGCCATTATTGGAAGTGGTCCAAGTGGTTTAGCGGCAGCTGGCTATCTTTTACTCAAAGGTTACCACGTAGATATTTATGAAAAAGAAAAGGAATTGGGTGGGTATTTAAGGTATGGAATACCTGAATATCGCTTACCAAATTCCGTTGTTGATAAAGAGGTAAATCGTATTGTTTCTTTAGGTGCTTGTGTCTACACTAACACCACTGTTGGAAAAGATATTACACTTGAAGAACTTGAGAAAAAATACGATGCAGTCATCTTAGGAATTGGCTTAAACAAAGCTAAAACCCTTCCAATGTTCATGAATAATCCACATGTTGTTTCCTCTATTTCTTTATTAAAAGAGATTAAAGAAAACAAGGGAAATATAAAAGTTCCAAATAATATCATTATTGTTGGAGGCGGAGACGTCGCCATGGATATTGCAACAAGCCTTAAAATTTTAGGTTCTAAAAATGTTGCTTGTGTAGTTTATGAAGAATTTTCTGAATTTAAAGCCAGCGAAAAAGAATTAGAAGGTGCACGTAATTTAGATATTTCTATATATGATGGTTACATTCCTTTATCAGTAAATGATAACGAAGTTACTTTCAAACATAGAAAAATTGATAGCGAAATAAAAATGAAAGCAGATTTGATAGTATTAGCTATCGGACAAGAAGTAGATGCTACCAATATCGACGTTGAATTCGATAAAAACGAAGCTAAAACTTCAACATACAATATCAAAGGAACGAACATTTTTGCTGTTGGAGACATAAGTCGAAACAAAGAAAAATCTGTCGTTGGAGCAGTTAGAACTGCAAAAGAAGTAGTTTTTGAAATAGCAAAATACTTGGAGGGTAAATAATTATGATTAACAAAGATATATCAATAGAATTCTTAGGTGTAAAATTTGAAAATCCATTTTGCTTATCATCATCTCCAGTCGGAAATTGTTATGATATGTGTCGCAAAGCTTACTTAACTGGTTTTGGTGGAGTTGTTTTTAAAACCATCGGCCCAAAATCTTACTATATTGATGAAGTTTCTCCTCGTTTTGATAAATTAGATAAAGAATCAACCACTTTTGTTGGTTTTAAAAATATGGAGCAAATTGCTGAACATCCTTTAGAAGAAAATTTGGAAGATATACGTAAATTAAAAGCAGAATTCCCTAATAAAGTTTTAATCGCTTCAATTATGGGTAATGATGAAGAAACACGGGAAGATTTAGCAAGAAAAGCTACCGAAGCAGGAGCTGATATTCTTGAATTGAATTTCTCTTGCCCTCAAATGACAAGTCACGCTATGGGAAGCGATGTCGGAACTTCTCCAGAATTATGTAAAAAATATTGTGAAGCCGTTAGACGTGGATCAAAACTCCCAATTCTTGCTAAAATGACTCCAAATATAACTGATATGGTACCTGTTGCCAAAGCTTCTCTTGAAGGTGGAGCTGACGGTATCGCCGCTATTAACACTATTAAATCTATTGCAAACTTAGATATAAATCGTTTTATCGGCATGCCAATCATCGATGGAAAATCATCGATAAGTGGCTATAGTGGAAAAGCTGTAAAACCAATCGCATTGAGGTTTATTTCTCAATTACGCAATGATAAGGAATTGAAGAATTTACCAATTTCAGGAATTGGCGGAATTGAGACGTGGATCGACGCAGTTGAATTTATTTTACTTGGTGCCTCCACTCTTCAAATGACTACAAGTGTTATGCAATATGGTTATAGAATTGTTGAAGATATGAAGAATGGTTTGATGCATTATATGGAAGAAATGCATGTTGATCATCTTAAAGATTTAGTTGGAATTGCTAACAAAAACATCGTTCCAGCCGAGAATTTAAATAGAGATTACATTGTTTATCCTAAAATTGATCTCGATAAATGTGTTAAATGCGGTAGATGTGTGATTTCCTGTTATGATGGAGCTCACCAAGCAATGGAATGGGATGAAGAAAAACGCACTCCTCTTTGTAACGAAGATAAATGTGTTGGGTGTTTATTATGTTCACTTGTTTGTCCAGTTCATGCAATTAGCGAAGGAAAAATTGTTATCAAAAAAGGTAGAAAAACAAAGATCGAAGACATTAAACTTTAATTTAATTCTTAACAATATTAATTCTTAATCGATGATTTTATTTGATAATACAAATCATCGATTTTTTTATTGCTTATTTCTCGAGGCAATTTATCAACCTCTTCATAAAATCTTTCTAAAGAATAATCTTTTTGATAATCAGGTTTACATTTATTGGAGATTATCAAAAACTTATAAGTAGAACAATCTATAGTAAAATCTTTAATTAACTTATTTGCATCTGTTTTAAAAGCATCAAAGATATCAATATCCCTTGCAAAGACCCCTTCTTTTGTTAAAAGTTCATCATTTTTAGTAAAAATCTTAAAAACAAAAAAACCATTAGGATTAATAATTACTAAATCGTAATGAACACCATCAAAAGTGAAATCTTCAATAATATTTTCCTTAAATTTAAAATAGTGATAAATTTTATCAACTATCTTTTCTTTAGCGTTTCTAAAACCAAATAAACTTCTGCTCATCTTATTTTATTTTCAATATATACTCAAACAACGCAGCTAAAGTTTTTCCATCTTTAATTTTATTATCTTTAATCATTTCTTTTAATTCATCTAAAGTGACTTCCATCAAATTTAAGGCCTCGTTCTCATCTAAATGTTGCTCAGTTTTCACTAAATCTTCTGCATAATACATATCAATTATTTCATCAGTATAAGCTGGCGATGGATAATATGTACCTAAAAATTCAACCTTATTTGGTCTATAACCAGTTTCTTCTTCAAGTTCTCTTTTTGCAGTTGTTAAAGTGGTTTCCCCTTCATCAGTTTTTCCTGCAGGAATTTCAAAAATAACCTCATCATAAGGATAACGAAACTGTTTTTCTAAAATATATTTTCCGTTTGGTAATTTAGCTACTACACAAGCAGCTTTACAATGTCTAATAACTTCACGAGTAGATTCGTGACCATTTGGGCACAAAACATCATCAACAAACAAATTAACAATATGTCCTTTATAAATATTTTTAGAAGCTAATTTCTTTTCTTTTAAATCCATATTTTTTCTCCTTTTCTATAAAAATAATGGGGATTGGCTATAGTTTTTGAATAATCTCGACATCACATGGCTTAAATTTAACAACGGAATTCTTTGGAATAGAACTAGTAATATAAACACTACTTCCAATTGTTGAACCACTGCCAATTATTGTATCACCACCAAAAATAGAAGCGCCACTATAAATAGTAACATTGTCTTCAATTGTTGGATGTCTTTTAACACCCCTTAACTTATCGCAGTCTCTAAGTGATAAAGCACCTAATGTAACACCTTGATAGATCTTTACATTATTCCCGATTTCAGTAGTTTCACCAATGACAATTCCAGTACCATGATCAATAAAGAAATTTTTACCAATTTTTGCACCAGGATTAATATCGATTCCAGTACGAGAATGAGCATATTCGCTAATAATTCTAGCAATAGATTCTAATCCATCAACATATAAAATATGAGCGATACGATAAGCAGAAATTGCGATAAATCCAGGATAGGATAAGACTACTTCGCTAATACTTTTAGCAGCTGGATCTCCGTTATAAATGCATCTTACATCTTCATCTAATAAATCTTTTATTTCATCAATATGTGAGAAAAAATCTTCGACAATCACATCACTATTTTTAATATCACAATCACGTAAACCATCCAATAGATCGATTTTAGCATCAGTTAAAAGACGCTCAATATCACCAACACTTGGTTGTTTTTTATAATGATTTAAAAATAGAGCCATTCTCACATCTTTATAAAATTCGATAACTTTACTACGATCAATATTTACAACAAAACATGTCGTTTCTTTATCAAATTTCTCTTTTATCTTCTTTGCTTGTTCACTATTCATATAAACCTCCTACACTTAAGTATCTTTCTCCGTTATCAGGAAGAACGATAACAATATTTTTATTTTTATATTTCTCTGAATCTAATTGTAATAAACTTGCGACCTCAGCACCACTAGAAATTCCACATAATAATCCTTCTTTTTGTGCCAATAATCTTGTACATCTATAACTATCTTCGTCAGTCACATCGAGAACTCTATTAACTACTTCATTATTATATAAACTTGGTAAAAAGTTAGCGCCAATCCCCTGTATTTTGTGTGCTCCAGCAATTCCTTTATTAACTAACGAACTTGAAAATGGTTCAACACCAATAATTTCAATGTTAGGCAAAACCTTCTTTAAACCAATTGCGGTACCAACTAAAGTTCCGCTTGTTCCAAAGGCCGAAATGAAAACGTCAACTTTATTATTCAAGTCTTTCAAGATCTCTTGACTAGTCGTTTCAATGTGAGCCTTAATATTATTTTTATTATCAAATTGACCTGCTAAAAATGAATTTGAATGGGCCTTTAAATAGGTTTTTGCTTCTTGCACGCTTCCGTCCATTCCCAATTTAGCATCAGTTAATATAACTTCAGAACCATAAGCAACCATCATCAACCTTCTTTCTTTGCTCGCACTACTTGGCATAAAAATAACACACTTTAAACCTAAATAAGCACATATCATAGATAAAGAAATTCCAGTGTTCCCACTGGTTGCTTCAACAATAACAGAATCTTTATTAATTTCATTATTTACTAAAGCTTCTTTAATAATATAATAGGCGGCTCTATCTTTGATTGAGCCACTAGGGTTACATCTTTCAAGTTTTGCGTAAACATTAAAAGAAAGACCTAATTCTTCTTTGATTCGGTCTAATTTTATTAATGGAGTATCACCAATCACTTCTAATACATTTCTTTTTAACATAATAAAAAACCTCTTGGTTTTATTATATACCAAGAGGTTTTATTTTTTTACATCAACGCACCAGGACCAGCGTAATCTTTACTATATATCATCTCGAGAAATTCTGGATGATCAATATATGGGTTTCTATTATGTTGATATTTTTGATCTATTAAATTGTTGCGATTCATTTCAAAATCACTAACAGGATCAATTCCACTCATGCTCCAAGTGTATAAATCAATAAAATTACCATGTAAACCATTGTTGGCTGGAGTGTAATCATAAAAATTACTTGGTATCTTTCCGCTAACTTCAAGATCCTTTTCGTTTTCAGTTCCTTCATATCTAACTGCCATATAAAATATCATTCTGGCAACATCACCCTTAAATTCATTCTTTGGTTCAAATAATTTAGTAGAAAGTGTCTTTCCGGTGCCAAGATAATTGCCTTTCATAGAAGCTCTGCCCCATTTGCTATTTAAACTGCAATCAGTAGCGTTAGAGTGGTCAGCAACATCACCAAAATCAAAATTACTTCTAGTACTATTTAATCCAGAATCACAAGGTCTTAAGTGATGCATGTCAGTTCCAGAAGGAATTGAAGTGCCAAAATTACCATGAGATTTAGCCCAAGTATGTTCTTTATTAAAACTAGTTCCTTTTGGTAAACTGCCTTCATAAGTAATCACTAATTTACTTGAATCAAAAGGATCGATATCAGTAATGAGCATATAACTATTTAAAGAAGTATATCCATATCCTTTATGTCCCTTAATAATATCATGCAAGGCATCTTTAAGTGCTTTTCCCTTAAGTCCTTTACAAGGAGCATAATAAGAATCTAAAGTACCTTGACTGCCTCTAGATCCAGCGATCTTAGTATTATTTGATAAGGTTCCGTCAGGTACATCAACTGGATCGTCTCCACCAATATCCCCTGCAGATCCAGCTTTAAATATTACGTTTATAAAATTATAACCTTTATTTACAGTGTATGTAAAATGAGTATCATCAACTTTAGTTGCGTCTTGATCATTAGCTGTTATTTTTTCAACAACATAGCCAGTATTTGGTATTACGGTAATTTGTTCAACTTCTCCAGCAACCAAATCAGTTTGCTTGGTTTCTACGCTTCCAAAACCATTATCTGTAACAAAGACAAGGGTTTCTTTTTGACTAACATCACTCGAATTGCATCCTATCAAGGATAAACAAGAAAATGTTAATAATCCGGAAGCTAAAAATATAATAAATTTCTTTTTCATATTATTTTACAAATGTTATTGTAGCTCCTTTTTCATCGATAGAATCAATTGAAATATTATAATCAAATGATGTTCCATCATTAAATTTTCCGCTTTTTAAAAAATTGGAAATTGTTGTTTTATTAATAGCTGATCCAGCTTTAAATAAGCTGTTATTATCAGCATTTCGTTTGTTATAAATTATTCTATTTTGTGCATCAACAGTAGATAATAAATAATTTGATTTATTATAGGAACTAGATGCAGTATTAGAGAAAGCAAACGAATAATAAGAAGTTTGAGAACTTGGGATAGACGTTGCACTTTCATTTAAAAATTTACCAGATTTTTTCCGTTCATCTGTAGTATTTGAATAAGCATTTTCCATTAATCTTGCATCAACATGAAATACACGAACACCGCTTTGAGAATAATATAAATTTCTTGTGGCGTATTTTGTATGAGAATCTAAATAATTAAGTCCTGTTGGAGTGTAATATTCAAAAATTAAATATTCCCCAAAAGCTGAATCATTAAAATAAGAACTAGGAACAATTAAACAATCGCCACTAGATTCAAATGGTTTTAAAGTAATCGAGCCAGAGTCTCCAGTTACTACAGTTGGTTCGACCCATCCGTAAGATAATTTTGAAAACGTATTATGTTCTCCAATATTCATATCCATCATATCCATTCCGCCAGTTGCAGAATAATTCACACTTGAATCATATGAATAGTAATCTTCTAAACCGAACATATGTCCTGATTCATGAATTAATGTGTGTGAATCAAGTCCATAACTATTATCTTCGTAATTAAATGCAGCAGCCATATTAGCATAAGTAGAAACAGGAATATTTAATTCTTCGCTTCCTGGTCTTTCGTCATTATAAGCATAATACCAGTATGTATAAGCCCAGTAAGCATCAGAATCAACATTGTTTAAATCAAATTCATTATAGATAAACCATATACCATCAATTAAATTGTCATTATCGCTATCATACTGACTAATGTTGCTAGAAATTTTAACTCCATTAACCGCGATTTTACTATAAATTTCATCAATAAGAGTTAAGCTTTCGGTACCGTAATCGTCAGTTTTGCTTTTAAAAGTTTCACCAGTCATTTGCGGAATAACAGTATCAGTAACGACATAGTTAGGAGTTAAAGCTCCATAGCTTGATTTTTTATAAAAAGAAGCTAATGATTCCCAATAATCAGTTGTTCCATCCGCATTTGAACCATTTAAAGCATATCCTAAATTTTGTAATCTGGTAGCGGTCCGTTTTGAAGAAATATCACTAAATTGAACAGGCACAACTAAAATATTTGGTGAACCAACTGATGGGGTATAATAGGTTTCACTCGCTACACCAAGATTAGTATTTGTAAAATTAAGTTTATCTTTAGTTAATTTTTCAGTTGAAGAAGTAGCGTCACCAATTGCTTTAAAACTACCAGTGACTCTATTTTCGCCACTTTTTAAAGTATAAGTGACCGAATTATTTTTAACATTATTTACAATTGAGGTTCCATTAACAGCTAATGTGTAAATTTTATAACCTTCATTTGGTGTAATTGTTAATGTGGTAATATCATTAGCTTTTCCACTTGCTAAACTACTAGTAACCACTCCATTTTCCATTGTATCAACAACAACTATTGCAGCAGTTGAAACAACACCAGCCTTAAATGTTCCAGTTACATTATTTTCTCCACCAACTAATTTAAAGGTAACTTTATTATTGACAACATCATCAACAATTGAAGTTCCATTTACATTTAAAGTATATAAATAATATCCTTCGTTTGGTGTAACAGTTAAAGTAACGATATCAGCCACATTTCCACTAGCAATATCACTTGTAACTGTTCCGTTTGTCATTGTTTTAATGTTTACAGTTCCGGTCAATAAAACTTCTCCACTACTCACACATGAAGCTAAAGGTAATGCTAACCCACATGTCATAATCATTAGTATAGCTTTTATTTTTTTCATAAATATCTCCTAAAAAATATATAAATAATTTATGCCAATATCTAATTCATTTTTGTTAATAAAAACGGCTTAATCAAACGCCATTAAGCGTTGATTGAGCCGTAAATCTTTACTGAATTAAAATAGTTTACAAAAGCATTATCATTTGAGAATGAAATTGTTCCGTTCGCACTAGAAAATGTATATGTGATTTCAACAGTTGAATATGTTTTTTCATTTTCTGTACCAGCATCAACCGCTGTACCAAATGTCACTACTGCACTAACCCCTCCAACAGCGATACTTAACGCGCTAGGTTCAGTAGCATATTTTGTTTCCATTATATGATTAATAATAATTTTAGTGGCCTTTATTGATGTGCTAGTTGTAATAAAATTCGCACCACTCTTTTTAGCTTGAAAAGCATTTAATTCTCCGCCAATTAATGGATTATACGAAGAAGCAGCAAAACCAATTAATTTTCCTGCTGCATAATTAAATGTGATTCCACCAACTGTATCTGTTGCTTCATTTACTGTATAAACTCCGGTACCACAACCAGCAACCAAGCCAGTACATGAATCTTTTGTTAAAGTAGCAAGTAATTTTTCTTGATCATCTCCGGTGTTATCTCCTCCAGTTGCTTTTTTAACGACAGTGACTGAAATTGTGCCTTCTAAATTACCAGATTTAGCAATAATTGTTGCAGTTCCTTCAGCGATACCCTTCATTAAACCAGTTGCAGTAACAGTAACTACATCTGTATTTGAAGATGAAAAACTAATTTCTGTTGCTCCTTCAACAGCAAGTTGTACGGAAGCACCAATTTCAAGTGAACCATTGTAACCTGTAATAGTTAAATCACCAGTTTCTGCAGTTTGATTTCCGCAACTTGTAACACCAACTCCAACACCTAAAGCCATTAAGCAACATAACGATAAAACAAGACTTCTTTTTTTCATAATTTTCTCCTTAAACTCTATGTTTTTTCTTTAATAAAATAAATACAAAAACTCCAACTGCGATTACTAGTAACGCTCCAGCGAGACTAATACCAACAATTCCTCCAGTCCCTATATTATTTGTATTATTTTTACCAAGTACTTCAATTTCAATAGATGTTTCGTAATTTGTTCCGTTATCATCTATTGAAGCAATTATATTTGCTTTTCCATTCTTTAAAGCTTTAACTTTACCAGTATTTGAAACGTTTAATATCTCTTCATCACTACTTTTATAAGTAATTTGAGAAGAAGAATTTGTAACATTAACGATGCATTGATATGTTTCGTTTAAATTTAATTTATTTTTAGGATTATAAAAAGAAATTGATGGCTTTTTATCGTTTGAGCCAGGATTTACTTCTTCTCCAGATCCAGATCCGGACCCATCATCTGTATTTTCTTTAACAACGACATTAACATTTAATGTTTTTGTGTACTTTACACCATTTGATTCAAAAGAAAATTCAATAGTTGTACTTCCTGTTTTTAATCCAGTAATAATTTGTGTTTTTGGATCATAAGAACAAATTGATTCATCATTGATTTTATATGCAATTGCTCCCTCATATCCTTTTGTAGAGATATCAATTGTTTTTGAATCATCAACAGCAACTTCAATTGTATCTTTAGGAGTCTCAATATAAGGTTCATTTATTGTGACAACACAAGTGTCGGAATATGTTTTTCCGGCTTCAACAAAAGAAGCTGTAATTGTTGAATTTCCCTTGCTAATCCCTGTTATTTTTCCTTTTTGATCAACTATACATACAGATGTATTACTACTATTCCAAGAAATTGTAGAGGTAGAATAAAATTGTTTATAATTTAATTGTTTTGAATCATTAATAAAGCAAGATAAATCATCAACTCTTATTGAAGGAGCAATAGATTTACTTCCCCAAATTAAATCAGCATATTCAGGATGATCAACAAAAGGATTTCTGTTGTGTTGATTACTAAAAACAACATTGTTTCTATAAATATCCTGATATGTAACTGGATGAGCTTCGTGCCAATCTAAACACAAATCAACACTTGTCATGTTGTCAGTTATTGAATAACCATATAAAACAGCAGCATACATTGTAACTCTTGCGACCTTGCCTTTTGCCGCATCTGTTGGTTCAAATAATGAACTTGTGGTGTAATTATCAGTTAATTTTCCATAACAATCTTTGACTTGCGTTCCACCATTAACAATGCCAAGACGTTTATTACTTCTAGCTCCGTTTACTTTATTATCGCTAGCAAAAATAACGTGATTATCAGTATCACTGTCTCCAACATCACTAGACCCAGATTTTGATTGAGGGAAAACATGTTCTCTATTCCAGCCAACACTTCCACTAACGTGAGCAGTTTTTTTAAATTTTTGTTGAGAGTAAATTGTAAGAATTGAAGAAGAATCACCTTCAGCTTCATCAGCACTTTCGTATCTTGACCAATCATAAGAACGTTTCAAATCCTTTGATAGAATTGTTTTAAGTTTAGCTTTTAATTCGTCGCCAACTAATCCAGTACATGAATCATAATAGTCGCCTTCAGTCGAAGTTTGTTCTCCGTTCCATACAAAAGTAGCAGATTTATTTGGTATAGTTATATTGCTTGAATTTTGAAAGCCAAAAAATGTTGTTCCGATTATGAATACAGCAAGCAAAATCTTTTTACATTTCATTCTCAAACCGCCTTAATTTTAAAGTATATCAAATACGTATGTAGATTTTAACCACAAAAAACAAAATCACAAAAAAAGTAGGATTTATGGTCAAATTTTATATATATTTATAGATTCTTAAAATCGAAACTAATTGATTTAAAATAACATGCATAAGACGATGTATTACTAATTTCGAAATATGTCGCATCACTCAAAGTAAATACCCCATTTTCACCAACAACTTCTTCTAAATTATTTTTAGAAGTTCCAGCTTTTACAGTTATAGTTCCATCATAACCTTTATTTTCAACAATCTGATCAAAAGTTATAGAAGATAAAGGAGGTAATTCATAAATATTTTCAAAATGAGATTCTGTTTTTCTAAATTGAATCGCCTCAACTGTTTCAAAGCCCTTTTTGATTAAAGTTGTAGAATAGTTCATTCCACCTTTATTAAATATAGCTCCATCTTTTCCGTATTCACTTGCACTTGAAACATAAAAATCAGTTGGAAGCAATTCTATATCTGCCGTAATGTTATCAACTGGAGCTGGTTCAGTAGTATCTATGTATATATAACCATCAACATTAAAATAGCCTTCAAATAAATAAACATCGATGAAGAAATATTTGTTTTCTTCTAAATCCTTTTCAAAATAAAATTCTTCCTCAGTTGAATTAGCCTCATCAAAAACAAAATTATCTTGTGTTTTCATAAATTCAGCATAATCTTTAACAGCATCTAATTTTTCAGTCGAAGAACAATAACTAACTCCATCAATATCAGTAGTCGTTCCAAATCCTTTAAGATAAAGTGGTTCTAAATAAGAATTTTCGATATAAAAATAAGGTATATGAAGATCTTTTCCAATATTATCATCCATATATTTTTTATCTTCATCCGACCAATCGGTTGGGATATCAGCATCAATTCCGGCATAAATTTCAAATTTGTCTTCATTGTTTAAAAAATAAAGATATCCATTTTTTTCATCTAAGTTTAATTCGTAATATGCCAATTCTTCTGAACTAGAAGTTGATAAATAGGACCATGTGTCGTTTCCTTCTAAAACTGTTTTATATTTGGAAATTGCATTGGCTTTATCAATTGTTTCACCAATAATTGAAATATATTTTTGGCTAGCGTTTCTATCTATTCCTTTCTTAGCTTCGTAAGAAACAAAATCATTAAAGAAAGGAATTGAAATTATATCACCAAAAACATCATCTATTATTTCTTTGGTATCTTCGTTCCGGTTAGTTGCAATTTGATCAACTATTTTAAACGATCCAACAACCTTATTTTCACCTTTAACAAGCAAAAACACTAGTGAATCCTCATTTAAATTATTTATATATGAGGTCCCGTTTATTGACAAAGTTTCAAGTTTATAATTAGCATTAGGAGTTATTGTAAGAGTGATTTTATCTCCAACATTGCCTTTATTTTTATCGGCAGAAATTGTTCCGTTTTGTCCTGCTTCAATAACAACATTACATTCATCAGTTGAAACAGTAACTTCTTCATTATTACAAGACGAAACGACAAAACCTATGCATAATGCTATTGAAAGCATAAGTATATTTCTTTTCTTCATTATTTTTACCTCACTCAAAAATTATATATAAATTAGTATTAAGTTTGTATAAATAAAAAAACCAACCCCGCATCTGAGATTGGAATTTTCTAAATTTGGTGATCCGCCGGAGAATCGAACTCCGGACCCACTGATTAAGAGTCAGTTGCTCTACCAGCTGAGCTAGCGGACCAAATGCGCTTTAATAATATATAATAAATGACACATTAAAGCAAATATTTTTATTAGAAGTGATTAGCGCCGACATAGCCTAAATATTCAGTTAAACAATCTTGCGGAGTGTAACCAACATATTCAGTATACATTCCTGTTTTTGCATAACTTTCGGCAACATAACTTATTGTTGCAGCATAATAATATCCACCAACCGATACTTCTGAACCAGAATAACCATTATAATTTTTTTGTCTTTTTACTTCGGTCGAAGTCATTTTCCAAACAGTAAGGGCATTTTCAAAAGGACACATACTAAATAAATCACGAGCATTAAAATCTCCAGCAACAATCGTGTTTCTTATTCCCCCCAAATTATGGAAAGCAATGGACATTTCTTGACCACCGAATTTTGATACATTTTTATTCATAAACCAAAGTAACGATTCACAAACAATCGTTAACACTTCCTCTTTAGAATAAGAATTTGTAAATTTATAAATTATTTTATCTGGATCACCAATAACAGCCGAATATTTAGTTAGCAAGTTTGAAATATCGGTATTTTCAACTGTGCAAGTGGAATAAGCGTTTATACTTGATTTTTGAGCTACAGCATTTTGAAAAACATAATCATTACCATCTTTTTTAAAATTAAAATCAATTCGAGCAATGTTTTTTCCATTACATCCACCTTCTGCAAAAGGAATATTATTATAAGTGCCATATTTAATCCAATGATCGTGAGCAAAAAACATTGCGTCAACATATGCTTTATTTGATACAGTACTAATTTGAGTTAAATCATTGAATTTCGTTGGTTCTGATTGAGTTTTTGAATCATAACCTTCGTCGTGACTTGCTAAAACCACCACATCACAACCTTGACTCCTAAGTAAATCACTTTGAGTTTTAATAAAATCATTTGGTTCTGGCCAATAATAATTATCAGCGACAGATTTTAATATAGAAGTTCCTAAATCTTGTTGTGCAGAACCAATAATTCCAAATTTTATACCAGATTTTTCAAAAATGGCTGAAGGAACAACAAAATCAACTAATTGTTTGTTGTCTGTAGCTTTAAATGTATTGCACGAAAGCAAAGGAAAATTCATTAGAGTTTTATTAGCAATTATTTTCTCTTCACCCCAATCAAATTCATGATTTCCTAAAACCATCGCATCAAAACCAGCAATATTCATGGCTTCAACCATAATATTCCCACGAGTTTTATTAGATTCAATTCCGCCTTGAAACATATCTCCACACGAAATAATTACATTATCTGTACTTTTATTTTTTAAGTATTCGCCAATATAAGCCATACCTGCAAAGCCTTGTTCTGAATCTCTTGTGAAGGCGCCATGAGTATCATTAATTGAATAAATAGAAACACTTTTATCAGTTGGAGAATCATCAATATTACCAAGAACTTTAATATTAATAACAGCTTGTTTATATGATTCTTGAGTTATAAAAATTTCAAAATCCCCTGCCAAAGTGGCTTTAAATCCTTCTAACTCACTAGGAAGAACAACTTCATAATCTAATGTAAATTCTTTAGTGTCGCTCTCCTGAACCTTCATTCCATCAAGAGAAATTTTGTCTCCAACGTTATATGAGGTTTTAGTTGGTTGTTCAATAATCAATAAAGACTTATCTACTACTTGCACTTCGCAAGCAACCAAAAGAAATACAACCGGAAGAAAAGCTAAAGGGATAAATTTCTTTTTCATAGTTCTATAATATTAGCAACTTTTAATCAATAAGCAATATTATTTGCTCCCACCAATGAACTCAGCAGTTCTTTTGTTCTTTGGATGATTAAATACTTGATCAGGATTTCCTTCTTCAACTACGTATCCATCTTCCATAAATAAAACTTTATTAGCAACATTTTTAGCGAAATTCATTTCGTGAGTTACAACAATCATCGTCATTCCTTCGTCAGCTAATTTTTTCATAACTTGAAGGACTTCATTGACCATTTCAGGGTCAAGAGCACTTGTAGGTTCATCAAATAAAACAATATCAGGATTCATACACATTGCTCGAGCAATGGCAACTCTTTGTTTTTGGCCACCACTAATTTCGTTCACTCTATAATGCATTCTATCTTGCATCCCAACTGTTTTTAATGCATTTTTAGCAATTTCAATTGCTTCTTTCTTTGAATTATGAAGAACTTTCGTTTGACCTAAAACACAATTTCCTAAAACATCATAATTATTAAATAAATTAAAAGATTGAAAAACCATAGTTATTTTCGCTCTAACTAAATTGATATCAATATTATTAATAGTGCCTTTTAATTCATTTATTTTTTTAGAAGTATCTTCTCTAGATTCAACAATTCTAGCTTCAATTTCATGTTTTAAATTAGCCTTTAATTGTTTTCTTTTCTCAACAATTTCCTCATAATTAACTTTTGTTCGTTCTTGAACAGCTTTCTCTTTCAAAGAAACTTTTAAGTTTTTATAAAGATCTTCTAATTTTTTTAATCCTTCATTATGTTCGTTTTTCATTTCAGAAGTAGGGTGTTTAACAGCTTTAAATTCTTCTTCAAAAACATCGATCTTATGTTTAAAATCGCTTAGTTGAGCTTTATCTGGATTGATTGTTCTATTAAATTCATTATGTAAATCTTTTTCATATTGTTTTTGATCTAAACTTAATTTATTAATTTGGAAAATTGCTGAGTTGTCAATACGATCAAAAGAAGAATTTATAGCATCGATTTTAATGTTTCTTTCGGTGATAATTTTTTCAATATCCCCTGCAAAAGCCCCTTCTTTTTTTAATTTGGCAATTTTTATATCATATTCTTTTTTAATTTCGTTTGCTTCTTTAAAACTTGCTCTTGTAGGAATATTTGATTGGTAAAATATTTCTCCATCAGTTGGATTCTCAAGTAAATTGACACATCTTAAGAATGTGGATTTTCCACTTCCACTAGGCCCTATAATTGCAATGACATCACCTTTTTTTACTTCTAACGAAATATCTTTTAAAACACTTGTTGTACCGAAATCTTTTTTTAAATGACGCACAGATAAAATTGAATGTTCCATAAATTACTTTGCCTCACTTATTTTATAATGTTTAAAAGGATTTATATGTATTTCTTTACCATCCATTTTATTTTCAATTAATTTTAAAATACCTGTCGATAATAACGTTAAAATTAAATAAATAAAGGCAATAATTACATAAGTTCCAATTTGGTTATAAGTATTAACGCTTATATCTTTAGAAATATAGAATAATTCAGTAACACCAATAACATTTAAGACACTAGAATCCTTTATATTAACAATTAATTCATTACCGATTGTAGGTAAAGAATTTCTTAAAGCTTGAGGGAGAACAACTATGCTTAAACGAGTAAAAGAACCCATCCCAATACTTTTTGCACCTTCTTCTTGACCTTTATCAACGCCATTTAAACCACTTCTAACAATTTCGCACATATAAGCCGCGGTATTGAAGGAAATAACAATTAATCCAGCTACTAACCAACCATCTAAAACTGGAACACCATATAAAATATTAGTCCAATTTATACCAATTAATACGCAAGCAGCTTTAAAAATTAAAGCTTGAACCATCATTGGTGTACCTCTTAAAACAACTGAATAAATATTGCATAAAGCAATAATAAATCTCTTTAAAACTCTCAAACCCTTTCTATCGACATCATTTACTTTTAAATTTTTACCTAAACCTAAAAGTATACCTAATAACAAGCCAACAACCGTACCAATAATTGCAAGTATTATTGTTGCAGCAACACCTTGAAGTAACTGAAGCCAATAATTGGCAAATATGAAACCTATTCCCTCAAAAAATTCCATTGTTAACACCTATTATTCACTTGCGTTAACACTTCTATCAATAGCACTGGTCATTAATTCTAATCTTTTTTCTGTAGTAATTTTTGCTAAAGAAGCGTTTAAGGCTTCTTGTAATTCTATATTACCTTTTTTAATACCTATAGAAACACCTAATTCAGCTTGTTTATCGCCTAAAATTGTTTGATCAATGTGTACTAATCCTAAAGTTGTCGAATTTGCAGCAACAATCGATTTAGCAACTGGTAATTCAGCAGTCATAGCAAAAGCATTGCCGTTTTTAACATCGTTTGCAGCTGTTCCGAAGGAATCGACAGCATTTGCATGTCTAGCTCCATAACTAACAAACACATCACTAATCATTGTATCGGTAACGGTACCTTGTTGAGACTCAATAATTTGTCCATTAACAAAAGTTCTAAAATCATCTTTACTTACTGGTGATTCATCGCTATTTCCAGCTGGAACATTTGCTAATTTAGTAACAAAAACAAGCTCACTTCTATAATATTCATTAGTAAAATCAATTTGTTTTTGTCTTTCTTCAGTGTCGGTCATACCAGCAATAATGCAATTAATGGTTCCTCCAGAAAGATCGACAGTTAAAGAGTCCCAAACTGTTTTTCTAATAACTACTTCTTTACCTAAATCTTCACTTAATAATTTAGCAATAGCAATATCGTAACCATCAGCATATTGACCGCTCTTTCCATCAACTGGTAAAGTGAAGTCGTTTGCTTGATATTGAGTCCAGTTAAATGGTGCGTAATTGCATTCCATTCCTATGACTAGACGTGAATTATCAACGGATGAATTGCATCCTGTTGAACTAATAGCAACACCGCACAAAATGGCTGAAGCTATTACGAAGTTTCTCATTAATTTTTTCATACTATATTTTTCCTCCTTATTAATGAAAAAAGATTGCATCCTAACCGATGCAATCTTTCATAATTTCATTAAAAATTAAGGATTAACATCGATAGCGCCTCTACAAAATGTAGGAGTCTATAGGAGTGTTCCTCCATAGCCCAATCTTACTAGATACCTCTAGTGAGTTTCGGCAGCTTCGCCTTTCATTAGTCTCATCGGATGTCTCCTCAACTAATTACTAATCTCAGTTGCGCCTCTATCAATCTTCGTTTTAATTATAAAGAAAATATATTTTTTGTAAATAAGAAATTTTTATAAATTTTTAACAAAAATTTTTGAATTAGATTAAAAAACAAAATAGTTTGACCAATACCATTGCTTTAAGCGAGCTAAACAACAAAAAAATTGGAATTTAAATTATTGATTTTATAGCTTATAACCTCGTCAAATTAAAGAGTATTTTATTAAATTTATACTTCCTATATAAAGCACATTCAATAGTTGTATGGTATTTTTTAGCCAAAACTTTGCATCAAAATACAACATTTTACATTGAAGAAAATGAAAAAACACGTGACATAAAGTAAAGTTATTTCTGTAATTATTTTCTTCTAATTCTCTCAAAACGCTTTCTTTAATATAAATAAAATTTTCTTTTACATCGTATTCTGAAGGGGTATCCCCAGGTAGTTGCTTATCACTATCATCAAGAATTTGTATACCAGCCTCTTCATTAACATATAACATTAATAAAACATCATAAATTTGGAAAAACACCATCTTTAATATGAAAATATTGTCTTACTTTTTGAGAACATGCTTTAATTTCTGTAACAGTAATGAATTGGTTTTAATCATCCAAAACCTTCTTTAATTTTTCTAACAAAAATCAAAGGTAAATCTTTTTAATCATTGTTCATTTCAGCAAGATTAATAGATAAATTTTGTTTGTTTCGTTTATGCTATCGTTAAGCATATCAGTTTCTTTGCTATCTAATGCATATAATTTTGAAATTCTCTCGATGTATTCCGGAGGAATAACTTTTTTCCGACCTCCAACGCGGATAAAAAGGAAACAGAAATATTTAACTTTTTTGTCATAGTTCTTAAAGACTCTTATTTTTTTCTAATTTTTCTCATCACTTTTCCAAATTTTGACATCATTTTTATGCCCCGCCATCTAGTATTACTTCAATAATAATTTCTTCATTTCAGCGTGTTGTCTATCTTCTTCATCTTGTTCTTTAAATCAGTAGGAACCATTTTAAATAGGTGACAGTATTCCTCAGTTTGAAGCTTTTCTAATTTGTCAATAGAAATAAGTTTAATCGTTACAGATGATAAGTCATTTGTCTTAAAAGTAATAACCATATCTCTATATCCACCATTAATCGAAAAATGATATTTGCCTTTTTCAGAAACAAAACATACGATTTCAGCCATAAATAAATGATTAAAAAGAAATACAGAATAATATGTAAACTCAATATTCTTAGCTACAATATCAACCAAGTAAAATGTAGTTGAAAACTCTTCTTCTTCAATTCCTAGATTAGGATTTAAAGAACAGTCTATTGCTACCCTTATTTTTAAAGATACGTCATAAATATAGAAATTAACAAGATATGACTCTTGAGTTCAAATGGGTTTCGTTCAGATTTTAAAATTTCATTTATTGTTTTCATGTTTGGATTTCTTCCTTGTATATTTGATCTAATGGTGATTTATGACGCTTTTTGTTTTTATGCGAACAAACGTTTCCGTATTTATCAAGATATTGACCTTTTGCATTGATTATTAGATTGAATTTGTCTTCGTTTTTGATTATTTCTAGGACTATCAATATGCACATAACACTGTGGTTTTGTGGTTGTACAATAAACAATTATATTGATTAATTTGTTAATTAATTTTCATAGTTTCTCCTTTTATTATCTGCAAATAGTATGTGACTATTATTTAAACATGTCAGCCATTTTAGTTTACAAATATAATAAATTTTCAAATCCCTTATCATGTATATGTTCCAAAACATCATTAGATATTACTTTTATTGGAACATACTCAAGATCATCACTTTCAAACTCTATATATGCTTCTCTATAATTATCATAAGTAAGAACATCTAAATAATAGCGTTTCTTTTTGTAAGAAAAATCTAAAATTTGTAAGTCAGTTTGACCTTCTATTGAATGAAATTCATAATCGGTAATCTTAAACTTTTTAGTTATTGTATCAATCAAATAAAATGATGTCGCATATTCGTCTTCTTTTATCCCAAACTCTTCATTTAATGAACAGTCTATTGGTAGTCTAATATGAATAATCTCATTAGTAATATGAAAATTAACAACATATGACTCATGAGCACAAAAGGGACTTTTTTAGATTTTAAAAATTCATTAATGGTTTTCATTTTTGTTGCTCCCTTTTAGAATCTTACAAACCTCATTAAATTTTCTTTTGTATAATTCACTCGTTTCCAAATTGTATTCATGCAAATCATATAAATCATTATTATCGTCAACAATTAAATTTAATTCTTCATAATCTACAGTTTTAAAAGGATCATAAAATACATTTTTGCTTTTAAACTGAAGTGAAATCGTTCCTAGATTTTTATCCCCTTCAAAACCAATTGAATACTCATCATTTATTACAGAAAATTCATTTACTTCCTTCAAAAAAAGATTATTAAAGAAATAATAATTACATTTAAAAATTTCTATATTGAAAGCAATCATATCGATTATATAATACTTTTCTTTAATCGAATTTGTTTTTATATCTAAAAATTTTTTAAAAACAATCTAAAGCTATTCTGATATGTAAATAAGATTTACTTATATAATAATTAACCATCAACGATTCGGTAAAATTTATCTCTTGTAAATTGTTATTTATTTTTAAAATCTGTTTTTCCATTTTTTAAATTCTTTCTTATGTATATTTTATCAAGCGGAGTTAAATGATGTCGGGATTTTTTGACAGAACACACTTTCCCATATCTATCATAATATTGATAAGACATTGCTTTTTGCACAAACGATTGATCGCCGGAAGACCCATGCCAATGATAATGTGCATACTGTCTATTGTTTTCAAAATCATAACGTACTAATTATGAATTTGATTTTCTAATAAAAAACACGCCTTGTTTATTATTTGAAAATTTAATAAATTTCCGCCCTTTCTTTGTTAATAAATTTGGATTAGATGGTAAGTATGAACCATTATATACACCTAACCTTTTACACCGATTATTAGATTGAATTTGTCTTCGTTCTTGATTATTTCTAGGACTATCAATATGCACATAACATTGTGGTTTTGTGGTGGTGTAATAAACAATTCAATTGATTAATTTCTTAATTAATTTCATAGTTTCTCCTTTTATTATCTACAAATGTTATGTGACTATCATTTAAATATGTCAACCGTTTTAGTTAACAATATTATAAATTTTACTTTTTAAAATAATAGGTAATTAAGAGATATTGAAAAATATTTTATGTTAGACATTAATTTTTCATATTTATTATCTTATAAAAAGATACCAACCAAAGGTTGGTATCTTTTGTACAAATCAATTCTTAAAACTCTAACTACTTTAATATTGCATCCGTTAATGAAAACGCAATAGATGAATCATTAAAATCTTCAATAGAGCCGTTCATAGTAATATAAGCAGCAGTCTCTCCTACTGCAGGATGATACTTAATAACTAAACTTGAAGCGGTACTACCTCCAAATCCGTATTCAGTATCAAGGGTTATAAGAGTATCTTCGCCGGTTAAATCTTCAGCAAAAGAACAAGAAGCAAAACGCAACATTTCAACTTCACTACCATATGTACCGTCTTCTGCTTTTAAAGCTGAAGTACAATAAAAGTTTTTTTCATCAAATTTAACAGTTAATCTATAAGTTTTTGCACCAACTGCTAAGTCACCTGAAGCAAAACTAATTGCTGTAGATGCATCAAGTTTTGTTGATCCTTTAACAGTATAATTTGTTCCTTCTAAAACTAAAACTCTTGTAATAGAAGGATTAGATGATGAAAATCCATCACAACCAACTAATGTTAGTTGTTTTTCCATAATTGGTTCGCTTTCTGTGCCAACATTAACATCCTTGACAGAATATGTATATGCCGAATTATTAAATGAACTAAACTTAGCTGAACCGAATCCGTCAAGGATTAAATTACCGTAATCGGTGGTAGAAGCCTTTGCAGTGTAGGTACCGCTAATTCCGTCAGATATGACTGAAACACATGCTGATGAGCTGCTAAATTTGACTGTTTTATAAACAGCATTACTTGAATCTTTTAATTCAATTATTCCGTCACTCTTAAATTCACTTCCAGACACAACTTCAGCAGTTAATCCGGTTTTAAAAGTATTGTCAGTTAAATCAACATATGCATAATAAGCGGTTCCACCAATTGTTTGTTTGACCACAGCTTTCTTTGCGTCACCATCCACTTTTGCATAACTTAATGCAGAAGTTTCACCAGTTTCACCAAGTTTCATAAGTGCACTACTAGCAATATCATCGCCAACTTTTAAAACCCATCCATCTTGATAAATAAATTTATCAGTTCCAGCCGTTAAAGTCTTGTTGTCGTCAGCAAGAGTTAAAACAGTAGTTCCTAAACTCGATAAACTAGACGATGATGTCTTATACGCATATAATCCAAAATTATCAATTCTTAAAAATTCTTTTTTAACAACTGTTGATACACCACCCCACCAATCTTCTTCTTCAACCATATTAAGCAACGATCCAGAATAATCACCAACAAACTCTTTACCTACAAATACAAATTTTGAATAAGATTCTGTAGCAACAAATGTTAATTCTTGTGATTTTGGTTCAATATAATTCCAATAATAATCTCCTTGAGTCCAACTAGAATATATTAATTCTGTAGAGCCATTCTTAACGCTTGTAAGCTTATATTCGCCATTTGACTCTCCAGAAACATCAGTAGCTTTAAAGAAAATCTTTTCTTTACTATTTGGAAGTTTTGTAAGTTCTGTATAAGCCTTTGTTGAAGAATTATACGAATAGAACTTTAATTGCATGTGTTCACTATTTGTAACATTAAAAGCAACTTCAGCAACTTTGCTCGTAGTTTTAATAACAATTTTGCCACTAGTTACCTTGAAATGATAAGCAGCTCCATTAACACCACCACTACACTCGCCTTCATCAACACCATCGACACTATAAGTAACCGAGTCAGGAAGGAAACCATCCTTAGCAGCGACATTAAAATATAAACTTTGTCCAATAGGAGCAACAAAAGCATAATTATCGGTTTCACCAAAACCAACACTATCTGTACCAGTATTACTTTCTGATCCTACTCTAAAATTAGATACAGAAATATTTGCATCATTTACAACACTAACAACAACGGAAGATTGTTCGCCAGTAATTTTAACCTTAACATTTTCGGCAGGCATTTTGAAAGTATATTTTTCTTTAGTAACCGTACCGTTATAACTTACAGAAGGTGCTGTATGTGTAGTTTCAATTACACCCACTTTAATTGCAGAGACTTCAAATTTAGTTATAACAAACCCAGTATTAACTTGTGGATATAAACTAACAGTATCACCTGGTTCATATTTATCTTCAGCTCCATCAATATTTCCGGCTAATCCATTAAAACTAGTAGTAATACCATATGTTTTAGTTGAAGAATAACCACTAAAACTAACATTATAACTTGGCATAACCAAACTTATAGAATAGTCATAAACTTTAGTTGTGCTATTATAAATTTTCTTTTCCGAAGTTAAATATTTATAATTATAAGTACCATCTTCATTATATTTAATTCTAGCAGCTTCAATAAGTTGATCTCCATCGGCAGCTTGTTTATTAGCAAACCATAAAGTAATACTTTGACCAGCAACAGCTGTTGTAATTACTTCGCTGTTTTCGTTTTTGACTGAAAAATCGAAACTACTCAAAAATGATGTGCTAAATTTATTTGTAAGAGAATATTCAATTTTTGCAGGATCATCATCTAAAACCACTGAAATAGTAACTGCTTTGCTTGGCATAGCAAACTTAACTTCTCCGCTTTGGGCAGGAAGATCGATTTCATTAGCTTTTAAACTTGAAATCATTTTTTTAGCATTCTTGACATTTACATTTAAAACAACTTCTTCTCCAGCAACATATTCAGCTTTATCACTTGTAATCTTAATATCTTCAGTTGCAGCAGGTAAAGTTAAAGCAAATTTTTCAGCAGTCGCGACATCTTTTAATGTAACGGACACTGTGATATTTTGAGCTGGCATAATAAATGAATATTTTCCGTCAGCATCAAGAGCAACACCAGCATCGCCAGCAACAACCCCCGATACAAATTTATCGTTATTCTTTAATGAAAGAGTTAAAACAACTTTTTCACCAACTTTTAGTCCAGCAACTTTGTTTGCTTCAACTTTAAGATCAGCGCTTTCTTCTGGTAAAGTGACCGCAAAAGTTGCATCAGGAACAACATCTTCAGTAACAACTGAGACATTGACATCAGCACCTGGCATAGTGAAAACAAATTTACCACTAGCATTTGCACCAACCACCATCTCATTAACTTTAATTCCAGTAATTACCTTATTAACACCAGAATTTAAAGCTGCAGTAACGGTGACAGTCTCTCCAATTTCTGCTTTTTCTTTATCAGCACTTACATTACCATTTAAAAATGCAGCAAACGAAACTGTATATTTGGTTGCTTCAACAACTGGTGTTTCAGTTTTGCAACTTGCCAACGAAGCAGCGCAACCTACTAAAGTCAATGAAGAAACCACCATTAAAATTTTTGATTTTTTCATAAAAATCTCCTTTGTAAATTGATTTAATAACAAATTGGTTCCATTTAATAGACATTTTGTCAAAATTTTAATATTAATTTAATACAAAACTTATACAACAAAATCCTAAAACTTCTATATAAAGGAAAAAATATAAATTAAGTAATATTAAGATGATATTAAATTTTTATAATAATTTAATTTAATTTTTTTATAATTTGTATAATTATAATGCTTTTATATTAGGAGGTTTTTATGAGTTTATTAAGAAGTAAAAGATTATTTATTGCATCTTCTATACTTTTAGTATCAATTTTTGCAGTGCAAGGTCTGTCGTCCTGCAATAGTTCAGAGAACAAATTAGGTGATGCATTACAGTTATCAGTTGATGATTCAATGAATTTATTAGAAAAAATTACAGAAAAAGATGAAACAATTGATGTTACGAAATTAAAATTTAGTACAGGAGATTCTAAAGTGGCACGTGCTCTAACAGACGGTACACTTATTGGTTACACGAAAGGTTCGACAGTTGTATCTGCAACACTTGACGATATTGTTATTTATCAAAAAACAGTTGAAGTCAGTGATTATACACACTTAACAACCACTTCTGCTAATCTTTCCGGATCTGGATACAGCATGACTATTGGCGGTTTTTTAATCGATTTAAATGTTGGTGCTTATTTAGCTAAAGGAAAAGTTTATACATTTTTAGCAAGTTTTAAAGGTTGTGCAAATGATAGCCAAGAATTCTTCGTCTCAATGAGTGATGAATCAGTTGCTGAATATGAATATGTCATTCCAGAAGGTTCAACAGTAGGAAAACCAACTGTTAAAGCTAAGAAAGTTGGTGATTCTGTTTTTACTATTACAAACGCCGATGGAATTGTATGTTATCGAGAAGTTATTCAAGTAAGAAGAGGCTTTACAAGTAACATTCAAGCAGTCGATTATCTTACACATGTTGATCAATGGACAAATTGGGGTTTTATTGATTCCCAAACACCTACACCTGGAGGTTGTAAAATGGCCTTCTTAAGTGGAACAAGTGGAATCTTTACAGGAAAAGATGGTGGAGTTGATTTAGCAACAATCGAATTTACATTTACATATGATTCAGCAAATTCAACTGAAGAAGAATTTATTTATGTTCTTGATTCGTTCCAAAATACTGCTACAGATTTAAAAATTACTAAATTAGCCTTATCATCTACTGGAGATATGATCCATGTTTCCAATAGCTCGTTATTATTAGATGTTTTTACTCCTCAATCAAATTAAAAGGAAATATTAAATATGAAAAACAGAAAAATTTTAATTCTTGCAGCTTGTGTCTTACTCGGCACTACTGCTGCCACAACATTAATTGGATGTGACAATAACACTGATGTTATCGTTGATGAAAAAGTTTTAACTTTCTCAACCAAAACTGAGACTATGAAAAAAGGTGGAGAATTCCTTTTCGGAGTTCTTGCCGGTGGTAAAACTATCGAAGGAGTTGCTTTTGCTTCTAGTAATAAAGCAGTTATCCTTATTGATTCAGCTAACGGAACTGCTAACGCAATCGGCGCTGGTGTTTCTAAAATTACTGCCTCTGTTGAAGGTTACGCAACCATTTCAGTTACAGTTGTTGTCACAGACGACTCTTTAAAAACCATGATCATTGGTGGAGAAACCACTGTTGAAGCTGGCAAATCAATCTTACTTACTGCTAGTGAAAACGGAACAGAAATCACCTCCGGATTAACATGGAGTTCAGAAAATACCAATATCGCCATTGTTTTAGCAACAGGCGCTGTTAAAGGTATTAAAGAAGGCTCAACAAAAATTTGGGTTAGTAAAGATGGCTTCAATCCTGCTACTACCACAATTACAGTTACTAAAGGTGATGCTGCAGAAGTCGATACTTTCTCCATTACATTTAAGAAAACTGTCGGTGTTACATTTAATGCTGATAAGCAAAACGCCAAAGAAGGCGATACAGTATCATTTACAATTACTAAAGCAACTGGTATTACCATTGATGAAGTAACAATGAACGACACAGTTCTTACTCCTGATGCAAGTGAAAAATATACTTTCACAATGCCTAAAAAAGACGTTATTATCAGAGCTTCTGTCACAATTGATAGCGATGTCGCTGTCGTTGGCGATTTAGCTTTTGCTCTTGTTGAAAATGAAGATCACATCTTTGAATCTGAAGAGATTTCAGTTGTTAACGACAGCGATTTAACATTTGCAATCAAACAAGCAGATGATTCAACTCGCACTTTATGGCTTCAAGATATGGATTATGCAAGATGTTTTGCTACAATCCAAATTGCTGATGGCGATGCTGCCTTTACACTTGCCGGAGGATTTAAATATAAATTCTTCTACGATGCATCTACTAATAACTCTTTCATTAAGAGAACTCAAGTTATTACAACTCCAAACAACGAAGTTGCATTAAGTTCACTTCTTGATGCTGGAAAATTTAGATATAGATATGGTTTATATAAAGATGATGTGAGGAGTGTCAATTATGAATCTACAGGAACTGATACTGAATCAATCAAGTACACCTGGAATAAATATAAGGATAATGTCACTATTGCAACTGCAACTGAACCAGTTACTAATTTAGCAAAAGGTGTCGAATACAAGGCAATTAATGGTGATGTATTAACTTATATTGATTCATATAATAATGCTAAATTCGATACTACTAATAACGAAGATACTACTGCCAAGAGCGGTAAATATAAAGTTGTTGCTTCTAAGAGTTCAGATGATCCAGATAGAGCCTATAAAGTCACTACAAGTGATGCCACGGCTCTTGTTAACAACGGATTTGCTCACGATGGATTAGCAATCGAAAACTTAATTTATGATTCATACCGCAGCGGATTCTCAGTCGGCGACGATGAATGGGTTGGCCACATTCTTCAATCTGGTAGCCGTGATATTAAATCAGTCTCAAATGCTGATGGATCATTCACTACTACTTTGATTTCAAACAAAACTTATAACGATTCAACAAATAGTTATTATGCTCACTTTGAATATAAAGCTGTTATTACCTTTAATAAAGATGGTTCAATTTCAAGCGGAATATACAACGAACAAAGTTTTGATCAAACTGCTTATGATACTGCAAATGACAAATGGTTAATTGGCGGAAAAGATAAAGGAACAACTTTAAAAGATCTTAAATTCTCCTTTGCTTATTCTACCGAATTAGAAGCTGCTCCAGCTTTCGATATTACTCCTTACTTTATTCAATCTATTGATAGCGCAACAATTAACAACAGCAAAGTCAATACTGATGATTCAAAGAATATTTTACAAAAAGGAAACGTCATTAATGACTATTTAGCTATTAATACATTCACTCCTTCCACAGCCTTAGATGCTTGGCAATACACCGTCACTGCTACAAGCGATGAATCTATTGTTAAATATTTAGATACCTATAGAAGATGGCAAGTTGTCGGATTTGGTAATGTTGACTTAACATTAGGAAACCACGTCGATACTGTTGTCACGAAAGTTGTTAGTGTTGAAGTTCCAAATACTGTCGGTGTTAGAAATGTCTACTTTGATGCCGGTTTATCAAGTTACTTTGATGGGATTGAATGCACAACTGCTCAAGCTGTTACAATTTATGCTGGTAGAAAAACTAACTCAATCTTAAGAGTTTCTCCAACATCTGCTGATGACACTCAACTTCACTTCGAAATAAGTGATCCAAGTTTACTTAGTGTTGACTACAATGCTGAAACTAACAAATTTATTCTTGATGCAACTAATGCAGTTGTCACCAAAAATACTGTTGTTACAATAAAAGTCACTGCCGATAACTGGGATACTGAATACGGAACCGGTGTTGTCACCTTATCAATTACTCTTGTTCCTGCACCAACCGTCACTGTTGAAAAAGTTGCTGGTACATGGACTGGAACATACAGCGGAACAAACAATGCTTCTCAATATAACCTTACTATGTCTAGTACTGAAACTAAAACAATTGGTGATGTTGTATATAATAAAGGTAAAATAGTTGTCACTGGCTCATATTCTGGTACATTAGAATTTGGTTGGAAAGTTGAAAATGGAGAACTAAAATTCAAGAGCCCTGATTATTTAGAATTTATCGATCTTGATTATGATGAATCAACAGGCAAGTTAGGAATGTTCTGGATGACAGAACCTGGAATGAGCGAAAGCGAAGAATCTGTCACAACAGTTCATATTGGATATTACGACGAAGGTGATGAAGATACTCAAGCTTCTTATGGATATTTTGATTTAACAAAGTCTGCCTAATTAATAATTTATATTCATACAAAAAGCGCTATTGAATCGATTCAATAGCGCTTTTATATTGTTTAATAATTAAGATAAGAACGTACCTATTTAAACGTTTTCAGGATATAAAACATCAAGCAAAGATTCAATAGCGGTAACTTTTGTGGTTGCACTTCCAAATCCAGTATAAGAAGCTAAGAATGCATTGCCATCGTTTAAAATAGTTCCTAAAGTGACAGTAGAATCTTCATCTTTTGTTTTTATATCCGGAATTATACAACCTGCAACAATGTTATCAGTTGTATAACTTGTTCCTAAACTATTGGCATAAACAACTTTTAAATCTTTTGTCATCGTATCATCAAAATTCATATAACCTTTATTCATGTTCTTGAATATTTCAGATTCATCTTCGAAACCATATAAATTTGACCAGAACGAGAAAATTGATAAATATGCATGTCCAGTTACTAAATATGATGAAGCAATTAAATAATTAACTGCATTGGAATCATTAATCTTTGTTGCATCGAACATTTGTGCGCTACTCCATTCAGCAGTTGTTGAATTAGCATTAGGAGAAGTTGTTCCGTCTGCATTTATTGTTATCATATAAATATTTGTTGGAATTGTTTTGTGACCAACAATTACAGCGCAATAGAAATCTTCATAATTCTTAGTTGTGGTCGTTCCGTCTTCATTTTTGACTTCATGCGTTTTGGTATTATCATAATAATCAATACCAAAATATCCATCTAAGTTATAAATTACCTTATCGTGATTTGCATCAGTAGCTTTTGTTGTAACATTTACTTCAATGTAATTGTTTTTTTGTGATAATTCTTTAGCTTTAAGCAATTTATCAGGATAAGCTTTTGGAGCGGTTCCGTCTTCGATAAATGTTTTAGCATCAACTAAATCATCGCCACCATCAACGTTAGTAACGGATATTAAAATATCTTCGGCTTCATCAAGATCAATAGTTAACAATAAATCTAAAGTGTCATTTGTTGATAAAGTTGCGGAATTAATTGTATAAGTTTCTTTAATGGAACTGGTAGATAAATAAACAGGCTTTAAGAAGGTATCTAAAATTGTCACATCACTCTTAATGTCGGAATCAAGAGAATAACTAGCTGAAGTTTCATCTAGGCTTGATGGAATTGCAAAATTCTTTAAGCCAATGGTAACTTTATCGCTGCCAGTAACAGTTTTATCATTATCGATAACATATCCTGCCACAAATTGTTCTTCATCATTTTTTTGAGTATATGAATATTCCAAAACTCCCTTAGCATGGTTTAAATAACCAAAATGAGCAATCTTAGTATTGTCTTCAATATTTCTTACACTTTTTTCAATAGCGTAACTTCTAGAATTAACGATAGAATCAATTCCTGAAGCATATGTTGTATTATTTAGTTTCAAAGTAAAGCCAACATGTCCGTTATAATCATAACTATTTGCTTTTACAAATTTATTAATAGCCGCCGTTAAAGTGGCTTTATTGTCATCAACTGGTGTTGTATTACCATTACAAGAAGACAAAACAAATGTTGATGCAATAAGTAAAATACCTAAATTCTTTTTATTCATCATGATCACCTAATTTACATTGCCTTTCGCAATGAATTCATCAACTAAAGCAATTTTTGACCCACCAAAATTTGTGAATTCAAATCCCATATAACTATAAATCCCGTTGACATTCATAAATACTTTAAAAGTTACTTTACTTAATTTATCGTCGTCA
Organism: Caryophanales bacterium UBA4855; assembly: GCA_002399785.1. Classification (GTDB taxonomy): domain Bacteria; phylum Bacillota_I; class Bacilli_A; order RFN20; family CAG-826; genus Onthovivens. The sequence continues at coordinate 83,237 of DHEH01000002.1, forward strand.
TTTAATTCATAATTAAAACCACTACCAATTAATTGAACGGTATAAGAAGAATCGAAAGCATTAGCTATACCAAAGTTATTATACATGTTATAGGAAAGAAGATAATCGTCAGTAAAATAAACGTTGTCAGTTTCGTTATAATCATAATATTCAAAATAATTAAATAAATCTAAATTTGATGGATAATTCATGAACCATACTATGTCTGTACTAGTTGTATCAGCAGCTGTGTGTCCTAAATATGGAAAAACAGCTCCTTCCCTAATCCGATACATATAAATGCCATTTGTAACTTTTTTAGATTCATAAGTTTTATCAACTAAAGATACATATCCCTTGTTATAATACATGGCATTTGTTGGTTCTAAAGTTGCGTCATAACCCAAATAATAATATTGATCAGTAAAAGTTTCGGTACCTACTAATGTTGTTCCAGCATTATCGTAAATATTTCTAGTAAAATTATTTCCTGAAAAAAGTGTTTTAACTTTCTTAAATTCATCGCTAGGAACATATTCTTTTCCACCTTGATCAACAAAAGTTTTTACTTTTTTTGACGAAGTAGTTCCAACATCTTTAACATCTAAAGCAATATATTTTGCTTCGACATTTTCTTCGGTTAAATAATTCAATCTAAAAGATAAAAGAGATTCAGCAGGCTCAAATGTAGCGACAAGCGTATCAATTTTAAGCAAATTAGTAACATCTGCTCCAACTAAATTTAAGAAAGCAATACGATTTGATTTGCTTCTTATCGAAACTTCATTTGTTGAATCAACCTCTGTTAAATCAAAAGATTCAAATGTAGTAAAAAGGCTTGAATCATAGATGTTTTCAACTACTTTACTATCTTTATCAACCAACAATTCTCCACTACGAATTTGATTGGATGAATCAACAGTAATTCCATAAACACCATCTGACCCTTTAATATAGCCATTTGAATAAAGTTCATTCAAATAACTATTTTCTTCAAAATAAATATTTCCTTTGTCACCATAAAAAGTATCTTTTACTTCTAATGTAAAATTCTTTTGTTTAGCTAATTGTGTCATCGCAGTAATGACGTTTGTTGGTTTATATTCGACTACAACAGTTGTATTGCAACTTGTAAGTCCTAAAACCATAATTCCTGATAATAAAAATAAACTTTTTCTCATAAAAAACTCCTAAATCAATGCTCTTATATTGTAAAGCATTTATAATATTTGTAAACAAATATTAGAAATCTATCTTAAGTGTGGCTTCGGTTTCAGTAATGTCAATTACTTCAACACTAAAATCTACGATGTTATCTGCACTTTCGCCCATTAAATATTTATTCAATTTAGATGAATTAGAAGGCATCAATTCTTTATAAACGCTATCATTATTCAAACTAAATTTTTCGCCTTTAAAGAAAAGCGCTTCATCACTTTTTTTATACCAATTTTCTAATGGATTTGAATTGGCCGAACCATAATTTTTATTCATGATGTTAGCAAAATAAAGGGGATTGGCCAAGAATTTTGGATTATTTGAAGGTGTATTAGTTAAATAATTCTTAGTAATTTTGTTTGTGTCATCACTAGAAATTGTCTTTCTACTTTCTGATATATACGCGCCTCTATTATCAGCATGAGTAATTCTGATTCCAGGTTTTGAATAGCCTTGAATTTCAGACACTCCATGAAATACATTTAAATAGTCTTTTTCATTTAAATTAGTAGGAGTAATAAATTCTATTGTGAAATATTCATCAAATGCAAAATCTATAAAATTTTTACTACCAACTAAAATAAATGACCCATCGTTTTCAAATGGTTTTAATGTGATGGTTTTGCTTTCTCTTACCACCGTTGGTTTTACCCAACCTAATGCATATTTTGATAATGCATTATGATCGCCAATATTATAATCCATCATATCAACATCACCCATTGGTGAACAATCATAATTGTATGAATAATAGTCCAATAATCCTAGCAAATGTCCTGTCTCATGGATAAATGTATGAGCATCAACACCACTTGTTCCGTATCCATAATCCATAAAATCATAAGTAATATTACTGAAATTACACACTTTAGGATCTAAGATATTTGCAAGTTGATAGTTTGGGATATTCCGATATGTAAAAGCCCAATACATAGAAGCAAATCTACTATCATAAGAGTTTTTTGTGTAATTAGGAGCACTAGAAATAACCCAAATTGCATCAATTAAGCCATCTTTATCATTATCAAATTTTGTCGCATCATCTTTATATGTGGTCTTATAATATTCCAAACAACTGTTTGTAATATAATTAATTCCAATATCATTTTGTGATTTATCGTTCTCCAAATAAATGTCCATTGGACTCATTTTAGTGTCAAACCAATCAGTAACTGTAAAATTGATATTAAGTTTATTATAACTACTTTTTTTATAAAAACTACTTACAGATTCATAGTTCGTATTTGTAGAATCCCCTGCAAATGTCCTCTTAATTCGATCTAAATTTGTTTGTGAAGCGTTTGCTTCGAATCCCTTAACAATATAAGGAACAACCAAAACATTTAAGTCGCCTGTAGTTTGTAAAGTGGGCAAAGAAGCATTTTTTCCAAGATCATAATATGTAAAATCTTCCTTTTTAATATTGCGATCTTCTTTAGATAAAACACTAATATTAATATCGGTTGATTTTTGATTTTTTTCATCAGTTATTGTAAAAACATAATTTCCTTTATCATTTAAAACAGAACCATCAGGAAACTCTTCATGGTCTAGCTCAATTTTTAAATTGTCGCTACCGTTTTTAATATCAAAATCATCTAAGCGAAAGAAATCCCCTACATGATATGTTTTATCAGTTTTTGGAGTAATAATTAAATTATTGTTTGCACACGAAACAAAAGAAGCGCTTATTGGCACTAAAAGCAAAATCCCTAGTAAAGATACCTTCTTTTTCATATTTTTAATTATACCATACATATGTAAATTTCTTAAATGTTATGACAACTATTATTAATTTTATTAACTTAAATAACGCACCATTATGATGCGTTATTTTTAAAATCTCTTGCCAATCCCCATTATTTTTTATTATTGGCTAAATCTAACTTCTTAATTTCTTCTTGATATTTTATGACTTCAACACTATTAGCAAGAATAAAATGTCCTGGCAAAATTTCAACAAATTTAGGTTTCTCTTTACTATAATCATGAGCTAATTGAGGATTGTATTGTATTCTAATACGATGCTTTTCTGTTCTTGGATTTGGTTTAGGAATAGCACTCAATAATGATTTAGTATAAGGGTGTAATGGGTGTTTAAACAACTCATCACTACTAGCTAATTCAACAATTTCACCAAAATACATAACAGCAATTCGATCACAAAAATATTTAACTACTGATAAATCATGTGCAATAAAAAGCATAGATAGTTTCATTTCATCTTTTAAATCATTCAAAAGATTAATGATTTGAGCTCTAATGGAAACATCAAGAGCACTAATTGGTTCATCGCAAATCAAGAACTTTGGATTCATAACTAAAGCACGAGCAATTCCAATTCTTTGACGTTGTCCGCCACTAAATTCATGTGGATATCTTCCTGCATATTCAGGAATCAAACCAACCTTCGTTAAAGCTTCACATACTTTTTCATGATTTTTTGCTTTATTATGAAGACCTTGAATTTGAAGACCTTCACTAATGATAGATTCAACGGTCATACGAGGATCTAGCGAATCAACCGGATCTTGGAAAATCATTTGTATTTCACGCATTAATTTAGCATTTACATGTTTGTTATCATATTTAATTTGCTTAATTTTTGCATGTTGAATTTTTATAACATTGTCTCTATAAGTTTCGGCATCTTTTAATTCTTTTTCAAAATCTTCTTTTGAAATTTTATTATCAATAAGTTTTTTAGATAATTCTTTCTTCTTTTTATTAAATCTAATTTTTGTAAATTTGATTTCTTTTTCGTTCCATCTATAACCACCGCTTATACGAGTTCCTTTATAATATATGGAGCCGCTAGTGATTTTATAAAGTCTAATAATAGATCTTCCAGTTGTAGATTTGCCACAACCAGATTCACCAACAAGACCAAAACACTCACCTTGTTTAATTTGAAATGAAACGTCGTGAACTGCTTTTAGTTTATATTTGCTTTTACCAGCTCCGAATAAAAAGTATTGTTTTAAATGATTAACACTTAAAATAATATTATTATCGACGTATTCTTGTTTAAATTTACATTTATGAACAATCTTATTTAAACCTTCTTTAGATAAATCTGTAATATCTTTTTCGGAATCAATTGTATGTTCACCAATTTCATCTTCAGGTGTATCTAGAGAGATATTTGCAGTGCTGTCATTAGCTTGTTGAAAAGCACCAATATCTTTTTGTAATAAGCTTCCATCGAGATTTTTATGTAAACGATCTAAAGAAGAATTATCGATATCATCGTTAACTGGAGTAGATTTCTTTACTTCTTTTTTAATTACTTTTTTAGTCATTTTGTTTTACCTCCACGGCTTTATTAGCATTTTCAATGCGAGTCTTAACAATTTTTGGCATTTCTACTTTTGGAGCACCTGGACATAAAAGCCAAGTTGCTGCATAATGAGTGTCACTAACCTTAAAAAATGGAGGCTCATATTTAGAATCGATTTCCATTGCATATTTACTTCTTAAAGCAAAGGCATCCCCTTTTGGTGGATAAAGCATATCTGGAGGAGTTCCAGGTATAGCTTCAAGCTTTTCTTTGCTATCAATATCAGGAATAGAGGCCATTAATGCCCAAGTATAAGGATGTCTAGGATCAAAGAAAATTTCATCACTTGTACCGTATTCAACAATCTTTCCAGCATACATAACAGCGACTCTATCGGCCATATTAGCAACAACACCTAAGTCATGAGTAATAAAAATACAAGAAAGGTTTCTTTCTTCTTTTAAATTATTAATTAATTCAAGAATTTGTGCTTGAATAGTAACATCAAGTGCAGTTGTTGGCTCATCACAAATTAAAATATCTGGATTTGCAGTTAAAGCAATTGCAATGACGATTCTTTGTCTCATACCACCACTAAATTCAAATGGATATTGCTTAAATCTTCTCTCGGGTAAAGGAATTCCAACCTCTTTCATAACCTTTAAAGCCATTTTCTTTGCTTCAGCTTTTGTGATTGAAGTTTTATTAATATAGGCGTCATTTGCAGCAGATATTGAATTTTTAGCTTCTTTTTCTTCTTTTAATAAAGCATCATATTCTTTATTTCCAGTACTTAAAATAACTAAAGATTCATCAATGTGAGTTTTACTAACATTGGTCTCTTTAAACTTTCCACTTTCTTTTTTATTCTTAATCTCAGCGGCGTTATTATGTTTAATAATTTCATCAATTTTTGCTAACTCTTCGCTATTTAACGACTCTCTTAACTTGATGACAGCTAAAGCATTATTAACAAGAATTTCTTCTGCTTTTTTAATTTTATCATCTTTTTCTTTCAATAATTCTTCGTGTCTTTTTTTAGTTTCAGCTTTTGCAAACTCTTGTTTAATCTTAAGATCTTCTTTTAAAGATGGTGAAAGTTTTTTCTTTATATCTTTATATTTCTTCTGAAGCTCAATTAAATCGTGTTTTCTTGAAACAAAGCTTTCCTTAACATTATCAATTGAAAAAGTACGAGTTAATATTTCACTATAAAAATTAATTAACTCATGATTCGAAGCAATTTTTTCATTAATAATCTTTTTCTTTAAATCGCTTAAATCAATTTTAGTTTCAAGTTTCTTGGCTTTTTTTTCGTTATCTTTAACCAACATATCAATATCGTTTTGAACATTGATATTAATATGATTGAAGTACTTTTCAATATCAGATAAAGCATCAGCTTTTTTAGTAGTTGCTTTATTAAAAGCATTTATAACAGCATTGTATTTTGCAACTAATTTTTCTTCTTTACTGTCTTTAAAACTTTGAACTTTACTTAAACGTTTTTCTAATTTAACAAGGGATTTGTAGGCGTTTTCAAATTTTTCAAAGATGTTTTTGTTTTTAATAATTTCATCTTTTGCTTTCTTAATTTCATAATTCGAATTTGCTGCAACATTTCTTAATGCAGTTAATTCATAAGAGTAAAGATCTTCACAATATCTTTTTAAAACATTGTGATTAATTAAAGAAGCTTCCATGATTTGTTTACCAACTTTCATGGTTGGATTTAATGCGCTTAAGGGATCTTGGAAAATCATTCCGATTTTGTGACCTCTAATTCTATGAAACTCTTCTTCAGAAACTCTTATTAAATCTTCACCTTCATACATTATTGAACCATTTTCAATAATCGCATTACGAGCACTGATACCCATAATGGCTTTATTAGTAACAGATTTTCCACTTCCAGACTCACCGACAATACAAAGAGTCTCTCCTTTATATAAATCGAAAGAGACTCCCCTTACTGCTCTAACAATTCCTCTATCCGTTCTAAAAGAGATAACTAAATCTTTTACAGATAAAACTTTTTCTTTTGCCATATTAGTTACTTTCTCCTTTCAAAGATGGATCAACAGCATCTCTTAATCCGTTGCCGAATAAATTGAATGCTACCAATAATAACGCCATAATTAACGTTGGAATAACAAGTAAATACATAGTGTATCCACTAAAATATATTCTGTTTTCACTTAAAATAACACCAAACATCAACTGTCCTTTTAATCCTAATCCCAAATAAGCAATACTTGCTTCACTATAAATTGTGCTAGGAATTAAAAGAATGCTGCTTGTAATAATTGTACCTAAAGCATTAGGTAAAATATGTTTAAAAATTAATCGAGGATCTTTAGCTCCTAAAGTTCTACTAGCTAAAACGTATTCACGATTCTTATAACGATAGAATTGTGTTCTCGTTCGTCCAGCAACCCCCATCCAAGATGTCATAAACATCGAGATAATAAAAGCTAAGATATCATTATGTAAATATAATAATGCTAAAGTAATAATTGCAATTGATGGCAACCCACCAACAATATCAACGAAACGTTCCATTAATATATCGGTCCAACCACCAAAATATCCACTAATTGATCCCCAAATAATACCGAATAAAATATTGATAATTGAGCATCCAAAGGCAATAAGAAGAGAGGTTCTCAACGAGGTAAAGATTGTTTTTAAGAAATCCCTACCATTTCCATCAGTTCCAAATAAGAAAACTGGTTTTGAACTATAACCTAAATATTTCCATTGAGAAACTTTACAAACAAGACTATATCCAACAAATCCGCCGTCAATTGTACTGTAAACTGGTGTACCTTTTTGTTCAATAAGTTCAATAATTGGATTCTTTGAAGTATTAAGAGATTCGTATCTAGAAGTTAAAACGTCTTTATCAGTTGTTGGAGTATCAGGATAATAATTCAAATAACCGCCATTAATAAATTCATTAATTTTATAAGCTGGAAGGGTCATTTCTTTATCGCCATAGCAATCTTCGTATGCGTCATATTTAAAATTACAATTCATATATTTGACATTCAAACAGCTTTTACTACCATTTGTGGATTTCCAGAATTCTGGATTATCTACCATATCAATAGAATCGCCATTAGTAATTTTTTGCTCTTGAATCATGGTGTGATTAGCATTTTTAATTTGACGCAAAGTAACATCATCACTAGTGTTAGTATCGTTAGTTTCAATCAAAAGATTTTCAATAAAAATACTCGATTTTGTGGCGACATCTTCTCTATATGCATCAATATTAATACGTCCACCAGTTAAACTAGTAATTCCATATCTTTCCTTCATTATTTTACTAACATCTAAAGATAAGGTATCTGTTGTATCTTTTTTAACGTAATCAGTTACATAACCAACTCCACTATCAATTGTAAATGGACTTGCAATTGTTTCAGTTCCAGTCAATGGGTAATAAGTTTTTACTCCACTATTTAAAGTTATAAGAGAAATACGATATTTCGTGCTTGAATAGTTTTCAGCTGTTGGTTCAAGGAAACGATAATTAAACGTATAATCAAAATTAAAATCGTAATCGTATTTATAAGAATAAACATCTCCAGGAAGAGTTTTATCAGTTAATGTATCTTTAAAGGTTAAATTTAAAAATCCACCCATTCCATAAGTGCCTTCATAATCTAAATAATATTCGCTTTTAACAAGATTTGACACAGTTCTCATATCAAAACCAACTGGATGATCATTTTCTTGATCGTAAACAATATCATTTTTTTGAATAGTGCCATCCCAGAATCCACCAGCATTCTCAAATAATTTTGGAGGCAAAGCAATTTCTGTTTTAATTCCATCAGGATTAATTAAATGTGATTTAGAAACATCAAATGATCCGGTATTAGGCATAACAATTGGCACAAAAATAGCTAAAAGTATGATGGTTCCTAAAATGATTCCACCAACAACACTAGATTTATTTTTAACAAAACGATGCATTGAGTCTTTTAAGAAAGTAGTTGGTTTACCTTCTTTAGCAACATCATGAATAGTACTTGCTTTATGAGTAAAATTAAAATCGGTATCAGTAATTATAATCTCTTGTTTTTCACTTAAACTATCAATGTAGGTAAATTTTTCGTTTTTCATAATTATTTTGCCCCCATTCTAATTCTTGGATCAATAAATCCGTAAGATAAATCAACAAGAACGCTAGCACTCAAACCAATTAAAGTATAAAAAGCTGTATTCGCTAACAATAACGAATAATCTTTTGCATTATAGGCATCAACATAAATAGCTCCAACGCCTCGAATGTTATATAAATTTTCTAGAACCATCGAACCACCTAAAATACCGATAAATTCTGCAATTACCATCGGAACAACAGGAACCATAGAATTTCTTAAAGCGTGATGAATAATAGCTTGTCTACTTGTTAAACCTTTAGTTCTAGCAAGAAGCAAATAGTCACTATTCATAACTTCACATAACTCTGCTCGAACAAAACGAGTAAAACCAGCCATCGTGCCCATAGCTAAAGACATGACAGGAATAACTAAACTTGCAATATGTAAAGCATGATCATCTTCCCAAGCAACAAATTTTGCTGGCAACCATTCTAACTGGTAACCAAAAATTAAAATAGCATATAGAATCGTAACAAATGATGGCAACGCAATTTCAATCATAACAACAGTAGAAATAACATTATCAACTGGTTTATCTTTATTTAAAGCAGCAATAATACCAAAAACAATACCTAAAGGTAAAGCAATTAAAATAGCAATGATATTAATTTCAACAGTGACAGGAAGCTTACTAACAATTACTTCCATCGCACTTTGATTTAAATATAAGTTACTGCTAACACCCCAGTCCCACCTAGTAAAAACATTACCAATCCAATTAAAATATTGTTCCATAATTGGGCGAGTATAGTAGTAATAATATGGACCAGTGCCACCTATTTGATAGCCTTTCCCACCAAGTAAATTGCCGTATCCAGCTGTTTCCTCAGTAAATCTTATAACATAACCAAGCGAAAATTGTTTTGTTAAAAATGCATTTACTCCATCATTTCCACCAGCAAGTGGAACATCTAAAGGTAAAGATTTATATAGCAAAAAAGTAATACTTAGTACGATAAATGCTGTAAAAAATACTAGCACCAATCTTTTAATAACGTACTTCCACATTTTGTTTCCCCCTTAAAGTCAGTAAAATCTCCCACATGTGGAGAGATTTTACTGACTCAGGTATTTGGTTGCTCAAATACCTTACGTTCAGTTATTCAATAGGATTTAATTTAGAATAGTCAATCCAACCATCAGATGTCAAAGTTACACTTTCTTGGTTAGCATAGAATAAACCATCAATAGACCAATATTTACCTTCATAGTAAATGCTACTTGAAGGAATATATGTTTGTAAAGCGTGGTGAATTGTTAAAGAATAAGATCTATTAATTGCTTCCCAAAGTCCCATTTCTTGGAAAACTTCATATTCTCCTCCATTAATAGAAGCTTGAGCAATATCATATTGTCCTAAAGCAACTTTACCATAAGCGTTCATATAATCGCTTGATCCGCTGCCTTCGTATGTTTGAGCAAATTCAAGTTTAATTAATGGTGATCCATCTTCAGCACACCAATTCTTATTTGATTTGACAGCAGAATTGAATGTTGCAGCAATAGCATCAAATATTGCAGTTCCTTGGTAATCAACCCAAACTTGAGATTGCCAGTTAACGTTAATCGAAATAACAGTTGGAGAAGCAGCTGTTCCTAATTGATAGTGACCAGCTTCAAGTTCTTCTTGAAGAGCTGTTTTAAAGTAAGAAACACCTTTAGCATTTGAATTAGTAGGAATTCCGTCATCGCCATAAACAGCTTTAACAGCAGCAATGTGTTCATCAGTGTCATTCCATCTCTTATCAGCTTTAGGAGACATTTTGTTGATATCACCGAAGTAATCGGCAAAACCAGTTCTTCCTTTAGTGGCAGCAAATGTATCTCTATCATAACCACAATTTAAACCTTTAATGAAATTATGATTACTCATAATTGGTTTTACTGCCCAATCTGTGTCCATATAGGTCTTTCTATAAGTTGCGTTTGAAGCACTTCCTGCGGTAAAATCACCGAAGAATTGACCAGCAATTGCAGTTCCAGCATTGGTTCCATCACCGAACAATGCTTGATAATCCATTTTACTTAAGCTATTAAATGAGACGCCATTCTTCTCGCCGGTATTAGCAATTTGAACTGTATCAGGTTTAACTTTTTCAGCAGCAAGTTCTGCACTTGGGATTGAAGATGATTCAATATAACCATTGTTATAAGCGGCAAATAACAAAGTATTTGTTGAATCTGTTTGTAAGGAAGTATCTTTTTCAAAGACACGGCCTTCCATTTTATAAACATCTCTACCAGCTGGATCTTTTTTAACATACCAATCAGCGTTTCTCTTATATACAATCTTATCTTCACTCATTGATTCAAGATAGTAATTACCAGTGGATAAAATATTATCAGCAGGTGTAGAACTATCAGTTGTATCGGTAGTTCCTAATTTAGTAAGACCAGCAGCAAGATCGCCTTTACCTAAAGTTGTTTGAACAAATTCAAGTGGCATAACACCTTGGTTATTTAATCTATATGCAGCATAGTCAGATGTGCATCCCTTTGTTAAAGTGAAAGTAATTGAACTATCCTTTTCATTTAATTTAAGGCCAGGAACAGCAGTTAAGAAAGCATCAACATCAACGACTGCATTTGCTGGTTTTTTAGCTGTAGCAGCATAATATTCAGAAGCTCCTTCAAGAGCGCTATTTCCGTTCAATAATTGAGTAACGTTAGCGGCTCCAGTCCGTTGAGTATATTGAAGAATATATGGAGTTAAATAATCTTTTAATTGAATAGCAACTTTATCAAAAGCTTTACCATTTTTAGTTCCGCCATTACGGTAATAAACTTTATCAGTTGTTGTTCCAGTATTAAAATGAACCTTCCATTTCTTATGGAATCCTTCAGCAGCATCACCAGTTAATTCATTGCCATCATCATCGCAAGGAATAGGCTCGGCATCACTTGATAATGATGGAACGTAAACGTCAGAATCGCTATCATTTAATAATTTTCCAAAATATGAAGCTTGGCAATAGTTATAATAATCTGTAACGTCGCTTCCGGTACTCTTAAAATAGTTAACGTTTGATGGTTGATTTGAATTTCTTGTATGGAAATATCTCTTATAAGCAGCATTACTTTCTTTTGGGTTGTCTTCGCTTAAATAACAATATGAATCATAACCAAATCCGAATCCAGGAACATATGTACTTGGAGAGAATTTTCCGTTTTCTGAACGAGAATTATAGACTCTTTCAGATATCTTAGTGTATCCGCCATATGCCCAGAAATTCATACCAGTTAAACCGGTTTCCATAGCAAGTTGTTCGGCTTGTCCGAAAATTTGACTTGCTCCAACAGTTGTTAAAGCAGTTAAATCTTGTTCACCAGTAGCGATACTTCCAGCAGGAACGACTGTTAAAGTGGTAGATTTTTTAATTTCTTTGGTTTCTTCGCCTTCTTTAGCAACTTTAGCGATACAAGAAATAGTATAAACTTTTCTTGCAGCAACTCCAGTTCCTGTAACAGTTGGAACAGTAATTAATCCATCAGCTTTGATATTTAGGTCATCTGTTGCTTTGCCTTGAGCGTCAGTAACTTCAAATGAGATTTCTGCGCCAGAAGGTGCTTCAAAAGCATGAACTTTAACATCAGTTGATCCGCTTTCAATAAGAGCAGCTCCTGAAGTTGTGACCATTGTATCTTTACCACCGATCTTTTTAGAAACATAAGTGTCAAAATAAGGTGCTTCGATACCACCTAATACAACAGTTTCAGTTTTTCCGCATCCGACAAGACTAGTTACGCCAACCGACAATAATGCAGCGGCGCCTAAAACGTAAATAAATTTACTTTTTTTCATAATTTTATCCTCCAAATTTATTTACACTTTCATTTGATACAAATTGAAAATGATTACAAAATTATAAAAACGGAAATATAAAAAAGATATCAAATATTTAAAAAACTTAATACCATCTTAATATTGACAAAATTATTAAATCAAAAAAGTTATGAGTGCAATGACGAAAAATACGACAGCAACAGCAAATATAGGTAAAAAATTAAATTTATCTCTTTTTCTCTTTTCAATTCGTGCATCTCTATATTCGACTGGATCTTTATATTTTTTTTCGCCAGTTTTTTTCATAACGCTAATTAAATTACTGAACCCATATCCAACCAAATCAAAAGTTCCTTGATTGCCAATTATTTGAAATCCGCCAAGCCCAAAAACAATAAAACCACTAATAAATGAAGCGTTGCATACTCTTGTTTTATTTTCTAAATCAGTATTAGAAAAATAGTAAAACAACAAAAACAAAACTACTCCTATAACAGTAGCTATAGCGAATTGAATTAAAATATCTATTAATTTACGTGTTCGTTCTGTCATGTTAATCTCCTAATTATAATAAAGTAAGAAAAAATAAAATCAAATGATTACTGTATTTTTCAACACAAAAATTATTTTAACCAAACATAAATAGAACAAAAATTGAAGATTAAATAAGTTTTGTTATTGTTATACGGATTAAGTTCTTGTCACACCATTAATTGAATTATCACCGATATTGTAATTAAAACTTAAAGTATATGTTTCGATATATTCTGTGCTTGAAGTGTAATCATGATATAAACAATCTGCTCTAAAATTAAGTTTTATTTTATATCCTGTAATTGTATTACCATCAATAATAAAATCACTTTTAAAAGACATAATTGAATAATTCTTCTTTTCGATAACACTAGTTATAAAACCAGTTCCGTTATTATTTAAAGTAAATGTATCTTCAAAATTGAATTCAGCTCCTGAAACATGATATTTAAAACTTATGCTTTCCTCAGTAATCTAATTTATCGAAAAATAATAAAAATTTATTTCAGAAGTTGAAAAATCTATATCAAAAGAAATATCGTTAAGATCGTTATGAATTTGGACATAAACTGAATTTTCTTTAGTAATTACGTCCGTGTTTTCTTCAAAAGATAATGATTGATCAAAATCACATTTATTAAATGGATAATGTATTTCTTTTACATAGTAGTTAATTTTTATAGAGTTGTCAGTAAAGACAACATTTTGATATTCATTTGCTCTAAAAACTTTATTTTTGGTTGCATCAATAAAAGCTTTAGAATTATTTATGCCTTTAACATAAGTAAAATCACGAAAATTAAGAGAAACATAATCAGTTACTCTAAGATATTTTTTTAAATTGTTTTCCTCAAGTGAGAACTCATAAAGAAAAACCTCTCCACCTTGGTCTTTGTAGCCATTATATTTGTAATTATCATTACCAATATGATATCCATTACCAATTTCAGATGTTTCAATAATATAAATGAGATTTAGTAAATTATCGCTATCAATCGTAAGTGACAACTTCTTCTTATTAACGGAAGAATAAGAAACTTTGTCATAAGATTCTTCACTAACACCTTAAAATATATATTGTTTGTTTTTTTCAAAATAATCCATAGAAGAAATTGCTTTACTAGAATCTTCAAGCGCCTTTATTGAAATCTTTAAATCAGTAGATAAGTACCCAATCTGAAACCCCATAATAGATTCTCTTAAAAAATTACTTAAAACCAAAGTAAAAGCACCACTATCGGTTCTTAGATAATTTATTGGCATATCAGAACAAGTAATTATTGTTTTATTTGTTTCTTCCTTTTTGTAGATTCCTTCTTTGTTTAATGTGATTTTTTCATCTGCAACCTCTTCAAGTGCTCCATACATAAATTTTAATTTACTTGATTTTGCATTTGTTTTGTCCAAAGAATATCGATAGGTGACAAATCCATTGCATTAAAATCAAAATAAATGGCTATTAGTATATTTTTTGCTGAATATTTGCGTTAACATTGACAAAGTTTGACAAATTTAATCAAATAACACATAATTTTTTTAACACAAAAGATCGATGCATTAGAATTTGTCAATTCCAGTGCAATTATTATTTACTCATTATTATGGAGTCTTTCTTGTGTTTCTTCTTAGGTTGAATTATTGGCTTTAATTTAACCTTTTTGTTTGGAATTCTTTTTATATTGATTAAATCTAAAAACTTTTTTCCAAACTTATTTTTTATTAAATCGTATGGGCATTGGTTGTTTTGAGATTCACGTACATATGAATTGATATTTGAATACATTTTATCAATTTGTTCTTGGGTAATATCATTTAATGACTTTCCTTTAGGGCAAAAATATCGAACCAATCTACGATCGGATTCGCATTCCGCTTTATCACTTGAATTATATGGCCTAGTAAAAAAAGATTTACATTTTATAAGACCGTCACAATCATATTCAATGTTATAAAAAGTAGTGAATTCTGACCCGTTATCAGCAATATTGATAGCGAAAATTTTGTAGAATAATTCGTCCCCAATTTTCTTTTTTATATTTCTTATAGCGTTATCAACTGACCTCGGATCGCCTTTTTCAATTAATATTCCAAATTGGAAACCATATTTTTTAAAAGTTTTGGTTAGAATAGACTTCTTATCATTAATTTTTCCAATTACTGAATCGAATTGCATAATATTTTTAGACTTATTATGTTCGATATAGTCGATATAATCTGAATAAGTTCTATTAACATAGGCCCTAACATCTTTTTTACAATATATTTCTTTTGGTTTTATATATTCGTGTTTATAAACAACATATCTTCTTAACATATGAGCTTTTGTCTTAAGTTCTCCACGATAAATTATTCTTCTTATTGTTCGTTCTGAACACATAGATTGAAGCAGTTTTGAACCAACATAAATATGATGCAATGATTGACCATTAGATACGACACCTTCATAAATAATTTGGTCGATATAATCTAAATCGTTTCTAGACAAATGTGTGTGCATTCTTGATCGAGAAACATTTATAGAATAATCATCAGCTTTTTCAAAATTATAGAATATCTTTTCTTGTCCACAATATGATTTTTTAGGACACAAATTGCAAATATAAAATTTATTTTTAAAGTCGCATCTAATTTAAGCGCCAGCAATAATTTCAATATGCCTTTGTAATTCTCTATAAATTGTTGAAGGATTGCATTTTAAGAATTGTGATATTTGTTTAACTTTATATCCAAGTTCTAAATAAGCTTGAATTTTTAGTCTTTTATCTCTATTCATCCTTGTATATTTCATTTTTTACCTCCTATTTTTTTAAATACAAGGAAGACTATTATTAATTTTACTCTAATTGCATAAACTATTGCGTTAACTTTGTCATTTATCAAAATAACTCCAAAATCAACCAATTTCAATAAAATATTTATAAATAAATATTATTATGATAGAATATAAACCGCTTTTTAATAAAGGGAGGTACCACTTATGAATATTAGAAACGTTGCAATTATAGCCCACGTCGATCACGGAAAGACCACTTTAGTCAATGAATTACTTAAGTGCAGTGGTACTTTTAGAGAAAACGAAAATACTTCAAACTTATCAATGGACAGTGATCCAATCGAAAGAGAAAGAGGAATCACTATTTTAGCTAAAACCACCAGTGTCATGTATGAAAATTGTAAAATTAATATTCTTGATACTCCAGGGCACGCTGACTTCGGAGGAGAAGTCGAGCGTATTATGCACATGGTTGACGGCTGTTTGCTTTTAGTTGATGCTTTTGAAGGCACCATGCCACAAACAAGATTTGTTTTAAAGAAAGCCATTCAAGCTCATGTAAAACCAATCGTTATTATAAATAAGGTTGATAGAGCAAATGCAAATCCAGCTAAGGCTGTTGATGAAGTTTTACAATTATTTATGGAACTTGGCGCTACCGATGATATGCTCGATTTTAAAGTTGCTTACACAAGTGCACTTAACGGAACAAGTTCATTAGATCCATCTCCAAGCAGTCAAAAACCTGGAATGAGTTGTATATTTGATTTGATTCTTAAAGAAATTCCTGAACCACAAGTTACAGTTGATGGCCCTCTTCAAATTCAAGATGCTTTACTTGATTACAACGATTATGTCGGAAGAATGGGTGTTGGACGTGTTCAAAGAGGAACAATTCATTTAAATGATATCGTCACTTGCGCTCGTTTAGATGGCACTCAAAAACAATTCAAAATTTTAAAATTAATGGGTTATAGAGGATTCTCTAGAGTTGAAATTAAAGAATGTTCAGCTGGAGATATTTGTGCTTTTGCTGGTTTAACTGATCTTAATGTTGGAGAAACTATTTGTGATCCAACCTGTGTTGAACCTTTACCAAAACTTCATATTGATGAACCAACTTTACAAATGACTTTCGGTGTTAACTCTTCTCCATTTAGTGGAAAAGATGGCAAATTATTAACTGCTCGTCAAATTGATGATAGATTATCAAAAGAAGTCCAGAGAGATGTTTCTCTTCGTGTTTCTAGAGTTCCTAACACAGAAACTTGGGTTGTTTCAGGAAGAGGCGAATTGCACCTTGGAATCTTAATTGAAAATATGAGACGTGAAGGATTCGAACTTGAAGTTTCTCGTCCAAAAGTCATTATAAAAGAAATTGATGGTGTTAGATGTGAACCATTTGAAGATTTAAGTATAGAAATACCAAACGATTTTGTTGGAGATATTATGACTACTTTAGGTAGTCGTGATGCCCAATTAATCGATATGGACGCTAACGATGTAAATACAAAAATAAATTACGTTATTCCATCACGTGGATTAATTGGATTTGTTTCAAATTTCTTAACATTAACTAAAGGTTACGGAATTATCGCTCACACTTTTAAAGATTTTAGACCAGTTTCATCTGCTGCTAAAATTGGCGAAAGACAAATTGGTGTTCTTGTTTCAACTGATACTGGACCAGCCACTCCTTATGCTATGGAGCACGTTGAAGAAAGAGGTGTTATGTTTATTCATCCAACTGATCCGATTTACGAAGGTATGATTGTTGGAGAAAATAAATATGATACAGACTTAGCTGTTAACGTCTGTCATACTAAGAACTTAACTAATCAACGTAGTGCTAATAAGAATCAAACAGTCGTCTTAAAAACACCTCGTAAACTCACTCTTGAAGCTTGCTTAGATTACATTAACTCCGATGAATTAGTTGAAATTACTCCAAACTATTTCCGTATGAGAAAAAGAATTCTTGGACTTGCTGATCGTAAGAAATACGAAGCAAAATTCAAAAAAGAATTATAATCAATTATTTCAAAAACCACTGCCAATCGGCAGTGGTTTTAATTTATTCGATACTTTTTAAGCTATCAGCCATATCAATTTTATCTATTCGATAAGAAATCAATATATTGACTGAAAATGCAGTAAAGAAGCTTATTATAAATGCATAAATATAAGATGGCCAACCAACAAAATAAGTCCAACTCACGAGCGGAGTTGTGTTGGTTCCAAGAACCAATATTTCAAGAGGCAAGCCTAAGAACATTCCTAATATTGCACCAACAGCTGTCAAAATCATAACTTCGTAAACAAGTGATTTAGCAATTTCAAATCTAGAGAAACCTAAAACTCTTAATGTAGCAATATCTCTTCTTCTTTCTTCAAAATTTAAAATTGCAAGATTAATTAAAACTACCACCGCTAACATTATCGCAAAAACCAAAATTGTATTCGTCATTGAACGAACATTTGACATATAAGATTCAATCATTTCTTGATTATCCGCATATGTTTTTGAATAATTAACACCATTTAAAGCATTGACCTTTTCTTTTAATTCTTCAGGAGAATACCCTTCTTTAATATCGGCCCAAGCATTTGTTCGAGTAGTAAATAAATCTGGCATTGTTTCAGTATATATAAATAATCCATGGCAAGCAAAAGCATAAAATACTTTTGAAATTTTAATTTTTTGCGACTCACCTCCAACACTAAAACTAACTTCATCGCCTTCTTTTAAACCTAAATCGTTAGCTTGTGCCTCTGACATTCCGATACCGGTTTTATCCCAAACTCCACCTTCTAAAGAATCGTCAAATCTAAAATTTCTAGCATCAGAGTCAAAATAATAAATTGACATTTCCGATGTTTTTGTGCCTGTTTCTCCAGAATAAATAACATTAGTTTGAGAAATAGTAAATTCATCAACTCTATCCATTCCATCGATTTTTAATAAATCATCTTTAACAGTTCCTATCTCTTGATTGGACGAATAAGCAATTACAAGATCAGCACTGTAAACGCCATATAAATCATTATCTTTTCCTTTATTTATGGTGTCATTTATTCCAAATCCACAAATTGATAATCCAGTACATCCCATGACACCAAGAATAACCATTATTGATTTTGCTTTATGAACTTTAATATTTCTTAAAGCCATCATTAATGAAGTGTGTTTAACTTCGTTATTAACTTGTTTAAATTTAAGAGCAGGAGCAGCTGGTCTCATCGATTTTGCTGGAACATAACTCAATTCTCTTCTAATTACCGAATAAGTCAATAATGAAATCAAAACCACGACTCCAAGTAGCATTGCTCCTGATGCCATCCATGGAAAACTATATCCCATTGCAGGTAATTCGTATAAAATATTGTACTTAATATTCATTACTGCAGGTAAAATAAGCGGCCCACAAATTGCGCCAAGTATGACTCCGATTATTCCAATTACAGTCATAAACGAAACATAATAAACAAGTATTTTTGTTTTTGAAATACCTAAAGCCTTCATTGTGCCTATTTGTAATCTTTGCTTCAACATCATTTGTGTGATTGTTGTCAAAACTACTAAAATAGCAACAGCGAAGAAAATAAGTGGAAAACAATATGTCAATTGCTCACTTTGAATAATGTCGTTTTGAATAACGGCATTCGATGGATAATTCTTTTTACTCAAACAAGCCATCAATTTATCCGAATTATTTATAGCAAAATAGTTTTCAATTTCTGAAATGACCGAATCAGTTCTATTATCATTAGCAAGCTTAATAATATATTGATTGAATATATTTTTTACACCCGTTGTTAAGTCATTTTCTTCTTTTGATTCAAGAATATCTTTTTTAATCAATTCTGAACCAGCAGAAATTATAAAATCAAACGAGTCTTTATTAGCAGTTATATAAGCTAATATTGTGGTTTTTAAAGTTCCATCAGGTAAAGAATTAGCTAGATTCAAGACATCTTCATAAGTTATTTGGGAAGATATTAAACTAATTACAGAATTAACAAAAGTTCTTGTTCCCATCATATAATAAGGAGGATTAAAAGTAGTATTTTGAATATTTTCTGGATGACGCATTATTCCATTTACCGCAATATTAAATGTAGTATTGCTATTACTGAATGCATCATCGATATTTTTGTCAATCAATTTATAAAATTCATCTTTATTATTTTTAATAAATTCCAAAATTTGATCAGCTTGTTCACGTGTTAACTTGTGCTCTTCATAATGATAATTTATGTAAAGTTGAGCATAAGCAACAAGGCTGTTGTAATCTTTTAATAAAGATTTAGCAACTTGTTTTACAGCAGTTGAATCAAAAGATACAGGAAGAGTAGTTCCTAATTCAAATTGATCGTATGATTTTAAAGTGTAACTTTCGATTGTGTTACGATCAACAAAGAAGAAGTCCTCGTTTATATAGGTATCATCTTCTTTATATTCGGCGTCATATTCTTTATTCAATGTTGGCCTATCATACGAAATAAGACCATAACTAGAAATGCTCCCAATATTTGATGGAATTAGCAATCTTTTTTCAACAACGCTTCCTTCACCAGCCATTTCATTAATTTTAGTCGTTTCAGTTGAAATATTAGCAGCGGTATCTAACTCAAGGTTCATTGTAACCCAAATATCAGCTAAATTTCCGTTTTTACTTGAATAAACTTCGTCAACTCTACGAGAAAATTCAATAGAATTGGAACTTAAACCAGTAAATAACGTTACTGAAATTCCAATTATAAAAACAATAGCAATTAATTGCATTAAATTGCGTTTTAGCTCTCTTTTTAAACTTTTAAAAAGTGTTTTAAATAATCTCATTTACCACTCAATCTCCTTGGCGGTTTTAGGATTTTTAATAATTTCATTAGAAACAATTTTTCCGTCATTAACTTTTATGATGCGATCAGCGATTACACTTAATGCCTTGTTATGAGTAACAATAATGACTGTTTTATTTTGTTCACGACTTACTTGCCGTAATAAATCCATGATTGAAGCACCGGTTTTACTATCAAGAGCGCCAGTTGGCTCATCACATAACAATATTGTTGGATTTTTAACTAAGGCACGAGCAATAGCAACTCTTTGTTGCTCACCTCCACTTAACTGACTTGGAAAATTTTTCTCTCTTCCAGAAAGGCCAACAAGAGTAAGAATTTCATGCGAATCGAAGTGTTTATCAACTAAACTTGAAGCTAAATAAACATTTTCATAAGCATTTAAAGAAGGCATTAAATTATAAAATTGGAAAACAAAACCAATATCAAATCTTCTGAATTTTGCTAATTCTTTTTCGCTCATCATCGTAACATCTTTGCCATTTAGAATAAACGTTCCATAAGTAGCTCTATCCATTCCACCTAATATATTAAGTAAAGTAGATTTACCTGCTCCGCTTGGTCCTAAAATAACAACTAATTCACCTTTATTAATTTCAAAACATGCATCTTTTAAGGCAATAATTTCAGCTTCGTTTCTTTTTTTATTACCATAAATTTTGGTAAGTCCCTTAACAATGATTTGCGCTTGAGAAGGAATGTTGTCGCCATCCTTTTCTGAGGTTAATGAAAGAGTATTAAAAGCAATATCCTTTGCCAATCCCTCTTCTTTTTCTTTAATTTCATTATTTCCAAGATTTTTTTCTTCTTCCATAACAACAACTCCTCTCTCTTATAATAATGGCGCGAATAAACGAATAATGCTCCAATAAATTCTAACAATAACAGGCTTATTTAAATAAACTTCCGACTTAATTATTTTAGATTTTTTAATAATATAATCCATATCTTTTTTAACTTCTAATACAGATTTTGTATAATACAATTCAATTGCATCTTCAAAGTGAAGATACATACTTCTAAAATCAAAATTAATTGTTCCAACAGTAGCCACTACATCGTCGACAACCATCATTTTGGCATGATTAAAACCTGGAGTATATTCATATATCTTCACTCCGGAAGCTAGCAATCGACTATAGTAAGCTTTAGTTACTGAATAAACAAATTTTTTATCAGGAATTCCAGGCGTAACAATTCTTACATCAATTCCACTTTTAGCAGCTATATTTAATGCTTCTAATAATTCACTATCAGGCATCAAATAAGGCGTAGATAAATAAACATATTTCTTTGCTTTTAAAATCATGGATAAATAAACATTTTTTGCTCCGTCTTCTCCATCAAAAGGTATTTCTCCAAAAGGTTGAACAAAACCATCTGGTTTAATATTTCGATCACAAAGTTCTTTGTTTTTTATAAAAGAATAATCCATAACATTTTCTTTATTTATATTCTTTTTATTACGAAATTGTGCATCCCAAGTTGATAAAAACAACGAAGTTAAGCCATTAACTCCTTCGCCCTTTAACATAATAAAATTATCTTTCCAATCACCAAAACGCTCAACCCTATTGATATACTCATCAGCTAAATTACATCCACCAGCAAATCCAGTAACACCGTCAATCACGATTATTTTACGGTGATCCCTGCTATTTTGACGCACATCAACAAATGGTCTAATAACATTAAAAGCAAAACATTTAATCCCGTCTTTTACAGCATCTTTTACAAATCGATAAGTCATTTTTTTTACACTGCCAAAATCGTCATAAATAATTCTTACATCGACACCTTGTTTTACTTTTTCTCTTAAAATTAGGTAAATATTATCAAACATATATCCGTCTTCAATAATGAACGATTCAACAAAAATGAATCTCTTTGCCTTTTGAAGTTCTTCTAAAATGTGAGGATATCCATCTTGTCCATAAGGATAATAAATTGTTTCTGTATTTTCATATAAAGATGCAATACAATTCTTATCTAAATAATTAGCAATAGGTGCTAATTCACGGTCAATAACAGCTAATTTTTTAAGTTCTTTTGTTGAATCAATTCTGGTAATAGCAAGACGATTATTCATTTTATCGTTTCGCTTTACTCTCATGCGCTTTGTTGTCATTTTGTTAGCAAATAAGATATACAAAATGATACCTACAATTGGAAGAGCGACAATAGTAAATAGCCACGTATTTTTAAAATCGTTTTGAGTTCTACTATTAACTAAGAATAAGCAAACAACCAAATCTATCACATATATAACTACAATCGGTATATAAGAATAAGCTCTAAAAGATTCGTAAAGCACAAGAAGATAAATAAAGCCAATAATCGCCAATAATTGTAGCAAAAAAAGTATTCCGAAAATATATAAACGGATATGAGAAACTCTTTTTCTTTTTGGACCAGTTCTCTTTTTCATATTGCCTATATGTATTTTATCAATACATATACTATTTTTCTACAAAGTCGATGATTTCTTCAAAACTATTAACTAAAGGAACGTTAGCTTTGCTTAAAACTTGAACACTATTATGTCCTTTTGTAAATAAAATGCAATGCATTCCTAATTCATTTGCAACTTCATAATCGTGATAGGTATCTCCTATCATCAAACATTCGGAAGATTTTATGAATTTTTTATGAATAAATTCTTTTCCGTAACCGATTTTTCCAGAAGCTTTAAGATCGCTGCAACCTACTAAATCAGTAAAATAATCGTAAATACCCAACATTTTTGTTTGATCAATCAATAAATTAATTTCGCTTGCTGATAAAATATACAAACCAAAACCATCTTCTTTTAATTTCTTTAAACTTGAAATAACAGAAGGATATAGTTTTGTTTCCTTTTCAAATTGTCTTAAATATTCACTAAAAAACATTTCACAAATGTCTGAATAATCGATTTTATTAAAATCAAAACCAGCAAATTCATAATAATTTTTAACTGGAAAACAAAAATTATCTAAATATGTTTCTTTGCTTAATTTTTTGATGCCCCATTTAGCAAAAATTGAATTTTCAATATTGTAACAAAGGTCCACATCATCTAAAAGTGTTCCATTAAAATCAAAAAATATGTATTTGTATTTCATAAATTCTCCTACTTCAAAGCAAGACTTATACGAGCAATAATTTCTTGCTCTTTTTCAGCGTATTCTTTGTAATTTCCCCCGTAAAGCCCTATTCTTTTATCCAATTCTTCAGATTCTTTGAGGTCTCTAAATAGGATTTCCATCAAGGCAATTTCGTCATTTTTATTTGCCATATTTGAGTAAAACATATATATTTCAATTTCATCTAAAATAGCCTTTTTGATAATTAAAGATTTATTTAAATCACGACCTTTTATTTTGTCATAAACATTTATTAAATCTAATAATAAATTCTTAGTGCTTTTATATTTATTAACAATTTCGTTCTTTGGTAGATTAAGTGTTTCTTTAGTTTTTAAAACTTTCTTGTTGCCTTCGTCAGTCACAACTTCAACAAAAAACTCTTTTGATGCTCCACACATTGGACAAACATCAGCATCTTCAAAAATTGTTCCACATACTTTGCACTTATATTTCATTTTATTTTCTAAATAACATAGCTTTTTCAATATCAGAAATTTCTTTTATGATATTGCCGCTTAAATTGTAACTTCCTTCTTCAGTAACTAAAATATCATCTTCAATTCTAATCCCAATTCCAAGTTCTTTAAAATATAAACCAGGTTCATCACTAATGATATTTCCAGCAACTAATGGCAAATCTCTTCTACTGATATCATGAGTATCAAGGCCAATATGATGAGAAATATTATGAAAATAATAATTTTTAATATCTTCCTTATTTTTAATAAGACCGGCATTTAAACAGCCATTAGCAAGGAAATCAATTGTTTTTTCTTGAAGTTCTTTAATTGTAACTCCTGGTTTAATCCAAGTAATAACAGCTTTATTACAACCTAAAACAATGTTATAAATCTTCTTTTGTAATTCAGTGAATTTTCCATTAACAGGATAAACACGACTGATATCAGCGCAATAGCCATTATTCTTGCTACCAAGATCTAATTGTAAACATTCACCATCATTAATTCTTCCGACAGGTGTTGGATAATGTAAAACAGTTGCATGAACACCACTTGCACAAATTGTAGGAAAACTCAAAGTACTATAATCATAACTTTGAATTGTATAATAAAATAAACTACTAATTTGATATTCAAACATTCCAGGTTTTAAAGACATCATAATTTTCTTTAATCCAATATTAGTTTTAGAAATAGCTTCTTTAAATTCTTCAATTTCTTGAGGAGATTTTACCATTCTTAATTTCATTAAAATTGGATAAACATTTCTAATTTCAATATTTGTGTAATTAAGACTCAAACTATTAGCTAATTGGACGGTATATAAATCATCGCCAATTTTTAATTCTGAATCTAAATCCAAATATAAGTGAGTATAAAAACCATAAGTTTTATCTTTTCCACTAATAAACATATCTAATTTGGCAGAAAAAATATCTAAACCAAGAACGTTTTCAATACCGCTTAATTTGCTGGCTTCATCGCTAGTAAGTCTTTTTCCAGTCCATTTTTCATTGACTTCGTTATATTCACTAATAAACAAAAATTCTTTTAAAATGCCATCACACTTAGCAAGCAAATAAATTGATCCTTCTTGCTCAATATTTGTTAAATAATAGAAATTTCTATTAGCTGTATAAGGTAAAGTTTCATCTTCACTATATTTTTTAGCTACTCCAGCGTACATGACTACAACGCTGTTATCTTCAATTTCTTTAAATAATTTATTTCTTCTTTCAGTAAATTCTTTTGTTTTTATCATAATTTTTCCTCCATATTTAAAAGTTCATCAACAGCACCCTTAATTTCAGGAAGATTTATATCAAAAACTTTCCCTTGATCAACTAATTCACTATTTCCTTCAACTATAGGAAGTTGACACAAAACTTTTGTACCAATTGATTTAGCCACCTCTTCAATTTTGCTTTTGCCATAAATATAAATTTTATTTCCGCAATTATCACATTTTACATAAGACATGTTTTCAACAATGCCTAAAATAGGAACATTCAATTGTTTTGCCATATTTACAGCTTTTTTAACAATTAAAGAGACTAAATCTTGAGGTGAAGTAACAATAATAATTCCGTCTAAAGGAATTGATTGAAAAGTAGTTAATGTTACATCGCTTGTTCCTGGTGGCATATCTATTAATAAATATTCTAGTGCTCCCCACACAACGTCTTTATAAAATTGACCTAACAAGGTGGTAACTAAAGCACCTCTCCATATGATTGGATCTTCTTCATTTTCTAAAAGCATGTTGCTGGAAATAATTTTTACATCATTTTTAGCCATAACTGGATAAATTAAGCCGTTTCCGTCTCCATATGCTCTTTCATGAATTCCAAAAGCCTTTGGAATAGAAGGACCAGTAATATCTCCATCTAAAATTCCAACCTTTTTACCGGCTTTTTTCAAAGCTGATGCTAATAAAGATGTTACAAAGGATTTTCCTACTCCACCTTTACCACTAACTATCGCCACTGTATGCATGATACAGCTTTGATCATTCAATTCTAATTGCTCTATTCTTGAAGAACAATTCTCAACATTGCAAGAATCGCAATTATGTGTACAATCACTCATTTTTATCTCCCATCTATCGATTTCAATATTTCAGTTTCTTTAAAACTAATGACTTTTACTTTAAACAAGAATTTTGATTCGAGTTCATCTAAATCTAAATCTTTCGTTGCTAAAAAATCTATCTGTATTTTAACATTAAATTCTAAATGTACTAAATCAAAATGATTAATTTTTAAATAATGTTTAAAAAGATCAAATTTGCTTTGATCAACTTCAACTCTAACGGCCAATTTCTCTTCCAAAAGAAATTTAGGGGCCTTATCAACTGTTTCGCTTGCAATTTCTACATACGTTCTCAATAATCTTCCAGAACCAAGTAAAGTTCCGCCAAAATAACGAACAACAATTAATAAAACATTAGTTAAATTGTTTCTATTTAAAATATCTAACATTGGTTTGCCTGCAGTTCCACTCGGTTCGCCGTCATCACTAAATTTTTGATTATTTTTTAAAACATAAGCATAACAATAATGTCTGGCTTTAGGAAATTCCTTTTTATATTCTTTTAATGTTGCTTTTAATAAGTTTGCATCAAAAAAAGGCACAATTATTCCAATAAACTTCGATTTTAGAACAGAAATTTCACTAATATTTTCGTTTTTTATAGTACATGTATTTTCCATACATAAAATATTGTATTTAATATATAATATGAAAGCAAAGTAAAATTATGAACGAAAAAATTAAATGTAAAAAATGCGGATTGCTAATCGATGAAGATTCTAATATCTGTCCTTATTGTGGATTTCCTGTCCATCATGAAGATGAAGATAAAACCGAGCCTCTTAAAGGTGAAGTTGTTGAACACCCTCACCATCAAGAAACTCAAAAAAGGAGCTTCAATCCTTTTCAGTTTGAATCACGTGAATTTAAAACATCGATTTATAAACAAATTGTTTGTTTTTTGATTGGTTTTGTTGGCTTACAATTAATCAGTTTACTTATTAGTGTAATAATTAAAGCCGTAAATCCTTATTATTTACTAACAATTACATATCAAGGAATGGTAAATTTTGCTATTTATAGTATCTTGTTTGGTGTACTCCTTCTAGTTATTAATAAAGAACTTATTCCACTATTAAATGATTTTAAAATTCCAAAAACTTGGCTCAATGGTATCGGAAACGGTTTTATTTTAATTGTAGTTTCTACTATTGTATCTATGATATTTAATTTAATGGCTACTGCTATTCTTGGTAGTTCGTCAGTTAATAATAATGAAGCCGGCATCAATTCTATTCAATCGGTTTATCCATTTGCCTCAATAATTATATTTGGAATTATTGGTCCAATATGCGAAGAAATAACCTATAGACTCGGCTTTTTCTCTTTATTAAAAAGAGCAAATAGAGTAGTAGCTTACGTTGGGGTAGCAATCTTATTCGGATTAATTCATTTTGATTACTCTACCACAGGAGCGGCTTTAGCAAATGAATTTTTCAACCTTCCTTCTTATATTGTTGCTGGTGTATTATTATCATATTTTTACGATAAATATGGACTATCAAATTCAATATTAGCCCACATTACAAATAACCTTTTCGCTATAATTGTTGGGTTAATTACCACAAGATTAATATAATGAAAAAGAAATGGCTTTTCCTGAATAATTTGAGTCTAAAAATTATTGCATGTGTTGCAATGACTCTTGATCATCTCGGAATTTTTTTAGATTTTTATTTAACTGATGCCTCTTACGAACCATTTATTACTGCTTTAAGAATTATTGGAAGAATCGCCTTACCAATATTTGTTTATTTAGTTTTTGAAGGTTGCAGAAAAACTAAAGATATTAAAAAATATCTTATGCGTCTTGGCATCGCTTCTCTAATTTTATATTTATTGATCATTTTAACTTTCGTTATTGCACCCAATATTGGTTTCGAGTTTGGAACGGGATTCTTTTTAGAAAACATATTTTTTACAATGTTTTTATTAGTACTAACATATTACTCTTTATTCAAAAAGACGAGGGCTTGGCAAGGGTTTTTGATAATTATTCCTATATTATTCGTTGTTGGTGGATTCATTTATGAAGTCGCTTCCCAAAACGGAGCTTTCAAATATGCAACACAATTTCAAGGCTTCATTGACGGAATTATGCCTCAATATCAATTTGAAGCTTTAATTATGTTTTTAATAGTTGCCTTTTCAAACTTTTTCTACGAAAAAAATGTTAAAAAATCTTTAGGAATTGAAGGCGAACAATTCAAAGCAGTTGTTGATTCAGACCAATCTCAAATATATCGAAACATTATGATGATTATAGGAACTATCATTGTTTCCTTAATTTGTGAAGGATTAACATATGTTACTAATATTGGCCAATATTTAATTAATGCTGAAATAAGACAGAAAGAAGCTTGGTTTTTAATCGCGTCATTATTCATCATCTTTTATAATGGAAAACTTGGTCCATCAAACAAAATTACTAAATATGGATTTTACATTTATTATCCAATGCATATTGGTCTACTTGCATTAATTTTCATGCTAATATAATGGCATGGAGGAAAAATTATGTTAATACATTTAACGAAAAAAGATAATTTTGACGAATTAATTAAAGAAGGCGATACTATTGTAGATTTCTTTGCAACTTGGTGTGGACCATGCAAAATGCTTGCTCCAGAACTTGAAGAACTTGCTAGCGAACATCCAGAAATAAAGGTAATTAAAGTTGATGTCGATGAATTCAACGAATTAGCCGGAAGATTTGGAATTAGAGCCGTTCCAACACTTATTGTGTTTAATAATGGCGTTGCTACTAAGCAATCAATGGGCTATATGGATAAAAACGCCGTTCTCGGATTAGTAAAATAATTATCTTTTATCAAACTCGGAATTTATTAATTTAATCCACTTAGGTTTTATTAAATCAATATTCCATAAGAAACTTCTTTTATAGGAAGTTTCTTTTATTTTAATAAGTTTTTCCTTATCAGAAAGAATTTCGATTATCTTGTCAGCATATTCTTTAACCCCTCCATCAATTAAATATCCATCAATTTCATTTTCAATAATTTCATTAGTTGAGTCACCAATATTACGCATTATTGTTGGTACACTTTGAGAACTAGCCTCTATTTTTACTAGCGGAAACCCTTCATAAACAGAAGTCATAAGAAGTAAATCAGATTCTAAAAATTTACTTTGAATATCTTTTGTAGGTTCGTTAACTGCTACGCAATCATCTAATTTATTATCCTTTATATATAAAAAGACTTTTTCTAATAAAGGACCTGATCCATAAATATTTAAATGAAAACCAAAACTTCTATCCTTAAGGGACTTAGCAATTTCAAGAGCCATTATCGGATTTTTTTGTTCACATAAACGACCAACAAAGATTATATTATTATTATGGTATGCTAAATTTAATGTTGATCTAAAACGACAAGGATTAAAAATATAATCGATTTCGCAATTAAACTTCTTTTTGGAGTTTATTACTTTATCAAATGTTTCTTTTGATAAAACTATGAATTTGTCTGGCTTTTTAATTAAAAGAAAACCAAAACGAACCGGTAAAGAATTAAGATGAGAAAAATTGTAATTATAATGATAGATTTTTTTGATATTGTTTGGTGATAAAAAATAACTATCATACTCAGTACAAATCAATACATTATCACCCACCATTTGCTTAATCTTTCTTTTAATAGATTTTTTCTTGATGAAGAACCAATAAAAAACTCGAAATGCTAATTTAATGTTTTTGAAAGGATGAAATCCCCTTATCTTAATGAATGATTGATCGCAAGTTGTTACTTCGCTAGGAATGCCAATACTATAAATTTTCACTCTAGAATCGATGTCATACAAACATCCACCTTCATTATTTGAAGTGGTAATTAAAGTAATATCAAAAACATCACATAGATTATTAATTAAATTAATAGTTAGGCTTTCAGTGCCACCTATTTTATCGGTTTGCTGAATCCACCAAAATAATTTTTTCTTCATTTAAAAATTATATCACTAAATATTGAAAAACTATTTTATGTCGCATATAATAATAACCACGCAGGTGTAGTTTAATGGTAGAGCATCAGCCTTCCAAGCTGATTACGCGGGTTCGATTCCCGTCACCTGCTCCATTTTTAAAAATTTACCCATCCAAAAGATGGGTTTTTATTTAAAATAAATACCAATTTATAAAAATATTAAATATAATTCTTTTATGAACAAAAACGAATCAAAAACACTAGACGTATTGCTTGGAACTTCTAACGAAGGAAAAGTCAAAGAATTCCAAGATATATTTACCGGTTATAATATTAAATTTCATAGTCTTAAAGAATTTAATTTAAAGTGTGATTTCGATGAAAACGGATGCACTTACGAGGAGAACGCTTTAATAAAAGCAAATGCTTTAAAAGGTCTTACTAAACTACCAATTATTACCGATGATTCTGGTATTGAAATAGAGGCTTTAGGAGATCATTATCCAGGCATCTTTTCGCATCGATATGCAACAAATAACGGGGGTTTTGCAAGGAATAATCAAAATTTATGCAAGAATTATCCTGGTTCAAAAGCAAAATTTTCATGTTGCATTTGTCTTGTTTTTCCAAATCAAAAACCAATATTTTTTTATGGAGAAATCAAAGGAAAACTCGCCGATTCTATCTCGGGAAAAGAAGGTTTTGGATACGACCCGATCTTTATTCCAGATGGTTTCAATCAAACTTTTGCTCAAATTAACGAAATTACTAAAAACAGCATTTCCCATAGAGGAAATGCTGCTAAATTATTAATTAAATATCTTAAAAAGAATAAGCTTATTTAGTCATTTTATAAAAAATAAAATACGCAACCGCTAATAATGCGACCGGAATTAATCCGCACCACATAATAATATTATTTTTGGTAATAGCACCAGTTATAAACAAAACTAAAGCAACAATCAGCAAAATACCAAAAATTACAAAAAATATTCCTCTCATTTTTAAGAATTTTTCGTCCGGAACAATAACAACTAAAGTTTCAGGTTCCTCATAATCAATAGTTTTGACATTATTTTTTGTTTCTGTTCCGTCAAATTGTACATCACCAATCAAGTTAACATTATAAAGATTGTTTTTTCTTTGCTCCAAAGCCTTAAGGTTTTCATAAAAATTAGAAAGAAAATCATGCTTATCTTTTTTAAATTCATCAAACACTTCTTCATCAAGAAGTTCAAAGGAACTATCAAGGAATTTCATTAAACTAATCGAATCTTGGACACCTTTAACATAGTAATCAAAGTATTCTTTTTTTAAAAAAGTCCCGTCAATCATAAGTCTTTTTTCTAAAATAGAAAAAAAGTAACGAATTTGATTTTCCATATCAGAAATAAAATTTAGAAACAAAAAGGTATTTTCCTTATCTAAAGCAATATCATAAGAATTGATAAGTTCAATAACATCTAAAAAACAAATATTATCAAACGATTGACCATATATTTTGTTTAAAGCCATTCCAATAATTGAAGATAAATCATTTGGTCTAAGTTCTAAACAACTTTTGTAGGTATTGTGGCCCGCTTCATGATCTGTTGAATTATACGTTAATTTATAAGCGTATTTAGATAACTGACTATATTTTTTATCAATTAATTCTTTACCTTGCGAAAATGTAAAAGTGGCTCCACACTTAGAACAAAAAACATTTGGTTTTTCAGGATCAGCATCAATAATTTTCCCACATTCGGGACATATAACTTTTTTCATACGCTTATTATATATTATTAAAATAAATGAAAACACTAAAAATCAATTTTTAGTGTTTAATTTTAAAATATCCTTAGCAAATCCCTGTTATTTTTAAAAACGAACAGCATTTATTCTTGCATCAATCTCTTCAGAATCAGCAATTGTTTCAATTACCATATTGCTAGATCCACTATCAATCATAAACTTTGCAATATCAACACTCTTAACTTCAAACAAAGCATTTACATCTATTTTATCTTTTATCGAATTAATCTTTCTGTAAGTTGCACATTCAGGAGAAACAAAAAATTGTGTTTCTATTTCTTTTTCATTTAATTTTTGACATATACGTTCCGGAATTAAAATATAACCAGCCAATCTATTGGCTTGCCATTCAGGATCAGAAAAACTTTGTATTCCTTTACCGTCATCATCTTTTAATTTAGGTTTTCTATTTGTAACTTGCATCAAAAACATGTGAGAAAATTCATGAGTTAAAGTAAATCTCGATCTAGGGTCCACTTTAGCTGAATCATATTGACTGCTTTTAATAAAAATTGTGTTTTCCAAATAAGAATAAAAAGCTAATTGTGTCTCTCCATCAAACATATTGTCATCATCTTCAACAACTTGATAAGAAAAGTCATTAAACATAGGTTCGTCCATTGCTAAATCTAAAACCTTTAAAATAGGAAACTCTTCAGTTTCCTTTATATTAAATACTTTTCTAATTACATCGGCATATTTAATTAATTGTTTCTTATTTGTCGGCGCACAAAAACATAATTGACTCATTTATTAGTCACCAGTATTCTTATTTTTCTTTTCTTCAGCATCAAGAAGTTTTTGAAGTTTAGCTAATAAATCTGGATCAGCATTTTTAATGTTACGTGCAAATTTTATAGAAACATCTTGTTGTTCATTTGAAAAATTACCAATTTCAATATTAACTTCGTTTTTAGCAAGAGAAACTATTCTATCCAACTCGCTAATTTCGTTTTTTGTTAAATTATATTGTTTGCTTAAAATTTTAATCCATTTATCTGGAAAAACACGCTTACCACATTCTACTGAAGATACATAAGCAGAACTTACATTTAATTTTGCTGCCATATCTTTTAATGTTTCGTCGTGATCAACTCTTAAATGTCTTAAATATTTCCCAATTTCAGTAATCATATATAAATCCTTCTATATCTTATTATTTACAAACTTTCGCCTAATTTCAACAAAAATGTTTATTTTTTACAATATTATCATATAACAGCCATTTTATCATAAATTCTCTTAAATACCATAGTTTTTTTATGAATTATATATGCAAAACAGCATATATAATAAATATAAAATCAAATACTTAAAACCAAAGAAATTGTTATAAAGATAATGTTTTATAATTGAATTTTTAAAACACACATAGGATTAACCTTTAGAACTCGATTGATGCTTTGTATAAAAAAGTTGTTGTAAATATCCATCTCTTTTGATTGTTTTAAAAACCTTCTGTTGAACATTTTTGCGTTTTACATACTTTAGTTCGATACATTTTAATATTATTATTTCAAGTCGCATAAAGGCTAAATTAGTTGCTTTTCTACATAGGTATGATGTCACATTTGGATGGGGTTGAATCACGACATCGCCCGCCAACTTTGGAAAAATAATCGAAAACAACAAAAAAAGACTGATATTTATATATCAATCTTTAATTTTAACAATGGCGGAGTAAGAGGGATTCGAACTCTCGCTGCAGTTGCCCGCACTACTTCCTTAGCAGGGAAGCCCCTTCACCACTTGGGTATTACTCCATGGTTGCTTGAATAATATATCATAATAGACTTTAAAAACAAAGAATTTTAATTATCTAAATGTATAGTCTAATTTTATTTAATCATCCGACATAAATATCCACAACTTTATCAAATCTTTTTCTTGTTGCATCGTCTAATGGTTCATAAAGGTCTACCATTTTTAATATTACGTCTTCAGGAACCCGTTTATCTTTAATTCTTTTTTTATTATTCTCTAAATTGAATTTTATATCATTTGTATGAAACATTATTATTTCGTAATAATCAAATTTTTTTAAATGATCAATATAATAATTACGACGATAATTTTCTAAAAATGTCGAATCCATTATTAAAGTTAAATCATTATACTTATCGTATATTTTGTTACCTTCTACAATCATTTGGTCATAAATATCATACATATTTTTTGGAAAACGAAGATAAGTTCCGTACATTTGTTTTCTTGTTTCATCACTATCAATATGGACAATATTTTTTTCATTCATCAAATTTTCTTTAACATAAGTAGATTTGCCACTACCAGGCAAACCCGCCATAATAATTAATTTTTTCATAACTATAATAATTTCTTTCTTAATATACTAGAAATTATATCAACAAATACAATTAATATAACAACACCAAGTAATAATGGGGTGAGCATTGACCATGTTCCAAACGAAGAATAAACCCAGATATAGTATCCAATTCCACCAGCACCAACTAAACCTAATAAAGAAGCAGTTCTAACATTTAAATCAAAACGATAAAGAATAACACTTAAAAAGTTTGGTGCAACTTGAGGAACGACTCCTAATTTAACTCTTGTTAAAAAACTTGCTCCGCATGCATCAAGTGCTTCTAATGGTTGATTATCAACTACATCGAGTTGTTCCGAATACATTTTTCCAATCATACCAATTGAATGAACCGACAAAACAGCAACACCAGCAAAAGATCCAAAACCAACTACTTTTACCATAATTAATCCAAAGAGAATTTCTGGAAATGTCTTAATAACAATCAATAATAATTCTGATATTACCGACCATTTCCCAACCATTCTTTTGCTAGCAAAGAAACCAAAAGGAATTGCTAATATCGAAGAAATAAGCGTTCCAATAAAAGCAATCGAAAAGGTTTCTATAATTTGATAAATAACCGATTCCGAAAATCTATATTCCCCATATCCAAAGAAGTACGACCAATTTGGATTGCACATACCTTTCCACAATTCTCCAAGTCTTGTTCCATTAAAATTAATTCCATTCATGAAACTAACATCTACTGAAAAATAAATGATCACTGCTAAAAAGGCAAAAACAATAATAATGTTATAAATCCATAGCATCGGTCTTTTTGCATAAGCTTCATCTGGAGTTGTACAAGAAACTGTATTTTTAATTCTTAAATAATTAAGTAATTTATCCAACTTTTCTTTTATAGTTTCTTTAAAATTATTTTTTTCTTTTTCCATACTATAAACTCTTCCTTCTCAAGAAACTTGATAGTAATTGCAAAACAACTACAACCACAAATAGAGGTATCAATATTGCTCCAACCTTATCGTATTGTTGAGCATCCATGGCATTACTTAATAATTGTCCGATTCCTCCGGCTCCAACAAATCCTAAAATTACAGAAGCTCTAACATTAATTTCAAATGTATACAAAAAATTTGAGAAAAACATTGGTTTTACTTGAGGATATAAAGCAACTCGGGCCGCTTTGAACCTCGTGGCACCAGTAGACATACTAGCTTCAAAAGGATTCATATTACAGGTATCAATGTACTCATACATTAACTTAAACATGATGCCCATTGTAAATATAGCAATTGCCCAAATACCAGCTGTATTTCCAATACCAAAAAAGACTGTACATAAAATAGCTAAAACATAAGTAGGGATTGTTCTAATAATATCAACAACTATTCTAACTGGTTGATAAATATACCATTTTAATACTATATTTCTTGAAGCAATTAAGAACAAGGGAATAGCAATTGCTGTACCAATAGTTGTTCCAATAAAAACCATCTCAACAGTTGACCATATAGCCGGAATCGCTGTTCCAAAAATGTATTCATTATATCTATCCTAAGTCTTCAAACTAAATTCTGAGGGAGTAAACATTTGTCCAAAAATTACACTGATTTGATCAAAACGAATTTTTGCAGGTAATTCAACGAAAATAAAACAACATCCAAAAATAGCTGCAACAATTAAAAAGTACCGAGGCCATAGACTTCTTTTTTTCTCAATTATTTTGCTAGGAGTTCCGTTATCATTTAAAGAAACAATAACTTTTTTATATTTTAATTTATGAAAAATCCTACGCAAAACCCCCTTATTTTTAGTTTGCATCATCGACTTCTCCTAATTTTTCTGAATGTTTTAAAGCACGTCCATAAATATTAAATAGCGCTTCATCAGTTATTTCATCTGGTGTTCCATCAAAAACAATTTTTCCAGATTTGATTCCTATTATTCTATTAGCATATTTCATCGCTAAATCAACGTGATGCATGTTAGCAACTATAGTTATTCCAAACTCTCTATTAATTTTTGCAAAATCATCCATAACAGAAATTGTTGTGACTGGATCAAGACTTGCAACAGGTTCATCAGCTAAAATTATTTTAGGTTCTTGAGTTAAAGCTCTCGCTAAAGCGACACGTTGTTGTTGACCACCACTTAGTTGATCAGCCCTAATAAAAGCTTTATCTAAAATACCCAATTTATCTAATGACTGCAAAGCTAACATCTTTTCATCCCTAGAATAGATACCAAATAAAGTACTGAAGGTAGAGTGGTAACCCACCCTACCAGCAAGTACATTTTTATATACGGAAGATCTATTAACTAAATTAAATGATTGGAAAATCATTCCGATATTTCTACGAATTAAACGCAATTTTTTACCTTTAGCTTTCGAAATATCTTCATCATTTACAATTATGTTTCCTGATTGAATTGTGTGCATTTTATTTATCGATCTTAAAAGTGTGGATTTACCAGCACCTGATAAACCAATAATACAAAGAAAATCACCATCATTAACAGTAAGATTTACATCGTCTAGCCCTTTAACACCACTAGGATAAATCTTACTTACATTCTTAAATTCAATCATAAAAATCCTTCTTATATTTATATAAAAATCAAAATCAAAACTTGACTTAATTATTAAATTAAATCGTTAGCTACGCAGTAATTATAGAACTCTCTTTCGCCATCGAAATCACTATCTTTAGCATCAGTATATCCAGTATGTGAATAAACTTTATAAAGAATTTCAGCTGGTGATAAAGATTCGGTAGCACCATCATCGATTTTATTTGTATCTTTAATTGCAGTCTTAAAAGCTTTAACAACAGCTTCTTTTTTAGCATCGGTTAAATTCGAACGAACTGATATTGTATCGTTATAAATTCCGTCGGTAATAGCGACACACTTACTTAATGTGAAAGAGGTTGCTAATTGATAATAAGCACTATCACTCTTTGTATAACCTTGAGCATAACGAACATCAGTGAATCCCCAGAAACCATCAATTGTTCCGCTTTGCATATTGTTAAAAGCATCACCATAACTATTTTGTTGAACACCTTGAATTTGTTTAGTAGCATCAGTAATTGTATCGACCATTTCCATTCCATTATCATTTAAATATTTTAATGGTCTTAAATAACCAGCACCACTTGTTGCACCCATTCTACCAATTTTTAATCCAGCCATATCTTTAATATCGATTTTACCATCGCTATTTTTATCAACGTAATTTGCATTTGTAACGCATAATTGTGATGTATACCAATTAACATCTTGTTCAGATTGTTGCCCTAAATATTCATAACCAGAAATTTCACCATTCATAGCTTTAATTTTGTTTTCGACATCATCTTTATAATCTTCTACTTGAACTTTATAACCTTTTCTAACACTAGTTAATTTAACTTCAATTTTACCCGGATTTTGAATTGTTGCTTGAGCATAACCGCTAGCGGTTAAGAAACCAACATCAACTTGATCAGATAATAAAGCTTCAGTGGTGGCAGCATAAGAAGTGCCTGTTGTGATTTTAAATTGATAATCTGGACAAATTTTCTCCAATACAGGTTCAAGTCTTTTTGATAATGCAGCCAAAGTAGAAGCATCATTTGATGGAACAAATTGAATGTTAATTACATTGCTTTCAGTTGAATTACATCCGACAAGACCACTAACACCTAATAAACATATAGCAGATAAGCCTAACAAATTAAGTTTCTTCATAAGATTAATTTTCCTCCTTTATGAGATACTTTTTTGTATGAAAAAAAGGCTCTAAAGCCCTTGTTCAATTAATAACTTATTTAAATCTTTAAGATTTTTAAATAATTTTAACTTTATCAAACAAAAAAAGTATACTCCTCAAGACGTTTTATTCTATAAAAAACAAAAAATTGATTAACTTTTAATTTTATTTTAATATCTACTAGATTTACCCTAATGTTCGTGAGAAATATTATAAATTAGTTTTT
This sequence comes from Caryophanales bacterium UBA4855, assembly GCA_002399785.1. Taxonomy (GTDB): domain Bacteria; phylum Bacillota_I; class Bacilli_A; order RFN20; family CAG-826; genus Onthovivens. The sequence goes on from DHEH01000002.1 coordinate 121,534, forward strand.
TATCAAATATGCGAACAAATGTATTATAATTTTAACAAAACCACTATATGAACCTCGAATCTAAATTGAAATTACAAAACAAAAAGGACAAAACCACTATAATTTTTGGTTTCATTTTTATGATTTTTAATTACCTATGGGGTTCAGCAAAATTAATCGTAGGAATTATTGAAAATAACTGGTTTTATGGAACTTCTGGAATCTCAGAAATATTATTAGGTCTTTGTAAAACTTTATTTTTCATCGGCGTTAAAAAAGAAGATCATAAATTACAAGAACATTTATATAAAGCAATTGCTGCCCTTATCATAATTGCAAATATACTTTATGTCGCTTATATGATTTCCTTATATTTCTACCCTACACACTTAATTAGACTTCCTCTTTGGTTAAATATCATAATATGTTGCGTTTCTTTCTTAGATTTAGGTTTGTCTATCATTGGAATCATTAATAACATATCAAGAAAAAATCTTCTTTTTATTGCTAGAGAGTGTTTATCATTAGTTTGGTCATTTCAAACAATTGTGTTTGCTTTAGCATCTTTAATTTCAGCAATGAACCAAGTTTTATCAGCAAAACAAATATCAACATATAATGCTAGTATTGGAATCGTATACGGAATACTTTCAATTGGTATTGGAATATTTATGCTTTCAAAGTTAAAACAATATAAATTAAAACGCAACTAAAAAGGGATTTTTTTCAAAATCCCCTGCAAATCCCACTATTTTAATAAGCTTTAGCAAATAAGATTAAATATTTTGCTTCTTTTCCACATATGGCACATTTGTCATCGATAGGAATTTGAGCAAATGGCATACATCTGCTTGTCGCATTAAACATTTCTTTAACTTTATCTTCGCAAGCTCTATCGCCGCACCACATAACTTTAGCATACCCGCCTTTATTAAGGATTTCTTCCATCTCTTTTAAATTGTGAGCTTCATGAACATTATCAGACAAGTTCTTTAAAGCGGCATCGTACATTTCTTTGTGAATCTTAACTAATAACGAATTTGCTTCATCAACAATCTTATCTAAAGCAACTTGTTCTTTAAAGCCATCATTTCTCTTACAAATTGTAACAACTCCATTGACTAAATCACGTGGACCAACTTCAATCCTAAGAGGTACACCTTTCATTTCATACTCTGAGAATTTCCGCCCAGGTGTCTTATCACTATCATCAAGTTTAACTCTAATACCTTTAGCTTCTAATCCTTGTTTGATTGTATTGCAAGCATCTAAAACTCCCTCTTTTTGCATTTGAATAGGAATAATGACAACTTGAATTGGCGCTACATATGGAGGTAAAACTAAACCATTATCATCTCCATGAACCATTATTATTGAACCAATTAAACGAGTTGAAACACCCCAGCTTGTTTGGAAAGGATTTTTAATTTTTCCATCTTTGTCAAGATATTGAACACCGAAAGCCTTAGCAAAACCATCGCCAAAATAATGGGATGTACCACTTTGTAAAGCTTTTCCATCATGCATTAAAGCTTCAATAGAATATGTTTCCACAGCACCAGCAAACTTTTCTTTTTCGCTCTTTTTTCCCTTAATGAAAGGGACGGCTAAAAGGTCTTCACCCATTTTATCATATATATCTAACATTCTAAGAGTTTCTTCTCTAGCTTCGTCGCTTGTAGAGTGCATTGTGTGGCCTTCTTGCCATAAAAATTCACTTCCTCTTAGGAATGGTCGAGTTGTCTTTTCCCATCTAACGACAGAACACCATTGATTGTATTTCTTTGGTAAATCACGATAACTATTAATGATGTGTTTATAATGCTCAGTAAAAACACATTCGCTTGTTGGTCTAATAATCAATCTATCTTGGAGAGTTTGACCTCCACCAATTGTTGCAATTAAACATTCTGGAGCGAAACCAGAAATATGATCTTTTTCTTTTTTGAATAAAGATTCATTAATTACCATAGGCATATAAACATTTTCGTGCCCTGTTGCTTTAAATTCTTTATCCAAATAAGATTGAATTTGCTCCCAAATAGCGTAACCATAAGGTCTATATATAATAAAGCCTTTAACATCGCTATAATCCATTAATTCTGCTTTTTTACAAACATCTGTATACCATTGAGCAAAATCTTCGTCTCTTGAAGTAATTGATTTGTTCTTAATATCCATTTTAATTTCCTCTTTCTTATTTACTTAAATTTGATAATTTTTTAATAACACGTTTATCAAGCGGCAAAAGCATAGAACTGTATTGACTAATTACATCACCGCCGAAATATCTTACACCACTTTTACTTAATAATTCTAGTAGCGGCCAATTATTTACGTTTACACAAACAATCGGTTTCTGGAATTTTACAAATTTTGTAAGCAAAGCATGCAAATTAATAAAATCTACACTTGTCGCTTTAACATTATTCAATTTACTACAATCAAAGACAAATAAATCAAATAATTTGTATGTATCATCTTTTAAAGAAAAGTCACTAATAGTAATTAGAAGGCCAAGTTCATAACTTTTCAATTTAAGATTTTGAATTGTTCTCAAGTAATATGGATCGGTTTCAAAATCAATAAAAACATTATTCTTAAACAAAAATGAAATGTTCGCGTTATTTAAATTACTAATATGAGGGAAACTTTTGATAGCAAAAGGTAAATCAAGCATTTCAATTGGAAAAAATAATTTAAAACTTGCATCTCCTTTTTGCGTTAAAAAGGTAGAAATTACTTTTTTGCTTGAAATTGAAAATACTTCTTGTTGTTCTTCATATTGTGCACAAAACTTTTCCAAATCTTGATATGATTTAAAAATATTGCTCTTTGGAAAAATTTTGAATGTATAAGATTCAATAATTGAATTTCTATCAAGTAAATGAATTACTGGGCTATAGTAAACATCAATTAATTGATTTCTTAAAATGTGATCAATCTCGCTTTTATAGCCTTCTTCTGCACTGTGCATTCCTGAATTTTCAGGATAAAAGAAAGAGTAATTTTTATTGTCGTTATAAACAGTTTGGGTAAATTTTTGCATATCTTGATAAGCAGTTTCAAAATTTTTATTCAAAGAAGTTACTTTACTAGCTGTGATTACTGGGACAAGAGTGTTTAAATAACCATAAATCTCCAATAATTCATTAATACTATCTAAAATTTCTTGGATTTTATGGTTAATTTGGTAACTATTCATCAAAGTGTTATCAATAAACATAACTTCTTGTGGATTATCTGGATTTAAATAATAATATAAATCGACCCCTTTGAAACAACGACAAACATAGTCCATTAATTCATAACGAACGTAATATTCGTTTTTAACAACAGCCTCATCAAGCATTTTAAATAATTTAATAAAATAGAGATTGGCTCTCATGAATTCATTTCCTTCATAAGCTTTTTTCATCTCACTCAATAAATAGTAAGGTTTATGTTTTAATAAAAGAGGATTAACGCTTTTTAAATTTTTAAAAACACTTTTCTTAAACTCATCGTTAGGAACATGAAGAAGAGTGTCAGCGTTTAAATAAATTAATTTATTTTCTTTATCTATTTGGCTAGCAAATAAAACAGTACGATAAACAAGAAAACGTTTGCCCTCTTTGTATAACATATTAGTTAAAACAACATTATCAGAACCATTCTTTTTTGTATCAACTTCTAGCATTGAAATCATCCGATTTCGAATACTATTTTGATCCTTTACTTCAAAAAAGTTCAAAAATTCAACATACGTAACAGTTCTAATCTTTCTTAAATTTTTTAATTTAAACCATGTAACTGTCTGAGATTTCAAATCAATAACATATGTTCTACAATCGGTAAACTCAGCTGAAATACGGTTTTTATAACTTTGATTTCTTGATTTAGAGATTGATAAATAAACAATAATAAGACAAATTATGATTAGTAAAACAGCACCTACGATTCCCAGAAATATATAATCATCAAGTGTTAGTGTCTTTAAATTCATAGAAAATATTAAAAAAATATTCATACTTAAGTATTATATACTTTAAGTATGTTAATCTCAAACTTTGAATATTTACTTTAAAACACTATTCTTTTTTAGTTATAATATGTCCTAACGGAGAAATACCCAAGCGGCTGAAGGGGTCAGTTTCGAAAACTGATAGAGGCTAATACCTGCGGGGGTTCAAATCCCCCTTTCTCCGCCATTAATAAAAAACAGGCAATAACAACGATTTGTTATTGCCTTTATTTTTGCAAAATTTTTCAATATCCCCTGCAAATCCCTATTATTTTATTCAATTGGCTTCCTATAAAACTTGCCAAATACTTGAGTTACAGGGAACTCATTTATAAAGCAAAGTGGGTCGGCCTCTTTAGCAACTTTAACAACTTTTTTTGCTTCGTTTTTACGAACACTCATATAAATTAAGTATTTTTTATCGCCTAAATATCCACCTTTACCCTCAATGATTGTGCATCCATGAGGAATATTGGCTAAGATAACTTGAGCTAAATTAACATTGGTAGTAATAATTTGAACACATTCTTTCTTATTTTGCACATTAAGCAAATTGACAATCATCGAAGCGATGATCATATACAAGAAAGTATATAAAAGCATTATTAAAGATAAGGCGGGCTCAACCGACATTGCTGAATAACCATCAGGAATAGAAACCGTGCCACCAGTTATTACAACACCCGTATAACTAATTACGTAACCTCCACTAAATAAAGCTACAATACAGAAAATTACGATAACAACAAAATTAAAAGCGGCAGAGAAAATTCCAATTTGAGCTGATTTCTTCTCACTAACATAATAAGCAATAACATCAATTCCACCAGCACTTGTATCTATTGAGTAAGCTAAACAACTGCTTATTCCAGTACATAATCCAGCAAATAAAACACGGGAAATTGGTTCATTAAAAACATAAGAAGAAATATCATTAAAGAAAGGTATTTGTTGAAACAAAATTCCAAATAAAGAAACTAAAATAACATTTAAAATGGTATATATAGTAAATTTCTTACCAATTTTAATAAAACTAAAAATACAAAGAGGAATGTTAACAAGGAAATAGAAAACCCAAATAGCAATTTGTAAATTAGCTTGACTATCAAGTCCTGGAAAGCCACATAAAGCTAAAATTGTCGCCAAGGATTGAGCAAGTCCACTTGCTCCACAACTTGCAAAAACTTTTACATTGACACTTGCTATATCAACACCAACATAATCATGGTTAAAAGAAGCGTAATTTGGGTGGATAAATAAGTTAAAACCAAAAGCAAAAATCATAGCACTAAGCGCTGTTATAAGCACAAAATAACTATTTCTTCCGACCTCTCTTTGAACTGGATGATCGAAGAAATAATTGACGACTTTTTCTTTTAGTTTTTTTAACCTAAATTCCATGTTAATTAATGTTAATTAAAATAATTTAGAAATACAAGAACATAATGTTTAAACTTGTTATTTATTGCAATTTAGTATTTTGAATAAAATAATTTTAATAAGTCTAATAGACTTAAGAGGTTATTATGAAAAACATTAAACGTCTGGCTAGTTTGGTTGTCGTTATGCTTGCATTATCTTCCTGTAATTCTTATGAAAATACAAATAATGTAACTTTAGGAGTAACAACAAACACTTCAAAATATGGTTTAAGCATTGATTATAAAGAAGGTTTCCGTATTTTGTGGTTAACTGATTTCCATTTTGGAGATCCATATAATACAGCTGTTTATAACGAAACAACTCAATATGAACATTTAAAAATGATGATTGATGAGGCTAACAATCCTGATTTAATTGTTTTAACTGGTGATTCATTTGATGAAGCAACCACTGAACAGGTCGATACATTTATAACTTTTATCGATTCGTTCAAAATTAAACGGATTTTCACTTATGGAAATCATGATCCATCAAATAAAATTGAAGATCCTTACTATATTAATTCTAAAATAATGGCTGCAAATTATTCAGTATTTGTCGATTATAAAGATGACGATATCGAAGGATTAGCCAACTATTATGTTAATGTAAAAAAAGATAATAAAACGCTTTATCGTTTTTTATATTATTGATAGCAATTCAAATAAAGAATTAGGCAATCTAGGGGATAGTGTTTATGATGTAATCCATCTTAATCAACTTGAGCATATTAAAAATATTAATATAAATGAAGGCGATAACGCTCCAGGTTTTGCTTTCTATCATATCCCTGTAAGAGAATACGTTAATGCATATGAAGCACACCTGGATAATCCAAACAAATATAAAGCAAGCGGAGAAATGAGAGATAATGCTGGTTATGGTTATATGAATAACGGCGCTTATGCTTGCATGAAAGAAAACGGAATTATCGGTTCGTTCGTTGGTCATAGTCACCGAAATGACATAGATATAGACTATTTCGATGACTAAAACCATATGGTTATGTCCTTCGGTCTTAAAAGTTCAAATATGAATTATTGTGATTCTGATATGGTTGGCTATAAAAAAATTAACTTACCAAGTGACCCAACTACTTTTGATAATTCTGATATTACTGAAGTTAAAAAACCTTACGAATTAAATTAAGGAGAAAATATTATGAAACAACATTATTTAAATAAAATAGTTCCAATTATTGCTTTAACTTTATGTGTCCCATGTTTAAGTTCTTGCAACAATGAAAAAGTTAGCAAAGCAACTATTGAATTTTCAACTAATAATAACGGAACAATTTCTATTGAAAATTTAGCAAGTGATGGTTTAGCAGATCTCAACGTTGCTTTAAAAATCTCGGCCAATCCCCTTTCAAATTATGAATTAAATAGTTTATCAGTTAATGGTAAAGATATTTTTTCAACCTTTACTTTTACTCCAACTGAACCCATCAATTATATTATTAATGCAGTATTTTTAAAGATACCAGCAGTAAACAATGATTATAAAGTTGAATTGAGTTGTCCTAACAGCATGGCGATTGGAAGTACTATGCAACTTCAAACCACAGTTTATGGACCAGACCAAAGCGTCTCTTATTTTGTAAGCGATCCAAACTTGGCTAGAGTTGATGATGCTGGACTTGTTACGGCTAAAAAGGCCGAACTTGTCTCTATTACTGCTACCGCAACTGGTTAAAATATCAATAATCCTGCAACCGATTCAGCTTGGTTCTTTATTGAGCCAGATTATATTTCAAAATATAAAACAGTCTATAAACAAGACAATATAAGTAATGGTTTGGCTTATGAGGGCTAATTAAAATATTGTTATGATCTGTCATTGGATGGCGAGCCTGAACAAAATGCCCATGTTCTAAATTATGCATTCTCAATGACTAATTGGGAAGAATGGCCTGTTGCTATTGATTTTCATCTCGATTTAATTTCAAACTGCACCATTATAACAATGGCTTTAGCATTCCTTTCAGGAAACAATAATTTTTACAACGTAAATAGGTTAGGAGTTAGTTATTTTGGGAATGATGTTATTTCACTTTACGGAATAGGCGGTGAAAATCATGAAATTGTTTATTATTATAAGGAACTAAGCATTGCTAAAGAGATTGCTCCTTATTTAACTAACCAGATATATAACTTAATTTCTAATAATAGTGAAAATTCAGATTTTATCGCTGACATTATTAATAATGTTTATAAAAAAGGATTTGATGGCTTAGACATTCCTTCTTATGCTCCATTACTAAACTCAGTTTTAGTTTGCGATACCGATCCAAAGAAAGGAATTTATAGTTATTCAAGTTATTTAAGCACAATTCAAAAGTTTGTTAACAAAGCCAAAGCAAGTGCTGTACAAAAACTTAAAGACACTTACGGGGAAGATTCTTCTGAATATATGATGTATGGAAGCATCATTAAAGAATTGTTTCCAGACAATCTTCAAGATATTAGAACAAGTTATACTTTCAAAGTTGATGGCTCTCCAGATAAGGTTAATTTCGTTATCAAAGACAAAAAAATGGTATTGAATACAAATACTTAAATATGGATTTTTCAATAAAAGAAGGAGGATTGGCTAGCGATTTCTTTACAAATCGCCATTCAAATATCGAAATTTCGAGCGTAGAAACATCACTTATCAATAAAGTTTTAGAATATAAAGAAAGAGTTAAGTCTGATTTAAAATCAACTAAATTAATTATTGACGAAAATAAAGTTTATAATGGAATTTCTCCTGAAAACAGCAATTCAATTTATGATGCAATAAATCTTAATACAGCTTTCGAAAAAGACTTAATTACTTATCACGATTTTATTAATGCGATGAATGACCCAAAATCTGAATCATATGTTTCTTCTCAACCTTTTAAAGACTCTGCTAAATTAAGCGAATTTAAATCTTATGATGGTTTCAAAGTTTCGTTGTCAAGAGACACATATTCTAATGCACTTCCTGATATTTATGAGTGCAAAAATGGTGACACTTTTAAGGTAAGCAATTTAAGAGTTGTTGGTGATTCAACTTTAAGTAATGAAGAAGCTACTTCTGGAATTAATATTTCCTTAAAAACAGAGAAAGGAAGTGCTTTCTCTACAGATATTGCTACTTACAACGCAGAAACTGGATTAGTGTCAATTATCAGCGCTCCAAGCGAAGATACCACATTAATTATCAAATCAAATCATAATGATTGCACTAGCGTTACTTATCGTTTGCATATCAATGTTTAGTTTTAAATAAAACATATAAAACCAATAATTTATAAGAATAAAATCGATAATCAAACATTATTTTAAACTCATAAATAAAAATGTATTTTTATAATATTATTATGAATAATATTTATAACTTGTTATAAAAGACAAATAATGGTATATTTTTAATTGCTTATTCGCGAGGTGAAGTTATTTTATGAATTTTAAAAATGTATTAAAAAAGATCGCTACTCCATTTGTAGCAATTGGTCGTTGGATTAAGGAAACCGCATGGGTTCAACCATTACTTATCGTTGGTGTTATCTTCGGTATTATTTTTTGTATTCCTTCAATTACAAAGGCTGTTCAAGATAGTCAACAAAGCACCAGTATTGAATGGTATTCTCAAAAACAATTAAGTCTTGAAAATGTCGACAACGATAAAAGCGTTGCTAATGATTTCTTTAAGGATTTTACTGTCGCTCAAACTCAATGGGACAAAAACGAAAAAACCGAAGCTAAGAAGACAATGAACAAATACGCTAGCGAAGGTAAATTCTTCTTATTTTTTGTTCAAGAAGATTGCACTGGTTGCGACGAAACACAAGAAGCCTTCAACTATTTAAGTAATAACTGGGATACTTTAATCAATAACACCAGTAAAACTTATCCTTCATTTGCTTATCAATCAATTTTCTGTGATCAAAAATTAGATGGTGATTCATATAAAAAATACACTCCATTTGATTATTTATTTACAAGCAGTTACTTTAATACATTCTCTGAAAATGCATATTATGCTGGAACTAAAAGTAATTATTATGTTCATAGTGATGCAACAATTAAAAATTCAATTGAATCAAATTTAAACAAACTTAATGCTAGTGATGCAGCTTCTGCAAAACCAAGTTCTGATTTCCAAACACCTATGGTTGTTGAATTTGATTTAAATGATACAAATACCTCAGAATCAATTATCGCCAATATCCTTTATGGTTTCCAAGGTTCCGATAAATACGAAAGAGCTGATAACATCGCAAATTGTTGGAAAAATCTTTACGAATTCTCTGATTCTGGTAAAGAAACAATCTAATTAAAAATAGATACTAAAAACGGTCCCCATAAGCGAACCGTTTTTTTATGTTGAAATAATCTATTAAGAGAAACTATTATAATTTTTTATTTTTAAACATTTCTAGAACAACAGGAGGAACAAGGCCAGAGATATTAACTCCACTGTCAAACATTTCTCTAATAGTACTGCTAGAAATAAAGGAAGTAGCTTGGTGCGCCATAAAGAAAACAATATCAACATTTGGATCTATATATTCATTAGCAGCTGCAAATGACCATTCATATTCAAAATCACTGACAACACGTAAACCACGAATTAATACTCCAGCACCATGTTTTTTTGCATAATCCACCGTTAAACCATCATAAGAATCTACTTTAACATTTTTATATTCCTTAACAGCTTCTTTTATCATTTTAATTTTTTCTTCATTAGAAAAACAAGATTTCTTTTTATTATTTATTGCCACCAAAACAATAATTTCATCAAAGACTTTACAAGCTCTTTTGATGATATCCAAATGTCCGTTGGTTATTGGATCAAAACTACCAGGATAAACTGCGATTTTCATTTACTTACTCCTTAATATATATATAAAAGTCTTTCCGTACTTAAGTTCTCTTATATTATATTCATCGAATTCATCAGAATCTAATCTATTATCTTTTTCTAACACTATTATGTGATTTGGTAACAAAATATGGTGAATTTTTAGAATATCTATAAAATCTTTGCTTAAATCCATCTTGTAAGGTGGATCTAAAAACACAATGTCAAATTGCAACCCTTCTATTTTAAAACTTTGTAAAGCGGATTCGTAATCTCCACAAAACAAATCTATTTCATTAATTTTTAATGAAGCTAAATTATCTTTAATAATTTGTTGGGCTTTTTTATCTTTCTCAACTAACCAAACTTTTTTCGCTCCACGACTATAAGCTTCTATTCCGATTGCTCCAGATCCACTAAATAAATCTAAAAAAGTTGAATTTTTTATTGCCTCACCTAAACTTGAAAAGAAGCCTTCTTTTACACTATCTTTTGTACATCTTGTAGTGTCTAAATCAGGCTGTTTTAGGGTTCTATGACGATAAATACCACCAACAATTCTTATCATAAATCAAAGATCTCTTCATTAATTTTTTCTAATAAATCGTTATATTTTAAAAGTTTTAAAATATAATCTTTAACCAATGGATGATGATTCAATAAATATACAGTTTCACTAAAATATTTATGTGATTTTAAAGACTCAACGCTATTGCGATCAAAAATTTTTAAATCATCATTATAAACCATCATTGCATGATCTTTTTGGAAAGATAATACTTTGACTTCGTCGTCACTATCCATAATTTGTTCAGCCTCTTTTAAAGCTAAATATTCAGGAGATTTTTTAAGAAAATCCTTAATCTTTTCTACATCATTTATTAATTCAATATTCATATTTAATAATATAGCATAAATATTTAAAAATCAGATGATTTTTGCTATGATAATAACAATGAAAAATTTTAAAATTGTAAAAGACAACAAACCTTCTTTACGTCAAAGAAGTACACAAATTATCCTTCCTATTGAGGAAGAATTAAAACAAACACTTTTAGATATGCTTAAATATCTTAAATTGTCGCAAAACGAACAATATGCTGAAAAGCACCAAATTAGAGCCGGTGTCGGTTTAGCTGCTCCTCAAATTGGTATCAATAAAGATATGATTGCGATTTTTTATCAAGACGAAAACAATGTAAGTCATGAATATTGCTTAATCAATCCAGTTATAATTAGTGAGTCATGTAAACTTGCTTATATTGAATCTGGAGAAGGCTGTTTAAGCGTTGACAAACAACATCCAGGATATATTTACCGACCATATAAAGTTACTGTTAAGGCATTTGATTTATTAAAAAATAAAGAAATGACCTATGTTTTTACTGGTTTTGGCAGCATGGTAGTTCAACATGAAATCGATCATTTGAAAGGTATTCTTTTTTATGATCACATCGATAAAAAAAATCCATTTAAAAAGTTAGATGACGCCACAATTATTTAAAATATTTTTCTTATAAAATTATAAAATTTAATCATTATTTGAATTGATATTAATAGCAATTATTATTATAATGTTTTTAGGTAGATAAATACTAAATAGACATCATAAGGTGATTTATAAAGGAGTAGATATGGAGAAAAGATTTTCTAATGCAATTAGAATATACGCTCTTGGTGGTCTTTGCGAGGTCGGAAAGAACACATATTGTTTAGAGAGCGAAAATAATTTAATTATTATTGATGCAGGAGTTAAATTTCCTGAGGATGAGTTGACAGGAGTTGATTATGTTATTCCAAATTATCAACATTTAAAAGATAATCAAAGTAAGATTAGAGCTTTAATTATAACTCATGGTCACGAAGATCACATTGGAGGAATCCCATTTTTAGCTAAAACTATTAAGATTCCTGTAATTTATGCTCCTCGTCTTGCCGCAGCATTAATCAGACAAAAACTTGAAGATCAAAAAATTAAAGAAAATATAAAAATTGTTGAATATGATAGCAACGATGTTTTTAATCTTCCTGATTTCACAGTTTCTTTTTATCGTGTAACCCACTCTATTCCTGATTCTTTTGGTATTTGTATTGATACAAGTGAAGGAAGAATAGTAGATACTGGTGACTTCAAAATTGACTTAACACCAGTTGGTCCAGAAATGGAAATTCATAAGATGGCAAAACTTGGAAGTGAAGGAGTTGATTTACTTCTTGCTGATTCGACTAATGCTGAAAGAGAAGGATGGACACCTAGCGAAAAGAACGTTTTAAATTCAATTCATGAAATTTTCGATAAGGCAAATGGCCGTTTAATTATTTCTACTTTCTCTAGTAATATTTATAGAATTCAACAAATTATTGATTGCGTTATTAAACATAATAGAAAAGTCTATATTGTTGGCCGATCAATGGTTAATACAGTCGAAGTAAGCCGTAAATTTGGATATATTCAAATTCCAAATTCACTCATTTTAGGTGATGAAGAATTAAAATCAACTAGAGATTCACAAATTGTTATTTTGTGTACAGGAAGCCAAGGAGAACCTATGGCTGCTTTAAGTAGAATTGCTAACGGAACATTTAAAGGATTAAGAATTCAACCAGGCGATACAGTTGTTTTCTCATCTAGCCCAATTCCTGGCAATGGTCTTTCAATTTCTAAAGTTGTTAACCAATTAACGAGAGCTGGTGCTGATGTTTTAACAAATTCAGTTTTTAAAGATATCCACTCTTCTGGTCACCCATCAAGACAAGAATTAAGAATGAATTTAAAATTACTTAAACCAACTTATTTTATGCCAGCACATGGTGAATATCATATGCTCAAATTACATGCTGGATTAGCCGCCAGTTTAGGAATTCCAAAGGAAAATATCTTTGTTCATGAAAACGGAGACACTTTAATTTTGGAACGTCACAAAATTAGAGAAGGTGAAAGAATTCCTGCTGATGATGTTTATATCGATGGTTATGATATTAATGGTGTTTCTAGCGCTGTTATTAAAGATAGACATATATTACAAGATGACGGACTTGTTTCTGTCATTGTTTCCCTTGATAGTAAAAATAATAAGATATTAGATAAGCCAAAAATTATTACTGTCGGATTTGTAAGTTATGGAAATTATGAAGACCACTTGGTCCGTCACGCTTCTTTAAAAGTCGAAGAAGCAATTAATAATTTATTCAAAACTCAACATGTAACTTTTAATGATATTAAAAACACAATCAGATCGGTTGTTTACCAATATTACTATCGTAAAACACAAAGACAACCAATGATTATTCCATTAATTCTTAATAAAACAGCTGAATAATTATGGTAGTACTTGGAAGTTCTTCTCCACGTCGAATATGTTTATTAAAAACAATTGTGGATGATTTCAAAATTGTAAAACCAACTTTTGATGAAAAATTGGTTCCTTTAGATGATCCTCATTACGCTTTAACTGAAGCAAAAAATAAAGCATTAAGTTTAAAAACCCTTGTAAATCCCCAGGATTTACTTATTTGTTGTGACACAATTGTTGTTTTGGGTAAGGAAATTTTTGGTAAACCAAAAGATGAAAAAGACGCTTATAGAATCTTAAAAACGTTAAACGGAAACACTCATAAAGTTATTACCGGATACACAATAACATATTGTGGAAAAACAATCGAAAAAGAGATTGTTTCATATGTCACTTTTAAAAAATTAAGAAGAGAAGAACTCTTACATTATATTCAAAACGAAAACGTTATGGATAAAGCTGGGGCATATGCCATTCAAGATGACGAAAAATTTCATATTATACAAAAAATAAAAGGAAGCCTAACTAACATTATGGGTTTCCCAATCGAAAGTATTTCCGATGATTTAAAGTCTTTTAATATCATCTAAGGAATTATTTAAATTATCTAATTTTTTGCCAACCAATATAAGTTTATTAGACATTTCTAGTGTTCTTTCAACACCATATTTTTTAAGGTCTTCTTTATTAACTTTTGAATAATCATTAAGAACTAAAGTTAAGCGTGTTCCAACAAGAAAATGTTCTTTAATGTTATCTTCTCCACCTAAAGCTAAAATTATATTATCATGGTCTTCTTCACTTATTGTTGCTTCAACATCAATTACATTTGAAGTTTTTTTGTGTAAACGAACATATAAAATTATTGATGCAATAATTATTAGAGCAACTAGACCAACTCCAACCCCTAAAATTATAAATAAGTTTTCATTAGCTGAATTTTGAACTAAATATGTCATTTTATCAATGTCTCCCTTGTCTTTTTAATATAATCTATACCATGGTTTTGCAAAACTCTAATTTGCTTATCGCTAGCTACTCTAATCTGTAAACCACCCTTAAAATTATTAATTTTTAAAAACTTACAATCATAAAATAAATTGAAATAATCGTAACTAAAATTCAAAAGAGTAATAGTTTTATCGACATTAAGAACGTATGGCGAACGTAAAGAATTATATCTTCTATTAGAAATAGGGGCCTTTTCTATAAATTGAATAGTTTCAATTTCATTATCAACCAACGAACCGCCTAAAGAACGAGCAAGTCCACTACTTCCGATTGAGGTTGATATACAAGCTCCATCACTTCTACATGTTTCTAAATAAGTACCGTTTATATCGACATCATATGATATGCTTGTACCATTACAGGCTTCCATACGAATCTCATTCAAGGCATAAATTTTTTGGCCCATAAATTTGCCTTCTAGTAAACTTATAGTGCGAATTGGCAAGGACTTTTGAATTAATTCGTCTATCATGAAATTAATATCTTTATCGGTAAATTCACATAAAAAACCAAGATTGCCTCTATTAATAGCTACAAACAATGGATTAATCTCAAAGAAGTCATGAACGGCTCTTAAAAATGTTCCGTCGCCACCCACCGAGAAAACAACTTCAGGATTATTTTCATCTTGAATAAAATGATTTTCATCTAATTTTTTAACAAGTTTATTGACTGTCTTAACAGCGACCTTGTCCTTTTTAAAACGTATGCAATATCTCATATGTATCTCTTTTAAAACTTTCGTAATTATTGTATCATAAAACAACGAGGTTAAAACTATTTATGGCAGCAAATATCGAAATTGAAGCTAAGGCTCTTATTACAAAAAAAGAATACGAAAAGATTGTAAAAATATATCAAGGAATTGAAACCGACGAGTTTGATCAAACAAATTATTATATTGATACTGACAAACGCGAAATCAAAAACATGGGCATGGGACTAAGAATTAGATCCATTAAAGGTTTGTTAGAATTAACTCTTAAAGCCCCAATGGCTGAAGGTTTATTAGAAAAGAATCAATCAATTCTTATTCAAGACTATAAAGAACTTGCTTACAATAACAAGTTCCCATCCGGAAATATTAGTAACTTTATAACAATGCTTGGTGTTGATGTTAAAGATTTAAAAATTATCGCTTCATTAACAACTCATAGAATCGAATATAAAGAAGGAAATTCCGCTCTTTCGATTGATAGAAATGTTTATAACGGCATTGTAGATTATGAACTTGAACTTGAAGGGCCATCTCTTGAAATTGTTAAGAACCAACTAGAAGAAATATGCTTAAAAAACAACATTATTTATAAAGATAATAAACAATCAAAACAAGCTAGAGCAATGTCTACGATTAATAACTAAAAATAGACAAAATTAAAAATTCATCGGGGATTGGCCGATGAATTTTTTATTTTAAGTTCTTAAGTGCTTCTTCTGCATCCTTAGCACAACCAGGACAAACTTCACATTTATTTGGGTGATTGCAAGCTAACGAAGCAATTCTTCTAGCAGCAGGGATGAAAGTTGTAATTTCATCTGGATTGTATCCAACTTTTATACGTCTATCATCAACCATAATTGGACGTTTTAATACACTAGGATTTGTTCTAATGAAATCAATTAATTGATTAATTGACATCTCATCTACATCAACTTTATTTTCTTTAATAATATTTGATCTTTTAGAAATAATATCATCGGTTCCGTTTTCACTTTTTGCTAAAATATCTTTAAGTTCAACTGGATTTAAAGTCGATGCAAAAATATTCTTTTCAACATAAGGAATATCATGTTCTTTGAACCATAATTTTGCCTTGCGGCAACTTGCGCAACTTGGCGAAGTGTAAATTGTTATCATATTTGTATTTTATCTTATTTTTTCTTTATTTAAAAGAACATATATTTTAAGAAAATCTTCCTTTGCAAGTTTATAAATTAAGCCAATGTTGATGTTATCTCCAACAAAGCATTTTTCTTTAATTTTTACTAATTCGGCAAAATTAATATTCTTATATTTTTTACAAATCTCATCAAATTTTATTAATTTTTGGGCAATTTCGGCAATAGTTTCAATGCAATAAGAGACTGCATCTAAAGTTTTTTCGTCCTCAACAAAACTATCGACATCTAAATCTCCGACATATTTATGTGCTTTCATGCACCGTCTACCCAATCCATAAATTAATTCTTCTTGTTGTGTCATAATTACTCCTTTTTAGCTAAACAATCTTTAGTATTTCACCAAAATTATCAATTAAATAATTAGGTTTTGTATTTAATATCGCTTTCATATCTCCATAACCATAAGTTACTAAAATCGAACATAAGTTTGCGTTTTTAGCTAACTCACCATCAACATAAGAATCACCTACATAAAATCCGTCCTCTCTATTTAACGAATATTTATCGATTATCTTTTCATTAATAAGTTTAGGGTCTGGTTTACATGGATATTTGTTGTCTTGACCTTGAATCACTATAAAATTAATTTTATTTAGTTTAATTTTAATCAATTTTTGTAAAATTTCGTCAGGCTTATTACTCAAAATCCCTAGCCAATACCCCTTCTTTTGTAATAATTCTAGAGTTTCTTCTACTTCAGGATATACCTCACTAACATATTGAGTTTCTTCGTAACATTTCAAAAATAAGTCATAATCTGTTTCTTTAAATTCTTTAAAAGGCTTTAAAGCGCGTTTAAATAATATCTTTGCTCCATTACCAATAAAGGTTTTGACCACAGCTTTATCATAAACGTATTTAATTCCTAATTTTTTAAATGTTAAATTAACGCAAGCAGTTAAACCGGTTAGCGTATTAATTAAAGTCCCGTCTAAATCAAAAATAACAAATTTATTCATAAATTTATTATATAACATTGATTCAATTTATAAAGTAAATAATATGCAATTAAATCAATACATTATTCATATTCAATAGTGGCTGGAGGTTTGCTTGTAATATCATAAACAACTCGATTAACCCCGGGTACTTCATTAACGATTCGTGAAGAAACTTTGGATAAAACATCATAAGGCATTTTATAAAAATCAGCAGTCATTCCATCAATAGATGTAACGGCTCTAATTGCAATTGTATACAAATAACTTCTTTGATCACCCATAACTCCAACAGACTTAATATTAGTCAAAACACAGAAATATTGCCAAATATCCCTTGCCAATCCCGCATCTTTCACTTCCTGAAGTAAAATTGCATCAGCTTCTTGAACGATCTTTATTTTATCTGAAGTTACTTCGCCAATAATTCTAATACTTAGACCTGGTCCTGGAAAAGGTTGTCTATTTATTAAATATTCATCCATTCGAAGCACAGTACCAAGTCTTCTCACTTCGTCTTTAAACAACATATCCAATGGTTCGATAAGTGTAAATTTTAAATCTTTAGGTAAACCACCAACATTATGATGGGATTTTATTAAAGTGCTATTGGCTCCTGATTCAACTTTGTCTGTATATAAAGTTCCCTGAGATAAAAATTTAAAATTACCTAATTTTTTACCTTCGTTATAAAAAACTTCAATAAATGTTTTCCCGATAATTTTTCTCTTTTCTTCAGGATCGCTGACTCCCTCTAATCTTGTTAAAAACAATGAACTAGCATTTACATAATGAACAGGAATTTTTAACTTTTTTTCAAAACTATCCATTACTTGTTTGGCTTCATCTTTCCTTAATAATCCGTGGTCTACAAAGACACAACTTAGATTATTCCCAATCGCTTTATGCAACAAAGTTGCTGTCACTGAACTATCAACTCCACCAGAAATCCCCAGTAAAACCCTATCTGATTTAACAATTTGTCGAATTTCATCAATTTTCTTTTTAGCAAAATCCTCAATAGTCCGTTCGTGTTTTGCACCAGTAGTATTGATGAAATTTTCTAAAATTTTAGCCCCTTCTTCCGTTTGAGTAACTTCAGGATGAAATTGAAGTAAATATATATTTTTGTCAATATTTTCAATTGCGGCATATTCGGTATTTTTACTAGAAGCGATTCTAGTAAATCCTTCCGGAATTTTGCTCACTGAATCACCATGCGACATCCGGCAAATTGATTTTAGCTTTAAATTTTTACAAATATTTGAACTCTTATCAAAACTAACTTCGGTTTTGCCATATTCTTTTTTATCGGACTTATTAACGCATCCACCAAGTTCACTAACAACAAGTTGCATCCCATAACAAATTCCTAAAATCGGAATTCCTAAAGATAAAATTGTTTTATCAATTTTTGGAGAATCTACATCATATATGGAGTTTGGACCACCACTTAATATAATGCCTTTTATAGACTTATCAGCGACAATTTCTTGACTAGTTATAGTATTTCTAACTAACGAAGAATAAACGCCTAATTCACGTATTCTACGTGCAATTAGCTCGTTGTATTGACTTCCATAATTAATAACTATAATTTTATACATATTTAATGATTATAACTTAAAGAAGAAATAGTTTCGTTGACCGCTTTGAATGTTTCTAAAGTTAATATACTAAGTTTTTGACCAAATATGATCGAATCTTTAAGTGATTTTCCTTCAATATAGTGGTCAATAATGCCAGCAAACAATGCATCTCCACATCCAGTAGTATTTCCAGAAATATTATAAACGCTTTTAACGGCAATAGTAGCAACTTTATTATGTTCCCCGTAAATTATGCAATCTTTACCTTGCGTGATGATAGCAGTCTTAATTCCGCTATCTAAAGCCATTTTAACCAAGGATATTGCATCTAATTTATTATTAAATAATGCTCTTGCTTCATAAATATTGCATTTAAGCATATAAATGTCTTTCAAGTGGTTTTTATATTTGATGATTTTAGAGGCACTGATGCCTTCGACTAAAAATTTTTGGTTTTTAAACGAAGAAAATAAATAATCAATAGCTTCCACGCTTAAATTAGAATCGCAAATTACATATTCGTGGTTTTTAATAAGCGGTGAATAAGATTCTAGAAAACGGACATTTATTTCAT
Source organism: Caryophanales bacterium UBA4855 (assembly GCA_002399785.1). Classification (GTDB taxonomy): domain Bacteria; phylum Bacillota_I; class Bacilli_A; order RFN20; family CAG-826; genus Onthovivens. The sequence goes on from DHEH01000002.1 coordinate 141,081, forward strand.
CCATAATTCTCATATCGTTTATACCTTCGTCCATATCGTGATTATTATCATTTATCGCAATATAACTAGAAGTTGGTAAGTTTGTTGTTGGAGAGATCATTTCGACTGATAAATTATTCATATAATCAATAATTTGTTTTCCATATAAATCCTGACCAACAGCAGTTAAAAAATAACATTTGTTACCAATACGAGCGAGGTTTTCACATACGTTTCTCATCACTCCGCCATAAGAAATTGTTAAAGTACCAGGGTTTGAAGAATGTTTTATAAGTTTATTATTACTAGTGGCTAAATAATCGATGTTTGTTCCACCAATAAGCAAAATTGATTTATCCATATAGATATTTTAATCAATTAATCACAATATATAAAATTAATTTTGTACTAATTTTTAAGTTTATCTTAATAACATAAAAAAGGCGCCATTTTGGCGCCTTTATCGTTTGTTATCTCTACTTGTTATTAGTCAGCGATAGCAAGAAGTCTTATAGGAGCGTTGTCGCCCTTACGATTTTCAAGCTTATAGACCTTTAAGTAACCACCATTACGTGAAGCGGTTCTCTTAGCTAAATCATTAAATAATTTTTCTAATGCGTTTGCTTCGCCTTCGATATGGTATTGTCTTAAGATGCTAGCGGCTTGTCTTCTGCTATGAAGGTCGCCCTTCTTAGCTAAAGTAATTAAATGATCAAATGTCTTAACGACATCTTTAACCATTGATCTTGTAACTGTAACTTTTTCAAAAATAACGAGTTCAGTAACTAAATTTCTTACTTGAGCCTTTTGCTTACTAGAGGTATAAGGGGTCTTAAAACGAACACCACCTTTACCATGTACATTTTTTCTACCTATTTGCATAATTGATCTCCTTAGTCGTTTTTATCATCTTTAAAGTGAAGACCTTTGCCTTCAAGTTTGTCTTTAACTTCTTTAAGAGATTTCTTACCTAAATTTCTAACTTTCATCATCTCTAATTCACTCTTTTGAGTTAATTCTAAGACGTTAGCAATTCCGGCTCTCTTTAAGCAGTTATAACTTCTAACACTGAGGTCTAAATCTTCAATTGATAAGTTATCGAAAGTTTCTTCTTTTGGAGCAACTGGATCTTTTTCAAGGTCGATATTAGCAAATTTTTCCTCAAGATTAAGGAAGTTATTAAGATGTTCAACGAGCATCTTACTAGCTAAAGCAATTGCATCGCTTGGCTTAATGGAACCATTAGTCCAAACTTCAAGAGTTAACTTATCGAAACGTGGATCGTGACCAACACGAGTTGCATCAACTTTATAGTTGACTCTCACGATTGGAGAATAGTTACTATCAGTAGCAATTGCTCCATGAGGAAGGCTATATAGCTTGTTTTCTTCGCTTGTAGCATATCCTCTACCATTTTTCATATGGATAACCATATGTAAGTGACCACCCTCAGCAACGTGAGCAATCACTAAATCTTTATTAATAACTTCAACACCGGTTGGAGTCATTAAATCTCCAGCAGTAAGTTCTTTTGGTCCATCGACATCGACGGTAGTTTCATATTCCGCTTCGCCAATAGTATCACTTTTAAGAACCAAATCTTTTAAGTTAAGGATGATTTGTGTTAAATCTTCCTCAATACCAGTTAAAGCAGAGAACTCATGGACAGCACCTTCAACTTCAACTGCATAGACTGAAGTTCCGGTTAAACTAGTAAGAAGAGTTCTTCTCATCGCATTACCCAATGTAAGTCCAAACCCTCTTTCTAATGGTTCGCAAACGACTTTGCAATAATGTTCATCTTCAAGAGAAACTGCGATTTTAAAATCTGGTTTTTCGAATGGATGAGCAATTTTTAATTCATTATCTGCCATTTATATATTCTCCTTTTAAATTAACCACGGGTGCGTTTTGGTGGACGGCATCCGTTATGTGGAATTGGTGTAGTATCAATAATTGATGTTACAGTAAGTCCAGCAGCAGCTAAAGCTCTGACGGCTGATTCTCTACCAGCGCCTGGTCCTTTAACATCAACATCAACTGTTTTGATACCTTGATCAAGAGCAGCTTTAGCGCAAGCTTCTGCAGCTTCTTGAGCAGCAAATGGAGTAGATTTCTTTGCTCCTTTGTATCCTAATACACCGCTAGAACTCCAAGCAATAGCGTTGCCTTGTTCATCGGTAATTGTAACAATTGTATTGTTAAATGTAGCATGAATATGAGCAACACCCTTTGTAAAAGTTCTCTTTATCTTCTTTTTACGGGTAGTTTGTTTTTGTGCCATTTTTTTCTACCTCCTATTACTTAACAGCTTCTTTTTTATTCGCAATTGTCTTACGTGGACCTTTACGAGTACGAGCGTTAGTTTTTGTTCTTTGTCCTCTTACTGGAAGACCTCTTCTATGTCTGATTCCTCTATAACATCCGATTTCTTGTAATCTCTTGATGTTTAACATAGATTCTCTTCTAAGATCACCTTCGGTCTTATAATGAGCAAGTTCAGCTCTGATAGCAGCAATTTCTTCTTCGCTTAAATCCTTGACTCTCTTACCTTCGTCGATCTTACAAGCAGCTAATATTTTTTTACTTGTGGTTGAACCAATTCCGTAAATGTAAGTTAAACTAACAACAACAACTTTATCATTTGGAATATCAACACCAACTATACGTGCCATAATTCTTTTTCCTCCAAAAATTATTTACCTTGTCTTTGCTTGTGCTTTGGGTTTGAACAAATAACCATAACGGTTCCATGTCTTTTAATAACTCTGCACTTATCGCAAATAGGTTTCACTGAGGCTCTAACTTTCATCTTTATAATCCTCCTATTACTTGTGTCTAAAGACGATTCTGCCATTGTTTAAGTCATAAGGTGATAGTTCGACTGTAACTTTGTCTCCTGGAAGTATACGAATGTAATGCATTCTTATTTTCCCGGATATTGTGGCATGTATTACAACGTCGTTTTCTAGTTTAACCTTAAAATTACAATTAGGTAAACTTTCTGTGACTACCGCCTCTACGGTTATAACATCTTGTTTTGCCATTAAATTTCTTCTCCTTTATCTAGAGTAATAATCTCATAGCCAGATTCGGTCACTACTACCGTATTTTCATAGTGACAACATAATTTCCCATCTTTGGTTCTTGTTGTCCATCCATCACGATCCACAACTAAATCAACTTTTCCTTGATTAATCATCGGTTCAACAGCGATAGTCATTCCTTTTTGAAGGATAGGACCATCATGAATCGAACCACAATTAGGAACATATGGATCTTCATGAACTTCTTTACCAACTCCATGTCCAGTATAATCAGGAGTTACTGTGTAACCCGCTTTTTCTGCTGTCATTTGTATGGCATGAGAGACAATACCAAGCCTTACGCCTGGTTTAATTAGTTTTACACCATTAAAGAAAGCTTCTTTTGTAGTGTCGATAAGTCTTTGTGCCTCATCGCTAATTTTCCCAACTGGGAATGTTCGTGTAGCATCTGCGACATATCCATCTAATGTCGCCATGCAATCGCAACTAACGATATCGCCTTCTTTAAGAATTGTTTTCTTTGAAGGAATACCATGTACGAGCACGTCGTTAACAGATATACAGATGTTTCCTGGATAGCCTTCATAACCTTTGCTTGAAGGGATACCACCATGACTCGTGATGTAGCTTCCAGCAATTTTATCTAGCTCTTTAGTCGATATTCCAGGTTTAATATTTTCTTCTAAGACTTTGAATAATCCTATAAGAATCTCACCCGCTTTTTTCATTAACGCGATTTCGCGAGGTGATTTAATAATTATTGCCATTATTTACTCACCTTGCTTTTTAAAAACCACGTCTAATTGTTCAAGTAGGATATCGAGATCGATGACACCATCCACATCATGAAGGATTCCTTGATCTTGATAATATTTAATGAGTGGTTCTGTCGACTTATGATATTCGGAAAGTCTCTCTTTGAGGACTGTTTCGTTATCATCTTTTCTCTGAACGAGGTCGCCACCACATAAATCACAGATACCCTCGACTTTAGGTTTCATAAATTTAACGTGATATGGAGCACCACACACTTTACAAACTCGTCTTCCACAAATACGTTCAACTAAGATCGTTTCGTCAACGACGATGTTTATAACAAACTTAACTGGTCTACCAATTTCTTGACCAATATTCTTAAGGGCTTCAGCTTGAGCCAAAGTTCTTGGAAATCCATCAAGAAGATAGCCAGATGCGCAATCATCTTGAGAAAGTCTTTCTTTGACAAGATCAATTGTGACTTGATCGGGAACTAATTTCCCATCTTTAATATAACTATTAGCAAGTTCTCCAAGTGGAGTCTTATTTTTAATAGCTTCACGGAACATATCTCCAGTTGAGATATGAGGAATACCATACTTTTTTGTAATTCTCTTTGCATTGGTACCTTTTCCAGCTCCTGGAGGTCCAATCAAAATAATACTTAACATAAATCTACATTCCTCCTATAACTTCATCGTAACTCTTTCCAGCAATAAGACCATTAATTTGGTTATTTAACTCAAGAGCAACACCAACAACAATGATTAATCCAGTACCACCGAGAGCGAGTGAAGAATTATCTCCAAACATTCCAGTAAGAGTCATAACAACAGGAAGAGCACTGATAAATACAAGTGAACAAGCACCAATAAGAGTTACCCTATTAAGAACTTTCTTAACATATTTTTCAGTTTCTATGCCTGGTCTGATTCCAGGAATATAACTACCATTCTTTTGGAAGTTATCTGCTAAGCTAGCAGGATTAATTTGCAAATTAGAATAGAAGAAAGTGAATGCGAATACGAGTATAAGGTAAATTATTAAGCCCCAAGGCATCATAACTCCACCCGTATTGACAAGTTGATTATATTGGAATATCTTAAGCCATTCAGCATTTGCTGCATCACTACTTATGAAGCTAGCAATTACGCTAGGTGCCATAAGAATTGAGGAAGCGAAGATGACTGGAATAACACCGGCGCTATTGACTTTAATCGGAAGGAAACTAGCTTTGTTAAGTTTTTCGCTTCCACCGCTTCTTGTTGCGTGTTGAACTGGTATTTTTCTTTTACTAAGTTCAATAAAGACAACAAAGGCGATAATAAGACAATAAGCAAGGATATAAGCCGTGAAGGTAAATATTCCCTTCGTTGCTTCATAAGATCCATTATTTAAGCTAGTGGTAACCCAAAGGTTGAATGCGCTTGAGATTTGACTTGGTAAATTGGCCACAATACCAGCAAAGATAATAACAGAGATTCCGTTACCAACACCTTTGACAGTAATTTGGTCACCGAGCCACATAACAAGCATCGCTCCACCAACCATAATCGTAATAACATAGAAATAAGTTAAAGCATTATCATTAAGTGTAAATGAGATCCAATCAGTATTTTTTGCTGTTTGGAGAATTCCATAAGCTTGAACGGCAGCAAGCATTAAAGTTAAATAACGTGTTGCCATTTCAATCTTCTTTCTTCCGTATTGACCTTGCTTATTAAGCTCGGTTAAGGCAGGAAGAACATCCATACTCAATAATTGAATAATAATTTGTGCCGTAATATAAGGAGAGACGCCCAGTGCAAAAATTGAAAAATTTTGTAAGGCTCCTCCACCTAATAAGTTCATTAAACTTAAGAGATTGTTTGAATTATTTTGTAATTCATCCAATAATTTAGAGGCATCAATTCCGGGAGTTGTAATATTGCAGCCAATTCTAAAGACAAACAAAATCATAATCGTAAAAAATATACGATTGACTACTTCTTTGTTTTTAAAAATTGCGATAAACTTCTTCATAATATTAACAACTTATTTATTCTATAACAATTTTTGTTATTCAACAACAACAGCTTCACCACCAGCTTTTTCAATAGCAGCTTTTGCGGTTGCACTGAACTTGTTGGCTTTGACTGTTAATTTCTTAGATAATGTCCCATTTCCCAAAACTTTAAGACCATCTAACTCTTTTTTAACGAAACCATCACTAATTAATTGAGTGGCATCAATAACTGAGCCATCTTTATATGTTTCTAAGACATCAAGATTAATAATAGCGAATTCTTTATTGGTGTAATTATGAAAACCTCTTTTTGGAAGTCTTCTCCATAAAGTAATTTGTCCACCTTCAAACCCAAGAGCAACTTTACCAGTTCCTCTACTCTTTTGACCTTTATTGCCGGTTCCTCCGTTCTTGCCTAAGCCAGAACCGATTCCTCTGCAACGTCTTGTCTTATCTTTTCTACTACCTTCAGTAGGTTTTAAGTTATTTAACATCTTCTTTTACTCCTTTTCTTAAGAGTTCAACATCTTTATAGTTCTTAAGATGTGTAATAGCATCGGTAGTAGCTCTAATAATATTAATTGGAGTTCTACTTCCATAGACTTTACTATAAACGTTCTTAACACCAGCTAATTCAAGAATAGCTCTGACTGGACCACCAGCGATGACACCTGTACCTTCTGGGGCTGGTTTAAGGAAAACCTTAGTAGCTCCAAATGATCCGGTAATGTCGTGGGTAATTGTTCCACCCTTAGTTAATTTGACGGTAATTAAATTACGTCTAGCTTTTTCTACTGATTTCTTAATAGCATCTGGGACTTCGCCGCTCTTTCCAGTAGCAAATCCATAAACGCCTTTGCCGTTTCCAATAACAACAAGAGCAGAGAATTTCATTCTCTTACCACCTTTAACAACTTTGGTGACACGGTTTAAAGAAACAACTCTTTCTTCATACTCTTTTGGAGCATCTTTACGATTATTTCTTTGGAATCTTCTTCCACCTTTTCTAAAATCTCTTCTATTACCATCTCTAGCATCACCAGAATTAGCTTTTACTTCTTTTGGTTTAGAATCTGTTTTTGTAGTCTCATTAGTGACTACTTCTTGATTTGTTTTATTTTCTTCCATATCTTTCTCCTGATTAGAACTCAAGTCCACCCTTACGAGCAGCTTCAGCTAAAGCCTTGACTCTTCCGTGATAAATATATCCACCACGATCGAATACAACTTTCTTAATGCCTTTAGCTAAACATTTTTTGGCGACATCTTCACCAACTTTGCTTGCTCCGGAAATGTTGTTTCCATCAGCTAACTTAAGTGATTCAGAACTAGAACAGACAAGTGTAATTCTCTTAACATCATCAATTACTTGAACTTCAATGTTCTTGTTGCTTCTAAAGACGCAAAGACGAGGACACTCACCTGTACCACTAATCTTAGCTCTGACACGAAGGTGTCTTCTTGTTCTAACAAGATTTTTGCTTTCATTTTTAATCATACATTATGCCCTCCTTATTTCTTTGCTGGTGCACTACCAGCAGCAGCTCTCTTACCTTCCTTATGAATAAGATGTTCTCCTCTATAGTGAATACCTTTTCCTAAGTATGGTTCTGGACGTCTAGCATCTCTAATTAAGGCAGCGGTTTGTCCGACAGCAAATTTGTCAGGTCCACTAACGATAATGGTTGATGTGACATCTTTGATCTTTTGATCAACAACTTGAATTGTGACTTCTGGAAGAGGAGTGACAACAGTGGTCTTTGTATGACCAACGTGTAAGACAACATCTTTTCCTTTCATCTCAGCTTTATATCCGATACCAACGATATCAAGAGTTTTTGTAAACTCATGATGGCAGCCTTCGATAGCATTAGCAATTAAGGCTCTTGTGGTACCATGAAGTTGTTTTGTGTGTTTTTCATCGTTGCTTCTAGTAACTTTGACGTGACCTTCTTCAACGACAACATTAATTAAAGGAGCAGCAAATTTGATGTGATCATCGCCTTTTGGTCCTTTAATATCGACGACATTACCATTGACGACAACAGTAACGCCTTCGATCATAGGGATTAATTTATTACCAATTCTTGACATAATTCATTTCCCCCTATTACCAAATGTAGCAGATTACTTCACCACCGATGTTAGCTAATCTACAGCCTTTGTCAGTGAGTAATCCCTTACTTGTAGATATGATAGCAATTCCTAATCCTCTTAAAACATAAGGAAGATGTTTGCTGTCAGCGGTAACTCTTAAACCTGGTTTACTTATTCTCTTTAAGCCGCTGATGACTTTTTCGCCATCTGGACCGTATTTGAGCATAATTTCAAGGCTCTTTTTACCATCTTTATCTTTGATTTCTTTAAAGTTATTGATGAATCCTTCACTTAATAAAATTGAAGCGATTCCAACCTTCATTTTGCTAGAAGGCATCGAAACTTTATCGTGATTTAAAGCATTAGCATTTCTAATGCGTGTTAGCATATCAGCTATTGGATCTTGATGCATAGTTTTCTTTTCCTCCTAATTACCATGAAGACTTTTTCATGCCTGGAATTTCACCTTTATAGGCTAATTCACGAAGGCAGATTCTGCAAAGTCCGAATTTCGAATAAACGCCATGAGGACGTCCACATCTTTTACAACGGGAATATTCTCTAACTTTGAATTTTTGAGGTCTACTTTGTTTGACCTTTAAACTAGTTTTTGCCATATTATTGTCCTCCTATTTATCTTGAGAATGGCATGCCAAGCTCTTTAAGGAGAGCATAAGCTTCTTCATCAGTGTTAGCTGTAGTAACGATGATGATGTCCATTCCTCTAACTTTTGCGACTTTGTCGTAAACGATTTCTGGAAAAATTAATTGTTCCTTAATACCTAAGGTATAATTTCCTCTTCCATCAAATGAATTCTTGTTGACACCTCTAAAGTCACGGACTCTAGGAAGTGAGATTGATACTAATTTATCAAAGAATTCATACATTCTCTTGCCTCTAAGAGTAACTTTGACTCCGATTGGCTCGCCTTCTCTTAATTTGAAGGTTGCGATTGATTTTTTAGCATTTCTAACGATTGGTTTTTGACCAGTGATAGCAGCAAGTTCCTCGACAACTTCGTCGATTCTCTTTTTGTCTTCAGTTGCATCTCCAACACCAACGTTAACAACAATTTTATTTAATGATGGAACTTGCATAATTGATTTATATTCAAATTTCTTCATTAAATTTGCTTTGATTTCTTTATTGAATTTATCTTCAAGTCTATTGATATCTTTAGGAGCTTTATGTCCTTTAGAAGTCTTTGCTGGAGCTTTTGTTTCGGCTGGTTTAGCTTCTACTTTTTTAGCTTCAGTAGCCTTAGAAGTTGCAGCTTTAGTAGCTGTAGTTTTCTTTGTTTCTGCCATAATTTTCTCCTTATTTTGTAATAGCCTTGCCGGATTTCTTGTTAATTCTAACTTTTTCTCCGGTTTTGCTATCAACGCCATACCCTAATTTAGTAGCTTTCTTAGTCTTTTCATCATAATAAGCAACTTTGCTAGCATTTAATGGTGCGAATTTTTCGACGATTCCACCTTGAGGGTTAGCTTGGGTTGGTTTTTGACATTTCTTAACGATGTTAATGCCATCAATAATGACTTTATTTTCTTTTGGTAACACTTTTTGAATAGTGCCGGTTTTTCCTTTTTCCTTACCGGAAGTAACGATAACCTTATCACCTTTTCTTAATTTCATTATTTGCTCCTCCTTATAAGACTTCTGGAGCAAGGGAGATGATCTTCATATAACCTTCACCCTTCTCACGTAATTCTCTTGCAACTGGTCCGAAGACACGGGTGCCAACGGGAGTTTTATCTTCATTAATAATAACGCAAGCATTATCATCAAATTTAATAACTGTTCCATCTCTTCTTTGAATTGGATAAGCAGTTCTTACGATAACAGCTTTAACAATTTGACTCTTCTTGACTTTTCCATCAGGGATAGCATCTTTGACGGCGCAGAGAACGATGTCTCCAACACCACAAGATTTAACATGGCTACCGCCATAGATTCTAAAGACTCTAACGGAACGAGCACCAGAATTATCAGCGACGACTAAATTTGTTTCTGTTTGTATCATAACTATTTAGCCTCCTTAGTTTCAGTGTTTTCAGCGACTGGAGCTTCTTCATGAAGAGCCTCAGTAACTACTTCTTCTTCTTTAACATCAATCTTAACGAAAGCTTTCTTATCAACACTAATTAATTTAAATCTCTTAGTGGCACTAATTGGACGGCACTCTTCGATTGTGACAACATCACCGATATTGGCAACATTGGCTTCATCGTGAGCATAGTACTTATGACGAGTTTCAACTCTCTTTTGATATAATGGGTGTTTCTTATAAGGAACAGTCATTACGGTAATAGTCTTATCAGTCTTATTACTGGTAACAACACCTTGAATTCTCTTCTTGTGATCCATAATTTTTCTCCTTATTTACTTTCAACACCAAGTTCTCTTTCTTTGAGAACTGTGTAGCATCTTGCGATGTCTTTTCTAACTCTCTTGATCTCACTTAAATTTTCAAGTTGACCAACAGCTTTTTTTCTTCTTAAATCATAAAGTTGTTCTTTAAGAAGGTAAATTTGTTGATTTAATTCTTCTGTAGATTTTGTTCTAACGTCTTTAATTTCCATAATTACTTACCCTCCTTTTGGACTCTCTTTATAATTCTGCAGTTGACATTAAGTTTGTAACTGGCTTGATGAAGCGCTTCAAGAGCATCAGCTTCTGGAACTCCACCAATTTCAAACATAACTCTGTTTTTCTTAACAACGGCGACCCAGTATTCTGGATTACCTTTACCGCTACCCATACGGACTTCGGCTGGTTTCTTTGTTTTAGCCATTTGTGGGAAGATTCTAATATAAACCTTTCCGCCTTTTTTGGTATATCTACTTAAGACAACACGGACAGCTTCGATTTGACGATCGCTAACCCAGTTACCAGATGTAGCTTGTAAGCCCCATTCACCGAAACTAACTTCGTTTCCGGCTTTACTTAAACCTTCATATCTAATAATGTGAGGTCTTCTATATTTAACTCTTTTTGGTTGTAACATAGTTATTCTCCCTTCTTAGCATTGTTATTGAAGTTGGAACGTGGTCTAAATGTTCTGCCTTCTGGTCTCTTGTTGTCGTTTTCGCTTGGTTCGTCATAAGTGTTCTTTTCACCTCTACAAATCCAAACTTTGACACCTAATTTTCCATAAGTAGTCATAGCTTCACTAACTGCAAAATCAATATCACTCTTTAAGGTATTGATAGCCATAATTCCAGCCTTGTAGCCTTCACTTCTAGCAATATCAGCACCAGCAAGTCTGCCGCTAATTGATGTCTTGCATCCTTTAGCACCAGCTTTTCTAATTTCGTTTAAGGCTTTCTTTTGAACAATTCTAAATGAAGCACGTGCTTCGAGTTGTTGACAGATCTTTTCACCTTCAATACGAGCATCTAAGCAAGGATTCTTAACATCGATAACATCAACCTTAAGTTCAACCTTAGCTCCACAAAGTTTTTGTAAGTCTTTTTTAATGCTGTTGATTGTTGCACCTTCAGCACCAATGACTGCACCTGGACGACCAACGAAGAGCATAATTCTAACGTTAGTTCCTTTATCAGTCTTTTTTCTTTCGATTTCAACGTGGCTTAAGTAAGCATCACGAGGAACCTTTTTATCGCAATATCTTCTAATGGAGATATCTTGATATAAATAATCTGCGAAGTCTTTATCAGAAGCGAACCAACGAGAGTTCCAATTCTTATTAAGACCAATTCTCATTCCAACTGGATTTACTTTTTGACCCATAACTTGATTTTTCCTCCCTTAGTTTCTTTCTTTAACTTCTACAAATAAATTTGCAAATCTTTTTACCATTCCAGAAGCGCTACCTTTAGCACGTGGAAGAAATCTTCTCATCTTTACAGAATCGCTAGCCATGATTGAAGAGACATATAATTTATCTTCATTCATGTTGTAATTGTTAACTGCGTTAGCCATTGCTGATCTAATGCATTTACTAATCATCTCGCTGGCTTCTTTATGAGTATTGAATAAGATTGCAAGAGCTTCATCACAATCTTTGCCTCTAACAAGATCACAGACTAATCTGCATTTTCTTGGAGTGACTTTGAGTGAGAGAGCACTAGCCTTAGCAACTGTGATAACTGGCTTTTTAACTTCTTTAGCTTTCTTATCATCAGTTCTAGTAGCAAGTTTTGTATCTTTCTTAGCGGCTGCTTTTGGAGCAGCTTTTTTAGCCTTTTCTTCTTTAACAGGGGCTACTTTTTTGGTTTCTGTTACTTTTGTTTCTTTTGTTGCTTCTGTCTTAGTAACCTTTTTACTAGTAGAAGCAGTTTTCTTAGTTTCTGCCATATTCCTTACCTCCATTATTTCTTAGCTGCAGCTTTATCATCTGCATTGTTTCCAAAATGACCCTTGAAGGTTCTTGTTGGAGCAAATTCACCTAACTTATGACCGACCATATCTTCAGTTACATAAACTGTAATAAAGGTATGTCCGTTATAAACAGCAAATGTTTGTTCAACGAACTCAGGGAAGATTGTACTTCTTCTAGACCAGGTTTTGATGACGGCTTTTTTGTTTGAGGCATTTAAGGCTTCAACTTTTTTCATTAAGCTAGCATCGATGAATGGTCCTTTTTTCAAACTACGTGACATATTTTTTCTCCTTTCCTAAGTTTATTTAGCATTACATCTTCTAACGATTAATTTAGAAGAGGCTTTCTTTGCTTTTCTTGTCTTAACACCAAGAGCTCTCTTGCCCCATGGTGTACGAGGTGCATCACGTCCAACTGGACACTTACCTTCACCACCACCGTGTGGGTGATCTGGTGGGTTCATAGCGCTACCTCTAACGGTTGGTCTGACACCAAGATATCTTCTCTTACCAGCTTTACCTAAGTTGACAAGATTGAAATCTTCATTACCAACGATACCAATTGTTGCTCTACAAGTATCAAGAATCTTACGAGTCTCTCCGCTTTGAAGTCTAACAATGACGTATTTTCCTTCTTTACCTAAGACTTGTGCGGAACAACCAGCTGATCTACAAAGTTGTCCACCTTTCTTAGGGGCAAGTTCAACGTTGTGGATAAATGTACCTTCAGGTATATTCCTTAATAATAAGGCATTGCCTACGACGATATCGCAAGCTTCTCCACTAACGATGGAATCACCGACCTTAAGTCCTTGAGGTTTGATGATGTATCTTTTTTCGCCATCTGAATAATTAATTAAGCAGATGTTGGCGTTTCTGTTTGGATCGTACTCAATTGTAGCGACCTTTCCAACTACTCCATCTTTATCTCTTTTGAAATCGATAATTCTGTACTTGGTTTTGTTGCCTCCACCGATATGACGGCAAGTAATAACACCTTGGTTATTTCTTCCACCGGATTTCTTTAGTGTGACAACTAAACTTTTTTCAGGAGTGGATGTAGTAACTTCTTCATATGACATTGTAGTCATTTCACGTCTTGAAGGAGTATATGGTTTATATGATTTTATTGACATTTTATTTCTCCTATATATAAGTTAATTTTATTCAGCGAATAAGTTGATTGTTTCACCTTGTCTAATTGTGACAATAGCTTTCTTGAATCCACTTATCGTTCCTTTGAACTTACTGCCTCTTGTAGTTGATTTCTCAATTTGTTTAACAGTTGAGATACCAGTTACATGGACATTGTAGATGTGCTCAATCGCATTTCTGATTTCAGTTTTGTTAGCACTCTTCTTTACTTTGAAAGTAAATTGGTTAACAGTTTGTGATTGAGCCATACTCTTTTCAGTGATTAATGGTTCTTTGATAATTTCATAATCGTGAATAGTAGCTTTTTTTGAGTCGGCCTTAACAGGTGCGACTTCTGCTTTAACTGGAGCAGTTTCTTCAACCTTAGCTTTTGGAGCAGCCTTTTTAGCGGCAACTTTCTTAGCAGGTTTCTTAACTTCTTCTTTAACTTCGGTTTCAGCAACTTCGACTGTTTTCTTTGCGGTAGCCATTATTTAAGATCCTCCTCAATCTTTTTGATGTCACTTGATAAAATGACAATCTTGTTAGCGTTGAGTAAGTCATAAACGGAAATGTTATTTACTCCTCTAACGATGATGTTGGTTAAGTTAGCACAACCTTGAAGAATTGCGCTATCTTCACTAACAAGTAAAACTTTTTGATCATTGACTTTAAGAGCGTTCTCAACTTCAATAATTTCTTTTGTCTTACCACCAACAGTTAATTTATCGAGAACAACGAAGTCTTTAACTTTAGTAGTTAATGCACTCTTGAGAGCGAGATCGTGTTCTTTCTTGTTTTGCTTTAATGTAAAACTTTGTTTTCCATCAGGTCCGTTGACGCATCCGCCACCAACCCAGATTGGGGAACGAGTAGAACCAGCTCTTGCTCTACCAGTACCTTTTTGTCTAAATGGTTTCTTACCACCACCAGATACTTCGTGTCTTCTTTTAGTTTTAGCAGTAGCTTGTCTTGAATTGGAAGAATAAGTCATAACGGCGTCAAACATTGTTTGTTCGTTGACTTCAACTCCAAAGACATCTTTGCTTAACTTAATAGTAGAAACTTCAGCACCAGTTTGGGATAAAACCTTAATATTAATATCTGCCATAATTTTGTCTCCTTTCTACTATTCAGCTTTTTTATCATCAGCCTTTGGGGCTTCTTCTGCAGCTTGAGCAGCAGCAGCTTCAGCTTCAGCCTTAGCTTTTGCTTCAGCAGCTTGTTTTTCAGCATTAGCTTTAACTCTAGCTTCTTCTTCAGCAGCTTTCTTAGCGGCTTCTTCAGCTTCTTTCTTAGCTCTTGCTTCTTCTTTAACTTTAGCTTCAGCTTCGAGTTTAGCTCTAAGATCAGCTTCAAGTTTTTCTCTATTCATTAATGCACCAACTTTTGTTGGGTAATCTAATGGTTTGATAGCACTTCTGATTTTAATTAATGATTTCTTTGGTCCTGGAACACCACCTAACAATAAGATGTAATTTTGTTCAAGGTTAACGGAAACGACGATTGAATTAAGAACAGTAGCACTTTGGTTTCCCATGTGACCTGCCATCTTCTTGCCAGGAATAACACGGTTGTTACATCTACCATTATTAGCAAATGATCCCATTTGTCTGTGGTAACCAGATCCGTGACCTTTAGGTCCAATCTTGTGACCCCATCTCTTAATAACACCAGCAAATCCTCTACCTTTGCTAGTTCCAATAACATCAACTTGTTCTCCAGCATTGAAGAGATCAACTGTGATATTGGCACCAACTTCGAAATTATTCATTTCGTCACCTTGAAGTTCAAATAAATTGGCTTTTGGTGAAACGTTAGCTTTAGTGAAGATTCCTTTTTCACATTTATTAAGGTTCTTCTCTTTTTTGTCTTCATATCCAACTTGGATTGAAGCATAACCTTCTTTTTCGTTTGTCTTCTTTTGGGTGACAACGTT
Source organism: Caryophanales bacterium UBA4855 (assembly GCA_002399785.1). Lineage (GTDB taxonomy): Bacteria > Bacillota_I > Bacilli_A > RFN20 > CAG-826 > Onthovivens. The sequence goes on from DHEH01000002.1 coordinate 156,383, forward strand.
TGGTAAGACTTCGACAACGGTAACAGCATACATTGTTCCATCTTCGCCATAAACTTGAGTCATGCCCATTTTACGTCCGATGATTTGTTTCATTTGTCCTACCTCCTACTATAACTTGATATCGATATCAACGCCTGAAGGTAAGTCTAACTTCCTAAGTGCATTGATTGTTTCACTGTTTGGATTAACAATGTCGATAATTCTCTTGTGTGTTCTGATTTCAAATTGCTCACGACTATCTTTGTATTTAAAGACAGCTCTTAAAATAGTAACAACTTGTTTTTCCGTTGGAAGCGGAACAGGTCCAACAACACTTGCGCCTGTTTTAGTGATCGCTGTAACAATCTTGCCACATGCAGTATCAAGTACTTTGTGGTCATAGGCTTGTAAACGAACTCTAATCTTCTTTGTTTTTGCCATGAATTTAATCTCCTTTCGATTTAAATTTCCACTTAACACTTGCTCAATGCGAATTACCTGACACATATCATGACAACGCCTGTGGGTGTATCAGCAACCTCGCACATCATCGCAAACCGTAAGCAAATGAAATGATACATTATGTATATATAATAAGTCAAATTGTTTTTGTAAATTTGACCAAATATTTTTAAAAATTTAAGCATCTATCGTTAAAATAAGCAAAAAATTAACCTAAAATTCGACATTATCACCGAATTTTCTTTTTTTTATTTTTTTAACTATTTTTTTAGATTTTTTAATCTTCAAAAAATTAACTTCAGCTGTTTCTTAACTGAAAAAGTCTAAAAAAATCGATATTTTGAGACTTGTTTTTACTTATTAATTTGCTTCTTAATTTTACGACATTTTTCAATAAATTCTGGATGGTTTATATACCAAATAATAGTGTCTAAAAAAGCACTATCAAAATCACAAAATTCAATGTTAGTTAAATGCTTTATTTTGTCGTTTGTAATGCTATATTTTTTGTCATTAATCTTTCGACCAACTTCTCTAAAAATCTCGTAATCGTGGTGCTTTCCGGTGAAATAATCCACATCTTTAATAATCTTATCAACAATTGTAATATTGTTTTTAAAATTTTGACTAGAGATATTATAAATTTCTCCATTAACTCCAATTTTAACCACTTCATGAATGGCGTTAACGTTATCTCCTACAAATAGCCGGTCACGAACGTTTTGTCCATCACCATAAAGGACAATATTTTCTCCATATAATAAGGAAGAGAGAGTATGAGGAATTAATTTATCAATAAATTGACGAGGTCCGAAGTTATTAGCGCTTCTAGTAATAGAAATTTGCATTGGACTCTTATCGACATAACTTAAACACATCAAATCTCCTTTAGCTTTCGATGATGAATAAGGATTCAATGGTCTTAAAGGACTCTTTTCGTCAAATTTTGTTGTATCATTATCGATATCGACATCTCCATAAACTTCATCTGTAGAGATCTGCACAAACTTTTTAACTTTAAATTTAATTCCGGCATTCAATAGATTTTGAAGGCCTTTTACATTGGTTTTTTCAAATATCTTAGGATTTTTAAAAGAATAATCAACACTAGTTTCGGCCGCAAAATTAATGACAATATCTGGTTTAAAATCTTTAAATATTTTATTAACCAAAATTTTATTATTAATATTGCATTTTTTAAAAGAAACGTTCGATAAAATAAGAATATCTTTGATATTATCGATAAAACCAGTGTTATTTAAAACATCTAATACAAGAAATTGATTGCCACTCTCTAAAGGGGCGTAATAATTTACAAAATATGAACCGATAAAACCTAAACCACCAGTAATTACGATTCTACTCATTTATTTTCCACTATAATCGACTGTAATTCGTAAAGTATCTTCAATACCAGCTGGACCACCATCATTAGCTTCGCACGTAACAGTAACAATTTGATATGGAACAGTCTTATCGGGTAAATCACGAATTAATAATTGTCCAGAATAGGCATCGATAAATGATATGTAATTATTACTTGTACAAGAATAAATATACGCACTTGATTTTGTGGCGTTTTCTGGAAGAACATAGGTTGTAAAATAATAGCTCATTGCTGGAGTTACTCCATCAGTGTCATAAACATTAGGTTTGTATTTTAATGTTAAAATCTTTTGTTCTTTATCAAAATTTGTATAAGGATTCGCTTTAGAATCTCTTATTTCGACCGATTCGATATAAACAGTTGGTTGTATACCTTGGGCCACCACCCCAAAAAATCCTACAAACACAATTGCAAGTAATGATATAAGTCCGATAACTAAAATTGTACTTTTTTTCATTATTCACCACCCCTATAAATCAATTTTACTCTTCTATCAAAGAGAACAATATTAATAATTAAAAATCCTGCGCCAATAAAAGCCATCTTAATATATGAAGTAGTTAAAGAATCTTTAAAATAATAATAAAACAAGACCATCAAAACTACGGGAATTAAAAACGCTAACATAGTTGATTTATTTTCGCTCTTTGAACTACTTACATCACTCATAAATTGACTTCTTAAATTTGTAAAATCTAAAGAAGCTGAAAAAAGCATATGACCAATATAAATAAATATGATAGATAATGCAAAATACGCGGTCAAAGTGCCATCAATTTCTTTTAAAGCCGAAAATACATAACAAGAAATAGATAAAGAAATAACTCCAATTGTCATAGGTAAAATTAACTTCGATAAAAGAATAAAATTGCTCTTACGAGGATAAACTCTATTGTAAGCAAAAGCAGTACCTTCCCTAGAATATGCACTCGCAATAACAGAATTAGTTGACATAGCAATTATTGATATTAATAAGTAATTGATCACGACTACATAAATCTCACCATTAATATTTAATTCCATTGCCCCAAAAATTTTATTTACTAATGCAACAAATAAAGGAAGAATTGCAAAAGTTCCGATAATGGACATCATAAGCGATGGATCACCACCAAACATCATCAATTCTTTATGGATTTGTGCATGAACAAAACTATTCTTTCTGATTTTGTTCGAGTGAACCAAACTTGTTGATTCAAACTCAAAAGATTTTGACGAAAACTTAAAATAGATAGGATTGACTACTAATATTACGACAAAATACAAAACTACACCACTTCCAATGAGAGTCAATAAAACATATAAAGAGTTGAAAGTTAAGAAGTCAACATTGTATCCGTCAAATGTACCGCAAGCAAAATTAGTCAATAAATAAAAACCATTCAAATAAGATTCATAACCATTTAAAATTACCTGAATTTTTTTAAAATATGGGGCCCAGTCTTTAAAGATATTAACCTTATCAGGAATTTGCATTAAAAGCCAAGCAGCAAACCAAATGATTAAACCACCAAAAATAAAATACACAATAAATTTAATTAAAGAATTTGCTTTTAAGAAACGAACGACGTAGTAGGTTGGAATCGAAAGAAGGCTACCAAACAAAACTTCAACAAAAGTAATTATTATCCAAGCTACAAATAACCAAATATATGTGTACCATGGGAAAGAAAATAACACCATATAACCAAGCAATAAAGGTACTTGAATTAATAAATTACGCACATACTCGCTTAAAAAGAAAGAAAACATACGAGCTACAAAAATAGTGTTACCATTGCAAGGATATGTCATCATTAATCGATTATCTTCGCTAAAATACAATGTTTTTACTAATCCTAAAACCAAATTAAAGAAACCTAAAATCAGAATAAAGGTCGATAATAAAGATGGAACTGTAATAGGAACAGTAGGTAAAACACTAAAAATATTAAACATTTTGCAAACATAATAAAACCCAAAACTGATTGCTACTAAAACAACAAATAAAATTAATGAGGTTAATAATTTAATTAATGTTTTTTTCTTATTAGCTTTAAAAGATAGAGAAAAACGATCTTGTAAAAGCATCTTTGATAAAACAAAAAAAGATGAAAAATCGATAGAAAATCTTTCTTTTAGTTTATTTTGTTTTTTTGCTTTTATCGTTTCGTTCATTTTTATCTAGCTTCTTCTTTCTTTTCTTCTTCGATAAATTTTTCAGCTTCTTCCGTTGAATCAGCTGTTTTTTCAAGAAATAATGTTTCAAGATCAATATGTTTATCTTTTAAATCTTGAATATTAGCACTCAAAACAAAATCACCATGACGAATAATAATTACTTCATCACAAAGGTTATTAACAACATCGATTAAGTGGCTTGAAAAGAATACAATATTGCCTTTTTTAGCATGTTCTCTCATACATTCCTTAATCTCAAAAATTGAGTTAGGGTCAACACCAGTCATAGGTTCATCAAGAATCCAAATTTTTGGATTATGAATTAAAGCACCGATGATGGTGATTTTTTGTTTCATACCATGAGAATAAGTTTTCATCTGCTTATCAAAAGCGGCTTTCATACCTAATCTATCAAGTAAATCAACGAGTCTAGTTTCACGATCTTCTTTAGAAACACCGTATAAATCTGCAATATAACTAATATATTGTCTGCCAGTTAAATTCTCATATAAAGCATAGTGATCAGGAACAAAACCAATGCATTCTTTAGCTTCGATTGGTTGATGTTCAATATCATATCCACAAATTGAAATACGTCCACTATTAAATGTATGCATTCCAACTATTGACTTAATAATAGTAGATTTTCCAGCACCATTTTTTCCAAGGAAGCCATATATTTTTCCTTCTTCGAGCTTAATTGAGAAATCTTTAACTGCAGTATTTTTACTGTTACCGTATCTTTTTTCAAGGTGCGTTATTTCAAGTGACGCCTTAACGTTTGGATCATAATGAATTTTTTTCATATTAATTCCTCTCCCTTTTTCATATTTTATAAACCTTAACTTAGATTCTTTATACATTTTATTTTTGTCAGCAAGCATAATAAACTCATCAACTATATTAAATAGCACCTCATAAACAAACCACATGCCAAGCGCTAATAAAACATAAGTTAAATAGAAGGCAATTTGGTAAGCTGGATGGAAGACATATTCATAACCATTAATACTAAATGTCCGTGATTTATTGAATAATTCTGTTGCCCAATCACCAAGTTTATCTCCAACATAATTAGAATTAATAAAGAAGAAATCAACTGGATTTCCATGAGCTGTACAATATGCATTAACAAACAAAACTAAAGCAAAATAAAATAAGAACCCAATCATTGAATAACCAAAATATTTCAATTTTGGTCGATCATAAACACCTAACAAGACAATCAATATTGGCATAAAGAACGCATACAAATGGTTATTGTAAAATTGAATAACGGACGGAGACAAAATTGAAATACTTTCACTGTAATTTGGCATCAATAAAGCAAGAAATGCTCCAATGACATTAATAAACATCGTAAAATAGAAGACTTTATGTGATTTAAAAGTCAAAGTCAAAGGAACGATATACATTGCAGTATTACAAAGATGAAGAGGCAAAGAGTATACGTGAGTCCAAATCTCAATTCGCTGAATTGAGGTATAACTAATCAAAATGTTAAAAGCAATAAATGCTAAGAAAGCACGTCGATGATTAATATCATACGGATATAAAAGACAAAAATATAAAATTGGTAACAAAAAAGATAAATAAACCAAAATTCTATGGGTAAAATTAAAATCCATAGGGGCTGCTAAAGATCCTAGTGATTCACCAAAAAATGTTCTAGGTAAATAATCGGTTATCGAAGTAAACAACATGCCGATAATAGCAATAACTATAGCGTAGACCCCTTCTTTTCCAAATTTAAAGGTTGGAATACGTCTAAATGTATCGGCACAATATGCTAAAACTACCCCAATTTCTACAGCCATAAAATACATTCTGTTATCAGCTACACCGCCATCAATATTACCGCAAACTCCCATAACGACATATGGCATAAAAATTAACGTCAATAATGTGATTGGCGTTGCAACAAACTTTGCAATGGTATCAAAAACATTAGATTTTATGAATTCTGATATACAAACAAATAAAATTGATGCAATAAAGAAAACGTTTAATAATCCAGACATTATTGTTTCAAAAGGAGTCATAAAATCAGAATTTAATTGAACTACTGATTCAAGATAGTCGTGAGCTAACATATACCTTGTTAAAAAGATTCCAAATAAAAGTACGACTATAGTTTGTCGTACAAATGATATTTGATTATCTTTTTTTGCAAAATATCTCTTTATTTTATTTTTGCTATTAATATTTTTAGAATTATTTTTACATACTTTGGGTAATAAAGACAATGCTAAAAACATTAAAATTAGAACACAAAAAGTTATTAAACCTAAGAAAATAAAATTAGGTTTAAAAGTCATTAGGAGGGATAATAAAATCCCTCCTAATGTTATCAAAAAAAAATATAAAACATTTTTATAAGACTTTGACATTTTAAAAATTTCTATTCAGTTGGTCCAAATCCACCTAATACGAGCCCATATGCGGTTGTTCCCTTATAATAAACGTTTCCTGTTCCCATATCTTTATAGTGAGTAAAGAAATCATTTGCATTATTTAAAGTAAAGTCATTTTGATGATTCAAATAGAAATAAATACCTAAATACCCAGCAGCTTTATTGTCATCTGTTAATGCATAATCAGCACTATTTTGAGTAATAATTCCTTTAGTATTAAATAATAAAGGGGTGCCAAGTTCTCCTTGAAGAGTTGTAGAAAAAGCAGTATTTGCTCCGTGTGTTACAAACGTTGGATTACCATAAGCAGAAGAAAAATATTGATTTCCATAATGAGTTGAATAGATATCTTTTGTAAATGCATCAGCACTTCCTTCATTGGCGAAAGTATTCCAATCATTATCCATTTGTGCTTTGTCGCCTTCATAATTGATGTAATCTACTCCACCGATATTAGTTCCACCAATCAAACCAGGCTTAATACTTCCTGCACTTTCAGCATTGGAATTCATATTAATCGCTATCATATTCAATCTCATATCAGTAGTGTCACCTTTATAAGCTTTATAAAATTTTAAATTATTAGGAACAAAACAAGCTTCATTAAGACTCGCTAATGCTCCAATAGAAGTTGACGCTCCATAAATATCAAACCAACCACCTTGACCAGTTACCCAATTTTCAGCTTTAGTCTTATCATCAATAACAATGTAAGATCCGCCTCTATTAGCTATAGGTGTATCTTTCCAACTATCAGATGTCCATTCATTACATTGATTAATGAATAATGGTCCTCCAGCATTAGTTAATTCACTATCATTAACAGCGGTTTTTGAATCACCATAATTAAACATCATAGTTGAAAAACAATCTCTTAACCTAGAATTATTAACAGTAGTTGTAGGATTTCTAACACTCTTTATATATCCGCTATTAACATTAATTGTGAAGAAGTGAGTTATAACACAATTATTATAAGTCATATCAACGAAGGGCTTAGTAAACAAAACTCCTCCTTGTTTATGAGAAGTCTCATCGGCAGGATCAGATAATTGACTAGTTGAAACTCCTTGATTTCCATACGCTTGTAAATCAAAGAAATTAATAGAATATTCAGTTCCTGTTGGAAGAGATTTATGTTGTTGAGCACTATCACTAAATAAAGCTGTGTGCGAGTCAATAGAACTATTATCTATATCTGGATATTCAACATTAGTCTCCCCGTTTCTTTTTTCAACAAAAATATAAGGGAAAGTTTCGCCCAAAGCAATTTTATTATAGTTTCCAAATATATTTAAACTTGAAGGTTTATTGGTTGTATCATACTGATGATCATATAAAGAAAACCAATCTTTAAGAGTACCGATTAATCCAGCATTAGCACCGTTTGCTCCACCGTTAACTTCACTAGCACTCCACATATATTCTGCTGGTAAATCTTTTTTTTCAATTGTAACGTCGTTTAAGAAAACAAAGTTTTCGAAATTAACACCACCACTAACGACTTCATCTCTCATTGCTTTAAAATTTGTCCAACCAATTTCAGTATATTTTGTATTATCAATCATTAACAAATCTTTTGCAGTTGAAATATTGAAACCGTCAACAATATGTAATTTGTATTCAATTAAAGTATCTTTTAATGAAGAAAATTCTGATTTAAACGTTAAAGTAACATCTCTTTCTAAAGTACCTAAATTATCTTTAAAATTGACGATTCCTTTAGACTTAATATTATCCAAATCTTTAGACTCGACATAATCACCTAAATCCAAAGAACTTCCGTCGCTTGTTCTCTTTAAACTCACAGTGCATTCAAGATTATTTAACTTAGTAATGATTGTAACGGCTTGACTACTAGGATCGATAGCATTAATAATTGGTAATAAATTAACTTCATTATAATTTCCAATATTAAACACTTTGGAATTATCACCTACCATAAAGTTATTTGAACCATCTTTAGCACTATTAGCAGCTGTTTTTTTATTTAAAAACTTTTGATATTTAGCATTTATATTCCAATTAGTCGCCAAATATGTGTCTTGTTGTTCAACTACATTATATGTAAGGGATACAGTTTTGATAATTGATGCACTTGGTTTATATGTAACTGTAAAAATTTTGTTATTTCCAAGAGAAGAAGTATCAATATCGTTATGTGTAATTGTATCTTTATTTGATTTCCAAGTCATTTCTTTGGTTTTGCCATCTGTTGTTGTTACAATAATTGCTAATTTTTCATAACTTGGGACTTCATTTAATACGTATTTTGTAGCAATTGAACCAGCTTTAACTTTAATAGAAGATATACTAACCTCTGTTTCACCGCCACCACCTTCACATCCACTTAACGAAGCGCCTAGAATACCTATGACCCCTGTTAAACAGATTATTCTTAAGAATTTATTTTTCAATTCAAAAATCCTCCAATAATAAAATTATTATAAGATAAAAATAATCCTAAAACAACTTAATATTGTGTTTGGACAAT
>DHEH01000007.1 GCA_002399785.1 Caryophanales bacterium UBA4855
ATTATTATTTTATTTTTTTGGTTCGTTCATCTTAACTAATTCAGTTTTAATTTCTTTTAAAATATCATTAGTTGTTGGTTCTGGTTTACCAGGAACAATTGGAGCAGGTCTCTCTTCTGGATGTTTAACGTAATAAGCTTCAAGAGCCTTAGCATCAAATTCTTTCTTTTGTTTTTGTAAATATGAAAATACTTTAACAATGGTAAATAAAACTAAAGCAATGATTAAGAAACTTATTATAGCATTAATTAATGTTCCCCAATCTATAATTGCGGAAGCGTTATAAAAATATGTTGTTCCGTGTAAAGTATATTTAGAATTTAAAAAATTTGTTCCGTAAGTTAAAGCGTCGGTAGCACCTACTGATGTACCATAAGCTTTAGCGATTTCTGAGAATTCACTTGCTGAAAATGTTTGACCAATACCAGATATTCCTTTTTGAGCATCGTTAAGAGCTGGTAAAACAGTTACTAAACCCTTTAATCCTCCAGGAACTCCCCAAGTGCAAACACTTAATAAAATGTTAACTACAGCTGTAACGATTGCTCCAAAAGCGCCACCGATAACGACACCGACGGCCATATCAAGTGCATTTCCACGAGCAATAAAAGCTTTGAAATCCTTCAATAAATGATGAACCTTTTTAGTTTTTTTTGACTTTTTTTCGATTTTTGTCTTTTTCTCTTCTCCCATAATCTATTTATTCTCCTTAGATAATAGATATTGTAGTGAGTTAATTTGCGATTGTATAGCAAGAAATTTATAATTTTTGTTTTATCTTAAAATAAGTTGGATACTTTAACTTCAAAAAATTTGACAGTTTTAATTTTGATGAAAAATCTTTGGTTAGTATGATAAAATAACGCTTAAGGAGTTTATTATATGAACAAGATTAAAATAATTGCTGACTCTACAGTAGACTTAAGCGCGGATATAATTAAGAAATATGGTATCGATATTGTCCCATTACACGTATCTTTCCCTGGAGATGATGCTGACTATTTAGACGGAGTTACTATAGACAGAAACATTGTCTATAAAAAGGTTAATGAAAGTGGCAATACTCCACACACTGGAGCAATAAATGTTGCTGAATTTATTAATTATTTTAAAAAATATATTGATGAAGGTTATGACATTTTATTTACAGGTATTGGATCAACCATGTCAAGTACAGTTAATAATGCGTTAATTGCTTCACAGGAATTTCCAGAAGGCCGTATAGAGATAGTTGATTCAAAAAATCTTTCTACAGGAACTGGATTATTAGTTGTAAAGATGGGCGATTTAAGAAATGAAGGTAAAAATGTTCATGAAATTGTTGAAGAAATTAGAAGACTAGTTCCTTTAGTGAGCGCTAAATTTTGTATTAATACCTTAACTTATCTTTATAAAGGTGGAAGATGTAGTGGAATGACAATGGTTGTCGCTCACATGTTAAAAATCTTTGTTGTAGCAAAAGTTATTGATGGAAAATTAACTGTTTATAAAAAACCAAGAGGTCATTATATTAAAGCGGTTGATGTTCAAATTGATGAGTTTATGCATGATTTAAAAGATAAGAATATTGATCTAAGCTGTGTCTTTATTACACATTCAGGATATATGGATGGAGAAGATAAATACATATATGATAAATTATCGCCATTTGTTCCTAAAGGCAATTTACATATTACTGAAGCGGGTTGTGTTGTTTCTAGTCATTGTGGACCAAAAACAATTGGAATTCTTTATATCTTAAATCACAAATAAAATTTTCTTAATTTAAAAGACCTATTAATAATTTGATAGGTCTTTTTATATGAAAAAAGGATTTGCAGTTTTTCAAAATCCCCTGCAAATCCTTATTCTTTTTTTGATTATTGACTAATTTTTAAACCTTTAAAAGCAATTGATGGACAAATTGTTCCGCTTGGTTGATATTCGTTATCTGCTCCAACTGCAAGCACATCATTAAACATTTTGAAGAGGTTTCCGCTTAAAGTAAATAATTTAAGTGGTGATCCTTTTTTGCCATCCTTAATTACAAAGCCTTCTGCTTGAAGATTGAATTCTCCAGAACGTGAATTTAATCCAGCGTGTAGTCCAGTTACATCGGTAATAAATACACCGTTGGCAATTTTTCTAAACAATTCTTCTTGAGAAAGTTTACCTGGTTTTACAAATAAACTAACAAAGTCGACCCCGATTTTTCCTAAACCGCCATATCCGTTTCCGGTAGATTCAACGCCAGCGTTCTTAGCAGTATTTAAGTTATATAAAAGAGTTTCTAAAATTCCTTTATTAACTATTTTTTTGTTATAAGTAGCAACACCTTCATCATCAAAATAAGTAAATGATGGATTCTTTAATAAAGGCATTTCCGAAATAGTAAGTTTTTTACTAACAATTTGTTGTTTTTCCTTACCTTCAAATAAAGAGGAGTGTTTTTGTGTTTCTTCACTACTAACATTTTGCATAAGACTCTTAAGTAAAGATGAAACTGAACTTTGATTTAAAACTGTCTTGTAAGCTCCGTTTTTAATATCGACACCATTAAATTTAGAACTACATTTAGCGATGACATCATCGCTAAAAGCCTTGATATCAAAAGATTTAGGATCGGTACCAACAAAAACTTTGCCTTCGCTTTTAACATCGTCTCCTAATTTCATGATGACTTCGGCATATATAACAAAATAATTTGAATGATTTTTAAGATTTAATCCATATGAATTAACTAAAGTTCTCTCGTTTGAAGATTCTTCAAATGTTAATTGAACATCAGTTACTTTTTTATCAGCATTTTGTAAGGTTTTTTCAAGAGAGAACAAAAGAGATAAAATATCTTTAGTGTTCCAAGCTTCTAAATCTTTATTAAAAACATTTTTCTTATGATATTTTTTGCTTCCTTCAAAGATAATTGGTTCTTCTTCGTGTTCTACATAAGAAGCAGTATCTTGAATATTTGAAATCAAGAAATCAATAGTAGAAGCATCATCTTTTTCGGTTACTGCAGCGCCAACTTTTCCTTTATAAACACCACGAGCCGCGATACGAGTTGATGAAGACATTGAAAAATTATCAATGACTTCTTTAAAAATCGAAATAGAAGTGGATTTGTCTTTTGAAATATTAACTTCACTGACAGTTATTCCGTTTTCTTTTGCTTTTGAAAAGAATTTATTAAAATTCATTGATATTTCCTCCTTGTCCACCGACTGTAATATCATCAACACGAATTGCAGGTTGACCGACATTGACATGAATATTTCCGCTTGCGCTTCCACATTCACCTTGACCAAGAGCAAGTTCGTTAGCAACCATATCTATATGTTTTAAGATCTCTTTAGCGTTTCCAACTAAGGTTGCTCCTCTTACTGGTTCGCCTATTTTACCATCTTTAATAATGTAAGCTTCATCGCAACCGAAATTAAAATCACCGGTAGCTGGATTGACACTGCCTCCGCCAAAGGAAACAGCATAAATTCCTAATTTTGTATTAGAAATTAAATCTTCTAAAGATGATTTTCCAGGAGCAATATATGTATTTGACATTCTGCTGGTTGGTTCAAATTTATAAGATTGTCTTCTTGAACAACCATTAGGTTCTTCGTTCATCCTACGAGCATTAAATTTATCGACAAGATATCCAACAAGAATCCCATCTTTAATTAAACAATTATTATGAGTAGAAATTCCTTCGTCATCGATATCATTACTTCCCCATTCGTTAGGCATAGTTCCGTTATCGTAAGCACTAACTACAGTATTTGCGATTTGTTTGACTTTCATTCCAGAGAAAACGCTTAATCCCTTAGCAACACTAGTTGCTTCAAGCTGATGTCCACAAGCTTCATGGAAGATAACTCCGCCCCATCCTTTTCCGATAACAACTGGGAAGTGGCCACTTGGACATTCTCTTGCTTCTAACATTTTTATACATTTAACAGCAGTATCATGGGCTAATTCTTTTACATTAAGTGTCTTTGTAAAGAAATCCCATCCACCTTGTGAACCAGGACCAGTAAAAGCTGATTGCATTTTTCCTTGATCAGAAGCGACGCAATTTAAAATGTATCTTCCGTATTCGTTATGTTTGGTAAATATTTTTCCATCACTATTAAAAATAGTTATATCTTTTATATCGATTAAAAAATAAGCCATATTACGAACAATACGTTTGTCATAAACTTTCATTTCATCAATTCCGACACGTAATAAATCGATTATTTCATTAGTTGGAACCTCTAATACGCTTTTAATTGGTTTATTAACTTTTTTATACTTTTGATTTTTAAAAGTTACAACATCAGGAAGAACTTTTTTTCCATTGAACGAAGCAGATAAATTATATGCTAATTCGCTTAACCCTTTTTTACTTAAATCACTTGTATAACCATAAACACTTTGTAAACCCTTCAATAATCTTAAACCAACACCATAGGTATTGGTGGTGATGATATCATCAACTTTATCTTCTTCCAATGCGATGTTCTTTTTTAATGTATCTTCATTAAAAATTTCAACGAAATCAGCACCAGTTTGACTTGCTAAATTAATAATATATGCAGCCATTTTTTTACTAATCATTTAATTACCTCCAAATATATTTTTAATTATATAACTAATATAATTATTGTAAATAAAAAGGGTTTGGAAGAATATCAATTTTATTCATAAAAATAGACTTATTTAAAAAATAATGGGTCTTTGCAGTGGTTTTTTGAAAAAATATCTCATAAAATCGTTATTTTTTAATGCACAAAACAACATAATAATCGCTTGAATATTATTATAAGAATTGATATTATAATCACACGTGCTTTCTTAAGGTGTAAATTGTTATGACCTTAGGCGGAAGGAGTAAGTGTATGAAAAAAGATATTCATCCAAATTATCACAAATGTAAAGTTACCTGCATCTCTTGCGGTAATACATTTGAAACAGAATCAACTTTAAACGAAATCAGAGTTGATACCTGCAGTAATTGCCATCCATTCTATACCGGCAAACAAAGATTTGTCCAAAACGATGGTAGAGTTGATAAGTTCAATAAGAAATACAGAAAAGATCAAGTTAAATAATTCTTAATCGAAATTAAAAATTAAAAGCGAACTGAAAAGTTCGCTTTTTTATGATTAATGAAGTTATTTTAAAGCTTTTTACTTAAGAAAATAATCCTACTTACTTTTTTTAAATCTATCTATTTGCTATACTATGAAACATATGGAAAAGAATAAATTTTATATAACTACGCCTATTTATTATCCAAGTGGAGAGCCACATATTGGACACGCGTATTGTACAACCTGTTGTGATGCTTTGGCTCGTTATAAAAGGATGAGACATCGTGAGGTTTTCTTTTTGACTGGAACCGATGAACATGGTCAAAAGATTGAACAAAACGCTTTAAAAGAAGGCCTTACTCCCAAAGAATATGTCGATAAAAAAGTCAGTGTTTTTAGAAAATTATGGGAAGCCATGGATATTTCTAATGATGCTTATATTAGAACAACTGATGAAAAACATATTCATGTTGTGCAAGATGTATTTTCTAAATTCTTAAACAATGATGATATTTATATAGGTAAATATGATGGTTGGTATTGTACTCCATGTGAGACTTTTTGGACCGATACTCAAGTTGGTGAAGAACATCTTTGTCCAGATTGTGGACGTCCAGTGCAAAGAGAAACTGAAGAAGCATATTTCTTTAAAACTCAAAAATATTTACCACAATTAATGAATTATTTTTCTAAAGAAGGAACTATTTATCCTGAAGCTAGAAAAAACGAAATGTTAAATACATTTATTAAACCTGGTTTAAATGATCTTTGCGTCAGCAGAACTAGTTTTAGTTGGGGTGTACCAATTAGAGAAAATAAGCGCCATGTAGCTTATGTTTGGCTCGATGCTTTGTGCAATTATTTAAGCGCTTTAGGATACGATTCGAGTGACGATTCTTTATTTAAGAAATTTTGGCAAGATGAAGATAGTGAAATTGTTCACGTAATTGGTGCTGATATTACTAGATTTCATACTATTTATTGGCCAGAATTTTTAACTGCTTTAAATCTTAGATTACCTGATAAGATTTTTGTTCATGGATTACTTATGATGAAAGACGGAAAGATGTCTAAATCAAAAGGTAATGTGGTTTCTCCTTATCCATTAATTGAAAGATATGGAGTTGATTCGCTAAGATATTATCTTGTTAAAGAAGTTATTTTTGGACAAGACGGAACTTTTACTCCAGAACAATTTGTTGAGCGAATCAACAGCGATTTAGTTAATAATTACGGAAATTTAGTCAGTAGAACAACTTCAATGATTATTAAATATTTTAATGGTGTTATTCCAGTTTATAAACATTCTGAAGAAATTAAGGCTAAAGACATTGAAGAATCAATCGGAAAAACTATTGAAGATTATGAAGCTTCAATGGAAGAATTAAAGGTTACTGACGGATTTACAAGTGTTATTGAATTATTAAATAAAGCTAATAAATATATTGAAGATAGCGCTCCTTGGGCTTTAGCCAAAGATGAAGGTAAAAAGGAAGAATTAGAGTGCGTTATGTCTCATCTTTCTTACGTTATATTTGTTAGCAGTATGCTTTTATCGCCTGCTTTAACTCATAAGTCAGATGAAGCAATGGATGATTTAGGTTTAGCTATAGAAAAACGTGATTATAACAATATTCATGATTCATCAATTATAAATAATCTAAATGTTAAGAAGGGCGGCTTATTATTTCCAAGGTTAGATGTAGCGAAAGAAGTTGAATATATTGCCTCATTAATGAAAAAATAATAGGGTTTTGCATGTGATTTTGAAAAGAGGAACATATTGTTGTTCTTTTTATATTTAATATAAATAAATAATAAAGTAAAATATAATCATGAATTTTGTGTGGGCAGTAAACAAAGGTTTTTTTCCCTTTGAATTTCCTGAAGGCGTCCAACAATTAGATGTAAATAACATTGTTGTTGTTTCGCTTGTTACGTTAAGTTTTTTAGCTTTTCCGTTAATCTATACATTGTTTTATAATTTAAGAGGAAAACAAAAAATATTTGATATAACGATTTTTTCGTTAGGTATTTTATTAATCCTTCTAGAGATTTTTAAACAAATTACATATGCCAAAATATATGGGACTTTAGGAACCTTCAATTATATGTGGGGTATTTTGCCACTTCAATTATGTTCTTTACATATGTTTTTATGTCCTTTGGTACCTTTCTTAAAAGGAAAAGTTAAACAATCTATTCTTATTTTTATTGGTTTATATGCTTTTATTGGTGGAATAGCTGTTTTAGGGTTTCAAGCTGGTCTAAAGGTTGTTTTATGGGGATTCTTTATGGAAGATGGGACAGTTTTTGGTGATTGGGGAATGGTGGTCCATACGCTTTTATGGCACGGAATCTTAATCAATTTAGGTGCAATCATATTTGGTTATTTAAGATTAGGAGATTATTCTTTTTCGCAAATTAAAATGACAACATTAGATAGTTGGCTTATATGTATGTTATTTTTGTTAATTGCTCAAGGTGTTAATGTGTTGATTCCTTTGTTAATTAGTGGACCATATTCAAAAAATATTAATATGTGGAACATTTCTTTATTGCAAAGTTCTAGTATGCCAGTCTTTGGTAAACTTTGGGATCTATGGAAAATACCAATCGGTGATACTGGCCTTGCTTTTAGACCATTTGGAATATTAGGAACTGCAATTTATGCAGTGTTATTATATTTAGGTAACTTAGTGGTGCAAACAGCAATAAAATTAATTTCAAAATTAGTTCATAAATTCCAGCATGTTGCAGTGTATACTAACGATTTGAGGTTTTAATTATGAAAGAAACAATTAACGGGAAATGTGTGGATTATACTTTTGATGGACAAGGAATAGTTAAAAATAATGGTAAGGTTATTTTTGTTCCTGGGTTATTAAAGGACGAAGAAGCAACGATAGAAATTCTTTATCAAAAGAAAGATTTTGATGTTGGTAGAATTGTTAAGATTAATACCTTTTCACCTTTTAGAATTAAACCAAAATGTCCATGTTCAACTGCTTGTGGTGGATGTTGTTTTCAAGCTTTAGATTATCAAGAACAACTTAAACTTAAATTTAATCATGCAAGTGATACTTTAAAGAAAATAGGGGGGATTAGCAAGGGAATTTCAAATATATATGGGATGGAATATCCTTATGAATATCGAAATAAGATTCAAATTCCTTTTGGTTTTGATAGACAAAAAAGAATAATTTATGGCTTCTATAAATATAAAAGCCATGATATTGTTCCTATTGAAAATTGTGCTATTGAAGATAAAGTTCACGTCAACATTTTAAAGACAATAAAAGAACTTATGCGAACAATGCATATTGATCCATATAATGAAGATACCAGAAGAGGCGTTGTTCGTCATGTTTTGATTCGTCATGGAAAAGTAAGTAATGAAACAATGGTTGTTTTTGTTGTTAACCAATTAATGTTTCCTTCAAGAAAGAATTTTGTTAAAGAATTAGTTAAACAAAATCCATATATATCGACAGTTGTTTTCAATTTAAATGATAGAGATACAAATGTAATTTTAGGATCTAAAGAAGATGTAGTTTACGGCAGTGGATTTATTTATGACACATTGTGTGGCATTAGATTTAAGATCTCTTCTAAATCTTTTTATCAAGTAAACCATGACCAATGTGAGGTTCTTTATAATTTAGCTATTAAAGAAGCAGAATTAAAACCAACCGATATAGTTCTTGATGCATATTGTGGAATTGGTACTATTGGATTGATTGCTAGTAAACAATGTAAAACAGTAGATGGCGTTGAAATAATTAAAGAAGCAATTTATGATGCAACAAATAACGCTAAATATAACGGAATTACAAATGCAAAATTTGTTTGTGATGACGCTTCGAATTATATGATGAATAAAAAATACGATGTAGTTTTTGTTGATCCTCCAAGAAAAGGATTAGATGATCCATTTTTAAAGAGTTTATTAAAAAACGAACCTAATAAAATAATATATGTTTCTTGTGATGTCGGTACTTTAGCAAGAGATTTAAAATTATTAAAAATAAAATATGATGTTAAATCAATTAATTTAGTTGATATGTTTCCACATACATTCCACGTTGAAGCAGTAGTATCACTGGTTTTGAAACACTAATATAGTGAAATTTGGCTCATTTTTTGAGCCTTTTTCTTTAGAAAACATTTACTGTTTATCATCAATGAACGTTGAAATTTGAACAATATTGAAAAGGGTGTAGATGGGAAACATGTCTAGTTTTCAGCTAAGCAAATGATTTATTTTTACTGATGTTTTTTCTAAAATAATGGATATGAATAATCCATTGATTACTAAAGAAGAACTTCAATTAATTGAGAAGAGCAAAAAGGAATTAAACAAAGCTTTGAAAAACATTTTTTCTGGCCAAATTACATTGAATTTTATGCTTGAAATAATGTATACAATGATGGCAATTTATCCTGATTTGGAGTCTTATCTTTCTGTTCCTAAAGATATGCAAAGTTTGCTTAGTGGGAAAATGCAAAATGTTTTTTACGTTTTGTGTCAGCATATTGTTGGAGTGCACAGATCGCGTATCATTTTTCTTTCAAATGAAGAACGGACAAAACTAGAAGCCGATGACGAATACAAAAGAGAATTGATGGCTGATGTTTATGTAATGATAAAACTTCGTCCAAATATTGACTTATTTATAAGAGAGTTACCATTTATTAAAGGAGATAAATTTTTGCTATTTCCTTTGTCTTATTATGTAGCAATCTTGGAAACTCGTTTCTTAGCTCTTGCTCCTAAATCTAAAAAGATGCCATTTGTTTACACAAATATTGCCAATAAATCACTCGCGATATTATCGCTTCTTCAAGACAATTTTGCCGACTGCTCTTATTCGACATGCAGAATTATTATTGAAGAGTATTTGAGGGCAAATGTGTTTCATAATTGCCCAGTCGCAATTGCAGAATATTATAAATTTAGTGAGTACGAATTAAGACAAAGCATTGGTCAACCTTTTCCTGATCAATTTTTAAGTAAATTCGAAAATAGAATCAATAAAGTAGAAAAGAACAAAATTAATTATTTGCATTATGGATGGGTTGATATCATTCCTAAATACCACAACATAGTTAAAACAAGACCATATACATTTGCTGGTTTAAAAGAATTTATTCTTTCAAAATTTAGTAATGATGAATGTAGTGGACAGTTTGAATTGTTGGACTATTATCACAACATGTGTAACGGATATGCTCACGGAAGCATGAATAATTCCCGATATCCAATTTTACATTATTTTGAGATATGCTCAATTCTTGCTAATGTAACAGTTAATTCGTATTTTGCTTTATGCGAAGAATTGAATGAACCAACAGATATAGAAGGCGTAGATATTATAAAAGAAATAAACAAACACTACGCAATTCTTAAAGAAGCAGAAGCTAAAAAGAGCACAGAAAACTTTGATAGATATTATAAAAATTTTAAAATTTATTAATTTTATATGCGATTATCATTTAATGCGTTAATATAAGAAAGAAGGGGGCCTTCTATGGCAAAAACAGCTTTTAAAGATTCAATTAATCAAACCTACAACTCAATAATTTGGACGCACAAAATACAAAGAACATACTTAGAAGTACTCGAAAAAAGAAGAAAGCTTTTTAAGATACTCAAAATTGTTTTTACAGCAACTGCTTCGTTGGCAACTGCTACTTTTGCCTTTTTCAATAATCAAATAGGCACCATTTCATCATCCATTATCACTGCTGCAACCGTATTTTTTGGTGATATTTTGGATAAAATTGAAACAAAAGAAAATATCCAAATGTTTAAAGACTCATCCACTAAATTGTTTGATTTAAAAAATCGCCTTCTTGTTTTAAAGGATAAAATAGCTTCTGGTACCATGTCTGAGGAAATGATTGAATTTACTATTGAGTCGATTAATGAGACATATGCATCAAGTCAAAGAAATTTGCCCACAATACCTGACAGCATTGTTAAAATGGCTGAAGTGAAACTTAAAGAAAGAGAAGATGAAGAAATAGATTTTAATTTATTATGAGTTTAAATACAGCTTTTATTAATTTAATAAATAATAATGCCGTAAATAAACAAGATGTTTTAAAAAGTGTAAAAGCAATAGCAAAAAAACTAAATTCTATTTACTACGGTATTTCTTATGATGATCAAAATTTTATAGTTTCTGGATCTTACGGAAGGGGGACATCTATTTCATCCAGCGATATTGATGTCTGCTATATTCTTCCTAATAATGTTTACCAAAGATTTTCTCAGCGTAGAGGCAATATACAATCGCAGCTATTAGTCGAAATAAAAACGCATTTAGAAGAAAGATATCCTAATTCAACCATCAAAGGAGATGGACAGGTTGTTGATGCGCTTTTTAATAAAATTTTCATAGAGCTTGTACCTTCTTTCAAACTGTACTCATATTCAAGTGAATTAACATATCCTAACACTCACGATAATGGAGAATGGCTTTTAACAAACCCAATAGAACAAAAAAAGGAAGTAGAAAAATTTTGTACTTCTTATCAGATTTATCGAGATTTATGCATGATTCTAAGATGCTGAAAAGATGAGCAAAACGTCGATATAAAAGGTATTGAAATCGATTTGCTTGTTCACCAATTTTTGTCGAATGAATACCAATATTTTGGTATAACAAGCAGCAATATAGATTGGATAGCATGTCTTAAAAAGATTTTTGCTTTCTTGAATTGCGATGCCGTTCGGTCTTTTAAAATTTTAGGGGAAAATGAATATAAAGAAATCTCTTTTTCTAAATTTAAGAAAAAAGCTGAAAAAGCATATAAAAAACTTAGCGATGAGGATTTTTGCACGCTTTGGGATAACTGCATTACTTTATTCGGGAATGGCTTTCCTAGCAACCCATTATATGATTCGAAAGCAGGCGACAAAGAACAATTCATCCAACAGTTATTTACAATTAGAATTACAAATAGTTTAAGAATTAATTGTGATGTTTCTTCTGATGGTTTTATGACTAAAAAATTGAAAGAATTGTTGCAACACATTTCACCAACGAATAGATTCATAGTTCAGCAATCTAAATCGTTAGAATTTTATATTGAATATTGTGATGTTGAAAGACCATATGACATTTATTGGAAAGTGCGTAATGTAGGATCAGAGGCTGTTTCCAGAAACCAAGTTAGAGGTACAATTTTTAAAGGAAAAGAGACTCAAAATGAGCATAGTAATTTCCACGGACCACATTACGTTGAATGTTTTATTGTTAAAGACGATAAATGCGTTGCTAGAGATAGAATTGATGTTCCGATTATTTAAAATCCATCAAATCTCAACTATTTGCTCAGAAATGAGGGCTTTTTTATACAAGAACTACTGTGTAATGTAGTGTCATTAACTTGATTGGATCTCTTAAGAAAATTGTGTTTTCGTAAACAGATTGTCTTTTAATTATTTGCTTACGCTTTTCTTTAATATCGTCTACATCCATTGTTCCAGAACCATTAAGAACAAAGACAACGTTGTTTCTATCTAGAACAATAATGGAAGAATAAATGCATCGATTACTTCTTTGGTTAACATCTCAGCAGTGAGAGTCTTTCCTTTAAGAATATCTTTAATCTTTTGATAGCGTTCAGATGAATCGCTGGTTCTTTCTTTTCTTTGACTGAGGTAGGCAATGTCCATTTGGACTGAATTGTATTGGTCCATGGTTTCCGAATACTTGGTATCGAGCTTTCTTTGAATTTCTTGGTCATTCTTTTTCATACGTTCGTTGAGTAAGAAGTCCAATTGGTTTTCCAATTCTTTTCTTCTATCGTATTTAGCTTGTAAGTCTTTATCGATGTTGGCTACTTCAAGATTAGTCTCAATAGCCTTAAGTATCTTTTGGAATGCTTTTCCGTTAGATAGATAAATCTTATTAATAACATCAACACAAGCCTCATAAATGATAGTGGCGCTTATTGGTTTTGCAACACATCTCTTATTAGTCATGTTTGTCGTTACGTATCCATTACATTGAAACATAATCTTTGGAGTTTTATAACCTTGAGTCCATTGTCTTCTTTTAAAGGATCTGCCACAGTGATAGCACATAAGCATTCCACTTAGTGGATAGCGGGCATTATATTTAGATAAGTCTCTATTCTTGCCTCTTGTTTTAAGAGCTTGAGAAGCTAATCTCTTTTGAACTCTTTCCCACAATTCAATGCTGACAATAGGTTCATGAGAATTGCTTACATAGTATTGTTGAACTTCACCTTTATTTTTTACTGCTTTGTGAGTCAAATAATCAACGGTATAAGATTTTTGAAGTAGTAGGTCACCCTTGTACTTTTCGTTTCTTAAAATACCGTTAATTGTGCTTGCGTACCAATAAGGATTACCCGCTGCAGTTTTATAATGTCTAGCTTTAAGTTTCTTCTCAATTGCAGCAGGTCCATAGCCTTGGTCATATAGCTCAAAGATGTATTTAACAATCTCAGCTTCTTCAGGAACAATAACTAGGTTCCCTTGCTCATCTTTCTTATAGCCAAGGAATCTAGTGCAGTTAACAAATGGCTTTCCTTCTTTCATCATCTTTTGGAATGTCCATTTAACGTTTTCTGAAATGTGTCTAGATTCTTCCTGGGCCATTGAGGACATAATTGAGAACATGAATTCATTCTTAGGATCAAAAGTGGACATATGTTCGTTATCGAAATATACCTCAACACCTAATTCCTTAAGTTCTCTAATCGTGGAAATAGTTAGAACAGTGTTTCTGGCAAATCTAGATATGGATTTAACTAGGATTAAGTCGAGCTTACCTCTTCTAGCATCATCTAGCATTTCTTTAAATCCATCTCTACCTTTAATTGAAGTTCCGCTTATCCCCGCATCCGCATAAATCTTTACTAATCTATATGATGGATTATCTAAGATTCGCTTGGTCCATTCTTCAACTTGTTGGTCATAAGAATTTAATTGCTCATCACTGTCAGTAGAAACACGGCAATAGGCACCTACATTTCTCATTAGAGTCATGTTTGTTTCTTTGTCAGTAATGGCTGGCATCGCTCTTGTTGGAGCAATAGTGGTAACAGTCTTATTCATTTTATGAATACCTCCTATTACATACATCACTCATGTTGCTCGTAACATCAACATTTATATTCACTATATTTAAGTCTCGAGCAATTCGTTTTGCTTCCACTGGAGTAATGAGTTCTTTAGTTAGTAAAAACGCGAGAACAGCACGCTCAATAGTTTGTTCTTGTTCTTCAGTTGTATTAATAATTTTATTATCTTCCATAAATAAAAGTCCCCTGGGTTTCCCTAGAAGACGTCTATGGTTTAAAACCGTGTTTTTGTGTATCCGCTTATAGTTTAAATCAATCAAATAAATTGAATAGGTGATGGGAATATGCAAAAAAGTTTTAATGTTGTGATAATATTTTGTTTAGAGCCTAATTTATGGAAATGACTATATCAGAACAACTACTTTATTCAACAGTTAAGATTTGTTGCACATACAATGATGGCAATAGCGGAAGCGGAACAGGATTTATATTTAACTTTTGCAAGAATGCTGAATTGTCTATCCCTTGTGTAGTTACAAATTGTCATGTTATTGAAAACGCTTCTCATATTCATTTTGAATTTTGCAAAATGGATAAGCAAGGAAACCCAAATAATCTTGAAACAATCAAATATGATTCTTATGGAACGCAATGGATTAGGCACCCGTCTGGAATTGATTTATGTTGTTTGCCAATTGGCGCGTATCTCAATTTTCTTAGAAATAGAAATATTGATGTGTTTTATGTTGCACTCGATATCGGTTTAATTCCCGATGAAAAAACAATAGAAGACTTAGCAGCAATAGAAGAAACAATAATGGTTGGATATCCAATTGGAATTGAAGATTTTTATAATCATAAGCCTATTATAAGAAAAGGAATTACCGCGACTCATATTAAGTATAATTATCAAGCAAAAAATGAATTTTTAGTTGATATGGCTTGTTTCCCTGGTTCAAGCGGTTCCCCTGTTTTTATTTTGAATGAAGGAAGCTACACAAAGAAACACGATGTTATCATTGGAAGCAGATTATTGTTTGTAGGAATTTTATATGGAGGACCACAACACCAAGTTAATGGTGAAGTAGCTCTTTATTCATTACCAAATTATTATACAAAAACTAGAATACCAACTAACCTAGGATCGGTTATTAAGTCAAGTGAACTTATGAAATTTGAAGAGATTTTTGCGAAGATAAAAAAAGGAGAGAAGAATGGAATCTAATTTTACTATAAATGGTTTTAATTTTAATTTTGTTAACGATTAAATAGACGAAGAAATTTTTAATGTATTTAATTTAAATACCGACCTGGAAGATAAACGTAAAAATCCAGTTAATAAATATATAAAACTTAAAACTAGCATTAAACAAGCAAGAGAACGTTATTTTCTTAAGAAAGATATAACTAGAGATGAACTTCAAGAAGCAATTTATTTGTCTTGTAATTCAATATTTTGGATTACATATGATTATGATAATCAAGGGCCATACGACAACATGAATTTTGATGAAGACTATAAACTTGATAATTATCTTAATTCTATTAAAGCAGTTTTTATAATGTTTAAAACTAAACCTTTCTTTAATCACATTTCTAAACTTAACGATATTGATAAAGTGGTTGAGTATATCTCGAATAGCTTTAACGATATAACATTTTCTTCTAGAGTAATATCTGCTATTAAAACGAGTATTAAAAATAGCTATAAATCTGCTGACAATGACATTGACGAGCAGTTCCTTCTTACAAAACCATATAGAAAATACCTTCTTCCTTTGCTTCTTTTAGCACTTCCGGATGATTTTGAAATTGAATATGATTTGGAATGCATTCTAGCCTCTTTTAATTATAAAGTTGAGAAATTACAAAAATATGATATAACTTCTAAGATTTTGGTTTTTACAGAAGGAAAAACTGATGGTGTATATTTGGAGCCTGCTCTCTTAAATTTAAATCCAAGAATGGCCGATTGTTTCCAATTTATTCCTATGGAATCAATTCAATCAGGATGTTCAGAATTAAAGAAATATATGGAGATTTGCATCAATTCAAACTTAAAGTCTAAAATTATTTTCATTTTTGACAGCGATTCTTCCGGGTATGAATCCTATTCAGCGGCAAAAGAATCAAATAGATATATTAAAAAAATGTTACTTCCTAATGATGATATTTTTTCAAATTATCCTTGTTATGATTTAGATAACAATATTGTTAAAAAGGACATATATCAAAAGGCTGTTACAG
Organism: Caryophanales bacterium UBA4855; assembly: GCA_002399785.1. Lineage (GTDB taxonomy): Bacteria > Bacillota_I > Bacilli_A > RFN20 > CAG-826 > Onthovivens. The sequence goes on from DHEH01000007.1 coordinate 16,359, forward strand.
TAGAATTGATGTATCCAAAAGAAACATTTACGTTCAACGGTGCATTATCCCCGATTCGATGGAATGGATATAATGAAAAATTGAAACAATATCAAGGACAGCTAAGTGACAAATCAAAAACTCAAAAGAATATTAAAGAGATAATTAAAAACAAGGATTTCAATAATGATGATAATCGATTCAAAAGACTTGTTTCTCTATTTGATTCGATGATAAAAATTTATCAAATATAAGCTAGAAATCAATGACTGCTTTATGGATGACAAACTTAACCATTTCTTTCAATTTAGATAAGCGAACAGTTATGGTTTTGCCATCCTTTTTATATGTATAATTAATAACACTTGAATAATCTTTATCAGATGATTCGCTTTGGAGCGGCTCTATATAGGTGTAGAATTCATCATCAAAATCATCTTTAATACAAACAGCGATTTTTTTAGTTGTGCCTAAATCAATAGCGTCAGATCCTTCAGTGATGAAAAGAATAGCATCATTAGGCAAATTTAATTCATAAATAGGCTTTTTGTATCTGATTATGATTAGATTCTTATCCTTAAGTGGTTCTAAGTTTTTATCTAATACGTACGTCATAGGTGTAGGCACGTATTCCTTTTTCTTATAGTCATACTCATGAAGATAAAACTCTTTTCCAATATAGCCAAGAGTCATTTCTCTATTTTTTCTTTTGAATAATAAATCTAATGAAACATTTAAATATTCCGCTACTTGAAGTGCCTTTGAAGCAGGCATATCAATTTCACCAGAAACATATCTACTCATAGTGGTCTTGCTAACACCAATAGCATCACTTAATTCCTGCATTTTAATTTTTCTTAATTTGCAATACTTAGGAATATCAATCCCTTTTGGTGTTGTATTGTTATGAAAAGACTTAGCGATTTTCTCAACAATTGAAACAAGATCCATTTCTGAATATGCTTTACTCACAGCTTTTAATGATTGAGTCATTTCATTAATATCTTTTTCTGAAAACTTTGGTTGAGGAAGTTCGATTGAAGAAATTGTTTTAGCGAACATATTTAGATTAGCTACAACTTGCTCCATTTGCTCAGGCGTAAATTCTTTTAATTTTTCTTCAATAATCTTTCTTGAATTTGTTTCTTCCATAATTTTGACCATCCAATCACCTATATCTTATTTTCGATTATTAAGAAAATCAACACATAACAATAACAAAAAAATAAAACTATTAAAAAGCAAATAAACAATATACAAAGTATAAGTATTAAAAAATTTCGTTTAACGATAACAAAAAATCTTTTCAAAGTTTGTATCTTACAAGTTCTTGTTGCGTATTTTAAGATTTAAGTGTGAAGAAAAAGAGTGCACTTATGATCATCAAAAATTCACACAGTTGAAGGGCAAAACCTAGAAAGGAGAAGCGACATGAAATACCATCCGATAAGAATGTATTTAGTAAATGCCAGACAAAATCTTGGCTACTCACAATATCGTGTTGCTCTCCTAATGGATGTTACCCATCAGCATTACAACAGATTAGAGAATGGCGTTATAGGAGCTGCGATTCAGTTCAAGACGTTGAACTTGCTAGCCATTGCTCTAGAAATTCCTATTGAAGTTATCTGGAAAGAGGAAGTCTCTTATCAAGAATCATTGGTAAAAGATGATGACAAAAAATAACGAGCTAAAGAAGCTCTACTATAGGCGATGATTGTGTCTTTGTGTATCCAAAAAGAAGACGTGCTTAATCATTAATATTAATAGAGCTTCTCGCTTGTATGTATATAAGGAGAAAATTTTTATGTTTATTAAAAAGACTGTTAGCAAAACTAACAAAATTGATTTCACAACTGCTAAAAGATGTGCTGCATTGTTAGATGAAAGTAAAGCACTCCCTTACGTGGAAGTGATTGAAAAATTAATTAAGGAAACTGATATTCCAAAAGGCAAAAGTGGTGAAGCTGCTAGAAGTTCTTTACGTTTATTTGCCAAGTACTTAGAAGACAACAAAGTTATTTATCCAACAGCGGTAGATGCAATTGACTTCGTTTATCAAATTGTTGATGAAGTAGATAGCTTTGGTCTTCATATCTTATTTACAAACGCTACTTGGATTGTTAATTACTGCTCACAAAACTTCCATAAGTTATTCGGTGGTATCTTTGCTGGCAAAATAATCACAAGAAAAATTGCTTTAAAAGGCAATTCAATTATCGATGAAGATTCAATTTCGTTTGAGTATAGAACGTTTGAGGAGAATTAGTATGCCTGAAGCAAATGTTGTAAGAAAAGATAGCATTGAAAGTCGTTATTTCAAATTAGCTGATAAATACTATTTCGAACGATTCGATATGCCAGAAAGCGTTGAGGAGTGGGAAAGATATCACGCATTGATGGATTTTGCTAGATTCTTAGGCTATGAGTTTTTCGGAGATACTGTCACTGAAGAACAACTCCATAACTACATCAAAAAGGCACCTCATTTGAGTACTCAATGGTTCTGTGAATATTGTTCTATCTGTGCTGGATTTATTAGATATTTCTGACAATAAGAAAACAGTGTATTTCCATCACCTACACACAAATACGATAGATGTATAGCATCTAAATGAAATAACAACGCTTAAATAATTTAAATCAATTAAGCATTAGCTATTTATTTTGGAGGTCTTATGTCTAGAAAAGAAGATACATATGAAATGTGGAAGAGAACCGGAGTGCTCAATAGCAAACTTGATTATATCAAAGATGCTAGCGCTACTTTTTACTCACAAAAACAAATAAGTCATGACCTTGGTATTAGTGAAGTGACTTTTATCGCTTTGAAGAAGAGGCATCCTGAAATAGAAAAAGCTATTGCTGAAGGCGAAGCAATCTTACTTCAAGACATGTTCTCTTCTTTGAAGAAAAAGGCAATGGGATATAAAGAAACAACTACATCAAAATCTATGGAGAAGAATGGTATCGGTGCCACTAAAAGTAAAGTTAGTGAAGAAGAGAAGTACTATCCACCAGATTTCGAAGCCATTAAATACATCTTAATAATGAAATATGGTAAAGATTTTGATCCCAAGAAATTCATGTTGGAGATGATGGAAAAGAAAAATGAACCAGAGCAGTGGAATGACTCCGCTGCAATTGGTAACGATAACGAAAATGAGGAGGACTAATTTATGAGAAACTTAGTTATCGCTGTTGGTCAAAGAGCCAATAGTAAAAGATGGATTAATAAAAAGATATCCTGGGATGAACTATGTAATAAACTCAGCCAAACAATTTATACCTCCGAAACAGTGGAGGAATATAAACACTTTGTTAAAGAAGCTAAACAAGAAGCAAAAGACCATGGTGGATTTGTCGGTGGCAAACTTAAAGACAATCAACGTCTTAAAAACAACGTTGAATATAGAAGTTTAGTCACTCTTGACCTTGATGATGCTGAACTAGGATTCATTGATAAATTTAAAAGAGATTTTGAATACACGTGCGTTCTATATTCCACTCATGGCAATAGACCAGACTCACCTAGATTTAGAGTAATTATTCCTTTAACTAGAGATGTTGATGGTGATGAATATGTTGCTCTTTCTAGACTTTTAGCGGGTGAGTTAGGCATTGAGCAAGTTGATCCAGTATCATTCCAAACTAATCAACTTATGTATTGGCCTAGCACACCAAGCGATGGAGTTTATATTTATGAAAAATTAGAGAAAAACCCGTTAAATCCTTATTATTTCTTTGATAAATATCCAAATTGGAAGGATTTAACTTCATTACCTAAGAAAGCAAAAGAAGCTCATGTTAATAGTGGTAATGCTGGAAGAAAACAAACAGATCCATTAACTAAAGATGGAATAGTTGGTGCGTTCTGTAGAGCGTATTCAATTGATGAAGCTATTGAAACATTCCTTCCTGATGTGTACGAAAATGTTGGAGGCAATAGATATCACCTTATTCCTTCAAGCAGTGTTGCTGGTGCGATTAATTATGATGACAAATTCTTTTATTCACATCATGCTAATGACCCAGCTGTTGGACAAACACTTAATTCATTCAATCTAGTAAGAATTCATTTATTTGGAGATGATAAACAATCATTCAAAAAGATTTGTGACTTGGCTAGAAACGATGAAAAAGTTAAAAGCCTGATGGCGGAAGAAAGCATCAAATCACTTAAAGAAGATTTTGGAGATTCCACTAATCTAGATTGGATGCATATGCTAACAACTAATGATGATGGCAAGATTGTTAATAATGTTAGTAACCTAGTCACCATATTGGAAAATGATGGGAATCTTAAAAACATAGGATTCAATACATTAGCTAATGCTTCTGAAGTAAGAGGCACCGTTCCTTGGACAAGAGTGGGTTCTACAAAGTTCTGGAGAGATGGCGATACATCCCAATTAAAAATATACATTGAAAAACATTATTGTGACTTCAGTGATAGAAACTTTGAAAACGCATTCACTAAAGTAACTGAAGATAGAGCTTTTAATCCAGTTAAGGAATATTTAGATAATCTTCCAAAGTGGGACGGAGTTAAGCGTGTTGAAGAACTATTCATTAATAATCTAGATGCTGATAACAATGCTTATACAAAAGAAGTTACCAGAAAGTGGTTTGCAGCAGCGGTAGCAAGAATATATGAGCCAGGCATTAAGTTCGATAACATTATCGTTCTTGATGGTAAACAAGGTGTTGGTAAATCCACAATTATCAAATCATTAGTGAATCCAGATTTCTTTTCTGATTCATTACAGCTATCTGATATGGATGATACCAAGAAAGCTGGAGAAAAGGTTCAAGGTTTCTGGGTAATTGAAATTCAAGAACTAGCTGGTATGAGAAAAGCTGATATTGAAAAAGTTAAAGCCTTTATCTCATCCACCGATGATAAATATAGAGCCTCTTATGGTCACCATGTTGAATGGCATCCAAGACAATGCATTATCTTTGCTACAGTTAATGGTGAGCAAGGTTATCTTAGAGACCTAACCGGTAATAGAAGATTCTGGGTTATCAAGATAAACTCTACGAATGTAATTCCTAATTTCAAATTTGATAAGTACTTTAAGGATCAGTTATGGGCTGAAGCAAAACATTATTATCAAAATGGCGAGCCATTATTTCTCAGTGGTGAGTTCATCGATATTGCGGCATCTTATCAAAATAACGCTATGGAGCATGATGATAGAACTGGAGTAGTGGAGAAATATCTAAATGAACCTCTTCCTGATAATTGGGATGAATGTTGCATCGCTGATAGACAATACTACTTCAATAAGGAGTTTGATAAATACTATGTTCCTCAAAACTCATTTGGTCCTGCAGTTAGGCAAAGAGAAAATGTTTGTCCTATGGAGATATGGGTTGAGTGCTTTGGCAAAGACAAAGCTGATTTCAATAAACAAGAATCAAATAATATTTCTCTCATTATGGCGCAGATACCAGGATGGATCAAAACTGGCAAATCTAAAGATATGGGACCATATTCAAAACAAAGATTCTATTCAAGAATTAAGCAGTAATAGGAACAACGAGAACAAGAACTATATAACAATTTCAAAATTGAAATTTAATTCAATACAAATAATTAGATAGAGGTTTTAGAAATATATAGAAATTCTTGTTCTTTTGAAGTGGTAAGTATAAAGTA
>DHEH01000013.1:0-48240 GCA_002399785.1 Caryophanales bacterium UBA4855
CTGGAGCAGGTCCCAAGGGTTTGGCTGTTCGCCAATTAAAGTGGTACGCGAGCTGGGTTCAAAACGTCGTGAGACAGTTTGGTCCCTATCTGTTGTGGGCGTTGGAAGTTTGAACGGAGTCGTCCTTAGTACGAGAGGACCGGGATGAACATGGCAACGGTATATCGGTTGTTCCGCCAGGAGCATGGCCGGGTAGCTGCCCATGGAAAGGATAAACGCTGAAAGCATCTAAGCGCGAAGCCTACCGTAAGATGAGACTTCCCATTCGCAAGAAGTAAGTGCCCTCCAATGTCAGGAGGTTGATAGGATAGAGATGTAAGTGCTGCAAGGCATTAAGTCGACTATTACTAATAGCACGAGGACTTAATTTCTAAGATTTTAACTAAGTTAAAAAATATAAAGTAAGATTTGGGTAATATCAGAAATGAACATGATCAAGAATATCTAGTTTTCAGAGAACATATGGAAAAAATATGCTATACTCTTAAAGAATAGTCTGGTTACGATGACGCAGTGGACACACCTCTTTCCATACCGAACAGAGAAGTTAAGCGCTGTAGTGCTGAAGGTAGGCGAAAGCCAAGAATAAGAAGTAGCTGGGCTATTTTTTTATGCTATTATATTGTTTGTAAATAAAAATTACAAAAATGTTAAAAAAGTCCGATGTAGTCGGACTTTTTATATAGTAATTTAATATATTTAATTAAATTAAATTGTGATATAATTATGGTACTATAGGAGCATTATGAAAGAAAACATTACTGATTCTAAAAAAGAGAATAAAGTTATTGATCTTGTTAAGCTTGAAGTCGACAATAAGGAACTGGCTTCTTTGATCGGAAATGTATGTAGTGAAACCTATGGAGTAGTTGGTTTAACGAGAGTAAAAACTATTAAAAACCAATTAGTTATTTTAAGAAAACAAAATTATGTCGAAGGTATTTTAATATTTAAAAATTCCAAAGGCAGATATGATATTGATGTCCATCTTATCTGTGCTTATGGAGTAAAAATTTCTGAAGTTGTAAATGAAGTAAGTAAGCGAATAGCCTATGAAACAAAAAAGAAATACGGTCCAAGATTTAACAAGATTAATGTTTATATCGAAGATTTACTTGATTTATAACTTCCTAATTTAAGGAGTTTATTATGAAAACTATTGACGGACAATTATTAAAACAAATGATTGTTAGTGGAGCTAACAATCTATATAACCACTATCCTGAAGTTGACGCTTTAAATGTTTTTCCTGTTCCTGACGGTGATACCGGAATGAATATGAACTTAACAATGACTAGCGGAGCTAAGGAAGTTCAAAATAAAAATGATGATGATGTTTACGCAATTGCTAAAGCTTTTTCTAGCGGTTTATTGATGGGTGCTAGAGGTAATAGCGGTGTTATAACTAGCCAAATTTTTAGAGGTTTTGCTGATGCTTTAAAAGGAAAAGCTAGCATTAATGTAACCGATCTTTCCGATGCTTTTGATAACGGAACTAAGGTTGCTTATAAAGCAGTTATCAAACCAGTTGAAGGAACAATTTTAACTGTTATTAGAGAAACTAGTGAAAAATTACATAGATCATTAGTTAAAGATATGTCGATAGAATCGGCATTTAAAGTTATTATGTCTGAAGCTGATGCTTCACTAAAAAGAACTCCAAATCTTCTTCCAGTTTTAAAAGAAGTAGGTGTTGTTGATAGCGGCGGAGCCGGTTTATTAAAGATTTTTGAAGGTATGGAATCTGCTCTTAAGGGATACGTTATTCAACGTAATGAAGCTACTGCTGTTGAGGCAAAAGGCAACGTACAAACTGCTGCTGATTCTGAAAATAGTGAATTTGGATATTGCACTGAATTTATCCTGCGTTTAGGTCCAACAAAAGATAAAAAAGTTTTTAATAAGCAAAGATTTACTAGTGTTTTAGGAAGTCATGGAAATTCTTTAGCTGTCGTTCAAGATGAAGACATTGTTAAAGTTCACGTTCATACTCTTTCTCCAGGCACAATCTTCAATTATGCCCAACAATTCGGAGAATTTGTTAAACTTAAATGTGAAAACATGACTGAACAACATAATGAAATTTTAAATAATAATGAAAATAAGGATGCTAAAGCTGATAAAGTCACTTCAGTTAGTAAAGAAAAAAATGAAGTTGAAGAACCAAAAGATTATGCTTTAATTGCTACAAGTAGTGGCAAAGGCATCGATGAATTATTTAAAGATGTCTGTGTTAATTATATTGTTAGTGGTGGACAAACTATGAATCCATCAACTCAAGATTTTGTTAAAATGATTAAAAAGAGCAATGCCAAAGTTTGCTACATTTTTCCAAATAATGGCAATATTATTCTTGCAGCCAATCAAGCTGTTGAAATTATGAAAGACAAAGTTGAAGTTCATGTAATTCCTACTAAAACTATCATGCAAGGAATTGTTTGTGCAATGAATTTTAATGCTGATTTAAGTGTTGAAGATAATTTAAAAGTTATGAATGAAGCGATAGGATTGATTAAATCTGGCTCTGTCACATTCGCTATTAAAGATACTGAGATTAATGGTGTTGATGTTAAAAAAGACTATTACTTAGCTATTAGAGAATCAAAAGATATTATTAGTAGCAAGAAAAATAAAGATGAAGCTGTCTATGATTTATGTAAAAACATGGTTAACGAAGACAGTGCGATTATCACTGTAATTTATGGTTCAGACGTTAAAGATGATGAAGCAAAAAAACTTGCAAGTAGACTTGAAAAAGACTACCCTGATTGCGATATCGACTTAAGAAGCGGTCTACAACCTGTTTATTCTTATTTGATTGGCGTTGAATAAATTATAAAATATAGAACCCTTTTTAAAGGGTTTTATTGTTTAAGGAGCAGATATATGAAATTTGTAATAGATATGATGGGTGGAGATAATGGTGTAAAATCAACCATTCCAGCCGTTAAACAATTTTTAGAAAATCACGACGATGTTGATTTTATTTGTGTTGGCGACCCTGCTTTATTGAGCGAACTTAAAGACAATAAACATGTAAAAATAATTGAATCAAAAACCGTTTTAACAATGGATGTTGATCCAATGAGTGCAATCAATGACAAAGATTCATCTTTAGCTATTGCTATTGCAAATTATAAAACAGAGCAGGCTAATGCCTTAATTACAGCCGGATCAACTGGTGCTTTAGTTACTTTTGGAGTTTTTAAAATCAAAAGACTTGAAGGTGTTAGACATCCTGGTTTCATTTCTCCAATTCCAACTATGATTAAAGGTAAGCAAATGGTTGCTTGCGATTTAGGAGCAAATATTGCTAATACTAAAGAAGATTTATTAAATTATGCTGTTATGGGTAGTTTGTATTATAAAATTTCTTTTAAAAAAGAAAACCCAAATGTTTTCTTATTAAATAATGGCACTGAAGAAGAAAAAGGCAACGAATTAACTAAAGAAACCTATCAATTATTGAAAGCTTCAAAACAAATTAAATTTTGTGGAAATATAGAAGCGCGCGACCCTTTAAAAGGTGAATGTGATGTTTTAATTATGGATGGTTTTAGTGGAAATATTTATTTAAAGAGCACTGAAGGCGCTTTAAAAGTTATGTCTTCTTTATTAAAGAAAGCTTTTAAGAAAAATATTTTTACAAAAATTGGTTACCTTTTTGCTCGTAAAGGTGTTAAAGATATTAGTGACACAATGGACTATAAAGCGGTTGGTGGAGCTTGTCTATTAGGTGTTGATGGATTATTGCTTAAGGCACACGGAAATAGCGATCCTAGAGCCTTTATTGGTTGTTTTAACCAAGCTTATACACTCGCTAAAGAAGATATGATTAATAAGATTAAGGCGACGATAAATGGAAAGAATTAAGGATTTAAAAGAATTTTATAAGGAATTTAAAATTAGACCTCATAATAAAGAAATTTATGAGATGGCTTTTACGCATTCTAGTTATAATAGCGATGCAAAAACCCATCATCATGATTATGAACGTTTAGAATTTATGGGCGATTCAGTTCTTGGTTTTGTCATCGCTTCATTATTGTTTAAATATCATCCAGAGATGCGTGAAGGTGATTTAACTAAAGCAAAATCAACTTTAGTTCAGTCTAAAGCTTTAGCTCAATATGCTCGCAAATTGGGTTATCCAACATACGTTAGAGCTGGGCACTCGCTAAGTTTTGAAGAAGCTAGTAAAAACCAATCTATTCTTGAGGATATTTTTGAAGCTGTTATTGCAGCAATTTATCTTGACCAAGGCATTAGATTTGTTTCTGTTTTCATTGAGAATATCTTTTTACAAGATGTCAAAGATTTTGAAATGAACGAAGTAAAAGATTATAAATCGATGCTTCAAGAATTGGTTCAATGCGAACATCGTGAAAGCGTTTCTTATAAAACATATGATGAGAAAGGACCTCCACATTCTAAAACATTTTATGTTCAAGTGAGTTTTAATGGAGTTATTCTTGGCCGAGGTGTTGGTAAGAGTAAGAAAGAAGCGGAGCAATCTGCAGCCCACGATGCATTAAATAAAAAGGCAACATTGTAATTTATGGGTTTATTTAAATTTTTAAAAGATAAATTTGGTAAAAATAAAGATGCTAAATCTTCTTCTTTAGAAAACGCAAAAGAAGGGGGATTGGCAGGGGTTATTGAAAAGAATGACCAAAAATCTTCTGATTTATCAGAACAAGCATCTTTAGATAAATATGATAAAGGCCTAGAAAAATCTCGTAAAAATTTTTCTAGTAAATTAGATGCTTTAACTAAAAAATATAAACAAGTTAATGAAGATTATTTTAGCGAACTAGAAGAAATTTTAATTGAAGCTGATTGTGGCGTTTCTTTTGCATTAAATATTATTGAAGAATTATTAGATGAATCAAAAGCTAAGAAAGTTACCGATCCAAAAGAAATTAACGAAATGCTGGTCGATAAAATGTTTTTTAATTATTTAAAAGAAGGTGAAGATATTAAAAACGAAATAGATTTTTCTACAGTTCCTCGTGTTCTTTTAGTAATTGGTGTAAATGGAGTTGGAAAAACAACTTCTATTGCAAAATTAGCAAATAGATATGTAAAACAGGGCAAAAAAGTTGTTTTAGTTGCTGCCGATACTTTTAGAGCTGGGGCCGTTGAACAACTTGGCATATGGGCTAAAAGATTAGGCTGCGATATAGTAACCGGTGAAACCAATGAAGACCCAGCAAGTGTGGCCTATAAAGGCGTTGTTTATGGAAAAGAGCACCAAGCCGATTTGATTATTATTGATACAGCTGGAAGACTTCAAAATAAAACTAATTTAATGAATGAACTTGGTAAAATTACCCGTGTCATTAAAAAAGAATATTATCAACCAATCGAATGTTTTTTAATTATTGATGCGACTACTGGCCAAAATGGCGTTTTACAAGCAAAGGCTTTTAAAGATTTAATTAATATCACCGGAATTGTCATTACTAAAATGGACGGCACTAGCAAAGGTGGAATCATTTTAGCAATTAGAGAAGAATTAGGAATTCCGGTTCGTTTTATTGGCCTAGGTGAAAAAATGGAAGATTTAGAAGAATTTGATTTAGATAAATATTTATACGGATTATGTAGTGGGTTGATTAATGATGATGAATGAATTAGAAGAATTTAATTATATAAACGCATTATTTGAAATTTATAAAAGTTTATTAACTGATAAACAATCTTTAATTATGGAAAAATATTATATTTTTAATCTTTCTTTTTCAGAAATTGCTCAAGAAATGAAGATTAGTCGAAGCGGCGTTTGTGACGCTTTAGAACACGGAAAAGAAAAGCTTCGAAATTACGAAAATAATCTTCATATTTACAAAAAACATGTGCAAATCACTGATATTTTGAATAATTCTACGATTGATGATAACATAAAGAAGAAGATTAAGGAGGTTCTATAATTTATGGCATTTGAATCTTTAACTGATAAATTTAGCCGAATTATTAAAGGCATAAAAGGTGAATCTCGATTAACCGAAAAAAACATGGACGATATGCTAAAAGAGGTGCGTATTGCTCTTTTAGAAGCTGATGTTAATTATAAAGTTGTTAAAGAATTTACTAACGATGTAAAAGAAAAAGCGCTTGGTCAGGAAGTCTATACCAAATTAAATCCTAACGAAATGGTTGTTAAAATTGTTAAGGATGAATTGGTGGAATTGCTTGGTAGCGACAATAGTGAAATTAAATACAATAAAAATAAACCTACTGTCATCATGCTTGTCGGTCTTCAAGGTAGTGGTAAAACAACCACTGCGGCCAAACTTGCCTATTTAATGAAGAATAAATTAAAGAAAAAAGTTCTTTTGGCCGCATGTGATGTTTATCGTCCTGCTGCCATAGATCAATTGAGTCAATTGGCGACACAAATCGATGTTCCGCTAATTAATCTAGGAACTAAAGAAAACCCTGTTAAAATCGCTTTAAAAGCAAAAGAAACAGCTTTTAATGATCATTATGATGTCTTGATTCTTGATACTGCCGGTCGTTTACAAATTGATGAACTTTTAATGAGCGAATTAAAGAATATTAAAAAAGATGTTTCTCCAGACGAAATTTTATTATTGACTGATGCTATGGCTGGTCAAGATAGTGTTAACGTAGCCAAAACTTTCAATGAAGATTTAGGTTTAACCGGAGTTATTATGTCGAAGATGGATGGCGATTCAAGAGGCGGTGCTGCTTTATCAATTGCTAAAGTGACTGGTGTTCCAATTAAATTCATGGGTGTTGGTGAAAAAATCCAAGATTTATCAATTTTTTATCCTAATAGAGTTGCTGATAGAATTTTAGGGATGGGAGACGTTTTAACTCTTGTCGAAAAAGTTCAAGAAAATATAGATGCCAAGGAAGCTAAAAAGGCTGCCAATAAGATGATGGATGGTCGTTTTACGTTGGTTGATATGTTAGATCAAATGAAACAAGTTAAAAAATTAGGAAGTATTTCTAGTTTAATGAAATTAATTCCTGGAGCTCCAAAAATTAGTAAAGATCAAATTGATTTAGCTGAAAAAGAGATGAAAAATTTTGAAATTATCATTAATTCAATGACACCTTATGAAAGAGAAAATCCTGATATTTTACGCAGTAGTCGCAAAATCAGAATTGCTAATGGTAGCGGACGAAATGTCTCTGATGTCAATCGAGTTTTAAAAAAGTATGAACAATCAAAAAAGATGATGAAAGAGATGAAAAACTACAAAAAAGGAGGTAAATTACCTTCAGGATTTAATGGTTTTTAGTGAATTTTTTGCCTTTTTCAATAGCATCTAATTCATGTTTTGGTTGAACTTTGTCATCAGCTTCTTTTAAAAGTTTAATATCAAGTTTGCTAAGTTTATATTTAGAAAATAAATCGGGACGAAATTCTCTAGTTAATTCTAGAGATTTTTTCTTGTGATAAAGATCGATTTCTTTATGATTTCCCGAAAATAAAATATCAGGAACGATAGCGCCACAAAAATCATAAGGTTCAGTATATTGTGGGTATTCAAGTAAACCATTCGTAAAGGTTTCTTCTTTAGTTGAATCTTTTGAAATTACTCCGTCAATCAAGCGTGAAATAGCATCAATAAGAATAAATGAAGCAGTTTCTCCACCGGTCAAAACATAATCACCAACGGATATTTCTTCGTCAAAATAAGGATAAACTCGATCATCAATTCCTTCATAATGTCCGCATAAAATTAATATTTCTTCTTCTTTAGATAAACTTTGTGCTTTTTCTTGATTGAAAGTATGTCCTTTAGGACCTAAAACTATTTTTTTAGTCCTTGATGAAGAATTAGCTTTTAGTGCATCAACGATAGGTTGAGCTTTCATAATTAAGCCAGCCCCACCTCCAATTGGTGGAGTATCCGTTCTTTTATATTTATCTTTTGTATAATCGCGGATATTAACAAGCTTTACTTCGATTATATTTTTAGCAATAGCTCGAGCAATGATTGAGTTTCCAAGAAAACTTTCATACATTTCAGGAAAGGTTGTTAAAATTATAAATTTCATAATAAACCTTCAATAATTTTTATGATGATTATTTTATTTTCGATATCAACATTTAGTATGAATTGCTTTATAAAAGGAACGTAAACAACTTTATCTTTGTTGGTTACTTTTAAGGTGATTTGAGCCGGAAATTCTTCAACAGAAGTGACAATTCCAACATCTTCATTATTCTCACCAATCACTTTGCATCCTTCAAGGTCTGTAAAGAAATATTGGTCCTTTGCAAGGGTTTTTGCATCTTTTAAACAATAAATATCAATATTTTTAAGTGTTTCAGCTTGTTCAAGTGTTGTATATTCTTCAAATCCAATCGTATCAAAATTAGCATCTTTATTTTTATAGGATTTAATAGTAACTACTTGGTAGTCGCCATCAATAAATAAGAAAAGTTTGTTTCCTTTTTTATATCTAATGTTTTTAAAAGAGGTGGTTGAAAAAACTTTAACCTCTCCAGATAATCCGACCGTTTTAGCGATACGGCCAACTCGTAAATATTTATTTTCCATTAGACATAAAAAAGAAAGGAGAAAATATCTCCTTACTTATCCTCTTTTTGATCTTTGTCTTCGTCATCGAAAGATTCTAATTTGAGATGAATATGTTTTTCTTCTAACTTTCCAGCGATATTAAGAATATCTCTTAAAGAGTTAGCAACACATCCTTTTTTCCCAATTAAACGAGCACAATCTTCGTTTTTTGCACATAACAATATTGTTATGTCATTGACGTTATCTTGTGGCAATTCTTTGATTAAGATTGATTCTGGATCACTAATAAAAGAATCAACTAGTGTATGAATTAACGCTTTGTAATCCATATACTATTCTCCTTTTTTAGCGGTTTTAACAGTAACTTTCTTGGCGGCTGGTTTCTTAGTGCTAACAGCTGTTTTTGTAGCAACATTTTTAACTTTTTTAGCGGCTTTTGGAGCTGCTTTTGTGGCTTTCTCAAATAAACCAATTTCTTTAAAAATTGCTTTAACTGAATCGCTGCATTGAGCACCAGAATTAAGCCATTTCATAGCGAGTTCTTCGTTAACTCTTGTTCCATCTTTAATTCCTTTGGCTGGATCATAAATACCAACTTGTTCAAGGTATCTTTTGCTGGTTGCAAATCTATGATCTGCTGCAACAATTCTATAGAAGGCTAATCCGTGTCTTCCTTCTCTTGATAATCTAATTTTAACTGACATAATTTTATCTCCTTTTAGATAACGATTTATATTAAACATTATTGCAATTTGGTTGTCAAGTAAAATTACTTAACACTAAATAAAATTCTGCACATTTTACAAAGATATCTTTTGCTTTACATATTTTAAATATTTATGTATATTATTAAAGCATTTATTAATGCTTACGGACGTTCCGCTTTAAGTGTCACTCTTATATGAACGCCAAGAGAACGAATTAGAAAGGGGAAACAAATTATGGATAAGAATTTAGTAGCCAAAGTTGCAGCTTCCCAATTAAGACACGATCTTCCAAACTTTAGTTCTGGTGATACAATCAAAGTATCAGTTAGAATTATCGAAAACGGAAAATCAAGAATCCAAATCTTTGAAGGTGTTTGTATGGGCCGTAGAGGAAATGGTATTGCTGAAACATTCAGAGTTAGAAAAATGAGTGGAGCTATCGGTGTTGAAAGAATATTACCAATTAACTCACCAGCAGTCGTCTCAATTGAAGTTGTTAAAAAAGGTAAAGTTAGACGTAATAAGATTAACTATCTTCGCGGAAGAAGAGGTAAATCTGCAAGAATTAAACAAGTTTTGTAGTTTAGTCGATAGATTATATAAAATAAACAGTGACTTAAAAGGTAGGTTTTCCCTACCTTTTATTTTTACTAAAAAACAAGTAGAATAGAGAGAATATGGAACAAAGTAACAAAAACATTCATTGGTTTCCTGGGCACATGAAGAAAGCCAGTCAACAAATTAGCGACAAATTGAAACTTGTCGATTTTGTGATTGTCTTACTTGATGCTCGTGCACCAATTTCTACTTATAATGAATATTTGTTAGCTTTAACAAAAAACAAGAAAAAATTGTTTTTGCTTAATAAAAAAGATTTAGCAGATCCTATTGAAACAACAAAATGGGTAAAGCACCTCAATCAAAATGGAGATGTTTGTATTGCTATTTCCCTTGAAGATAGAAATTCAAAAAAAGTAATTTTAGAAAAAATAGATGGGTTTTGCGCTGAAAAACAAAATAAATTAGCTTCAAAAGGGGTTAAAAATGTAACCAACAGAGCAATGGTTATTGGTATCCCTAACGTTGGAAAATCAACTTTTATTAATTTAATGGCTAACCGAAAATTGATGGGAGCTGCAAATACTCCAGGTTTTACTAAATCTATCAGCTGGGCAAAAATAAGCAAAAATTTTGAATTAATGGATACTCCTGGGATTTTAGAACCAAAATTTAAAGATAAAAATATGGCAATTAATTTAGCTTTAATCGGCTCAATTAAACAAGATATTTTACCAATCGAAGAATTGTGTTTTTATTGTTTAGATTTTTTAAAAGAAAATTATATTGATAAATTTAATGACAGGTATAAATCAACATTTAGTGCGGATACTTCAAACTATCAAATTATTGAATATATTGGAAGAATGCGCGGTTTATTAATTAAAAATCAAGAAATTGATGTAAATAAATCTGAAATTTTAATTCTTAAAGAATTTAAAGATGGCATTATTACGCCTTTCACTTTAGATAAAATTTAATATGTTAACAAAAGAACAAGAATTTTATAAGCAAGGATATAAATTAATTGTTGGAGTTGATGAGGCCGGAAGAGGCCCTCTTTGTGGTCCTGTCGTCGCTGGAGCTTGCATTTTACCTATCGATTATAATAACGACGACATCAACGATTCCAAAAAATTAAGTGAACTACAACGTGAAAAAGCCTACGAAGAAATAACTGCTAATTGTATCGCTTTTGGCGTTGGAATCGTTGATCCTGAAACAATCGATCAAATCAATATTTATGAAGCTAGTAGATTAGCTATGAAATTAGCAATCAAAAATATGAATCATGAATATGATTTAGTTATAACTGATGCTATGCCTATATATATAGAAGGAAAGAAGGTTTTACCATTTATTAAAGGGGATGCCACTTATAAATCTATTGCAGCCGGTTCAATAATTGCAAAAGTAACTCGTGATCGAATTATGAATGAATATGCTAAAAAATATCCGATGTATCATCTAGAACAAAATAAAGGTTATCCAACTAAAGAACATATTGCTTTATTAAATCGTTACGGTCCGATAAAAGGGTTCTATCGTTACACATATGGTCCGGTAAGAAATTGCATAATTAAACAAGAAAAATTATTTTAGGGTATAAAATTTTCAAATTATAGTCATCTTGTATGTAGTAGGAGGCTATTATGCAAGCAAGAGAATTATTACTTTTCTTATCTCATAAGTATGAAGGCGATTGGGACAAAATTTATTATGCGATAAGAACAAAAGAGAAGGTGCAATCGGACGAGGTTGTAGATTTCGCAAAGTCGTTTAAAGGTAATTACATCACTTTAACTGATGAAAATTATCCGCATTTTATAAAGGAAACAACGAGGCCGCCTTTTGTTTTATATTATAAAGGTGACATTGAGATTTTGCGAGGTGATCAAAGCAAATTTTTAACCGTTATTGGAAGTAGAGAATGTACAAATTATGGACGCGAAACAATATCCCAAATTGTTAAAGAACTTCCTGAGAATATCGTTATAGTCAGTGGTTTAGCCAAAGGCATAGATGGAGCAGCTCAAAGATCAGCTCTTGATTCTAATAAAAAAACAATTGGTGTATTAGGTGGAGGTATTGACAATATTTATCCAAAAGAAAACGCAGATTTATTTACTCGAATTACTAATGGTGGAGGGTTAATATTAAGCGAATATCCTGAAAGTCTTGAACCTAAACCAAATAATTTTTTATTTAGAAATAGAATTATTGCTAGCTTAGGAAAAGCTGTTTTAGTTGGCGAATCTTACACTAGAAGCGGTACGCATGCTACTGTGTGTTTTGCGTTAAATGAAGGAAGAGATATTGGATGTGTTCCATATCACGCCAATGAAAAAAGCAACTGTAATCAATTCATTAAGGATGGAGCATGTTTAATTGAAAATGCTAAAGATGTATTGGTTATGATGGGGATTAATGGATGAAAGAAAAAGAGAATCTCGCATACCACAAAGAGATAATTAATTTTTTATCTGAAAAGGATTTACGAAATGTTATTAATGTAGATATTGATGAAAACGGCAATTATGTAATTGATCAACTTGTAAGAAGTGTGACAAATAACAAGATGGTTTTAAAACTAAGGAAGATTGTTACTCCGCACAGTATTAAGAATACAAAATTGGTTCAAAGTTTTTTAAATATATATATTTAATAGGAATAGCCTCACTTTTTTTACTTTACAATTTATTTTTTTCTCCTTATAGTTTATAAACGAGGAAATTAAATGAAGTTAGTTATAGTTGAGTCTCCCACAAAAAGTAAGACCATCGGTCATTATTTAGGGAGTGAATATGAAGTTAAAGCCAGTGTTGGTCACATCCGTGATTTGGCCATTTGTGGCAAAGAAGGTTTAGGCGTTGATGTTAACGACAATTTTAAGCCTACATATAAAGTTGATCCTAAAAAGACAGCAGTTGTTAAAGAATTAAAAGCATTAGCAAAAAAAGCCGATGAAGTAATTCTTGCAACCGACCCTGATCGTGAAGGAGAAGCTATTGCATGGCATTTAGTTGATGTTTTAGGTTTACCAATTGAAACCACCAAACGTTTGGAGTTTCATGAAATTACCAAAGATTCTATTTTGGATGCTTTAAAACATCCAACTACATTAAATATGAAGGAAGTTCATTCTCAAGAAGCTAGAAGAATTATTGATAGAATTCTTGGTTTTAAGCTTTCAAAATTATTACAATCAAAAATTAAAAGTAGAAGTGCTGGTCGTGTTCAATCGGTTACATTGATGTTACTTAATGAACGTGAAAAAGAAATCGCCGCTTTCGTTCCAGTTGAAAGTTGGACTGTAGATTTGTCAATAATATATAAAAATAATGAGTTACCTTTAAATTTGGTCTCATATAAAGGCAATAAAGTTGAATTAAAAACCGAAAAAGAAGCTCAAGATGTTATTGCTACTTTAGGGAAAAGTGCTTTTGTTAGTAGTATTCAAGACAGCAAAAAAGTTATTGCTAGTAAAGAACCTTTTAGAACTAGCACTTTAGAGCAAGATGCTTATTCTAAATTGCATTTTAAAACTAAAGAAACTGCTTTTTTGGCACAAAAATTATATGAAGGTATCGAACTTCCTGAAGGTTTAACCGGTTTAATTACCTATATGAGAACCGATTCTACTAGAATTAGTGATACCTACGCTAATGCGGCTAAAGATTATATTATTTCTACTTATGGCGAGAAATATTATAAAGGAGTCCATGCTAGTAAATCTGTTAAAGGACAACAAGATGCTCACGAATGTATTAGACCTACAAGTATCGACAGAACTCCAGAGAAGATGAAATCTTTTCTTGATGATAAATCGTTTAAACTTTACCAATTAATTTACAATCGTACATTAGCGTCTATGATGTCTGACAAAATAATGAATATTACTACAGTAAAACTTAATAGTAACGAGGCTGTTTTTGAGACAAAAGGATCAGTTGTTTTATTCCCTGGTTACGACATTTTAAAGTTTGATGAACTTGAAACTGAAAGTTCAATTAATTTTAAAACAAACGAAATATTTGATTTTAGTAAAATTAGTTGCTCGCAACATTTCACTAAGCCACCATTAAGATATACCGAAGGTGGAGTAGTTAAATTAATGGAAGATAACGGAATTGGTCGTCCATCGACTTATTCAGCAACAATTCAAACATTATTAAAAAGAAAATATGTTGTTAGCGAAAAAGGTTCATTAATTCCAACAGATCAAGGAAAATTGACAAGCACCGTTTTAGTTAAATATTTCCCTGATTTAATGAATGTTGGTTATACAGCAGATATGGAACTTAATCTTGATAAAATTCAAGATGGAGAGATAGATGAATTGAAAGTAATAAGTGATTTCTACTATCCATTTGTAGAGCACTTTAATGAGGTAAAGAAAGAAATGTATCCTGAAGAAGAAAAAACCACTGGCAATATTTGCCCAAACTGTGGATCACCATTAGTTATCAAACACGGTAGATTCGGAGATTTTGAAGCTTGTTCAAATTATCCAAAATGTAAGTATATCGTCAAGAAAGCTAAAGAACCTGCAAAAGAAGTTGGTAGAAATTGTCCAACTTGCGGTTCCCCTCTTGTTTATAGAGTAAACAAAAAAGGCGATACATTCATTGGTTGCTCAAATTTCCCAAAATGTAGATATATCGAAGTTAAAGAAGACGAAGTTATTACTAATGCACCTAAAAAAGTATGTCCAGATTGTGGTCATGATTTGGTTTTAAGAAAATCAAAGAAGGGATACTTCTATGGTTGTTCTAATTTCCCAAAGTGTAAACATATTGAAGCTTATACTCCCGAAGTGAAAGATGGCGAATCCAAATAATATACGTATTAATATTGTTGGTGCTGGTTTAGCCGGCTCAGAAGCTGCTAATTTTTTAGCATCAAAAGGGTTAATAGTTGATTTATACGAAAAAAGACCATTAGTTAGCAGCGAAGCTCACCATACGGATTTATATGGAGAACTAGTTTGCTCCAATTCTTTAAAGTCGAAAGAATTAACAAATGCCTGCGGATTACTCAAGGAAGAAATTAAAAAACTTGGTAGTTTAATGATGGAAGCTAGCGTTCCTAGCGAAGTTAAAGGTGGAGACAGTTTAAATGTTGATCGCCAAGTTTTTGCTCAATATATAACCGAAAAGATTAAATCTAACAAAAATATTCGAATTCATAGCGAAGATGTCGCTGATTTTAAAGATGGTATAACATTAATTTGTACCGGTCCTTTAACTAGCAAGGAATTACTATATAAAATAAGTGAAATTTCTGGACAAAAAACTTATGGTTTCTTTGATGCCAGTTCACCAATAATTAAAAAGGATTCTATCGATTTAAATAAATGTTATTTTAAAAGTAGATACGAAGACGAAGAAGATGCAACTTATTTAAATTGCCCAATGAATAAGGATGAATACGATAAATTTTATAATGAATTAATTAAGGCGGAAAAAGCTCCATTGCATTCTTTTGATACAAAATATTTTGAAGGATGTTTGCCAATTGAAGTAATAGGTGATAGAGGTTATGAAACCTTACGTTTTGGTCCATTAAAACCGGTTGGATTGCCTGACAAAAACGGCAATATTCCTTATGCCGTTGTGCAACTTAGACAAGATGATTTGATTGGTGATCTATACAATATGGTTGGTTTTCAAACAAATTTAAAATATGAAGAACAAAAAAGAGTTTTTAAATTAATACCTGGATTAGAAAATGCTAAATTTGTGCGATTTGGTTTAATGCATAGAAATTCTTATGTTTACGCTCCTAAAGTGTTAGATGATGAACTTAGACTTAAAAATAATAAAAATGTGTATATTGGCGGTCAACTTAGTGGAGTTGAAGGTTATGTTGAAAGTGCTGCAACAGGTTTATTAGCTGCATATTATATTTACATGAATGTTATGAATATTCCTCATAACAATCTTTCTTTTTATTCCGTTTTAGGTTCGTTAGTTCGTTATATTACTCACACAGGAATTAACAACTTTTCGCCTATGAATGCGAATTTTGGTATAATGTATAAAGCAAATATCGATCCTAAAAATGTTGTTATTGATAGATCGTTAAAAGCTATTGATGATTTTAAAAACCAAATTAAATGAACAGAACCGAAAAAGAATTTTTAGATTTCTTAAAACATGAATTGAACTATAGCGACAACACAATAACGTCCTATCAACAAGATATTGATTGTTTTTCAAATTATACTTTTAGCGAAGGAATTGATTACGATAAAATCGATCGAATTTTTATTCGTGATTTTATGCAAGTTCGTTTAACTCACGAAAAAGAAAACGGAAAATGCGATAGTGAGCGAACAATTAGAAGAAGAATTAGCGCATTAAGGAAATTCTATGGTTATTTACTAGAAAGAGGATTTATCGATTCGAATCCATTTGTTGGGATACGTTCTTTTAAACGACACGATAAACTGCCAGAAGTTTTATACGAATCGCAAATTATAAATTTACTTGAAACAAACAATAAAAGGAGCGATCTTTTGAAAACAAGAGATCAGGCAATTCTTGAATTAATGTATAGCAGTGGAATGAGATGCGTTGAAGTTGTTAATCTTGATACATATCATATTGATTTTGCATCGCGTTGTATAAGAGTTCTTGGTAAAGGAAAAAAAGAGAGAATTGTCCCATTTAGCGAAGATGCGAAGAATTGTTTGATTTTGTATTGCAAAGGCTTAAGAGTTGATTTATTAAAAAAATGCGATCCAGACAAGAAAAGTAATTTTATCTTTTTAAATAATAGGGGAGAAAAATTAACAACAAGAGGGCTTGAATACATTCTTACTGAAGTAATTAAGAAAACAGGATTAAATCTTGGTTTCCCTCTTCATCCACATGTTTTACGTCATACTTTTGCCACACATTTACTTGAAGGTGGGGCTGATTTACGTGTAATTCAAGAGTTATTAGGTCACTCTTCAATCAACACAACTCAAATATATACTCACGTTTCGAAAGAAACTACGAAAGCTCAATACGATAAATATTTCCCTAAAGGTACCAACAAGTAACCACCAATACTTTTTATTGATTTTATATATATATAAATGGTAAAATAAATCTACTTTTGGAGTTTTTATATCCAAAAGAATACACACATCATGAATTCACTGCCAAGTCTTCATGCTACATTAGCATTGATAGCGTGGAGGGAGAGTGTTCGAAGTGATGGAGGCAAAACAAATTGGAGGAGTCAAATATGACCGAAGAAAAGAAAGAACTCGCTGCTACTTCTAGCGAAACAACAAATGAAGAAGTAAAACCAAATGCTATGGAAGCTATTGTCCATGATCCTAATGCTGAGATTATCACATTAAAGAAATTACTTGAATCAGGTGTTCATTATGGACATCAAACAAGAAAATGGAATCCAAAGATGAAGCAATATATTTATTGCCCAAGAAATGGTATCTACATTATTGATTTAAACAAGACAAAAGCTGCTATTGAAATTGCTTACAACAAACTTAAAGACATCGTTTTAGATGGCGGAAAAGTTTTAATTGTTGGTACAAAAGATAATTCAAAAGATATCATTAAAGAAGAAGCCGAGAGAAGTGGATCGTTCTATATTAACAATAGATGGTTAGGTGGAATCTTAACTAACTTTAAGACAATCAGAACTAGAATTAGAAAATTAAAAGATTTAGAAGCTGCTGAAACTGATGGTGAATGGGATAAATTACCTAAGAAAGAAGCTATCTTATTAAAGAAATTACAAATTAAACTTTCAAAGAACCTTGAAGGTATTAAAGAAATGATGAAAGTTCCAAACGCAATTATTGTTGTCGATCCAACTATCGAACACAATGCTGTTAAGGAAGCTAAGATTTTAAATATTCCTGTCTTTGCTATTTGTGATACAAATTGTAACCCAGATGGTATTGATTATGTCATTCCAGGAAATGATGATGCAGATAAGTCAGTTCGTACAATTATCGGTGTTTTAGCTGATGCTATTGTCGAAGCTAAAGGTGGACTTCCAGAGATTGCTTTCACTAAAGATGAAGGTGAAGCTGTTACTATGAAAGATGCTATTAGACAAGCTGATAGAGAGAATGCTCTTAGATTAGCTGCTAGACGTGAAATGCAACGTGAAAGATTTGAAAGAGAAAACAAGAGAAGAAGTGAAAATACTTTCGGACCAAGAGCTCCAAGAGACAACAATGGTGATAATGCTGCTCCTGCAGGAGATGCAAAACCATTTAAGAAGAATTTCACAAAAGAACCAAAAGCTGATAAATAATAAGGAGAAAATTGATGGCAAATATAGAATTAATTAAAGTTTTAAGAGAGCGTACTGGTGCAGGTATTATGGACTGCAAGAAGGCTCTTGAAGCCAATAACGACAACGTTGATAACGCATGTGATTGGTTAAGAGAAAAAGGAATTGCTAAACAAGCTAAAAAGGCTGATAGAATTGCTGCTGAAGGTTTAGCTCTTGTCCATGTTTGTGAAAAATGTGGAAAGGCAAGTGTTGTTGAAGTTAACTGTGAAACAGACTTCGTTGCTAATTCCGATCCTTTCAGAAATTTAACTGATTCTTGTGCAAAAGCTATTTTAAGCGATGATTGCAAGACAGTTGAAGATTTAGTTGCTGCTACAAGTAAAGAATTTAATGATGCTGCTGTTAAATTAGGTGAGAAATTATCTATTAGAAGATTTGACACTATCGTTAAAAAAGATGGAGAAGGCATTGGTTCTTATATCCATATGGGTGGAAAGATTGCTGTTCTTGTCCTTCTTAAAAAAGATGATGTTGAACTTGCTAAAGGCATTGCAATGCATATTGCTGCTAATAGTCCAAAATATATCAATGAAAGCGACATTCCAACTGATGTCTACGATGCAGAACTTAACATTCAAAAAGAATTAGTCAAGAACGATCCAAAATTAGCTGGAAAACCTGCTGCTGCATTAGAAAATATTCTTAAAGGCAAAGTTCATAAAGTTTTAGCTGAATCAGTATTAGCTGATCAAGAATTCCTTATGAGCCCTGACAAAACTATTGGTCAAGCTCTTAAAGAAAAAGATAACGCAGTTGTGTCATTTGTTCGTTACCAAGTTGGTGAAGGAATCGAAAAGAGAGTAGATAACTTTGCTGAAGAAGTAATGAATCAAGCTAAATAAGATTTATTAATAAAAAGGCACACTTTGTTGTGCCTTTTATTTTATAATATAAATATATGAATTCATTGTATAAAACTGTAGTTTTAAAATTTAGTGGCGAAGCGCTTCAAGATGATGGAGCCTCTTTAATTATTTCTAAAGAAAAACTAGGAGGAATAATTAAGGTTATAAGTGAGATTTATCTTTCTGGAGTCAATGTTGGCGTTGTTGTTGGTGCCGGCAATATTTTTAGAGGTCGTATAGCTCAAGAAAACGGACTTTCTAGTGAAAGTGGCGATTACATGGGCATGACTGGAACAATTATTAATATGATTGCTATTAGCGATTTATTAACAAAGAATAATATTCCTAATAAATTATTGAGTGCATTAGCGCTTGACGATGTTGCGACAAAATATTCAAAGGAAGCTGCCAACGTTGCAATAAACGAACATAAAGTATGTTTATTTGCTGCCGGTGTTGGTAAACCAAATTTTACAACGGATACTTGTGCAGCTAGTAGAGCTATTGATATTAATGCCGATGCTATCTTAATGGGTAAATTTGGTGTTAAGGGTATTTACGATTCTGATCCAAGAAAAAATAAAGATGCAAAATTTTTAGAAAATTTGACTTATGATGAAGTTTTGAGTCGTGATTTGAAAGTTATGGATAGAACTGCTATTCAATTACTTCAAAAACATAATATAATAACTAAAGTATTCTCTATGGATGATTTATCTAATTTTATTAGAGTTATCCAAGGCGAAAACATTGGTTCAACAATAAAGGAGAAATAATATGGATGACATTTTAATTGAAGCTGAAGGTAAGATGGGAAAATCGGTTGATAGTTTTAAAATGAGTTTAAATACGCTTAGAACTGGTAGAGCTAATGCTGCAATTTTAGACAACATTCAATGTGATTATTATGGCGATAAGATGCCAATTAATCAAATTGCTGCTATTAAGGTTCCTGAACCACGTCAACTTTTAATTATGCCATATGATCAAAATGATATTAAATCTATCGTTTCTGCTATAAATGCTAGTGAAATTGGAATTAATCCAGTTATTGATGGAAAACAAATTAGATTAGTTATTCCTGCATTAACTGAAGAAAGAAGAAAAGATCTTTGTAAAAAAGCCAAGGTTTATGGTGAAGAAGCAAAGGTAGCTATTAGAAATATTAGACGTGATTTAATGGATTTTGTTAAAGATGATGATTCATATACAGAAGATACCAGGAAAAAAGAAGAAGCTGATATTCAAAAAGTAACTGATAAATTTATTCAAGAAGTTGATTCAATTTATAAAGATAAAGAAAACGAAATAATGGCAATCTAAAATGGTTAACGATAGTGATAAGAAAGAAACTGTTGTAACTTCTGAAGAAGATGCTGCAATTAATAGCACTTTGCCCCATAAACACCACGAAATTCAAGTAAATAAATTAAGCGAAGCAAGCAAAAAATCAATGTCTGCGAGATTGATTGTTGCCTTAATTGCTGTTCCATTAGCCTTACTTGGAATTTGTTTGGGAGAATATGTTTATGCAGCAATGATTTTTGTTTTTGCTGTTTTAGCAACTCATGAAATCATTCGCGCCCCTCAATCTATTGAGAGAAAATTTAGTGTAATGGTTAATGTTTTTTCTTATATCATGATGGTTTTGTTGGTGTTTTGGATTTTTGCCTCAAATAATATTGTTCGATATGTATTAAATTCTTCTGAATATTATTTTAGTATTTATGAAGGTTTTAATATCCCAATGGTTTCTTTAAGTGCTTTTGCCGTTTGTATGGTATTCTTTTTTGCTACTGTCTTATTTAATAAAACATTTTCAATTCAAGATGCATTTTATTTTATTTCTATGCTTTTTGTTGTTTCTGTTGGTTTTCAATCTTTGTTATTTTTAAGATATTATCCAATTACGAACGCTATTAGAGTTTCTAATGATGTCTTATCCAATCCTTGGTACATGTATGGTGAATCGGCAACATTTTTGATTTATTTTGGACTTGGTACACTCGGTTGTGATGCTGGCGCTTATTT
The DNA here is from genome assembly GCA_002399785.1 of Caryophanales bacterium UBA4855. Classification (GTDB taxonomy): domain Bacteria; phylum Bacillota_I; class Bacilli_A; order RFN20; family CAG-826; genus Onthovivens. Next base: position 20,995 of record DHEH01000013.1, read on the forward strand.
CATCGGTATATTCTTTGGAAAACATCATATGGCACCAGTAGTTTCTCCAAAGAAAACATGGGAAGGTTTTATAGGTGGTGTTGTCATAAGTGCCATTTTAACAATGACATTTGCATTTGTTTTATCCGCAACCGGCCATGAAATTCTAAATATTATAAATCTTGATCACTGGTATTACGTTGTTATTTTAAGTTTATTGATGCCAGTCGCTTCTACTTTTGGTGATTTGTTATTCTCAAGTGTTAAAAGAGGTTTTAAAATTAAAGATTTTGGCAAAGCATTTGGTGCTCATGGTGGAGTATTAGATAGATTAGATTCTGTTTTAATTACTGCAATTTTAGTAAGTTTGGTCATTCCTTTATTTGAAGGAATTGAAAAATTGGCTGTTGCATAAAATATGCTTAATTTGTTACTATTAGGAACAGGCGGGTCTATTGGAAAGCAAAGCGTTGAAATAATAAAAGAATTTAAAAATAAGGTATCTTTGCAGGGGTTTTCGGTAGGAAAAGATGTTTCGTTTGTTGATAATTTAATTAAAGAATTTCCGATAAAACGGATTTCTTTTGAGTTTAAAAGAGATTATAAAAAATATAAAGAAATATATAAAAATATCGAATGTATATATTCCTCTAATTCTGTTCTTTCACTTGTTCAAAAATGTGAATTTGATATTTGTATTAATGCCTTATCTGGCTTTAATGGTTTTTTACCTTCGATTGAAGTTTTAAAAAAAGATAAAACACTTTGCTTAGCCAATAAAGAGAGTTTGGTCGTTGGTGGCGAGTTCATAAATACCTTATTAGCAGATGGCCATGGTAGACTTGTTCCTATCGATAGCGAACATGTTGCAATTTCAAAGTGTTTAGAAAATGAGAAAGTGTCTGATGTTGATCACATAGTTTTAACAGCGAGTGGTGGACCTTTTTTTGACACTAAAAAAGAAGATTTTAAAAATATAACTTTAAAACAAGCTTTGAATCATCCAACATGGTCAATGGGTAAAAAAATAACTATAGATTCTTCTACTATGATGAATAAATGTTTTGAAGTTATTGAAGCATATTATTTGTTTGGTTTTGACTACAATAAAATTCAAATTAAAGTTGATCGAAAATCTTTTGTTCATTCTTATGTTTGTTTTAAAGATGGTAAAGTTAAAGCAAATGTTGGAAAAGCAACAATGTTAGTCCCAATTAGGTATGCTTTAGCAAAAGCTTTAAATGAAGATATAGATTTAAGTGATATTGAAGTAAATAATTTAGAAAATTATGGCTTAAAAAATATGGACTATGACAAATTTTCTTTACTCAAATATTCCACGTTTGTAATCGAGCAAAAAGGCGATGCTGGCGCAGTTTTAAATGCTGCAAACGAAGAAGCAGTTAACCTTTTTCTAAATGGGTCGGTTAATTATGTTGATATAGAAAAATTAATTGATAAAATAATGAATAAGTACCATTTTAGAAAAAATGTATCTATAAGAGACATAGTCTCTATAGATAAAAAAGTTAGAAAAGCGGTAGATTATTTAGTTACGAAGGGAAATTATTGATGAAATTTATTATATTAGCAAATTCATTCTTAAAAGGACAATGGTGGGAAATAATTCTTGGCATTGTGCTTTTTTTAGTAGGGTTAGGTTTATTAGTTACAATACACGAATTAGGACATTTTATTGCTGCTAAATCGTTTAAGGTTTATTGTAGTGATTTTTCAATTGGTTTTGGACCAAAAATCGTTAAAATAAAAAGAAAAAAAGGCGAAACCACATTCTCTATTGGTATTGTACCATTAGGTGGATACGTTGCGATGTATGGGGAAGACGAAGATGTACCTGAAGGTACAGAAAATATTGGAAAAGAAAGAAGTTTATCAGGAATTAGCAGATGGAAAAAGATAATAATTTTTTCAGCTGGTATTGTAATGAATTTTATTTTGGCATATTTGATCTTTTTAATTGGTTATGGATGTTTTCCTCAAGAAATTACTTATAGAAATATTGTCTCTTATGATTCAACTACTGAATCTACTGCTTTAAAAATTTATCAAGAAGATGGCGTTACTCCAATCACTAATGATGAATTGTTATATTTTCAGCCTTCTAAAGATGATGTAGAAACTTTTGTAACTAAAGATTATTCAACTATCAATTCTTTAAGTTTTAAATATAAAGATAGTAAAAATAATACAATTGTCACCCTTTATAACACAAAATACGACGCTTCGACAAAAGAATTTGTTGTTGCTCCACTAAGTGTGGAAGGAGATAAAACTTATTCTTTAGTTTCTGATGTGAGCAATTTCACTTTAAATAATTTGAATTATAGCGACTATGTAAAAATTTATCCTTCAAAATTACAATTGGTTTATCCTGTTACTTATAATTCTAATAATGAAGCCGTTGTTGGAACTCAAGCAGTCGAATTATATGTTCCAATTTTATTAGAAGATGGCACTTTTGATGCCGCATTAAACACTGTTGAATCGAGTCAAACTTTAATTAAGAATGCTGGTGGATTCAATTTATCGTTTACACATATGAATAACAAAGAAATTGTTAATCATTATAATGCTACTTTAACTCCTGATTTTACTAATGATGTTTTTAATTCATTTGGTTTATCACTGTTTCAATATTCCGTTTGGCTTGGATGGGACGCTTTTGGTTCAGCTGGTAAATTATGGGTCAAATCAAATTCGGCTATTGTAGAAGCTCTCGGTAATTTAGTTGTTGGCCAAGGATGGAGCAATGTCGGCGGACCAGTAGCTATCTTAAATGCTACTTCTTCCACATTATTAAATAATCCATTTTATGTTTACTTATTTAATTGGGGAATGATCAGTGTTAACCTCGCTTTATTTAATCTTTTACCTTTCCCAGGTCTAGATGGCTGGCAAATTTTAGTTGAGATTATTGAAGCTATCGTAAACGGATTTAAGAAGGCTAGATTTAATAAGAAAAAGAAAGAAAAATTAGCGTTGGCTGCTAATTCAAACAATATAGAAATTTCTAACGGAGAAGATGTTGCCTCTAATAAAACCGATGCTGAAGTTACCATCGGAAGTGATAATAATAATGATACTTATAAGCAATGGAAAATTCCTACTAAAGTTAAAGGTATATTCTCTTATGTTGGTTTGGGATTATTGTTTGCTTTAGCTATTGTAATATTTATATTTGATATTGTAAGGATGTTCTAAGCCGTGGCAACTACCGAAAGAATGATCAGATTTTTAGAGTCGATCGGTATTTCGAATACCGATGATTTCGATATGGAATTTATTTCTTGCACAAAATCATCTGTTGATGATCAATTCTTTATGTTTTGCATAAAAAAAGAGACTCCATGGGATTTTGGTCTTCTTGATCAATATTTATTAGGTACTAAACAAATAAAATATAAATGTAATATCGATTTTACATATGGGACAGACATAACTTGTAAAGATATTGAAAAATTAATTAAAGATTTTTATTTTAATAGGTTCTTTATTGAAGCTGATTTTAAAGTTTTGCTCAACGGATCAGAATGTGTTGTTGATTTTCCTAATGATGATGGAGCGGAAGAATTTTATTTATTTCTTGATGATTTAAAGGATATTTTTAAAGTAATTAATTATCATTTTAATTTAAAACTATTTGTTAATGAAAAACCTTTCGAAAAAGAATGTCCTGTTGAAGAGGATACAGTTGATGAACCAATAAATGAAGAAGCTCCCGAAGTTGAACTTACTGAAGAAGAAATATTACATAACGAAGCTAAAGAACAAAGCAAAGCTAAAGCCGTTAATGAATACGAAGAAACTTTTTATAAAAATGAACAAGAAAAGAGAACTCGCGAACTTTATAGACGTGGAGATTATTCACCTTTTGCAATTGAAAATATTGACGAAAATAGCGGTGCTGTCGATGTTGATGGTAAAGTATTTGAGGTTGATGTTCGAACCACAAAAAAAGGTAAGATTTTTGCAAAAATCGGAATAAAAGATAATGTTGCTGCAATATATGCGACTATTTTTGAAGGTCGTTCAATAACTAAAGAATTGATTGATTCACTAGCTCCTGGAGTTAATGTAAAAATTAAAGGCCGTGTAGATCTTGATAAATATTCACATACTCCTTGTATTATTTGTCATACTTTTACGATTTTACCTCCTGATTTAATTAGAGAAGATAAGGAAATTAATAAAAGAGTTGAACTACATCTTCATACCCATATGAGTGAAATGGATGGTTTGCCATCTGTTGCTGATTATTGTAAATTAGCAAAAAATATGGGAATGAAAGGTTTTGCAATCACTGATCATGGTGTTGTTCAAGCCTTCCCTGAAGCGGATGATTGTGCTAGTAAATATGGTCTTAAAATCATTTATGGTTCAGAATTATATGTTATTGATAATTATTTTCAATGTTCATTAAAACCAAGAGATATTGATTTAGATAAAGCAACCTATATTGTATTTGACCTTGAATCAACTGGTTTAAATATTCGTTATGACCGCATTACTGAAATTGGTGCTGTTAAAATTGCAAACGGAATTGTTGTTGATCATTTTGATCAGTTGGTTAATCCTGGAATTAGAATCAGTGATTTTATTGCTAGTAAAACCAAAATAACTAATGAACTTGTCAAAGATTGTCCAAAAATTAAGGATGCTCTTCCTAGTTTCTTAAAGTTTATCGGAAATGATCCTAATACTATTTTGGTATCTCATAATATTGAATTCGATTACAATCTTTTAAACGAAGAAATAGAAAATAACGGTTTTTCTTCCTTAGAGTTTTCAGCAATTGATACTTTAGCTATTTCGCACTTTTTAAATCCTGAAAATATGAAACATAATTTAGGAGCAGTGGCATCTCGATGCGAAGTCTCTTATGATCAGGATAGCGCACATAGAGGAGATTACGATGCTGAAGTATTAGCTAATTGTTGGTTTGTTTTAAAGAACAGATTAAAAGCAAAGCTACAAAGCGAAAATTCAAAAAATAAGTACTCTTTGCAGGGGATTTCGAAATTAGAGATGTGTTATGAGTACCTTAAAAAATGGAATAGAGGTGGTTACCATACTGTTGTTTTAGCTAAAAATGTACAAGGCATAATTGATCTTAATCATATTATTTCTGAATCTCACATAAATCATATTGGAGCTCATCCTTTTGTTCCAAAAGAACTTTTAGAACAATATAGACATAACCTTATTATTGGAAGTGCATGTGCCAATGGTGAAGTTTTTTATTGCGCTTTAAGAAGAAATGGTAAGGCTTTAGCTCAAGCCATTTCAAATTGCGATTATATCGAAATACAACCATTAGAGAATTATTCATATTTAGTATACGGAGGCGAAGTTCCAAGTCCTGAAAATTTAAAAGCAAATGTAATGGACATTATTAATGAAGCTAATCGACAAAATAAATTAATTGTTGCTACTGGTGATTGTCATTATTTGAATCCTGATGATAAAAAATATCGTGATATTTTTATTGAATCAAGCGCAGTTGGTGGTGCTTTGCATCCACTAAAACATTTTTCTGAAGGAAAATATTATTATCCAAATCCTGATCAACATTTTAGAAATACTGAAGAAATGCTTGAATGTTTTGCTTGGCTTGGAAAAGACAAAGCATTTGAATACGTTGTCACTAATTCAAACAAAATATTTAATATGGTTGATGATAATGTTAGAGCAATTCCAAAAGGAATATTCCCTCCAAAAATTGATAATTGTGAAAATATGCTTCGTGATTTATGTTTTAATAAAGCTCATGAATTGTATGGAAATCCTCTTCCTAAAATCATTGAAGATAGACTAGAAACTGAACTTGATGGTATTATTTCCCACGGATATGCCGTTATTTATTATATTTCTCATAAACTTGTTAGCTTGACAAACAAGGCTGGTTATTTAGTTGGTAGTAGAGGATCAGTCGGTAGTAGTTTTGCAGCAACAATGTCTGGAATTACTGAAGTTAATCCTCTTCCTCCACATTATAGATGCCCTCATTGCAAACATTTTGAGCTTTATGAAGGAAAAGATATTATGTCTGGTTTTGATTTACCAGATAAATTATGCCCTGAATGTGGAACATTAATGGAAGCAGATGGACAAAATATATGGTTCCAAACATTCTTAGGATTTGAAGCTGAAAAAACACCTGATATCGATTTAAATTTCCCAACTGATTTCCAACCAAAAGCTCACTTATTTACCAAAGAATTGTTGGGTGCAGATCACGTTTTTAGAGCAGGAACAATTGGTACTGTTCAATTTAAAACTGCTTTCGGTTATGTAAAGAATTATTTCGAAAAATTCCATATTTCTGCTAATTCAGCCTGGGTTAGTGCTAATGCTTATGGGTGCTGTGAAGTTAAAAGAACTACCGGACAACATCCAGGCGGAATTGTTGTTGTTCCTCGTGACCATGATGTCAATGATTTTTGCGCTGTTCAATATCCTGCTAACGATCCAAATTCAACATGGATGACAACCCATTATGATTTCGGTTCTGTTCATGACACAATTTTAAAATTTGATATGTTGGGTCACGTTGATCCTCAAGCTGCAAAAATGATGTCAGTTTTATCTGGGTATGATTGTTTTAGTGTTCCATTTAATGATAAAAAAGTGTTATCTTTATTTACTACTGACGATGCTTTGCATTTACAACATAAATATTTAAAACCAGATAATGGAGCTTTAGGTTTGCCAGAATTCGGAACAAAGTTAACAAGAGCCATGCTAAGAGAAACTCAACCAGTTACTTTTAATGATTTATTAATTATTTCTGGATTGAGCCACGGAACTGACGTGTGGGCGAATAATCAACAAGATTTAGTTAAGAATGGAGTAATTGGGTTCCACGATGTTATCGGATGTAGAGACGATATTATGACTTACTTAATTGGATTAGGTATGCCATCTCATGAAGCCTTCGTTATTATGGAAACTGTTCGTAAAAAAGATAAATTTTTAAAGGATAGCCAGATTGATTTAATGAAAAAATTTGGAGTACCAGAATATTATATTGAAGCCTGTAAAAAAATCGTTTATTTGTTCCCTAGAGGACATGCTTGTGCATATGTTAATATGGCTATTAGAGTTGCTTATTATAAGGTTTATTATCCATTAGAGTATTATGCAACATTTTTTACTCTTAGATGCGATAACTACGATATTAATGCGATGATTGGCGGAATTGATTCTATTTATAATCGTTTAAAAGAACTTAATGAAAGAAAGAATAAAAAAGGTTTTGGTGCTGAAGCTTTAACCAATAAAGAAGAAAACATTATTACTTCACTTGATGTTTGTCTTGAAATGCTTGAGAGAGGTTATTCGTTTGCAAACATTTCTTTAGAAAAATCGGATGCAACGAATTTTGTCATCGATAAAGAACATAATCAATTAATCCCACCATTTAAAGTTCTAGATGGTTTAGGTGATGCGGCAGGCACTTCTTTAATGAAAGCAAGAAGCGAAAAACCTTTCTCGAGTTTTAAAGATCTTAAAAAGAGAAGTGGTCTTTCACAAACAAACATAAAAGACTTAAAAGCTCTTGGTGTTTTAAAAAATCTTCCAGAAGATACGGACAATAATTTCGATAATGGACAGATGTCATTATTTTGATATTTGATTGCTATAAGATTAGAATATTAAATATGTCCTTGTAGCTCAGCTGGATAGAGCGATCGCCTCCTAAGCGGTAGGTCATGGATTCGAATTCCATCAAGGACGCCAATGTGTTATTTATTTAAGGGGAGTATATATGAACGACTTAGAAAAAGCTGAATCTTTATTAGTAGGGGACAATACTTGCGTTTTAGTAAAGGGCGAAATTGTTTATGAATTACAATCAAGCGGAATTAAACCTTTGCTAAGTTTGATAGAAAAGAATGTATCTTTGCAAGGATTTTCTCTTGCTGATAGAATTATTGGCAAGGCTGCTGCTATGCTCGTTTGTTATGCTGGAATTGAAAATGTTTATTCAAAAATAATTAGTAAAGAAGGTTATAAATATTTATTTAATCGTGGCGTCTTTATTGAATACGATATTTCAACTGAAAATATTGTAAATAGATGCAAAACAGATATGTGCCCTATGGAAAAAGCAGTTCAAAATACTGAAGATTTTACTGAAGGTTATGAGATACTTTCTAAGATTGTTAAAGAACTAGCCAATAAAAAATAATAGGTCTATGCAAGGGATTTTCGTTTTTGAGCGTAAGTTATTATTGGTTTTATGCATAAGAAAATAAGTAATTGAATAACTGAAACAATAATGATTGTGGCGCCTGGTTTTATGTCTAAATAATACGAACAAGTAATTCCGGTAAGAGTAGATACTAAAGAAATAATTAAAGAACTAAACATTGTTATTTTATAACTTTGTTTAAGTTGCAATGCGGTAGCAACTGGTAAAACAATTAGCGAAGAAACGATTAAAGAACCAATTGTTTTAGCTGATAAAGCTATTGTTAATGCTAAAAGAATAGATTGAGTAAAGTTAATTAAATTTACTTTTATTCCTTGAACTTTAGCTTCTTCTTCATTGTAAATAGTGGCTAATATTTGTTTGTCGAATAATACATAAAATAAAACAACACAAACAAATAGACCAATAACTAAATATAATTCTGTATCATCAATAAGTAAAATTGATCCAAATAAATAACTATCAAAATTAGAAACATTAGTGTAACTGGTTAGTATTCCAGCAACTCCTATTCCGGCTGAAAGAACGACAGCAACGCCCATTTCGGCATATTTTGAAAATTTCTTTCTGATAAATTCAATAATTAAGATAGAAATTAAGCACATAATTAAAGAAGTGATTAGAGGATTTAATCCAGCAACTAATCCAATTGCAACACCAGATAAAGAAGTGTGAGCTAAAGCATCCCCAGTATTAGAAAGTCTTTTATAAACTGCTGTTGATCCAACAAGAGGGATTATTACACCTAAAAGGGCACCAACAATAAAGGCGATTATCATGAATTTATATTGAAACATAATTTTCGCCTCCTTTGAGTTCAGTTACGCTCTTGTTATCTACTAAATATATGTGATTAGCATTTATTAAATCATCCATATGATGAGATATAAAAATGATTGTAATTTTTCTTTCTTTATTTAAAGAGTTTATGGTTTTGATGAGATTAGAATGGCTTTTTTCATCCATTCCGGCATCTGGTTCATCAAGAACAATTAAAGATGGAGAAGAGATTAAAGCTTTAGCAATTTTTACTTTTTGTAATTGACCTCCAGAGAGTTCAGTAATTAATCTATTTCTTAGTTCTAAAATACCAGTTTCCTTCAAAATCCCCTGTAAAGCCTCATTGTTTTTCTTATGATTAAAAATTGCGGGCTTATTCTTTGTTAATCCTAAACTTACAATTTCTTGAACAGTTGAAGGCATTGAGGTATCGCTTATTCCGGTTGTTTGAGAAACGTAGGAAATCGACTTATCAGTTTTTATAATCTTTCCTTCGGTTGGTTTAAGGATTCCTAAAATTAATTTAATTAGTGTAGTTTTTCCTGCTCCATTTGGTCCAACTATTCCAATGAATTCTCCATCGTTAACATTTAAATTGAGGTGTTGTAAAATTGGTTCACTTTTAAAGGAAAAACTAACGTTTTCTAATTTAATCATTTATTTATTTCCTTCTTTAAGATTATTAAAATTATTAATCATTACACTTATATAATCTTCGTTTTTTTGATCTTCATCTGTCAAAGTCTCTAAAGGATTTAAAGTTGAAATTGTGCATTTTTTTTCTTTTGCAATTGAAGTAACTATTGCTGGAGATTCGTATTTTTCAACATAAATTGTTTTAATATTATATTCATCAACAGCTTTATATATTTTCTCAATTTCTAAAGGAGTTGGTTCGCTCTCAGATGATAAACCATTGATTGCAATTTGATTTAGACCATATTGATTACAGAAATAACCTAAGAAAGCATGAGAAACTAAAACATTTTTATTAGTAAAATTCTTAATATCTTTTTCAAAAGAATCGTTTAATGAATTGAATAAATATGAGGCATTGGCAAGGGATTTTGAATAAAAATCAGCATTTGTTGAATCAAATTTAGACATTATATTTGTAATGTTATTCATCTCAATGATAGCGTTTAATGGGTTTAACCAAACATGAGGGTCATTGACCCCGTCATATTGCTCGATTGAAATACTATCAGTAACTATGTTGATTTTATCGTTGATTTCTTGTGGTAAATTAATTGTCCAACTTTCTAAACCGATTCCGTTTATAAAAATAAGATCTGCATCATATAGATTGCTTATATCCTTAGAAGTTGGGGTATATTCATGAGGCTCGGTGCCTAAAGGACATAGATTAATGACATTCGCTTTATCTTTCACAATTCTTTTAGCTAGATCATAAATTGTATAAAAAGAAGTGTAGATAGTTGGTTTTGAACTATCTATTTGATTTTGATTAGATTGGCAAGAAGTTAAAACCAATGTTAATAATAAAATAGGGAATATTTTTTTCATAATTTTGTAAATGGTTTGTAATTGCGAATCATTTGCATTTAAATAATACTATTTTGTATTAAAATTACAACAAGAATGATAATATAATTATATGAATTTGAAAAAAACCAAAACTCGTGAAGCGATTTTATCTATTTTATCTAATTCAAAGTTTCCTTTAACTGCAGATGAAATTTTCGAAAAAATCAAAAGTAATGGTAACTTTACTTTATCTACGATTTATCGTTCCTTATTTTCTTTTGAAATAGCTGGTATTATAAAGAAAGAAGTTAGTACTGATAAGAAATCGGTTTATTCTTTGAATACTCCAATGGATAAACACGTATTGGTTTGTGTTAAGTGTCATAAAAAAGTAATTATTAGTGGATGTCCATATCATGAAGCTAATAAAAAAATATCTCATGAAACTGGTTTTCAAATTATAGATCATAATACAGAGATTTACGGCATATGCCCTGAATGTCTAAAAAAAGGAGAAAAATAATGATTTGTCCAAATTGTAAAAAAGAAATTCAAGATGGTAGTAAGTTTTGTGTTTATTGTGGTTCTACTATTGAAAATACAAAACCAATTAATAATGCGAAAGTGGCAGTTAAACCTGTCAAAAAGGGAGATCACAAAATTCTTGTTTTGTTATCTTATTTGTTCATTTCGCTTGCCTTCTTATTTATTATCGGAAGTATAGTATTTAATATTTTAGCAACTGTAGATAATGCGTTTGTATATATGTATATGAATACTTACGGTGGCTTTATGTTTGCAGCATCAATGTTGATAATAACTGGAGTGACTCTTCAAATTATCTATACATTCATCGGAAAAAGTGATGGTAAGAATTATGGTATTTTCTCATTTGTTCTCGAATGTTTAACTTTGTTCTTTTTCTTATTAACATGCTTTTGGGTTAATGATTCGCGTGTTTTATTTGTATCATTATTTTGGATTATTTATGGTATTGGCTTAGTATGTTTAATTGCTGGCTTTATAATCTCCATACAAGGTTATAAAGTTAATTATAAGAATAAAGAAGAAATAAAATAAAATTTTTAAGTTCTCTACTTAGTTTTTATAACAATTTATCTTTTTTACTTTTAATCAGCGCTTAAAAGCAGTTTTTGAAGGGTATTAGCAAAATATTTAGTTGAATTAAAGTTAGTGATTTAATATAATAATCAAGCGATTTGGTGTATGGGGCTTTAGCTCAGCTGGGAGAGCGCTTCCATGGCATGGAAGAGGTCGCCGGTCCGATCCCGGTAAGCTCCACCAAAATTGCTAAATTTAAAAAGCGGTATTAAGCCGCTTTTTTGTTCTTTATAAATTTAATTCTTTTTAAATTGATCGTTTTTCTATTTTTTTAAATAGTTTTTATTAAAGAAAAAAGTTTTTGATTTACCATTTATTTTTAACTTTTTCAGCAAAACTTAAAACATCTCTAAATTCAATTTTCTTTCCGTTTAATATGAAAAATCCGTTAAACATACCAAATACTTGGTGTTGCAAACTTGAAATTATTAAAATATCTGAATTGGCATAACGATCTAATATCGGAGTAAATGTTAAATAAATATCTTTATTTTTAGATTCGATAATCCAAGGTTTCATAAAATCATCTATGCCTTTGCTATCTGTTGGGATTTTAAATTCAACATCTTCAAATTTATAAGCTTTACCATCATAAAACAAAACATTTTCGCTGGCCGCTTTATTGTTTCCAAAACCATATCCAAGATTAAAACCGATATAATGGTCATCTTGTTTTGTAGATAAAGAAGACCAATACCAAGTGTTGGAATAAGTCCAAACTCCTCTTCCCCAGTCAAGGACTCCAAACCAAGAATTTACTTTAATTTCTTTCTCACCAATTCTGATGAGTCCATTAGCTTCTAAATTATTTATTTTTTGATTGTAATAAAAATGTTTATTCTTATCAAAAGGAGTGGCAATGACCATTGAATCATCATTATGGTTTGTTATAACTAAATCGCAATAAAAATCTTGTTTATTGTAAAAATTTTTCATGGTCGCAATTATGTGACGAACATTACCATCATTTAAAAACAATAGCGAATACCCTTTCTTTTTTACTTTTAAGTCACCTTTTTTAGATGTTGGAGGAAGATTTACTTTACCAAAAGGGAAGGCGCCCATTTTAGAAACTGTTTTTTGTTTTTTGGCTTTAAAATCTAAAAAAGAGATAGACGATAAAGACATATATCCGTTATCATCGATTGTTAAAGCAACTCCGTATTCATTATTTCCAAAATAATAATAATCCCATTCCTTAATGCGCCATTTGCTAGTTTTTATATCTTTTCTAGAATAATTTTTTACAAGCGAAAAAGCGTATCCCGGTTCAGCAAGATTGCCATCTTCGTTTAAAAGTGGTCCTGCAGTCATTTTATGTTGCATTAATTGTCTCCTATAATTGTTAAAGTAATATTACCATTATTGCTTTCTCTTTTGAATATTAATTCGGCACAATAATGTTTTTAAAGAATTTTGTAAGTAATAAGTTTATAATGGTTCTATAAAATAAAAGGCTAGAAATAATGAAACAAACAAATTGGTATAAAAATTCCGTTATTTATCAAATTTATCCAAAATCTTTTTGCGATAAAAATGGTGATGGAATTGGCGACATTAAGGGCATAATTTCGAAATTAGATTACTTACAACAATTAGGTGTTAATTGTGTGTGGCTTTCACCTGTTTACGATTCACCACAAGAAGATAACGGATATGATATCAGTAACTACAAAACAATTTATGCTCCATACGGAACAATGGATGATTTTAAAGAAATGCTGGATGGGATGCATAAACGTGGAATTAGATTAATAATGGATTTAGTCGTTAATCATACTTCAAGTGAACATAATTGGTTCAAAGAAGCTATTAAAAATCCTAATTCAAAATATAGGGATTACTATATTATTAAAAAAGGAAAGAATCATGGTAAAAAAGCCCCAACTAATTGGAGTGGATTTTTTGGCGGCAGTACTTGGGAAAGAATTGGAGATAGCGAAGATTATTATTTACATTTATTCGCTAAAGGACAACCTGATCTAAATTGGGAAAATCCTGAACTTAGAGAAGAGATAAAAGATGTTTTGCGTTTTTGGCTTGATATGGGTGTTGATGGTTTTAGATGTGATGTGATTACATTAATTAGTAAAACTCAAACATTTAAATCCTCTTTTCCTAAAATTGCTTTAACTGGTTCTAAGAATTTTATAAATGGACCTAAATTGCATCAATATCTTCATGAATTGTATAAAGATGTTTTAAGTAATTATGATTGTATGACAGTTGGTGAAACTGTTTTATCTAATATAGATCAAGCTATATTGCTTGTTGAACCTGAAAGACAAGAATTAAGTATGGTCTTCAATTTTGACCATACAGACACCGATAATTTTATGGGTATAAAATATTTGTACCGCAAATTTAAATTAAAAAGATTGAAGAAAGTTTTTGGTCATTGGCAAAACGGAATGCATAATATTGGTTGGAATTCTTTATTTTTAGAAAACCATGATCAAAGAAGATGTGTTGGAAGATTTGGAACACGCGACGATACTGAGTTTCGTGAAGTATCATCAAAAATGTTGGGAACAATGTACTTTTTCTTGCAGGGAACACCATTTATTTATGAAGGCCAAGAAATTGGCATGACTAATCCTCACTTTAAATCAATCGACGAAACGATCGATATTGAGATTCGTAATATGAATAATATGGCTAAGAAAAACATTTTCCTTAGACCTATTATTCGCACTCATATGCTTGATGTTACTAGAGATAATGCAAGAACTCCTATGCAATGGGATGATTCAGTAAATGCTGGTTTTTCCAATGTAAAACCTTGGTTAAATGTTTGCTCAAATTACAAAACCATCAATACTATAGAAGCTATTAAAGATAAGAGTTCTGTTTTCTATTATTATAAATCACTGATTGATCTAAGACTTGATAATGATGTCATTCGTGATGGAATTTACGAAGAAATTAAAGTTGGTGGCAATAGCGTTTACGCTTATAAAAGAATTTTGAAAAACAAAGAATATTTAATTATTTGTTCTTTTAAAGATAGAGATGTTAAATTTAAATATTTGAATAAACTTCAGGGATATAATCTTGTGTTATCAAATTACAATAATCATAATACCGATAAATTATATCCTTACGAAGCTAGAGTTTATTATAAAGAAAGGTAAAGTATGAAAGAATTTAAATTAAATCCTAATATGCTTTTAGGTGTTGCAACAGCTGCTACTCAGATTGAGGGAGGTTGTGAAAACACTAATTGGTACAATTGGAGTAAAAATGGTGATAAAACTAAAGATAATAGTTCACCTATTATTGCCAATATGCATTACAAAAACTATGTTGAAGATATTGATTTAATGAAAAAGATGGGTTTTCAAACTTATCGTTTTAGTATTGAGTGGGCACGAATTGAACCTACTGAGGGTGTTTTTGATGAAGATGCAATAAACCATTATAAGGATGAAATTCAAAGATTAATTGATAATGGAATATTACCTTTAGTGACTTTACATCATTTTTCTAATCCCATATGGTTTGAAAATAAAGGTGGTTTTTTGAATAAAGAATCACCAGAAATATTTGCTCGTTTTGTAGAATATGTTGTTGCTGCTTTTAAAGGTTTAGTAAAAGAATATTGTACGATTAATGAACCTAATGTTTATGCAGTCAATTGTTATCTTTTTGGTGAATGGTTGAATGAAGAAAAATCCATCAAAAAGACCTGCAAATGCGTAACCAATTTAGCAAAAGCGCATATTTTAGCTTATAAAAAAATTAAAGAAATTGACGCAACTACTATCGTTGGTTTTGCTAATCATATTCAATATTTTAAACCAAAAAATAAATATAATCTTTTCTATAAATTTGAAGCTTTTTTATTTTCAAGATATTTTAACGATGCGATTACCAAAGCGATGGCTTATGGAAAATTTATTTTTCCTTTAGGTTTTGTTGGTCATAAAAAAGGAAAATTTTATGATTTTATGGGAATTAATTATTACCAAACAAACTTAGTGTCACATTTTAAATTTGCTCCTGATCCTAAAATGCCTCTTAATGATTTAGGATGGGCTTTAGAACCTGAGGGAATTAGAATTGTTTGTGAAAAATTTCACAAACAGTATAAATGTCCAATTTATATTACAGAAAACGGAACTGCAGACAAAGATGATAAATTTAGAGCTCAATATATTTATGATCATTTATTTAAAATTCATGATTTAGATTATGTTACACGTTATTATCATTGGACGTTCACGGATAATCGGGAGTGGAAAGAGGGGATGAGTGCTCGCTTCGGATTAATTGCTTTTGATGCAAAAACCCTTGCAAAGACCCCTCGAAATAGTGGTATTTTCTATTCTTCTATTATTAAAAATAGAGGGGTAGTGCAAAAAGATATTGAAAAATTTTTAGAAAAATAGAAAGGGGATTTTTTATGAAATTTTTTGCAACGTACGATGGCGACAAAGTGCCAAAGAAAACGAAATGGATTTATTCTGTTTCGGCTGTAGGAAGAGATGCAAGCTATGCTCTTGTGTCATTATTCTTACTGACGTTTATCCAATTTAGTGGAGTTTTAACACCTGCTGGAAGCACAATTGATGCTGGTGAATATGCAGCAATGTTTGCTGTCATTTCCGCTTTAGTTATTGGATACAGGATTTTTGATGCTTTAAACGATCCATTCATGGGAGTTTTGATTGAGAAAGTTCACTCAAAATTCGGAAAATATAAACCGTGGATTTTGATTGGTTGTTTAACCAATAGTCTTGTTGTTTTTTGTTTATTTTGTGTTCCTCAATGGATTCCTGCTTTACAAGGTTGGGGATATGTTGGTTGGTTTGCTTGCTTCTATTTATTATGGGGCTTAACGTTTACAATGAATGATGTTGCTTATTGGGCAATGTTACCAAGTTTAACTAGCGACGAAAAAGAAAGAACATCAGTTACAACCTTGATGCAAATTTTCTGTTCAGTTGGTCAATTTGCTGTTGCTGGATTAACCCCAATATTAAGCGGTACATTTGGTTATCAAAAAACTTATACATGGGTAACCTTGCTTGTTATTGCTGCTTTTATGATTTTACAAATTGTTTTATTCTTCTTTACTAAAGAACATACTAGAGATGTTGAAGCTGAAAAAACTCATAAACCTCCTCAATTCAAAGATATGTTCTCCATTTTAAAACATAATGATCAAGCTAGATGGTCAACAATTATTATCTTAATTTATTATATTGCTTCTGGCATTTTAAATGCGTTAGGAGTCAATTATTTCTATTTTGCAGTTAATTTCACCTCAGGAAGTGCTGCAATGACTTACTTTACAATTGTATATGGATTAGGTGTTATTATATCAACTTTCTTATTTCCTACATTATCGAAGAAATTTACTAGAGCCCAATTACTTCGTTTTTGTATAATTTTAACGACTATTGGTTATTGTGCTTTCTTTATTTATGGTTTACCAATTGGAAACGGCAACTATTTATCGGCTAATCCTTTAAATAGCGATGGTAGTTTAAATATTCTTTATTTGATTCCTTTAATATTAATTGGATTATGTATTTTCTTTGCTCAAGGTTTAATTGGTTTAATTTTAGTTATGCAAAATGCTAATACAATTGAATATAATGAGTGGAAATTTAAAGAAAGAAAAGAATCTGTTATCTTTTCACTTAGATCTTTAAATGCTAAATTATCGAGCGCTGTTCAACAAGCGGTTTTATACATTTTCTTAGCTTCGGCTTCCCTTATGGGCGTCGTTTCTCAATTATCAACTTATCAACAACAATTAGCGATGGGAACAATTACTTCTGAAGTTGCAAATAGTTCATCAAATGCTTTTATTTCTAGTAATGTTGAAATGTGGCAAGTTATTGTTTATAAAATTGGGGTTTGTATTGTTCCAGTAATTTTACTTATTGTTGCTTATATTTTGATTAAAAAATTCTATAAGATTGACGAAAAAATGTATAACAACATGGTTAAAGAAATTAATGAGAGAAAAGAAACCGCTAAACAAGAAAGTCTCAACAAATAATTATGATTACTTGTCAAAATAACATATTTAAAATTGACACATTAAATACTACTTACTTAATAAGAATTAATAGTCATAAGCATGTAATTAGCGAATATTATGGATCAAAAATTGATTCACAAGATAATTATGCTTTTAGTGAAGAAACTATCAAATATCCTGCTGGCTCTTCAATTGCTTATGACGAATCGGATTCGCAATATTCTTTAGATATGCAATGTTTAGAAATCTCTTCTATTGGTAAAGGAGATTATAAAGAACCATCAATTGTTATTAAGTGTGATGAAGGATATGTTTTAGACTTATGCTATCAAAATTATAAGATCCAAAAATATGTTCCTGATAAATCTCTTCCTTATTTAAGAAAAGCAGATCTTGATGAGTTAATTATTGAAACGATGGATTCTACGAATGGAGTTTTGGTTGAATTACATTATGTTTGTGATGTCGATGATGATGTAATTATTAGAAACATTATTGTTAAACCAACAAAAAAGAAAATTCATTTATTGAAAGCTAGTTCAATGCAATTAGAGATGCCAAATCAAGACTTTACT
Source organism: Caryophanales bacterium UBA4855 (assembly GCA_002399785.1). Classification (GTDB taxonomy): domain Bacteria; phylum Bacillota_I; class Bacilli_A; order RFN20; family CAG-826; genus Onthovivens. Next base: position 39,170 of record DHEH01000013.1, read on the forward strand.
TTGGTATCGACTTACGGAACTTGGGGTAGTGAAAATAATATTGATGAGATGCCTTTAAAGCACGGAATCTTTAAAATTGATTCAAAAACTGGCGCTTCATCAAATCGTCACAATCCTTTCTTTATGTTAAAAGAAGGGGGATCTACAGGAGTTTTCGGAAATGTTTATGCTTTTAATTTAATGTATAGTGGCAATCATGAAGAAATAATTGAGTTATCAACTTTTGATAAAGTAAGAATCCAAAACGGAATCAATTCATTTTGTTTTGATTTTGAACTTAAAAAAGGCGACAAATTTGTTACTCCTTTAAGCGTAATGACTTTTTCATCTAAAGGCAGTAATGGTGCCTCTATTAATATGCATCATTTTGTTGAAAATTTTGTAATTAAGGATAAAGTGAAAGTGGCTCCCATTGTTATAAACAATTGGGAAGCCACTTTCTTTGACTTCAATGCAACTAAATTAAGATCAATTATTCGTAATGCTTCAAAACAAGGTATGGAGATGTTTGTTCTTGATGATGGCTGGTTTTCAACAAGAAATAATGACCATAGTGGACTTGGTGATTACGATGTAAATACTAAAAAGATTCCTGGTGGTTTAAATAGAATAGCAAATTATGCTAAAAAACATAAAATGAAATTTGGTTTATGGTTTGAACCGGAGATGGTCAATGAAGACTCGAGATTATTTCGCCTTCATAGTGATTGGATTATTAAATGTAAAGATCGCACACCATCAAAAGGTAGAAACCAATATGTTTTAAATTTATCAAGAAAAGATGTTCAAGATTATATTATAGAAAATGTTTCTAAAGTACTACATTCTTCAGATATTTCATATATTAAATGGGATATGAATCGCCATATGAGCGACGTAGGAACTTTAAATTATGATAGTGGTGAAATGTTTCATCGCTATATGCTTGGCTTATATCGAGTGTTTGATGAAATTACTTCCGAATTTCCTAATATTTATTATGAAGGTTGCTCAAGTGGTGGCAATCGTTTCGATTTAGGAATTCTAAATTATTTTGATCAAATATGGACAAGCGATGATACTGATGCTTACGAAAGAATTAAGATTCAATCCGGAACAAGTTTAGGCTATCCATTAAGGTGCATCTCAAACCATGTTTCAACCTCTCCTTCAAATTCAGTATTAAGAAATACGCCATTAGATACTAGAATCAATGTGGCTTTATTTGGTTCATACGGTTTTGAATTAGATTTAACAAAAAATTACCCAATTGAAGATAAAAATATCGCTGAATCAATTAAGTTTTATAAGAAATATCGTCTTTTAATTAGAGACGGAGATTTTTATCAGTTAAAGAATATTAATAAAGACGGATATGCTCTTTGGCTAGTTGTAAATAAAGAAAAGAGTGAGGCTTTACTAGGGTATTTTCAAGGTTTGAACAAAATGAACCGGGGAACTGAGACTATTAATTTAATTGGTTTAGACCCAAATTCTGATTATCAATTCACTACAAGAAAGCAAATTTTGAATTATCAAACTTTCGGTAGTCTAGTTCATCAAGCTATTAAAATTAAATTTAATGAGCGTGGACCTTTATTTACTGCTTTGACAAAACGAATTGGGATGGATGGTGAAAAAGAAAATTATATTATCGGTGGAAAAGCTTTAATGTCAGGTGCTTTAAAATTAGATAATAAGTGGATTGGGACTGGCGTTGGAAGTGATACTCGTACTATGCCTGATTTTGCGAGTAGAGTGTATGTTATTAAAAAAGTTAAAATTTAATGCAAATTTATTCAAATAGTAATTAAGTGCTATATAATAAATAAAAAGGGGAATTTCATATGTCAAAAAGTAAAGTTTATTTCATTAAAGAGATTACACCAGATAATATTGTTAAAGCTTATAAAGCGTTAGGAATTGAATTAAAAGACAAAGTTGCTGTTAAGGTTCATAGTGGAGAAGAAGGAAATCAAAATTACCTTCACCCAGAAATGTTTAAACCAATGGTTGATTTTGTTCGTGGAACAGTTGTTGAATGTAACACTGCTTATCCTGGAATGAGAGATACAACTGAAAAACATATAAAACTTATGAAAGATCATGGATGGTCAAAATTTTATGATGTTGATATTTTGGATTCAACTGGACCAGATTTAGAATTAAAAGTTCAAAAACCACTGCAAATCCCCGTTAATTTTGTTGGAAAGGATATTTCTAAATATGATTCATTGTTAGTTTTATCTCATTTTAAAGGTCATCCAATGGGTGGATTTGGAGGCGCACTTAAACAACTTTCTATTGGTTGCGCATCAAGTTTTGGTAAAAAATATATTCATGGAGCCGGTAATACTCAAGGCAATTATTTTGAAACTGAACAAGATAAATTTTTAGAGTCGATGGTTGATGCTGCCGAAACTGTTGTTAATTATTTTAAAGGTAGAACAGCATATGTATCGGTTATGAAAAATATATCAGTTGATTGTGATTGCTGCGCTGAAGCTGAAGATCCTTGTATGGGAGATATGGGAATTGTTGCTTCTTTAGATCCTGTCGCTATTGATCAAGCATGTGTTGATTTTGTTTATCATTCTAAAGATCATGGTAAAGATCATTTGATTCATAGAATTGAGAAATTGCATGGTTTACATACAATTGATATGGCTGCAAAAGTTGGTATTGGTTCTAAAGATTACGAATTAATCGAAATAAAATAAAAAAGTGTTGCTATTGGCAACATTTTTTTAATGGTTATATTTTCTTGGTAATATATAATTAGGAAGGGTTACTTATGATATTAATAAATTTAACAGGTTATACAATTAATATTGATCCATATGGACCATTTGGCATGTTTTTATCTTATTTAATGCTTTTTATTATTGGCTCTTTCCTTGGTTATATTGTTGAAGTATTTTTTAGAAGATTTGTTTCAATGCATAAGTGGATTAATCCAGGATTTTTAAAAGGACCATGTCTTCCTTTATATGGTTTTGGATTATGTGCTTTACATTTTTGTTCAGATTATGGTTTTCGTTTATTGTTAGATGCTAATGATCCAATGGCAAATAATTCATTTTACGGAATAAAAATGTACGATGAAAATGGTGTGATGACTTTGTTTTCGACTACCGGATCATTACCATTTTGGGCAGTTAGTATCATTGTTATCTTAGTCATTGGTATTTTAATTACTTTAATTGAATTTATTGCAGGGTTAATTTTTGTTAAAGGAATGCAAATTCAATTGTGGGATTATTCTAAATTAAAAGGAAATATTTTAGGTGTAATTTGCCCTTTATTTTCAGTTATTTGGACTGCTGTTGGTGCAATTTATTGGTTTGGATTAAGACCAATATTTAGTGCTTTATTATTTACTGCTTTACCACATACATGGGGAATTACTTTTCTAATTGGAGCAGCGTATGCTATATTAATTGTCGACTTAGTTGCTTCTATTAAATTATCCTTTAAGGTTAGAGGTGAAGCCATTAATAGTCATAAAATTGTTGATTTTGAAAAATTGAAATTAAGCTTTAAAACATCAAAAGCAAAAAGCGATAAATTAATTTCGTTTAAAGAATCAATAAACCAATCTTTTGCTCCGTTAAATAGTAAGTTATATAAACTTTATAATAAAGCAAAAGCTCATATGTATATTAATAATGAACTTCCTGAAAAACAAAATTCTTCTGAAACACCAAGAATTATTGCTGAAAATATGGAAAAAAATAAGGAAAATAACGCTAACAGCGATATTGATAAAACAACTAAGGAGGAAAAGTAAATGTTGCATGTTGTAAATCATCCGTTAATTACGATGAAGTTGAATTTTATGAGAGACGTTAATACCACTTCTAAAGATTTTAGGACCTTATTGGACGAAATTAGTTCTCTTATGACTTATGAGGTTTTTAAAGATTTAAAACTTAAACCAACTGATAAAAAAATAACAACCCCAACTGGAGCCATTATTGACAAAATGGACATCGATGAAGATATAGTTATTGTTCCAATTTTACGAGCTGGAATCGGTATGAGCAATGGTGTAGTAAATATGCTTCCAACTGCAAAGATTGGTCATATTGGATTGTATAGAGATGAAAAAACATTGCAACCAGTGGAATATTTTTGCAAAATGCCAAAAGTTCCAAATCCATTAGTTGTTCTTTGTGATCCAATGTTAGCAACTGGAGGAAGCGCATGTGACGCTATTAAAATTTTACATAAAAAGGGATTTAATAATATTAGATTATTATGTTTAGTTGGGGCTCCTGAAGGAATCAAGAAAGTAACAACTGAATATCCAGAAGTCGAATTATATTTAGCCGCTGTTGATGAAAGATTAAACGAAAAAGGTTATATTCTTCCTGGTCTTGGCGATGCTGGCGATAGAATATTTGGTACATTATAAAAAAACAAGTACATAAGTGCTTGTTTTTTAATCTAACTTAGAAAAAACTTCTCCGATTTTATCGTTCATCACTAATTTTACTTGGCGATTGATTGGTATTCTGTCTTTATTAATTACCACAATATTATTTCCATAAAAATATTGCAATAAACCGGCCGCAGGATAAACATTTAAACTGGTTCCGGCAACTATCAATAAATCTGCTTCTTGAAGAGCGATGATTGCTTTTGTCATAATGTTTTTATCTAATGGTTCTTCATATAAAACAACATCAGGCTTAATTATTCCTCCACATTTTGGACAATATGGTATACCTTGTGTTTTCATTATTTCGTTTAAATCATAAAAAGCACCGCATTTCATACAATAATTTCTTTGAATTGATCCGTGTAATTCAATAACATTTTTACTTCCAGCTAGTTGATGTAAACCATCGATATTTTGTGTAATAATTGTTAAATGCTTCTTTTTTTCAAGTTTAACAAGATATTTATGCGCTTCGTTTGGTTCGTGAGGTTTGTTTCCAACCATAAATTCTCGATAGAATTTAAAAAATGTTTCGGTGTTTTCGTCAAAGTAACTTCTAGAAAGCATTACTTCGTAAGGTGCGTTATATTTGCTTTCCAAATTATACAATCCATCTTTACTACGAAAGTCACAAATTCCTGATTCGGTTGAAACACCAGCTCCTCCAAAGAAAACAATTTTACGAGCTTGTTTGATTAAGAGTTTTAATTGATTAATTTGATCATTATCCATACTTTTATTGTAGAACATTTTTAATATTTTTGATTATATTTATTGAAAATTTGCGAAATCCCTTGCAAATCACCATCCTTTTTTAAAAAATAAACATAGAAAGCAATAATAAATAATAATATTTAATCCTTATTGTCTTATGATAAAATTATTAAGGTTATTAAAACCAACCAATGCAGGAGTGGCGTAACTGGTAAACGCGCTAGTCTCAGAAGCTAGTGGAGAAATCCGTATGGGTTCAAATCCCATCTCTTGCACCAAAATTGAAATTGTTATAAACAAGCATATATCTTTAATTTTTACAAAAATATTATACTTATAGTAGATATAAATAAGGATTTTTTTATGGAAAAAGTTAAAAATTTGATTATTGGATTCGGCAAAGCTGGTAAGACATTAGCAAATATTTTTGCAAAAAAAGGTGAATCAACTATATTGATTGAAAGATCTAATTTGATGTATGTTGGCACATGTATTAACGTTGCTTGCATTCCATCAAAAACTCTAGAAAATCTTGCTAGAGAATCAGCTCATGTTGGTGGAAGTATAAACGAAAAAGAAGCGAGATACACAGAAGCAATTAATAAAAAGAAAGAATTAACTGCTTTTTTAAGACAAAAAAAATACGAGGCAGCAATTGCTTCAGGAGTTAAAGTTGTAGATGGAGTTGCTAGTTTTAAAGATAATAAAACTATCGAAGTGTATAAAGATGGCGCTTTAATTGCTGAATTTAATGCCGAAAGAATCGTAATTGATACAGGAAGTAGACCATTTATTCCTAACGTTGAAGGAATTAAAGAAAGTAAATTTGTTTATACTAGCGAGACTTTAATGGAAGAAGATAAACTTCCTAAAGAATTGTTAGTTATGGGTGGAGGTTATATCGGATTAGAATTTGCTTCATATTATGCAAATTTCGGATCGAAGGTGACAATTATTCAAGATTCTAACGATTTTATACCAAAAGAAGATGCTGAAATTGCTGAATTAGTTTATGCAAGTATGACTAATAAAGGAATTAGAATATTAAAAAATACTAAAATCTTAAAAGTTAGTTCTTCTGAAGATAAAGTATTTTTAAATGTTTAGGTTGATGGTAAAAGCGAAGTAATAAGCGGAAACGCTTTGCTTGTGGCTACCGGAAGAAGACCAAATATAAATGATTTGCATCTAGAAAATACTGATATTCAAATTTCTAATAGAAGCAATATCATAACTAATGAATTTAAGGAAACAAATGTTGCTGGTGTATTCGCTACTGGAGACGTTACAAATGCTCTTCAATTCACCTATATTTCTTTAGATGATTCTCGAATTATTGCTGATTTTATTTATGGAAATAGAAAGAGAACTATAAATAATAGAGGAGCCATTCCATACACAGTCTTTATTGATCCAGCATTATCAAGAGTTGGTATTACTGAAAAAGAAGCAATTGATAACGGATATTCTATCAATGTATTTAGGCTTAAGGTTGCTGCAATCCCTAAGGCAAGAGTTCTTGGAGCAACCGATGGATTATTAAAAGTTATTGTTAATAAAGAAGATAATTTGATTTTAGGTGCTCATTTATTTAGTGCTGAATCTTATGAAGTGATAAATATTATCAAATTAGCAATCGATAATAAAATTCCATATAATGTATTAAGAGACAATATTTATAATCATCCAACTATGAGCGAAGCTTTTAATTATTTGTTTAGCGACGTAAATAAAAAGTAAATCATTAAATAATAATTCTTATTTATAATAGTTTTTTGGGCATATTTAGAATATGATAATAAAAGTCTTTTGTAATTATTTATTTCTAAATATGCCCTTAGTTTAATGGTAAAATAGTGGTCTCCGAAGCCGAAGACAGAGGTTCGATTCCTCTAGGGCATGCCAAAACTTTTATGAAAAAACTTAAAAACCACAAATCTTATTATTTATTAGGAACAATTGTAATGATTGTTGGTTTTTTAATTATTATTGTTTCTATTACTTTACCAATTGTGTTTTCTAAAACGTGGCCAAATTATGCCGGGTGGATATGTTTAGCGACCACAATTCTAGGAATGCTTATTTCTTTTTATGGTTTATATTTACTTAAAAAAGGCAATTTTTTAAAAGCTAATCAAAGTAGTGAAGAAGTTGAAAAAAAAGACTATAAAGACCTAAAAAAGTAAAATCCCTTGCAAATCTTAACTATTTTTTATTATGAAGGAAGCTTCTTGATGCTTTATAAGCGATTTCAGTAAATTCTTGAATAGTATATGATGTGTTTCCTAACACAGAATCGACATAAGAAATTAAAACACCATTTGCAAATAACCTTAAATCTGGCCCTAACTCTTTGGTTGTAATTTTATCAGGCAATCTTTGCTTTAATATTTCAAATATTGTTTCAATGATTTCTTCTTTAATATCTAAAATGCTTTGGTAAGAAAGCGATTTAGTAATAGCGATAATTATTTTTTTATGATTTTCAAAGTACAATCCACATTTTTTGTATAGTTCATATCGTCCTTCGTCACTAAGATCGGCGTTAATCAACATTTCTCTGAATTCGTGCATAAATTTATTTTTAATTTCATAGGCAACATCTTTTGTAGATTTATAGTGATTATAGAAGGTTCCTCTTGTAATATTGGCTTTTCCACATAATTCCTTGATACTAATTGAATTGACCGTTTCTCCTTCAGTAAAGATATCAATTAAAGCATGACAAATTGAATTTTTTGTTTTTATTACATTTTTGTATTCTTTTTTACTCATAAATTTTCTCCTTTTTTAATTTAAAAGTAACGTTATTAATTACATTATATAAGAAAATAATAAATTGTGTTAAAAATTTTTTCAATAATAATATCGGCTTTAACAACTAATTTAATGTTTTGTAATTTTATTGGTTAAATATGTATAAAATTAAAAAGTAAAAATATTTTAAATTAGAATTATATTTTTATTTAAAATAGTAGTGGTTAATTATATAAAATGTATGATAAAATCATACCAATGCTCCAGTGGCGAAATGGTAGACGCAGTAGACTCAAAATCTGCCGAATGCAAGTTCATGTCGGTTCGACTCCGACCTGGAGCACCAATTTCTTAAATTAAACTCTTAGTTATTTACTAAGAGTTTTTTATACTAATTTTGATAATAACGAAAAAGAATTATTTAAAAATATTTTAATAATCTTAATGAAGCATATTATAAGAACATATAAAGTTATTGATTTGTAATATATTGAAAAATTAATAACTAATTAGACAATAATTAATGTTATTAATTATATTATGGAAGGGGGCGTCATTCCGCCGCCGGCGGTAAAAAAAGCCTTATATTTAATAAATATCTATTTTTTTTGACTTTACCAGCATATTTATTTTTTTTAGATACGGTCAACAAAACTGAACATTTTTGTTCGTAAGAACAATTTTATAACCTAAATAGACAAAACTTGTTATATTTTTATTGCGTGACTTACATTTGAGCATGTCAACATGACTTTCAAAATAAATATTAATTATATATTTAAATAACAAGCATAATAATTTTTTAGTGACAGTTTTTAATAGCGGTTTATAATTAAGTAATTAAAATTAAATTTGATAACGAAGCTATTAAACCGATGTACGATTGGCTAATCGAAAGTAAAAGAAATGGTTCCGGAAATGCTCACGAACTCTTTCAAATTTTAGATTTAGAAGAATATAAAGTTGAATTTGAACGATATAATTTAGATAATCTCCCAGTTTGTAATATAACTTTCAATGATGCTTTTGATTTCTTTATGAATTTTGATAATGGCAATCTAACTAATAAGAGGTTGCTTTATAAATTGCCATATTTTGAAAAATTTTATAATAATTTAGAAGATAGTTTTAAAAAATAGATTTATTTAGTTCTTTAAATGGAAATGATATCAATTTT
>DHEH01000013.1:48440-53734 GCA_002399785.1 Caryophanales bacterium UBA4855
TTGGCCATATAAAAATTATATTGATTTTGATGTCGCTAATCTTAGTTTAATCGAGAATAAAAAGTCGTTTCTTCATATTATTAGTGTCAATATCAAACGAAAATGTCACTAAACATTAGCCTGTATTATTGACTTGATAATTGGTTTTAAAATATTGTTGGAAGTCATCGTAATTCTTTAATCTCCAAGGATGATCAATAGGTGGCTTCCGTGTAGTTTTTTTAGCTTTTTCAGGTGTTAATTGGTCAAGAGCAAGTGAAGACTGAAAATTTTTATTTAGTTTTTTCATTTCGTAAATTTGGTCGTCGACTACAATAAATTTTTCGTTATTTAAAGCAACAACCACTAAACATTTTGTTTTATTTTCAAAACACACGAATTTTTTATCGCGAAAAGCTTGGTAAAATTCGTTTTTATATTCTATTGAATTTCCTTTATCAAATTGTCTTCTAGAAATAATTGACAAATAATAATCTATTTTATCTTCTTCAACAGGAACAAAGGCATTATTTCCTGAAGAGATTATTTCGCCAAATTTTTCGTTAAATTTTGTAATAAAAAGATTAATTAAATATTTATTACCGTCTTCAATATTGGTAATATTTTCTATTCTTAATTCTGCTGATAATCTATCTTCGCACGTTCCATTTGCTCGTTCTATTTGACCTTTCTTTTGCGGGATACTAGTCGATTCAAAACAGACTCCGAGTGTTTTACAAACAAATCCGAATTGTGTAAGCGTGTCTTTATCGTCATCTTTATTTTTTAATTGTTTATAAGTAAAAACGGTTCTTTTATCAGTAATGATTTTAATTGGAATACCATAATTATGGAGTATTTGACTAAAAATTTGGTAATATCCAAGCAACGTTTCTTCTTTGCAAAAATAACCGCCGACAATATTTCCAGTTGAATTATCAATGGCTAAATGAAGTGTGGCAAAAAATGAATTACCCCAAATCTTTGAACAGGCATCCATTTGCAAAAGTTCTCCAAAATATTTAGCCCTCTCTTTTCTTGGGTGAGCATCTTCGAGTTCAACAATATGATTTACAATTATTTCGATATCTTCAGGTTTTGTGTTTGGTTTTTTAATAAGAAGTTTTTCTTTAGCAATTTTTCTCTTTGTATTTTCTGTATTTTTGGCGATAAAAAGTTATTTTTTAACATTAAAGTATACAAAGAAGCGTATGAAATTGAAATATTATGTTTTTCTTTTAACATATCTTGTAAATGTGAATAATTTAAAATCAAATAATTGCTATTATTGTCCTTATATTTTTTGTTAACTAATTGTATTATTTTAGTAGAGAGAGTTTTGTTGAGTGTATTTATTGGTTTTCTGTCGCGATTGCCATGAATAAACCCTTTCTTACCTCTCTTTTTGTATACATTTATCAATCTAAAAATTTGTCTTCTTGAAAGATTTAATTTGATGCTTGCAGCAATTACTAATGATTTATGATCTACACAAGACTTAATAGTTTCATACTTTATATCTTTTTTCACTCTTAATTTTATCCTTTTCATTATCTCTATCTCCCTCTAGAGATATTTTATAACAGTGACATTATCGCGCGATAACAATAATGACATTATCACTTGATAACCATAGCATTTTAATATGAAAAAATTATCTCTTTTCATTAAATGTTTATAGAATAAAATCGTGGGGAGGTTTTGAAAATAAAATTATTAATAATCGTTTTAGGTTTAACGTTTCCGGTTTTTCTTATATCTTCTTCTCCTACTTAAGTTAGTAAATCTAATGAAATAGTAAATGATAAGTCTCTAAATGAGATAATTTCTTCAGTTGATACAAATTACACCAGAATTACTCAAATGTATTTTAATAGTTCAGCATATAGTGAAGTCAGTCAAAAAAATATATTTCTATTTACTCAAACAAAAACTACTTTATGGATTAATCATGGTCTTTATATGCATAATTCAACAACTGATGTCAATTCTGGTTACTATTCAAAATCAAGTGAAGACTATGCTAATATGTACCACTATAAAATCGAAGGCGGATATGTAAATTACGATAATGCTTCTATTAAGTTATTAGAAAATAGTTTTTCAGCTAAAGGCGATACGAATGATTTCTTCATTAATCTCCATAAAATGCATACTTTAGGTGACAAAAATGCTGCTAAATTCACTAATACCGAAAATAATTCTTGGGAAAGTGAAGATTCTAATGTTTTATCAGACTTTTTAGCTTTTACTGCATCTTGCTATACAAATCCTATAAGTGATTGGGATAATAATGCTCAAACTCCAGACGAAACATATTTGACTTTCGATAAAGCGGTCATTAGATATTTATCAAATGGCGATTATGAATATGCGTTATATGTAAAAGAAAAAGATGCAACTAAAATTAACAATAGTGATTTAAAGTTTGCAGTAGCGATAATTTCTAATGTTGGTACAACCTCAATTAATGCGATTAAGGGCTTAATAAATTAATTTATTGGTTATTTATTACTATTTAAAAATAAACATTTGACAAAACAATGTCTAATATGTAACATTTTTGTAAGTGAGGTATTTACATATGGCAGATCAACCTGTAGCCAAGTTAAAAACAAACAAAAGTCTAGGTCGTTATATTTTGTTGTCGATGATTACTTGTGGTATTTATGGATTGGTAGTTATGTCGTCTGTTACAGAATACATTAATCAAATTGCTACTCGTTATGACGGCAAGAAAACAATGCATTTCTTGTTAATGGCATTTGTTTTTGGTCCAATGACTTTAGGAATTGCTGCTTTAGTTTGGGAACATCGTTTAGCCAATAGAATCGGTGATGAACTGAAGAGACGTAATATCGGTTATAGTTTTAGTGCAACTGATTTTTGGCTTTGGAATGTATTAGGAGCTTTCATTGTTGTTGGTCCATTTGTTTATATGCATAAGTTATTTAAAGCCACCAACCTTTTAGCTGCTGATTATAATATAAAAGGTTAATTAAATTAATTTTTAGTCCAGAATTTGTTTGTTTTAAGTCCCATTCATTAATGGGACTTTTTAATATAAAAAATGATAATTCTTAATCATTATTTTGGTTAATTTAAGTGAAATTACAATAATTAAATACAATCAAAGCATATCATTAACGATTTTTAAAATAATGAATATACTAGTAATTAATCAAAGGAGATTATTTATGGAATATTCAGAATTATTAATAAAACGTCGTTCTTCTTATATGTTAAAGAAAGAAAAAGTGGTAGATGATGAGATTTTGATCGATAAAATATCGAAGGTTATTTTAAATACACCAACCGCTTTTAATTCGATGGCAACGCACATCGTTATTGGTTTAGGTGAAAATCATAATTTTATATGGGATACAACAAAAGAAACTTTAAAAAAGATTGTTAGTCCAGAAGCTTTTAAAAAAACTGGACCAAAAATTGATGTTTTTAAAAATGCTTACGGAACAGTGTTAATTTATAAAGATATTGAAGATATTGAAGGTCTTAAAAAGGCAGTTCCATCTTTTGCTAATAGGCAAGATAATTGGGCTGAACAAAATATCGGCATATTAGCGTATGCAATTTGGCTTGAACTAGTAGATTTAGGGTATGGAGTAAACATGCAACATTATGATCCATTGATCGATGCTGATTTAGCCCAAAAATTTGCAATTCCAGCTGCTTGGAAACTAGAAGCACAAATTGTTTTTGGCAAAGAAGTTATTAAGCCTGATAAAAAAGAATTTAAACCTATTGAAGAGCGTTTAAAAGTTTTTAGATAATCTGAATTAAATTTTTAATATAACTTTATTTTAAAAACCGATTTTTGAAAAATCGGTTTTTATGATATTAAATAAAAATTTGAAGAATATTTTTATACTATTTTTTAATATTTATTTATAAAATGTCTGGTTTCGGCCAGCTTTTTTAGCTTCATAAACAGCTTCATCGGCATTGGCAACCCATTTTTCAACATCAACATTTTTGTCATCGTCTCTATTGATATAGGCGACCCCAATGCTAACAGTCATTTTATAATCAGGATTTATAATAACCTTTTTGGCTGCATCATGAATATCTTCAGATAGTTTAGTAAATTTCTCATCTTTATATTCATAGATAAGTGCGATAAATTCATCTCCGCCATAACGATAGAATGTTATTTCTCCATTATATTTAAGTTTTTTTAATTCTTTACTGAATTCAGAAAGTGCTAAATCACCTTTCAAATGTCCGTAAGTATCATTAATTTGTTTAAAATGATCAATATCAATCATCACAATTGCTTTTGGAGATTTAATGGAGTCATTAGATACTTTTTTAAGATTATCAAATAATTGACCACGGTTATATAAACCAGTTAATGGATCAGTATGATATATCAAAAAGATTTCATCTTGTGTTTCAATTAATTCTTTTATTGTTTCTACGTATTTTTCTTTGTTAAAAAAGCCCTTAAGCCTTCCGTTACTAATTATAAAATGGGTTATTATTGATAAACAGCTTAATGAAATTGCGTTAAATGCTTCTTCAAACATTATTGATTTGTCTTGTAATAAGAAGACGCAAGTAAGATAAGTGCCAAGAATGCCTAATATGTATAAACTTACTCGAAAAGGTTTATCCGTAAATAATAGAGGTAATAGCACAAATTGTAACTGAATAATTGTTGATTTTTTATCTGGATATTGGAGAGCAAGAGAAAGACCAAAGCCATATAAAATAGTGCAGATGATATACATCCCAATAATTGGATGCTTATATTTTTTATCACCAATAGCCAATGCTGCAATGGTAAACAATGCAAAAACTACAAAAAAACTTAGATATATGAATTTAAATTTAGATAGTTGTTCTAAGAAGATCGATGCTATAAAAAGTACAAACATTGCTACAGCTGCTACACAGGATAAAACTTTATTCGTTTTTATCATGTAAGCATCGTTTGTGTTTTTACACTTCTTATAATTTTCTTTTGTTAATCCGTAATAAAATAATTTATTCATGGTTGTTAAATTTATTTTAAACCAATGAATTAAAAATTTAAATGTTAATTACTATTTTTTTGCGATTTTACCGACTTGTCATGTCATATATTGATGTGTTTATTTATTGATTTAATGCGATAAAACGAATTTTTATATACATTTTTAACATTATTCGGTATTAAATATTAAAAAAGTTAGTTAGTGGCAAAATTGATTTGTAGTATTTTCGGTATTACTCACACTAACTCATTTTTTAATTTTTAAAGTTGATTTTTTTAGTGTTTTGAAATAAATCATTGTTAAGTTCAAACTCTAATG
>DHEH01000006.1:0-1147 GCA_002399785.1 Caryophanales bacterium UBA4855
TTCACCTTTCCTTCACAGTACTGGTTCACTATCGGTCACTAGTTAGTATTTAGCCTTACGGGATGGTCCCCGCATATTCCGACAGGATTTCTCGTGTCCCGCCGTACTTTGGAACTCACTAAGCGGTTATATTTGTTTATATACGGGAGTATCACCCTCTATGCTTGACTTTCCCAAGTCATTCTACTGAAATATAACTCATGCTATATCGTGGTCCGAACCCTACATAAATGTAGTTTAGGCTCCTCCGCTTTCGCTCGCCGCTACTTACGGAATCGATTACTCTTTCTTTTCCTCTAGGTACTAAGATGTTTCAATTCCCTAGGTATATCTTCATCAAACTCAAGGTCTGATGATGACGTGTTTAACACGCCGGGTTTCCCCATTCGGAGATCTACGGATCATAGCTTACACCAGCTCCCCATAGCTTATCGCAGGTAGTCGCGTCCTTCTTCGCCTTCTAGTGCCAAGGCATCCACTGTACGCCCTTATTTACTTAACTTCGTAAAATTTGGTTTTTTTAGTTTGTCTTAACAATAATAATTTTAATGTTAATATCGCAATTTTAGATTTGATTTAACTCAAATGAAATTTGCAACATAACAGAAAGAACATGTTTTAATAAATATCTAGTTTTCAAAGAACAATTTTCAAAGAGAATGCTATTCTCTCAAAACTAAACAGAATACAAATGATCACGCAATCCGGAATATTTAAACAAATTAGATAATTAGGTTTTAAATAAAAATTTTTACACATCGACTTATTTAGTCGAATTCTTTCTCCATAGAAAGGAGGTGATCCATCCCCACGTTCCCGTAGGGATACCTTGTTACGACTTAACCCCAATCACCAGTCCTACCTTAGACGTCTCCCTCCTTGCGGTTAGGATAACGGCTTCAAGTATTACCAGCTCTCATGGTTTGACGGGCGGTGTGTACAAGCCCCGAGAACGTATTCACCGCAGCATGTCTGATCTGCGATTACTAGCAATTCCAGCTTCACGGAGTCGAGTTGCAGACTCCGATCCGTACTGAGATCGGCTTTATGAGATTGGCTTGACCTCGCGGTTTTGCATCTCTTTGTACCGACCATTGTAGCACGTGTGTCGCCCAGGACATAAAGGGCATGATGATTTGACGTCATC
>DHEH01000006.1:1368-36071 GCA_002399785.1 Caryophanales bacterium UBA4855
TCTCACGACACGAGCTGACGACAACCATGCACCACCTGTATGAGCGTATTATGACTTGATTTCTTAAGCTTTATGCTCTATGTCAAGTCCTGGTAAGGTTCTTCGCGTAGCGTCGAATTAAACCACATGCTCCACTGCTTGTGCGGGACCCCGTCAATTCCTTTAAGTTTCAATCTTGCGATCGTACTTCCCAGGCGGATTACTTAATGCGTTAGCTTCAGCGCCCCCTAATGGGGACATTTAGTAATCATCGTTTACGGCGTGGACTACTAGGGTATCTAATCCTATTTGCTACCCACGCTTTCGTGACTGAGCGTCAGTATTGTGCTGGTAAGCCGCCTTCGCCACTGGTATTCTTCCATATATCTACGCATTTCACCGCTACACATGGAGTTCTACTTACCTCTCACATACTCTAGTCTATCAGTTTTTGAAGCGAGGATGGGTTGAGCCCATCGATTTGACTTCAAACTTAATAAACCGCCTGCTCACTCTTTACGCCCAATAATTCCGGATAACGCTCGTAACCTTCGTATTACCGCGACTGCTGGCACGAAGTTAGTCGTTACTTTCTAATTAGGTACTATCAAATAGATGTCATTACCTACACCTACCGTTTATCCCTAACAACAGTGTTTTACAATCCGAAGACCTTCATCACACACGCGGCGTTGCTCGATCAGGGTTTCCCCCATTGTCGAAGACTCCCTACTGCTGCCTCCCGTAGGAGTCTGGACCGTGTCTCAGTTCCATTGTGGCCGTTCACCCTCTCAGGTCGGCTACTGATCCTCGCCTTGGTGGGCTATTATCTCACCAACTAGCTAATCAGACGCAGGCTCATCTATCAGTGGCGCCGAAGCGCCTTTCATAATAAGGAATTTCACCTTATTACGTATTACGGTATTAGCCAAACTTTCGTTCGGGTATCCCCAGCTGAAAGGTAGATTACCAACGTGTTACTCACCCGTTCGCCTCTAGATAGCAAGCTATCTCGATCGACTTGCATGTATTAGGCACGCCGCCAGCGTTCATCCTGAGCCAGGATCAAACTCTCAAAAAGTTTATATCTTAGTTCATTATTATTCTGGTTTAAAATTTTGTTCTTAAATAAATTGACGTAATCAATTGTACAGTTTCTGTTTAGTTTTCAAAGATCTCTTGCACGGACAATTCTCATTGCCTTGAAGCGTTTTTCAATGCCTCAATCAGCGTGCCTTATAATATTACACTCACTCATAATCGAAGTCAACAGGAAATTTAAATATTTTTTAAATTAATTTTGAAGTTATATATTACATATATAAGTCCAATTCCCTGACCGCTTTATGCGCAAGTGATTAGTATTATATATAGCATCAATTCGCTTTGCAAGTAAAAATTTAAATATTTTTCATTTTTTTAAAAATAACCATTTTATCGAATAAAAAAGGCAAGATCATTAGAATCTTGCCCATTAAATAAGATATATTTGTGATTAATCTTTGTTAGTTGCCATTGCTATAACTAATAACCTTATTATATATATAAGGATAGTGGCAAAATCACTATATAAAACCATCGACCACATAATACATTCGTTTGTTGTTAAATTAGTATTTTGAGATCTAACTTTAATTCTATAAATATCAACACTTGTATAAAGAAGCATAATTAATAAATATACCATCTCAACCCCGAAATACATCCAAAGGAAATTACTAAAATCAGCGTTACCAATTAACGAAGCTAAAAGCCAGAAATAATTAACCATATAGAAGATTCCAGCTCCAATTGATAAAGCAACAATAATACCAATCACAACGCCAACAACTTTTCCTTTAAATAAAAAACCAAACAATCCCATTATAAGGAATAAACATGCCGTAATTAATAAAGCGGCACCAATAACATTTGGATTATTTAAAAGAATTACGAAACTTGAAAATAAAACGGAATAAAAGAGGCAATATAAAGTGAAAGGGATGATTGATTTATAACCATCTTTAAATGTGTTTCTTCCAACAAGTATTCCAGTAATAAAAGTACCAACCATTGAAAAAACTAAAATGATAATAAAATAAATCATTTCACTTCCGTCTGTAATAGAACTAAAAAGAAAATTCCATAAATAACTAAATCCAAAACATCCAGCAGCAGTAATTGCTAATCCTAGCGCAAAAAATCCAAAGATTTTTAAGAAATTAAGACCAGTATTAGTAGGTGCAACTGTTGTTTGTTGAAAATTTTGATTCATCTCCATAAATAAATACCTCACTTTCAAAATTATACATTCAAGACCATTTTAAGCAATTAAAAACTTCCCACTTAGGGGAAGTTTTTAATTACAATAAATTAGTTAATAATTCTTTGTAGGATTCAGCTTTTAGCGAAGCTCCACCAACTAAGGCTCCGTCCACATCCTTTTCGCTTAAATATTCTTTAATATTATTTGGTTTAACACTACCGCCATAAAGAATTCTTACTTTATTGGCTGTTTTTGTGTCATATAAACTTCTAATAATTGAACGAATAAATTTGCAAATATCTTCAGCAATTTCTTTACTAGCATTTTTGCCAGTCCCAATTGCCCAGATTGGTTCATAAGCAACAACAACTTTAACAGCATCTTCAGCACTAACATTCATAAAGCCAGCAATAATTTGTTCTTTTACAAACGATTTAGTTTCACCTTTTTCATATGTTTCAAGCGATTCACCACAACAATAGACAGGAATCATATTGTTTTTAAGTAAAGCTAAAACTTTAAGGTTACACTTTTCACTGGTTTCGTTGTCGTAAGTTCTTCTTTCAGAATGTCCAACAATACTCCAAGTTACTCCACAATCAAGTAACATTGGGATGGAAATTTCTCCAGTAAAAGCACCATGATCTTGAAAATGAACATTTTCAGCACCAACAATTAAGGAATTCTTAAGAATTCTTTTGACTGATGGTAAATCAATAGCAGGAACACAAATTCCCATATCGATGTGATTATGTTTAGCTAATTTTCCTAAATCTTTTGCTTCTTTACAAAATTCAGTTGCTTCAGTAACTGTTTTATTCATTTTCCAGTTACCTAATAATAATTTTCTTCTCATTTTATATTAACCAATGACATCAATTCCAGGAAGATGGCCATCATTTTCAATCATTTCAAGTGATGCGCCTCCGCCAGTTGAAACATGTGAGAACTTGTCAGCGTAGCCAAATTCTTTAGCAGCAGCGGCACTATCGCCTCCACCAATTACTGAGAAAGCCAATTTATTAGCAGTAATAGCTTTACAAATTGCTTTTGTTCCAGTTTGATATTGTTCTTTTTCAAAAACACCAACAGGTCCGTTCCAGAAAATTAATCTAGCTTTAGCGATTTCTGCATCAAATAAAGCAACCGTTTCTGGTCCGACATCAAGTCCTTCAAAGCCATCAGGAATACCATTGACTGAAGCACCACCAATTTCATTTCCAGGAACTGTATCAACTGTTAAAATTTTAGTAACGGCTGGATCATAATCAAATGTATTAGCACAAATACAATCTACTGGAAGAACAATTTTTCCGGTGTCATAGCATTTTTTAGCATAATCAAGTTGATCTTCTTCAACAGGAGATGTTCCGATTGACATTCCAAGAGCTTTCTTGAAAGTGTAAGTCATAGCACCACCAATTAAAATCTTGTCACATTTCTTTAATAAAGATTCAATGACTTTAATTTTATCAGAAACTTTAAATCCGCCAAGGATAGCAATATATGGGTGATCTTTATCAGTTGGAGCAACACATGTAGTTAAATTCTTAACTTCTTTTTCCATTAAAAAACCTAACGCGACTGGTTTTCCTTCAGCTTTTAAAACTTCTGGAACTCCATATGTTGAAGCGTGGGCTCTATGTGCACTTCCGAAAGCATCCATAACAAATCCGTCAACGTAACTTGCCCATTCTTTTGATAATGTAGCATCGTTTTTGCTTTCACCTTTTTCATAACGAGTATTTTGAACAAGTAAAACTTCACCTAATTTTAAGCCAGCAATAGCTGCTTTTAATTCATCACCATGAGTAGCTGCACAGAATTTAACTGTATGTCCAGCAAGTAATTTCTTAAGTTCTGGATAAACAAACTCCATATTATTTTTAGCTTTTTCATTAGCGATTTCGGCATCATCAACTTTACCCCATTTAATCTTTCCAAGGTGACTCATTAAAACAACAGCGTTGTTCTTACCTAATAAGTAGTTGATAGTTGGTAAAGCAGCGACAATTCTATTATTATCTCTGATTTCTTCACCTTTAAGAGGGACATTAAAATCGACTCTTACAAGAACCTTAATATCATGTAAAGCACTTGTATTTTCAATTGTATGCATATTTTTCTCCTTTTTTAAAAAAAGGCTAATAGACGCTTGGTCCCTTAGCCTTTATTTACAGTTTTTATTTGCTTAATTCAGCGAAATATTTGATTGTACGGACCATTTGGCTGGTATATGAATTTTCGTTATCATACCAAGCAACGACTTGGACGTGATAATGAGTAGCATCAATTTTACTAACCATAGTTTGTGTAGCATCAAATAGACTACCTTCTCTAATTCCGATAATATCAGATGAAACTAATTGTTCGTCTGTATATCCGAATGATTCGTTGGTATGAGCTTTCATATAAGCATTGATGATTTCAGGAGTAAGTTCTTTATCTGATTCAACAACAGCGACAAGAATAGTTGTACTTCCAGTCTTGACAGGAACTCTTTGAGCTGAACCGATTAATTTTCCGTTTAATTCTGGAATAACTAATCCGATAGCTTTAGCAGCACCGGTGGAATTTGGAACGATGTTCTCAGCACCAGCTCTTGCTCTTCTTAAATCGCCTTTTCTTTGTGGGCCATCAAGAATCATTTGATCACCAGTATAAGCATGAACAGTTGTCATGATACCACTGACGATTTTAGCTAAATTATTAAGATTGAAAGCCATAGGAGCTAAGCAGTTTGTTGTACAGCTAGCAGCACTGATAATTGTATCACTGGCTTTAAGAATCTCATGATTGACATTATAAACAATTGTTGGAAGATCTTTTCCAGCTGGAGCAGAAATAATAACCTTCTTAGCACCTGCATCAACGTGAGCTTGTGCTTTATCTTTTGATGTATAGAAACCTGTACATTCAAGAACAACATCAACATCTAATTCTTTCCATGGGCAGTTACGAGCATCTTTTTCAACATAAATCTTGATTTCGTGTCCATCAACTGTGATTGATCCTGGTTCTAAAACGGTTTTGCCATCTTCAGATAAAACAGGTTCTTTAGAAGTAACTTTATCACCTAAAGCATATCTGCCTTGAGCTGAATCATACTTTAAAAGATGAGCTAACATCTTTGGGCTAGTTAAATCGTTAATAGCAACGATATCATAACCTTTAGCTCCAAACATTTGTCTGAAAGCTAATCTACCGATTCTTCCGAATCCATTAATTGCAACTTTAACATCTTTACTCATATATATAAATTTCCTCCTGAGTATTAACAATCTAATTATAAACTTAAGTTTATAAGAATAAAAGTAATAAACGCCAAATTTAGTATTTTTTTCCTTATTACTTTTATGGCGAAATTTGTTAGAAGTTATTAACTAAAAAATTTCGCCGAAGTAAGTAAATTTTATTTATTTTTATGAAAAGTAACTTCACCACTTTTTAGTTCTTTAATTGTCCCATCTTTTTCTTTACAAATTAGGTATCCTAATTCGCTAATATCTTCAACAAATAATATCTCATCTTTATCAAAAACCCTTGCAAAGACCTCTTTATTTTTTAAGTAGTTGTGTTTTTTAACATATTCAATAAACGAATTGTCACCTCTTTTAAAAGCATTCAAACATTCAAAGAAAAGATTAACTATTTGATGAGTTATCATCCTCACGTCTAACTCAATTTTACAATTCTTAAACATTGAAGTAGCGTCAGGCAATTCACTAGGTAAAGATTGTTGATTTACATTCAATCCAATTCCTACTATTAAAGCAACAAGTTTATCAAGCGAAACGCTTTCTAAAAGTATTCCACATACTTTTTTATCACCAATATAAACATCGTTAGGCCATTTAATTGATGATTTAAATCCCATATTTTCCAAATAAGAACAAACCACTGCTCCGGCCATAAGTGAAAGTAATTCAAAATTTTTAAAGCAAAATTCATCTTTTAGTAATATTGAAAAAGTTGCTCCATCACCTTTATTAGCAACGAAAGAACGATCATATCGTCCTCTTCCTTGAGTTTGAAAAAGAGCACTACAAGTTGCTTCTGAATGAAGTTCCTTATAATGTTCTTTAAGATATTTATTTGTTGAATCGATACTATCGAACTCTAAAAATTCTCTTTCCATAATAACTATAAACGCATGATTTACATACAATTGCTACGCCAATTTTTAATAAATCAAACGGAATATAAGGCACAATAAATATCGATAATAAATACGAGAAACTATAATCTAAGCCTTTCATTGAATTTAAAATCAAATATCCGTGCGAGAAACCAAAAGCGTAAACAACTAATAAACAAGCAACACAAGCTAAAGCATCGACAAGATATTTAGTATGTATTTTGTTATCAAGTTTCTTAATTGCCCACATTGCTATAAGGCCTGGAATAAATCCATAAACAAAACCAAATGTTGGAGCAAAAACATATGCAAATCCCCCTCCAAATCCACTGAAGACAGGAATTCCAATCAAACCCATAACAATATATAGACAAACTACGATCAACCCTTCTTTCAAACTTAAAGTTAAACCTATAATAAATATAACTAAAAGTTGAAGTGTGAATTTTACTAAGCCAGTTTGTAACGTCATAAATGACCCTACTATTAACAAAGCTAAAAATATAGCGATTCGAGTTATCGAATCAATAACTTTTTTCGTTTTCATATTAGATAAAATTAGCAATAGCTAATAAAATTCCAGCGGCTACAGCACTACCGATAACACCAGCAACATTTGGTCCCATAGCGTGCATCAACAAGAAGTTTTCTGGATCTTCTCTTTGTCCTTCTTTTTGAACGACACGAGCAGCCATTGGAACAGCGCTGACTCCGGCAGCACCAATCATAGGATTGACTTTGCCATGAGTTGCTAAGCACATAACTTTTCCGCCTAAAACACCGAAAGCAGTAGACATTGCAAAAGCAAGAATACCTAAAACAAATATTAAGATAGTTTGAAGTGATAAAAAATTGCTTCCGATAGCAGTTCCGCCAACTGACAAACCAAGTAAAATTGTAACAATATAAAGTAAAGCGTTAGAAACTGTATGAACAAGATTTGGAACAACTCCACTTTCTTTAATTAAATTACCGAGCATTAAGCATCCAATCAATGGAGCGCAAGAAGGAACAAGAAGAATACAGACAACCATAACTATAATTGGAAAAAGAATTTTTTCCTTTTTAGATACAGGTCGCAATTGTTCCATTCTAATCATTCTTTCTTTTCTTGTAGTTAATAATCTAATTATTGGAGGTTGAATAACTGGAACAAGAGCCATATAAGAATAAGCAGCAATTGAAATTGATGCTAAGAAGGTTGGAGCAAGTTTAGAAGTAACAAGAATAGCAGTTGGGCCATCAGCTCCACCAATTATTCCGATACTAGCAGCAAGTCCGAAAGTCATATCAGGGAAAAGTCCCCATTCACCTAAAGCAATTGCACCAAGGAAGGTAGTAAAAATACCAAATTGAGCAGCCGCTCCAAGTAACATCGTCTTTTTATTAGCGATTAACGGACCAAAATCAGTAGTAGCACCAATTCCTAAAAAAATTAAACATGGATATAATTCGAATTTAACTCCAAGGTATAAATAATCAAACAAACCACCTTGACCTTGACCTAGAGCTGTCATTTGACCGCCCGTAGTAGTTAAGTCAATACCATCAATTGTTTTAGTTTGATTAAAAATTCCCATTAAATCAGGGAAAAGGTTAACAAGCAACATACCAGAAGCAATAGGAATCAATAAATAAGGTTCATATTGTTTTTTAATAGCAAGGAATAAAAGCACTAAGGCAATTAAAATCATTACTAGATTTTGCCATCCCCCTGCTTGAAAAAAACTTGCAATGCCACTTGTACTAAGGATTTGATCTATAATTTCTACAATCTTATCCCACATACAATTAACCTAAAACTACTAATGAATCACCAGTATTTACATTGGCGCCTTTTGCAACATTAATAGCTTTAATACTGCCATCAACAGGAGCAACAACTTCGTTTTCAAGCTTCATAGCTTCAATAACAAGAAGTGTTTGACCTTTTTTAACACTATCACCAACATTGACACTAACTTTAACAACTCCACCGCCAATAGGAGCTTTAACAACTCTTTCGCCAGCGCTAACAGCTGCTGGAGCAGCGACAGGCTTGCTCTCAACTTTAGTAGCGACAGGAGCAGCAGGAGCGGCTACAGCAGCGCCTTCTTCTACTGGTTCTAATTCAACTTCATAAACTTTTCCATTAACTGTAATACGGTACTTTTTCATATATTATTTCTCCTTAATTATTTGATTTCCCTAATTGAAACAACTTTAACATTCTTCTTCATATCTTCACGGCAGATGATGCTTGCAGCAATTACTGCCGCCATCATGTTTTCATCGGTCACATCTTTTAAAGCAACTTTTTCGCCGACTTTACTCTTTTTGGTTTTTTTACCAAAAGTTAATCCGGTTTTTGTTTCCCACATATTGATGAGTTTAAAGATTAATGATGTAATACCAATGATCAAAAGAAGAATTAAGAAAACAGCAACGATAGCAACAAGCGAATAAATTGCTCCATCGCTTAAGCCAACCTTTGAACTTCCGTCTAAAACATTTACAAAATTCATATTTTTTCTCCTACTCTACAATTGAGAATTCTTGAATAGCGTTCTCATCAACTTTTTCGCTATCTTTATTTAAGCTATATTTTTTAACTAAGAATTTTTTTGCAACTTCTTCAAATAATGCAATAGATAAAACATCCTCGTCACATTTTGCTAAATCCTTATATTTTTCTTTGTAGCTTTCAAATTCTGGTTTAAGTAAATCAGCAGGTCTACAAGTAATAACCTCATCATCACCAATTATCTTGTGTTGAACCTCAGGATCGATCTTTGCAGGTGCTTTTCCATAATTTCCATGAAGATAATCTTTAATTTCTTGAGGAACCATTTTATATCTTTCACCAGTTATAACATTAAGAACGGCTTGAGTTCCGACCATTTGTGATAACGGAGTGACAAGAGGAGGATAACCTAAATCTTTTCTTACCTTTGGAACTTCTTTTAAAACTTCATCATATTTGTCCATTGCATTTTGTTTTTTAAGTTGTGCCATAAGGTTAGAAAGCATTCCGCCTGGAACTTGATATTTTAAAATGTTAGCATTAACACTCAAAACTTTAGGATTTAATAAGCCATTAGCAAGATATTTATCTTTAACTTTACTCAATGTAGATGATGCTAAATCAAGCATTTCATCATTGAGCCCTAAATCATATTGAGTATTTTTATATGCATAATTAAAAGCTTGTGTTGAAGGTTGAGCAGTACCATTACTGATTGGTGAACAAGCAGTATCGATGATATCAACTCCAGCTTCAATCGCTTTTTCATATGTTAATTCAGCAATTCCGCCAGTACAATGCCCATGTAATTCAAGTGGTATTTTAACAGCTTTCTTTAATTCTGAAAATAATTTGTAAGCATCATTTGGAAGTAAAACTCCAGCCATATCTTTAATACAAATAGAGTCAACACCCATTTTTTCAACTTTTTTCGCCAGTTTAACATAGTATTCAACTGTATGAACTGGACTCGTGGTATAACTTAAAGCAATTTGACAAATTCCACCATATTTCTTGGTTGATTTAACCGCTTGCTCTAAATTTCTAACATCATTCAATGCATCAAAGACACGAATGATATCAATTCCGTTCTCAATAGATTTTTTTACAAACATATCGACAACATCATCAGCATAATGATGATAACCCAAAATATTTTGTCCTCTAAAAAGCATTTGAAGTTTTGTATTTTTACATACAGCACGGCATTGTCTAAGTCTTTCCCGTGGATCTTCATCAAGGAATCTTAAACATGCATCAAATGTGGCACCACCCCATATTTCAATGGCGTAGAATCCAGCATTGTCCAAATACTTAAGAGCACTAAGAATTTCTGGTGTAGTCATACGTGTAGCAAACAATGATTGATGGCCATCACGTAAACTTGTTTCAACGACTTTTACTCCCATAATTTTTACTCCCTTTTAAATCAAGATTGAAGAAACCTAAACGAATAAAATTAAAATAAACAAATTAGACTATGAGTTTTCGTTTGTTTATAAATTTTAGGATCTAGTTTTACCTTCTTTCAATTATGATTTGTTAATGGTTTCTTTAACTTTGAAAAGTTATCGAAATCAAGTTTATTGTATCATAAAGCATATGTAGATTTATAGTAAATAACTCTTTAAAATTGGTTTTTTTCTCTAAAAAAAATAGTCAACACAAATTGACTATTAATTAAGGAAAAAATACCTAATACCTATCTTTCATTTTTGCAAATTTTTCTTGCTCGTTATTATCCAGATTAGGCAATTTATCATTAGCAAATAATTTACAAATATTTGAACAATGAGAAAATACCCTAGTATAAGCACCAATTAAATCAGCATAAACTAAATCTATAAATTTTGGATTTCCAGCTTGTAATTCTAAAGAAGCATTCAAGTGATCAGTAACTAACCCTTCTAGTTGAGCAATGATAGTTCTTCTTATTTTTATTATTTCAAGCGCTTCATTAATGTTCCCAGTTACATAAACATCTTTTGTTTTCTTGACGATAGTAACGGCTTTAATATTAATTTCGTTGATTAAATCCAAATTTTTCTCATCTAAAGGTTGTTTCTTCTCAACCATAGTTTCGAAATAACCAATTAAACTTTCACCATAATCGCCGATACGTTCGACATCTTTACCAGCTCTAAGCATTTCAGAATAAGTTTTAAATTCAACTTCATTTAATAATCCTTTATCAGCACTTAACAAAAACGCATTTAATTGTCAATCAATTTTATCGATAGAATCTTCAAGTTCATGACAATATTGAGCATCTTCTTCAACAGGTTTATTGATGTAGTTTTCAATCGTTTTAAACTGGAGAATAACTAGACCAAATTCTTGAACTAATTGTTCATTAGCTAAATAAAGACCAGTAGAAGGAAACTCCCTCATAACTCTATTATCAAGTTCTTTAATTTCAATTGGTTTCTTTTCATTACCTTTATCAGGAATAATCTTGGTCATTAATTTACAAAGTGGATTGATAAATGGAAAAACAAGCACAGTCATGGCTACATTAAATACTAAATGAAATAAAGCGATTGTTACCATTGGATCAAAATAAAAGGTGTTGGTAGAAGAATTGACAAAATTATTAATGTCACCAGTCCAAAACTCAAAAGCATAATTTAATCCCATAAAGATTAAAGCTCCAGTAACATTAAAAAATACATGAAACAAAGCTAATCTTTTACTTTCTTTACTACCGCCAATTGCAGAAATTAAAGCTGTGGTAGTTGTTCCAACATTAGCTCCTAAAATGACCGGAATTACACCAAATAAACTTATTGCTCCAGGAGCGGCAGCATATAAACCTTGCATAATACCAATAACGGCGGCACTTGATTGAATAACGGCAGATGTTGCTGTGCCGACTAATAAACCAAGCCAAGGCATACTATCTAAACCTTTAAATAGTTCCATAAAAGCAGGTTCGTTTGCTAAATAACTTAAATTACTCATAAGCATTAATCCAAAAAAAATACATCCTATTGAAAACAATAAATCTCCAATATTTCTAAATTTTCTTCTTGTTGTTAAAAGTAAAATAAAAGCGCCAATAAATAATAATAAGGATAGGTAACTACTAAAAGGAATAGCAATAATAAAGGAAGTTATAGTTGTACCAATATTTGCTCCAATAATAATTGCAACCGCTTGGACTAAAGTCATTAAACCAGCTCTAACTAAACCAATAGTTAAAGCAGTTGTAGCACTACTTGATTGAATAACAGCTGTAAAGCCACATCCAACAAATAAACCTAAAAATTTATTGTTAGTACATTTTGTAATTATTTTCTTTAATTTATCGCCCGCAATTCTCTTTATTGAGGTCGACATGAACGAGATACCAAAAAGGAATAGACCTAATCCGCCAATAATAATTGCCCAATAAGAGAAATCTAAATTAGTGTTCGTTAATATCATCTTCTAAATTATATGACTAGAAACCACATTTAAAAAGACAAAATAACCGAATAAACAAAACTTAATTTTGTCTTAATAGCAATAAATAATTATAAGTAATTAAAAAAGAAGGCACCTTTGCAAGGGATTTTAGTTATTTTGTCTCTTTTTTTGAGTCTTTTTCCAGGTTTTCTTTACCTATAGCTAGCATCAATTTAATTCTATTTTCTTGGTTAACTTTAGGAGCACCAGCATCATAATCAACCGCAACAATATTGGCTCCAGTTAATTCTACAACTCTTCTTATCATCCCTTTTCCAGCAATATGATTTGGTAAACATCCGAAAGGTTGAGCACAAACAATGTTTTTATAACCATTATGAGCAAGTTCCATCATCTCAGCAGTTAATAACCATCCTTCGCCCATCTTATCGCCATATCCAATTACGCCATTAACCAAACTTTTAAGTTCGTAATAAGGGGTTGGGGTTGAATATTGAGGATATTTTTTAATCGAATCAATCAATATATTCTCAAGTTTTAAACAATAATTCATAAGTTTAGTACAAACAATCTTTTTAAAAATTGAACCACCATATAATTTGATATCTTCTAATCTATTATCAATTTTGAATAAAACAAAAGAAAGCAAACCACCTAAATAAACTTCGCAATCTTCGGATCTTAAAAATTCTTCAAGCCCATTATTTCCGAGTGCTGCATATTTAACATAAATTTCTCCAACAACACCAACTTTAACTTTTTTAATGCTTCTATCGCATGGAATTTTACTAAAATCAGATGAAATTAAATTAAGATTTTTAGATATATCTTTAGTAGAGATACCTTTTCCGGAATTTATAATGTCGACAATTTTTTTAGTCCAAGAAAATAATAATTTTTCTGTTTCACCTTTATTAATTTCATATGGTTGAGTTTGATTATTTAAATACATTAATGAATCGCCATAAATAACGCCAGCTGCTAACCTTCTAATAATTTTTAAATCAACATGAAAACCAGGATTATGCTCAAGTCCGCTCATATTTATAGAAACAACTGGCACATAATCGAAGCCTGCTTTGACAAGTCCTTTTCTTAGTAAATGTATATAATTACTAGCTCTACAACCGCCACCAGTTTGACTAATCATTAAAGCTACTTTATGAGTGTCGTATTTGCCACTTTGTAAAGCATAAATCATTTGACCTAAACTTAATATTGCAGGATAACAAGTATCGTTATGAATATATTTAAGTCCGGTTTGAGCAATTTCAGGCCCTGTAGTTTTAAGTAATTCAGCGTGATATCCACATGAATTAAAGCAAGGTTGCAAAATTCTAAAATGCGTTTCCATCATCATCGGAAACAAAATTGTGTATTCTTTTCGCATTTGTTTTGTAAAAAGAAGACGACCAGTTTTTTTATCATATTTAAGCTTTGACATTTAATTTTTCCTTCTTTTCTTGTTCTTCAAGTGCAGCTAAAAGCGATCTTATTCTAATTTTAACTGCTCCGAGGTTAGTTATTTCATCAATTTTGATTAATGTATAAATCTTTTTCTTTTTTTCAAGAATATCTCTAACTTCATCGGTAGTTATTGCATCAACTCCACAACCAAAAGAAACCAATTGTACTAAATTCATATCTTTTGTATCTCTAACATAATATGCAGATGCATATAATCGAGCATGATATGTCCATTGATTCAAAACATGAACAACTTCTTTTTGTTTAACCTTAGCAGCGATTACATCATTAGTAACTATTGCTACATTAAAAGTAGAAATCATTCTATCAATGCCATGATTAACTTCTGGATCGATATGATATGGACGGCCAGCTAAAACAATAATTCTCTTGCCTTCTAAGCGAGCTTTTGTAATTATTTCATCGCCCTTCATTCTTATTTTTGCCATATAATTTTCGTAAGCTTTATAAGCGTTTTTCACGGCCAATGTGACTTCTTTTTGGGTAATACCAGTGTAATACTTGTCTAAAATTACTTTAAATTTCTTAGCAAAATATTGCTTTTTATCAATACCAACATAGTCCTTCATAAAGACAATATTTTTCTTTTTGAGTTCTTTCATATTAGCATCAATAACTTCTGGGTAATACGCAACAACTGGGCAATTATAATGGTTACTACCTTTCTTTTCGTTAATATTGTATGACATACATGGGTAAAAAATATGATCGACACCTTGATCTATTAAATATTTAATATGACCATGTAAAAGTTTAGCTGGAAAACAAACAGTATCGCTAGGAATTGTTGCTTGACCACTTAAATACAATTTTCTTGTTGAAAATGGCGAAATTACCGTTTCAAAACCTAAATCAGTAAATAAAGTGTTCCAAAAAGGAAGCAATTCATACATATTCAAACCTAAAGGAATTCCAATCTTTCCCCTAGTTCCGGGTTTTCCACGATAACTAGAAATCAATGTTTGTTCATATTCCATCAAATTTAATTCATTATTACTTGTCTTTTTAGTAATTGGTCTTTCGCATCTATTGCCACTAATAAAGGAACGATTGCCATTAAATCTATTGATTGTTAAACGGCAATTATTTTGACATAACTTACATGAAGAAACAGTAATAGTATGTTCAAACTTTATTAAATCTTCTTTGGATAATAAAGATGATTTTTCGTTAATGCACATAGTCTTTGCGTATAAAGCAGCTCCGTAAGCACCCATCAATCCAGCGATATTTGGTCTTACAACATTAGTTCCCATTTCAATTTCGAAAGCCCTTAAAACAGCATCATTAAGAAATGTTCCACCTTGAACAACTATTTTTTTACCTAACTCTTTTGGAGAATTAGCTCTAATTACTTTATATAAAGCATTTTTAACAACCGACAAAGACAATCCAGCAGCAATATCTTCGATGGTGGCACCATCTTTTTGCGCTTGTTTAACAGCACTATTCATAAAAACTGTGCATCTTGAACCTAAATTAACAGGTTTTTTAGCAAACAAAGCCAACTTAGAAAAATCTTCGATCGAATAACCTAAAGCACTAGCAAAAGTTTGCAAAAAAGAACCACATCCACTACTACAAGCTTCATTTAAAAATATATTTTCAATTGCACCATTTCTAATTTTAAAACATTTAATATCTTGACCACCAATATCAATGACAAATTCGACATCAGGCATAAATTTTTTAGCAGCAATAAAGTGGGCAATTGTTTCAACAATTCCGAAATCGACCATAAAAGCATTTCTAATAATATCTTCACCATAACCGGTTACTGCTCCACTTTTAATTTTAATATCAGGTTTTAAAGTATAAATTTCTTCCAAAACCTTTTTAATTAATGGGACAGGGTTTCCAGCATTGGTCATATATCTTGAGAATCTAATATTTTCTTGATCGTCCAAAAGAACAACTTTAACAGTTGTGCTTCCAGCATCGATTCCTAAATAAAATTCTCCGTTATAGTCATTGAAAGGAATGGTTTTAACAAACTCTTTTTCATGTCTTTCTTTAAAATCATCATATTCTTGTTGGCTAGCAAAAAGTGGCTCACGATAATCAAAATTGCTATTATTGGTGTAATTCTTAACTTTATTTAATAATTCATTTAGTGAAACTTTTTTATCAGTACAATAAGCGGCACCCATTGCAACATAATAGAGAGAATTATTTGGACAAATACCTTTGACCTTTAAAGTATCATCAAAAGCATTTCTTAATTCACTAATGAATGTTAAAGGCCCGCCTAAATACAAAATATTTCCAAAAATTTCTCTACCTTGAGCTAAACCAGCGACAGTTTGGTTTGCAACTGCATAAAATATCGATGCACTTACATCGTTCTTTCTGGCTCCTTGATTCAATAAAGGTTGAATATCACTCTTTGCAAAAACACCACAACGACTAGCGATAGTGTAAATTTTATCTTTATCTTTAGCTAAATTGTTCATATCAGCAATTGAAACATTTAATAAACTAGCCATTTGATCGATAAAAGCGCCGGTTCCTCCAGCGCATGTTCCGTTCATTCTTACTTCGACGCCGTCAGTTAAAAAAAGAATTTTTGCATCTTCTCCACCTAACTCGATAATGCAATTAGTTCCCGGATTAAGTTTATTAGCACAAACTCTTGTAGCATAAACCTCTTGTATAAATGGAAAATTACAAGCTTCTGCAATACCCATACCAGCAGAACCAGATAAAGCTAAATAAACTTCATCTTGATCTTTAAAAATTTTTTCTTTAATTATATGAAGGACTTCATCAATTTTTTCACTAATTTTTGAAAAATGTCTTTCATATAAGGAGAATACAATACTTCCATCAACATCTAACACAACACATTTTATAGTGGTTGAACCAATATCAAGCCCAACTCTTAATTCATTTTTATTCATAAAAAGTATTTTAACATAATCAACATTAAGGAAAAGAAAAAGTATCTTAAAATTAACAAAAAAATAAGGCGAACCTTTCTAAGAAAAGTTCGCCTGTTTGTTATTTTGTTTCTTTAGCCAATTTTATATTCATTTGCTTAGAATTTGTTTCATAATCAACAATATATAGCTTGTTTGGTTTTAGTTCTTCACTGATTATCATTCTAGCTAATCTAGTTTCTATTTCGTGTTGAATAAATCTCTTTAAAGGTCTAGCCCCAAATTCTGGACTATAAGCTTCTTGAAGTACCCATTCATTAACGTTACTTGTAAAATCAACATTGTAATATTCATTGCTTAATCTTGCTTTTAAATCATTAAGCATTTTAGTAACAATTTTATATTGAACATCTTTACTTAAATTATTGAAATACACAATTTCGTCGATTCTATTTAAAAATTCAGGCTTAAAAGTTCTGTGCAAAATCTCATCTATTTGATCACTTTTTCCTTCAAGGATCTGTTCACTACCAACATTGCTTGTCATAATTATGACAGTATTTTTAAAATCGCATAATCTACCTTGAGCATCGGTAAGTCTTCCGTCATCCATAACTTGAAGCAATAAATTAAGCACATCTGGAGCAGCTTTTTCGATTTCATCAAACAAAACAATGCTATATGGATTGTGTCTTACAGGTTCAGTTAATTGCCCACCTTCTTCATAACCAATATATCCAGGAGCAGCACCAATTAATCTAGAAACACTATATTTTTCCATATATTCACTCATATCAATTCTAATAATATGTGAATCACTATCAAACAATGCTTCAGCTAAAGATTTCGCAACTTCTGTCTTACCAACACCAGTAGGACCTAAAAACAAGAAAGATCCAATTGGTCTATTTGCATCATTTATTCCGGCTCTTTGTCTTAAAATTGCATCCGAAACAAGATTAATAGCATTATCTTGTCCGATAACTCTTTTTTTCAACATTTCTCCTAAATGCAAAACTCTCTCTTTGTCACCTTTAGTAATTTTTGAAACTGGAATGTTAGTCATTTTAGCGACAATATTAGCGATATTATCTTCAGTAATAACATCGCTTAGCATTCTTTGTTTTCCTTCAATTTCTTCTAATTGATTAATTCTAGTTTTAATTTGTGGAATCTCTTTATATTGAATCTCACTCGCAGTCTTAAAATCGCCATTGTTGTATGCATTTTGAAGTTTAAAGTTTAGATCGTCTAATTTACCTTTCAACTCCTTACTTTCGGTAATTTCAGCTTTTTCTTTATTCCATTCAGCTGTTAATTCATCTTTAGTTTTATTTAAATCAGATAAATCTTTTTCAAGTTTATTCAATCTAATTTTTGATTGCTCATCAATTTCTTGACTCAAAGCCATTCTTTCTATCTCTAATTGTCTTATTTTTCTTTCGCATTCATCCAATTCGCTAGGCATAGATTCTATTTCTACTCTTGTTTCAGCGCAAGCTTCATCAATTAAATCAATTGCTTTATCTGGCAAAAATCTATTAGGAATATACCTGACTGAATAATTTACAGCTGCAACTAAAGCATTATCAGTAATATGAACACCATGATGGCTTTCAAATCTGTCTTTTAAACCTCTCAATATCGATAAAGTATCTTCTTTACTTGGTTCAAGAACCATAACAGGTTGAAATCTTCTTTCAAGCGCTCTATCTTTTTCAATATATTCTTGATATTCCTTTAATGTTGTTGCGCCAATACAATCAATATCTCCTCTTGCTAGCATTGGTTTTAACATATTGGAAGCGTCCATGGCTCCAGCACTTCTACCGGCACCAACAATAAGGTGAATTTCATCAATAAACATTATAATATGATGATTACTCTCTTTAATTTTGTTTAAAACAGCTTTTAATCTTTCTTCAAATTCACCTTGGTATTTTGCTCCAGCTAACAAACTACCCATATCTAATTCAAAAATTTCCTTACCTTTTAAAGATTGAGGAACATCATTTCCAACTATACGTTGGGCTAAGCCTTCTAATATTGCAGTTTTACCAACTCCTGGTTCACCTAAAAGAATAACGTTATTCTTAGTTTTACGTTCCAAAATAGTAATAATTTTTCTTATTTCGTCATCTCTTCCAATGACTGGATCAATTTTATTCTTTTTTACCTCATCAGTAATATTTCTACCAAATTTTTTTAAAATGTCTTGATCTTGACTATAATTTTCATATCCGTTTGTGTTATCCATAAATAAATCCTCCGATTATAATTAATTATATATCATAATTAGCACTTGTCAATATTGAGTGCTAAATATAATATTATTACGATAACATCGAATTAAAATGCAAAAATAAAATAAAAATGTCTTTATAGACCTTTAAAAATTTTTGTAAATTTATACAACTTATTAGAAAGATACTATCAATCCACCTTCAAGCGCATAAAAACTACATAATCCTCGATTATCTTCGACAATAACTTCGTCAAAATGGTATGTTTTAATTATTTCATCCTTAAGAATGTTCGCTGATTCTAAAGCTTTAGTATGAGAAATTATACATTTTCTACCTTTAGTTTCAGGACACATTATCCCAATGTTTAACACCAATCTTTTAAGAACACCCTTAAGCGTTCTAATTTTCTCTTTAATATCAATTTGTCCATCTTTTCCATAACATAATGGTTTAATTTTTAAGGCTGTAGCAATAAAAGCAACAAATTTTGATATTCTTCCATTTTTAATAAAGTTATCAAACTTATCTAAAACAAATAACAGATTATTCTTATCTCTTTCATCTAAAAGTTTACTTTCCATGTCTTCAAAACCAACATTTTCATGGATAAAGCTCACTGCCTTATCAACCAAAATTTGCATAGCACCACAAACAAGTAACGAATCAATAACGATAACATTTTCAGGTTTATTAAACATCATTCTTGCAACGGATGCGCTATTAAACGATCCGCTTAATTTACTAGAAATGGTAACAATAATGTAATAATCAGCTCCTTGCAATAAATCTAAAAATGCAGAAGGAGAAGGGCAACTGCTTGTAGCCTTTTCTTTTGAGTTGTTTAATGCACTTAAAATCTCGTCACTTGTCGTATTTTCATCATCTAAATATTCTTTTCCGCCAATCATCATAGTTAAGGGAGCAATATCAAATCCGATATCTTTTTCATTCTTTAAATAATCTTTAGTTAAATTGCTCGAACTATCAGTAATAATCTTATACTTCATTTAATCCTCCATAACACTCAAAAAAATTATGAATGTTCAGTATATTATAAACGATTAATATATTTTTAAATGTTTTTTTCTCAATGAAAAAAATTATCATGCATGATAAGATAAATAAGGGCAAAAAATATGTCAAAAATAATCTTAGTTGGTGGCGGAACAGCAAGCGGTAAAACTTACGTAATCAATCGTGTTGTTGAAATCATTGGAAAAGATAACGTTACTCATCTTAGCATTGACGATTATTATAAAGCTTTAAATGATTTATCGATGGAAGATAGAAAAAAGGTAAATTTTGATCATCCAAAAGCATTTGATTGGAAATTAATTAAGCAACAACTTACCGATTTAAAAAATGATAAACCAATAAATAAGCCAACATATGATTTTGTTGCTCACAATAGAAGTACAAAAGCTGAAATTGTCAAACCAAACAAAATAATTATTGTTGAGGGAATCATGGCCCTGGTCAATAAAGAAGTTAGAAACCTTGGAGATTTAAAAATATTTATTAATGCGACTCGAGAAAGAAGACTTTTAAGAAGAATCGATCGTGACAAAATAGAAAGAGGTCGCACTTACGAGTCAATAGTCCATCAATACTTTGAATCTGTGCAACCAATGTATGAAGAAGTTATTGCACCATCAAGTTATTATGCCGATTTACTTGTGAACAACGACGGAATTGACAATAAATCAATCGAAGTCATAGCTAGTGTATTAAAAGCTATGCTCAATGGAGAAATAAAATAAAAACAGAGCAAATGGCTCTGTTTTTATTTTAGTCATCAAATTTATCATCATCTATATTTTTTTCAAAAGTATATGTTCTATTTGTACCATCAGCATAAATCTTTTTAAGTTTGCTATATCTTACATGCCTAATTAATTTATCAAGATTACTTGCAAAAATATAATAAATAGGAATAATTAAAAGCAAAGCCCACCGTGGATGCCGTCCATTAAATGAACCAGATGCACTACCCCACATTCCAATTAATAAATAAGCAGATATTGCTAGACCCCAAACACTGATTTTTGTAAATTGGCGATAATAAATTGCACGAATAATACTTGAAAAGGTATCAGTCAAAAATAAAATTGGCCAAAAGACCATCCAGGAATTTATATCCTTATATAAAAATCCTAACAATAAATAAGTGGTTAAAAGTAAGGCAAAAACGATTCCATCTATAATGCCACAAATTGTTTCAACTGTTTGATTAGAACCAATCTTATATAAAACATGTGTCGTATTTCCGTCCTTAAAAGTGTCAAATCCAAACTTATGCTGATATTCATGTTTCTTAAAAAACTTGCCTTGTTCTCCACCAACAAAAACTCCTTCATTATTAATATCAACGCGATCTCCATTTTTAGATTTCACATGAATTCCATCTTTTCCAATGCTTACACGATCATGATCGTCAACAAATTCACCATTCTCACTTTTTTTGTAGCAGTCTTCAACTGGTTTTTCTACGTTAATAAAATCATCAATTGTTACATTATACAATTTAGCCATTTGTTGAATATAATCAATACTTGGAGAAGACTCTCCACTCTCCCATTTTGATATTGATTGTCTACTAACGTTTAATTTTTCGCTCAAATCTTCTTGAGAATAATTAAATCTTTTTCTAAATGCAATCAATCTATTTGCTAACTCTATTGTCATGTTTATTTCTCCTTTACGCCTTATAGTATTGTCTTATGTTGAATTGCATAAAAGAAATTTATATTTCCTTTTATGTAAACTTTACTTTACATTTTAATAATTATATGTTGTTTTTACAAGGAATTTTAAAAAGGCCCCTCAGTTTCGAGGAGCCCAACCAGGAATTCTTTCCTGGTTAAATAAGTTTAGGATCTTATTATACGATCCTTTGTTTAGTTCGAGATATTTAATCTCTATTTCTACTTTTAATATAAAATAATTATTTATAATTTACAAGTTCAATTATTTTTCATTAATAATTGTTTCGACAGCATCTTTGAAATCGGTAAAAATATTTTTACTAACTTTTTTAGCAACATCCAAACCAAGACTATTACAATAACTATTACTTGTTAATGACAACATAGAAATGTCGTTCTCCGCATCTCCGAAAACATATAATGAATTAAGAGGTATTTCTTTTTTCTTAACATATTCTTTAAGAACATCGCCTTTAGAAACGTTGAGCGGTGAATAATCAATCCAAGAATTGTTGGCATCGAATATTTCAACTTTACCTTTATATGTTTCGAAAGTTTCTTTGTACCACATAGCAAAAACTTCATCTTTCTTTGGTCTATAAATAGAAAACTTAATTATAGGTTCCTTTACACCCTCTAACGCTTTAACAAACCTACAATTAGAATTGAACGAAATAAGAAATTCTTTCTCATCAATATTTGCTCGATTAATAAAATAAGCCATGTGAGCAGTGCATAATTCAATAACCAAACCGTCAAAAGAAGAATAATAATTAAAAAGTGATTTAACATCTTCTATTTCCATATAATGAACAATTAAATCTTTATCATCTTCGACTATAAGCGAACCATTTTCGCATAAATAAATTATGTCTTTATTATTATTAAATAAAAACTTTAAATTTGCATATGTTCTGCCGCTAGCGACAATTATTTTATTACCAGAATTTAATATTTCATTAAAAGCGTCTATTGTTCGTGACGAAAAAGATCTCTCACCTGGCATGAGTGTTGTACCATCAACATCGCACACAAAATATTTAATTTTTTTATTCATCTTAAATTATCTATAAATACTAATTAAAATTGTTCAGCAGGCTTATTAACAATACCGTAATAACCAGTTAAGACAGCAGCACCTAAAGCGGTAAAACCAGTAACAATATTTCCATATCCATAAAATCTATTAGTAAAATTTGTGATAAATCCTTTTTTAAGAATATCAAGAGCAATAGGATAACCGCAGAAGAAAACAACACTAGAAGTGAAGTAAAAAACTGAAGCAAGAATAAATAAAACATAAATTGAATAACTATTTTTCTTATATTCGTTAACAGCTAAAGCAGACAAAGTTAAAGCAATACCAACAATAACAAATAAAATAGCTACAATAATACCATTTGATTTAGCACTACCAGTTCCGTCGAAATCTACCATTCGAAATATTGGATAATATCCAGTAACACCATTAACTATTGGAAAAATATTGCTTATTAAAGCAACCAATCCACACAATAAACTACCACCAATAAACTTAATCGTTTTTGAATCTAATCTTAAATTGACGATATGAAAGCAACCGTTAAAAATTAATAAACCACCAGATAATAAACTTAATAAGGCTAAACAAATTACACCAAATCCAATTGAGCTATCATAAAAAGAAGGAATTAAAAATGCATAAACACAAAGAAAAACAATTTCGATAATTCCTGTGAAAATTTGTACTTCAGCTTTAAATTTAAAATTTAGTTTTGAAACATTTGCTAAAATAATTTCAATAGCATTAACAACAAAACATAAAATTCCAATAACCAAAATAAAAGTAACTCTTCCATCTGATTTAGAATTGTAGTCTACCATTAATTTTCCTAAACTTGCATCCCCTGTAGCTCCAACACTTATCGCTGGTAATATAAACCCAAGTATTATTCCAGCAACCAGTAAGCATAGAGAAATAATATCTAATATTGATGTTAATTTCTTACTCATAAAAACACTCCTTTAATCCAATCTAAAAAATTATAACTTAATAGAACATTTATTTAAACTCTTTTTTATAAATAAAAAAGGCTCATTTTGCAATGAACCTTACTCAAAACACAAAATTAACTTATTTAATCTTTTTTAAATCAACTAAACCAGCTAAAAATGCCGTACCAGCAACTAAAATACCAATAATACCATTACAAATAGCACCTGTTCCTAAAGTAAGTGTACTTGCTCTATTTCCTAAGACAACAACGATAAAAAACATCAATATACCAGATATCAAGAAATTTAAAGAACCAATAAAAGCTGTAAAAGCAGCAACATTAGCCATTTTCTTTCTTAAAAATAAACTGATCGAACTTGAAATTGAGCAAAAAATGATACCTAAACATAAGCAAATTACAATAATAATAACTAATGCTGAAAATCCTGCATATTCTTCCATCCCAACAAATTGAAATAATTCATAAAACGAAAGGTGAGACACACTTGTTCCGACAATTGGTAAAGTAATTGTTTGTGTAACGGCAGGCGCTAAAGCAATCAAAAACATAGCAATTCCAAAGATCATTGCTACTCCATTAATAAACATCCCTAAAAATTTTTTAATCATAATTATACCTCTATAAAAATTAGATGACATTATAAACAACATTCAAAACATAAAAAAGAAAAGTGTGGTTAACTTTTCTTTTTAATTTATTTCTTAGTTTCTTTAACGGCTTCAGCGATAGTTGAAGCAACTCCAACCATCCCTTGTAAATCGCTAGGAATAATTAATTTAGTTGCCTGTCCATTTGCAACTTTTTCAAGAGTTTCGTACGATTTAAGTTTTAAAACAGCCTCATCAATACCAACATTTTTAAGAACTTCAAGACCTTTTGCTTCAGCATCACGAATCATAATAATACCCCTAGCTTCAGCAGTTTTCACATCAATCATCGCTTGAGCTTCACCTTCAGCATTTCTTATTTTCATTTGCTTTTCAGCTTCTGCATTAAGAATTGCAGATTCTTTATTACCTTCAGCAATTAAAATAGCACTTTGCTTTTTACCTTCAGCTAACAAAACTTGTTCTCTTTTTTCACGTTCAGCTCTCATTTGGCGTTCCATTGCATCGCGAATATCTTTTGGTGGAAGAATATTTTTAACTTCAACCCTATTGACTTTGATACCCCATGCGTCAGTCGCTTCATCAAGAATTGATCTCATTTTCGCATTTATAATATCTCTACTTGTAAGAGTTTCATCTAAATCAAGTTCACCTATAATATTTCTTAATGTAGTTGCACTTAAATTTTCGATAGCACTAATTGGAGCGTTAACTCCATAAGTAAATAATTTTGGATCTGTTATTTGAAAGAAAACAACAGTATCGATTTGCATAGTAACATTATCTTTCGTAATAACTGGTTGTGGATCAAAATCTTTAACCTGCTCTTTCATTGATACAATTTGTGAAACTCTATCGAAAAACGGAAGCAACATATGAATACCTGGTTCCAAGATTCTATGAAATTTTCCAACACGCTCAATAACGTATTTATCCGTTTGCTTAACAACACGTAAATTCGAAACAAAAACAATTAATAAAATAAGAATAACTACTCCTATTACAACTAAAGCTATAGCCCATCCTTCCATGATTTTTACCTCTTTCTAATTAGTTTTATCATCATTATCAATTTTTTTAACAATCAATTTATTGCCATCAATCGATAATATCTTTACTATATCATCTTTTTCGATTTTTTCACTAGGATTAGCAGCTTCCGCTGTCCAAATTATTCCATTAATCTTGACTTCACCTCTTTGAAGTTCGCTAATTTCTTTAATAACAAGCGCCTTATGACCGATCATTTCATCAACATTAGTTTTAAAATTATTTTTACTGAAATATTTTTTTACTACTGGCCTTAAAGCAAGTAATAAAGCTACAGAAAGAACAACAAATACAACAATTTCTACCCAGAATGGAACACCTGGAATAGCGGCTAAAATCAAAGAAATCAAAGATGCACCACAAAACCAAATCGAAACAACATCAGTTGTGCATATTTCAACAATCAAGGCTATAACAAAAACACCAAGCCATATAAAAATCATGTAATCTTCAATCGAAGAACCCCATGCCGCTTCTTCAACTAACGTCAGAAACATTTTATTGATCATCTTTCCCGACCTCCTTATTCAAATAAATATGAATTAAATCTTTTATCTCATCATATGATGTAGGAAATTTTTTATTAAAAACGTCACAATTTTTAAAAGTTTGCTCAACTTTTTCAACAACCGATTTTGATGTAATTCTTGCATAACTTCTATTAATAGAAACTTTATAAAGAACATTCACGTCAATTTTAGCTCTCTCAATATCGTTAAGAGAAATAGGTTTAATAATTACTTCATCCTCTTTATCATCTATTCCAATCATAACATAAGTGCAGTCCTTTAAAGCATCAATTACACTTGTATTTAATGTAATCGCCTTATCAGTGAAGGTTGCTACGCCAGGCTTTTTATCTTTGTTTAACCATAAAATACTCATTTTTATCCTCTCCTGTATTTATTATATGATTAAAAATTCTTTTGTCAATATTTTTGATTATTTTTGATTATTTTTAATTTAAATCGATTTTATAAGGAGGTAAGTTTATCTTTTAAACGAGCATTATAGGAAATTTCACATTTAGTTGAATAATCAGTTGGATATGGGTATGTTGAATCAACACTAGAAAAATCAAATAAGCCTTCAATCAATAAGCCATCTCCATTATAAGAAAGATATTGAAGTTCATTATGAGTTGTACTCTTTGAATCTTTAAAAAGTAATTTATCTTCTTGTTTAACAAAACTGTAGGAATGTCCTTCAGGATTCTGGGATTCAGGAAAATAATGAATGCAAGAATAGTACCTTAAAACATTCATAACGCCGGCTAAATATGTTTTAACTTGCGCCTCAGTAACAATTGTTGGATCGTTTTCTTCATCGTTATTGGTATTAGAAGAATTATTTTCGGTTGTAAAACATCTATAAGAAGGCGTATCTAAAGATTCATCATAAAAATATAAAACTTCGGATTTTCCAGCAGTAGTTGTTTTATAAAAATAGATATAGTAATTACTTTCATCGCGATCAATTTCGTATTTTTCAACGTTTTGAACATCTACTTTATCAACAGTCTGCTTATGAGTTATGACACAACTTAACGTTCTATATAATTTTTCATTAGAAAATTTTGTATAAACATCAGTTTTGTTGCCATATGCATCAAAAATTTCACGCGCTTCAGAATAATCAATAACCTCAACAACTCCACAACCACTTGTGGATAATACGGCTAAACAACTGACAGTTATGCAAAGCAATTTTTTCTTCATAATTCTTAAATCATTATATTATCACAATTAAATAATTTTACTTAATTAAATTCAACCACTTACCAATTTCACTATATTCATCAATCCATATTGTAATTAAATCGTAAGTGAAGAAATAATTTGTAACGTCTTTGAAGATTTTCTCGTTAAACCCTTGTTCTTTTTTCAAAAAGATAAAATTAAATTTTAAATAATTCTTAGATAACTCAAGCAATCTTTTCATATTTGGATCAGTCATTGATATACCAATAAAAATACAAGTATTGAAGGTAAAATCATGCATTTGTTTAGAAATGTTCCAACTGTACGGATTGTTATACAAATAAAAATATTCTGACTCATTAAATATAATTGAATTAGTGAATTTCTCTTCTTTATATTTATCAAAAGGCAATAATCCATGAACATGGTAAATATTCACTGTTGCATCAGTTGTACAAAAACTATTGGCATCGAAAACTGTGCAATATCTTAAATTCCTTTTTCTTAATAAATATTCAAGATTAGTATCGTAATTATATGTAATGACGCTGATTCCTGGATGTTTTTGAATAAAATCAACACATCCATAAAGTGTTGAATCACAATCATTAAAAGATTTAGCTTCTTTAAATAAATAAAGTTCGTCGTGAAGATGATGATATATATCAAAGCCATTACTATTCAATATTTTGCTTGAAACAAATAATTCATCACCAGCATAATGCTTAATTTCATCTATTAGACCATTTTCTCCACAATAAAATTCCTTATTTAAAGAATCAATAAGGCCTTTCCAATCTTTAGCACCATAATCGCAATTTATTCCAGCTCCCATAACTAAAGACAAGGGAAGACGGGCAGTGTATAAACGCAAAAGCCAAAGAATAAATGAAGAATCCTTAATATTTCTCTTTTTACTATCTTCATTTAAACTATATAAAAGGTCAGTTTGATAATTTGAAGAAGTATCTTCTAAACAGTATTTAACTTTCTTTCCTTCTAAATATCCAACAGCAACAAAATTAGCTTCATCAAAATAAATATTTATTGAAGATTGTGGTTCAAAATAATCGTAAGTTTTTAAATTTTTAATATGAATAATATTTACATTGCCCATCAAATCTAATTCTTCTAAATTAACGCCTCTTAAAGAATTAAAAATATGGCATGTATATTTATGAATATGCTCTTTTTCACTAACAATTATCACTTTAAAATTACATGTTGGATCAAAATGAAAGCCAAAAGATCTAAAAGTAATATTTTGATAATCAATTCCATTTAAATAATACAAATACAACAAAATGAGTAAACATTTTTTTCTAAATAAATATGCTTCGCTAGTGATTTTTTCCATATTTGTATTTTATCATAAATGATATAATCAAGTTATGTTATATTTACTT
The DNA here is from genome assembly GCA_002399785.1 of Caryophanales bacterium UBA4855. Lineage (GTDB taxonomy): Bacteria > Bacillota_I > Bacilli_A > RFN20 > CAG-826 > Onthovivens. The sequence goes on from DHEH01000006.1 coordinate 29,721, forward strand.
TTTAAAAACAGTTATTTAAAAATATGGAAAAAAATCGGTGCTTCAGATGTTAAACGCCTTAAAGAACAAACTCTTTATCCTGATATTAAAGAAGAATGTTTTAGTTATATAAACGATAATAAAAGTTACCATAAATTAAATATCTATCAACCTCAAAACAACTTTGTTTCGCTTCCTCTTATAATAGATATTCATGGAGGAGGATGGGCTGGCGGCAATAAAGACACTAACAAAAAATATAATTACTACTTAGCTAGCAAAGATAATATAGTTATTTCAATGTCTTTTGCCGATTTATCTAACCACAAAAAATTGATCGATATGATTCAAGATATTTTCGCTTCATTACAGTGGATTTATGAAAATAAAAACAAATTAAATTATGATGAAACTCAAATAATGCTTACTGGAGACAGCTCTGGTGCTCACCTTGCTTTTTTAGTCGCTTCAATACAAAATAATAGGTATTTGCAGGGGATTTTCAATGTAAAACATGTAAATTTAGATTTTTCATGTTTAGTTTTAACCCATCCTGCTGCATCTATAAAGGAATATATTGAGCTTATGCCTCAAAATCCTTATTCTTTTATTTCTGTCAATATGAATAAAGCATTAAAAAGGATGCTTTTAGGTTTTAATTATAAGAAAAAACCAATTTTTAATGCTTTTAGTTCTGAAGATATTTTAAAAACAAATGATAAATACCCACCAATTTTAATTACCACAAGTCAAGGCGACATTGCACTTCATCCATTATCGGTCCGATTAGCTAAAGATTTAAAAAATAATGACATAGATTTTGATTATTATGATGATAAAAATAAAGAAAATAATAATGTCTTTAACATAATTGATCCAGATAATAATGATTCTAAAAAAATGAATGATTACATTCTAAAATTCTTTATTAATAATGCTAAATAAACTTATTTTTTATATTTAATAACTAACAAAACTACACTAGTAATAATAACAACCGACGCAGCAATTGTTCCGCCAATAATCCAGGCATTACTATTATCTTTTTTAATATAATTGTTTGTTAAATAGGTGGCAACTGTTTCACCAACGATAAATTCCGAAAATGTATTATTTTCAACAACATACAATGCTGGAACACCAAAATAATAGGTATTGGCAAGGGAATTTACTTTTCCATCCTTCATATTAGTGTTTGCTTGAGCAATTTTTTCGTCATTTGTTGAACCAGTTAAATCACTTATAGATTTAAATTTAGCCCTATTTACATCACCAGTTTCAGTATTTTTTAAATCCATATTAAAAAAATAAATTTTAGGATTATTTAAAGTTGTAATTGTATCTACATATTCAAAAACTGTATCTTTAATATTTTGGCAATAAGGACAAGTAGAAAAATGCAATAAAACAAAATATTTTGATTCTGGTTTTAAATAAAAATCATCAAGGGTTGTTAATTGATTATCAACAAGATCTTCATAAGATTTATCGTCAGTAGAATCATTATTCGAACAACCAAAAAGAGATAAAGAAGCAAACAAACATAAAACTAACGCAATAAATTTATTTTTCATAGGGATATCCTATTGCATTAACATTAAAAATACAAGTTTTATAAAATTTAAACAAAATATTTAAAAATTTCAGCAATTTTTAAAAAACTTATCAATTTTGTTCGAATTATACCTACTTTTTTGATAAAAAACTAACTTAAGCATAAATCACATATAATTTAATAACATCAGCACTTAAATATATTATAATTTAATTAACAGAAGAAAAATAAATATGAAACAAAAAAAGAATTAATGTGGTAATTACCACAGTGCTCGCTGCCGCTGCTGTTTCTTTATTATTCGTTAGTTTTGGCAAAGATATGATTGCCAAATATACATTAACATTTGATAGTCAAGACGGAACAAATATTGACTCACTTGTTGGTGTTACTGGATCACTAATAAAAGCTCCTGCAGATCCTACTAAAGAAGGGTACACTTTTACTGGTTGGGTCGATTAAAATAATAAACCATTTAGTTTTAGTACAATGCCTGGAGAAAATACCACTATTAAAGCTACTTGGAAAATTAATCAATACACAATTTCTTTCGATTCAAAAGGAGGAAGTTCTGTTAGTTCTATCAGACAAGACTACGGAACAATAGTAAACGCGCCAACTTCGCCAATTTATACTGGCTATACATTTAATTACTGGTACTTAAAAAAATCTAACACTTCTTATATATTTTCTACAATGCCAGCCAAAAATTTAACTCTTTCGGCTGATTGGACTATCCATAGACATGACGTTAAATTCATAGTTGATGGCGAAGAATATCGCACTGATAGATATAATTTCAATGATTCTATTGTTTTACCAACACTTTCAAAAACTGGTTACACATATGATTTATGGTACACTGACGATACATTTACCAGCAAAATTTCAACTGCTACAATGCTTGATGAAGATATCGTTTTATATAATAGATCATCAATTAATAGTTACGACGTAACCTATCATATTCCTGGAAAAGAAGATAAAGTTGAAACATACGAATACAATTCATCTATTGATTTAACTTTTGATTTTAATCAAGGTTACGCATTTAGTGGTTAGTTCTTAAATGAGGATTATACAGGGTCAAAATTATCCAACTATGCGATGCCTGCTAATAATATTGATCTATATGGAAAATACATTGCTAATACATATTCAATTGTTTTTATGGTGGATGGAAATACTTATAAAACTGTTCAAAAAGAATATAAAGAAGTAGTCGGAACAATTAGCAACCCAACAAAAAAGGATTCACATTTAATTATTGATATACAAACGACATTAATACGGAAGCCACTATTCCAGAAACCATGCCTTTAAACGGTTTAACTTTAACAGCTAAATTCACTATTAATACACATGCCCTTAATTATTATGTCGATGGAGCAATTGTTCATGCTCAAAATATGAATTATAACGAAGAAACCGAATATTTATACATTCCTGACTAACAAATTGGTAAAACTTTTGCTGGTTGGTATAAAGACGATACTTTCACAACCGAAGTCACTTCTATAAAAATGGGCAGCGCTGATATTAATCTTTATGCAAAATTTACTGATAATAAATATACAGTAAAATTCGTAAATTATGACAATACCGAATTAACAACTCTTAACGATGTTGCTCATGGAAATGTAGTTACTTTTGAAGGAACAACCCCTACTAAGCCAAGTGATGTCGGTAATAACTATACCTTTATAGGATGGGATAAAAACATCACTACTCCAATTGTTGGAAATACTACTTTTATCGTTCAATATGAATCGTCAGTTCGTCAATATACATTAGACTTTATCGTTGATGGAACTACTTACAATAAAATTACAAATGATTATCAATCTCCAATTGTTAATCCAGCAAACCCTACAAAGAGTGGATTTACTTTCGCATATTGGTATCTTGATAGCGACGAAACAACCGCTGCAACTCTTCCAGTAAAAATGCCAGGAGAAAATAGAACTTACACTGCTAAACGGAACATAAATAAGCATTCAGTTACTTATATAGGAGACACTACTACCACTTTAAATAATGTTGAATACGGTTCAGTAGTTAATCTTGATCCAATAACAAAAACTGGTTATACATTTGGTGGCTGGTATAAAGAAGCTGCTTTCACCACTGAAGTTACTAGTATGACTATGCCTGATAACGATTTAACTTTATATGCTAAACTCACAATTAATTCTTATTCGTTAACTTATAAATATAAAGATGTCAGTGGAACTTTACAAACTCTTGAAACTACCAATTTAAGTTATGACGCTTCAATTGATTTAAGTGAAAAATCTGTTACTGGCTACTCTTTTCAAGGATGGTACTTAGACGAAACTTTAACTCAAAACGTAACAACTATGAAGATGCCTGCTTCAAATACTGTTCTTTATGGAAAATACATTAAACAATATACATTAACATTTATGAATGGAACTGAGCAATTATCCACTACAACTGTTGATTCTGGAAACAAGGCAACCTATAGTGGCTCTACTCCAGCAAAAGATAGCACTACCAAATTAGTGTATACATTTAATGGTTGGGATAAAGATATATCAACTTTAGCGATTACCTCTGACACTACGTTTAATGCTCAGTTTACTTCATCAGCACGAAAATATACTATAACCTTTGCTAATGCAAATAATGGTGCAAACGTCACAAAAGATGTTGCTTATGGGAAACTTCCTACATATGATGGAACTCCAACTTAAGAAGAAACTCCAACATATTGGTAGATTTGCGGTTAATAATAGTAAAGTCGAAACAATAACTTTTGAAGATGGAGCTTTAGCAGATGCATCCGGCATTAGTGAAGGTGCATTTTTACTTGCTGAATCTTTAACCAAAATTGTTTTATCTAACACACTGGCGTTCATAAGTGATGGTATGTTTTATAGTTGCTCACTCTTAGCATCTATAATCATCCCAAAATCTGCAGATGTAAATGATACTGTTGACAATCAAGAAAGTTATTTTGGCAATTGCACTTCTTTAACACACGTTTATATTGAATCCACAACTTATTCTTCAACTCAAATTGCGAACTTGCAATATGGCAAACCATCTTCTACAAACTTCTATTTCTATTCCGAGAATTCGAATACTGATGGAACTCATTGGCATTATGATTCGGTAACTGGTGAGCCTGTCATTTGGACTGCCTAATTCTATAATCAAATATTCTTTCAAAAACTCCGTAAATTAACGGAGTTTTTCTTTGAATATAAAATATTAAACGTTTTTTATTTAATTGTTTAAGCAATGGTCTCATGCTAATATTATTTATAATATGAATACACTTAGCAGGAATTTCTCCCGTGCATCAAGCATTTCATTATATATAGGTATATTTGTTATTTTGCTATCTGTTTTCGGTATAGGATATCAAGTATTTTTCTTTGCCTATTTTGTAGTTATCACTTTATTATTGGGTGTACCAATTTTGCTCACTTTAGGATTAATTCTGTTCAATCCTGAATTTAGTAATTTTGCTAAAACTTTAACTGAGATTGATACTTCATCAATTGAAGCAATTTCAATAGTTTTAAAAACTTATTCGTTGCCATTACTAATAATAAGCTTAAGTTTATTAATTTTAACAATTATTTTAACTATTTTTTCTCAAAAAAATTCTCAAAAAACATTTAAATTTATTGTTTGCTCTATATTAATTGTATTAACAATTATAATTTTTGTATTATCTCAAACTATCTATCTAGGAGCGTCATGAAAACCATAAATTTAAAGATACAACCACGTTTTTATAATCCTATTATTGAAATTGATAATAAAGTTTTAAAATATAAAAAAGGTGATTGTGGCACAAGAATTTATACATTTAATACTGAATCAAACATTGCCAAAATTCATATTTATACATTAAAAAATGAGTTATCTGGAAAAAATTGGTTTTGGAGAAATTTATTATTTTTCTTTATAAGTTTCGGTAATGTCTTTAATCCTATATATAAAAAGAAGGATGCCTACTCATTTGATTATCAGTGTCAAATAACATTAGAAGAACAAAATAACATTTTCGTTATTCTTCAAATGCAAAAAGAAAACGGTAAAGTTTTAGATTTTAAAGAAGGTTCTTTAATAGATAATAAATCAAATATCTATCTTTTTGATAAAAGTTATAAAAGAAAAAGAATAATTAACATTATAATAAAAGTAATAAATACTATTCTTTTTTTATTTTTGGTAGCTTATCTACTGATGAAATTCGTTTTTAAAATCATATAAGGAGAAAATAATATGGCTTTATATTTAAAAAATAAGTTTGCATCATTAGGTGGCAGCTCATATGTTACAGATGAAGCAGGAAATCCTAAATACACTATTAAAGGAAAAGTTTTTTCTTTTACTAGAAAAAAGTTCATTGTTAATGAACATGGCGAAACTCTTTATATTGTGAGAAATAAATATTTTCGTTTCTTTCATTTAAGTTCATTTATTCTTGATCAAAATCAAGAAATTATCATGAAAATAACTAAAAATATTTTTACTCACCACTACAAAACTAACGGATACACAAGTAATATCTCTATCGATGGTAACTTTATTGGTTGGAATTTTGAGGTTAAAAGCGATGGCGAAGTTATTGGAACTGTGGCTCGAGAATTTACTTTATTTATTGACTCTTTTAAAATAGAAACTTTTAAAAAATCAGATGAAGCTTTAATGATTGCTCTCGTTGTTGCTCTTGATAATATAAACGATGACGCACAAAACAATTAATATTCAAAATTAAATAAAAAAATCTCACAAAATTATTTTAAAATTGTTTGTGAGATAAATTAATTTTTTTG
>DHEH01000010.1:0-199147 GCA_002399785.1 Caryophanales bacterium UBA4855
TGCTGCACATAATCGCTCATTTATTCTAATCACAGGAGGTATCAAAATGATATATGGCTATATAAGGGTAAGTACTGACAAACAAACGGTTGAAAACCAAAGATTTGAGATTGAAAGATTTGCTTTATCAGAAAAAATGAAAGTCGATTCTTGGATTGAAGAAACAATTTCCGGAACTAAAGACTATGAAAAGAGACTATTAGGAAAAGAAATGAAAAAAATGGTTTCGGGAGATGTTGTAATTTGCTCCGAATTATCTCGATTGGGAAGAAGCCTCTTTATGATTATGGATATCTTAAACGAATGCATGAAGCTAGGCTTTAAAGTGATTAGTATTAAGGACAACTATAGATTGGGAGATGATATTCAATCAAAGGTTCTTGCTTTTGCTTTTGGCTTAAGTGCTGAAATAGAAAGAAATCTAATAAGCCAGCGAACAAAAGAGGCTTTAGCTCGAAAAAAGAAAGAAGGAGTTATTTTAGGAAGACCTAAAGGAAGAACATCTGCAAAAGTTAAATTATCTGATGATAAAGATAGGATTATCCTTTGGCTTCACGAAGGAAGAAGGAAATCTTGGATATCAAAAAAACTAAAGGTACATAGGAATACACTGGACTCATTTATTAAAAATAGAATCATTTAAATTTTTTTGTTATAAATTCAAAGGAATGTTTTTTTGCTTAAATGCAAATCTATTTTTTGTTTTCCACCCACGTTTTAGAAATGAATCAAAGGATTTAAATGAAATATTTCTAGAGCCAAAGAAACAACTAATCCAAATGTTTTTCCTTTTTAATTTCTAAATTGCGAGTTTAAAAAATAGTTTTGATGTAAAGTTTTAGTGATTTTCCAGCGTTTTATATGGGAGGCAAAAAAATAAGAGTTAAGTTTTCGCTTATTTCCAGCCTTTTAAGTGAGGGGACATTCATCCATTGGGTACGAATCATGGCCAAAGGGTTCCATTTATAGTGGGGAGTGTTTCAAAACAGAAGAGCTAAAAAAGCAGAACTTTGGAAGCCCAAATAAAGGAGGAATCAAGAAATGAATTTGGATTACATTACAATCAACGGACTAAATCAAAGCGTTAAGACAATGATGGAAGACGACATCAAATGCAGTAATTATAAGGGAACCGTGAGTGCTTATGTTACTCAGCTCCTTTCCGAGGCTCTTTCAGCAAGAAGAGAAAAGACTGAGCTTGCAGACGTCTCTTCAGTGAAGGAAATAAACAAAAGCCTCATTGACATTGAAAATAGACTTGATGGTATAGAAAGCGCCCAATGCCTGAAAGTAAGCGAGGATGAGGTCTATCGACAGCTTATCTGTCGTATATATATGCTCCTGGTCAGGATATGTTATTTGAAAAACATAGATATCGAGCCGGTTGAGCTAGGAAAATTCGATAAACTTCCGTGGGGATTGGAAGACAAACTGAAGGAGGTTAAGGATAATTATGCCAACTCCTAAAATTATCGTCAGGGCGCATTATTATGACCTCGGTTCCGAAGGGAGAGATTTCTATTCCTCTTCGAAAAAGAATGACTATATCGGATATATAGACACTGGAATCAAAACGGCCGGAGCAAAAGATTATATCGACTACGCTGGCAACCCGGAGAAATCATCCGGCGTCTTCAACCAAAAAGGTCTTCTAACGAAAGAGGATAAGAAAGAGGTCAGGAATGAGCTTAGGAAAACCAAATCCACTATCTGGGATTGCGTAATCAGCTTTGAGGAAAGATACGGGAAGGAAAATGTTAGTGATTGGGGACAGGCTCAAAACCTTTTGAAAAGGACTCTGGCCGGTTTTCTTAAAGAAGCAGGCCTTGATCCTGACAATGTCGAGTACATCGCCGGCCTTCATGAGAACACTGATAACCGACATATACATTTGCAGTTTTGGGAGAGGAACCCTCAGCATTACGATTGCAGAAAGAAAACGAGAGTCTATAGACACGGAAAGCTTCCCCTTAAGGCTATCGATTGTTTCAAGGGGGCAATATTCAAGCATTTCCTTACACCTGTCGAATCGGCAAAAAGAGTCAGGAAGATAATGACAGAAGAAACCTTAAAGGCGGTATCTGGCAATTTCAAGAATGACTTCAACGGATCCTCTTTTTATATCAGAAAACTATTTGAAGAAATCCCTTCCGAAGGAGACTTGGGATATGCATCAAGGAATATGGATTCCTGCAGAAAAGATATTGATAATGCAACCGAGATAATCGTCATGGAAAACGAAGGAAGCCAAAGCTGGAGAAGACTAAAGCAGGAGATGAAAATCCATGATGATCAAGTCATTGAATATTGTTCCGAAAATAACCTCGATGCAACTAACCTATTGTTTCAGATTAATTTCAACAGCGACCTGAAAAGACGAATGGGAAACGTGCTAATCAAAGAAATAGTGAAGATGCGCAAAGAGGAGAAGGATAGGCTTGTTATCCTTCATCACCCCAAGGCTAGGATGAGATGCCATCAAAGCTATTTAACGAAGGTGATTGCTGAAGCGATATTTATGAATGACAAAGTGGATAAGGAATCCAGGAACGTATTTGATGATTTTCAGAGAAGGCTAAAGGAAGCTGAATATCAGAGGCTGGCTGAAGAAGGAAAAATAGATGTAGATGGTAACGAAAACGAGATGTAAGAAGTGGTGCTCCGACAAAATCTTCTGGACAGGATAAGGCATGTTTCTAAATGCTAGAAACACGCCGTTTGCGCAGATGGGATACCCATCTCGTCCATAAAGATAAACGAAGAGCGAAAAATCAATCTGGGTCTATATGTGTCAAGTGGATTTTTGTCTGCTTTTTCAAGGCGAAAACGAAGAGAAATTTAAGGCGAAAAATAGTGAGTTTGGAAACATACCTATTCCTTCAATGGTTCTAAGAAAAACGGAGGTAGAAAAATGGAAGAAAAAGACAATGGAATTACGATACTGAAAACTGATGAAGACAAAACCGGGTTTACAATTAAAAATAAGGAAATAGAAAGCAAGGCTTATCGAAGGGACTATAGAAATGAAAATCGTATTGAGATCCTTAATGCAGACAGAAGCGAATTCAGTCAGGAAAGACTGAAAAGATTTTCACAGTCAATAGCCAAGGATGTATTCACCCTTCTAAGCAATAAAACCATGAAGGAGACTATCCAAAAGCAGATTGAGAAGGACAAAGCTTATGACAATAGTCTGCAAGAAGGGAAAGCCCTTATAAAGAATATGTATTCCCTATCTTGGAAGACTGCAGGACTCGCTTATCGAAACAAACTGTATGACTCAACGCAGTTCAAAAAAGATGAAGTGAGAAAAGCCTTGATGCTTGTTGCTTTGGTAGGAGCAAACGAAATGATGAAAGGAGAAAACCGAGTATGAAGAAAACAAAGGTTGTATTTGACCCACTGTTAACAAAGAAGGCAGTTTTATATTGTCGCTTCTCTTGCGAAAAGCAGCGTGAGGAATCTATCGAAGGCCAGCGAAGAGAATGCAGTGAATATGCTAAAAGGAATGGAATAACAATCATTGATGAATTCGATGATAGAGCCATGTCAGCTACAAACGATGACCGACCAGGTTTCCAGAAAATGATTAGGGAGAGCCAGTCTCATACTTTCGGGCTTGTCCTGGTCTGGAAGTTTGACCGATTTTCTAGAAGCCGCCTTGATTCCATCAAATACAAGACCATTCTCAAGCAGAACGGAGCAAAGCTTGTTTCGGCCACTGAGCAGATAACTGATGGGCCGGATGGCATTCTTATGGAATCATTGTTCGATGGATTGAATGAATACTATTCAGAAGAGCTATCAATAAAAGTAAAAAGAGGGATAACTGAGAATGTCATCAACGGAAAGGCAAACGGTGGCTTTAAGCCGTTAGGCTATCAGATTGTTGACCATCGATACAAAGTTGATCCTGTTGAAGGCCCAATCGTTAAGATGATTTTTGGCCTTTATACCACAAACGGGTTGAATGCCGCCGAAATAGCCAAGAAGCTTGATGTGGAAGGCTATAAGAGAAGCAACGGAACTAAGATAACCCATAACACAGTCGAAAGGGTTCTTGGCTCTGAACGATATATAGGAGTTATGAGAAGCTCCGATGCTGTTAATCCGAGCGGCTTTCCAAGGCTGATTGATGATTCCACTTTCAAGAAAGCACAGGCAAGGCTAGAGGTGAGAAGGCATAAAGGCGGGGCATATAAAGCCGATATAGCCTATGCCCTATCAGGTAAACTGTTTTGCGGAAAATGCGGAGCAATCATGGTTGGCGAATCAAGCGTTAACCGATGGGGCAAAAGATATGCTTACTACCATTGCAAGAACGGAAGGGCCCATAAATGTGATTCAGTCCATGTTAAGCAGAATATCCTCGATTCTCTAGTGTGCCAGGTAGTATTGACAGCGCTAAAAGACAGCGACCTTATTCAAAAAATCATAAGCAATATATACCAAGAGCAAGGAATGGAGCCTGAGGAACTCATTTCTATGAAAGCGACTCTTCAGGATACCAATAAGCAGATAAGTTACTTTATGAAAGCAATAGGGATGGGTATCATCACTGACAGCACGAAATCAACACTGCTGAGATTGGAGAGTGAAAAAGACAGCCTAGAGAAATCAATATCAGATATGTCACTTACCTTTAGAAAATTTGATAAGCAGGAAATAAAAGCCGCGGTGGAGCTTCTTGCTGAGCTTCCGATGAAAACAAATAGTCAAAGGAGACAAATAATCGCTGAATTTGTCGAAAAAGTCACCATTGAAAGCAATGGAGAAGTGTTGATAAAAGCCGATTTATTCGGCATAAAAGCGGAAGTCAGGGCCGGAGACTCAAGTCCTGATTGTGTTCGTATTCAAACCGATATGGTTCACCAATTAACAAAATAGTGCGATATGGTCGCACTTTTTTTATTATAATTTTTTAAAAAGTTGTATCAAATGTATCAGGATTATTTACTTAATTGAACAGCCATTTATTATTTTGCAATATTTAATTTTTATAGATGGTAGAGTCAATTTTCTTTTTATCATATAATAAATAAAAAGAGGTGTTATTATGATAAAACTTGGTGTACTTGGAATCGGCGGAATTGCCGAAACAGTTGTGACTGTGTTAGAAGGAGTTTCTGGAATCTCGCTTTATGCTTGTGCTAGCGCATCTAATTATTCAAGAGCACAGGATTTTAAATCTAAGCATCATTTTAAAGTGGCATATAAAACATATGAAGAATTAGTGAAAGATCCAAATATTGATCTAGTTTATGTAGCTAATTTAATTAGTGATCATTATGAAACAGTAAAGCTTTGCTTAAATAATAATAAAAATGTAATTTGTGAAAAGGCGTTTACCTTTAATGCTAAACAGGCAAAAGAATTATGTGATTTATCTAAGCAAAAACATTTGTTTTTAACCGAAGCTTTATTAATTAAATTTACTCCTTACGTTAAAACTCTTAAAGGTTTAATAAATAGCGGAATTATTGGAAAGCCTTATCAAATATCAGCTAATTTAGGTTATAAAATTTTTGATAGAAAACGTATTTATACACCATCGATGGGTGGCGGAATTCTTTTAGATGTAGCTGTTTACCCTATAAATTTCGCTTTTAATATTTGCGGAACCAATTATAAAAAAATTGATACTCATTGTACTTTTACCAAAAGTGGTGTCGATGAAAGTGATTTTATTAACTTAACTTATGACAATAATTTATCAGTTGATATTTTTGCTACCATGAACGGCCAAACTGATCGATATGGTTATATATACGGAAGCGATGGTTATATAGAAGTTAAAAATATTAATAGTCCTGAAGAAATTAATGTTTATACTATTCAACCTGGTTACCATAATGTTGCATTAATAAAAACAATTAAAATTAAAGATCCTTATGATAGATATGCATATGAATTTTTATCATCTATTAAAGCTATTGAAAATAATTTGATCGAAACTCCCGAATATACACACAAAGAAATTGTAAAAAATATGGAGTTTTATGATGAATTAAGGAAAAAATGGGGATTTAATTATCCTAATGAGAGCGAAAAAAAGTAAAAAATACTTAAATGTTAATAATCTTTACAAAGTTGTTATTTTTTACTTAAAAAACAAATTTAAATGGTGTAGAATAAAAATATGGAAAATTATCTTATATACTCTGTTGAAGATGATGAGAGCATTGCATCGATAATTAATCTTACTTTATCAAATAAAGGTTACAATGTTGTATCATTTCCAGACGGAGAAAAATTCTTAGACGAATTTAATGTCAAAAAGCCAAATTTAATTTTGCTTGATTTAATGTTACCTGGCATCCAAGGAAGGGATATTGTTAAATATGTTAGGGGCGACAAAGAAAATAATAAAGTCGCAATCGTGATAATTAGTGCAAAAAGTTTGGTTAGTGACAAAATTGACGGTTTAGATTTAGGAGCTGATGATTATATTGAAAAGCCATTCGATTTACAAGAATTTCTAAGCAGAGTAAATGTTCAATATAGAAAATTTATCAATGATATTGGTATTGTTATCATAGATGATTACAAATTAGTTGTATTAGATGGTAAACTTTATAAGAGGGATGTGGAAATTCCTTTAACTAAAGTTCAATTCAAAATCATTTCTTATTTATTTAGAAATAGAGGAAATGTTGTTACTAGACACGAATTGTTTAATGAAATTTGGGGTGAAGACGAAACTTTTGCTTCAAGAACGATTGATATGCACATTAAAACTTTACGTGACAAATTACAAGATAAGAACAAAAAGTTTATTAAATCCATATATGGTGGAGGTTATAAAATAGACTAAAAACTTATGAACAGAAAGAAGTTCGTATTAAAATCAATCATTTTTTGTATTTCTATTTTTATAGTTTTTATTGTGTCTTTAAGTACGGTTTATTCGGTTGTTAAAACTAATTTTGAAACTGACATAAAAAATATTAGTGATGCCGTTGTTTTTAAATTGCAAAATCCTTCCGTGACAACACAAGATGTCATTGATAATTACAAAGTTTATAAAGATGTTCAATTATCTTTTTTTGCTGAAAATAAAACTAAGCCAGTATATGACACTAGTTCTTCCCCTGTTTCAGAAGATTCGTTTGAAATCATTTCGAACAATAAAGATAAATTTTATTATGGTAAAAGTGCAACTTATTCATATGATATGGGCTATTACGTATCTTATTTAGATGACTATGATTTATATTTAAGAGTTGGCAAAAAAGAAGAAGTATCTTTAAAGATATTATCAAATGCAATGATTTATGGATCAATCACTTTTGCTGCTTTAGATATTGCTTTTATATTTCTTATTATTATCGGTTATAACAAAATGGTTAATAATTTAAAGCTTCAGGTACGTAAATTACGCAATTTAACTTATACAGATAAGCTTGTTGAATATAACGATGATATAAGTAATTTGACTAATATTGTGAAAGATACAAGAAGAAAACTTCAAGATGAATTAAATATAAATTCAATTTCTGAACAAAAAATGAATTTCATCCTCGATTCAATTAATCAAGGTTTACTTGTTCTTGGTGGCAATGAAAAAATTATTTTAATAAATAAAAAAGCTTGTGAAATTTTCGAAACTCATATAGAAAAAGGTGTGATACCAGATGTAAAATCATTGAAAAATTTTGCTGATATAGAAAAAAATATGTATATTGTTACTCAGTTAGGAAGATCAATGACTTTTAATAAAGATATTAATGGAAGAATCTATGAGTGTGATATCAATTTAATCGATTATTCTTGGAGCACTGCAAACGAAAAAAATGGTGCATCTTTATTAATGTTTGATATTACCGATCAATATAATTCACAAAAAATGAAAAACGATTTTTTTGCCAATGCAAGTCACGAATTAAAATCTCCTCTTACTAGCATTTTGGGTTATCAACAAATGATTTATGAAAAAATTATCACATCTCCAGAACAACTTGCTACAGCTAATGAAAGATGCATAAAAGAATCGTTAAGAATGAAAAAATTATTGATGGATATGCTTGATATATCTTCTCTTGAAAATAATAATTTGCGACCAATCGAAAAAATCAACCCTCAAGATTTTATCGATAATATACTTTTAACTCTTGAACCACAAATAAAGAAAAAACATATTAACGTTTTTAAATCATATGATAATTTTTTGTTTTCAATGAATCTTGAAGACTGTGATAAGCTTTTTAGAAACTTAATCGATAATGCAATTAAATATAATAAGGATGGAGGAGACATCTTTATCACAATTAATTCTAAGGATAAAACTATATCGATTAAAGATTCTGGAATAGGTTTAAAAAAAGAAGATCAACAAAGAATATTTGAAAGATTTTACCGTGTAGATAAGGCTAGAAGTGTCGAAAATGGCGGTACCGGACTTGGGTTATCTATTGTTAAATACATCTGTAATTACTATGAATTTCAAATTAAATTGAATTCTACATATAATAAAGGAACAGAATTTAAAATAATAATTAAATAACTAATTTTTACATTTTTACAATTTGATTTTATTTCGACCATATCGAATTAATATGATTAAAAAAAGATAAATAAAATAATAAATGTAAAAATGTATTTGATATGTAAGCGCTTTCAAATTATACTTTTGGTAATGATTTTTAATTGGAGGAAAAATTAAAATGAAAAAATCTAAAATTTGTTCACTTGCTGCTATTGCTGTTTTAGCCTCATGTGGTCTTGCATCATGTGGAAACACAAATCAAGGTGATAATGATGCCGTTAAAGCTGCAATAGCTGACGCAGAATCTATGAGTCGTGATGACCTATTTAAGAAAGCTGCCGAAGAAATTGGAAGCGGAACATTAAAGTTCGTAGGTACTTCTTCAAGATTTAAAAACTCTATTGACCCATTTAAAACAGAGTTAGCTAAATATAATCCTGATTGTGCCAATATGACGATAACAAAGGATTCAAAAGTTGATGGTCAAATTTATACTTCGTTATTAGGCGAAATTGAAGCTGGAGTTACAAATGGTTATGATGGTGCTCTTGTTCAAGATGGATATCAATTACAATTAAAAGGTATTAACACTGGATATTTCTATAACTATATTCCAAAGGAATGGAATGATGATCCAAATACCAATAAAGAATTAAACGGAAATCCATTTGCTCTTCAATATAATATGAAAACTTGGATGGTTAATAATGCTGGTGGAAACACCACAACCATTGATAATGTTTGGGATATTACAGCTGATGCTTGGAAAGGCAAACTTCAAACAATGGATCCACGTAACGAAAACGTCAATATGGATTGGTTGATTACTTTAACTAAAGATAGTTGGTGCGATCAATTAAAAGAAGCTTTCGAAGATTCTTCAAACGATAACAAGTCATTAGATTTAACAAAATATGAATCTTATGGTGCAAAGAAGAAATATGCTTATGCATTTATGGATGGATATTTAACTAATTCAGTTTTCAATGCTGATGACGGTGCTGCTAGAGACAATATTACAAATAAGACAGCTGCTGGAAATGGTGGATGGATTGTTTATAGTAAGATTGGTAGTGTTAAAGAAAGTGAAAATGTCAGTGTTGGTAATATTACAATTTCAGCTTTAGGAAAAGATAATACTGATGGCAATACTCCAACAAGTCACATAAAAGGCTTTGGTGGATTTATGTATAAACACTATCTTCAAGTTATGAAGACTACATCGCATCCATATACAGTTTGCGCTTTCATTAATTATTTAAGTACAACTGAAACCGGATATGCTGCTTGGGGTAAAGATATTGGTGATTATCCATCTCTTCCTTCAATCAATGTTGATAGAACAAAATATGGTCACGGAACTTTAGATACAAGCACTACACCTTATACATTTACTCAAGATAATACAAAAGCTAACGTATTCTCTGCCTTAAATGATCCAAAATCATCATGGTGGGAATCTGCAACTGGAGGAAATGTTGTTATTGAAGATCCAGCTTATATTGTTACTCAATACAATGCTGTCAGATCGTTTATTGATAAAGTAATTTCAAGTAAATAAGATTAAAAAAATGAATGGGCTGGTCAAACCAGCCCATTCTAATTAAATTATAAAGGAGAAAAAATTATGGAAAAGGCAATACAAAACAATAATGTTGACTCCTTTAAAGTTAAAGCAAAAAGGTTTTTTAATAAACAAAAAACCTTTTTTGGTGTTCCAGCAAACAATATATTGATTATTTTTGGAATTTTATTAGTTATTTTGAATTTTATTCCTTTATTTTCTGTTGTATTAGATAGTTTTACTGTTCACTTAATGGAAGCGAATGGTGTATTGACTGTTGGTAGTTATACATTTGCACATTATGTTGAATTGTTCGCTGGACCAAATTGTTGGGGAATGTTCTATAAACCTTTATTTAATTCTTTGGCTGTTTCGGTTATTTCGTGTTGTTTTGCAGTTTTATTCGGTGGAACAGTCGCGTTTTTAATAACTAGAACAAATATGCCTGCAAAGAAATTTATTTCTTCGGTTTTTATTTTCCCTTACATCATGCCACAATGGACATTAGCTCTTTTCTGGAAAAATTTATTTATAAGCACCTCATGTGTTGGTGGTTATACAGGTGAATTTGAAGCTTTGACAGGTTTAGCCGCTCCACAATGGTTTGTATTTGGTATGTTTCCAGTAGCTTTAATTTTAGGTCTTCATTATGCACCTTTTGCTTATATTTTAATTGGTGGTATTTTAAGAAATATGGATGCCAATTTAGAAGAGGCAGCTACAATTCTTAATATTCCAAAATGGAAGACTTTTACTCATGTAACTCTTCCAATTGTTAAACCTGCAATTTTAAGTACTGTTTTATTAGTATTTAGTAGCGCAATGAGTTCTTATCCAGTTGCTGTAACGTTAGGTAAACCAGTTAATTTCGAAGTTTTAGCAACTCAATTACAAATATTCCTTCAAGAAGGTAAATATTCTGCTTATGCTGGCGTTGGATCTATTACTTCGATTGTTTTAATTGTCATTGGTTTGCTTATTCTTTTATTCAATCAAATGTCGACTGGTACACGTAAATCTTACACTACAGTTAGTGGTAAGAGTGGACAAGTTTCTAAGCAAAATTTAGGAAAAGTAAACAGATGGTTTGTTAGTGCTATCATGTGTTTAGTTGTTGTCTTTTTCTGTATCGGTCCAATGGCTTCGTTTTTGCTTGAGTCATTATTACCAAATACTGGTGATTTTAGCAGTGGACTCACAACAATCTGGTGGACATCAAAAACTGAGATTCGAAACGGATATAAAGGATTATTATATAGTCCGGAAATATGGTCTGCATTAGGAGGATCTATTGGATTATCACTAGTTTGTGCATTATTTGCCGGAACATTTGGATTATTAATTGGTTACGCTGTTAGTAAAAAGAGGAAGAGTAAAGGAGCACAATTCGTTAACGGATTAGCTTTCTTACCATACCTTCTTCCTTCAATTTCTTTAAGCGCTATTTTCTTTATGTTATCCCTTAAAGTATCGTGGTTATATGCTACTCCATTCTTGGTTTGTGTTATTATCGGTGTTCTTAAATATATTCCATTTGCCAGTAGAAGCTCCTTAAATGCTATGCTTCAACTTAGTGGTGAAATTGAAGAAGCCGCCGTTATTCAAAACGTCCCATGGTGGAAACGTATGACTAGAATTATATTCCCAATCCAAAAATCATCGTTCTTGAGTGGATATTTATTACCATTCATCAGCTGTATGAGAGAGTTGTCATTATTTGTATTTATTGCTCCAACAGGAATGATTCTCACAACATTAATGTTCCAACTTCAAGAAACAGGAATTACTGCTCTTCAAAATGGAGCAAACTTAATACTTGTTATAGTTATTCTTATCTTTAATTGGCTTATTAATAAGGTAACTGGTGCAAGTCTTGATAAAGGCATTGGAGGTTAATTTATGCCAAAAATTGAATTAATAAATGTAGTTAAAAGATGGGGTGATTTTTACGCCGTTGATAATTTAAATTTAGTTATTGATGATCGTTCATTTATCACATTACTAGGTCCTTCTGGATGTGGCAAAACAACCACATTAAGAATGATCGCCGGTCTCGAAACTCCTACATCTGGGAAAATTTTAATAAATGGTGTTCCAGTTTTTGATAGCGAATTAGGGATCAATATCCCAGCTAACAAAAGACATGTCGGATTCTTATTTCAAAACTATGCTTTGTGGCCACATATGACCATTAAAAAGAACATTGTTTTTGGGTTACAGAATCTTAAGGATGATATGCCTTTAGTTTCAACAAATTATTATGTAAATAAGAGAAAAATTGAAATATTAGGTAATCATGAAGCTCTTACAAAATTAATTAAAAGCTTTGTAAATAAAGATGGACAAGTAGTTGAAAATAGCGCTTTAATAGGTATTATTGACACATATAAAGTATCAATGTATACTGCAAAAGATCTTTATAAAATTAGCAATTTAGGTGAAAAAGACCCTACAATTTTCGAAAAGAAAATTGCTGAATTTAATAGTGATATGAAAAATATTGCTGATAAATATGATCAAAAAGGTTTTAGTTTAAATGAAAGAGGAGATCTTCTTGGACTTCCTGAAATTTGTAACGAATATGTTTCTTGCAAGATAATTGTTAATGTCTTACAAAATCCAACAAAATTAATTGAATTAATTTTTGAAGCGCAAAATAATAAAGATAATGTTGTCGAATTTGTTAGTTCCAAATTAAAGATTTCTAAAGAAACTGCAAAAAAATTAATTAACATCAGAATTCAAGAACTTGAAGGTGAAGATTTAAAAGCAAAAGTTGCTGAAAGTATTGCAATTGAAAACGAAAATATTGTTGAAATTAAAAGACAAGCAAATATCGATGGTTATCAAATTGATGAACAAGGAAATAAAATTCCTAATATCGATTTTGAGGATAAAGAATGGGATCATAAACTTGTTCATATTATTAAAAATAGAAAACTTGATAATGAAGAAATTGATTTACGTTTAAGACATGTTTCTAGAGTTGTTAAAATTGCTGAGTTTATGGATAGGTATCCAAATGAACTTAGTGGTGGTCAACAACAAAGAGTTGCTATTGCAAGAACTTTAGCACCTGGACCAAAAGTGTTATTTATGGATGAACCATTATCAAATCTTGATGCAAAATTACGTCTCGAAATGCGTGGTGAATTAAAGCGTTTGCATCTTGACACAAATTCTACCTTTATTTACGTCACTCATGATCAACTTGAGGCTATGACTTTAGCTACCAAGATTTGTTTGATTGATAATGGTATTTTGCAACAATATGACGCTCCTCTCGATGTTTATAAGAAACCAGCTAATTTGTTTGTTGCTGATTTTGTTGGAAATCCAGCCGTTAATTTTGTTGAAACTAATGCAACTCAAAAAGAAAATTCCAGCGAAATAAGTATTAAATTATTTGATTCTATTAATGCTACATTTATTCCTAATGAAAAGATAAATCTAGAAAAGTTACGTACGTTAAGAGATAAGGAATTTAAGGAAACTAAAGAAGAATACGAAATTAAAAAGAATACTAAAGGTTTTGTTGAAAAAGGTAACAAGGATAAAGTGTTCAATTTCCATGTTCAAATGATTAGTGGTAATACCGATAGTAAAGATGAAAAAAATATTTCATCCAATGAATATGTTATTGGCATTCGTCCTGAGTTTATTAAAATCTCAGATGACGGAAACATTGAGGGTGAAATTTATAATGCTCTTCCATCAGGTATGGAAACCACTGTAAAGATTAGAATTGGCGAATATGTATTAACTGGCGTTATCTTTGGTGGAGTTGATTATAAAATTGGTTCTAAATGTCACTTATCATTTATTGGAAAAGAGATATCGTTATTTGATAGAATAAGTGGAAAGAGGATTTGTGACGGCGCAATTAAAATTAAGTAATTATGTATTTATTTGTATTTGATTTAGATGACACTTTATTTGAATCCAATACTTTTATTGACGAAAAAACTGCCGTTTTACTTAATAAATTACTAAAAGAGGGCAATTACATCGCTATTAATAGCGGTCGCCCTCTTTTTGGTATAAAAAGATTTTTAAGTGACATCGACCTCAATGACCATTTCTTTTATATTGCTTATAATGGATCAGCCGTTTTCGACTATAAAGAAAAATCTTTTTATACCTTATCTTTAAAAAGTGAAGATCTATTGTATTTTTTAAATAAATTTAAAGATGATGATAAAATTTTTGTTTATGCTCGGACCAGTGATAATAATATAATTTGCAAAAATGTATCCAATATATATACAAAACATGAATTTAATTATAATGAAGCTGGAAAAATAGTTGACATTTACGGGTGTTTTTCAGATTATACAATTACAAAGATTGTTATTGCTGCACCTGAAGAAGTTCTAAATAAAATATCTTTTAGCAATCTCGAAAAAAAGAAGTTTTTGATTCAAAGGACAAGAAAGATTTATTACGAAATAATGAATAAAAATGCAGATAAAGTTAAAGGTGTTGATTTTTTAAAAGATTATTTGAATGTTAATAAAGAAAATATTTATACATTTGGTGATGCTCTTAATGATTTAGAGATGATAAAAAGTTATAATGGAGTGTGTCCTATTGATGGGAACCCTTTAGTGAAAGCTAATTCTAAATTCATTATGCTTTCTGCTAAAGAAAATGGGGTATATAATTTTATTAGTGAACATTTTAAGGAGTAATAAAATGGAAAAACTTACGAATGAAAGATATCAATCTTGGTTAAAAAATCTAGAAACAATCAATAATAAAGATTACAAAGTTTTAAAGGACATAAAAGACGAAGATGTTTTAAATGATATGTTTTATCGCGAACTCGAATTTGGTACTGGTGGCTTAAGAGGAATTATGGGAATTGGTACAAATAGAATGAATATTTATACAGTTTCTAAAGCAAGTTTTGGCTTTGCAAGTTATTTAAATAATCATTATAAAAATCCAAGCATTGCAATTGGTTATGATTCTCGTAACAATTCACAGTTATTTGCTCGTCAAAGTGCAGCTATTTTTGCTAGTAGAGGTATCAAAACTTACATCTATAAAGAATTAGAACCAACACCTTGTTTAAGTTATGCGGTTAGAGAGTTAAAATGTAGTGGCGGTATTATAATAACTGCTAGTCACAACCCTGGAAAATATAATGGTTATAAAGTTTATAATGACGAAGGTCAACAAATTACTTTAGAAGCGGCCAATGAAGTTATTGGATATATATCTAAAATCGATGAATTTCAAGAATTGAAAACTGTTGAAACTTTTGAAGATTTGATGATTGAAAGCGATATTGAATACATAAATGATTTAATGATTGAAGATTTTATCGAAGATACTTTAGCGGTTTCAATTACTAAAGATTTTTCTCAAAAAGATGTACATATTGTTTATACTCCTTTGAATGGTACTGGTTTGAAACCAGTTATGAAAACATTGAAAAAAGCTGGATTTAGCAATGTAATTGTTCCTATTGAACAAGAAAATCCAGACGGAAATTTTCCAACTTGCCCTTATCCAAATCCAGAAATTTTAGAAGCAATGCAAGTCGGTATAAAATTGTGTAAAAAAACAAATGCTGATTTATTAATTGCTACAGATCCAGATTGTGATAGATGTGGAATTGGCGTTAATTATAAAGGTGATTTTAAATTATTGAGTGGTAATGAAGTTGCAATTTTGCTTTTAGATTTTATTGCCAATCAAGAGAAATTACCTAATAATCCTGTTGCAGTCAGAAGTGTAGTTTCCTCAAGTGCTGTTGATAAAGTTGCAAAAAAATATGGAATTGAAATGAGAAAAGTTTTAACTGGTTTCAAATTTATTGGCGAGCAGATTTGCGAATTAGAAAAAGCAAATGAAATTAATCGATACATATTTGGCTTTGAAGAATCATACGGATACTTAACTAATGTAAAAGTAAGAGATAAAGATGCCGTCAATGCTTCTTTAATTATTGCTGAAATGTTTAATTTTTATCACGAAAGACACATTAATTTAATTGATAAATTGTATGAAATTTATTCTGAAATTGGTTTTTATAACAATTCACTGATTACTGACGAATTTCCTGGTGAAGTTGGTATGAAGATTATGCAAGGAATGATGGATTTTTTTCATCAAGAAAGTGCTGATTCGATTTCGAAAATTTTTGGTTCTAAATTGATTACAAAATACGATTATTTAAATTCAATCGAGATAACTAATGGAAATAAAATAAAAATAAATTTACCATCAAGTGATGTTTTAACTTTTGTTTTTGAAGATAGAAGCAGTATAACTATTAGACCTAGCGGAACTGAACCAAAAATTAAAACTTATATTGAAGTAGTTGGTTCATCTTTAAATGATTCATTGAATGAAAAAGAAATGAAAACTACTACAATTAAAGCGTTTTATAAGAGTTATTTAGAGTCTAAAAAGTAATTTTTTAAGTTTTTTATAAATTTATCACTTAAATTAATATTTATATATTTTTTGTTACAAGATAAATAATAAAAAACAGTGGTTATTTATGAAAGATTATATTAGCGAAAAAGATAAGAAAAACTTTATTTTTAACAATATTAGCGTTTCACATTTTGCTAAACTTAAAAATTTGTCAAAAAATGATCAAGACGGAATTCGAGTAGCATATTAATCTTATACAATGTGGTTGACTGCAATTTTGGCTTTTTTGGTTGTATTAACGATGATATTTGATTATTTTTATGGTTTTTATTCAAATTATTTTTTCAACAAAGCAGGATTTGGAATTTATAAATTTATTGGTGTAACAATAGATTTTGCTTTTTGGATACTATTATATCATTTATTTTTTTGCTCTAATAAAAAAGATATTTTTTGTAACAAAAGAGAAATTATTCAATTAATTTTTGATATTTCTATCATAGCAGGAACCTTTTTATTTTTTATTAGCGATTCTAAAGATCCGGAAACAAGTTCTTCTTTTTCAATGGCATTTATATGGATTGCTCTGCTAGCAGCTATTCCTTTATATTCTTCTATATTATGGGGTGGTTTGTCAGTTATAACTCTATCTTTAACTTTTGTATTTGTCTTATATTTTGGACAAAATCAAAAAAAATTTATCAATATTTTATTATCATAAGTTTTTCGATTATTGTTAGTTTTATTTTAAGAATTGTACATTATAAATCCTCTTATTATCGATTTTTAGATAGTAAAAATTCAAATGATAATGAAATAATGTCTTAATCCGATCCTTTAACGTATGCCGAAAACAGAAGAGGTATGGAGAAATTTATTTCAATGAAAATGTCTGAATGGTTTTGTAACAAATTCTATGTAACGGCTGCCATTATCGATATAGATGAGTTTAAAAACTATAACGATTTATTTGGTCATGTTAAAGGTGATGAATGTTTTATTAAAGTTACGAATGCTATTATTAAAAGCTTTTCTAATACAACACCGGATTTATTTAGGTTTGGTGGTGATGAATTTATTGTTATTATTGAAGAACCAAATTTAAATGTATTACGTAACTATATTGTTGATATTATGAAATCTATAAATGATGAACAAATTCCAATTACCGAAGACCAAAATGGACCTGCATTAAGCGTTTCCATTGGTGCTAAAACCTTAAAAGTTGATGAAAATTATTCTTTAACAAATCATATAGATTTAGCTGATAAATATCTTTACGAAGTAAAAAAGAATAATAGAAATCATGCAGTTTTGAATTCGGAAATAGTGAAAATTAATTGATATTAGTTGTGTTTTATACGATTTTGCTTGACTTATATATATAAAATATATATATTCTTAATGAAGGTACAGCAATGTATTCTTTACTCGAAAGAGTGCCTTAGTGGCATTCTTATTTTTTTTAAGAGGAGGACTTAATGGAATCTATTGAGTTAGTAAAAACACTTGTTGAGGAGTTACTTAATAAAGAGGGGTACGAGCTTTATTCGCTAAAATATAATCGTGGTAAAGGCGGAAGTTCTTTAGAAATTATTGTTGATCGAGATGATTCAATTAATCTTGACGACATAACAAACATAAGTAATTTAATTTCGGATTTACTTGATGAGCATGATTTTAGTGATGATGCTTATACGTTAGATGTTTCAAGTTTAGGTATTGAAAAACCAATTAAATTAGAAAAATTAGAAAAATATGTTGGTAAATACGTAAATGTTCATTTACAAAATCCGTATAAAGGATTGAACACTTTAGAAGGTGAACTTGAAAAATGCGATGAAAATGACGTAATCGTTGCCTATAAAAATAAGACAAGAGTTATCAAAGCAAATATAAAGCGCTCTGATATTGATAAAGCTAGATTAGCAATTAAATTTTAGGAGAAATATTATGGAAGAAACAAAAATTGCAAAAAAAACAGTCGAAACAGCAGCACAAAAGGAATCTAAAAAAAGAGCAAAACAATTTTTAGCCGCTCTTGACGAGATGGTTGATACTAAAGGTTTAAGCGAAGATATTATTATTGACGCTTTAAAAGAAGCTTTTACTAAGGCTTATACTAAAAATCTAGAAAGTAAAATTGCTATTGATCCTACTCGTAGAGCTATTAAATCAAAAAACAAAGATGGCATTAAACTCTCTGATGCTTTAGTTAGATGTGAAATTGATCTTAAAAAAGGTAATATTGAATTATTTCATCAATTAAATGTTATGAAAGATGACGATATAACCGATGATTTTATCGAAATTAGTGAGGAAGATCCACGCGCTAAAGAAAATCATCTCAACGCAGGTGATATTTACGAAGAACAAATTAATTTAAAAGATTTTACTGCTGGTGATGTTTATAAGTTTGTCGGAGTTTTTCGTCAAAAAATAAGTAAAGCTGAAAAAGATGCTTTATATGCAAAATTCTCAGACAAAATCGGTCAAATTGTTACTGCAGTCGTCGAAAAAGTTGATTTTAATGATGTTATTATCAATCTTGATAAAGAAAATAAAAACGAAGGTGCAGTTGCTTATTTATACAAAAAGGACTTAATTGGTGATGAGCATTTTAATGCTGGTGATTATATAAAAGTATTTATTGTCGGTATCGGAACAAAATCTGACGACAAGAAAGAAACAACAATTCAAGTTTCAAGATCTTGTCCAGGATTCTTAGAGAAGATTTTTGAAAATGAAGTCCATGAGATTATGGATGGAACAGTTAAAATTAAAAATATTGCACGTATTGCCGGACAAAGAAGTAAGGTTGTTGTTTATTCAACTGATAAGAATGTTGACCCAAGCGGTGCTTGTATTGGACAAAACGGAAGTAGAATTCAATCTATCGTTTCTCAATTAGGCAATGCTAAAGATAATAAAGAAAAAATTGATGTTATTACATATAACGATAATGTTGGTTTATATTTAGCTGAATGTTTAAAACCTGCAACTGTCTTAGGTATGATTATCGATGAAGTAAAAAGAAGCGCCATTGTTGTTTGTCAAGATGGTACAACTAATTTAGCTATTGGTCATCGTGGAAACAATGTTGTTCTTGCTAAAAAATTACTTGGTTACGAAGAAATCAAAGTTATTGATGAAGCTACAGCAATTAAAGATGACATTACTTTCAAGACTATGGCTCAATTTGAAGTTGAAGCAAGAGATGCTGAACGTATCAAAAATAGAGTAGAATCTTTGAAGAAACAAGAAGAGGCTCAAAAGAATGCTGTCGTATCTCCAAAAGTTGAAGTTGAACCTTCTACAAATGAAAACTTCCTTAGTAAAGATGAAGACATTGAATATATCGAACCAGTTGAAGAAGAACCTGCAAAAGAGACAACTGTTGAAAAACCAGTCGAAAAGGTTGAAGAACCAGTTGAAACAAGAACCGTTAATACAACAATTTCACTTGATGCTCTCGAAGCAAGTTTAGAAGACGAAAAGAAAGATAAGAAAGATGATTTCTTCAAAAAGAAACCTTTCAAAAAATTCGATAAAAAGAATGATAAACCAGTTGAAAAAACTGAAGAAAAATCTGAAGAGAAAAAAACCAACGGAAAGAAGATGGATATTTACACCGAAGAAGAACTTAAAGCGATGGAAAATGATGAAAATGAGAATCAAAATCTTGATGAAGACTTCAGTGATTACGATGATGATTCTTATTACGAGGATAAATAATGAACAAAGTACCTACTAGAAAATGTCTTGCTACAAATCAAATATTTCCTAAACAGGAATTATTTAGAGTTGTTAAATCTAAAGATGGAGAAGTCACTTTAGATATGACCGGTAAGGCAAACGGAAGAGGTGCTTATATTGCTAAAAATATCGATGCTATCGATAAAGCTAAAAAATCAAAGTGTCTAGATAGAGCCTTGGAAGTTAAAATTCCCGACTCTATTTATGACCGTATGATAACGTTTTTAAAGATGAAATAGGGGGTGATTGAATGAAAACGAACAACAAAAGACAATTTAAGAAAAAGCCAGGTAATAACAACACGGGTAATAAACGTGAATCGAATGTTATGACCAAAAAAGAAAAAAGAAATGAAACTAATAAGGTTAATGGTGGTGTTTTTGTTTTTACAAAATCATTGTCTGTTGGAGAACTCGCTAAACAATTAAATATTATTCCTAGCGAAATTATTAAATATTTCTTTTTAAACAAGAGGCTAGTTACAATCAACCAATACTTAAATGATGATGAAATCGGAGAAATTTGTTTACAATTTGGATACGATTTCAAAAAAGAAGAAGTAGTTGCTGAAGAAGATTTTGAAAAAATTGATCAAAACGACGATCCAAAAGATTTAGTAGAACGTCCATGTGTCGTTACAGTTATGGGACACGTTGACCACGGAAAAACTACATTAATTGATGCAATTAGAGATTCTCACCTTGCAGCTGGTGAATTTGGTGGTATTTCTCAAGAAATTGGTGCTTACCAAATTACTTTCGAAAATAAAAAGATAACTTTTATCGATACTCCAGGGCACGCCGCTTTTAGTGCTATGAGAGCTAGAGGTGCAAGTGTTACTGATATTGTAATTTTAGTCGTTGCTGCTGATGATGGAGTTATGCCTCAAACTATTGAAGCTATCGATCACGCAAAAGCTGCTAAAGTTCCAGTTATTATCGCAATTAATAAAATGGACGCTCCAGGAGCAAATCCTGAAAAAGTTTTAACACAATTAATGCAACATGATCTTATTGCTGAACAATATGGTGGTGATATTATGAGTTGTGAAATTAGTGCTAAAAAGAAACAAGGTATCGATAAATTACTCGAAGCAGTTCTTCTTCAAGCAGAAATGCTCGAATTAAAAGGCAATCCAAAACGTTACGCTTCTGGAACAGTTTTAGAAGCTGAACTTGATCAAGGATGTGGCCCAAAAGCAACATTGCTTGTTCAAAACGGCACTTTATTAAGTAGCGATTATATTGTTGTTGGTACAGTTTATGGAAAAGTTAGAAGAATGGTTAATGAGCACAACAAAGTTTTAAAATCAGCCGGACCTTCAACACCTGTAAGTGTTATTGGTTTAAGTGATGTTCCACTTGCTGGCGATCGCTTTATGGCCTTCCCATCTGAAAAACAAGCTAAAGATATTGCTGATAAGCGTCAAATCAAGAAAGTTGAAGCTGATAGAGCTAGTAGTGGCGGAGTCACCTCACTTGATGAATTGTATTCTAAGATTCATGAAGGACAACTAACTCAAATTAACATTATTTTAAAGACTGATAGCACTGGAAGTGCTGAAGCCGTTAAGACTTCTCTTGAAAAATTAAATAACGAACAAATTAAAATTAATATTATTAGATCTGCGGCTGGTGCTATATCTGAAAACGACATCAATTTAGCTAGCGCAAGTAATGCTATTATTTATGGATTTAATGTTAGACCTACTGCTTTCATTAAAAACAAAGCTATCGAAGAACACGTAGAAATTAGATTACAACGTATTATTTATGCTTTAGTTGAAGAAATGGAAAGTGCAATTAAAGGTCAAATGAAAAAAGAAGAAGTTGAAAAAGTTCTGGGTCAAGCTGAAGTTAGAGATGTCTTTAAAGTCACTAAAGTTGGTACAATTGCTGGATGTATGGTTACTGATGGCATTGCTAAGAATGGTTCACAAGTCAGAATTCTTCGTGATGGTATCATCATTTATGAAGGAAAACTTGACTCTTTAAAGAGATTTAAAGATGATGCTAAAGAAGTTAAGACTGGATATGAATGCGGTATTAAAATCGAAAACTATAACGATATTAAAGTCGGCGATGTTTTCGAAATGTATGAAATGGTAGTTAAGGAATAATATGGGAAATCAAAAAGAAAGAGTTAAGGCAGCAATTGATAAAGATATTAGAGAAATTTTACAGTTTGAAATAACTAATAATTGTGGTTTCTTTACTGTTTCAAGAATTGATGTAACTGATGATTTAAGTTATGTTCGTGTTTACGTTTCTTTCTTTGAACATCCACAAGATAATTTTGAAAAACTTCAAAAGACTAAAGGATTTGTTAGAAGTTCGTTAGCTAAGAAGCTTAATTTAAGAAGATCACCAGATATTGGATTTATCCTTGATGATGGCTTCTTTAAAGAAAAAAGAATTGAAGATATTCTAAAACAAAGTAAAGACGACACCGATACAATCGATCCAAAGAAAAACTAAAAAGAACGACCAAATGGTCGTTTTTTTGTTAAAAATTTTGTTTAAATAGTCTAGTTTCTTTTTTTGCTTCTGTTAAAAATTTTTAACGAGTATTTTTATGTTATAATATCAGGATGATAAAAATTGGCGATATTATATTAACTATTAACAAAGGAATCGGTAAAGCAGTATTTATTGATTTTGAAAAGGTTGGAATTGAGTTTGATTCTAAAGAAGTTTTAATGTTTTTATTAAAATTTGAAAATATATCTTTATTTGTTTTAGAGCCAGAAATTATTAATGCGTTTTTAAGTAATAGTGCTAAAGTATGGTTTAATTCAGTTACTGTTGGTAGATCTAAATTTTATTTATCGATTGATTCTTATGATAATTTTTCGATTGATAAGAAAAATAATACATTATCAGCGAATATTTTTGGATCAAGAACCTATTCTGTTTCATTTAATTATAAAACTTTAGATTGCTTTTGCTCTTGTCCGGTTGATGGTCTTTGTAAACATGAATGCGCTTTTATTCAGGTTTTAACAAATCAATTAAATTATGCTATTAATTTAAAATCTTATTTAAATGATGATAAAAATAATGGTCAAGTGAAATTAATTCCCTCTTTAATTGTAACTTTAGATTTTTTTAATAAAAATGATTTAGATGTTTATGCCTTATTGAATTTAAAGAATTATTTAAAAGATCGTAAAGATGATATTCAACAAATTTTGAGTAATATTTCATTATATGATTTTGTTGATGATTTTAAGTTGCGTCTTGTAGTGGACATGTTTTTTTGTGTTTTTGATTATTCTCTACCTTTATTAAGAAAATTCGTTATTTTTAATGGTAAAAACAAAAATATATCAGCTATTAGGGACGAATACCAACTTATAGAAAATTTTATAACAAACGGCACATTTGTTATTGCTTCTTATACTTTTTGTTTTGTTAATTGTTTAGTTAAAAATAAACTAAATACTTTTTTTGATTATATAAATGCAAACAATAATGCTTCTTTTGATATGTTTTTAATAAAAAATATGGATAAAATCCTTTTATATTATAAAAAAGAAACTCCAAGTGTAATTTTTTATTATATTGCTTTGGCAATTTTAACAAATAAAAATAGCAAAAATTTCGATTATAGTAAGCAACTTATTGATTCCTTTGCGATAATGTCGCCGGAAGAGAAAAAATTAATTTCTAATCAATTACCAAATTATGTTTATCAAATGATCGATTTACATGATTTTGCCGTTTATTTTAACGAATTTCCTAATATAGTTGCTAAATGTCAGCATTTTTTATCTAATATTTCTCGTTTTACTGATGAAGAAATGGGGTATGTTGGTGGAAGTGTTGCTTGTAATTTTTGCTCAAATTCAGTTACTATGGCAGAAAGAAATATGTTAAAAACTGTTCTTTCCCGTTTGCCTTACGATTCTATACTTAAGAAATATATTAAAAACGATTATCCATCTTCAATAATTTATACTGAATTAGGTAATGAAAAACCAAGTGGCAAAATTGATGAAAAAGCATTTAATTATTATTTTAAATATTCTTATGATGTTACAAATAATGAGAAAACAGGTTTTCCAACTATCAATTATTATTTAAAATTTTATAA
Source organism: Caryophanales bacterium UBA4855 (assembly GCA_002399785.1). Classification (GTDB taxonomy): domain Bacteria; phylum Bacillota_I; class Bacilli_A; order RFN20; family CAG-826; genus Onthovivens. The sequence goes on from DHEH01000010.1 coordinate 24,291, forward strand.
CGGAATTAATGTTGCAACGGTTGAAACAAATAATAACGAAGAAAATTCTTGGATAGTTTTCGATCATATCGACGATGGTTTTGGAAATTATGAATACGTAAATTATTTTATTTGGAAAATTAAAAATTTTGATGAAAAACATAAGGTAATATTAGATAAAATTGCTGTTCAAAAAGAAAATATTGCTAATGAAATTAACGATAAAAAACTTAATGATACATTTGATAAAATTACATCAGATGTTATCAGTGGAATTAGGAAAAATAATTCAAAAACCCTCGTCAAAGCCCTATATTTTTTCGATTTTTCTTCAAAATCAGTAACATTATCGATGAAAATCGGTATTGGAAAATATTATCAAGTTACTGGTTTTAATAATTTTTTACAACATTTAAATAATGGTGAAAAATTAATAATTGGTAAGGAATTATCTTTTGTAAATTGCGAAGAAAATTACAATCCTAAAGATTACTCAATTTTTAAATTTTTATCTTTTTATGTAAGTATTGATTTTTCAACAATTTCTCGTAACAAATTAAAACTATCAGAAGAATTTCTTTTTATGCTTCTTGATAGATTAAAAGGTGAACAAATATATATCAATAATTTTCCATGTAATGTAAGATTGGAAGAAAAAATTCCTGAAATCGATGTTATGAAAGATTATAAAATATGTCTTAGTGATAAAGATTTAATAATTTATAAATTTGATGATAGTGATTTAATTCTTGATCAAACAACTGGAATTCTTGATATATTAAAAAGAAACCAATCTTATAAGCGATTAATCGATGCTATCGATAAAAATTGCAATGACATTTCTCGTGTAAAAAAGAATTTCATTGATAAAGTTTATCCTAATTTCGTTGATAAAATTCATGTTGACGAAGCAATTAAAAACGATTTTGTTATTTCGAAAATTGAAATCAATTCCTATTTTGATTTTTACGATGGATGTATTTCTTTAGAAACTAAGATTAATAAAGGCAGAAATAATATTGAAGAAAATGATATAACTGATAGTTATGATTTTTCGAAAATGACTTTATATAATTCTCTAATCGAACAATTTGGTTTTGTTAAAGGGTATATAAGTAGTCAGTCAGATATTCTTAATTTTTTGAATGCAGATTTCACTGATTTTAAAAAAATATCTAATGTATATTTATCTGAAACGATTCAAAAAAAGCAGATAAGTGTTTTTAAACCTCCTCGTATTAAAATGACTTTTGAAAACAATATTATGAAAGTTTTTGTAGATAAATCTGAATACAGTAATGCTGATTTATACGCAATTTTAGAGGCTATTAAACTTAAAAAAATCTTTGTTCTTTTAAAAGACAATAGAATTGTTTCCTTAGATGATAAATCAATCGATTTTGCCGATACAATAGATGCTTTAAAGTTGAATACAAAAGATTTAGATAAGCCAAAAGAGAAGCCAATTTATCAATCATTAAAAGCTTTTGAAAATATTGATAATTTTTCTGTTGATTCGTATCTTGATAAAATGGTGAAAGATATTTCTAATTTTAAGAACTCTGACATTGCCGTTCCACAAATTAATGGTAATTTAAAACCTTATCAGATTGAAGGTTATAAATGGTTAAAAACACTGGCTAATTATAAGTTAGGTGGAATATTGGCCGATGATATGGGATTAGGTAAAACTTTAGAGATAATATCTTTATTGAAGAGTGATAAAACTGAACAACCAATATTAATTGTTTCTCCAAAAAGTTTACTTTATAACTGGAAAAGCGAATTCGAAAAATTTGATGATGGAAACGAAATTGTAATGATTTATGGAACAAGTGACCATAGAAAAGAATTAATTGAGAATATCGATAATAATAAGCGCGTCATTTATTTAACTTCTTTCGATTCTTTACGAAACGATTCAAAATTATACAAAACTACTTTTAATTACATTGTATTGGATGAAGCTCAATATATTAAAAATGTGCATGCTTTAAAGACACAAAACGTAAAAACTTTGATTGGTACACATAAATTTGCGTTAACTGGCACGCCAATTGAAAATGATATTTTTGATTTATGGTCTATTTTTGATTTCTTAATGCCAGATTATTTGCCTTCTATTCATGATTTTACTACTTTTGCTAATGATGAACATTTTCAAAAAAGAATTGCAAAGTATGTCGCTCCGTTTATTTTAAGAAGAACCAAAAAAGAAGTTCTTAAAGAACTTCCACCTAAATATGAACATATTGTTACAGCAGAAATGGACGGAGAGCAAAGAAAGCTCTATGATGCAACTTGCTTAAAAGCTAACGATGTTTTAAGAAGTGGTGGAAAAGCATTTGATGTTTTATATTTGTTGACAAGACTTCGCCAAATTTGCGTTGACCCTCATACATTTATTGATAATTACGAAGGAAAGTCTAGTAAAACAGAAATGATAATTGAGATAGTTCAAGATTATATCGAAAAAGGTCATAAGATTTTAATCTTCTCTCAATTTGTAAAAGCTTTATCTATATTAGAAAAATATTTTATTAAACTTGGTATAAATTATCTTGTTTTGACTGGTGAAACAAGTAGTGAAAAGCGTATTGAATATGTAAATAAATTTAATAAAAATAAACAAATAAAAGTGTTTTTGATATCTTTAAAAGCTGGTGGTAATGGGCTTAATTTGACAGGAGCTGATACAGTAATTCATTATGATCCTTGGTGGAATGTCGCTGCAGAAAATCAAGCAACTGATCGTGCTTATCGTATTGGTCAAAATAAAAATGTTGAAGTAATTAAACTTATTATGCAAGATTCAGTCGAACAAAGAGTCATTGAATTGCAAAATAAAAAGAAAGATTTGATTGATAAATTAATATCTGATGATGATTCTTCAATTACAAAAGTTAGTGTCGATGATTTGAAGTTTATTTTGAAATAATTTTGTTCTTTTTTTCAATATTTACAGGATTTTCAGTACAACAATAGATGTTTTTTTCTTCTTGAACAAAATTAATTTCGTTTAAAAAATCTTTTTTCTTTGACTTTATGATCATTTTACAAGGATTAAATTTCTCATAAATGTCTCTATAAAATGCAAACATGAACGTAGCAAAATCTTCGTATTTTAAGAATTTATATTTAGTGATAGTAAATGTTCTATCATCTTTTATAAGATCTAAAGCACAAACAATCTTTTCTTTTTTATACACCAAATAGTGTTTTTGACCACTCGAATTATCTTTAGAAAAATTAGAAAATAAGGGGTCTTTGCAAGGGATATTGGAATAAAAATCTAATTCTTTGATATAATCATCGATAGTATAAATCTCTTTGTAATAGAAGTTTTTAGAGTTAATTTGTGTCTCAAAAGAATTATAAAATAAATCTTCTTTTTCTCGGTTATTTAACATTACTCCAAAATTATTTTTTGCATCAGGGAATGTTTTGTAAATTGAAGTGAGAGTATCTTTTATTTCTTGTCTTTTTGTGTGGCCATCATTAGGGCAATGGCTAGAAAAAACTGGTATATTTTCTTCTTTTATACATCTTTTAATTATTGCTTCGTCAACGTAAATAAATGGACGAATAAAAGTAATCTCTTCGTTAGATAAAAACATTTTTGGAGTAAATGTTGCGATTCTAGCACCATATATTTCATTTAAAAATAGAGTTTCAACAGCATCGCTTAAATGGTGAGCAAAACTAACTTTGTTACATTTTGTTTGCTTAGCGAATTTATTAATTATGGCTTTTTTCATTTTCGAACATATTGAACATGGTAAATGTGGAGTATGTTGTTTTTCTTGTTGAATTGATAAAATTTTATATACTGTTTTTCCATCTAAAACATTCAATGAAAGGCTTAAAGAAGAACAATAATCAGCGATTGGTTTTGAATCAAATCCAGGAAATCCAAGATCGATAATACAAGGCATGATTGTAATTTTTTTACCTGTGTATTTTTTATAAAGTGTAAGAGCATATAAAAGAGCCATACTATCTTTTCCGCCGCTGATACCGACACAAATTCTGTCATTATCATTTAATAAATTGAAATCTTTATCTGCTCTTTTAATTGAAGCTAATATAATTCTTAGTGCTTTCATAAATTTACTTTTAAAATAATATCATTTTTTATATAATATTCAACGCGAATGAAAATTATATATTTAAGAAACTTTAAAGACTGTAAGATGGCAATTAAAAATTTGTCATTAGTTCTTGGCTATTTTGATGGGGTTCATATCGGTCATTCTGGATTGATATCTTTTGCTCAAGCAAATAGTACACAAAATGCATTAGGTGTTTTAACTTTTGATAGAGCTTTAAAATCTATTGAAGGTTGCATCACAAATAACACATTAAAAGACAAATTGTTCGAAGAATTAGGCGTTGATTACTTATTTGTTATCGTTTGTGATGATAATTTAAAAAGTATGTCTTACATTACTTTTGTAGATAAAGTTTTAAAAGCTTTAAATCCGGTTAAAATTTTCTGTGGATCAGATTTTCACTTTGGTTACGAAAGACAAGGCGATGTCAATTATTTAAAGGCAAGATTTAATCAAGTTTATGTTTTGCATTACGTTACTGATCATAATGGCAATAAAATATCGAGCACAAATATTAAAAACGAGATTAAAAAAGGAAATGTTGAAGAAGCTGATAGATGGCTTGGACGTCCTTATATTATTACTGGTTCGATAGTTCATGGATTGAATAATGGTGATAAAATCGGCTTTCCAACAGCGAATTTAACCCCAGATGATAATTACATAATGCCTAAAAATGGCGTTTATATAACTAAGATTGAAGTTGACGGTGTTAAATATAAATCAATTACTAATATTGGCGTTCATCCAACCATTGAAAAATTAAATAAATCAATCATTGAAACAAATGTTGTTGGTTATGAAGGTAATTTATATGGAAAAATCGTTTCTTTATATTTCTATAAAAGACTGAGAGATGAAAAGAAATTTAATAGTGTAGACGAATTAAAAAAGCAAATAACTCTTGATAAGGCTGAAGCCAAACATTATTTCTTATATAATAAGTTAAAGAGTGATAAAACTTGCTAACTATATAAGAAAAGTGATATATTATTAGTCGTTACGTTAATCCCAGTATATCGAATCTCAAAACGTTATACATAGATCAACGCGCATATAAAGTGAAAGGAGAACAAATATGGCAGTTTCAAAGAAAACAAAGGCTGAAATCATAGTTAATTACGGTGAAAATGCAAAAGACACAGGCAGTATGGATGTCCAAGTCGCATTATTAACTGAAAAGATTAAGGTTTTATCTGAACATCTTAAGAACAATGATAAGGATCACGTTGCAAGACGTAGTTTACTTGTCTATGTTGGTAAGAGAAAGTCATTACTTGCTTACTTAGAAAAATCAAATCGTGATGAATACATCGCCTTGATTTCTAAATTAGGTTTACGTAAGTAGAACTATCTAGTAAAAAAACGATAAAGACTCTATAATTATAGAGTCTTTTATTATGGAAAAAGCACTGAGTTCAATTAAAGCATACAAGAAAGAATTTATTGTTGCCCCAATATTCAAAGTTATTGAGGTTATTTTTGAGTTATTTGTACCTTTTGTGATGAAATATATCCTTGATACAGGCATAAATCAAGCAATTAAAGATGGGAATTATTCTGGAATAGTTATTCCAGGAATCATAATGTTGGCTTTTGCTTTTCTTGGTTTTTGCTCAACTTTAGTGACACAAAAACTATCTTCAATTTGTGCTCCTGGCTTTAGTAACGATCTTCGAAAAAGGCTTTATAATAAAATGAATCAATTAGGTCTTGAAGAAATAGAGTTAATTGGTAGAAGCAACATTGTCACTTTAATGACCAATGATGTTTTAAAAGAAGAACATATGGTAGCAATGATGATGCGTCTTGTAATGAGAGCTCCAATATTAGTTATTGGGTCTTTAATTTGCGCTTTCATCATTAATTGGAAAATTGGTCTTATAATATCAGCATTTATTCCTTTAATTGTCATAATTTATTTCATAATTCTAAAAATATCCAGTAAACAATATTTAAAAGTTCAAAAAGAAACTGACAATATAGTTACAACTGCAAATGATGCCTTAAAAGGAATCAGAGTAATTAAAGCTTTTAATAAAGAAGAAGATGAAATCGATAAATATGACAAAATTACTGATCGATATTTTAAAGAATCAAAAAAGAATTCATATATCAATGCTTTCATCAATCCATTAAGTATTTTATTGGTCAATATTTTAATTATTATTGTTGTTTATATCGTAAGTTCCTATGTTTTTAGTGTTAATGGAGCATCAATTATTCAAGATTTTAATTTAACAGATGGTGATTTAGTTGCTTTAATATCTTATTTAAATCAAATATTAATTGCTTTAATTGTCGTTTGCAATTTAGTCGTTATTTTTACAAAAGGAATTGCTAGCAATAAACGTCTCAATAATTTTTTAAATATTAAACCAAAAATTAAAAATAATTCAATTTATAAAAATATCAAAATTCAAACTGGAGAAGAGTTGATTTCTTTAAAAGAAGTGGGATTTGCATATGATAATAGTAAAAACATGACGATAAGTAATGTTAATTTTTCTATTAATAAAGGTGAAACAATAGGAATAATTGGTGGAACTGGAAGCGGAAAAACTACAATAATAAAATTGATTGAACGTTTTTTTGATGTTACTAAAGGTGAAATAATTTATAAAGGCCACAATATCAAGGATTACGATTTAAATTCATTACATAAGGAAATAAGTTTAGTAAATCAAAAAAACGTTTTATTTAAAGGAACAATTAAATCTAATATGCTGATGGGGAAAAGTGATGCAAGCGACGAAGAAATCTACGAAGCTCTTAAAAAAGCTAAAGCTTATAATTTTATAAAGAGAAACGAAGACGGAATTAACTGTCTGGTCGAAGAAAACGGGCGTAATTTTAGTGGTGGGCAGAAGCAAAGAATTTGTATCGCAAGGAGCATATTGAAGAAAGGTGAACTATTAATTTTAGATGATTCTACCAGTGCCCTTGATTTTATTACTGACCGTGATGTAAGAAGAAATATTAGCAAAGAAAAAGATTTAACTACTTTGATCATTTCGCAAAGAATCTCTTCTTTAAATGGGTGTTCAAAAATTGTTGTTTTATATCAAGGCGAAGTCGTTGGATTCGATACATATGAAAATTTAATGAAAAATTGTGATATTTTTAAAGAAATTTATGCATCGCAAACGAGGTCAAAATAATGAAAGATTCTAAGAGATTATTTTATTATTTAGCCAAGATTAAGTGGGAACTTATTTTTGGGTTAATCATGGCTATCATTTTCGTTTCTGCCGATGTTTTGATTCCGTTAATTATTGGTAAAATTATCGATGTAGTGAGTTTTTATATAAATCACTCAATTGACCCAATTTCTTATCCAAATATTTTTGATTTTAATTTAATACCAATGTATTTATCGATTATTTCAGGTCTTGTTGTTGTGGTTGTTATTTTAAGTTATTTCTTTGATACAATCATCTCTATATCGATCGAACGCATTGGTAAAGAAATAAAGAATGATGTTTATAAAAAAATAAATTATGTAAGTGTTTCTTATATTGATACTCATACACATGGAGATTTAATCAGTCGAATCATTAATGATACAGATTTAGTTATCGTCGGATTGGTTGGTTCTTTTAAGCAATTTTATCAAGGAATTATTACAATTTTAATTACAATAGGTTTTATGTTTTATTTGAATTGGGTTTTGGGTTTAATCGTTCTTATTTTGACACCATTTAGTTTTTTAGTTTCTTTTTTCATCGCCAAAAATATTAATAAACATTTTAAAATTCAAGCTAAAGAACAGGGAAATTTGAGTGGTATATTTTTAGAGGATATTAATAACATTGATGTTTTAAAATCTTTCAATTACGAAGATAAAGAATTTGATAAATTTTCAATTCAAAATGATAAATTAACCAAAATCACCTGTAAATCACAGTTCTTTTCTAGCTTAACTAATCCTTCTGCACGATTAATTAATAGTTTTACATATGCTGCAGTTTGTTTTTGTGGAGCGATTTTATGTGCTTATTCATTTAAAAATCAAGGTGTTTTATTAGGAGCAACTTTTACAATCGGTACTTTATCAACTTTTCTTCAGTATGCTAATAAATTTGCCAAACCTTTCAATGAGATGAGTAGTGTTGTTGGTGAAATTCAACAAGGTATTACAAGTTTTAGAAGAATTAATGAAATATTATCAACTGAAAATGACGTTGATAATGGAGAAGAAATTTTAAAATCCCCTGTAAAGAGTATATATTTTAATCATATTTACTTTTCTTACAAAAAGAATAAACCATTGATTGAAGATTTTAATTTAGAAGTTAAAGAAGGCCAAAAGGTAGCTATAGTTGGACCAACAGGTTGTGGAAAAACGACAATGATTAATTTATTAATGAGATTTTACGATCCAAATGAAGGTAGTTTTGATTTTAATTCAATAAATAGTTTAATTATTAAAAAATCTAGTTTAAGAAGACATTTCGGTATGGTTCTTCAAGATACATGGTTATTTAAAGGGACTATATTTGACAATATTGCTTATGGAAGAAAAGATGCGACAAATGAAGATGTTTATGAAGCTGCCCGACAAGCCAATGCTTATAATTTTATTATGCGTTTACAAAATGGTTTTAATACTATAGTTAACGACGATTGTGGATTGAGTGCTGGACAAAAACAATTGATTACAATTGCTCGAGTAATATTATTAAATCCAGAAATAATGATTCTTGATGAAGCGACAAGTAATGTTGATACGCATAGCGAACACAAACTCATAAAAGCGTTCGATGAAATGATGAAAAATAAGACCAGTTTTGTGATTGCACATCGTCTATCTACAATAGTTAATAGCGATTTGATTATTGTCATGAAAAACGGGCATATTGTTGAGACTGGAAAACATGATGAATTATTAGCTAGAAACGGCTTTTATAGCGAATTATTCAATGCTCAATTTGATAAAGTAAACATTAGATAATTTTTAGATTATTAAAATTTATATTAATATAATTTTATTATTTTTATATTTTATGTTTTTAATATATTATTGATCCCGTGTCTTTTGAAAAAAAGAATCAATGAAAAACAAGTTTATATATGCAACTTTATTTTCAATAGTGATTCCAAGTTTGTTGGTAGATTGTTCAAGCAATGAAAATTACTTAACAGCAAATGATGATGGAACTGCAACAATTAAAATTTTTAAAAGTGAAAACTCAATGACAAAAATAGGTATATTGCGCATAAAAATGTCACAATGATGCATTCATATAATTCTCTTTCCGATTGGTTAAGTAATACTGAAAATTTTTGTCCAAGTGTTGGCGATGTAAATTTACTCGTTATACCTGTTCATATCCCTGGTGCTACAGCAAATACTAAGAAAGTGAAAAATGATATTGAAAAGGTATTTTTTAGCGAAGGAGACGATTAATTAAGTTATTTTTCAGTTAAAGAATATTATAAAGAATCTAGTTTCGAAAAATTAAATTTTGGTGGAGAAGTAACTGATTGGTTTGATGTTGCTAAATAGACCAATGTTAAGTCAGTTTCAGACATTACAACGGGTAGTTCTGGAACAATTATTACCGAAATTTTTGAAAAAGCAGTTGCTTGGGCCAAAGATTCGCAAAAGATTGATTTAAGTAAATATGATAACAACGAAGATGTTCGATAGATGGTGTTTTGTTAGTTTATGATCATTTAGATATGTCTACTGAATACGCTATTGAATACGAAAAGGATAAAAACTTTGATTTATCAACAATTAATCAAGTTTTTTGGAATTTTACCAGTTGGAATTGGAATAAACCGGTAAATACTGTTGAAGGAAACAATTCAACAACTAGCGGATTCAGTTGAACGAGTTAAGATATGATGTATACTCCTCTAGCTAAATATAACAAAAACAACGTTCCAAATATTGATGAGGAAGGTTTGAAACTTGATTTGCATACATTTTTACATGAAACTGGTCACTTATTAGGTTTGTATAATTATTATGCTAGCGATGATAGTTACTGCCATCCAGCTGGTTGTTCCACAATGATGAATCAAAATATTTGTGATTTAGATAGTTATTCAAAAATGATTTAGTGATGCAACAAGTGCAGAATATTCAATTACTATCAAATCAAAAATTAAAGCTTATGTAATACGTAATGCTTTTGTTGGGAAATCTTACACTTATTTGACCGGAACAATTACAAACGTTATTATTTTTTCAACATCTACTTTAATGAAGATGAGTGAAAATAAATTGGCTGATGATATTTTCGGATCATTTGCTTATACAAATAGCGATGGTTCAGTGAGTATCGATTCAGTTAATCATACAACTGATCCTAATGGAAAAATTGGCGTTCCTTTTGTAAAAGACACAGCGAGTACGGGTAAAGAATCTTTCTATTACGCTTATATGCGTCCGGGAGAAATTAAATTTAGTGATGATTTTTCAACTATTAAAATTTATGTTTCAATTACTCATGATATCGCTGAAGGCAACAAAACTCCTTACATGTCTTTCTATCCTATTACTTTTAAATTAAATAGTTAATTTCATAATTAATTAGACTTAAAGATGGCTTACAAAGGGCCATCTTTTTTGTTTTTTATGTTTAATATTATAATAAATTTATTGTTATAGAATAGTTATCAAAAAAAGTGTATTATTTAACAAGTTAAATTTAAAGAAAAAGGAAAAAAGAAAACGAATGAAAAAAGTATTTGAATTTGAGTTTTTTGGAAAAAAACTCGTCGTTGAAACTGGTGAAATTGCCAAACAAGCTGATGGTGCTGTCTTAACAAGATTAGATGATACGGTTGTATTATCAACTGTATGTTGCTCTGATTTACCAAAAGAAGGAGATTTCTTCCCTCTTACAGTCACTTATGAAGAAAAACAATATGCTATGGGAAGAATTCCTGGTGGATTCTTACGTAGAGAAGGTAGACCTGGAGAACATGCTACTTTAACAAGTAGATTAATTGATCGTCCAATTAGACCTATGTTTAGTGAAGGATTTAGAAATGAAGTCCAAATAATCAATACAGTTATGTCTGTTGATTTAGATGCAACTCCTGAAATGACTGCCATGTTTGGTTCATCTTTATCACTTTGCATTAGTGATATTCCATTTGATGGCCCAATTGCTGGAGTTTATGTTGGAAGAGTTGATGGAAAATTAATTATTAACCCAAGTGTTGAAGAAAGAGAAAAGAGTGATTTAAACTTAGCTGTTGCTGGTACTAAAGAAGCTATCAACATGGTTGAAGCTGGTGCTAACGAATTAAGCGAAGAAGAAATGCTTGATGCTTTAATGTTTGGTCATGATGCAATTAAGCAATTATGCGAATTTCAAGAAACAATTATTAAAGAAATTGGCAAACCAAAAAGAGAAGTTTCTCTTTATGCACCTGATCCAATCATCGTTAAAGATATTAATGATAGAGTTGGTGAAAGAATGGTTAAAGCTATCTCAATTTTTGATAAATTAGAGAGACAAAACGCTATTGAATCATTAAAGAACGAAATTCTTGATGATTACGATAATAGAACTTACAAAAACGAAAAAGAACATATGTTAACTATGCTCATGGTTAATGATATTCTTGAAGGTTTAATCGCTAAAGAAGTTAGAAGACTTATTACAGAAGAAAAAATTAGACCTGACGGACGTAAAGTTGATGAAATTAGACCTCTTAACGCACAAGTTGATCTTCTTCCAAGAGTTCACGGAAGTGCTATGTTTAGTAGAGGACAAACTCAAGTTATTTCAACTTGTACATTAGGTATTAAAGATGATGAACAAATCTTAGAAAGTTTATCTCCAGAAGATAGCAAGAGATGGATTCATCATTATAATTTCCCACCTTTTGCTGTTGGAGAATTAGGCAGAACTGGAACTCCAGGTAGAAGAGAAATCGGTCACGGTGCTTTAGGCGAGAGAGCCTTAAGTTATGTTCTTCCAACTGAAGAAGAATTCCCATACACCATTAGATGTGTTGCTGAAGTTGTTGAATCAAACGGAAGTAGTTCCCAAGCTTCAATTTGTGCTTCATGTATGGCATTAATGGCTGCTGGTGTCCCAATTAAGAGAATGGTTAGCGGAATTGCTATGGGTTTAATTACAAGCGGACCTTTAGATGGCAAACATCCTTATACAATTCTTACCGATATTCAAGGTCTTGAAGATCATTTCGGTGATATGGACTTTAAGTGTGCAGGAACTGAAAAAGGTATTACTGCTCTTCAAATGGATATTAAAATTAAAGGTGTCACAAGAGAAATTCTTCATGATGCTTTAATGCAAGCACATGGTGCTAGAGCACAAATTAGAGAAGTTATGGCTGCTGCAATTAGCGAACCACGTAAAACTTTAAGCAAATGGGCTCCAAAGTTTGAAAAATTATCTATTCCAACATCAAAAATTAAAGATGTCATCGGAACTGGTGGTAAAGTAATCAATGATATTATCGATAGATGCGATGATATTAAAATTGATATTAATGACGAAGGAAATGTTGTTTTATATCATACCAGCCAAGATATGATCGACAAAGCTAGAGGTATTATTGAAGATATCGTTAGAGAGGTTGAAATTGGTGAAGAATTTGAAGGAACGATTACTAGAGTTGAAGATTATGGCGCATTTGTCAAAATCTTCGGTGATAAGGAAGGTTTACTCCATGTTTCTTGCTATAATTATGCTTATGTAAAAGATGCTCATGATGTCATGCATGTTGGCGATACAATCAAAGTTAAAGTTATTGGAATCGACGAAAAGGGAAAGATTAAATTATCTCATAAAGAATTCGAAGAAAAACCAGAAGGCTACGTCGAAAAACCAAAGACTGATAGAGGTGATAGAGGAAATAGACCATATAACAATAGAGGTGGCTCATCTCGTTATAATGGTGGAAATAGAGGTTCTTCTAGACCTTATAATAATCACAACGATAGCAAAGATTCTGAAACTAAAGAAGAATCTTATGTCAATGACGGCTTTACTGAAGTAAAGACTAATGTTGGTGCTAAACCAGCAGAAGAAAAACCTGCTGATATCAAACCAACAGAAGAACTTAAGAAAAAGAAAAAATTCTCTTTATTCGGACGTCACGATAGAGAAGATGATTAGTTAATTCTAATGCTATATCTTATTTGTAGTGATATTCACGGATCTAGAGTAGCGGCTAATTTAGTCGCTACTCTAGATTTTAAATATAATTTTAAAAAAATTATTATTTTAGGTGATGTAAATTATAGTGGAGCACGTAATATTCCTCCTGTCGATTATTACCCAATTGATGTTTGTGCATCTTTAAGCCCATTGAGTAAAAAATTGGTTATTATTAGAGGTAATTGTGATTCACGAGTTGATGAAATGGTTTTGGGCTTAAAGTTTAAAAATAAAAATAAAATTAAATTAGGTCATCATATGTCTTATTTGACACATGGTGATTTATATAAAAGCGAAGATTTCCCTTTAAAAAGTGGAGATTTTTATATGTATGGACATACTCACGTTTATGTATTAGATGAGGTTGATGGGCACTATATTTTAAATCCAGGATCGATGTCTTTGCCTAAAGTTCATACAGAAAAAACTTATATGATTTACGATTCACGCAAGGAAATCGTCAATTTGTGTAATTTGGAGGGAAAAGTAATTAAAACACTTTATATTAAATAATAATTTATATATAATGAGTTCAAGGTTGTAACATATGGAAAAAATTAAAATTACCGCTTTAGGCGGACTTGATGAAGAAGGTAAAGATCTTTATTGCATTGAAGTTAATGGAGATCTTTTTGTCGTTAATGGAGGATTTAAATATCCTGATAAAAATGCCCCTGGTATCGATTTTATTATCGCTAATACAAGTTATTTAGAAGAAAATAAAGATCGTGTTAAGGCTTATATTTTAACAAAGACAAAATGTCAAAATTTCGGTGCTGTACCTTACGTTTATAAAAAAGCTCCTGCTCCAATTTATTGCACAATTTTTACAAAAGATGCTCTTATTGATTTTAGTAAACAAATTCAACAAGACAATAATTATGATTTTCATGTTATTAATGTTCCTTCATCTTTCAATATTGCTGGACACATTTTCGATGTTTTCGGAACTTGTTCATCTGTCGTTGGAACTTTTGGTTTCAGTTTAAGAACTTCTTTAGGAAACGTTGTTTATAGTGGTGATTTTATTGTTGAATACAGTAATGAAAAATATTTTTCTCTTGACTTAAATACTTTAGGTAAGATCGCTGAATATCCAACTTTAGTTTTGATGACTGATTCAGTCAATGCAACTAAACCTGGATACTGTTCACCAAGTCATAAAATTTTACCAATTTTATCCGATTTCTTTAAACAAGCTAATAGTCGAATTTTTGTCGCTTTAAATAGTGATAATTTATACAATTTTAATGAATTTTTTACCATTGCTGAACTTACTGATAAAAAAGTTTGCTTCTATAACGAAATGGCAAAAAATATTTTCTTAAAATACCGTGATGTATTTTGTGGCGGAAGATTCAATCCTAGAAATATTATCGAAGCCGAGGATGTTTTACGTTCTAAGGCTAGCGATGTAGTCATTCTTATTTCAGAGGATGGTGAAAAATTATATGATGAAATTTCTTTACTTATTAACCAAGAATCTAAAGTCAAACAAATAAAAATTTTACCAACTGATATGTTTATTATGGCTTGCCCACCAAGTGATAAAAATGAAGTTGTTTTCACTTCAACAATTGATGATTTATATAAATGTGGCTGTGATGTTCGCTACATTTCTCGTAAAAGTTTAAGCAAAATTCATGCTTTTGAAGAAGATTTAAAGATGATTTCTTCTTTATTAAAACCTAAATATTACATGCCAATTGAAGGATATTATGTTGATTTACTCGCAAATGCTAAATTAGCTTTCAATATGCATATCGGTTTATCACATACCAACATTTTCCTTCTTGATAATGGTCAATCATTAGTTATTGATGATCATGGCGCAACATTTGACTCTAATAACGACGACAAAATTAAAGTCGGTGATGTTATGATCGATGGAATTGGAGTTGGTGATGTCGTTAAAGATATTATCAGTGATAGAACTAGATTAAGTGAAGATGGTGTCGTTATTTTAGGTTGTGCTGTCTCTAAAAAACAAAAGAAAATAATCTGTGGACCTGATATTCAAATGAGAGGTTTCTTATTCTTAAAAGATAAAGAAGCTGATGTTTTAATAAAAGAAATTACAAAAATATTTATTGATGGAGTAAACAATTGGATTAGTTCAACATCGAATTTCAATAACAAGATTCCAGAAGCACAAATTACTCAACAAATTTCAAGATTATTACTAAGAGGAAATAATCGTAATCCTGTTATTAGACCAAACATTATTGTTCTTGATTAGTGGTATAAAACTAGTAATTTATTAGTATTCTTTATAGATATTATTTAGATAGTTTTATATAATTATTCTTATGAAACATAATAAGACTAAATTAAGAGATAAAGTCACTAGCGAAATGTTAAAATCCGCAATTGGCATATTTATATGCCTTTTTGCAATTATGGGAATGGTTAATTACACCTCATTTGCTCAGTTCTTTACCTATATAATCGCCTTTTTTGTCGGAATAATTTTAACTTATTTATTTTATATTGCTTTATTTTTATATGGATTAAAACTTGTTTTTAACCGCCGAAAATTTAAAATTGATTTAGGTTTTGCTACTATCGGAATAATATTTTTAATTTTCGGCATCATGATTGCTCAAACCGCTGGTGCATTCAATAAAGGACTTAATGACTACGTTACATTTAATGGGTATTCGATTAATAGTAGTGTCAAAGGTACTTATGATTTTATGACGGCTTTTAAAGCGTCTTATTCTAATTTTCCTGGGATAAATTATTCTAATTTTAGCCAACATGTTGGTGTTTTAGGTTTAATTTTAACTTGTACCTTAAATACTTGTTTAACTATGATTGGTTCGTTAGTAATCGCTTCTTTGTTGATTGTGGCTGGTTTAGTTTTATTAATTACAAAACCACTTATTAAATTTACTCATTATTTAAATGAATATCGTAAGATTCTAAAAAAGAGAGAATCTGACTTAAAATTTACTACAGCAAAACAAGACGATTTAGATATTAAGAGTATTACGGCTAATATCGGCGATGAACCTAAAGAAAAAATAAGTGAAAGTGCCACTATTGAAGACAGTACTTTATTTGAGCAAAAAGAGATTCCAGTAAAAGAAAAAGAAGAAACTAAACCAGTTTTTATTGTTTCATCTAATCAATTAAATGATGGAATAATGAAAAAAGCTGTTTTTAAAGATTCAGGATTTGGCAATGAAATTGATAAAAAAGACGAAATTGAAGTTATTAAACCCGTTGAACCAATCATTAATGACGAAAAAGTTGAGGAAAAAATAGAAGAAGATGAAATTAAAGCGAACGAAATTGATGTTCCAGTTGAACCAGTAGAAAAAATGACCGATTCAGCTAATATTTCTATTAATAAACCTATTTTTAATACTATAACTCATGTTCAAAGCGAAGTTGTTGCTGAAGAAGATAATGAAGACAACGAAGAAAATGATGATCAAATTATAGAAGACAATCAAAATGACATTAAAGTCGTTGAACATTTTGCCACTGATTCTAATTTAATAAAAAAAGATATTATTGCTCCTGATATTGATTCGATTCCAAGTAGACACGAAGAAGATATCGTTAAACCAGAAGATGTTCAAAAAGATGAAGATGATGAAGAAGAAATCGACGAAAACTCTCCAAAAATTGAAAAAGTAAAAAAACCAATCAATTATGAACTTGCTCCAAGTAGTTTACTTGATGAAAGAGATGAAAAATCTAATGTTGAAGAAAATAAGCGTGTAGCTGAAGAACGTGTAAAAATTATTGATGGTCTTTGTAATGATTTTTCCTTTAAAGCTCATATAACCGGTTATACAATAGGACCTTCTGTTACTCGTTTTGATTTACAAACTGATAATGACGAAATGGTTGGTGGATTCGATAAATATTTAGATGATTTAAGCAATCGTTTTTCTGGAGTTAAAGCGCGTTTCGAAAAAGTTGTAACTGGAAAAACTACGGCTGGTATCGAGGTTGCGAATGCTAAAGGTAATTTAGTTAATTTTAAAGATGTTTTTGAACATTTACCTCCATTAAAAAAAGATAAATACATGGGAATGTTTATTCCTTTTGGTAAAGATATTGGTGGAAATTATGTTTATGCTGATTTCCGTGAATTAGTTCATATTCTTTTAGCTGGAACGACTGGTAGTGGTAAATCAGTTTATTTACATACCATTCTTTTATCGTTAATTATGCGTAATACTCCTGAAGAAATGAAATTATTGATAATTGATCCGAAGAGAGTTGAATTTACAAAATATAGAGATATTCCACATTTGCTTTGTCCAATTATTTGCGATCCAAACGACGCTTATAGTGCTTTCTTAAAATTAGCTGATGAAATGCAAAGACGTTATAGAATGTTTGAAGAAACTGAAACAAGTAGTATTAAAGAATACAATAAAGATTATGCGCCAGATCATCATCTACAAAAATTGCCATATATTGTTGTTTTAGTTGATGAATATTCGGCACTAGTTGAAAGTAATAAAGCGATTGGAAATGCTGTTTTAAGTATCGGTCAATTAGCTAGAGCATGTGGAATTCATATGATTATTGCGACACAAGCCCCTAGAAGCACAATTATTACTGGTTCTATTAAAGCTAACCTTCCAACAAAAATCGCTTTATTAACGGGTTCTTCTGTCGATTCTGTCAATATTTTAGGAACTGGCGGTTCTGAAAAATTGTTAGGAAATGGTGATATGCTTATTTCTACTCCAGTAATTTCTACAACTGGATTAACTCGTGTTCAAGGCGCTTTTGTTGATAATAAAGAAATCAAAAGAGTTGCTGGTTTTTATAAAACTAGATACACAACTGATTATGATCCAGCTTTCTTGACACTTCATGAAGAATCTAAACAAGAAGTTTATGACGGTAATGTTAATACTTTAGATAAAGCAAATGACGACAAATATGAAATGGTAAAAGAATTTGCGATGAGCATGGATTATTGTTCAATTTCAAAGATTACTCGTAGTTTTGGTTTCGGATTCAATCGTGCTGGAAAGATTTTTGATCAATTAAAAGCTGAAGGAATATTGGATAATGATCCAAATGGTTCTAGTGCTAAAGGGACTCGTGTTTTGAAACGTAGTAACCCAAGTGGACCAAGTGAAAATACCGGAAGTTTTGAACAAACAGCTGTTGATTACTCAAAGAAAGGTGACTAATATATGTTAAATTCTTTTATTAGTGCAAAATTAACTGATTATGATTTAATTAAAATTGTAATTTTTAGTGATATTGAAAAAAACGAAAAAGAACCTATTAATTTAATTATTAATGGCGAAACAATAGTTAAATTACAAATTAATAAGGTTACTTACCTTAACGGAATCGCTTTGTATGAATGTAAAAGTCCAGTAAAAATTGAACTTGGAAATAGTTATTATATTCAAATTAAAGATTTTGGAGTAACTCCTTTAAATGTTAATGATGCGACATTTTTTAATGGTTTTGATGAAAAATTCTATTATGACGGCAATGATTTAGGTGCAACTTACTCAAACGAAAAAACATCTTTCAAGGTGTGGGCTCCATTAGCTAGTAAAGTTGTTTTATTCATAAGAAAAAATAGAGAAGATAAATTTACAACTTTTGTAATGAAAAGAAGTTATAATGGCGTTTATTCAGTTGTTTTAGACGGAGATTATGATGGTTTTTCTTATCGTTACCGTGTAACTAATAGTGGATTATCTTTTTTAACTACCGATCCTTATGGAAAGGGTAGTACGGCTAATGGAAGAGATTCAGTTGTTATAAATCCAAGCAAGACTAAAATAAATTTAAATGAAGATAAATTATCAATTTTAAAGAATAATTGTGAAGCGGTTATTTATGAATTAGATGTCCGTGATTTTACAGTTGATTCTTCAACTGATATTGAAAATAAAGGAAAATACTTGGGATTGACTGAGGAAAATAGAAAAACAACTGGAAAACATCCTGCTGGACTCGATTATTTAAAATTTATAAATGTTTCTCATGTTCAAGTTTTACCAATCTATGACTTTAAAACAATCGATGAATTAAATCCAAATGAATCTTACAATTGGGGTTATGATCCTCAACAATATTTTGTCCCGGAAGGAAGTTATTCAACAAATCCTGACGATCCATATAGTCGTATCATTGAATTAAAGAAAATGATTGCTTCTTTACATAAAAACAACATAAAAGTTAACATGGATGTTGTTTTTAATCATGTTTATGAATATCAAACTAGTGTCTTTGAAAAAATCGTACCAAACTATTATTTTCGTAAAAATAGAAACGGAACTTTAAGTAATGGATCGTTTTGTGGAAATGATTTAGATAGTGAACGACCAATGGTTAGAAAAATGATTCTTGATTGTTTAGCTTTTTGGATGAACGAATACGGAATTGATGGATATCGTTTTGATTTAATGGGATTAATTGATATTGATACAATGAAAATGGCTTATAATGTTACAAAATCAATTAAATCAGACGCCATGTTTTATGGTGAAGGATGGAATATGGGAACTCTTCCAGAAGAAAGAAGAACTTCTATCATGAATTCGTTTAAAGTGCCTGGAATCGGGTTTTTTAACGATTCTTTTAGGGATATCGTTCGTGGACAAGCGGATTCACGTGACCCCGGATATTTAGCTGGTAATACTAGTTATATTGAAGGATTTAAGTACGCAGTATTAGGTTCAGTAACAAATTATTGCTATCCTGCTCGTTTTAAAAATGTTAATCAATCAATAAATTATTGTGAATGTCACGATAATCGAACCATTTTTGATCAAATTAATCGTTACATTGATGACGAAACTAAAACACTACGTATTGTTCGTATGATTAATACAGTAATTGATTTTAGTTATGGGGTCAGTTTCTTTCATGCTGGACAAGAAATTGGTTTAACAAAATTTGGTGTCGATAACACTTACAATATGGGCGATAAATATAATAAATTTGATTATTCTGTTTTAGATAAACGTTTTGAAATGGCGATGCATTTTGCTAGTTTAAATTCTGTTAAAGGAAAAATTACATTTGGAGAATTAACTTCTTCCGAAATTTTAAAAAACGTTACTTTCGTTGATTTAAAGAATGGTGCATTAATGATGAAACTTAAAAAATCAGTCGGTACTTTGTTTGATATAGTAGCAATTGCTAATCCAACCGACAATGAACTTAATGTCACTCTCGATGATTATTATACGGCAGTTGTAACCTATGCTGGTTACATTAAAAATAGTGATTTAAAGGCGAAAGATATAACATTAAATCCTTACGAAATTAATATTTTGGTAAAGAGGGTTTAATATGAATTTTCGAATTATAAAATATGGAACAAAATTATTTTTTCCTTTTATGTTTGCTTATTTTGGTTGGATGAGAAAATTTAGCAAAAACCCTAGCAAATACCCATTAGAATTAAGATTTAAACGTGTACATGAATTAGCAATAAAGGTTTGTAAAGCATTTAAAATGGACATTGAATCCAGTGATTTTGAGAAGTTTAAAAATGATGAAAATTGTAATCATTTAATTGTTTCTAATCATCAAGCTACACTTGATGCGGCTTTATTTTTAGCCGTATATAAAACTCCAATTACATTTATCGCAAAAAAAGAAGCTGAAACGACTCCTTTTGTTGGAAAATGCATTAAAATTCTTGATGGGGAATTTTTAGATAGAAATGATGCTAAACAAGCTTTAAAAACTTTTATGAATGTTCAAAGAAAACTTCTTGATACTAATAATAAAATAGATATTATTATTTTTCCTGAAGGCGGAACTAATAAAGATCCAGAAAATGTTCATATTAAAGAATTTAAAGCCGGAGCGTTTCGTTGTGCTTTAAAAACACGTTGTCCTATCGATGTTTTAGCCTGTTATGGTACTTTTAGAGCAGCTAGACAAAAATACAAAACCAAAAGAAACCCCGTTGAAATTGAATATATTACAACTTTTAGATTTGATGATTATAAAGATGAAACTACTGAAACATTATCGCAAAAATTACATACTTTAATTGGTGATAGAGTACAAAAATTTAGAGATAATGAAGACAAAATTAGGATAGAAAAATTAAACAAAAATTAATGCCTTAATCCTTTTGGATAAAAATTCTTTAAAGTATTATTGATATTTTTTACAAATCCAAGATTGATATTATTGTAGGAAACAACATAAAAACCATTTGGCTTATTAATTAATTTATTAAATGTATCTCCATGTAGATACATTTTTCTTTCTTCGTCATTTAAAATGATAGAATTATTCGAACTTAAGTAGTGAGCTAAATGAAAAGATGGTTTAAAGATATTTTTATTAATTTCACCAACAAATAATCCGTTCCTTAAAGTAGAAATACCTTTCAAATTAAAGCGGTTATTAAAACAATATAAATTAGTATTATTTATTAATTCATCAGAAGCAAAATTTAAATCATAAGAATCTTTTATTTTTTCAAAATCCCTTGTAAATCCCTTGTATTTTTCTTCTTTAAGACTAATCCCGTCCTTCTTTAACACACAGAAAAACTGGCCTTCACCATTAAATAGAGATGGAAATAAATGTATTGCTTCTGGCAATTCTTTTGAATGAAAGAATTGCGGATTATCTTCAAGTTTAACGATATGAACATCATCATGGTTTTTTAAAAATTCTAATATTATTTCTTCATCTTCTTCATAACTAAAAGAACAAGTAGAATAAACCATAGAGCCACCTTCTTTTAACATTAAATAAGCATTTTCAATGAGGATTCGCTGGGTATTTTGACATTTTAGAACTTTTTCATAAGTCCAATCTTTTTCCATTTCTTCCAGTTTTCTAAACATAGCGCTACCTGAACAAGGAGCATCTAAAATTATGTGATCAAAAGTTTTATTAAACTGTCCTATATGACGACTTAAATCAGTAGAGGTAATGGTGACATTTCCAAAACCCATTTTTTCGATATTACTCGATAAAATAAGTGCTCTTTGATAACTTAAATCGTTACTTAATAAATTAATATTTCTATTTTTTAAACAAGCAATAATGCTTTTGCCGCCAGGAGCAGCACACATATCTAAAACATTCTCGCCATCGATATAATCTAATGAATTGCTAACTAACATTGAAGCTGAATCCATAATGTAATAAACTCCATTATCAAAATAATAATTTTTACCAAAGTGGTATTCGTTATCATCATAAGAAAAAGCATTATCAATCAAAGCAAATTCTTTAATATTAGGAAACTCTTTTTTAAATTGTTCTTTGTTCATTTTATTTGTATTTAATATTAAAAAATGAGTTCTTTCATTTGTTAAAGATGAGATCAAATTATTGATTTCTGACTCTGAAAGATATCTTTTTAAATGTTCTTTGAAATTCACAAAAAAATTATAACATAATAATTAATTTCTTTAGATCATCTATTAACAAAATCCCATTAAAATCGATTGTTTAATATGCTAAAATAACTTTATCTTATTATATAAAAACAATATTTGAGGAGAAAAAAATGAGAATTGAAGACATAATTGAAAAGAAAAGAGATGGTGGAATACTATCTAGAGAAGAAATTCATTATTTTATTAATGGTTATGTAGCTGACGAAATTAAAGATTATCAAGCAAGTGCTTTATTAATGGCAATTTACATCCGTGGAATGAATAAACAAGAAACAGCAATTTTGACTGATGAAATGCGTATTAGTGGTGATATTTGGGATTTAAGTGAAATTCCAGGCAAAAAAGTTGATAAACATTCAACTGGTGGAGTTGGAGATAAAGTTAGTCTTGTTTTAGGACCAATGGTTGCTGCTTGTGGAGCAAAATTAGCAAAAATGAGCGGTAGAGGATTAGGCCATACTGGTGGAACTTTAGATAAACTTGAATCAATTCCCGGAATGAGAATTGTTTTAACTAAAGATGAATTTAAAAAACAAGTTCGTGATATTGGAATTGCAATAATTGGGCAATCTCCTGAAATTGATCCTGCAGATAAAAAGTTATATTCATTACGTGATGTTACAGGAACTGTTTCTTGTATGCCTTTAATTGCTTCATCGATTATGTCGAAAAAATTAGCTAGTGGCGCTGATTGTATCCTTTTAGACGTTAAATATGGTTCAGGTGCTTTTATGAAAACCATTAAAGATGCTGAAGCCTTAGCTCACACTATGGTCGACATTGGAAAAGAACTTAATAAAGATGTTAGAGCTGAAGTTACAGATATGGATCAACCTTTAGGATGTGCTGTTGGAAATAATCTTGAAGTCAAAGAAGCCATCAATACTTTAAAAGGTCACGGACCAAGAGATTTAACAGAAATTTGTTTATCAAGTGGTTCAATTATGTTGGTGCAGGCTGGATTATTTAATAACAAAGAAGAAGCTAGAAGAGCTTTAATTGAAGTGGTAAATAATGGTTCCGCTTTTGAAAAATTTAGACAATTTGTTACAGCTCAAGGTGGAGATGTTAGTTATATTGACGATACTAATAAATTCCCAGTTTCAAAAAATATCTTTAATGTAATTTCTAAAGAAGAAGGGTATGTTTCTCGAATTGATGCATTAGCAATTGGTAAAGCCTCGATGCTTCTTGGTGGCGGAAGAGAAAAGATGGATGATATTATTGATCCATCTGCTGGTATCATTCTCAATAAAAAGATCGGTGATTACGTTAAAATTGGTGAAATATTATGTACTTTATATACAAATCACGATGAGTTTGAAGATGTTAAATTAGATGCAATTAAAGCTTTCAAAATAAGCAATAAAAAACCAGAAATTGATACTGTTATGACTCATAACATAATTGATTAATTAAATAATTAAAAAATTGAATTAAAAAAGTCGCTTAATCTTATAAGCGACTTTTAATTTTTAAAATCCTTGAGGATATTTATTTTTAAGTTCTTTTAAATTAGAAGAACGAGCGACTTTCATGAGTTCTTTATAATTATCATTTAAATACTTCTCGTAAGTAGAAGCAGATCTATTATTTGGTTCATAAATTTTTGCATCTTTAATAATTTCTGGCAAATATTGAAGATGTTTCCATAATTCTGGTCGGTCATATGGATATTTTTCTTCTTCGCTAACATTAACTGGTGTAAGACGTAAATAATCCATAACTCCAAGAGGTTTTTCGTTAGCTAAATCCATCGCTTTATTAATTGCTAAATCAGCTGCTTTAGATTTAGGTGATAAACATAAATCAACGATAGCAACACTTAAAGGAATTATTGCTTCCGGTAATCCAACGTAATAGGCGGAATCTATAGCGACTTTACACCTCATACAAGCTTGAGGGTTAGCAATTCCAACGTCTTCATAAGCAGTAACTAAAAGTCTTCTTGTTAAGCTATCTAAATCACCAATTATTAATAATCTCGCTGCATAATATAAAGCGGCATTGACATCCGATCCTCTAATAGATTTTTGTAAAGCGCTAACTGCGTCGTAATGGTCATTTTCGTCTTTATCCATCCCATAATTCGGGACTTTCATGATCTTTTTGGTCATTTCAAAATCAATCTTTTTTTCTTTATAAGAAATTGCAAGAATTTCTAAATAATTTAGAGCAAAACGAAAGTCGCCATTGCATGATTTAGCGATATAGTTTAAAGATTCTTCATCAATTATTAATTTATTATCGTAACCTTTTGGATTAACAATGGCGTTTTTTAAGCCAATAACTATTTCTTCTTGAGTTAAAGATTTAACTTCTAAAAGATGGCATCTACTTCTGATAGCTTTGTTGATAGATATATAAGGGTTTGCAGTAGTGCAGCCAATCAAATAAACAGTTCCGTCCTCTACGTAAGGAAGTAATAAATCTTGTTTATCTTTATTTATACGATGTATTTCGTCAATAATTAATAAGGTTGGTTGAAAATGTTTTGCTTCTTTAATTGCATCTTCAATCTCTTTTTTGTTCGTTGTAACCGCATTTAAACGAATATAATGAGCTTTTAAACTGCTGGCATAAGCTTCAGCAATAGTGGTTTTTCCAGTACCTGGAGCGCCGTATAATATAAAAGAAATAGGTAATTGTTCCTTAATTGAGTTATATAAAAATCCATCTTCTCCAACAAGATGTTTTTGACCAACTATTTCTTCAATTTTAGTAGGTCTAATTCTAAAAGCTAATGGTTGTAACATGTAAATAGTTTAACATATATCGAGGGATAATTTGTTTGAAGAATGTTAAAAAAGGAACAATTAGTTAATCTTATTGCAGATTTTGATAAATCTAGAAAAAGCTATGATATTGAAATTCAAGAAAAAAGCAAAAATTTTAGTATTCCTTTGTGTTTTATTACTTTTTTTCCCTAACGATTTGTGTAAATGTAAATGGCATTTAAAAATTATTAAAATTTGTTTTTTAAAATGCAGGTAATTTATTAATTTTCTTCAGTAGAATCTCACTTTTTAATATGTTATATTAATACAACCATGAAAAAAACACTTTTAGCGCTTTTATCGATTATTCCACTTGGATTAACGTCGTGCGTATCAACACCAAACGACAATGTTGATACTCCTCCAATTGTTGACGATTCAGGCGACCAAGACGATTCTAACGACGATAACAAAGATGATGGTAATAAGGATGACGGATCCCAAGATCAAGATAATGACAAAGTTAAAATCCTTCCTTCTTATACCTTTAAATCAAAAACTGAATTAGTTGATAACGAATATCAAACTACATTAACCATTTTAGATTTAGATAATAAGGTTATTGAAACAACTATTTCAAAAACTCCTAAAGCAAACCCTTATTTAAGCATTGATACCAATGCTGAAAAGGCTGCTTTTTATGCTTCTTATAAAGTAGCGAATTCTCCACTTGATGCTAAATATCGTACTGAAGCTGGTTTATTATCTGGGAAAAATACTGAAGATAAATTTATGCCTTTAGATAATTCACGAATTGATAATACAAAAGTAAATAATTATCGATCAACTACAATGAATTATGTTCTTGATGAAGATAGTGGTGAACAAGTTGCTTATTTATTATTTTCTTTAGATGGAAAATATACTCCAATATATAAAGATGGCGCCTATTTTACTATGAACGAATTAGCAAGTTATACTATTGGTTTTGGAGCTTTACCTGCCAATCAAAATTATGATAAATATGAAAAAATGCAAGATAAATCTAGTTCAACTTGGTGGAAATATGGACGTGTTAATCGTGGCCCATTCAGTGGTCCAGTGAAAGCTTCATATAAACACGAATCTTGGTTTGTTGGTATGAAACAAAAAGAAATTAGTTATACCGAAACTGATTTTGGAAATTCAACATATTACAATCCAACTGAATATGATTCACAATATCAAACAATGCCTTATATAAAAGATAATAAAGATGGGACATATGCTATTAATTCCGGTACACCCGGAGATAGAGGTGTTTTACGTTTTGTCTTTACTTCTGAATATGAAAATAATCAAAGCGAAAAGAATTCTTCTTCAACTACAAAAAAGAATTACAAAAATCAATATTATCGTCGTTGTTATTATACTTTTAACCATTATAACGATTGGCATGAATATTTAAATTATGAAGATGGTTGGGGAGAAGTATTCGGTAATATGACTCGCGGAAATGCTTATGGAAAAAATAGTCCTCATTCAGAGGAAATGTTCGCTCCTATTCCAACTGATTCTTCAATGGATGAGATTATTACTAATTTTAATAAATAAAATTATTTTATTAATGATTTAACTATATAAAAGTCTTACTTAACTGTAAGATTTTTATTTTTATAAATATGTTTTATTATTGGATAAATCATCACAGCATCAGCTAAAAGCCAAGCGACAGGATCAGCAAAACACAAAGCGATATAACTGGCTTCGCTAGCAGTACTTGTAATAGCTCCACCATTAATTAATGCTGGTAAAAAATAGCAAACTAAACAACGAGCAACCAATTCAGCTACGCCAGCTAAGAAAGGATATAAAGATTTTTCTACTCCTTGTAAAGAATTTCTCATAACAAATAGTGCCATAAGCGACAATTCAAAAGGCAACATAACATACATATAGTCGTTGCCAAATTTAATTGTTTCATTAGTTATTTTTTCTTTATTTAAGAAAATATACAAAAATGCCCCGTTGATCGTCAATAATAAACCAATAACAAAAATTATTGCAAAAGCGATAGTGCCAATTATCATACTGGCTTTAAAGCCATCTTTTATTCTTTGATGATTTTTAGCACCTAAATTTTGACCCATAAAAGATAGCATTGAAGTTCCTAAGGCAATTAATGGGCACATTAAGAAATTAGATAATTTATAAGCTGTTCCGATGCCGTTTTCAGCAGGATAAGTGGAAATAGTAGGATTAATATCAAAAGCAATTATTCCGGCTTGCATGACAATAATTCCAATACCTAAAATAGAAAATTGAAAGGCTAAAGGTAATCCTAACTTTAAATGCTCTAATATATAGGAAAAAGAAAACTTAAAATCTTCTTTTTGAAAACGGAATTCATGGTATCTAACAAATAAATAAACAAAAGCTAAAACTGAAGCAATAAATTGAGATGCAATAGTAGCAACAGCAGCCCCAACTACACCCCACTTAAGCACAATTATAAATAACAAATCCAAACATATATTTAAAATGGTTGAAAATACTAAAAATAAGAATGGCATTAAGGTCTCACCAACACTTCTTAATGCGCCAACGGCGATATTATAAAAAAGCATCGTAATTGAGCCGCTTGCTATAATTAAAGTGTAATAATAAGCGGAATTATATTTATCGCTATCATTTTCGTAGCTGATATCTAATGCACCAAGTAGTGGATTCACTAAATAAGCAAAAATTATCGAAAATATAATTCCGATTATTAAACCCAATAGCATCTGAATCAAAAGAGATTGTCGAGCACCAATTCGGTCATTTGCGCCTACTTTTTTAGCTATTAAAACCGAAAAGCCACTTGCTAAACCGATAAAAAATTCGGTAAACATAAAAGTGATAGCGTAAGCGTCATTTATTCCAGATATTTCACTATGATTAAGGTTTTGCCCGATAATAATTGCATCACTAATTGAGTATATTTGTTGAAACAATAAACTCAATAAAATTGGTATTGTGAAAACAATAATTGTCTTGTAAATTGAGCCTTTAGTAAGGTCGATTGGTTCAAATAGTTTCTTAAATTTGTTTATTAAAGTCATACTTCGATATTTTACACTAAATTTTTACAATGTCTATGTGAATAAAATAGATAAATTAAATGTATTTTTGATGAAAATTTAAGCAAAAATTCATCGATTTTAACAATAATTTTTATCAAAAATACAATGTAGAAAATATCACAAAAAAATTAGAGAATTTTTAGGTCATTTTAATAACATTTTTACAAAATATTATTTATAATAGTAAACGAAAGAATAGGAGCAAAAATTTCAAATGAAGAAAATTGACTTATCAAATTATGGTATTAAGGATGTAAAAGAAGTCGTATATAATCCAAGTTATGACGAATTATTTAGCGACGAAACAAATCCTGAATTAACTGGCTATGAAAAAGGTCAAGTTAGTGAATTAGGCGCTGTTAATGTAATGACTGGTATTTACACTGGTAGATCCCCAAAGGATAAATTCCTTGTTAAGGATAAAAAGAGTGAAGATACTGTTTGGTGGACAAGTGATGGTTATAAAAATGATAATCACCCAGCTACCATCGAAGCATGGAACGCAGTTAAAGAAATTGCTAAAAAAGAATTATCAAACAAAAAATTATATGTAGTTGATGCTTTTTGTGGAGCAAACAAAGATACAAGAATGGCTGTTAGATTTATTATGGAAGTTGCTTGGCAAGCACATTTTGTTAAAAATATGTTTATTAGACCAACAGAGGAAGAATTAGCTGATTTTAAACCAGATTTTGTAGTTTACAATGCTAGTAAAGCAAAAATTGAGAATTACAAAGAGTTAGGTTTAAATTCCGAAACCTGCGTTATGTTTAATTTAACCAGCAGAGAACAAGTAATTCTCAATACTTGGTACGGCGGAGAAATGAAAAAAGGTATGTTCTCAATGATGAACTACTTCTTACCTTTAAAAGGTATCGCTTCTATGCACTGTTCAGCCAATACCGATTTTGATGGCAAAAATACTGCTATCTTCTTCGGATTAAGCGGAACCGGAAAAACAACCTTATCAACTGATCCAAAAAGATTATTAATTGGTGATGATGAACACGGATGGGACGATAATGGTGTCTTTAATTTTGAAGGTGGATGTTACGCTAAAGTAATTAACCTTGATAAAGAGAGTGAACCAGATATTTATAACGCAATCGTTCGTGACGCTTTACTTGAAAACGTTACTTTAGATAAAGATGGAAAAATTGATTTTGCTGATAAGAGTGTTACCGAAAATACTAGAGTTTCTTATCCAATTAATCATATTAAAAATATTGTTAAACCAATCTCCTCGGCCCCAGCTGCTAAGAACGTTATCTTCTTAAGTGCTGATGCTTTCGGAGTTTTACCTCCAGTATCAATTCTTACTCCAGAACAAACTAAATATTATTTCTTATCTGGTTTTACTGCTAAACTTGCTGGAACTGAAAGAGGAATAACTGAGCCAACCCCAACATTTAGTGCTTGCTTTGGTCAAGCCTTCCTTGAATTACACCCAACAAAATACGCTCTTGAATTAGTTAAGAAGATGGAAAAGAGTGGTGCTAAAGCTTATTTAGTCAACACTGGATGGAACGGAACCGGAAAACGTATTTCAATCAAAGATACTCGTGGTATCATCGATGCTATTCTTGATGGTTCAATTCTTAAATCAGAGACTAAAAAGATTCCATATTTCAATTTTGAAGTTCCAACTTCACTTCATGGAGTTGCTACAAATATTCTTGATCCTCGTGATACATACACTAATCCTCAAGACTGGGATATAAAAGCTGAAAAATTAGCCGGAATGTTTGTTAAGAATTTTGTTAAATATGAAACAAACGATGAAGGAAAAGCTCTTGTTGCTGCTGGACCAAAAGTCACTAAATAGTATTAAACGTTTTTGATAGATATTTTTAAAATTAAGTTACAATTAGGGTGAGAGCACTCTCACTCTTTTTATTTCTCTTGTCCAATTTCTGCTTCATCTAATCAATTATTTTTTGTAGTAAATTTTATTTTTTTGAAAATAATATAAATTGTCTTCTTAATTTTTGCTCGTTATGAGCATCTTGTATATAGGAGGATGTTAATGGATATACAAAATGTCCGTTGTTCTTTGAAAAATAAAAAGATATAAGAAAACAGAAGATAAAAATATAAATTACATTATTTGATTCGCTATTTGTGACTTTAAATTTTAATATGGAATGTGCGGTCATTTCTTACTATAATTAGCGGTATGGCTATTATTTCTTTTACAAATGTTACTAAGTATTATGTTAATGATTTGATTCTTGATCATGTTTCTTTTAGCATAAATAAAGGTGAAAAAGTTGCTTTAATTGGAAATAACGGCGTTGGCAAGACAACAATTTTTAAATTAATTTTAAAAGAAGAAGAACCAACTTTAGTAAGTAAGGAAGATAAACCAGGTGATATTTCGATTTTGAACGGATCAACAATTGGCTATCTGGATCAAAATGCTATTAGAAACGTCAACAATACAGTTTTAACAGAATTATTGGAACCTTTTAAAGAAACAATCGAAATAGAAAAAAAGATTGCCAGTGTTAGCGAAAAAATTAAACACGAACCTAATAATATTGATTTACTTGATAAGTATGATTCTTTGCTTAAACAATATGAGGATAATCGCGGATACACATATTTAAATGAAATTGACGATATGATTTTCCGTTTCGGATTCAACAATGAAACAAAATCACGCGTCATAAAAGAATTAAGCGGTGGTGAAAGAATGAAGGTAGCTTTCATTAAAATTCTTTTATTTAAATATAATGTTTTACTTCTTGACGAACCTACTAATCATCTTGATATATCAACCATTGAATGGCTAGAAAATTTCTTAAAAACATATAAAGGAACAATCTTTTTTATCTCGCATGACCGCTATTTTTTAGAAACGCTTTCGGATAAAATTGTTGAATTAGAAAATCATCAATGTACTGAATATAATATGGATTATGATCATTATTTGATTGAAAAAGAGAGAAATTACAATTCATTACTAAAACTAGCCTCAAAAGAAGATAAAGAAATCGAAAGATTGAGAAGGTTTATTGAATACTATAAACCAAAACCTAGATTTACTAGTAGGGCTAAAGACAAAGAACATAAATTAGCACGTATTGAAGCTAATAAAACCACTCCTCCAATTAAAGAAAATAAAAATATAAAACTAAAAATTGAAGGTGGTAATTTGGCAAATAAGCAATTATTATCCTTTAAAGATGTTGTAATTGGTTATGATAAGCCTCTTTGTCCAGAATTTAGTTTTGATGTTTATGGTCAGGATCGAATTGCTGTATGTGGTGATAACGGTATAGGAAAAACTACATTTTTAAAATCAATTATTAAAGAAATTCCTTTGATAAATGGAAAAATTAGAGAATTAAGACCAATCAATTATGGTTATATTAAGCAAAATGATTATATTTTTAAAAGCGGAGAAAACGCTTTAACATATTTAAGAAATAAATATCCAATTAAATTAGATAGAGAGTTAAGAACTATTTTAGGATCGTTTCAATTTAAAGGCGAAGACGTTTTTAAAGACACATCTTTGATGAGTAATGGCGAAAAAATGCGATTAATTCTTTGTTCCTTCTCATTGAGTGGATATGAAGTTTTGCTTTTAGATGAGCCTACAAACCACTTAGATATGGTTACAAAAGAATGCTTAATAAAAGCGCTTGATGCTTACAAAGGTGCTATTATATTCATTTCTCATGACCGTTATTTTATTAATCAGTTAGCTGATTATACACTTTATCTATCTCGAGATTATTCGATGTTCATTGAGGGAGATTATAATCGTTTGCATATTTTACTTGAAAAACGTAATGAGGAATTAAAATTAATTAAAATTGAAGATATTGAACATCCTAAAATTGTTAGACCAGAAAGATTATCAAATAACAAAGTTCAAGAGTATACAAAAGAAATGAGCGATATTGAAAAACGTGTCGCCGAAATCGAAGAAGCTTTAGAAGATGATTTTGAATCTTATGAAGAAATCGATAAACTTCAAGAAGAAAAGGATATACTTGAACATCGTTATATGGAAGTTATGGATATACTGGAAAAAGATAAAAATAATATCGAAATCGAATAGGAGATTATTATGCGAGTAGTATTACAAGAAGTCATAAAGGCAAGTGTAACAATTGATGAAAAATTATTTTCTTCAATTAACAAAGGTTATTTATTATTGGTTAGTTTTACTCATGATGATAATGAGGACATTGTTTCTGAAATGGCTTTAAAAATATCTAAATTACGTATTTTTATGGATAAAGATGGTAAAACAAATTTAAGTTTAAGTGATATTGGTGGCGAGATTCTAAGCGTTTCTCAATTTACCTTATATGCTGATGTTAAACATGGCAATCGTCCATCATTTACAAATTGTATGGAGCAAAAATCTGCAAACAATTTGTATAAATTCTTTAATAGTTCATTAAGAAACCTTGGTTTTAATGTTTCTACAGGAATTTTTGGTGCAGATATGAAAGTGGAATTGATCAATGACGGACCATTTACATTGGCTTTGGATAGTAATGACCTTTTAAAATAATTAACTATTTAAAACGCTTTTATTTTTGATTTATTCGTCACATGATTTATAATTCATATAGAGGTGAGCGATATGAAAATATTATTTTATGGAACACAAGAATACGAAAAAGAAGCATTTAATGAAGCACTAAAAAATTTTAAGAATATTGAGATTGATTTTTTAGAAAGCGATTTGGAACGTCATACAGCTCATTTAGCAGAAGGTTTTGAAGCTGTCTGTGCTTTTGTTAATTCTACAATTAATAAAGATGTAATTGATTCTTTGTCTCGTCACGGAGTTAAAATCTTATTAATGCGTTGTGCTGGATATAATAATGTTGATTTAGACGAATGCAATATTAAAGGAATTACTGTACTCCGTGTTCCGGGTTATTCTCCAGAAGCCGTTGCAGAAATGGCAATTGCTTTAGCCTTGGCAGTGAATAGAAAAATTCATAAAGCTTACATAAAAGTTAGGGAAAATAATTTTTCTTT
The DNA here is from genome assembly GCA_002399785.1 of Caryophanales bacterium UBA4855. Lineage (GTDB taxonomy): Bacteria > Bacillota_I > Bacilli_A > RFN20 > CAG-826 > Onthovivens. The sequence continues at coordinate 57,751 of DHEH01000010.1, forward strand.
AAATGGATTGGTTGGTGTTAATTTTTATGGAAAAACGGCAGGTATTATAGGAACCGGCAAAATTGGTCAAGCGATGATTAAAATTTGCAATGGATTTGGGATGAAGGTTATAGCTTATGATAAATTTCCTGGAAAAAATAGTGATCTCGTCAAATATGTTAGTTTAGACGAATTATATAAAACAAGCGATTTAATTTCTTTACATTGTCCTTTGTTGGATGATACATATCACATGATCAATAAATTTACGATTTCGAAAATGAAAAAAGGTGTGATTTTGATCAATACATCAAGAGGTGGTTTAATTGATACTGATGATTTGATTCAAGGCATAAGAGAAAAGAAATTTTTTGGAGTTGGTCTTGACGTTTACGAAGAAGAAAATAGTAATGTATTCGAAAATAGAGAAAGCGATATTCTAGAACATAGTGTTACAGCCAGATTGCTCTCTTTTCCAAATGTAATTGTTACATCACATCAAGCATTTTTAACCAAAGAAGCCTTGTTTTCAATAGCGCAAACAACTTTGCAAAATGCTGAAGATTTTATTAATTACAAAATAAACTCTAGCAATATTGTTAAATAAAAAATTATACAATTAGTTGTTTTTCGACCATAATTTAGTGATTTTTTCTATTTAAAATTTTTTGTGATATAATAAAAATGTCATTAGGTTGGGACTTTTTAGTTCCGTGGAAAGAGGGGAACTATATGAAAAAATTATTTTTAAGTCAAAAATTTAAAACTGAAATTAAAGATATATCGTTAGTATTAATTGGATGTTTATTACTTGCATTGGCCGATGCGATCTTCATTATGCCATGCAACATTATTAATGGAGGAGTCGACTCTTTAGCTATTATTGTAAACCATTATTTAGAACCTATTTTTGGTTTTAATTTTACAGATATTGTGATGATAGCAATGCAAATTATTTTATGGATCGTTAGTTTGTTGACTCTAGGAAAAAAGTTTACATTTCACACATTGTTAGGAACATTAGCGTTTCCATTATTCTACTCTCTTCTATTACGTATAAATTTTAATGATTTAGTAGGCATTACATCGATGTATTCTAGACATATAGATGCTAATGGAAATATTGAATTGTCATTATTAATTATTGCAGCTTGTTTTGGAGGTCTTTTGAGTGGAGCCGGCGTATCATTTGCATATTTAGGCAACGGATCAACCGGAGGATTCGATGTTATTAGCTTTTTAATTGCTAAATATAGCAGTATAAAACAAGATTTATCTGGTTTTATTGAAGATGCAACATTAATAATAATCGGTTTATTTGTATTTAAGAACTGGGAATTAGCTCTTGTTGGTATATTAAGTGCTTTTATGTGTGTAATTTCAGTACAATTCATTTATATTTACACAAACTCATTTATTATTGTTGATATCATATCTGATAAAAATGAAGAGATAAAAGATTATGTACATAATGAATTAGGTAGAGCCTCTACTTTAGTAAATACTATTGGTGGTTATACAGGAGAAAAAAGACAAATGTTAAGAGTCATTATTTCTAAAATTGAGATGGGATCACTTAAATCATTTATTGCTGCTATCGATAAAAATGCATTTGTTAGTTTTGTTCAAGCTAAAGCTATAAATGGTAATGGATTTGAACCATTTGTAATTACATTAAAGCAAAAGAAACGTATAATTAAAAAATACCAAAAAAATAAAAAAATTAATAAAAAAGAGCCTTACAAAACAGAGAAAGATATTTAATTAATATCAAAAAGCGTTAACTAAATTTTGTTCGATTAAATTAATGGTTTTTAAAATGTAAAGAGATGATTTTATTTGTTTTTGCTTTATTTATGGGTTAATAAACTTTATAATTTGAACGTATGAAAGTAATGTTAGGCTTAAGTGGCGGAGTTGATAGTGCAATCGCTGCATATTTATTAAAAAAACAAGGGTATGAGGTTATTTGCTGCTTTATGAGAAATTGGGATTCCATGGCAAACAATGATGTTTTAGGAAATCCAACAATTGATGACGGAATTTGTCCACAGGAGCAAGATTATCTTGATGCTAAGAAAGTTGCAGAAGATTTAAGCCTTCCTTTTTTACGAATTGATTTTATAAAAGAATATTGGGACAATGTTTTTACGTATTTCCTTAACGAATATAAAAAGGGAAGAACTCCAAATCCAGATGTTTTCTGTAATAAATATATTAAATTTGGTCCATTTTTAGATTTTGCAAAGAAAAATGGTTGCGAAATGATTGCGATGGGTCATTATGCAAAAAGAATTGATAAAGATGGAAAAGTTTATTTATATAAAGCTAAAGATTTAAATAAAGATCAAACCTATTTTTTAAGTCAAATCAGCAATGAGCAATTGTCTAGTTGTTTATTTCCTTTGGGTGATATAACCAAACCAAAAGTAAGAGAAATAGCTAAAGAATTAAATTTGACAAGTGTCGAAACTAAAAAAGACTCTACAGGCGTATGTTTTATTGGTGAAAGGAACTTTAAAGAATTTTTAGAAAATTATATACCAAGTAAAAAAGGTGAAATTAGAGACATTTCAAATAATAAGGTTTTAGGAATTCATGATGGTGTCATGTATTACACTTTAGGTCAAAGACGTGGTCTAGGAATTGGTGGAATTAAAGATCAAAATACAAAGGGTGGATGGTTCGTTTGTAAGAAAGATGTAACAAAAAATATCCTATATGTTGCTCAAGGTGATGAAGATGAACATTTGTTAACTGATGAAGCAATAATTAATACAATAAATTTATTTAACGGACCTATCGAAGAAGGAAAACACATTTGTGTTAAATTTAGATATCGTCAACAAGATTTAGGTGTAACTGTCCATAATTTGGAAGACGGAAACATAAAATTGATTTACGACAAACCTTATAAAGCTGTCACTCCAGGTCAAGCATGTGTTTTTTATGATGGTGATTGTTGTTTAGGTGGCGGATTAATCGACAAAGTATATTATAAAGGTATAATAAGAAGTTATTAAAAACCATATTGAGCCTGTTTTTCCTATCAAAAATGCTCATTATAATATAAAATGTTTAAAAAGAAGGATTATTTATGGAAAAGACTTTATTTGAGAAATATTATGGTTGGTTAATTTTTATTACATTTACTATATTTTTTATATTAAGTGCCTATGTTATGGTCTCAGCCATTTATTTTAATAATATTGCCGGAATTATTATAGGTATAATTGTCGCAATTTTGGACCTCTTTGATTTAGTTGTTGCCATTTTATTAGTTATTAAAAAAGAAAGAATTTCAAAATACTTTCATGCTAATGAAAAAGTTTTATTAACTGGTGAATTTATTAGCTTTAATCGTGTGTTTTTTAATGTCGAAGTTAAATTCACAACAACTGCCGGAACTTATGTTGATAAAAACTTTTGTGCAAATATTAAATTCAAAAAAACTAAAGCTGTTTACTTATTTTATAATAATAAGCCCATATTGATTGATTTAAAGTAAAATTAATCGATTTTGCTTTCATTTATTTGGTTATTATTTTATTATATTGACGAAGAAAAAATCTTTTATTTTATATAAAGAGAAGACTGATTGATGAGAAAGTCTTATAAAATATAAGGTGAGCCACTTCATGATGATAGCTAATTACTACGTTATTTGTTACGAAAAACAAATGAACTAAGTGCTTATAAAATTTTATAAGAAATAGGATGGTACCGCGAAAAATCGTTCCTAGCAAAATTTTTGCTAGGATTTTTTATTTAAGGAGATAAAAATTATGAAAAAAATGTCAAGTCAACAAATTAGAGAAACATGGTTAAATTTTTTCCACGAAAGAGGACATATGATCGAACCAGGGGCTTCATTAGTACCAAATAATGATCCAACTTTATTATGGATAAATGCCGGTGTTGCTGCATTAAAAAAATATTTTGATGGTTCAGTTATGCCCGAAAGTAAACGTATAACAAATGTTCAAAAATGCATTAGAACTAACGATATAGATAATGTTGGAAAAACAGCAAGACATCAAACATTTTTTGAAATGCTTGGTAATTTTTCGATTGGTGATTACTTTAGAAAAGAAGTTATTCATTGGGCTTTTGAAATTCTTACTGGTGAAAAATATTTTGCTATCTCAAAAGATAAACTCTATTTTACTTATAACCCAATTGATTTGGATACAAAAGAATGTTGGTTAAAAGAAGGTGTTGAACCAAGTCATTTAATAGCATTAGAAGGAAATTATTGGCAAATTGGTGAAGGTCCATGCGGTCCAAATACCGAAGTTTTCTTTGATAGAGGCGAAAAACGGGATCCAGAACATATCGGAATTAAATTATTGGCCGAAGATATGGAAAATGATCGTTTTATTGAAATTTGGGGAATTGTTTTTAGTCAATTTAATGCTGTTAATGGCGTTGATAGAAAAGACTATAAAGAGTTACCACACAAAAATATTGATACAGGAGCCGGACTTGAACGTATCGCTTGCATTCTTCAAGAAACTAACACTAATTTTGAAACCGATTTATTTAGCGGAATTATAAAAGCTACACAAAAAATCTGTAAAAAGCCATATGAAGGTGAATTTTTAATGCCATATAGAGTCATTGCTGATCATATTAGAAGTTGCACTTTTGCTTTAGCAGATGGTGCTACATTTAGTAATGAAGGAAGAGGTTATGTCTTACGTAGATTATTAAGAAGAGCAATGAGATATGCCCAAAAATTAGGCATTTTTGAATCATTCTTATACAAATTAGTCCCAAGTGTTATTGATGAAATGAAGTGTTTTTATCCATATTTAGTTGATAAAAAAGATTTTATTGAAAAACAAATTAAATCTGAAGAAGAAAAATTTATTAAAACTTTAAAAAGTGGTGAGGCTATTTTATATAGCGAACTTGAGAAAGGTAACAAAATTCTTTCAGGTGAAGATGCCTTTAAACTTTATGATACATACGGATTTCCAATAGAATTAACAGAAGAAATTGCAAAAGACAAGGGTTTTGCAGTCGATATTGAAGGATTTAATAAATGTTTAGAAGCTCAAAAAGAACTTGCAAGAAAATCGCGTAAAGTCATTGAATCATTCAATAAACAATCAAAAGATTTATTGGATTTTAACTTACCAAGCGTCTATACATATGAAGATAAAACAATAAAAGCTAAAGTTATTGGTTTATTTAAAGATGGAGTAAAAGTCGAATCAATCGATGATTATGGAGAAGTTGTATTTGATAAAACTAATTTTTATGCTGAAATGGGTGGTGAAATAAGCGATAAAGGATTTATTGAAAACAAAGAGTTTCGTGCTGATGTTTCTCATGTTGGAAAAGCTCCTAACGGAGAACACCTTCATGAAATTAAAGTTATATATGGATCGATTAAAAATGGCGATGAAGTAGCACTTAATATCGACAAGAACATTCATGAATCAACAATGAAAAACCACAGCGCAACACATCTTCTTCAAGCTGCTTTAATTAGTGTTTTAGGAACAACAATTAAACAAAAAGGAAGTTACGTTGATGAGAATTATCTTAGATTCGATTTTTCATATTTTGAAAAAGTTAAACCTGAAGATTTAATTAAAGTTGAACGTATGGTAAACGAATATATTGCTCAAGCCATCGAAAGAAAAACTTTAATTCTTCCTTTAGAAGAAGCTAAAAAGACAGGAGCCATTGCTGAATTTGATGGAAAATATCAAGGTACTGTTAGAGTTGTTTGCTTTGGAAATGTAAGCAAAGAATTTTGTGGAGGATGCCACGTCAATAATACTCGCGATATAGGTGTATTTAAGATTGAGTCTGAAGGGGCAATTGCTAGTGGAGTAAGACGTATTCAAGCTCGCACTGGATTAGGCGCTTATTCTTTATTTAGAGACGATATCAATTACTTAAATAATGCCCGTGATATTTTAGGTGCTTCATCATATCCTGAAATTGATACACGTATTCATTCGCTTGAAGAAGAAGCGAAAGATTACAAAACTAAATATGAAACATTAAATAAAAAATTAGCACAATTGTCTTCTTTATCTGTTATTAATGAAATTAAAGAAGAAAACGGAAAAGCAGTATTGGTAAAATATTTTGACAATATGAACAAAGCTGGTTTAATGGATATATTAGATAGTATTAAATCAAAAATGGATAATTATATTGTTGTTTTAGTTGGAAATGACGAAGGAAAACATCCAATAATTGTTGCTGTTGGTAAAGAGCTTGTTTCTCAAGGAATTAAAGCAGGAGACTTAATGAAAAAAGTAGCACCAATTCTTGGTGGAAATGGTGGCGGAAAACCAGATATGGCACAAGGAAGCGTGCAAGATGTTTCAAAAATTGATAAAATAATAAAAGTAATTTTATAATGGAAAAATTTATCGGTTTAGATTTAGGAACAACAACGGTTGGTATAGCTACAAGCGACTCTTTAGGGATTAGTCACGGAAGAGAGAATTTTCGTTTTGAAAAAGGAAATTATAAGAAGGCATTAAAAAGAGTTAGCGAATACATTGATGAGGAACTTATCAATAATATTGTTATAGGACTACCTCTTCAACTTGATCGTCAAGAAGGCGAAAGATGCGCTTCTGTACGACGTTTTATTACTGATTTATTAATATTAAAACCTAAAATTACTGTCTATTATTTCGATGAATCTTTTACTACTATTGAAGCCCGTGAGCGTCTTCATGAAGCTGGGTTAAAAGAAAAAAAGATTAAAGAAATTATTGATATGGTTAGTGCTGAGATTATATTAGAAGATTTTTTAAGGAGCAAAAGTTATGACAAAAAATAATGGTGATGATATCACAATTTATGATGATGAAGGCAAACAATATTTAATGAAAATTCTTTTCACTTATGAAAATAAGGAAAGAAATTCTGAATACGTTTTTATTTATTCTCCAGATGCCCCAGAAGACATTTATTTGATGAAATATAATGAAAACAACGAATTATTCGAAGTTGAAGACGAAGAAGAGATTGAAGAAGCGAATGAAGTTTTAGATGCTTTTAATAACGACGACAAAATTCAAGAATTAAAAGAAAGCGAATAATTATTTTTAATTTATTTTTTTAGTTTTGATTATTGTTGTGTTTAAAGTTTTTTTTGTTATTTAAACTATACTTTAAGGCAAAATATTGATATAATTACAAACGCGATTTATATAAGGAGAAATCTATGGTTACAAACAAGAATATAGAACTTACTAAAGAGGGTGTTGATAAGCTTAATGTTGAATATAGAGAATTAATCGATATTGAACGCCCAAAAATTTATGAAGCTTTACAAAATGCTAGAGGTATGGGCGATTTAAGTGAAAATGCCGATTATGATGCCGCTAGAGATAGACAAGCTGAAGTTGAAGGTCGTATCAAAGAAATCGAATCAATCTTAGCTAACGCTAAAATTGTCGACGTCAAAAAGAATGACAAGAGCATCAGTATAGGTAAAACAATCACAGTTTCATTTGTTAAAAGTGGACTTAAGAAAGTATTTCAACTTGTTTCTAGTCAAGAAAGCGATGCTTTAACTGATTCAAAGAAGATTAAAGTTAGTAACGTTTCTCCTGTTGGCGCTGCCTTGTTAGGACATAAAGTTGGTGATGTTGTTACAATCGATAATGTAGCTAACCCATACGATGTCGAAATAGTTGATGTTAAAGTTACCCAATAATTAATCATATAACGGAGTTTTAAAAAAGTAATGGTGAAAACTATTACTTTTTTTAAATTTAGGGTATAAAAATCTTTTACTTTTGGCATCTTGTATGTAAGGAGGTATTAAATTATGATTCTGAAAGTAATTGTCGTTGTTTGTGTTTGTGCTATTATCGGTTTAGTTGCTTTCCAGTTTGTTGATCCTAATTTAGATTTAGGTGCTGGAGGAGGTTCTACTACAATAGTTGATGACAAAACATCAATCACTATCGGTGTAACAGGTGAAGTAAGTAGTCCTGGTGATTATGTCTTTACCGAAGATAAACCGACAATGGAAGATTTACTTGGTGCAAGCGGAGGATTGAATACTAATGGTGACGATCGTTGTTTTAATCTTGAAGCGGTGTTAGAAGCAAATTCATCTTATTATATTCCACCAAAATATGATAATAGTAATATTTGTAGTAATGAACCAATTAGTAAAATCAGCATAAACGACGGAACAAAAGAAGAGCTTTTAACGGTTAACGGATTCGGAGATGCGATTGCAACTTCTATAATAAGTTATCGCGAAGCTAACGGTGTTTTTTACACATTGGAAGCAATAATGAATGTTAGCGGTATTGGTTATGCAAAATTCAATATGTGTAAAAATTATATAATTCTTCATGATTAAAAATGCTGTTTTTTATATTCTTTTTATCATATGTTGCCGGTTTAATTTTAATTAATGAAAATACTTATTTTATTGCAATATTTTTATTAATATTCTGTTTAATAATTTATTTCTTAAAGTATAAAAAGAATAGAAAAATAGCGATTGTTTCGATTATATTTCTAGCCTTAGGACTAATTAGAGACAATATAGATCTAAAATCGTTACAAAACGAGAGTTATATTGGTGTAGTTATTGATAGTACCGATAACTATTTCGTGTTCTTTGACGGTTTGGAAAAATTTTATGTCCCATGTTCAGATAATGTTCGCTTGTTTAGTTTGATTAAAATAGAAGGCACTAGATTTAATTTTAGTTTTGCAACTTTAGAATCTGGTTTTGATTTTAATAAATATTTACATAATAAAGGAATTAACGTGGGAATTTACATAAAAAACATCGAAAACATTATCAATTTCCCATTTGATTTTGAAGCTTATAAACTGAAAATATTGGAAAAATTTTCGAGTAATGACGCTAAGGCTTTTGCTTCTTCTTTGATTTTTAACGATTCAATTAGCAGCTCGTCCCTAATTATTAAAGTCAAAAATATTCACATTATGAATTTATTTTCAATAACAGGAGTTTTTCTTAATTTTTTGTTATATGGAATAGCCAGGTTACTCAATTTTAAATTAAAAGATTCGATTTCAAAGTTCGTTTCATTATTTATTTGTTTTCCCTTCCTATTTTTTACAATAAATCGTTTCACCACAATTAGAGTTATAGTTTTTTATTTATTTTCAACATTAAATAATTATGTTTTTCAAGAAAAAATAAGTAGGTTAAATTTTCTTTCAATAAGTGGGTTATTATTTTTAATCATAAATAAAGATTTGATCAATCAATTAAGCTTTTATATTCCTTATTTGTTATATTTCTTATTGTATTTTTCATGGTTATTATTGAATCATTATAAAAAAGGATTTGAACAAAAAATTGCTCAATCAATAATTACTTTTTTTGTTCTTTTGCCTTTCATAATAAATATGTATAAAAGTTTTAATTTCTTAAACATAATTTTAAACATTGTATTATTACCTATTTTCAAATTTATCTTCATTGTCTTAGTTATTTCATTTTACGGTATATATTTTAATTTTTTTACTAATATTCTAAACTTTGCCGGTAAAATACTAAGGTATATTAATATAGATTTAATAAATATCAATGTTCCAAGTTTTAATCAATATTCCTTAATTCTTTATTTTATTTTATTGATGGCTTGCATATATTTCCATGAAATCAATTATAGAAAAAAATCAATTAAATACATATCGTTATTAACTTCATCATTGATTATTTATTGTCTTCCGATAGAGAATACATTTACAACAGAAATATGCTTTATAAACGTTGGACAAGGCGATTCTACGTTGATAAGGTGTGGTTTGACAACAATATTAATTGATACTGGCGGTTTAACATATACAGATGTAGCAACAAATAATTTGATACCTTATTTAAAAAGCAAAAGAATTTACTCAGTTGATGCAGTATTGATAACTCATAAAGATTTTGATCATTATGGAGCGTTAGATAGTTTAAAAAGAAACTTTAAAGTTAAAAATGTATATGATTATAACTCTATTTTCCCTTTAACAGTTGGATCTATAACATTTGATAATTTAAATATTTATAAAGATCAAGCTAAGGAAGAAAATGATAAATCTTTAGTTTTATATAGTGAAATAAAAAATAATAAATTTTTATTTATGGGGGACGCACCTAAAAGTATAGAAAAAAGAATTTTGGACGATCAAAAAAATCTTGATTGCGATTACTTAAAAGTCGGACACCACGGAAGCAATACGTCAAGTAGTGAAGAATTCATTAATCAAATAAGCCCTAATGAAGCGATAATTTCTTGCGGATTAAAAAACAAGTTTCATCATCCTAATATAGAAACCATTAATTTATTAAATAAATATAAAATTAATATACGTAGGACCGATCAAGAAGGAACAATTTCTTATAAGTTTATATAAAAAAACTAATCAAAATATAATACAATAAGTGCATGGCAATTTTATTGTATGGCAATCAACAAATGATGATTAAAAATCAGTTAAAAAAACTGATTAAAGAACAATTTTCAAACGAAAATGAAAGGAATGTTGTTCGTTTTGATGCTTTAGAAACTAATGTTGAAGAAGTGGTAAATGAATGTTGCCAATTCAGTTTAGAATTTGCAAAAAAGATGGTTATTTTAGATAATGCACAATATTTTAGCAATTCGAGGACGAAAGCAAAAATCAATATTTCAAACAAATTCGATATCTTATTGAATTATTTAAAAAATGAAAATCCAGATTGTTTATTAGTTATCATAGTTAATTCATCGACTATTGCTTTAAAAAATGAAATAGTTAGTTTTATTAGCAAAAATGGAAAAATAACTGAATTAAAGGATTTAACAAAAGATGATTGGCCAATTTATGTTAAAAAATATTTTATGCTTAAAAATATTGAAATAGACAATGATGCCGTCAATGAAATTGTGTTAAGATCGAACAATGATTTAAATGTATTCATTAATGAAGCTACAAAATTAATATTATATAAAAACAATAAAATAACATTAAAAGACGTAAAAACTTTAATGATGGCACCTTTAGAAGAAAATTCTTTCGAAATACTTAATAATTTGCTTTTAAACAACAAAGAAAATGCTCTTAAAATATATCGTGATTTATCACTATATAATGTCGAGCCAATTTCTTTAATAGCTTTAATTTCGACTTCATTAATATTTTATGATGAAGTGTATATATTGGAAAAACAAGGTCTTTCTGGAGATACTATAAGTTCAAAATTAAATGCAAATCCTTATAGAGTCAGAATGACACTAAAAACATTAAGAAATGTATCATATAAAAGAATTAGAAAAGCATTAGATGATCTTTACGAACTTGATAGATCGATTAAGCACAGTGAAGTGAATCGTTTCTATAACTTCGAAACATTTTTATTAAACTTCTAGAAAACAAAAAACCTCCAAAAATGGAGGTTTTATAAATACCAATAAAATATAATTACTTGCTTAAAGTATTAACAAGATTTTGAAGATTTGATTTTTGTCTTGCAGCTGTTGCGTGTTTTTGAATACCTTTGACAACTGATCTATCAATGACACTAAAAGCTAAAGTTAACTTCTCTTGAGCTAATTTTTGATCTTTGGCATCAACAGCGACTCTAACGGCCTTAGCAGCACTTCTTAATTTTGATTTATAAGAAATATTTCTAACTCTGGCTTTCTCGCTTGTGATAATTCTCTTCTTTTGTTGTTTAATGTTTGCCATAAATTCTACCTCTTTCGATACGGTTATAATAATACCATAAATAGCATATTCAATTCAAATAGAAAATATAGGCAAAAACTGTAACTTGATATCGAAAAAAGGCTATATTTGAATTATAATAAACAAAATGGAAATCAAGAAACTTAAAATAGTGTATTTTGGTACACCAGACATCTCGGCCAAGGTATTAGAACATCTTATTGAAGATGGATTTAATATTGTTGGTTTAGTAACTCAAATCGATAAACCACAAGGAAGAAAAAATATTATTACGCCTACACCAACTAAAATTGTAGCAATGAAACACGGAATTAATGTTTATCAACCTGTAAAAATTAGAAACGATTTTAATTTTTTGAAAGAAATTAATCCTGATATAATATTAACTTTAGCATATGGTCAATTAATACCTCATGAAGTGTTGGAATTGCCAAAATTAGGCGCTTTTAATCTTCATGGTTCAATATTGCCAAACTATAGGGGTGCAAGTCCAATTCAATATAGTTTATTGAATGGTGACACAGAAACAGGTGTTACATTGATGGAAATGGTTGATAAAATGGATGCTGGTAAAATGTATTACGTTTCTAAAGTTGAAATATCTTTAAACGATAACTATAGTTCACTAAAAGATAAAATAAGTGATGCTGCTTATGATGCCTTCATCAACGGAATTCAAGACGTTGTCGATGGAAAAAATAAAGGAAACGAGCAAGATGAAAATCTTGCAACATTTACTGCAAAAATAAATAAAGAAGACGAAATAATCAATTTTAATTCTGATAATATAACTCTTTTTAATAAGATTAGGGCACTTTCATATGAACCAGGAATGTATTTTGTCTTTAATAATGAAAAAATTAAAATATTAAAAACCCATATAGTTGATAGCAACGGAAAACCTGGTGAAATAATCGAATATTCAAAAAATGGATTCATTATTGCTACCTTAAATGGCGCTTTATCAGTTGACGAAATTCAAAAGCCCGGGAAAAAAGTTATGACATTTAAAGATTTTTATAACGGGAATCAACATTTATTTGAAATTGGACAAATAATATAAAATGATTCAATTGAAGCTTAGTGTTCACGAAATTGTAGATTTTTTATTACGAAAAGGTGATATAGATAATCGTGTTTTCAATACTTCAAGCATGCTTGAAGGAACGAAAATTCATAAATACTATCAATTAAGGCAAGGAAACGACTATAGAAGCGAAGTTCCTTTGTCTATTAATATTTATTTAGATAATTATGAATTTAATATATATGGGCGTGCAGATGGTATCAGCACAAGCGGAATTCCTACAATTGATGAAATAAAAACTGCAAATATCGATTTAGAAACTTTTTATTTGCAATATAACGAATGGCATTTAGGACAAGCTGAATTTTATGCATATATGTATGCTAGACAAAATTCTTTAAATAATATTAATATTTCTTTAACATATTTAAGTCAAACAAACAAAGATAGTTTAAAAAAATATTTTTCTTATTCAATTACCGATCTAGAAAATAAAATTTTTGGATATTTAAGAAGTTATATTTCTTATAAGTCTATTTTTGAAAGAAGGCATGATACAAGAAATAAATCATTAGATAGATTATGTTTTCCTTATAAAACAATAAGAAAAGGTCAAAGTGAATTAATTGATGCAACTAAATATTCGGTTAATAATCACGAAACTTATTTTATAGAAGCAAGTACTGGAATAGGTAAAACTATTTCAACTTTATATGGCGCACTAGACTCGGTTAAAAGCAACGATATAGACAAAATATTTTACTTAACTGCTAAAAATAGCGGTTTTGTAAACTGTTTAAAAGCTATGAATGATCTGAAAAAGAAAGAATTGAATTTTATAACTATTCAAATTTCTGCTAGAGAAAAAATGTGTTTAAATCGTAAAAAAATTGGAAAATGTAACCCTGACGATTGTCCTTATACCAGAGATTATTTTTCAAAAATTAAAGATATAATCGTGGAATCTATTGATAAATATGATATTTTTGATAATAAAAGACTCATAAGTATTGGTAAAGAGAATATGGTTTGTCCATTTGAATTCAGTTTAGATTTATCAATGTTTAGTGATGTAATTCTATGTGATTATAATTATGTATTTAGTCCAATTGCCATGTTACAAAGATACTTTGAAACTCCAGATAAGCAATATAACATGGTTTTATTAATCGATGAAGCTCATAACCTCATTAATCGATCCAGAGATATGTATAGTGCAAATTTATCCATTAATACATTTATAAAGGCAAAACCTGATTTGGATAATATTAGACTTAAATCTTTAAAAAATAGAATTCAAAAAATTTATTCGTATATTAACGAATTAAAGGATTTTGATTTTGGCTCTGAAAACAATGTATCAGTAGAAACTTTTAACATAGATTTTATAGATCAATTAACAAAATTTGACAAAGAAATCAAAACTTACAAAAATAAACATAAAAGATTTAAAAGTGATACAGTCGATGATTTAACTCGCGAAATTTATAAATTTATCGTTATTAATGAATACTATAAAGCGAATCCAGAAAAATATAGTTTATATGTAGCAAAAACCTTTGATGACGTTATTTTAAAAACTTTTTGTCTCGATTCTAGCCAATATATTAATGATATGGTTTATAAATTTAAGGGATCTGTTTGTTTTAGCGCAACATTATCCCCTCTTTATTATTATAAAAAAATTCTTTTTGGGAGAGATAATTTTAAAGATTTAATTATTCCTTCTCCTTTTCCAAAGGATAATTTTAAAGTGTTAGTAAATAATTCTGTTTCGTTATTATATAAAGATAGAAATAAATCCATCGGAGAAATAACGAATGAAATTGATGTCTTTATTAAAGGCAAAATGGGCAATTATATTGTTTTTTGTCCCTCATTTGAATATCTAGATATGCTAGAAAGATCTTATTTAAAATCTAATTTTAATTGTATTTTTCAAAAAAGATATATGGATTTTTCTGAAAAAGAAAATTTCTTAAATTCTTTTAAAGAAAATCCTGACGAAACCTTTGTTGGTTTTTGTGTCCTAGGCGGAATTTTTAGTGAAGGAATAGATTTAGTTGGTTCTAGATTAATAGGAACTGTAGTGATTGGTATAGGTTTGCCAATGCTATCTTTTGAAAATAACCTACTTAAAACATATTACGATTCAATCGGACTTAACGGATTTGAATATGCTTACTCAAATGTTGGAGTTAATAAAGTTATGCAAGCTGTTGGACGATTAATTAGAACACCTCAAGATAAAGGCGTAGTTTTGCTTTTAGATTATCGATATAGTTATAAAAATTTTAAAGAACTTTTTGAAAATTCATGGAGCAATTATTCGATTGTTAAAAATTGTGATGATATTCAAAATTGTTTGAAATCGTTTTATAATAATTAACGAAAAATAATTAATTAACTGATATAATGCATTAGAAATATGAATTACGATAAAACAAAGATTAGAAATTTTAGCATTATTGCTCATATAGACCACGGAAAATCAACATTAGCTGATCGTATTTTAGAATTAACAAATACAATTGAAAAAAGAAATATTAGTCAACAAATGTTAGATGATAATCCTATTGAAAAAGAAAGAGGAATTACAATTAAGTTGAATGCTGTTACTGTTCAATATAAAGCTGATGATGGTAACACATATATTTTTAATCTCATCGATACTCCAGGGCATGTCGATTTTACTTATGAAGTTAGTAGATCACTAGCTGCATGTGAGGGTGCTCTTTTAGTTGTCGACGCCACTCAAGGCGTTCAAGCTCAAACTTTAGCCAATACTTACTTAGCTGTAGATAATGATTTATATATTTTACCTGTAATTAATAAAATAGATCTACCAAGTGCAATGGTGGAGATGACAAAACGTGAAATAAGTGAAAAAATTGGATTAGATGGGGAAAATGCAATTGCTGTCAGTGCCAAAACCGGAGTAAATATCAAAGAAATATTAGAACGTGTTGTTAGAGATATTCCTGCACCTAGTGGAGATAACAACAATAAACTTCAAGCTCTTATATTCGATAGTTTTTACGATTCGTATCGTGGTGTAGTTATTTTAATACGAATTAAAGAGGGTCACATTAAATTAGGAGATTCAATTCATTTAATGCGTCATAATAAGGATTACCAAGTGACTGAGTTAGGCATTAGAACACCTAAAGAAATCAGTAAAAACGAGTTAGATTGTGGAGAAGTTGGTTACTTATGTGCTCAAATAAAAGATATTCACGATGTTCATGTTGGTGACACTATAACATTGACCGATAATCCAGCAGAAAAGCCATTACCAGGTTATAAAAAAATACAATCTATGGTTTATTGTGGAATTTATCCATCGGATTCTAGAAAATATGGTGAATTAAAAGATGCATTAGAGAAATTATGTCTTAATGATGCAAGTTTGAAGTATGAAACTGAAACAAGTAAAGCGTTAGGCTTTGGATTTAGATGCGGATTTCTTGGACTATTACACATGGATGTAATTCAAGAAAGACTTGAAAAAGAATACGATTTAGATCTTATTTTGACTGCTCCTAGTGTTGTTTATAAGGTTTATTTAACCGACGGAACAATAATTAATCTTGAAAATCCTGGAGACTTGCCTGATTTAACAACAATTAACCACATTGAAGAGCCATATGTTACTGCACAAATTATGACTCCAAAAGAGTTTGTTGGTCCAATCATGAATCTTTGCCAAGAAAGAAGAGGAATATATAAAGATTTGCAATATTTCGATGAAACTCGTATGAATTTGATATACGAGATGCCTTTAAGCGAAATAATTTATAATTTTTTTGATAAATTAAAAAGTTATACCAAGGGTTACGCTTCTTTCGATTATGAAATTTCTGAATATAAAAAATCCGATTTAGCTAAAATGGATATTCTATTAAATGGTGACGTTATTGATGCATTATGCAGCATTGTTTATAAACCATTTGCATATAATCGTGGTTTAAAACTTGTATCAAAATTAAAAGATGTTATACCAAGACAACAATTTGAAATACCTGTTCAAGCCGCAATAAATGGTAAAATAATCGCTAGAGCCGATATTAAAGCTGTTAGAAAAGATGTTTTAGCAAAATGTTATGGCGGAGACATAACTCGTAAGAAAAAATTATTAGAAAAACAAAAAGAAGGTAAAAAGAGGATGAAATCTATCGGATCTGTTGATGTTCCTCAAGAGGCCTTTATGAGTTTATTGTCAATTGATGATGATAAATAAAATTTTTCAAGTTAAGTAGTGGTGTAGACTAGTTAAAATTTAGTATTTTATAAGTAATAAATTAGTAATTTTGACTTTAAAATAATAAAAAAATAAATATAATATTAATAGATAGGAAGACAAAATATATGAGTAATGATCTTGCAATTAAATTTAGCGATGAAACATACGCCACATACCAAGAAGTTGTAAATAATATGAAAACCCCACTTATTGATAATATTTGGGCAAATATCGTTGAACATCGTTCACATTTTAATAAACAACTTAGTTTAAAACACTTAACGGGGGCAAATTTTTCCGTTTGTTATACTCCTTACGTAACTAATAAAATAAACGAAGTTGAAAGAAAATTATTAAAATTAACCACTTCTTATTTTCAACTTTCAGCAAAAAATACAGACAAAGAATACCAAAAATTAAGTTATATTGATATTTTGAGATCATTAGCTAATAAATATAAGTTAGCTGTTGATAATTCTGTTTTAAATCAAATTGTTACTAACCAATTGAGTGTATTACCTCCTAATTTCATGATTTTAAATCGATATTTTAGAT
The DNA here is from genome assembly GCA_002399785.1 of Caryophanales bacterium UBA4855. Lineage (GTDB taxonomy): Bacteria > Bacillota_I > Bacilli_A > RFN20 > CAG-826 > Onthovivens. Next base: position 75,255 of record DHEH01000010.1, read on the forward strand.
GTTTAAAAGAAATTGAAAACAATCCTTTAAGTGAATTAAACGATTCTGTTTTAGGTAATTTTTATAGTTTCTTAATGGGAACAGAAGAATTAAATGAATTTTATCGAACAACTGAAATCAGTGATATGGGAAGTAGAGTACTTGTTGGAAAAGTATATTTAGGTATTCCATCAACAGCCATAGGAAATGCAATGGATGATTTATTTAAGTTTATTAACTATTCAACATCAAGTTTATTTGTTAAGGCTGCTGCGAGTTTATATTACATGTATTATATAAAGCCTTTCGAAACATATAGTGAAGATTTGTCCATTTTATTATTTAAAAAAATAATTGGTTTTAATGATATTGGATCTGTTGCTTCTACTATTAATTTTGAATCTTTATTATTAAAAAGGGAAGAATTCGAAAAAAGTTTAATTGATTCTCAAAAAACTTTTGATTTAACTTACTTTATTTTATATGTTGCTAATAAGACTTCTTCTTTAATTGATGAAGCGTTAAATAACGTTAATCAGGCAAGAAATAGCGTTATCAGTCAAGAAATGTATCAAAAAGAAGAAGAAAAACCAACTATTGATCCAGATTTTAGTTATAAAGAAGAATCGAAAAAAGAAGAAACACTTTCACCAAAAGAGGATTCTTTACAAGAAAATCTAACCCAATATAAAACTCCAGATACAACTTCTTCTGTTAGTTATACTCAAAATATTGCAATTAGCAATGTTCCAAGCGGATTAAGTGAAGAAGACGCTAATCGTCTAGAAAAACATTTAATCGAAATGAATCCTGCATTAAGCAGAGCACAAGCGCACTTTTATGCGCGTCACTGTACACTTGGAATGTCTTATACTATTTCACAATTTAAGAAAAGTTTAGGATGTGCCTACGAAACTGCAAGAAGTAGTATGGACCATCTTGTGTTTTTAGGGTATTATAAAAAAGATTCTTTGAGAAATAAATTTATTTATACACCAGTAAAGAAAAATTAATAAGGAGCTATAGTTATGAATTTAGATATTGTATTTGCATCAAGTTTTCCAAGTTGGGCCATCTTTTTAGTAGTTATTTTGCTTGCAGCCGTAATTGGTGTCATTGCATTCGCTATTCACTTAATTATTAAAAAAAGAAAGCCTGAAGAAAAAAAAGAAAGTGAAGAAAAAATAGCTCAAGATAATGTTGATCGTTTTGTCGAAGATGTTTCTGATGAAGAAACCAAAAAAGAATTCGAAAAATACGTTAAAGAGCACGAGGAAGATGAAAAAAAAGACAATAAATAGTTTATATATTCATATTCCTTTTTGCTCGTCAATTTGTAGTTATTGCGCATTTTATAAAATTTTAGATAAAATAACGACTGAAAATGCATATATAGATCAATTAATAGAAGATATTGAAAAAACTAAAAATAATTTCAATCCTTTTAAAACAATTTATATTGGTGGTGGAACTCCAAGTTCTTTGAGTGTCGAAAACTTAAATAAGATTTTATTTGCACTCAATACATTAATTGATAAAGATTGTGAATTCACTATCGAAGCTAATCCTGAATCAATTACTGAAGAAAAATTAATTTTGTTTAGAAAATATGGTATTAATCGAATTTCTATCGGATTAGAATCTTTTGATTCAAAATATTTAAAACTAATGAACAGAGATTATAAAATTAATTATTTTAATTTGATAAAAACTATAAAAAAGCATTTTGATAACATAAACGTTGATCTAATTTATGGATTACCTAACGAAACTGAAGATGATTTAAACGATGAGATTGCTAATTTTTTAAAATTAGATGTGCCTCATATTTCTTTATATTCACTAGAGATTCATAAAGGAACGTCCTTATATATTAAAGGATATAAAGAAGAAAACGGAGACACTTTAAGAAATCAATATGATTTAATTCTTTCTAAACTTAGAAATAATGGTTACGAAAGATATGAAGTTAGTAATTTTGCAAAACATGGTTACGAAAGCCAACATAATCTTAATTATTGGCACGACAATGAATATTTATCACTAGGAGTTGGTGGTAGCGGCTATATAAATAATATTAGATATAAAATTAATCCTCCAATTAATGATTATTTATTAGGTAAACGCAATATTGTTAAAGAAACTGTTACTATAAGCGACAATAAAGAATATTACTTACTTACCAATCTTCGATTAAAAGATGGTTTTTCCCTTAAAGAATATGAAAAAAAATTCAATTCAAGCATTCTTTTTGATAAAAAAATCGAGATAGAACAATATATTAATGTAGGGTTATTAAAAATTGAAGATAATCGACTTAAAGTTACTGATAATGGTATGTATATTTTAGATTCAATTTTAGTAGATTTGATTTAAAGTAATAAATTTAATAATTTTTTAAATAAAATATTATCGATTGATTCGATATAATAATCACCTATTTAAAAAATTAGCACTTTTATCTTGACAGTGCTAATTATGGTTATATAATATATTTAGCATTTGAAGTAAAGAGTGCTAGAAAGGTGGTTAATATGTCTTTAAAAAGAAGTGAAATTATCCTCAAGTATATTGTTGAAGATTATATCAAAACAAATGAGCCTGTCGGTAGTGAAAACCTAATTAAGGTACATAAATTACCATATTCTAGTGCAACCATCAGAAATGATATGGTTAATCTTGAAAAAAATGGCTTGATAGAGAAAACACATACGAGTAGCGGAAGAATTCCTTCACTTGAAGGTTATCGATACTATATTCGTAAGTTAAGAAGTGAAAAAGTTGATAAGTCTATACGTTATGAAGTAGATAAATTGTTTGATTCAAGCAAGTCGATTGAAGACTTGATGAGTGAAAGTTGTTTGCTTCTGTCTCATATGACGAATTTAGCTTGCTGCTTCTTAGCGCCATCAATTATCGAAGAAAGAGTAGCGAAGATTGAAGTTATCCCCCTTAACGAAAATCATTTCAGCTTCATCTTTCTTACCGATAAGGGCTTCCTAGAAAATAAAACGTTCGTTATTAATAAAAACGAATCAATTAAAGATCTAGTCAAAGCAATGAATATGTTTAATAACGAATTAGTCGGGACTCATTTGTATGAATTGTTTCAAAAAATTAAAGATGTTAGAGGTAAATTAGGAAAATATAACAATTATTATCCTTATATGAATCAATTATTAGCTTCTGTTATAAAAGATTTTGTAATTAGAAGAAATGGTCAATTCTATGGAAAAAATAATTTACTTCAACAACCAGAATTTAAAGACAACATCGAAGATATTAAAAAGATTGTGGATTTATTATCTAATCCATATCAAATAGGGGAAATGTTTAAAGGTTCAAGTGAGATTGCTATCTCAATTGGCGCAAACAATATTCCAGATATTACGGTAATTGCTAAAGATATTAAATCTCCAGTTACTGGTGATGATCTAGGAAGAATTGCTATCGTTGGGCCAACAAGAATGGATTACGATAAGGTACTTGAATATCTAAATTATGTTAGTGATATGTTGGTCAGTCACTTAATGGACTTAAAGGAGAATGATTATGGCAGATGAGAAAACAGTCGATAACAATCAATCAAAAGTTGATGAAGTTAAAGACGAAACGGAACAAGTTGATATGAAAACTAGTTTCAAACGAAAGTTAGCAAAAAAAGATGATGAGATTGAGCAGTTGAAGAGTGATTCAGAACATTGGAAAAACGAATATTATAAAGCTTATGCTGATATGGCAAACCTTAGAAAAGATATTCAAAAAGATCATGAAGAAGTTCTAAAATACCGCGTTGAAGGATTTGTTGATAATTTATTAGGAGTCTTAGATTCGTTCGATATGGCTTTCAAAAATGAGCCAAACAGTCCAGAAATGAAAAATTATTTACTTGGTTTCAAATATGTCTATAATCAATTGCTTGAAGTCTTAAAGAATGAAGGAATCGAAATTATAGAACCAAAAACAGGTGATAAATTCGACGAAAGTAAAATGCATGCAGTTGAAAAAGAATTTGATGATACGCTTCCAGAAGGAAGTGTGAAACAACTCAATTTAAAAGGTTATAAATTACATAACCATATAATAAGAGCTGCAATGGTCGTAACTTCTTCTAAAGTTAAAACTGAAGTTGAAGTTAATAATGAAAAAGAAAATGTTGCTTAATACAAATCAGGAGGAATTACATTATGGCAAAAGAAATTATATTAGGTATTGATTTAGGAACAACAAATTCAGTTGTTTCATATTTACAAAGCGATGGAACTGTTAAAGTCATTCCAAATCCAGAAGGAACAATGACTACTCCATCCGTTGTTGCTTTTAAAGCAAATGGTGAAGTTATAGTTGGAAACGCTGCAAAACGTCAAGCTATTACAAACCCTGATACTGTTAGTAGTATCAAAAGACACATGGGATCTGCTGATAAGGTTCATGTTAATTGTATAAACAAGGATTTTACTCCACAAGAAATTAGTGCTAAAGTTCTCGCTTATATGAAATCATATGCAGAAACAAATATTGGTCATCCAATTCAAAAGGCAGTTATTACTTGCCCTGCATATTTCAACGATTCACAAAGACAAGCTACAAAAGATGCTGGTACAATTGCCGGTCTTGATGTAGTAAGAATTATTTCTGAACCAACAGCTGCCGCTTTAGCTTATGGTCTTGGAAAAAATAAGAGTGAAAAAGTCGCTGTTTTCGATCTTGGTGGTGGTACATTAGATGTTTCAATTCTTGATATTGGAGATGGAACATTTGAGGTTATTTCAACTGCCGGTGATACAACTTTAGGCGGAGATGACTGGGATAATGTCGTTGCAAAATGGATTGAAGCTCAAATTAACGAACAATTTGGTGTAGATATTAACGATAAGATGGCTCTTCAAAGATATAAAGATGCCGCTGAAAAGGCAAAAATTGAATTAAGTAGCTCAATGGAAACCACAATTTCTCTTCCATTTATTGGTATGAGTAAAAATGGTCCTATCAGCTATGAAGGCAAATTAACTAGAGCTAAATTTGAAGAAATTACAAAACATTTACTTGATAGATGTGAAAAACCTCTTCAAAAAGCTATTAGTGATGCAAAGATGTCTTATTCACAAATTGATGAAATATTATTAATTGGTGGATCAATCAGAATGCCAGCTGTTCAAGCTCTCGTAAGTAGAATTACTGGTAAAAAACCAAATTTAAGTGTCAACCCAGATGAAGCTGTTTCTATTGGTGCTTCATATCAAGGTGGTATCTTAAGTGGTGATGTTAAAGACGTTATTCTTCTTGATGTTACTCCATTAACACTTGGTATTGAAACTATGGGTTCAGTTATGACTCCATTAATTACTAGAAATACAACAATTCCTACAACTAAATCACAAATCTTCTCAACTGCCGCTGATAATCAACCTGCCGTTGATATCGCAGTTTATCAAGGTGAACGTCCAATGGCACATGACAATAAATTACTTGGTCACTTCCAATTGAGTGGAATTAAACCAGCTCCACGTGGAACTCCAAGAATTGAAGTTACATTTAATATAGATGTTAATGGTATTGTTAAAGTAAGCGCTAAGGATTTAGATACTCAAAAATCCCAAGAAATTACTATTAATGATAGTAATGGATTAAGCAAAGAAGAAATCGATAGAATGGTTAGAGAAGCTGAAACTAATAAAGAAGCTGATAACAAGAGAAAAGAAGAAATCGAATTAGTTAATAAAGCCGAATCTTATGTAGCCTCTATCAATCAAGGATTACAAGAAAAAGGTGCAACTCTTGATCCAAAACAAAAAGAAGAAACCGAAAAACTTAGAGATGAGATACAAAACGCAATTAAAAATAACGATTACGTTACATTAAAGAGTAAAATCGATGAACTTGAAAAAGCCGCTGCATATATGCAACAAGCTCAAGCTGCTCAAGGTGGCGCAACAGGTTCAACCGGTGCTAATGCTGGAAGTGGCGAAAATACAAATAACTCAGATGAATTTACTGACACAAATAACGCTTCTTCTAACGATAACAAGAAGAAAGATGATGATGTTATCGATGCAGACTTCACTGATAAAAAGTAATTATTTAGTTAATTATTAGTAGAATAATAGGAGAACGTCGTTGATGCTCTCCTATTAGTATTTAGAAAGGAGCATTCTAAAATGGCTCAATCAAAAAGAGATTATTATGAGGTGCTTGGTATTGACAAAAGCGCTTCACAAGACGATATAAAGAAAGCGTATAGATCACTTGCAAAGAAGTATCATCCAGACAATAAAGAAACTGGTGATGCCGAAAAATTTAAAGAAGCAACTGAAGCTTATAGTGTTTTAAGCGATGATAGTAAACGTAAAACTTACGATCAATTTGGTGCGGCAGCTTTCGATCAAACTGCTGGTGGTCAAAATCCATTCGCTGGTAGCGGATTTGATGGTTTTAACTTCAATTCCGATAGCGGTGATTTCGGGAACTTAAACGATTTATTTAGACAAATGTTTGGTGGAGCTGGTTTCGGAGGTAGTTCTTCAAGTTACAGTCGTAACAGCCGTGGTGGCGCAAACCGTGGCGAAGACACATTAATGAGAATCCGAATCAATTTTATGGATGCAATTAATGGAAAAACAGTCTCTATTCCGCTAACTTACGATGAAAAATGCACAGATTGTAATGGCACTGGAGCAAAAAATGGTACTGAATTTGAAACTTGCAGTACCTGTGGTGGTCATGGAAGAGTAATTTCTCAACAAAGAACAATTTTTGGCATAATGCAACAAGAAACTGTATGTCCAGAATGTGGAGGAACAGGGAAAAAGATTAAGACTAAGTGTCCAACCTGCAATGGTGCTGGTTACTTTCATGTCAAAAAGAATGTCGACGTCACAATTCCAGCTGGAATAAATGATGGTCAACAAATTAGATTGCAAGGCAAAGGTGAGCGCGGAAGTAATGGTGGTCCTAACGGAGATTTATACATCGAAATTGTCGTTCAAAACAATACATCATTTGTAAGAAAATCAAACGATATTTATATTGATATGGACGTCGATTTTGTTTCTTGTTGTTTGGGAGATGAATTAACAGTTCCAACTGTATATGGTGATGTTGAATTAAAGATTCCTGCTGGCACTCAATCAGGTCAAACATTTAGATTAAAAAACAAGGGTGTTAAGGATGTTCGTGGATCAACTTATGGCGATGAATACATAAAAATAAACGTAAAAATCCCAACATATATTAACGAAAAACAAAAGAAGGCACTTGAAGATTATAAAGCTGCAAGTGACAAAGACTCTTTCAAAGATAAATTTAAAAGAGCTTTTAAAAAATAGCGAGAAATGCACTAAAAATTGGTGCATTTTTTGTTATAATAGATTAACATAAGTATTATTAATATACTGAAAACGGAAGCAGAGGATTTATTATGCCAAAATGTAAAAACTGTGGTGAAAATATTACTAAATTTGATAAAGAAATTTGTCCATATTGTGGATGCAAACATCCTTTAGATGAAGAAAGCGCTGAAACATGTGATGTTACTCAAACTATAGAAACAATGGAGAATACTGATCCAGATATTTCTTATGAAGTTCATAAAAAGAGTATTACGTCGATTCTAGGCTTGTTTTTAGGCATTGCTGGAGCTGATGCTTTCTATCTTGGTTTTATAAAAGAAGGTATTATTCGTTGTGTTTTATCAGTTACCGGATTAGGTTTAGCTTTTATTTTATTCTTTTTCGCTTTTCATTTATCAGTAGGATTATCAATTAGTTTTGCTTGCATGACAATTTATTTAATTTCAGTTATTGTTGGTTTAATTCTTATTTTTGTAAGAAAAAAAGATAAAAACGGAGTCTATTTAAGATAATTATGCAAAGATATTTTGCTACTTATGATTCAAATAATAATATAGTTTTTTTACCAGATGACATTTTTCATATGTCCCACGTAATGCGTATGAAACAAGGAGACAAAGTGGAAGTTAATTGTGATGGTGATTTATTTGTTGTCGAAATCGAGAGTTTTACACCATTTAAATTCTCCATATTAAACAAAATAATTGAAAATCATGAATTAAATGGTTTTGTGAGGCTTCTTTATTGTCTTCCAAAAGGCGAAAAAACTGATTTAGTGATTCAAAAAGCTACCGAATTAGGAGTTGACGAAGTTGTTTTAATTAATTCAACTCGTTCAGTATCTAAAATAAACAACGATAACATCGACAAAAAAATTGTTAGATATAATAAAATCATTAAAGAAGCGAGTGAGCAATCAAAACGCAATAAGTTAATGAAACTTACTGATGTTATCACTTTTAAAGATCTTAAAAATTATCCTGGTGATTATAATTTTATTGCTTATGAAGCCACACAAAACAATTTAAACGATTTAAAAAATATTTTTTTGAATAATGATTTTACTAACAAAACTATTAATATAATTATCGGAGCTGAAGGCGGTTTAACTAAAGAAGAGGTGGATATTGCGATGAAACTTGGTTACACCGAAATAAGTTTAGGTAAACGAATTTTAAGAAGTGAGACAGCTTCTATATATATTTTGTCGTTAATATCTTTCTTTTTAGAGAGTAAATAATATGGGTGAATTATTTAAAGTATTAAAACAACATAGAGATACCAAGTTTATCAACAAATCTTCTGAACTTGAGTTTTTTTATAAAAATAGATTTTTGTTAAAAATGAATCAAATGGGTAGTAAATTATATGATTCTAGCGACTTATTTGACATTATTAAGGCTAATATTATTATAAAAGCTCTAAAAAATAAGGACGATATAGATCAAATTATTCATGAAGAATTAATTAATCATGGAAATTTAGGAGATCCATCCATTAAAGAGAATATTTCTGAAAAATTACTCGATTTACCATGCATTTTCTTTAATACTTACAAAGTTTATATTCCGTTTTTCAATCAACCAACAAATATTGTTTATAGTAGTGATTTTGAAAAATTACAGGAAGAGCCATATAACTCGATTGATAAAAATTTTGTTCCTTTTACGGTCAATCCATTCGAAATTTATAATTCAAATCTTTTTGATTCGACTTTTACCGAACTGATTAGGATTGATGAAGATTTAACTTCGGTAGCTTTTTATGATTATTCGTTTAATACTTTGTTTTTTATTAATAAACAAGGCAGTTTGGATGCCGCCATATATTTATTTGATAGACATATGAAACATCCAAGTAGGTCGAATGTTGTTGATAGATTAAGGCCGATTGTTAGTGCATATTACGACAATCGTTTAAACGATTTTGTTAATCTCATGTTTAGTAACGATTTAATAAGTTATAAATTATATAGAAAGATTTGTAAGGTGAAAAAATTATGACATTTTTAATAGATTTTCTTGGTTGCAAGGTTAATTCGTATGAAGTCGAGTGTATCGGTGATCTTTTAATTAAAAACGGGTATACCGAATGGGTCAAAAAACCATTTCAAAAAGAACCAGACGTAGTAATCATAAATACTTGTGCTGTCACTGAAACAAGTACGGCAAAAGATAGAAAAATGATTCGTCAATATAGAAGACAATATAAAAAAGCCATCCTAATCGTTATGGGTTGCTATTCTCAATACGACTATGATTTAATATCTGAAGAATTAAATGCAGATATCGTCTTAGGTACAGCTAATAGAGAAAAGATAATCGAATATATCGAACAATTTAAAAAAGATAAAAAACCAATTATTGATCATGTTAAAAATAACGATATAAAAAAATATGAAGAATTAAACCTATTTTCGTCCTTATTAACAACTCGTGTTTACTTAAAAATACAAGATGGATGCGACAATTATTGTACCTATTGTTTAATTCCTTACATCAGAGGAAGATCGAGAAGTAGAAGTAAACCAGAGATTCTAAAAGAAGTAAAAATCTTAATTGCTTCAGGTTACAAAGAAATTATTTTGACCGGAATCGACATGTCCAGTTATGGTGAAGATCTATATAAAGATTATGGTTTAAGCGATTTAATTGAAGATATTTTAAAAGACAATCCAGATTTATACCGTTTACGCATTTCTAGTCTTGAAGCTAGTAAAATTGATGATAAATTCATTAAATTATTAGAAAAATACCCAAATTTTGCTAATCATTTACATATTCCTCTCCAAAGCGCTTCAATTAATGTCTTAAAAAAGATGAATAGACAATACGATATTAATGGTTTTAAAGATAAGATTGCAAAAATACGTAAAGTAAGACCAGATATATCAATTACAACTGATGTAATAGTGGGTTTTCCAACTGAATTAGATGATGATTTTAACGATACTTTTCAATTTTGTAAGAAAATAAAGTTTAGTAAGATTCATGTTTTCCCTTATTCGAGTCGTGAAGGAACAATTGCTAGTAAATATGTTTCAGATATTTCCGATTTTGATAAAAAAGTCCGTGTTACTAAATTAATTGCTTTAAGTGATGAATTAGAACTTAGTTATAGTAAAAAATTTAACGGTAAAACAATGGAGTTTTTACTTGAAAAATATGACGAAAAAAAGAAAACATATCATTGTCATTCATCAAATCATCTTGAATATTTTTATAAAAGTGACCAAGCCAATCTTACTGGTAAAATAATTTCAATAAAATATGATTCTAATACTACATTTTTTGACATTGTCAAAAAGTAAATAAGTCGATGTAATCGAAATAATATAAACATTTTTTGAATATATCAAAAAACTATTTGATTATCAAATTGTAAAGAATATAATAATAAAGCAAATAAAAGGAGATTTAATATGGCAGTCCCATTTAGAAGAACTAGTAAAACTACAAAAAGAATGAGAAGAACTCATTACAAACTCGAAGTTTCTGGAATTACAACTTGCCCACACTGTGGTGCAATGATCCATTCACATACAGTTTGCCCAAAATGTGGTTATTACGATGGCAAACAAGTAATTAAAGTTAGCGAAAAGAAAGCCGACTAATTTACTTAAAAAATCTAAGAAAGGCGCAAGCCTTTTTTTCTTGCTTAAATTCAGTAAAAATAGTGAGAAATTCCAACATAAATTGTGTTCTTATAGTTGAATAAAAAAATACCAATATTATATATTTAACTTGTTATTTTATACATAGGAGGCTCTACAATGAAGCTACAAGCAAAAGCGGAAAAACTTATTAGAAGTATTTGTCAAGAATACAATAACGAACCTACACCTTTAATGATGATTTTATCCAAAATTCAAAAAGAATACGGATATATTCCTCTTGAAGTTCAAGAAATTATTAGTGAAGAAATTCACATACCAGTGAGTGATATTTATGGTGTTGTTACATTTTACTCATTCTTTTCTTTAAAACCAAAAGGAAAATATGTAATTGGCGTTTGCTTAGGTACTGCCTGTTACGTTAAAGGAAGCCAAACAATTATTGATAAATTTAGCGAAATATTAAAGATAAAAGCTGGAGAAACTACTCCTGATGGTTTATTTTCACTCGATGCTTTAAGATGTATCGGCGCTTGCGGTATTGCTCCTGCTATTAGTATTAATGGAAAAGTTTACCCAAAGGTTACAGCTAATAAAGTTATGAGCATCATTGATGAATACAAAAAATTAGTAGCGGAGGATGCACAATAATGAGTACAACTATCAAAACACCTGAAGAATTAAGAATGAAAACGGAGCATTGCGCTTCATGTTTAAACAAAAAATTTCATTGTGAAAACGGAAAAAGAGCTATCGTTGTTTGTGGTGGAACTGGATGTATGTCATTCGATTCTCAAGAAATTAAAGAAAGATTAAGCAAAATTATTAAAGAAAAAGGCTTAGAAGAAAAAATAAGCGTAAATTTTGTTGAATGCTTTGGTTTTTGTTCGCAAGGTCCTTTTGTAAAGATTTTCCCTGAAGATACTTTATATCGTATGGTTCAAGTATCTGATGTCGATAAAATTATCGAACAAGATATTATTGGTGGAAAAGTTGTTGATGAACTTTTATACATTGATCCAGTAACTAAAGAACACGTTCAAAAACAAGACGATATCAATTTTTATAAAAAACAAATGAGAATTGCTCTTCATGGTTGCGGAGTTATCAATCCTGAAGATATTAACGAGGCTTTAGGTTATCAAGGTTTAGAAGCTTTATTAAAAGTTTTAACAATAATGAAACCTCAAGATGTCATTGATGAAATTTTGGCGAGCGGATTGAGAGGAAGAGGCGGCGGCGGATTCCCTGCTGGTAGAAAATGGCAATTTGCTCACGACCAAAAGAATGATAATAAATATGTTGTTTGTAATGGTTATGAAGGAGATCCAGGTGCTTTCATGGATAGATCAATTCTTGAAGGAAACCCACTCGATGTTATTGAAGGTATGATGATTGCAGGATATGCTATCGGTGCTAAAAATGGTTATTTCTACGTTAGAGCCGAATATCCAATAGCTGTTAAAAGACTTCGAATTGCAATAAAAGAAATGGAAGACCTTGGCTTACTAGGTGATAACATCTTAGGAACCAATTTCTCATTTAGAGCTCATATAAGATTAGGAGCAGGTGCTTTCGTTTGTGGCGAAGAAACTGCATTATTAAATTCAATTGAAGGTAAACGTGGTATGCCACGTCCAAGACCTCCATTTCCAGCCGTTAAAGGATTATGGGGTAGACCAACCATTATTAATAACGTAGAAACTCTAGCAAATGTACCTCATATCATTAGAGAAGGAAGTAAAAAATTTGCTAGCATTGGTACTGAAAAATCTAAAGGAACAAAAGTTTTTGCTTTAAGTGGAAAAGTTAATAATGTTGGCTTAGTCGAAGTTCCAATGGGAACAACATTAAGAGAATTAATTTTTGATATCGGTGGAGGAATTCCAAACAATAAAGCCTTTAAAGCTATTCAAACTGGTGGCCCATCCGGCGGCTGTTTAACTATGGCTGATTTAAATACACCAATTGATTACGATAACTTAATTGCTGCTGGTTCTATGATGGGATCAGGCGGAGCTATCGTTATGGATGAAGATAACTGTATGGTTGATGTCGCAAAATTCTATATGGAATTTATTTGTGATGAATCATGCGGAAAATGTTCTCCATGCAGAATCAGTACAAGAAGAATGCTTGAAATGTTAACTGATATTACCGAAGGAAGAGGAACCGAAGATACTTTATACCAACTTCAATATTTAGCTGAAGTTGTTAAGGGTGGCTCTTTATGTGGATTAGGTAAAACTTCAGCTAACCCAATTCTTTCAACCATGAAAAAATTTCCTTAAGAATACCATCAACACGTTGTTGATAAAAAATGTGCAGCACATGTTTGTAAGAATTTAATTTCTTTCCATATTGATGCTTATAAATGTAAAAAATGCTCGCTCTGTGCAAGAAATTGTCCAGTTAATGCTATTACCGGTGAAATAGGTAAGGTTCCTTACGTTATTGATTCCGATAAATGTATTAAGTGTAGATTATGCTTCAGTAACTGCAAATTTGGCGCAGTCATAAAAGATTAAGGAGGAAACAAAAAATGGATAAAATTAATATTAAAATCGAGGGTCTCCCTTATCAAGTAGATGCCGGTTTAACAATTCTTTAAGCAGCAAAACAATGTGGGTACGATATTCCTTCTCTATGTTCTTATAAAAAAGGTGAGTGTTCATTAGCTTCGTGCCGTGTTTGCCTTGTTGAAGTTAAAGGTGCTAGAAGTTTAGTTGCTTCTTGTGTTTATCCAGTTAACGAAGGCATGGAAATTATGATTTCTTCTCCAAAAGCAATTGCCGCAAGAAGAACATCTGTTGAATTATTATTGAGTAATCACAACAAAAATTGTCAACAATGTATTAAAAACGACGAATGTGAATTACTTTATGCTGCTAAGCAAGTTGGTGCACGCGAAGGAATGTTTGTGGGTTCAAAATCAGAATCCTTTAAAGATGAAATAGCTCCTGGAATTGTAAGAGATACATCAAAATGTATTTTATGCGGACGTTGTGTTGTTAGATGCAAACAAGCCCACGGAATTTCAATTTTAGGTTTTGAAAAAAGAGGATTTAAAACAATTGTTGGTCCTGCCGGAAATCTTAGTTTTGCAAATTCACCATGTTTACAATGTGGTCAATGTGTTCTTGTTTGCCCAACTGGTGCTTTAGAAGAACATTCTGAAATTAGTAAAGTCGATCAAGCTTTTAAAAATGGAAAATATGTCATTGTTCAAACTGCTCCAGCAGTTAGAGCTGCCATTGCTGAAGAATTTGGTGCTAAAATTGGAACTGTTGCCACTGGGAAAATGGTGGCAGCTCTTCATAGATTAGGTTTTTATAGAGTTTTTGACACCAATTTTGGTGCTGATTTAACCATTATAGAAGAGGCTAACGAACTTCTTAACAGAATTAAAGGAGAAGAAGCTTTACCTCAAATAACTTCTTGCTCTCCAGGTTGGATTAATTATTGTGAATTCTTTTATCCTCAATTATTACCATATGTTTCAAGTTGCAAATCGCCACATGAAATGATGGGAGCTATTATAAAATCATATTTTGCTAAAAAACATAATATTGATCCAAAAGATATATTTGTTGTTTCGATTATGCCATGTACAGCGAAAAAATACGAAAAACAAAGACCTCAAAATTCAGTTGATGGACTTCAAGATGTCGATGCAGTCTTAACTACACGTGAATTAGGTCGTTTAATTAAAAGAAGTGGTATCGTTTGGAATAAATTAAAAGATGAAGAATTCGATCAACATTTACTTGGAGAATATTCAGGTGCTGGCGCAATTTTCGGTGTTACAGGCGGAGTTATGGAAGCTGCTTTTAGAACTGCTTATTTTGCTTTAGAAGGTAAAGAATATGAAAAAATCAACTTTACTGAAGTAAGAGGTTTAAAAGGTGTTAGAGAAGCAACTGTTCATATGGGTGGTATGGATGTCAAAGTTGCTATGGCAAGTGGTATGAGTTATGCTAAACCATTGCTTTATCAAATTGATACCGGAACATCACCATATACCTTTATCGAAATTATGTTTTGTCCTGGTGGATGTGTTAACGGTGGAAGTCAACCATTCGTTAAAACTGTTTTCTTACCAAATGAAGACGACGATATCTTAGAAACTTATGTCCAAAGAGAGCGAATGTCTTATATAGTGAAGACGAAAGACAAGTTATACGTCAATCACACAATAATCCTGATATACAAAAATTATATAAAGAGTTCCTTGGTGAGCCATGTGGCGAAAAAGCTCACAAATTACTTCATACAACTTTTGTTAAAGACAGGCAAAGATACAAAGAATAAATTAATAAATAGAGGGAAATTTAACCCTCTATTTATTTAATGATTTTATCGATATAAACTTATATAATAATAAAAAGGAGTTTTTATGAACTACAATAAATTTATTGATAATACTTTATTAAAAGCTGATACTACCAAAGCGGAAATCAAGGCATTATGCGAAGAGTCGAAAAAATTTGATTTCAAATCATGTTGTGTTAATCCAGATATGATTGGCTGGACAAACGAATGCTTAAAAGGAAGCGATGTTCTCACTTGTGTCGTTATCGGTTTCCCATTAGGAAGCATGACTACAGATGCTAAAGTTTTTGAAGCGAGCGATGCAATCAAAAAAGGTGCTGATGAAGTTGATATGGTCATTAATATAAGCGAATTAAAAGATCACAACGATAAATATGTCGAAAACGAAATTCGCGAAATTAAAAAAGCTTGTGGTGATCACACTTTAAAAGTAATTATTGAGTGCTGTTTATTAACAGATGATGAAAAAATTAGAGCTTGTTTAGCGGCTAAAGCTGCTGGTGCTGATTTTGTAAAAACATCAACTGGATTCTCAAAATGGGGAGCAAAAGTTGAAGATGTTGCTTTAATGCGCAAAACTGTTGGTCCAGTTATGGGAGTTAAAGCTGCCGGTGGAGTAAGAACACATGAAGAGATGGTTGAGATGATTGAAGCGGGAGCAACAAGAATCGGAACAAGTAGTGGCGCTAAATTAATGTAATTATTCAAAACCAAGTATTTCAAAGTACATGGTTTTTTATATGTTTTTTACTTGTATTTATCGAAGAAATACAATATTTATTGCTTTGCATTTATATTTATAGTATTATAAGAAAGCGATTTCGGAAGGTGGTGAGAAAAATGTCAAAAGTAGTAATTAGAGACGGTGAAACACTTGATGAAGCTTTAAGAAGATTTAAAAGACAAGTCAATAAAGCTGGAACCATCCAAGAATGCCGCAAAAGAGAATGCTTCTATAAGAAAAATCTTAAAAGAAAAATGAAATCTGAAGCAGCAAGAAAGAAATATAGATAAATTTCAAAAATAAAAGGACAATTGTAAAAATTGTTCTTTTTTTATTTTTTCTTCTTAATTTTTGAACTTAATAGACATCTTGTATGTGAAGGGCAAGAAAAATCTAATAATTATCCCCCACCAAAGTTGGATCTTCTTGCCCTGAAACATAAAGGAGTCTTATATGTCTTATTTCATCAAACAAATTATGAGTAAAGATTGCGGTTTTTCATGTCTAAAAATGTTGTTAGCAACAAAACAAAAAAATGAAAATTATCTTTTTTTAGATCAGGATGTCCAAGATAAACCATATTCTTACGAAAAATTAATAAGTATAGCTAAAAATGAAGGTTGCACATTAAAAGCTTATAAAGTTGTCGATAAAAAAGAGGTTTTTGAATCTAAAAATTTTCCAATAATGGTCACTTTTTCAAATAATAATACACTTCATATGGTTCTTCTTAAGAAAATAAACAAGAAAACAGTTGAAATAAACGATCCGGCAAAAGGAGAGTTGACCATTACAAGGGAAGAATTTATCGAACGTTTTAATGGTGAATTTCTAGAATGTGAAGAAATTGAAAAAAGAAAGTATAAAGCAAGAAAATTTCAATATATAAAAACAAAGCATATATGGCTAGCTTTATCTTTAGAACTTTTAAGTTTTGTTTTACTTATCACAGGGTTATATTTCAGTAGCGAAACAAATATAATTATCCCAATATTATTATTTATAGGTTTTATTTTAACCAGTTTTATATATCGCAAAATTTTAGTTTTAGGAATGAAAGATTTCGACAAAAACGTAATTGAACCGTGTTATTTTCGAAGGAAAAAAGATTCAAAATCTACATTATTTAATATGGTTTCGTTCAAAAAAACATATTTTGTATTACCTATCGAATTATTATCTAGTTCATTAATTTTAATATTTGGAAGTGTTTTACTTGCTCTTAACAGCATGTTAAATCTTATTAATGTATTAGTAATAATAATGTGTGAAATATTGTTTTATATCTTATTTAATAAAAAAATAAATGCCAAAAAAGCAAAAATTCAAGAGAAAGAAGAGGTTTTAAGTAAAAATAACGATGAAGAAATTACTAAAAAGGCTATGGAAGAGGCGACAAATGAAGTCTATTCAATATCTAATTACTATGACTCCAAAAAATATATTACAGTTTTTCTTATTTTAATAATGACGCTTTTAAATATGTATATAGTTGATAAAATAAGTTTAAATTTTTTAATATTCCATTTTTTCTTTTATTCTTATTTAGATGAGTCAATTTCAAAAATAATAGATTTTTTAGATTCGTTCGACGAATACAAATATTATAAATGTCTTTATCTAAATTACTGTAAAGAAGAATAGTGTATAACAAATTACATATTTATTTTTAAATGATTATTCCTAAATATGATATAATTATGAAACGATGGAATTCTCATTCAATAACGAAACAAATAACACTCTGGAAGAATATTCTGAACTTTATGAAAAATTGTTTTTAAAGACCTTAAAAACACTTAATTTAAGTTCTGAATATATTGTTAGTGTTACCATAGTTTCTAAAGAAGAAATACATCGAATTAATCGAGAATATCGACACATAGATCGTCCAACTGATGTAATCAGTTTTGCGTTTCTTGATGACAAAAAAGAAATTGTCAAAGGTGGAGATATTCCAATCGATTTAGGGGAAATTTACATTTGCTATGATGTTGCTGAAGAAAATGCAAAAAAATACGGAAATACACTAAAACGAGAATTATGTTTTCTTAGTGTACATGGATATTTGCATCTATTAGGATATGATCATATAACAAAAGAAGATGAAACCATTATGTTTGGTCTTCAAGATGTGATACTTCCTCCAAATAAGGAGATCATTTTATGATTAAAGAAGAATTAATGGCTCAGGCCAAAGAAGCTATGGATTATTCGTATTCACCATACTCAAAATTTAAAGTTGGTGCGGCTTTATTAACAAAAGATGGAAAAATATTTTTAGGAGCCAATATTGAAAATGCATCATACGGTTTATCGATGTGTGGCGAAAGAAATGCAATATATAATGCTTACTGTCATGGTGTCGAATACGATGACATTGAAGCTCTAGCTATCATTGGTGATACAGAAAAACCTGTTTCTCCTTGTGGCGCTTGCAGACAAGTTTTTAGCGAATTATTACCAAAGAATACAAGAATATACCTTGGCAACTTAGAAGGTGACATAAAAGAAACAACTGTTTCAGAATTGTTACCATATTCATTTTCTGGTGAAGATTTATAATATGAAGAGCGGATTTGTAAGTATTATTGGCAAACCAAACGTTGGAAAATCAACATTAATTAATGATATTGTTGGTTCAAAAATATCAATTGTTACTCCAAAAGGCCAAACAACACGAAATTCAATTACAGGAATCTATAATGATGAAGAATCACAAATAGTGTTTTTTGACACTCCAGGGATTCATAAGCCTTTCAACGAATTAGGAATAGCTTTAGATAAAATATCTTATAGTACAATTAGGGATTGTGATATTGCCCTATTAGTAGTGGATGCTGGGCGTGAATACGATGAGAGTGATGCATTCTTATGCGAAAAATTAAAATTTGATTGCAAACTTATCGTTGTATTTAATAAAATCGACACAACACGTATCGAACTCATTACTTCAATTAAAGAAAAATATAACACATTATTTCCAGATGCTTTAACATGTGAAATTTGCGCAAAAGATGGATTTGGTGTCACAGATTTAATAAAATTAATTAAAGAAAATCTAGAAGAAGGTCCTGCTTATTATGATGTTACTCAAATAACCGATCGTGACTTATCATTTAGGGTTCAAGAAATTATTCGTGAAAAATTATTGATACTTTTAGATAAAGAAGTACCACACGGTGTTTTAGTTTTGACTGAAAAAATTGCAAAAGAAAGTGGTCGCTTATCAATATATTGCAAAATCATTTGTGAGAAAGAAAGCCAAAAAGGAATAATAATTGGCAAAGGCGGAAAGATGATTAAAAAGATTGGTACGTATTCCCGTCAAGATATAGAAAAAATGCTAGGTCAACATATAAATCTTGAATTAGTGGTGCAAGTAGTTGAAAATTGGCGTAATTCTAGTAGATTTTTAGTAAAAGCAGGTTATAAAATTTAAATGGAACAATTTGTTGGTTTAATAATTTCAGTCAACAAATATAAAGATAATAATGGCGTTATAAATATCTTAACCGAAAATGGAATAGTTTCTATTTTGGGACGAGGTATTTATAAAGATGACAATAAAAATCATATCTTTACTAATAAATTTATTTATGCTAATTTTGATGTTTACAAAGGAAAAGTTGGTGGATATAAATTAAGAACCGCAAAAATAATCAAATTCTATCCATCCGCTATAGAATCTTACGAATACCTTTTGGCATTAGATTATTTAAGCGAAGTAGTTTACAAAACAATTGACGACGTATTAGCTGATGAAGATTTAGATTTTAAAAGCAAGTTATTACATACAGTCATTAAAACATTAGATTACATGATTGAAACAAGAAGAATTTATGCTTCTTTATCTTATTTTTCTTCTACATTAATTAAAGAATTAGGGATTAAACCTAATCTAAACAAATTAGAAAATATTGAAAGTCAAACATATTCTTTTTTAAACGGAAGTATTGTTGCTAATACCAAAAAAGAAAATAACGATATTGTTTTATCAAAAGAAAATATAAATTGTATAAATATGTATTTATGTTGCGATAATATCGATGAAATTTTAATCGGTGAAACTAACTCTAAATTTGTTTTTATCTTTTTTAATAGACAAATTGAGAGTTCTTTTTCGATTAAATTAAACTCTTTGAATTTAATCTTGTAAGTACACTTATAATAGTTTGACAAAATATAGTTTTGACCTATAATCAAAGAGTATTTGAATGGAGATTTTTATGGAATTTAAAAATAAATTTGAAACAGTTGCTACACACCTACAAACAACTGGGTATGTTTTTCAAGGATCACAAATATATGGTGGCCTAAGTAACACTTGGGATTACGGCCCTTTAGGAAGCGAATTAAAAAACAACATTAGACAATTATGGCTTAAAAAATATGTTCATGAATCACCTTATAACGTTGCTATTGATTCAGCAATATTGATGAATTCTAGAGTTTGGCAAGCAACAGGTCATGTCACAACATTCAATGACCCTTTAATTGATTGTAAAGCATGTAAAAGTAGATTTAGAGCTGATGAATTGATCGAGCAACAATATAAAGATGCTGACGTCAACGGAATGAGTCAAGATGACATGAATAATTTTATGCATGACCATAAATTGGTTTGTCCTACTTGTGGAAAAAGTGATTTTACAGATATTAGACAATTCAATATGATGTTTAAAACTCACAT
The DNA here is from genome assembly GCA_002399785.1 of Caryophanales bacterium UBA4855. Lineage (GTDB taxonomy): Bacteria > Bacillota_I > Bacilli_A > RFN20 > CAG-826 > Onthovivens. The sequence continues at coordinate 95,945 of DHEH01000010.1, forward strand.
CGGTGTTACTGATGATAATAAAAGTGAAGTTTATTTAAGACCAGAAACAGCTCAAGGTGTTTTTGTTAATTTTAAAAATGTTCAAAGATCAACAAGAAAAAAAATACCTTTTGGAATCTGTAATACAGGTAAAGTTTTTAGAAACGAAATTACTCCAGGTAATTTTACTTTTAGAACTAGAGAATTTGAACAAATGGAATTAGAATTTTTCTGTAAACCAGGTACCGATTTAGATTGGCAAAAATACTGGAAAGATTTTTCTTTAAAATTTATCGAAACTTTAGGTATTAAACCAGAAAATTTAAGATATAGAGATCACGAACCAGAAGAATTAGCTTTTTATTCTAAAGCTACTACAGATATTGAGTATAAGTTTAGCTTTGGTTGGGGAGAAATTATGGGTGTCGCTGATCGTACTGATTACGATCTAAATAGACACGCAAAGTTTTCTGGAGAACCTCTCGATTATTTAGATCCTGATACTAACGAAAAATATGTTCCTTATTGTATCGAACCAAGTATTGGGTTAGATAGAATGTTTTTGATGATTGTAAATGATGCATATGATGAAGAAACTTTACCAAATGGAGAAGTGAGAAAAGTAATGCATCTTCAACCATTTTTAGCACCATATAAGGCTGCAATTTTACCTTTAAGTAAACAACTTAGTTCACAAGCTGAGAAAATTTATCAAGATTTAGCACCTTATATTACGTTAAGTTACGATGTCACCGGATCAATCGGTAAAAGATACAGAAGAAACGATGAAATCGGAACACCATTCTGTGTTACAGTTGATTTTGATACGCAAAATGATAATTGCGTTACAGTTAGAGAAAGAGACTCTATGACACAAGAAAGGATCAATATCTCCGCATTAAAAGACTATTTAATGGAGAAATGTTTTTATAAATAGTGGATATTAAACAATTAACTGAAGATATATTAAAACAAGTAAATATTGTAGACATAATTTCTCATTACACCCAAGTTCAAAAAGCAGGAAGAAATTACACATGTCTATGTCCTTTTCATGATGATAAGAAATTGGGGAATTTTTACATAAATCCTGACAAACAAATTTTTAAATGTTTTTCTTGCGGAAAAGGTGGAAACGCGATAACTTTCGTTCAATATAGAGAAAATATTTCTTTTATAGAAGCCTTAAGAAAGGTTTGTGACTTATCGGGCATTAAAGACGACAGATTAACTTCAAACGTTAAAAGAGTCGAAATTCCAACTGAAATTAAAAATATCTATGATTGTTTGTCGAATATCAATTCTTTTTATATGACCAGCTTATATCAAAATATTAACGGAAGAAAAGCCTTAGAATATCTAACTCAACGAGGTCTAACTGAAGAAATCATTAAAAATTTTAATATTGGTTATTCACAAAGTGATGGCAAAAATGTCGTTAAATATTTAAATGATAAAAATTATAGTTTGAAAACAATAGCCGAAACAGGCATTGTTCGAATAGACGAAACACCATTGAAAGATTTAAATGCAGGTAGAATCACATTTGGAATCACCAACAAAGATAATAAAATTGTTGGTTTTAGTGCTCGTATTTTTGGTGATATTAAAAGCGATGCTAAATATATAAACACTAAGGAAACTAAACTTTTTAATAAATCCGATATACTATACAACTACTATTCTGCCTTAAACGAATCAAGAAGAGTCGGTTATGTATATGTTTTAGAAGGTTTTATGGATGTTATCGCTTGTTATAGAGTAGGTATCAAAAGTGCAGTCGGTTTGATGGGAACAGCTTTTACAAAACAACAATTGCAAATGCTTAGATTCATGAGATGCGAAATTCGCTTATGTTTAGATTTAGATACTCCTGGGCAAGATAATATGTCAAAAATTATTGAAGTGTTAGATGAAAAAGGAATCAAATATAGATTAGTCAATAACAATTCAGGTTTTCATGGAAAAGACAGCGACGAGATATTAAAAAATGATGGCGAAAAGGGTTTATTATCTTTCTTAGATAATTTAATTAGCAAAGGCGAATGGCTTATAAATTATTACGCAAAATCTTTTGATTTAAGCAGTTTAGATGGAAGAAAAAAGATGTTAAAAGCCTTTATACCAGTTATTTCACAAACTAACAGCCGATTAGATAGAGAAGATTACATTAATAGAATTTCTAAATTGACGAATTTTAGTATCAAAACAATCCTTGACATGGTAAATAACATGCAAACAAATATCGAAAAAAACGATAATGAAGATTTTGCAAAATGGTATAACTCAAATAAATTTGAAAGCAAGAAATTAGATAGATTGCAATTTGCAGAAAGACAAATGATGAGATATATTCTTGAGAATAAGGAAGCTTATGATCAATACACAGAGAAGTTGGGATATTTTACTAATAAAGATTATAGACAAATAATTGATGCAATTGATGAATATGTAAACACAGATGTCATCAACCAAAGCAACTACTCTTTAACAAATATTATCACATCATTAACATCCAACGAAAATTTAGAACAAAAAACGAAAGAAAAAATAATCGATGATATCACTACGGTAGCTTTAGATAAATCGCGGTATTGCCCTCCATATAACGAGAAAAGTTTCGTAAATCTTGTTGAAACAATCAATAACGAAAGAGAACTTAAGAGAAGCAAAGAAGCTTATGAGAACTCAATAATTAACCTAAATCCTGAAGAAAAAAATAAACAAACAGTCAATTTTCTAGAATCAATCAAAGAAAATCTAGAGAGAGACAAAATTAAAAAAGGAGGCAAATGATGGAAAAAGTTAAAAATAAGTGTATTTATAGTAGTAATCAAGTAAATAACTCATCCAAGGAACTTGAAAGCGTAATCAATTCATTAGATCTAACTGAAAACAATAAAACAAATTTATTAAGTTCATTAATAAACATCGAAGGAAACATAAAGAAAACAAAAACAATAAAATTAACAGAATTAGATGTTTTATTTTCTAAATGCGGAGTTAATGATAATGATGCAGATGTTTTATTAGAATATCTTACTAATAATGGTTTTATTTGTAATGACGATTCTGGAAATAATAATATGTACGATGACGATTCTCAATTTACGCATATGGAAATCGATGATGACGATGACGAAGACGAAACACTAATAGATCCCTACGTTGATGAAACATTTCCTAAAATTGACAAAGATGTCAAAAATACTAATTCAATTAAGTCTTACCTAAATAATATTTCTTCATATGATTTATTATCAAAAGAAGAAGAAATAGAATTAGCAAACAAAATTAAATTAGGTGACGAAAAAGCTAAACAAGAATTATCTGAACATAACTTAAGACTTGTTGTAAGTCTTGCTAAAAATTACATCGGTAGAGGACTTTCTTTACAAGACTTAATTCAAGAAGGCAATGCTGGTTTGCTTAAAGCAGTAGAAAAGTTCGACATCACCAAGAATTGTCGATTCTCAACTTATGCAACATGGCGGATAAATCAATCGCTTTCAGAGGCCGTAAAATCAAAAGGGCACACAATTCATTTACCATCATACATTCTTAAAGCAGTTTCTAAAATAAACAAAACAGCAAACGAATTAACTTTAAAATTAAACCACAAACCAACCTATACAGAGATTAGTGAAGCATTAAATTGGGAATTTTCTCCCGAAAAAATAGAAAGATTCCTGTGGTACGCAACATCGACATCAATAAGATCTACTGATGAAAAAAGAAGTGATAGCGAAAAAAGCGAATCATTAATTGAAGCAATACCCGATAATAGTGATTCAATTGAGGATTATCTATCAAATACAGCAAATCACGAAAACGTGAATAAATTACTTAAAGTTCTTAATGAAAGAGAAAAAATTATTATAACTGAATATTTCGGTCTAGATGATGACGAAAGCAAAACTCTTGAACAAATAGGGCATGAATTAGGCCTTACAAGAGAAAGAGTTAGACAAATTAAATTTCTTGCAATTAAAAAAATGTTTGATTCTACCGAAAAAAACAAATTAACAAATTTACATAATCAAATGGAGGATTAAATTATGAAAAACACAAACAAAGACATTAAAAAAACAATATTAGATTTAGATGAGGAAAAAACATCAAAAAAGACAAAAAAGGCAACTGATACAAAAAAAGAAAAGTTGGACAAAAAAGAAACGAAACCTAAAAAAATAACAACTAAAATTGAAAACGAAGAAAAAAATTCCAAAAATTCGCATTCTTTAATAACAAAAAAAGATATTACAAAATATATTGTCCTTGAAGAAGTAGATGATGAAGATGAGACTGTAACGGAAAATAGCCTTATTAAACAAGGATTAATTAAACAAACAGAGAAATATTTAAAAAGTCTTGGGTCAGAAAACGAAGTTGATATGGATGATTATTTTGATTTAACCAAAAATTTAAATGTTGATGATGAGACTATGGATAAAGTCATGGAATATTTTAAAGATTGTGGTTACAAAATTAGAGGTGAAAATGTCGATGAAGTCGAAGATGTTGATTTTGATCCAAATTCCATCAACGAGGACGATGATTTATTGGATGAAGATGATGATATATCAGAAGACAGTGACTCTTCTGAAACAATTGCTATTTTAAATAGCATTGATGCTTATGATAGCGATTTTAAGACAAGTGATTCAGTTAAATTATACATGAAAGATATGCATGATTACGCTTTAATCGATGCTAAAAAAGAAAAAGAACTTGCTGTAAGAATCGCTCATGGTGACCAAGAAGCGAGAGATGAATTAACAACAGCAAACTTAAGATTAGTTGTTAATGTTGCTAAACATTATGTTAATCGTGGAATGGCTTTATTAGATTTAATCCAAGAAGGTAATATAGGTTTAATGAAGGCAGTTAATAAATTCGATCCAACAAAAGGTTTTAAATTTTCTACTTATGCAACTTGGTGGATTAGACAATCTATAACAAGAGCTATTGCTGACCAAGCAAAAACTATTCGTGTTCCAGTTCATATGGTTGAAACAATAAACAAAATAAATAGAACTAAGAAAGTTTTGACACAAGAACTCGGAAGAGAACCAACCCTTGAAGAAATTAGCAAAAGATTAGAAGGAAAATATACCCCAGAAAAAATCTTAGAAATATTAAATTATGCTCAAGATCCTGTTTCTACAGATTGCCCAATTGGAAAAGATGACGACACCCAATTAATGGATTTTATTCAAGATAAAGAAGATGTTTCTCCTGAAGAATATACTAAGCGACAATTAAATATTGAAAACTTAAATAAAATTATGCAAGATTTATCAGAAAGAGAGCAAAGAGTTTTATGCTTACGTTATGGTCTCGTTGAAGATGGTAGAGCTAGAACACTTGAAGAAGTTGGTAAAGAATTTGGTGTTACAAGAGAAAGAGTACGTCAAATTGAAGCGAAAGCCATCAAAAAACTTAGACATAAATCACGTACTAAATTTTTAGACTGCGAATATTATTCGAAATAATTTTTATGCTTTCAAAAAGATTACAAACTATTTATGATTTGGTTGATGAAAATTCAAATTTAGCAGATATAGGTGCTGATCATGGCTTCTTATTGATTGAATTGGCAAAAAATAACAAATGTAATCTTCTTTTAGGCGTAGAAAATAAAAAAGGTCCATACGAAAAGTTGCTTAATGATATCCGAATAAATTCACTTAAAAATAAAATTTTTACATCATTTAGTGACGGATTATCAAAAATAACGCCTGAATACAAAACAATAGTTATTGCCGGGATGGGAACCGACAATATAAAAAAAATAATTAAAGATTCGATCTCTAGTATTGATTTTATCAATACATTTATAATCGATTCTCATACAAAAATAGAAGAATTAAGAAAATTTGTTGTTTCACTCGGTTTTAAAATTTCACAAGAAAAAATATTAAAAGAAGACAATATTGTGTATGAAATTATTCGATTTGATAAAGGAAGTGCTACTTATTCAGATATTCAATATAAATTCGGACCTTGTTTAATAAAAGAAAAAACAAATGATTTTATCAATATTTATAAAGAAAGATTAATGTGGCTAAAGAACAAGAGAAAAAATACTTCAAATCCTGACTTTATTAGATCACTTGAGTTAGATATTAAAGAAATAGAGGCAATAATTTATGAAAACCAATGTTTTATTAAAAAAATTAAGTAAGAACTTTCCAAAAAGATTACAAGAAGGGTTCGATCATTGTGGATTGCAAACCGGAAAGTTAAGAGAAGACACTAATAATATTGTATTATGCCTAGATTTTGATGAAGAGGTCTTTGAAATTATGAAAAATAAGAATCTTTTTGATAAAACAGATTTGATTATAACGCATCATCCATTTATTTTTGGAACAAAGTTCAAAGTTTTTGAATTTGATGAAAAAAAGAAGGTTTTATGTGATAAGATTGATAGCAAAAATATCCCAATTTATTCTTATCACACAAGTTTTGATACTGGAAAAGACGGAATGAACGACGCACTAGCAAATGCATTAAACTTACAAAACATCAAACAACTCGATTCTGTCCCAATGGCTAGAGGCGGTTTTTTAACGCAACCTATGGAAATTCACGACTTTTGTAAATATGCAAAAAAATGTTTAAATGTAGATTACGGAAAACTTATTAACAAAGGAAGTAAAACAATTAAAAGTGTTGCTATTATTGGTGGCGGTGGATGGAGTAGTTATCATGATGTTCAAAAAGAAGGTTATGACATTTATATAAGCGGAGACATCCCGCATCACGGAAGACGCGGTGTTATTGAACGGCAATATAACTATTTAGATTTGCCACACGAAATCGAACGAATTTTTATGACACAAATGAAAAAAATCTTGCTTGATATAGACCCAAGTTTAAATATAACAATAATCGATCACGAAGCCCTTCCTGAACTCATTTGATATCTTTTAAATAATTAGAAATTTCATCAACGATTGTCGACGGAGTAGATGTAGCGCTAGCAATCAAAACACTTTTACTTTTCTTTACATCTAACAACTTTTTAACGTCATTTATATCGGATACTAAATAACAATTATCTTGTTTAGTAGTAATATAGTACATTTTTAGTAAAAGTTTAGCATTACTTGAAGTATTTGATCCTACTATGAAAACAATGTCATACATTCGCTTTAAGCCTTCATTACACAACTTATTAAAACGTCGTACAGGCTCTCCGCATATTCTTCTAAAGTCATTAATTTTTTTAGCATTTAAAACAAGTTGTTCTTTCACCATCAAATAAGATAAGTTAGATACAGTTGATTGAGTAAATAAATTAACTGTTTTATTTTCGCATTTACCAAGATCATAAAGATTGTCTTCATTAATAACCATAAAGTTATCACCATAACTTATTAGTGAAGTGGTTTCAACATGAAGCGGATTTCCGACAAAAATATTAATATCGGCTTTTTTATAATTATTATCAATTATTTTTTTTGTGTCCCTTAAAAATGGACAAATAGCATCATAAAATTTAATTTTATTATCACTTAACATTTTTTCGACTTTTTTTGAATGACCATGAGCACTCAATATAATGATTTCATCTTTTTTAACATTTTTAAGATAATTGATAAAATTATCGTCATTTCCGTCAATAATGTTAATTTTATTATCACTTAACAATTTATTTGCATCTTCATTATGAACAATTGGACCTAAACACGTAATTTTTCTATCAGGTCTTTTATTTCTTAGCAAAATTGCAAGTTTTAAAGCTCTATTAACACCTCCGCAAAAACCATATGGCTTAATTATATTGACAAACATGTAAATATATTAGCATTTATTAATAAATAATGTGTATTAAGTGTTAAATTTATATATAATTAGCATATGAAATTTAGTGCATTTAATTTAAAAAAAGACGTAGTAAATTGTTTAAATCAATTAAACTATATTACGCCAACTTCTGTTCAAGAAGTTGTTATTCCTAAAGCCCTTAAAGGCGAAAGTGTTGTTGTTCAAAGTGAAACCGGAACCGGAAAAACACATAGTTTTTTAATTCCAATTATTAATAATGTTGAATATAACGGAAAAATTCAAGCCTTAGTAATTTCTCCAACTAGAGAATTGGCTAGACAAACTTACATTTTTGCAAAACAATTTTGCAAACATTTACCAAAATTAAAAGTAAAAATGTTTGTTAGTGGTGAAGATTCAAAAAAAGATTTGAATTCTTTTAAAAACGAAGCTGAGATCATTATTGCTACCCCCGGTAAGCTTAATTATTTAATAGAAAATAGTGATATAGACTTAACAAATATAAAAACCCTTGTTTTAGATGAAGCAGATATGCTTATGGAAGATAGTTTTCTTTCTGATATCGACAAGATTATTAAAAAGTTAGTTAAACCTCAAATTGAAGTTTTTAGCGCCACAATCAACAAAAAAGTAGAATTTTTTCTAAAAAAATATATTTCGGCGGATTATGTACTTACAATTTCGAAAGGAAGAACCAGTAAAACTGTAAATCATTATTTCATTAATACTAAACACAGTGATTTATTAGAATCAGTAATGAAGTTTATAAGCATTAAAAACCCATTTTTATTATTAATTTTTACCAATTCTAAAGAAGAAACAAAGAAATTATATACTTATTTATGTAGTCAAAAACTTAAATGTGGAATATTAAGCGGTGACCTCGAATCACGCGAAAGAAGATCGATGTTAAGAAGAATTAATGCTTACGATTTCCAAATTGTTGTTTGCACAGATATTGCAAGTAGAGGACTTGACATTAACGATGTAACCGATGTTTTAAGCATCGGTTTACCAAATAATCTTGAATATTATTATCATAGAGCTGGACGAACCGGACGCAATTATAAGGAAGGAAATTCATTTGTTTTTTATGATTCTGATCATGTTGAATTGCCATTAAAATTAATCGATAACGGCTTAACTCCTGCCTTTTTAAAGTTTAAAGATGATGAATTAGTCGAAGACACACCAATTATTAGACCTAAAAAAGTATTTAAAAGAAAAGATGTTGAACTTAATCGAGAAATTCAAAAAGCTAAACACGAAGCAACTAGTAAAAAAGTTAAACCTAACTACAAAAAGAAAGTTTCTTTAGCTATAGATAAAGTCAAAAAAAGACATAAACGTGAAATAATCAAAAAAGATATTCGTCGCCAAATGAACGAAAGATACAAAAAAGAAGGTAGAAATAGGGATGAATAACGATTTAATTATCGGAAGTCATATAACAATGACTGGTCCTGATTATTTTTTAGGATCAGTTAAAAGTGCCATATCTTATGAGGAAACTGCCTTTATGTTCTATACTGGAGCCCCTCAAAATACAGTTCGCTCCCCTCTTGAAAAATTAAAAATCAAAGAAGGGTTGGAATTATTAAAAAACAGTGACATAAAAATTCAAAATGTTATTGTTCATGCGCCTTATTTAATAAATTTAGCAAATACAATAAAAGCTGATATTTTTGACTTAAGTGTTAATTTTCTTGTTTCTGAACTTAAAAGAACAGCTGCATTTGGAGTAACAAAAATAGTACTACATCCTGGAGCTCACTTGCAAGCAGGTAAAGAAAAAGGTTTAAATCAATTGATTAAAGGTTTAGACATTGCAATGGACAAAGACGGAACAAATGTAACAATATGTTTAGAAACTATGGCCGGAAAAGGTAGTGAAATAGGCGTTACTTTTGAAGATTTAGCTTACGTAATCAACAATTCAAAGCATAACGATCGTTTAGGTGTTTGTTTAGACACTTGTCATATTAATGATTTCGGCTATTGCGTAGCTGAACTAGAACAAATACTTAATGAATTTGACCGAATTATTGGATTAGATAAATTAATGGTAATTCATTTAAACGATTCAAAAAGTGAACGTTATAGCCATAAAGATCGCCATGAAAATATCGGTTACGGAACGATAGGTTTTGAAACTTTATTAAAATGGGCATATGAACCAAGATTAAAAAATGTTCCAAAAATTTTAGAAACCCCATACATAGATGGTGTTGCACCTTATAAAAATGAGATTTTAATGATTAGAAATAAAAAATTTGATGCAAACTTAAAAGAAAAACCTGATATTATTTCACTTTTTTAAATGTATCGATTTCGGCAAAAAGCGCTTTTAAAGCATCTTTTTCTTTAACTTTTGCAATTTCTTTTCCTTTTTTGAAAATAATAAAGTCATGCCCAGCACCAGCTAAACCTAAATCAGCATCTTTTGCTTCGTTAATTCCGTTTACTGGACATCCCATAATAGCAACTTTGATGTTAATATTGTTATCTTCAAGATATTTTAAAGTTTTTTCACAATAAACTTTAATATTTTTAACCATTGTTCTTCCGCAAGTAGGACAACTAATTAATGTAGGATAATTAGAATATAAACCTAAATCATGCAACAATCTTTTAGCAGTAATAATCTCTTTATAGGGATCCTTTGTTAAAGAAATTCTGATAGTGGAGCCAATGCCTTCTAAAATTAAAGGACTCAATACAGAAATTGATCTTATAATTCCAACTTCATCAAAACCAGATTCAGTAACACCAATATGAATTGGGTAATTAGTCTTTTTTGCAATCATTCTGTAAGCTATTAAAGTAACATCAGGAGAGCTAGATTTAACGCTGAGAACAATATTATCGAAATTGTGTTCTTCAAAATATTTAACATATTCTAAAGTTTTATCAACTAAAGCTTTAGCAATCTTTTCGTTATCTTTCTTTTCTTCTTTACTTATTTTCAAACTACCTTCATTAACGCCAATACGAATTGGAATACGGTCACGATGCGCAATTTTTAATAGAACGTTCAACTTATCATTATTGTTAATGTTTCCTGGATTTATTCTTATAGCATCAGCACCTGCACCAATAGCTTTTAAGGCAAAATCCAATGAATAATGAATATCACATATAACAGGTATGGAAACTTTTTCTTTTATCTTGGTAATAGCGGAAACATCATCATTATCTTGAATCGAGACACGCATCATTGAAGCACCTAAGCGAGCGCATTCATTAATTTGCTTTATAACTTTTTTATAATTACTTGTCTTTATATCACACATCGATTGAATTAATATTTTGTTTGATCCACCAAGCGTAACATTGCCAATTTTTATCTTTTTTGTTTCGATTCTATTCATACGTTCTTCATTATAATTGAACCACACCAAATAATCTATAAAAACAAGGTTATAATACCAAAAAAATACGTATTGTTAATTATAAATATATATTTATAAATCTTTCTTTTTAACATTAGTTGTGATATATTAATCAAGCATATTTTACAAAGGAGATTTTATTATGGCAAAAGGTAGTAGAGATTCAATTATACTTAAATGTACTGTATGCGGCGAAGAAGCTTACATTACAAGTAAAAACAAAAAGAATCACCCAGACAAATTACAACAAGAAAAGTACTGTCCACATTGCAGAAAAAAGACTTTATTTAAAGAGAAGAAATAATGATTAAAACTTTTAGGTATGATGATGATGTCGATGAATTTAGCGCTAATACATATGTAATAGGCGAAAAAAATCAAGGTTGCATTGTAATCGATTTAGGTTCTACAACCGATAGAGTCATTAAATACATAAAAGAAAATCATGCTTCAAGTGTTTTAGGTGTCTTATTAACTCACGGTCATTTCGATCATATCAGGGGCTTGAATAAATTCTTAAAGAAATTTCCATGTACTGTTTTTATCGATAGAAACGAAGTTGAAATGCTTAATAACACAAGATTGAATGGTTCTGTTACATTTGATGAAGAAATAACTGTTAATTATAACAATTTATATTTATTAGATGATGAAGACGAAATAAATTTTGGCAACGGATACTTGTTTAAAGTCATTGAGACTCCAGGACATACTCGCGGATCAGTTTGCTTCGAATTAGATAAAGAAAAAGCCATCTTTACTGGCGATACTCTTTTTAAAAATAGTGTAGGTCGAACAGATTTACCAACAGGATCAATTAAAAGCATGAATCAATCACTAGAAAGAATTAAGCATCTTCCAATAGATTTAACAATCTATCCTGGACACGGTGATTATTCAAATTTAAAAAAAGAATTAGAAACTAATGTTTATTTAAAATAGGAGGAAGTTTTATGAACGCAACAGAATTAAGACCTGGCAATTACTATGAAGATAGTAATGAATTATTGCTTGTTATTGATATTTTATTAAACAAAACAGCAATGAGAAAGATGGTTGCAAAAGTTAAAGTTAAAAACGTAAGAACTGGTTCTATAACCGAAAAGAGTTATAACTCTGGCTATAACGTCGAAACCGTCAGATTGGAAAAAAATAAAATGAATTATCTATATGATGATGGAACTTCATTTGTTTTTATGGATCAAACAACTTACAACCAAATTGAAATTGCTCACGACAAACTCGAATGGGAAAAACAATTCTTGAAAGAGAACCTTGAAGTTGAAATCGTTTCATACGATGAAGAAATTTTAGGTATTAATCTTCCTGCTAAGGTCGCTTTAAAGATTACACACTGTGAACCAGCCGTTAGAGGTGATACAGTTAACAAAGCTACAAAAGAAGCAACATTAGAAACCGGATTAAAAGTTAGAGTTCCTTTATTCATTAATGATGGTGAAAACGTTTTAGTTAGAACTGACAACGCTCAATACGACGGTAGAGCTAACTAAGCGAGGACACTAAAATGGATCGGTGGCAAATATTATTAATATGTATAGCTTGCGTAATTGCTAGTGCCGTTGCAACATTCTTTATCACTCGTCATTTCTTTCAAAAACAAATGGAGGAAAATCCTCCAATTAATGAAGACATGATCAGAGCAATGTATATGCAAATGGGAAGAAAACCTAGTGAAGCACAAATTAGAGCTGTCATGAATAACGTTAACAAACACAAAAAATAAAAATTCTTAATACAAAAAAACGACCATAAATAGTGGTCGTTTTTCTATGCTCGTATTTTAATTTTTTTGAACTTTTGTTGCATCTATTTTAAATAGCGAAGTATTATTAAACGCTAAAGAAAAAAATAATTAACGAAAAATTGTCAATTAAAAACGCGATAACAATCGCGTTATTTTGATATGTGGAATAAATATAGTTATTTATCCACATTACTAGATATATACTAAAAATCTACTAATTATTATTTTAACCAGGTTATTTTTCTTTCGCTTCCTGCCGTGATACTTTTAATATTTTCTCTATGTCTAAAGACCAATAATAACCAAGCAAATGTACAAACTATAGGATAGTAAATTGAGCATTGAGGGCCGAAGTCGAACCACATCATATATTGAACTGGGCCAACATTTGTAGCAGTGAAAGTTAATGCGTAAACAATATAACATATCCAACTATAAATCATAGCTGTTCCAGAAGATACAATGCTTGAAAGCGAAACATATTTTGTTTTCTTTAAAGTAATAAAGAATACAGGAAAGAAAACCGGAATTGCAATGTATGTTAAACAAAGTTGAGTTCCTGCATAAGTCGAAACAACCTTTCCTCCTTTAAATTTTATATAGATAGAATAGGCGTGCCCAAATATTGCAGAAAAAGGAACTATATAATAACAAAGTTGCCCTAAAGTATTTCCTTCACCATAAACATTAAAATCTTGATTCGTGCCAAGCATATAATTTTTAATGGGTTCGTTAAATTCAAAAAGATAAATAGCAATAATCGTAGGTATTAAAACTTTTAAAATATCTAAAACAATCGCAAGAATTCCAAATTTTTTGCCTAAAACTCTTCCGGTATTAGTTCCTCCAATATTATGAGATCCATAATTACGAACATCTTTATGCCCAAACATCCATCCCAAAATTAATCCGTTTGGAATACTTCCAAAAAGATAACCAGTTAAGAAACATGCAATAACAATAAGAGTTTTGTACAATATATCCATAACGAAAATTATAAAGTAAACTTCTTATTTTTGCCACATTATTAATGTGTATTAATTTTTTATGTAAATGATGTTTTTATAAGGCTAAAACAATATAAAATTAACTTAATTTATGTACTATAATAATGTATAATGAACACTGAAACAAAATTATTATTATGGCTGTAACTAACGAATATAACGCAAACTCAATTGAATTACTAAGTGGTCTTGAAGGTGTAAGAAAAAGACCAGGAATGTATATAGGAAGCACAAACTCTTATGGTTTGCATCATTTAGTATGGGAAATTATCGACAATTCTATCGATGAAGCTTTGAATGGTTTTGGAAATAAAATTTCTCTTACAATCCATAAAGATAATTCTATAACAGTAAGCGATGAAGGTAGAGGCATACCTTGTGACATCAATAAGCAAACAGGAAAACCTGCAGTTGAGCTTATTTTTACTACTCTTCATAGTGGAGGAAAATTTTCAGATACTGCTTATAAAGCCAGCGGTGGTCTTCATGGAGTCGGTAGTAGCGTCACTAATGCTTTAAGTGAATATACCGATGTTACTGTATATACAAATAATAAAATCTATAACATCCGATTTGAACGTGGAGAAAAAATAGCTGTTCCTCTTCATGTTGTTGGAAATACAATAAAACACGGCACAACCGTAACATTTAAACCAGATAAAGCGATTTTTTCTGATATTAATTTTAGTTATGATCGTATTGCTAGTCATCTTCAAGAATCTGCTTTTTTATTAAGAAAAGTTAGATTCATTTTAATTGATGAAAGAAGTGGCTCAAAAGATGAGTTCTTTTATGAAAACGGAATTAGTGAATATGTTAGTGAAATAAATCAAAATAAAACACCTTTAGGACAAGTTCTTGATTTTGAAGGAGTAGATAACCAAATTAATGTCGAAATCGCTCTTCAATATTGTTATAACGATTACAACGAAACAATTCGATCTTACGTAAATAATGTTCATACAATAGATGGTGGAACTCACGAAATTGGTTTTAAAAGTGGAATAACTAAAGCAGTTAATGATTACGCCGATAATAACGATCTTTTAAGAGGTAAAATGAAACTTGAGGGAAGCGATATTCGTGAAGGGTTAACTGCAATTGTTAGTTTAAGACTTCCTGAATCTATTCTTGAATTCGAAGGTCAAACAAAAACTAAACTTGGTACACAAATTGCTCAAACAGTTGTGAGTAATTTAATTTACAATAAAATGACTTATTATTTAAATGAAAATAAAGAGTTTGCTGTTCGCTTAATTAAAAAATGCCAAGATAGTGCAAACGCACGTTTAGCTGCAAGAAAAGCTAAAGATGAATTAAGAAATAAAAAGAAAAATAAAGATAATGTTATCTTAAGTGATAAATTAACACCTGCTCAATCAAAAGATTATAACCAAAACGAATTATTTATCGTTGAAGGAGATTCCGCAGGAGGAACTGCAAAGAAAGGAAGAAACCCAATCCATCAAGCGATTCTTCCACTTAGAGGAAAACCACTCAATACCGACTCTTTGACCATGGATAAAATTTTAAATAATGTCGAATTTGCCACAATTATTAATACAATCGGTGCTGGAGCTGGTCAAAATTTTGATGTTAAAGAAATACATTATAATAAAGTTATTATTATGACCGATGCTGATACAGATGGTGCTCATATTCAAACTTTACTTTTAACATTCTTTTATAATTATATGAGAAGTTTAATTACTGAAGGTCATGTTTTTGTGGCTGTCCCACCTTTATATCGCATATATAAAGAGGATAGATACGGAAATATTAATATTGAAAAATATGCTTGGGATGACGACGGATTAGAAAAAGAAAAAAAAGAAGTTGGAGCCGGATACAAAGTAAGTCGTTATAAAGGACTTGGGGAAATGAGCGATAAACAACTCAAAACTACAACCATGGACCCTAAACATCGTCTTTTAATTCAAGTTTCTATTGATGACCCATTAAATGTAGAAAACAAAGTTGCTATTTTGATGGGGAAAGACGCAGACAAACGTAAAAGATGGCTTGAACAAAACGTTGATTTTAACGATAATGACGAATTTATCAAGGAGGTAACAAAATAATTATGGCAAAAAAGAAAATTGCGGTAGAAGAGTTACCTACAAAAGAAAATATATCCATTGAAGCAATGGATAACATTATGGGCGATAGATACGCTGTTTATGCCAAATATGTTATTCAAGATAGAGCTATACCTGATGCTCGCGATGGTTTAAAACCAGTTCAAAGAAGAATTATTTATAGCATGTTCAAAAATGGAAATACCTATGATAAGCCAACAAAAAAATGCGCAAAGATTGTTGGTGATGTTATGGGAAGATTTCACCCACATGGCGACTCATCAATTTATGATGCTCTTGTTAGACTAAGTCAACCATGGAAAATGTCTTCTCCATTAATTCAATTTCAAGGAAATAACGGAAGCATTGATAACGATCCAGCGGCTGCATACCGTTATACAGAAGCAAAATTAAATGAATTTAGCCAATTTTTAACTCAAGATATTGATAAAAATACAGTTGATATGGCTTTAAATTTTGATGATACCGAACTAGAGCCTGTTGTTTTACCAAGTAGATATCCAAATTTATATGTTAATGGTAGTGAAGGTATTGCTGTTGCTATCGCTACAGATATTCCACCCCACAATTTAATTGAAATGTGCAATGCAACAATTTATAGAATGAATCATCCTAAATGCTCTTTAGATGACCTTCTAGAATTTGTTAAAGGGCCAGACTTTCCAACTGGAGGAATAATTTTTAAATCCGAAGGAATTAAAAATATTTACGAAACAGGTAAAGGTAAAATAGAACTAGCAAGTAAAGTTCAAATTATAGAAAACAACGATTATAACGAATTATTAATCACAGAAATTCCTTATGGCGTTGTTAAACAAAATTTAGTTTATTCAATAGATAAAATAAAGAGGTCAAAAGAAATTGATGGTTTATTAGATGTTAAAGATTTGAGTGCTGGTGATGATATAAAAATCACAGTCGATATTAAAAAAACAATTGACCCAAAAATTATTTTGGCTTATTTAATGAACAAAACACAATTAAAAGTCAGTTATACATCAAATTGTGTTGCAATCTGCCAAAATCATCCAAGAACGATGACTCTAGAATTTTATTTAGATACATATATTGAACACCAAATTGATGTCGTATCTAGATATACTACATTCGACTTAAATAAAGCACAAAATCGTTTACATATCATTAAAGGTTTAATCAAAGCGATTAATATTATCGATGAAGTCGTCAAAATTATTCGTGGAAGTAAAGACAAAGGAGATTCAAAACATAATTTAATTAATGCTTATAGTTTTTCTGAAACCCAAGCTGAAGCTATTGTTATGATGCCTTTATATAAATTAAGCAATACTGATGTAAATATTTACATTAAGGAACAAGCTGATTTAGAATCTCAAATTAAAGATCTTACTGAAACATTAAATAATCCAACGAAATTAAAACGTATAATTATTGATGAATTACATGATATAACGAAAAAATACGGAGTTCCAAGAAGATCGGTCATTGTTGATGAGTCACCAAAGATTGAGATTGATAAAAGAGATTTAATAATTAAAGAAGACGTGTACGTTGTTGTTACCAGTGATGGATACATAAAACGTTCATCAATTAAATCATACAATGCAAGTGATAATTCACTCCCTGGTGTTAAAGTTGGGGATTGTGTTGTAATGAGCCAACTTTGCAATACTTTTGATTATTTATTATGTTTTACAGATAAAGGAAATTATTTCTGCCTTTGTGTTGACCAAATTCAAGAAGGAAAGTGGAAAGATGAAGGAAAACATATTAATTATGTCTGTAATTTGCCACTTGATGAATCAATAATCAAATGCATATTAGTAAAAGATTTTAACAAAAAAGTTAATGTTGTTTTAGTTAGTGCTAATGGACAAATCAAAAAAACCAAACTTAATGATTTTTATATGGATAGATGCACAAAACCAAATCAATGTATGCGTTTATTAAATGATGACACTGTTGTTGATGCTTGTATTTCTAATGGCGATAATAATTTAATGATTATTACAAAGAAAGGTTACTCAACATATTTTAGTGAATCAGAAGTAACTTCTACTGGATTAAAATCTTCCGGTGTTAAGGCTATTTCTACGCTTAGAGATAGTCAAGTTGCTGTACTTTTAACATATAGAAAAGATGAAAAAGGAAAGATCATTATAATTACCAAAGAAGGTTGTTCAAGAATTTACGATATAAGTTACAATGAATTAACAAATAGATTAGGTAAGAACTTTGCTGTTTTTAAATCTTTTAAATCATCACCTCACAAACTTGTTTATTGCAATAAGATTATTGATAAAAATGAACCAATGATGCTCAACGCTTTAATGGATGATGATAGTGTGATTTCACTAAATATCAATGATTTCCATCTTACCCCCTTAGAGTCTTATTGTAAGAAAAATTTAGATTTTTCAGATAAACTAACCATCAAAAAGATTTACTTTAATACTATTCAAACTGTTGATCAGGATACAATTGAAGAAAACACTCACGAAAACTTTAAACCAACAGATTTTTTCGGAAGAAAAGAAGAAAAACCTGTAGCAAAAGTGGAGGAACAAACTGAAAAAGTGAGCATTTTTGAAAAACTTGGAATGGAAAAGAAACAAAAAATTAACGATTCTTTAATAAATAAAGATAAAAAGAATGATGAAAAAAAAGATGACAAAAATTCAAATTATGAACAAATTTCTATATTTGATGATATGGGCGATTAATTTAAGGCTATTATTCCCATTGCTATAAGATACATAATAAAAAATAAAGAACAAAGAATACCGGACAAATTCAAATAAAAATCACTACATTTAAAATCTGCTTTTGTCGTTAAACAAATAATCAATCCAAAAATAAATAATGGTAGCGCAGCAAAAGATAAAGCTGTAGTTGCTGTAAACAAATAACCTATATATCCAAATTTGGTTGATAATTTTATTTCGTTCATTTTTCTATTATAAACTATTTTTTAATATAAAATCATTCATTAAAATTTAATTATCAATTGTTCTCTTAATTTCTATAATTTATTTTTTATCGAATATATCGTGATAAAACGATATTCACTAAGCAAATATTAGTTTAATTATTCAGTTATGTTTAATATAATAAAGATATATGAAAAAATATATTCCATACGCTTATAGCGAAAGTTTGTTTGAAATTGATCCTGATTTTTTTAAAAAAATTGGTATTAAATACATTATTTGTGATTTAGATAATACTTTAGACAGCCACAAACAAGAAATTCCAAGCGATAGAACTCGTGAATATCTTGAATTATTAAAGAAAAACAATTTAATTCCAATAGTCATTTCTAATAACACCAAAAAAAGAGTCGACAAATATTGTGAATGTTTAAATTTGTTATATATACCGAGAGCTGGCAAACCATTTACAAAAAACACAAGAAAGTTTTTAAAGACCAACTCAATTAATCAAGACGAATGTATAATGATTGGTGATCAATTAATGACAGATATAAAATGCGCAAATAAAATTGGCATCAAATCTATATTAACTGAAAACGTAGTAAATTCCGATCAATTAGTCACAAAACGGAATAAATTATTCGATAAACCAAAAAGAAATAAATTAAAAAAGCAGAAGCTTTTAATTAATTGGAGGACAATATATGGCAGAGTTAAGTAAAGTTTATAGATGTTATCATTGTGGTGTTATTCTTCAAAATGATGACAATAGCAAACCTGGGTACATCGAAAAAGAAGTAATGGAGAAATACCCTGAAGGACTTTTATTGTGTGATAATTGTTTTAAGAATGAAAGATTTAATAGTTCCCCTAAAGAAGCTGATTTTGAAGTAAGCTACGAAAGTATTCTTGGTGAAATAAAAATTAAGAATGCTCTTGTTGTCTATGTTGTTGATGTTTTTTCATTCGAAGGTTCTTTCATTTCTAAATTAAACAAAAAGTTAGAAGGTATCGATGTTTTTGCTGTAGCTAGCAAAAGAGATTTACTTCCTTCAGAAGCCGACAATGATATTTTGCAACATTACATCGAACATAGATTAAGAGTGTCAAAATTAACCGTTAAGGATTCGATATTAGTTTCAACAAATAGCGGTTATAACATGAATATACTTCATGAAAAACTAATTAAGTATGGAAAAAATAGAGATATTTATTTTATTGGTGCAACTACAAGTGGTAAATCAACAATAATTGAAGATTTCCTTCGAAACTATACAAATAACACTCATAACTTAATTACAACTTACACTTTCAACGATTCAGATCTTAGAGGTTTTAGAATTCCAATAAATGATAGTCACTATATTTATGAAACTCCAGGAACAAGCATTAATAATTCAATTATATCTAAAGCTGATAAAATTTCACAAAACCAAATTATTCCTAAAAAAACTGTTAAGGCAAGAAACTTTAAATTATCACCAAATAACTCAATATTATTTGGTGGTCTAGTTGGCATTCAATTAATAAACGGCCCAAGAACGAACGTTTCCTGTTACGCAAGTAGTGAAGTTAATATAAATTTGATAAAGGGTGATTTAGAAAATTCATTAACCAATCTATTAAAAAAGAAAAAGGTTTCGCCTATTATCGATTATATAAAATCTGCTACAGATTTTGATGCTTATGATATTCAAATTCCTGAAAAAGGAAGTAGAGATATTGGTATTTTAGGATTAGGCTGGATTAATTTCATTGGAAACAATCAATTATTTAGAGTTTTTGTCCCTAAAGGAGTTTATGTTTATACAACAAGAGGAAAAGTTCAATATGTTAACAAGTAAAAACAAAAGTCAATTAAGAACAATTGCACACCAAAAGAAAAATTTATTAAAATTTAACATTGGTAAATCCGATATTGACGAAAATGTTATTAAATTATTAAATAATGCTTTAACAAAATACGAAATTATTAAAATATCTTTTTTAAATTCTTCATTTGCATCCAAAACCAAAGAAGAAATGATTTTAGATATTCTTGGAGCAACTAAGTCAGATTTGGTCCAATCCATAGGAAAAACAATCATTATTTATAAGCAAAACTTAAAACTTAAAGATCATATTACATTAGAAAAATAATCATGGCTAAAAATATTTATTTTGATTCTTCTTGTTTTGTTGTTCAAAAAAATGGAAAAATTAACGCTAAAAAACGGATTAATGATATTGTTAAAAAGAATATTAGCGAGGAAAGATTTGTTCATTCGCAAAGTGTTGCTCAATTATCATACGATATCGCCGTTAAACACAATTTGAAAGATCCGCTTAAATATTTTTTTGCCGGACTAACCCATGATATAGCTAAATTTATCGACAAAAACAAAGAAAGAGAATTAATGAATACTGTTGTCGAAAAGAAATATCAATGCGTTGATGAATACGCTTTTCACAGCTTTATAGCCCCTTTTATACTGAAAAGTGAATTTAATATTACCGATTCACAAATTTTAAATGCTGTCCGTTTCCATTGTACAGGAAAGAAAACTATGTCTACAATGGAAAAAGTTATTTATGCTTCTGATAAAATAGATCCATCTAGAGGCTATGATTCAAGCGATATGATTTATGCAATGATGAATATGTCAATAAACAAAGGTTTTGTCTATGTACTAAATAAAAATAAAGAGTTTTTAGATAATAAAAAGAATAAATTTAATGAAAACGTTTTTAGTATTGAATGCTTCGATCATTATTTAGGAACAAACACAAGCGATGGCAAAATAATTAAACAATAAATTCAAATTGTTAATGAATATCGTTATTTTAACAACTTAAATAAATGCATAAAATATTTTTTAACTCTTTTAGTGATACAATTTGCAGTCAAAATATCGACTAATAGATATAGGCGATTAATTAGAAATTAAAAAGTAATACCAGTTGAATCGATACTAAAACTCGTAGAAACAATTGGTAAAATCTTTATTCCTAGAGTTTTTGTTTCTGAATCAACATTATATTTATTCATATTTACAGTTAAAGAATCGAAAGTGGAATATATGTCATAAAATGACAATATGTCAGTTCCGTTATGAGCTGTGTCTTCATCATCTATAAACGCACTATATTTAAATATAAAATTTGCACTTTTTTCATCATATGACAAACCATCATACCAACTTTGAAAATCTTTTTTAAAAGAATCTATATTAAAAACTGTCCCATTTACAATATATTTTGAATAAATGTTTGTTAAATCGTATTCTTTATTAAAATAATATGTTCCAAAAACTTTTTGGCCACCAACTAATTTTTCACCTTTATAAGATAAATCTTTAAAAATGAAAGAATAAGTAGGGTTATAGTCTTTATTGATAGTGTAATCGGAATAAGTATTGCTGTTTGATATGCTAATTTTAGTATTATGTGTAATGGTGGCAATCTTTGTTGAAATTGCCTCTGTATAATTCTCGCTAATAACTTGATTTAATACTAATTCGCTTGATAAAAGTTTCTTTTCGCAATCAATTGATGCAGTAGCGAACATGGAATTATCATAATTAGATATGCCTTTTAATATCATCTGCTCACCAAAATATTTTGTTCTCTTAATATTGCACGATAAATCCTTATTATCAACTAATGTTAAATAATCTAATACGTTTTTATTGATTGCCCAATCAGAATCTTTATTTTTCCAATAAATTTGCCATTTAACACCCGTATCAGCATAATATGAAGGGGTAATAGTGGCTGATATTTTATATTCGTCAGCACTGATTCTTGCCATTTTAACGGACATAAGTGATAGGTCGCTAGGTAACAAATTTAAATTATTATCTTCTCCATCGATAATAGTAAGCTTTGCTTCGCATTTTTTCACAACATCGTTGTATTTAAAATCAATAAAATAAGTGTAAACATCAACTTTTACACACTCAGCGACAATTTGGTTCTTTGAATTTCTTATTGTATGTGATTCTTTCATTTGATCCGGCATATCGATGTCTAGTTTATGTGGTATTCCATCATAAACAACTTCTTTATCTTTGACAGTGATTTTTTCAAATAAGTTGTTTGATGAATTGTGACCAAGACCATAACCAACAAAAACCGCACCAGCCGTAAGAGCACCAAGCAAAACTGATGCTGTAGCAACAACAATAAAAACTTTACTTTTTTTCTTCATTTATTTTCTCCTTTTATGATTTGCTTATAAAAAAGCAGTGTTAATTCAACAAAATGCTTTAATAGTTATTTTTAGTAAATTAGTGTATCAAATTATCGTTTTTAAATTACTTCGGATAATATCTATTATGTAAATAAAAAGTATTTAAACATTCGAATATATCGATATATTTTGTGCAACAAACAAAAATTTAACGAAATTATTAGTTATATTTAATCGTAGTTATCCACATTTTTATGATATTAAAATATTACTAATTAACTACTAATTTAATACTAACATACCTTAACTACAGTACATTTAAATTGGTAATCCATAATTTTGTTTAATAATTTAATGTAAAAAGACATCACATCAAAAACAACATCATTAAAGACATGCGCAACTTCTTTTTGTTGAATTCCAGGAATTAAAAAGCGTTTTTTCTGGATAAAACGAATTTCTTGAATTGCAGCAATATATTCAGAATTGCCAAAATTAGGAATCAAACCTATGTTTAAGCCTTCTTTTAAGCAAACTTCATTCTTTACCTTATATATTGGACAAATAATTGCTAAAGGCTGCCATTTATTTGACATTTCAAGAACTATACATAAACCTTTAATAATTGATCCATCTGAATTTGCGGCTTTTGCGTATTCATGAATTGAACCCTGACTTAAATTTATGTCATGTGATTTAGAGAAAGAACTAGATAGATTTTCTCGAGCATTTTCCATCCAAGTTAATTGTGATTGCAATGAACTATTCTTTTCAAAATCAATGACATAAACGGGCTCTTTTAACGAATTTGCATCTTTATCCATAATAAAATACCTAGAATAATTTAAACCTTCGTGCACAGAAAATTTAAATTTATTCATTCCTTTACATACAAGATGTCTATAAAGTCTAAAAATTAAGAAGAAAATTTAATTTATTTTTTCTTTAATGCGTTTTCTTAATAAAAACAATAATAAATCTATAATTCCGTAAACAAAAATGACAATTATTACATATGAGTAAATATCTATAAAATTAAAAGTTATACTTTGTGCTTCATATATTAAATAGCCTAATCCCCTAATAGAACCATAACCAATAAGTATTTCTGACATTATTTCCACTTTTAAACCCAATCCTATCGATTGAATGAGACCCAAATTAATATAAGGAAAAGACATTGGTAACAAAACCTTTAGAAACACTTTTGGTCTATAAAACCCTTCCATTTTACAAGATTCTATTATGTATTTGTCGATATTTATAAAACCATTTAATGTTGACTCATACATAATAGGAAAAATTACCAAAAATACGATAATTAAATAAGAAGCAAAACCTTTAGAAAACAATATTAATAATATTACTACACAAACAGTTGGTATTATCTTAAAAAAACTAACAAAAGGTCTTAAAAAATTCCTTAACAGTTCAATATAAAACGATAAAACACCAAAAACAAACCCAAAAATTAGAGAAAATATAATTGCTAGCAAGGCCATCCCTAAAGTAGTTAATGTAGATAAATAGATGCTTTTTTGAGTTAAAAGTAATCCTAAATTAGCAAATGTATCAATAACATTAGGAAAAACATAAGGAGAATTATAAGATCTACTTGCAACATCCCAAACAAGAAATAAAAAAACAATTCCTAAAATCACAAATAGAATATTTATTAAGCTTTTGTGATTTTTATAGAATTGTTTCATATTAAATTAATTTTATATATGATTCGCCGAAGCGCTTCCAATTTCAATTAAAAACTCATTAATTTTGGTAGTATTAATAGCTTTATCCCCTCCGATTAATCCTTTAGGATCGCTAATCCCAAACAAATTAGAACTATTTTTTTGTAAAGGATCAATTAAAGAAGAATTGAAACCAAATTTTTTAGTAAAATCATCAGAAGTCATTTTGCTATTTGTAATATCTTCAATTACTTTTGTTGGATTATTAATAGCATTAGTCATATCTTTTTTTACTTGAACCATAAAATTATTAACATTTGTTAAACTACTTTCATAATAAGAATTTTTAACAAATAAGCCACCTTGTGGAATAAAATCAAATTTTCCATCAGTTTTTTCTTTTATCCAAGTTGTACAATTTTTATAATCTTTAACTTTATTGTTTTTATTTAACACATTTTGAAGAGCAGGCTCCGCAATTAAAGCCCAATAAGACGTATATTCACCATCAGGTCCAGCAATTAACTTTTGAGCAACTGCACTTACGCCAGTTTCTAAATAATTAATAGTCGATCCAGATTCGTATGCTTCAGGAACTAAAAACTTCATGATTTCATCAGTCATCAATCCTTTTCCGAAAGAAACAAAATGATCACCAATAGCAGGGACCGCATCTACTTCTTGATTAAAACCCACAAGATGATAATTTCCGCTAGTCAAGAGACCAAGAAAAGTATATTTAGCCTTATTAGCCTTAACTAATTTCAAAGCATTCACAGCATCAAATACGACGTAATTATAAAATGAATTTGTATCTAGTAATTGAGCTGGAATATCAGCAGGCGTCGTTGTTGTAAGCGAACTCGTCGTTAAAACTTTACTATATACAGCTAAATTTGGTGCACCAGCAGGAGATAGCATCATTGAATCTTTGTCTAAATAATCAATGCTGTCTTCATTGTTATCATCATCGTTATTAGCAGCTGAATTACAACTTGCCAAAGAGACAATAGATGTAACGACTGCCAAAAAACCTAATAATTTATAACTTTTTTTCATAATGGCAAATCTCTTTAATTCCTATTTCAATATCTCTTCGATTGGATCGCCAACCATTGTTTTATCTTTTTTAAGACCAAAATTCTCTAAAATAGTTGAACCAATAGCTCCAAAGGATTGAACATCGCCAAGACATCTTCCGTCATTAATTGCTTTAGAATAAACCAATAATGGGACTTTTTCACGAGTATGATCAGTTCCTCCCCAAGTTGGATCATTTCCGTGATCTGCTGTAACCATAATTAAATCATCATCATTAATCGAAGATATCAATTCTTTTAATCTAGGATCAAATTCTTCAATACATTTTGCATAACCTAAAGTATTTCTTCTATGTCCAAATTCGCTATCAAATTCAACAAGATTTACAAAACATAGACCTTCTTTAAAATTTTTCGATTTAGCAATTTCAATAGTTTTATCCATTCCGTCTTGATTAGAAATAGTATGAACAGTCTCAGTGACACCTACGCTATTAAATATATCGTTAATTTTACCAACACAACTTACGGATAAGTTGTTATCTTTAAGAATATCCATAGCTGTAATTCCACTTGGACTAACAGCGTAATCGTGCCTATTGCTTGTACGTTTAAATTCACCGACTTTTTCGCCAACAAAAGGACGTGCGATAACTCTTCCAACAAACCATTCAGGTTTCATACATAATTTACGAGCAATTTCGCAACATCTATAAAGCTCGTTTAAGCCCATATACTTTTCAGAGCCGCATAATTGAAGAACTGAATCGCTAGATGTATAAATAATTAAAGCATTTTCTTTAATTGATTGTTCTCCTAAATCATTAAGAATAACGGTACCGCTACTAGCATAATTTCCAATTAATTTATGTCCAGTTTTCTTACTTAATTCATCTAATAAATCTTGAGGAAAACCTGTATCCGTAAATGTTTTAAATGGTTTTGTAGTTAAAATTCCCATCATTTCCCAATGACCAGTCATTGTATCTTTTCCGTTACTAGATTCATTTAACTTAATCGAATAACTATTTGGGTGCTTAACAATAGCGACATCATTCAATTCATCGATATCAGCAACTCCCAAACTTTCTAATGTAGGAATATTTAATTTTTTTGCTTCACTAATATGTTTAAATGTATTTGCTCCAAGGTCGCTAATTTCACCAGTTTGATGAAAAGCATTTTGATCCTTAGCATGTCCGATTCCTAAAGAATCCATAACAATTACAAAAATTCTTTTATATTTCATATAATCTCCCCGATATTTCTTCTATTTATTATATTTTATTTCTTTTTCCAATACAAATCATAAGCGTTAATAATGTGTTGATTACTTAAATGTGTATAAATTTGGGTAGTTTCTACCTTGGTATGACCAAGCATTTCTTGTACTGCCCTTAAATCTGCTCCATTTTCTAATAAATGAGTTGCAAAAGAGTGCCTTAAAGTATGCGGATGAATATCTTTTTCGATTCCACATTGTTTTGCATATTTTTTAATACAAGTAAAAAAATATTGTCTAGATAATCTCTTGCCTTGTTTGTTAAGAAAAACATAGTTTTTTTCGACAATTACACCTTTATTCCTTACTTCAGAAATATACATTTTAAGAAATTTTATTGATTCATCTCTGATTGGAATCGATCTTTCTTTTTTACCTTTTCCTACAACTGTGATTATATGTTCATCAACATTTATTTGTTTAAGTTGCAAGTTTATTAATTCACTAACTCTCAAACCGGACGAATACATAGTCTCAATCATGGCTTTATCACGTAATTTATTGCCTTTTTTGATATTTGGAACCGACATTAAACGATCTATTTCTGCAACAGTTAAATAAACTGGCAAGGTTTTCTCTCTTTTTGGCATTATGATTGGTTTTACAAGACCTTTTTTAATACCTTCAGTATCCAAAAATAAGAAAAAATTCTTTAAAACTGTAATTCTTCGAGCAATTGAACTAGTTTTAAGACCGTTTAACGATTGTTGATAAGTAAATTCTTCGATATCAGAATCATTCAAGTCATCTATCGTCTTTTTGTCTGGAAAATATTTTAAAAATAAACGAAAATCTTCGTTATAGTCGTATATTGTTATTTTTGTTAAATTTTTTTCAAATAAACAATATTGAATAAATCTTGAAATAGCATCACTTAGATCCATTTTTAAATAAATCCTCATCTTTCAATTCACTCGCTCGAAAAAACATTTTTTTATTAATTTCTCTATTTAAACTTTCGATTATATCGTGAGTTTTATCAATACTGTCATCGTTTTCAAAATCGTCAAAAGTCATTTGAATCTTAGCGTCCTTAGCGTCAGTTAAATTTTGAAAACAAACGCCACTCATTCTTATCAATTGGCCATTGTATGTTTCTTTAAATAAATTTCTAACAGCTTCTATTATAGTATCATCATTATTTGTGGGATTCATCAATGTTTTAGAGAATTGTTTAACTTTAAATTGGCAACTTTCTTCATCAAATTTTGCGTTTTTATAAGTTAATTGTATTGTTTTTGTTAATTTTTTTGCTTTATGTAACTCTTTAAGAATTGATTTCGTTTGCTGAATCATAAAAGACAAAATGAATTCCGAGTCGTCCGAATTCTCTTCAAAAGTAGAAGTAGTTCCGATGCTTTTAGGATCACTAGGAGCAGTATTAATTTTAAAACTACTATTTCCTTCAAGTTCAGAAATGATAGAAGTAGAAAATGAACCAATAATACCATTAACATCATCTCTTTGTGATTTAATCCCATAATATAAATCACCAATCGTTTTTATACCTATTTCTTCTAAAATTGGATAAGTTTTTTTACCAATTCCAAAAAAGGTTTTAATTGGCAAAGGAAAAATCTTTGATGGAATATCTTTTTTTCGAATTATTGTTATGCCGTTTGGTTTTTTCATATCGCTACCCATTTTTGCCAAAAATTTTGTTGGAGCAACACCTATGGAGCATTTTAATTTTGTTTTATTAAATAACCCAATCTGAAATTCTTTTAAGAATTCATCAATATTATTGTTACCATATTGATAATAAACATTAGTAAAATCAGCAAAACATTCATCGACACTCGTTTGTTCCACTAGACTCGTATACGTTCTTACATAATGAATAAATTCTCGACTATACAATTCGTAATTATGAAAATCACAAGGGATCACAATTAAGTTTTTACAAAGCATTTGTGCTTGAAACATTGGCATACCGGAATGAATTCCGTATTCTCTGGCTTTATAGGAACAAGTAGAAACTATTCCTCCCCTACCAACTCCTCCAACCGCAACAGGTTTACCTTCTAATAAAGGATTTTTAATTTCTTCACATCTTACAAAGAAGGTATTTAAATCAATATGTAAAATTATTCTACTCATATTTAACCTCCTTTATTTACTATTTTTATACTATTTATTTACTATTTATCAACTTTTTCTAGATTATCAACCATATCTTTAGCATGTTTAATTTTTTCTTCTAAATCTGTAATAAGTGTTTGAGCTTCAGAATATAGTTCAATAGATTTCTCAATTGAAAGTTCTCCGCTTTCTATTTTTTCAGAAATATATTCTAATCTCTTCATCTCTTCTTCAAATGTTTTATTAGTTTTTTCGTTCATTTTGAAACTCCTTCTTTAATTATTTTATCAACAACAACATTTACTTGTCCATCTCGATACCTGATAGTTAATTGATCATTAGTGTGTAATTTATTAACATTTGTGATTAATTTACCATCACTATCAAAAGTGAGAACATAACCTTTCTTTAATAAATTCAAAGGGTTCGATAATTCAATTTTTGTTTTTAGAATATCAACATCATTTGAAAGTTCCACAATGTATTTATTATAATCATTTTCGATTTTAATTGATAAATTTGAAATTCGAGAAATATACTGATCGTAAACTGCACCAACATTAACAAATACTTTATTCTTTAAAATGTTAGCAACTCTCAATTCGTAACGATTTATCATTGATTTTAATAAAGTTTGAATATTACCTTTATAATACTCAACTTCTTTATACAAATCTTTGATATCACTAACAGCTATTTCACAAGCTCCAGTTGGTGTGCTTGCATGAGCATCTGATGATAAATCACATAAAGATAGATTAATTTCATGCCCAATTGCAGTGATTATTGGAACTTTGCAATTTGCGACTTTCCTAACTAATTTTTCATCATCAAAAGCGCTCAAATCTTCAACTGATCCACCGCCTCTACCCAAAATTATAATATCAGGAGAATCATTTTCACATTCAGTAATTGCTCTAATTAAATCTTGAGGTGCATCACTACCCTGCACTTTTGCGCCATAAACTTTTATTTTTACCATCGGATTTCTTCTATTAAGGTTAAATACAAAATCACGTTCAGCAGCGCTATTTTTACCAGTAATAATACCGATTTTTTTGGGATAAATTGGTATTTTCTTTTTTCTATTAACATCAAAAAGTCCTTCTAAAACTAATTTATTTTTAAGCATTTCTTTTTTCAACAATAAATTGCCTTCTCCATAAGGAATAATTTTTTTACATATTATTTGGTATGTACCAGCAACTGTATAACTTGAAATTGAGCCAACAACAAGAACTTCATCGCCATCTTTCATCTCAAAATCTAACGACATTGTATCGTATTTAAACATCACGGCATTAATTGAAGCAAATTCGTCTTTAAGTGAAAAATAAATGTGCCCATTTCTATTACGCCCACGATAATTAGATATCTCACCAATTAATCCAATGCCTTGTAAAGTTATTGTATTATCAAAAAGTGATTTTATATACTCATTAACTTCTTTAATCGAATAATAATCTTTATTGCTTATATTTATCATTTAAACAATTATCCAAAACGGCATTAACGAACTTATAATCTTTGTCGTCGTCACCATATTTTTTGGCTAATTTAACGGCGACATCAATTGAAACGCCTTTGTCTTCGTTTAAATATATGTAATTTGTTACAGCTAAAATTAAAATAGCTTGTATACAACTATTTAAACGAGAAAATTTCCAATTTTTTAAGTAATTCGAAATATGATCCACTATTCGATCTTGATTTTTTAAAGCGGTAATCAATATTTCCTTGATAAAAATCGAACTATCCTTGTAAGGTTCATTGGTTAAATTTTCAATAGTCGCAACAACATCAATTGGTTGATCAATAGATTCGTCTATTAAAAAACCATACATTGCTTGCATTGCTAGTTCTTGTTCTTTATTTCTTGATGTTTGTTGCATATAATCCCCGTTCCAACGAATTATTTAATATCAAATACCAGTTTAATGTCAACTGATTTTTCATCAGCATCACATAACAACTTTAAATTTGCATAAATAATACTTTCAACTTCTTTTTGTAATTCTTCTTTATTTTCTTTTTCTGAAGCTTTAACATGAATTTTATAAAAAACATGATTTTCTTTAATTAAAACTTCGACATCGCCAAACTTTTCTTTGTTTTTTTCTAAATCAATCTCTTTTGTTAAACAATGTTCAGCCACCGCTTTAAAAACATTTTTATTAATACCTAAATCACCATTTTGACAATAATTTTCTAAATATTGATAATTTTTCATATAAAGCCTCCTTTTTTTATTTTAATAAATCTTGAATCTTTTTAACAATCGAATCCAATCCAAAACCTATATGTTCAACAACATCTTCAGCTTTGGCACTGGCTCCGAAATGATCGTATCCAATATTGTTTGGAGCATACTTACCCCAACCAAATGTAGATGCCATTTCAAGACTAACTCGTTTAGTATAATCTTTTCCGATGATAGAATCCTTATATTTTTTAGTTTGTTGATCAAACAGCTCCATACATGGCATTGAAACAACTCTGATTCCTTTACCTTTTTCTTTAAGAGCCTTTTTAGCTTCAATTGCTAAACTGACTTCACTTCCGGTTGCAATAATAACCATTTTACAAACTTTTAATGATTCTTTATCAACAATATACGCGCCTTTTTTGACATCATCATATTCACTACTGTTCTTAAGTAAAGGCAAATCTTGCCTGCTCAAAATAAGAGCACTAGGAGTATGAACTTGCTCAAGAGCAATACGATAGGAAGCATAAGTTTCACGAGAATCACATGGTCTAAAAGTAAGTAAATTTGGGATACTTCTTAAAGCAGCAAGATGTTCGATTGGTTGATGTGTTGGACCGTCTTCTCCAACCATCACTGAGTCGTGTGATAACAAATAAAGATTTGGACACTTCATTAAAGCAGCCATTCTAATTGCAGATTTTGCATAATCACTAAAAACAAAGAATGATCCAGTATAAGTTCTTAATCCACCATGAAGTAATATTCCGTTAGATGCAGCTTGCATCAAAAACTCTCTAATACCCCAATTGATATTGGTTCCTTCACGATGTTCTGGAGAATAAGTTATTCCATTTTTAAGCTCAGTTTTGACTGAACCAGCAACGTCAGCACTACCACCAACAAAATTTGGCAATAATTCATGAAAATAATTTAATATACGATGCGAAGCGTTTCTGGTAGATTCAACTTTTAAATTATCAATCTTTAAATTAAGTTTATTTAAATATTTTGAAACATCATTTGAAGCAAAAGTAACTACTTCATCATAAGTTTTTTCATCATTCTTCTTTAATTCTTCCATTGCTAAAGAATGTTGAGCAAAAGCTTGTTGTCCTCTATTATAGAAGGAGTTTTCGAAATTTTTATACACTTCTTGAGGCAATTCGAATTGATTATGTCCGACATAACCATAAAATTCTTTGGCTTTTTCACCATCTTCAGCACCAAGTGGAGCACCATGTACTTTATGTGTACCTTGATTTGCGCTTCCAAAACCAATAATTGTTTTATATATAATTAAAGTTGGATTAGAAATACTCTTTCTAGCTTTTTTAATAGATTTTTGAATATCTTTTAAATTATTCCCGTCTTTAACATAAACCACATCCCATCCAGCACTTAAAAATCTTTCAATAGTATTTTCTTTATTACTTTGAGCCAATGGACCATCCAAAGTGACATCATTAGCATCATATAAAAGAATTAATCTATTTAAGTGTTCTAAACCAGCAAAAGTAATTGCTTCTTGAGAAATTCCTTCTTCTAAGCATCCGTCCCCACACATACAATATGTATAATGGTCGTATATTTTATTACCATATTTTGCTCTAAGCATAGTTTCAGCCATTGCTAAACCAACTGCTTCAGCAATACCTTGGCCTAATGGACCACTGCCAGCATCAATTCCGTCAGTAACTCCAACTTCTGGATGTCCTGGAGTAATTGAACCGTATTGACGAAATTGTTTTAAATCATCAACAGATATATTAAATTTGCATAAGTGCAACACAGTGTACAAAAGACTTGAGGCATGTCCACAGCTCAAAACGAAACGATCTCTATCAATCCAATTTGGATTTTTTGGATCAGCTTTCATGAAGTCCTTATAAAGGACATAAAGCATTGGAGCGCAACTTAAAGCAGCGCCTGGGTGGCCGCTTTTAGCTTTATTGATCATGTCAATACAATTAGCTCTAATAGCAGCAACGCTCAAATCATCAACTGTCTTAATCTTTTGTTTTTTCATTTTATTTCTCCTTGATTATGTCGATTCCTAAAACTTTCAATTGATCTTCATCAACTGGATAAGGGGCATTTGTAACAGGGCATACACCAGCAAGATTCTTAGGGAAAGCAATAACATCACGTATATTGTCTGTTCCGCTTAAAATCATTGTTAATCTATCAAGACCAAAAGCTAAACCACCATGTGGAGGTGTTCCAAATTTTAAAGCATCAACAAACCAACCAAACTTTTTTTGAATTCTTTCAGGAGTTAATCCTAATATTTCAAAAATTTCTTGTTGAACTTTTTGATCATAAATTCTTAAAGATCCACCGCCAGCTTCGTATCCATTAATAACAATATCATACGCATAAGCATAAACATTAAATGGATCGGTTCTTAATTTTGACAAATCTTCATCACATGGACGAGTAAATGGATGGTGAACAGCAACAATTTCACCTGTTTCTTCACTCTTTTCAAACAATGGAAAATGTACAACCCATAACAAATCAAAAGTATTTGGCTTAATTAAATTTAATTTCTTTGCCATCATACTTCTTAAAGCACCAACACCAAAACATACATTATGTTTATCGTTTCCACTACCAACAAATATGACATCGCCATTTTTAGCATCCATAGCTTGTATAACGTTTTTAATTTGTTCAGGATTCATGAATTTTACTAAAGAACCTTCTAAAGTATCATTTTCAACTTTGAAGCAAGCATAAAACTTCATTCCAAACTTATTAGCAAGCAAATTATATTCGTCTTGCTTTTTTCTGCTTGTTTCTTCAGCAATTCCTTCAATTTTTATAGCTTTAATAAACTTTGAATCTTTCCAAGCGCCAAATTCTGTTTTATCTAAAATATCTTTTAAATCTACTAATTTCATTCCAAAACGAGTATCTGGTTTATCACTACCATAAAAATTGACAGCATCATCATATTCCATATGTCTTAAAGGAAGTTGAACATCGAAATCAACAACTTCTTTAAAAACTTTCTTCAAGAAACCCTCAGCCATCGCAAGAATTTCATCTTCATTCATAAAAGACATTTCAACATCTATCTGAGTAAAATCTGGTTGTCTATCAGCACGTAAATCTTCATCTCTAAAGCATCTTGCTACTTGATAATATCTATCAAAACCAGCAACCATCAACATTTGTTTAAATAATTGAGGAGATTGAGGTAAAGCATAAAAAGATCCTTTTTTTAATCTAGATGGAACAAGATAATCTCTTGCACCTTCTGGTGTAGAAGGACTTAAATATGGAGTTTCAACATTTACAAAATCATTGCTAGAAAAATAATCATGAGCACATTTTGTAATTTTTGCTCTCGTTAAAAATCTATTAACCATAGATTGTCTTCTTAAATCTAGATAACGATATTTTAAACGGATATCTTCACTTGCATCAGTATCATCACTAATAACAATTGGAGGTTGTTCGCTTGTGTTAATTAAAACTACTTTGTCAGCAACTATTTCAATATCTCCAGTTGCTAAATTTTTATTAGGAACATCTTTTTTGCTAATTTTACCAAATACTTGAATTATATATTCATTACGAATATCAGGTAATTCAACATCTTCAGGTTTAACAACAACTTGAACAATTCCCCATCTATCGCGTAAATCGATAAAAACAAGAGAACCTAAATTTCTTCTTTTTTGAACCCAACCAATAACAATAACTGATTTTCCAACATCAGCTAATCTTAAATCACCACAACGATTAGTTCTTTCAAATTTTTCATTCATATTTTATTCTTCTTTCTTATCTTTGCATTCACATCCACATCCGCAATGGCACTCATGTTCGTGTTCATGTTCTTCTTCAACACCTAATAATTCGTCCAATTTATCAATTAAATCTTCTATTTTTACTTTAATTTGCTTTTGCTCCGACAAATCCTTTAAAACAACTTCTTTATTTTGAACTTCTTCTGAACCAATAATAATTCCAAATGTCGAATTTCTTCTAGTAGCTTTTTTAAACATTTGACCCATCGACTTATTTTCCAAACAAATATCAGCATTAAATCCATTATCTCGAATATAATTGGTGACATTAAACGCATAATCAATGTTTTCTTCACCAATTGGCATTACATAAGCATCAAGGAACAAATCATTTCTATTTATTTCATCGAATAAATGATCATCATTCATAACTGCAACAAGTCTTTCGATACCCATTGCATATCCAACGCCTTCAACACTTGGTCCACCAATTTCTGCAATTAAATTTGAATAATGTCCGCCAGCTCCGATTGCACCGTAATTTTTACCTTCTTTAGAGGTGTAATGAAATTCAAAAACAACTCCACTATAATAATCTAATCCCCTAACTAAGCCATCATCAATACTATATTTTACTTCGTTATCGTCTAAAATTTTAAGCAAGGTATTAAAATCTTTTTTTGCATTTTCCGTTAAATAATCACCCATTTTAGGAGCTTTTTTAACTATTTCTTGATCTTCTGGTACTTTGCAATCAAGAATACGTAATACATTTAATTTATATCTTTCCTGACAATCTTCACACATGTTAGAAATTGAAGAAGCGAAGAAATCTTTTAAGGCTTTCTTATAATTCTCACGGCTTTCAGCATCTCCTAAAGAATTTATTTTTAACTCAAGATTTTTGAAACCAAGCATTTGAAGTTGAGAATAGGCCATAACAATTGTTTCTGCATCTCTATAAGGAGAAGAAACTCCGGCACATTCAACACCAAATTGATTAAATTGTCTATATCTCCCTTGTTGAGGTCTTTCATAACGAAAACAAGGACCAACATAATAAGCTTTTACAGGAAAATCTTGATTAACAAAGAGTTTTTCACAAACCATTGATCTAATAGTTCCAGCTGTAATTTCTGGTCTAAGTGTAATACTTCTATCGCCTTTATCTTGAAAAGTATACATTTCTTTTCTAACAATATCGCTCGAATCACCAACAGAACGTAAAAATAATTCAGTATACTCAATAATTGGAGTCCTAAATTCGTGATATCCATATTGTTCTGCAACTTTACTTAATAGTTGTTCAACATAAGTAAATTGACTTGCTTCATCTAATACGACATCGTGTGTTCCCTTAACTAAACTATACATTTTTATACCTCAAAAAGAATAAGTATATTATATCTAAAATATAGATATAATACAAAGATATTCGCCCTTTTATGCCTATTAATGACAAGTTCTTCTTATAGAATTTATAGAACTAATATTTTTTAGAGTCGAAAAAACATCATCTAGTTGACTTCTGCTTTCAACGAATATTTGTGCCGAAACTGTCGTTGATAGATTTTCTGGATGAAAACGAGCGCCAATTTCCGAACATTTAACTTTGACACTGTTTAAAATACTTAAAATATCTGCAACAAGATTATCTCTATCGCTACACTCAATCAAAATATCAACTGGATACGATCCTTTTTTCAAATCATCTTTCCAACTAACAGGAATAAGTCGTTTTTGTTGATTTATAACATTTGGACAATCAGTTCTATGAACAGTAACTCCAAGTCCTTTTGTAACATAACCAACAATTTCATCTCCTGGAATTGGCGTACAACAATTGCCTAAAGTTATTTTTAATCCAGTTTGGTTATTGACAGTAACAGGGCAATTATCATCATCAAGATTTTGTTTTTTTACAAGCTTTAAAGTTGTTTGATCTTTACGTTTAAAACCAATATAATCTGCAACAGCAGATGGCTGTACTGTTTTATTGTACACAAGTATGTATAAATCATCAATTGACTTACAATGGTAGTTATTTAGTACATTATTAGTTGATAATTGGTCAATTATATCTTTTTCTTCAGCACCTCTATCTTTAAAGAAATCAAGTAGAGATTGCTTACCTTTTTGACCTCTATCATCGCTCATAAATTGAGCATTTTTCTTTATAAGAAATTTCTTAATATTATTACGAGCATTTGATGTTTTAACAATATTTAACCATGACTCATTTGGACCGGAAGAGTTATTAGCTGTTTTAATTTCACAAACATCTCCAGTTTTTAATTTATATGCAATAGGAACTAAGTTTCCGTTAACGACAGCTCCAACTATCGAATCACCAATCTTAGTATGAATTCTATAAGCAAGGTCAATAGGAGTCGATCCACTAGGTAAATCGATGACTTTTCCTTTTGGAGTAAAAACATAAACGTTTGCCTCAAAAATATCTTTAGTTAAATTATCAACGTATTCTTTAGCATCACTACCTTCATTTTCTTGGCTCATAGAAACAAAATCTCTAAACCAATGAAGTTTCTCTTCAATTTCTTTTTGCTCTTGTTTGGCGTTATAATTATTGCCTTCTTTGTATCTCCAGTGCGCTGCAACTCCACTTTCAGCAACTTCATCCATATCTTGAGTTCTAATTTGAACTTCGAATATGTTTCCGTCACCTGCCATAATTGTTGTATGTAAAGACTGATACATATTTGGTTTTGGCATAGCTATATAATCTTTAAATCTTCCAGGAAGAGGTTTGAAATTAGCATGAATTAAACCTAGAATTTCATAACAATTAATTTCGGTTGAACAAATAACTCTTAAAGCTAAAACATCGTAAATTTCGTCGAATTGGTGATGTTTAAAGTACATTTTTTTATAAATTGAATATATAGATTTTATTCGAGATTCAATTTCAAACTTAATTCCAGATTGAATTAAAACATCAGCAATTTTCTTTTTAAGTACGTTTAAAGCTTTAGTTCTATTAGCAATGCTATTATTTAACTTATCTAAAATATCTCTATAGATTTCTGGCTCTTGAACTTTTAACGATAAATCTTCAAGTTCAGATTCTATACGATAAATACCTAAACGATGAGCAATTGGAGCAAAAACTTCCAAAGTTTCTTTAGCTAAAGCATGTTGTCTTTCTGGTTTTAAAGCTTCTATGGTTCGCATATTATGCAATCTATCAGCAAGTTTAATTATAATGACTCGAACATCATTAGCCATTCCAAGAAAGATTTTTCTATGATCTTCAGCTTCAAAATCAGCTTCAGTTCTTCTACTTAACTTTAGTCTTTGAATCTTTGTTAAAGAATCAACAATTCTGCCTGTTTCTTCGCCAAATTCTCGATTAATATCTTCTATTGTAACTTCAGTGTCTTCAACAACATCATGAAGAAAAGCTGCACATATAGTAACAGGACCACTTTGTAAAGTAGCACAAATATAAGCAACTTCAATTAAATGTTGTACATAAGGCTCTCCAGACTTTCTAAATATTCCGGCATGGTGCAAATTAGCAAAATTAAAAGCCTTCCTAATCATTGATCGATCTTTTTCGTCATGAATATAAGCGCACGTTAATTCTCTAACATCCTCAAAAGTGTGCATTGGATAACCACCATTTTGTTTTAATACAACTATTGTGTTTTCATTATTTTCATTCATATTATAATTTTACTTCCATCTTAAAATTAATCAACTTTTGTTACTTTAAATTGATAATCAATATGATTTTTATAAGTGTGACAATCAAAATACCCATAAAAATTTACAATTTTTTTGTCAGTAATAGTTTTATCATAATTAAAATAAATAAGAGTAGAATTCATCGATAACCTCGTAATAATATGCTTGTTATCTTTACTAAAATGCAGTTGATTTTCAGCAAAATTATCTATTTTAAACAAAATTTGTTTATTTCCTTGCCCAAAAGGTCCAAAGCTTCTATAAATCTCAAAATTCTTACTATTAATATCCATAGATGAAATAATTATTGGCTGAATTTCATTTTGTTCAAATGGATATTCAGAAGCTAATTCATTAAATCTAGTTTTAAATTCTTCAAAACTACTTTCTTTTATTGAAAGACCTCCAGCCATCGCATGGCCTCCATTAGATAACAATAAATCATTTAACGATTCATAACATTTAATAATATTAAAACCAGGCTTGCTTCTAGCACTTCCTTTAAGTGTACCATCGTTGGCTTTTGTAAAAATTACAGTTGGTTTATCAAAAGCATTCATTAATCGATTCGCAATCAATCCTATTAATCCTTCACCGACATCAACAATTTCAACAATTGCATTTCCTTTACTATTATATTTATCAATATCAGTATCTGTTAAAAAATCAGCAATTGTATCTTTTCTCTTATTATTTATTGATTCAATCCGTTCTACACGTTTAGGAAAAAGCTCAGGTTTATCGGTAGTAAAATAACGAACAACATTAAATATTGAATTATCTTCACACATACGACCAATCGCATTAATTTTAGGAGCTACTATTCCGCCAATAATTTCTTCAGTATAAAAACCATCGCATTTTGCCAGTAAGTCAATATTGAGATACCTATTCTCATTTAGTAATTTTAAGCCTAAGCGAACTAATTCACGATTATAATCTTTCAACTCCATCATATCGCTTATTGTTGAAATGGCTCCCAAAACACATAAATAAGGATCATCATAATTTAAAAAAGCACGAGAAAAGAAAAAAGAAACTCCGCCAGCACTAAGAAAAATTTTGCCAAATTCACTTACAGTTGGATGTAAAATATATTTCGCCTTAGGCAAAACATCTAATGGAGTATGGTGATCGATAATAACACATTCCATATCAATAGAATTTAAATAATCTACTTCATCAACTAAAGTTATTCCGTTATCAACACAAATAATTAAAGAATATCCCAAAGATTTAAAATAATTGATTTTCTCTCTAGATAAGCCATACCCATCATGAACACGATTAGGAACATAATAACCAACTTTGTAACCTTTTTTTGCAAAAGAATTAAATAAAATAGATGTTGACATTACTCCATCACAATCATAATCGCCATAAATCAAAATTTTCGCATTTTGGTTCATTTTCTCATTCAAATATTTTATTAAAGAATCCATATCTTTGAAGTTATATGGACTTGGTAAAAGATCAAATGATGGTTCTTGTGTTAAAGTAGAATATTCATCATAAGTTAAATGATAATAATTTAATAATTTGTCTAAAAAATTTTCCATATACTTTTAATAAAAATAAAGGGACAAGTTAAATGTCCCTTAAATTAATCGTTTATACCCGTAAAAACAGCTTCTTCAGGACCTTCGGACCCATCTTTTGAATTTTGTTTTTTCTTATTAGGTTTGATTCTTGTGAATGACGAACCAATTCTTTTTATACCCGTTTCAGTTCCTTTTTCTAATGGAATTGATACATATCTTGAAACTAAGACATTAATTATCATTCCAACAATAATTAGCATTAATAAATACTTATCAACACTTAAAGCGAACAATAATGTTATGATTGTAAAACTAGCAATAAAGGAAGTTGTTTTAACAAAATTATATGATAGGTTATCACATAAAGCATACGCTTCATCACGTTTTGCGAAATCAGACTTAAATAATGTGGCGCTTTCTTTATATTTCTCTTTTCTATTAAGGAAATAAACTTCAAAAACTAAAAGCGTAAATACAGCTAATAATAAAGCTCCAATTGCTATAACAGCACCGAATGGACCGCGAATTAACGAAAACACACCAAGAGTAATTAATATTCCACCAAATGAGAGAAATAAACTGACCAATCCTTTTGATAATCCAAATCTAATTGAAATATACACAAATGAAATAGCTAAGCCTATCCCTAAATAGATAAATACATAATTAACATAAGAATTAACATCGTTTAGATAAACTTCTTTAATTGAAATATCATCAATTTGAATGATTGGTATAACTCCAATACCGGCAGTGAAATATTGTTCAAAAGCGGTTGTTAATGTAACTTTTGACCAATCTCCAACAGTTGCGCTTCCAGAATTATAATAAACTTCGCTGTTTTCACTTAACGCAGTACCGAGATCAAAAACATAAAATAATTCTTTTTGAGAAGTACCGTTATTTTCATATGTTTTATAGTAATAATCTAAAGTGACATTTGATGATAAAGGAGTTTTTCCATCTGCACTCTTACTAAAATACGTATTAAAATTATCTGAAATGTCGGTAGCATAGTTTGTAATTTCGTTATCAGACTCTGTTGTAAGAACTTGTCTAATAAAAACTTGCGAACTTTGTTGACTCGAAGAAGAATTAAATATATTCCCATTGATTGATCCAAAAACACTGATTCCGATAACACTTGCAATTAATAAAACTGCCGTTCCAATCGAATAAATATTAACAGTTTTTTTCTTAGTAGCTTGTTTGAAAGGCTCAAAATATGTTGGTTTTTCATCCTTTGATAAATCAGGAATTAACTTTTTATCAAGAGATAATAATTGAGGATTTCTAGAAATATAATTTGAATTATATATAAACCAAGCAATACCTTTAAGAACTACAGCATTAATTAAAAGAAGAAGAGGGCTGCCAATCGCTAATAAAACGCCAAATGAAGATATTGCATCATTTGGAATCAAATAAGCGGTAAAACCAAGTATTAAACCAATTATTGTAGTATCAAGCGTATACCAAAATGCTTTATTAGATCCATCTTGATAAGCTTTTTTATATGTTTTTCCATTGTAAATTTCTTTCTTAATTTTATTAAAGAAAGTCATAGATTGGAATAAACCCATAATAACTAAAGTCGCAAAAGCAATGATTGCACCAATATTAAACTCGACACCCAACCCATTAAATACAGCTAAAGCAAATAATGGAACACCTAAAGCGCTTAAAGTACCAAGAATGCCATTTACACCAAAATTTAATAAATAAACCAACAAAATCATTACTGCACCAATAATAGATGCAATAAATAAAGTTGAAAGTTGAATTTTATCCATATAAACAAGGTATTCATACAAAGGAGCAACAGTATTGCTTTGTGAATCGGTATTTACATAAGAAGAGTTGATATTGGTAATTGTGTAATCATAAATCGATGAATTGAAAATATTTTTCCAAATATTTGCTATTTGGTAAGCTGTTTTTTGATCAGTAACTTGTTTTCCATAATATTTTGCACCAGTAGAATCAGAATTAATATCATAGCCACCAAAATAAATTTGTTTGAAATTATCAGCATCATCAGGTGTTGTTGTATTGTAATTCCAATAAAAACTTTCTGGTTTTGTTGCATCAAAATCAAACAACAAATAGTTTCTTACATCGTCTTCACCGATAAAATTTGTTCCCTTATTCTCAATA
Source organism: Caryophanales bacterium UBA4855 (assembly GCA_002399785.1). Lineage (GTDB taxonomy): Bacteria > Bacillota_I > Bacilli_A > RFN20 > CAG-826 > Onthovivens. The sequence goes on from DHEH01000010.1 coordinate 138,532, forward strand.
AAGTCCTTTAATGTAAGACCGTTAAGCCAATTATTCATTACATAAATCTTATTTTTAGCTGCAGTTGTAGTTTCTTCCGTGGAATCATCATCAGCTTTCAAAACATGATCTAATTTAATTTTTCCGCTTGCATTTGCTTCTGAATCAGAAGAAGTTTTTTTAGCTTCTTCATAAACAGTTTTAAAATCATCACCATTATTTGCAAGAGTAATAACAACATATGGATAATTATCTTTATATTGAATCTCTGCACTTCCAGGGGTAAAAAATTTACTCTTACTAGCATCAGTTATTGTTGAAAATGTATCTCCAACAGTTTTAGTTTCGTCATATGTAGAAGCATAAAAAGACCAATTAAATGTTAAATATTTAACAATTTTATCGTATAAATTATCATCAGCTTTAAATGTTAAATTAATTGTATCATATCCAACTTTCTCAATTTGGTAACTACTTAAATTAATAGAACTAAGTCTAGATTCAAATGTTGTAATAACACTATCAATAGCATCTTCATTTTTTAAAATACCATCATTATTGTTTGTTCCGAGGTTTTCTCCATCTTCAGTGAACTTGTCACTAATCTTAAAAACGAACTTTTTTGAAGTTGTAAAATCAGCACTTGCGTTCATGTTTTTAACAACTGGAATAAATCCAACTCCTAAGGTTAAAGCGGCTGCTGCACATAAGGTTATAAATCCAATAAATCTTTTCATCTAACATCTCCTGCTTTATAAATATAATTTATAAAATAATTTTTATACGTTTAATACTATACATTAAATAGCCTAAATTAACAACTAAATAAACTTCCCGGAAAGTTTCGAAAACCAATTATTGTGGCGAAAAAATTGATTTATATTTTTCGACACCTTTTTTGGTTAAAATTCTTCCTCTTTTTGTTCGTTCAATATAACCAGAACTAACCAAAAAAGGTTCGTTTATTTCTCTTATATTTAATGGATTTTCATTAATTAAATTTGCGATAGATTCTAATGATACTGGTGTGGTTTTGTAATTAATGTACATCGCTTTAATTATATCGATATCATCGTCATTTAGGCCATCACTATCAATATGTAAAAATTCAAATGCGTCACCTAATTTTTTAATACTTAAATCTTCAATTTTTTTAAATATTATATAATCAAATACTCGTTTCAAAATGTTATTCGCAACACGTGGTGTTTGACGACTTCTTTTTGCGATTTCAAAACACTCTTCATTCGTAATATTTATTTCTAAAATTTTTGAATTATTTAAAACTATTTCCGAAATTTCTTCTACTGAATAATAATTAAACTTAAACACTATTCCAAAACGTTCTCTTAACGGAATACTTAATAGTCCTGCCATAGTAGTTGCACCAATCAATGTAAAGGGGGAAATATTGATTGATAATGCTTTAACATTTTCTTCGGTTTTGTATGTTATATTTAACTTAAAATCTTCCAATACAGAATACAAAGTTTCTTCAATTGATTTATCCAATCTATGAATTTCATCAATAAATAAAATATCACCAGCATTTAAAGTTGAAAGAATCGAAGCTAAATCGCCAGGTTTAGCTAATGTTGGAGCACTTATTGCCACAATATTAGCTTTCAGTTCATTCGCCACGATATTCGCTAAAGTCGTTTTTCCTAGACCTGGCGGACCATAAAATAACATATGATCAATAGCACAACTCCTCTTTTTAGCACTATAAAGATAGGCTCGTAATCTTTTCACAATATCTTTTTGACCAAAAAATTTACTTAATTTTATCGGTCTTAAAGTATTCTCATTTTTAGCCATTTTGAATTATCCTTAAGCATTGTTTTACCGCTTCATCACATGTTAAACCACTACTAATTCTACAAACAGCATTATTAATCTGTTGATTATTAAACCCAAGATTTTTTAAAGCACTATAAACAGGTTCGTACTCAAAAATTCCAATATCAAATTCTTTCATTTTATTGTTTAATTCATAAACGATGCTTTGCCCTTTGTTACATGCTCCAGAGATATTGTTTATCGACTCAATCATTCTATTTTTAATATAATAAATTAGTGCGTTTAAATCGGAATTTTTTAAAATATTCATTGCTGTTTTTGGTCCGATTCCATTGACTGTGATTAATTTGGAAAAAAGCAACGATTCTTCGTTTTTTAAAAACCCATAAAGATTTATTCCTTCCTCTTCTCTAAATAAATCAATCACAAAAATTTTATAAAGTTCATTCACTTTATAATTATTTTTATTAATTATAAAAATTTTAAATCCAAAACCATCATTTACAAAAAAATGAATATAGTTTTGTTTTATGTCGGCAACTCTACCTACTAAAAAACTGAACATAGTTTTTTAATGAGAAATTATTCAAAATATTCGAATTCAAAATCTTCTAATTTGATTGTATCGCCGTTCTTTGCACCCATTTTATGAAGTTTGTTATCAACACCAATTTTTTCTAAGTATTGAATTAACTTTAACATACCTTCTTCTTCAGTAATGTTGATTAAATGGTAAGTTCTTAAAACCCTCTCACCAGTAATAACATATGTATGTTCATCGACTTTTTTAATATCAAATATATCGGCAGTCTTTGTTAAATCATAAGTTTCTTCTTCATCGTTTTCGTCATAAACTGGATAAGTTTTTGCTGTTTGTAATAAATCTGCAACCTTATATAACACTAAATCAAGATTCTTTCCTTCTAAAGAGCTAATCGAATAAACTTCGACGCCATGTTTTTTCATTGTTTTTTTAAATTTATTAAATTTTTCTTCAGCTTCAGGGCTATCAACTTTACTACCAACAACCACTTCTGGTCTGTCAATAAGATGCATTCCGTAATCCTTTAATTCATCACGGATTGCCTTATAATCTTTATACGGATCTCTATCGCTATCCATATCAACTAAATGAATTAAAACTCTTGTTCTTTCAATGTGTTTTAAGAAAGATAAACCTAATCCTTTTCCTAAATGTGCTCCTTTAATTAATCCTGGCATATCAGCCAAGACAAAACTTCTTCCGTCTTTTAAATAAGTGACACCAAGATTAGGTACTAAAGTTGTGAAATCATAATCACCGATTTCAGCTTTAGAATTCGTTACACAAGATATAAATGTTGATTTTCCAACACTTGGAAATCCAATGATTCCTACATCAGCTAACAATTTTAATTCAACAACAATTTTTTTCTTATCGCCAGGAAGTCCGTTTTCAGCAATTTTTGGTGCCTTGTTTCTTGGAGTCTTAAAACAAGCATTGCCACGACCTCCACGACCACCTTTACAGAGCAAAAATATTTTACCTGGTTCATCTAAATCACAAATAAATTTTTTTGTATCGCTTGAAAATACAACCGATCCGACAGGAAGATCAATATAAAGATCTTCACCTTTACGACCGTATAAATTTTTAATATCTCCATTTTCTCCGTCAGGAGCATAAAAAGTTTTAGCATGACGATAATTTACAAGCGTTGAAGTTGTCTTGCTAGCTCTTAAATAAATTGAACCACCACGACCACCATTTCCGCCATCAGGACCGCCATTTGGTCTATTTTTTTCATGAAGAAAAGATAAACGTCCATTTCCTCCGTTTCCACTACGACAATCTAATATAGCTCTATCCACAAATAACATATTTTTACTCTCTAATTATAAATAAAAACCACCCACAGTAGCACTGCAGGTGGTTATAAATTATTTGGCTAATTCGTAAACGCTAACACGTTTTTTATCTTTACCAACTCTTTCAAATTTGACTACACCAGCTTTGGTAGCGAAGATTGTATCATCTCCACCCTTAGCAGTATTAATCCCTGGGTAAATTTTAGTTCCGCGTTGTCTATAAATAATAGCACCTGCTTTGCAAACTTCACCATCACCAAGTTTTGAACCTAATCTACGACCAGCAGAATCACGGCCGTTTTTAGTACTTCCAACACCTTTATGTGATGCGAATAATTGTAAATCTAGTACAAATCTTAATTCCATATTATTATTCCATCCTTTCATCAATAATTGATAATTCTTTTTGATGATCTTTTCGAATAGATTCAAGTTGAATTCGGATTGTTTCGATAACAATTTTGTCATGATTGTTTGGCAACTTATGAGCTATACACTCAACATCACCAGATTCGATTGAGATTTTAAAGTATTCAATATTCTTTAAAGCGTTCAATCCGCCAATTACTATAGCGCTAATAGCACTACATACAATATCTTTACCGATTTCATCAAATTCAGCGTGACCCTTAACGGAAAACCCGTAAAAATCATCATCTTTTTTGTAAAAAACTGCTTTAACCATTATGCATTAATACTTTTAATAGTTAAACAAGTATATGGTTGTCTATGACCAATTGTCTTATGATAATTAGCCTTAGCTTTATACTTATAGACTTTGATCTTTTTGCCTAAGCCTTGTTTCTCAACAGTAGCAACTACAGTTGCACCTTTAATTGTTGGGTTACCAGTTGTAATGGTTTTGTCACCAATTAAAAGAACATCCTTAAATGTGTAGTCTTTTCCAGTCTCAGCATCAAGTTTTTCAACATAGATTTTTTGACCAACTTCTACTTTAAGTTGCTTTCCGCCAGATAAAATTATAGCGTACATTTTGCTTCCTCCTTATTTCGTAAATTACTCGCTTTTAAGGTAAATCTAAATTAGAATGTTTACGACCTTTTTAATGCGGTTGTAGCTAATAACGAGTTACAACGTTAATGAATATACCATAAAGTTGTACTATTTGTCAAATATTTAGATTATATATAATAATAATTAGCTCAATAGTTTGTTTTCAAAAAAACTAAAATATGAAAATCGATTTATTATAATGTGATCTAATAATTTTATTCCGGTTTTATCGAGCATCTTGTTCAGTTCATACGTTGAATATACATCATTATTTGATGGTATAATTTCATCATTAAGATGATTATGAATTAAAATTATTTTGTTTGTACCGATTTTAACTAACTTTCCAATTAGTTCTTTAGATGAAAAATATATGTTATTTTTGTTGTTGCTTACAAAACAAAATTCTTCAATACGTTTTTCGTTTTTGTAAGCTAAAATCATTAGTTTTTCTTCTCTAGTATTTAAATATTTAAAAGAAAATTCTATACTTATTTTCATTGGGGAATAATCCTTAATTTTTAAATTTTGACAGATAATTGAAATAATTCTTTGAGTTAATTCAAATGAAGATAAAAGGGTTAATATTCTGGCCTTGGATAAGCCTCTTTCTTTATTTAAATCATCATAATTAATTTTACTTAAATAAACGATGCTGTCGTTATTTTTTAGTAAATTATTAGCAATATCAAGTGATGAATTGCCACGAATACCACTTGAAATCAAAAGAGCAATCAATTCACTATCGCTTAAGTTATTAATACCTTTTTTAATAGTTTTTTTCTTGGTCTACATTCTTCTACTAGATCTTGAATTCGACTCATCTACTTCCATGTGAAAGACCATCCACCAGGAATTTTGACTGATCCATTTTTACTTTTAAATAACTGATAAATAATAACTGCGACAACTGCAATAGCCATAACTGCTAAAACGGCCGTTAAAGTTATTGCTTCACCAGGTGAAGTTAAAAGTTCAACATCATTTAATGGAATTTTTCTCATTTAATTACCTCCTTACATACAAGATGCCAAAAGGAGGCAATTTTTCTACCCTAAATTTTTAATTTTATTAAGAATTTCTTCTAATTGTTTTTTATAATTCTCGTATTTGGCTGTTTCTATGTCGATTTTAGCTTTTGGAGCTTTTGCAACAAAGTTTGAATTATTCAATAACCCTTTACTTCTCTTTATTTCAGATTCAAGTCCATTCTGTTGCTTCTTTAATGTATTAATAAGTTCGGATTTGTCGACATTATCAATAATAAAAAGTGTAAAACCATCCAAAACAAATGCAGTTGAATTCTTTACTTCTTCTTTTACTATTTGACTATCCTTAGCAAAACTAAAACGCGCTAAATAAGGAAGCAAATCTTTTGAAAAATCACCCATAACACTTAAAGAAATAGAAGTGTTTGGAGCTAATTTATTATTAACTTTGTAAGATCTAATTGATTCTATTGCTTGATTCAACTTGTTAACCTTACGAATATCTTTTGCAAAAACAAATTTCTTTTCAAACACAGGATAATCTTCTAGCATTACCGAATCTTTATGTTCTGGTAAATTTAAGTAGATTTCTTCGCTAATAAATGGTGAGAATGGATAAATCATCATAACTACAGCCTTTAATACCTTAAGTAAGGTCCGATAAGTACCATAATTATAGTTATTTTCGTTATTTAAACTAACTTTTGTATACTCAAGATAAGTTGAACAAAAATCATCATAAACAAAATTATAAAGGACACTTGAAGCGATTCCGTATTCATATTTATCCATATATTTTGTAACTTTTTTAACAGTCTCTTCTAATTTTGTCAAAATGTACTTGTCAATAGAATTAAGTTTCTTTGTATCAACATTTTGATTCTTAAAATCTTCAGGAATAGTCATTAAAATATAACGAGCACTATTCCATATTTTATTTAAATAATTATTTGCTGCTTGAACTTTTTCTTCTTCATAACGCATATCAAGTCCAGGAGTAGCAGTTGTTGCTAAGAAATAACGCAAACTGTCAACACCATATTTATTTATGACATCAATTGGATCTACACCATTTCCCAAAGATTTAGACATTTTTCTTCCTCGAGAATCACGTACAAGGCCATGAATTAACACATCTTTAAATGGAGCTTTTCCGGTGAAAGTAAGTCCTTGAAAGTACATTCTAGCGACCCAGAAAAAGATAATATCATATCCAGTTACCATTAAATCTAACGGAAAATAACGTTTAAAATCTTCAGTTTCTTCTGGCCAACCTAACGTAGCGAAAGTCCATAAAGCACTACTAAACCATGTATCAAAAACATCTTCATCTTGTATCCAATTTTCAATATCTTCAGGTGCTTTTTGACTAACTAGTAGTTTATTAGTGGTTTTTGAGTAAAATACTGGTATTCTATGTCCCCACCAAAGTTGTCTTGATATGCACCAATCATCACATTGTCCCATCCAGCGAAGCAAAACTTTTTCAAAGCGTTTTGGGATAAAATTAACTTTATCATCACTCTTTTGATTTTCGATAACCGCATCACTCAATTTATCCATCTTAACAAACCATTGTTTAGATAATAATGGCTCAACAACAGCATCGCTTCTTTCGCTGTGTCCAACTTGGTGTTTAATCTTTTCTATCTTAATTAAATTGTCATCATTCTTTATATTTTCAACTAATAATTTACGACATTCAAAACGATCCATACCTTTATAGATACCAGTATTATCTGCCATTGTACCATCAACATTCATAATAATTGGATGAGGCATATTATGTTTTTTACCAATAAGAAAATCGTTTGGATCGTGAGCTGGCGTGCACTTCATAGCACCAGTTCCAAAATCAACATCAACATATTCGTCGGCAATAACCGGAATCACTTCATTGTTAGCTGGATTAATTACTTTTTTACCAACTACATCTTTATATCGTTTATCTTTAGGGTTTACAACAATACAGGTATCGCCAAACATGGTTTCAGGTCTTGTAGTTGCAATCGTTAAAAATTTGCTCTTATCATCATTAAAACGATATTTAAAATAGAAGAATTCTCCTTCATCTTCTTTATAAATAACCTCAATACTGCTTAAAGCAGTTCTCATAACTGGATCATAATTTATAATACGTTCTCCACGGTAAACTAAACCTTTATCATACATAGTCTTAAAAACTTTAAAAACGGCTTCTTGAAAGCCTTCATCCATAGTAAATCTTTCACGGGAATAATCGAGCATAAGGCCCATTTTTGCCCATTGATCGTGGATAATTGAAGAATATTTATCTTTCCAAGCAAAAGCTTCTTTCATAAAAGCTTCTCTTCCAATGGTAAATCTATCAGTGCCTTCTTCTTTTAATTTGGCATCAACTTTAGCTTGAGTAGCGATTCCTGCATGATCACATCCTGGTAAATATAAAACATCAAAGCCTTTGGCTTTTTTATATCTACAAGAAATATCTTGAATAGTCGTATCACAAGAGTGTCCAATATGTAATTTACCAGTGACATTTGGAGGAGGAATCACCATCGAAAATTTTTGTTTACTAACATCACCTGCAGTAAAATAACCTTTATTTTTCCAATTTTCGTACTTTCCGGCTTCTACAGCCTTAAAGTCGTATCTTTTATCTAAAGCCATAACTTTATCTCCTTAATGCACTATCTATTCTTTGCTTTAAAAATCCTAAAGAATCTTTATTTTTACTTGAGGTAAGAATAACTTGATCTTTAGAAATTGTTTCGTTCAAACCTAAATCAAGATTTTTATATATTTTTGCTTTTTCACTTTGGTTCAATTTATCACATTTTGTCATCGCTATAATATAAGGATAAGAAAAATGTTTCAAATATATATAAAAATCTTGGTCATCTTGAGTTGGAAGATGCCTGCTATCTAATAAAAAAACAATCAATTTTAAATTAGCATTATCAGTAAAATAAGAATCGAAAATTTTACCATAAAATTCATAATCAATATCTTTTTTAGCGCTAAATCCATAACCTGGAGAATCAACAAAATAAAAAGAATTGTCGATCATAAAATAATTAAGTAATCTTGTATGTCCTGGAGTTTTGCTGGTGAAAGCCAATGCTTTTTGATTAGCCAAAGCATTAATCAGACTGGATTTTCCGACATTACTTTTGCCAACAAAAAGAATCTCCTCTAAATGAGGTAGAGGAGAATCTTTTAAATCGACAATCGATGTAATAAATTTTGCAGTTTTGTAGCAGTTTTCCATATTATTTTAAACAGAATTTGATAGCTTCATCAACTAAAGTCATGTAAATAATTTTTAAATTATCTTTAACTTCTTTTGGAAGCTCATCAGCATTCTTTTTGTTTTCTTTCGGAACGATAATAGTCTTAATTCCACTTCTTAAAGCAGCTAAACTCTTCTCCCTAAGCCCACCAATTGGAAGAGCTTTTCCACGAAGAGTAACTTCTCCAGTCATAGCAATATCGCCACTAACTGGGCGTTTTGTAAAGGCACTTACCATAGCGGTTGTGATTGCACAGCCAGCACTTGGTCCATCTTTAGAGACGGCGCCTTCAGGAACGTGAACATGAATATCATTTTCACTAAATAACTTGTCATCAATATTAAACTTTTTAGAATTAGCTTTTATGTAATCTAAAGCAATTTGACAAGATTCTTTCATGACATCACCCAATTTACCAGTTAATAGCAAATTCCCTTTCCCCGGGAAATAATTAACTTCTATCGGAAGAATATCGCCACCGTATGGAGTCCAGGCTAAACCTGTTACAACACCAATTTGTGGGTCTTTCTCTTTTTTTGTTTTATCAAAATCTTCAATTCCTAAATATTTTTTTACTTCTTCAGGAGTTAAAGTGACTTTGCCTTTAATTTTGCCATTCAATAAGCCAACTACAACTTTTCTTAAAATACTAGCAATTTTACGTTCAAGATCTCTTACGCCACTTTCCATAGTGTAATGTTCAACAATGTAAGCGATTGCTTCATCATTAAATTCTACTTGTTCTGGTTTTAAACCATTATTAGAAAACTCTCTTTTTATTAAGAAATCTTTAGCGATATGAATTTTATCAATAAGTGTGTAACTTTCAACTTCGATAAGTTCCAATCTATCCATTAAAGGAGCTGGAATCGTATTTAAATCGTTAGCAGTACAAATAAAGAGTACGTTGCTTAAATCGTAATTAACTTCAAGATAATTGTCGTTGAAATTAGTATTTTGCTCTGGATCAAGAACCTCAAGTAAAGCACTACTTGGATCACCTTTAAAAGAATCATGACTTAATTTATCGATTTCATCGAGTAAAAATACAGGATTATCAACTTTAACTTTTCTCAATAAATTAATAATTCTTCCAGGTCTAGAACCAACATAAGTTCTTCTGTGTCCTCTAATTTCACCTTCATCACTAACTCCACCTAAGGAACATTTAATAAATTTTCTTCCTAAAGCACGAGCGATTGATTGACTTAAACTAGTTTTTCCACATCCTGGAGGTCCATAAAAACAAAGAATAGGAGATTTTAAGTTGCCATTCATCTTTTTAACAGCTAAATATTCAACAATTCTCTCTTTAACTTTCTTTAATCCATAATGATCTTCATCAAGTACTTTTTTAGCATTGATAACATCATCATTATCAGGAGTATGTTCAAACCATGGGACGCTCATCAAGATTGTAATATAATCTTGAATTAAACTAGATTCAAGACTGCCTTGAGGCATAGTATTCAACCTTTTTAATTCATCTTTAACTTTATCCTTAACTTCTTGTGGATAAGGATTTTTTTCGAGTTGTTCAGTAATTTTATCTTGAATTTTTCTTGTATCATCACCTAATTCAGTTTGGATTGCCTTCATCTTTTCGCGTAAAAAATATTCTTTTTGTTGTTTATTCGTTGAATCACGAACCATTTCATTAATTTTATTTTCAATATCATTATCAGAAAGAAATAATGTAAATTGATTAATTAAAGCATATAAAAAATCTTTAATGTCAGCAGAAGAATAAATTTCCTGGCGAATTTCTTGCTTAACATTAATAATATTAAGCATTCTATAACATAATTCAGAAGCAGTCATACCATTTGTTAAACGTAATTTAAAATCTCGATCTTCTTCGAAATTTAAAAAACTTTTATCGGTATTGTACGACCCTAAAATCATGTTAACTAATTTTTTAACCAATATAGTTTCGGTATTTAAATCGGTGCTTATCAATGGAAACTTTTCATACTCTGAATAAACAAAATTACCTAAAGCATTAAATGTTGGTTTTATAAATTTAACACGTTCAACACCTTGAACTGAAATTCTTAAAATTTTCCCAACTTTTTGACAATTAACAACTCTACAAAGAGTTCCGATTAAATAAATATCATCAACATTAAAAGGATTTTTTTCATCGATATCTTTTTTTTGAGATGTAACCAAAACATAATTGTTAAATTTTGAGGTAGATTCGTTAGCGGCATTGATTGACATTTGTCTTTGCGCACTAAAAACCTCGTTTCTCGAAGGCAAAACAATGCCTCCGATTGTAACGATTACTGGTAAAGCCTGAATTTCAGGCTTTATTTGATCAACAACTTCGTTTTCATTAATATCCATTAAAATCTCCAAAATAATTAAAATTCAACTATTTAGCTTCCTTTTTAGCAGCAGTTTTTTTAGCTTTGACTTCTTTAGCTGGTTTTTCTTCAGCAACAGCTTTTTCGCCTAAAGGAGCATTGTTAGCTTCTAAGAAGTTTAAAATCTTTCTATTAAGCAAATTGCTAACTAATTGTTGTTGTTGGCTAGCATACATTTTCTTAAGTTCTTCAACTTTCATGTTGTACATTTTGGCAGAATTCTCATAGAATTCATCTAATTCTTTCTGAGAAACAATTAAACCTTCAACTTGAGCAATCTTATCGACAACAACAGTTGCAACAAGTTTGTTCTTGGCTTGACCTTTGAATTCAACTTCTAACTTAGCATCATCCATGCCAGTAATTTCTTTATATTGTTCAAAAGTTAATCCGTTTTGAGAAATTTGTTGAATCATATTTTCTTTTAAACTTTTTGCTTCGTTTTCAATAACAGCGTCAGCGATAACGACTTCGCTATTTTTGCAAATTTGGTCGATTAAATCTTGCATATATTTGTTTTTGCTATCTTTAGCTTTTTTGCCTAAAATTTGTTTTTCTTCATATTCTTTTAAAGCTTTGACAGTGTTGACGTCAGTAATTTTAAGACCAGCAACAAATTCATCTTCAAGTTTTGGAGATTGTTTTGTCTTAATTTCATGAATCATACAAGCAAATTTGGCTTTTTTACCAGCTAAATCTTTAATGTATTGATCTGGGAATGTAACTTCAACATCTTTTTTGGTTTCACTTGTAACACCGATTAATTGATCTTCAAATCCAGGAACAAATGTATTTGAACCTAAAACAAGTGAATAGTTGTCGGAACTTCCGCCATCAAATTCTTTTCCATCGATGTAGCCTTTAAAATCAAAAACTACTGTATCGCCTTTTTCAGCAGCACCTTCTTTTAAAACTAATTCACTATTATCTTCAAGTAATTTAGCAATAGCTTCATCAACTTCGGCATTGGTGACTGATGGAACTTCTTGAGCAAGGTGAATATCCTTGTATTGACCTAATTTAACTTCAGGATAAACCGTAATTGTAAAAACAACTTCAAGTTCTGTATCACTAAATTTTGTGACCTTAACTTCAGGAGCAACAAATGGTCTTAATTTGTTCTCTTTGCAAGAATCATCAAATAATTTTGGAATAACAACATTGATTTGTTCGTTTCCTAAATCTTGTGGATTAATTTTTTCTTTAGCTAAATCTAGAGGAGCTTGTCCTTTTCTAAATCCTTTGATTTGAACGTTGCTAGCTAATCTTTTTAAAGCCTTATCTTTAGCATCTGCCCAAACCTTTCCGTTAATTGAAGCGGTAACTTCATATATTCCGTTTCCTTTGTTTACTAATTTTGTAGCCATATTTTTTCTATTTCCTTTCAAATTGCGTACGATTAAAATTATATACTAGATTTAAAATCTAGTAAAGACAAACACCCTTTTTACATAGTTAATTTTTCTCTTTTTTTAAGCAAATTAAGGTTAATTTATTAATAAATCGATCTCTTTCGGCATTATTAATCTTTAAAGATTCATAAAGCGGATCCGCCAAATAATCCTCTCCAGCTAAATCATTAGCGAGTTTTAATACAGCGGCAATAAAATTATCTAAATCATCCAAAGTTAAATAATCAGGGAAAAAGAATTGAGCACTATATTCGGTAAATTCCCTTGATATCGATGAAACTGTCATATTTTTTTCAGATTTACGTATATAATCTGCAGCCTCTTTAATTACTTTAATTGTTAAATTAATTTCTTCTTTTTTGTCTTTAGGAACAAAAGAATATATTTTTCCGTTCATTGAAAAAACAATGTTCTTTTCGCTTTCAAGCAAAATTAAGAAAAATACTAAAAGTGAGCAAATCATCGGATCATTTTGTTTATTTTCAAAAGCAAAATTAAAGATTTCTAAACATTCCGGCAATTTCAAATCATCGTATCTAGAAACCAGTTCAGCAACCAATTTATTAACTTCTTCAAGTTTTTGAGCTTTCAAAAAAGCATTTTTATAATATTCAACATCATATTTTTTAGTTTCATTATTGGGTTTATCACGCAGTTTAATCAAATCCATTACAACATGATTTAAATTACGCAAATATTCTTCTGTTTCTTGATTTACATAAGGTAAGTTTTGATAATAAGGAACCATATCGATTGCCTCATCATCTTTTTTTAAAAAAATCAAAAGATTAAGAAAGATAAAAGAACCATTAATTAAATCAAAATTCTCGATGGTTAGGTGATTATCTTTGTAATATTTATAGGCCGATTCATGATACAAAGAGCTTCTAATTCTAAAAATAAAATTAACAAAAACAACTTCAGGATCGCTGGAATTATGATTGTCTTCAATAAACTTATTTATTTCTTCTTGAGACATGTCATCATTTAATAATTTTATCTTATCCATTTTATTTTTCCTTATGTAATTTATTATAAAGTAAAACAGCTACATTATCAGGTAAAATTTGCTTTAATTCTTCACTAGTAGCATTAGTTAAATCAGCAATAGTAGAATATGTTTTACTCAATAATTCTCTTCGCTTTTCACCAATTCCATCAATATCATCGAAGATACTTTTAAACATGTTTTTATTTCTTTTTTTAATATGTGAAGTTATTGCAAAACGATGTACTTCATCTTGCATTCTTGTAAGCATAAAAAATAAAGGTTTATCATCATCAAAATAATGCTCTTCAAGGTTCATATCTAATAATCCACTTGTTTTATGTTTATCAGATTTCACTAGGGAAATGATAGGGATATTGATATTTAACTTCTTTAAAACTTCAATACCTGCATTTAATTGTGTAAGACCGCCATCAAGAATAATTAAGTCTGGAAAACTAGATTTTTCTTCTTTTAACCTTGAATATCGACGAGTTAAAACTTCTTTCATGGAATTGACATCATCTTGTTTATTTTTAGATTGTAAATTAAATTTTCTATACATCTTTTTGACGGGTTCACCATTAATAAAAACAACCATTGCACCAATCGCGTTTGTTCCGGATAAATGCGAATTATCAAATAATTCGATTCTTAAAGGTGTTTTTATATTGATGATCTTGCCTAATCTATCAAGCAAAGCAAGATTATCATCTTCAAGTCTGGCTGTCATAAAATGCTCATCTAAGGCTTCTTTTGCGTTAATTAACACAGTGGAAAGCATATCAAATAATTTGCCTTTAGAAGGATAAAGAACACGCATATCTTGGAAATAAGACTCACAATCTTGTTTCAATTCATCATTAGTTACAATAAGTTCTTTTGGATGTGGATTAATCGAATAATATTGGAAAATAATATCCGATATAAAATCAAGTAATTCACCGATTAATTCATAGACAAAAGAACGTTTTGAAAGCAAAATTCCTTTTCTGTAAATAAAAACAACAAGCGAAACATAATTGTCGCGAGTCGAAAACCCCCGCAAATCCCTATCCATTTTGTCAAAAAACTCAACTTGTTGTTTTTCACCAACATTAAGAAGAGAACTCAACATCTGATTATATTCGTTAGCTTTTTCAAATTCTAATTGTTCGCTCGATGTTTTAATTTTCTCTTTTAATTTATTAATAACTTCTTTATTTTCACCTTTTAAAAACGTAGAGATTTCTTGACAAATCTCATTATATTTTTCATTAGAAATCTTATTAATGCAAGGACCTAAACACTGATGCATGTGATAATATAAGCAAGGAGATTTTGGTACATTTCGGCATTTTCTTAAAGGATATATTTTGTTGATAATATCGACAGTTTCAAAAGCAGCTAAACTATTTGGAAACGGACCAAAATATTCACATCTTTTATCATTTGTGTTGCGCGATATAGAGACATAAGGATCTTTTACTTTTGTGTGTAAAGCAATGTAAGGATAATGTTTGTCATCCATAAGCATAATGTTGTAACGAGGATGATGTTTTTGAATTAAATTCATTTCAAGAATTAACGCTTCTTTTTCTGAACTAGTGACAATTGTTGTAAAGTGATCAACATTAAAAACCATAGCAGCTGTTTTTCCGTTTTGAGGACGCAAAAAGTATTGCGAAACCCTCTTCTTTAAGTTTTTTGCTTTACCAATGTAGATGATTTCATTATCTTTATTTCTCATTTGATAACTACCTGGTTTATCAGGTAATAAATCAATCTCTTTTTTTAATAAATCATTCATTATTTTAAAGTAATGATAGTAGCACCAGTTCCACCATCAATATCATTTCCTAACCTAAAAGAAGCGACATAACGTGATGTTTTTAAATAATTATGAATTGCTTGACGCAATTTTCCAGTCCCATAACCATGAATAACTTTTACAACTTTAAGATGACGAATAGAACAATCATCTAAATACCTACTCAACGATTCAATTCCTTCATCAATATGATAACCGACTAAATTTAAAGAACTAGAAACCGATTTTTGATTGATAATCTCCATATCAATATCACGAGTTTCTTTGGTTGGCAAAGATGGTTTATTTGTTAATTCAACCTTTGATTTATCGATATTAACACTCATTCCCGAATCAGTATTCAAGGTTAATTTATTGCCATTAATTCTTGTAATTTGACCTCGCGAATTCAAAGCAGAGATAATAACAAAATCACCAATTTTTAATGGCTCTTTTTGAACTTTTTTATTCATTGCCTCAATACGCGCTTCAGTCTTTTTAATATCTCTATTTTTCAAAAAATCGCTGTAAATGTCCTCTATTTCATAATATTTCTTATCAATATAAGCATCTAATTCTTCGAGTTTTTTATCTTTCAATTTTTGACTTTTTTCTCTCAATAATTCTTCTTGTTTTGCATTCTCATCTATTTTATTTTGAAGGACAATTTCTTTAGTTTTAATTTCTTCTTCGCGTTCCTTTAAATTAATCTCTTTATTTTCTAAATTTCTGATTCTTAAATCTTCTTTTGTCATGTAATTTTTATTATAAATATTCATTGCATCATTAATTATCTCGTCTTTAAAACCATACTTTTTAGCAATTAAAAATCCATAAGATTTTCCACCAACACCAAGCATCATTTTATAAGTTGGCTCAATTTTCTTTTCATTAAATAAGAACGACGCAGTCAATATTTTTTCGTTACTTAAACCAAATTTTTTAAGTAAATCATAGTGAGATGTAATTAAAGAAACGCAACGTTTTTCAATCAAATATTTAGTAACTGCAATTGCTAAAGCTTCTCCTTCTTTTGGATCTGTTCCGTTACCAACTTCATCAATCACAACCAAATCTCGACTATTTAAATATTGAAAAATAACACTCAAATTAGAAATATGGGCTGAAAAAGTCGATAAATTCTCTTCAATAGATTGATCATCACCGATATCAACATAAATGTGATTAAAAAAACCAATTTCACTATCAATAGATGCTGGAATTGCCATTCCAAGTTTTATCATATATGCCAAAGTAGCAACCGTTTTTAATGCAATAGTTTTTCCGCCTGCATTTGGTCCGCTTATCAACATTAAAGTTTCCTTACAATCGATAATAAAATCATTAGAAACAACATGTTTTTGATCAAGTAAAGGGTGTCGAGCTTTATACAATTTGACAATTTGGCGATTAGAAATTTTTGGAATTGAGGCTTCAATTTCGCGAGCATATTTAGCCTTGCTATTAATAAAATCGAGTTCTCCAATAATAGAATTATTTTTAGTCAAAATATCTTTAAAACTAGCGACAGTAAAGGTTAATTCCCTTAAAATTCTATTTATTTCATTTCTTTCTTCAAGTTCATTTAAATGTTTTTCGTTTTCTAATTCAATAACTTCTAAAGGTTCAATAAAGGTAGTTAAACCGGAATCGCTTAAATCACGAACAATTCCAGATACACTGCTTTTATAAGAAGAATTAATAGGTAAAGCAAAACGACCATCACGCATAACAAAATTGTCACCAGCCATTTTATCCTTATATTTGTTCATTAAAGAAGTTAATTTTTTATGAATATCAGCATTTAAAATGTAAAGTTTGCGTCTAATTTGACTTAACTTCACCGAAGCATTATCGCTAACTTGATTATCGTTAGTAATAGCTTTATTAATTGCGTTATATAATGCATCAACAGGTTTAAGATTATCAACTAATGGTTTAATAGAAGCAAAAGGTTCTTTAATCTTTAAAAAATATTTTGATAAATCAATCGAACTGGTTATTTCATCTTTAATTTTATTAAGAGTAATTTCATCGAGTACACCGCCCTTTTCAATTAATTCAAAAATGGCTTTCATCGATAAAGAAGACACAATAGGCATATCATTATAAGAAAGAACAAGTTTAGAAACTTCATCCAATTTATTTAGTTCCAAAATTACTTTTTCACGATCTTTATAAGTTCTTAAAGAAAGTAAAATTTCTTTACCTTTTTCCGTTTTAATATATTTATTAACGTGAGAAATAATCTCATCAATTTCTAAAATTTTCCAAGCTTTATCCATACACTAAAATAATACCATATAGTAATTATTTTTTCATTTTTATTACTCAAAAATAGTTGCAAAATCAATAATCTTTTATAATATAAAAATGAAAAAAATAAGCTTGCAACACCACGTCCACAATTTAATTTTTATCAAATATATGGCAAAAATCATATTATTTCTAAAACCTTTAAAACAGCAAAAAAATTAAATTTGTGTTATAATGTAATTAATGATTACAATAAAAATTGACAAAACCACTCTCGATAAAATTGTTGATGAGTTTAAAGATTACATAATCGATTCCGATATCGGTTATATTATGTATGTTTTTAAAAAAGACAATACTATGCTTACGATTTACAATAATAAAAAAGGCGACACTTTTAAGATGACCATTCAAGGTCAAGATCCAATGAGCATTGCAAAAAAATATAGTTTAGAAGAAAAAATTATGCCTCGTAAATCAAAAGTTGTTAAAGAATCTCCATTTTTTATTGATGTTGATCAACAAATAGGAAGCGACGAAGTCGGAACAGGCGATTTTCTCGGCCCAATAGTAGTTTGCGCCGCTTATTGTGACCACGAAACAATGAAATTAATCGAACAATACGGAATTGTTGATAGCAAAAAATTAAACGATACAACCATCATGAGAATCGTTCCTTTACTAATTAAAAAAGTTTATTATTCGGCAAAAATTTTAGAAAACGATAGATATAACGGAGCTTATCAAAAAGGTTTTAATATTAATAAAATTAAAGCCATTTTACATAACCACTGTTTAATAGAATTACATAATAAAGTTCCTTATGTCAAAAACGTTTATATGGATCAATTTACTCCAGAAGAAATGTATTATAGTTACTTAAATGGTATCGATAAAGTCGAAAAAGACATAATTTTTAGAGAAAAAGGTGAAACATATTTTCCAAGTGTCGCGCTAGGAAGTTGCATTGCACGTTACTTATTTTTAGATAATATGACATTTAAAGCAAAAAAATACGGAATGAAAATTCCTTTTGGAGCCGGAAATGAAGTTAATGTTTTTGCTAAAAAATTCATAACAAAATTCGGTATTACAGAATTTGATAAAATTGCAAAAAAGAATTTTGCAAATTACAAACAAGTTACGGATTCTAAATTAGTTTAATTTATCGATTACATCGGTAAAATATTTTGGAAGAGGACAGGTAACTGTCATCTCTTTTTTTGTTTTAGGATGAACGAATGTAAGTTGGTATGCGTGTAAAAGTTGACCATCATTATATAAATCTATTTTCCCACCATACAAAGAATCTCCGGTTACTGGATGATTAATGCTAGACATGTGAACTCTAATTTGATGTGTTCTTCCTGTTTCTAAGATACATTTAATCAATGTATTATGCGAGAAACGCTTGATAACCTCAAAGTGAGTAACCGCATCCTTGCCATTTGTATTATCGATAGTCATTTTCAATCTATTAGATTTATCGCGACCGATAGGACCAATAATTTTTCCTTTTTCAGACTCAATAACACCATCAACAAGGGCCATATATTCTCTATGCATCGTGTGATCTTTAAGTTGATTGGCAATAAAAAGATGACTTGAATCATTTTTACATATTAAAAGTAATCCACTCGTATCTTTGTCGATTCGATGCACTATTCCAACTCTATCCAAGCCGTTTATAGTAGATAATTCTTTCTCGTTATAAATCAAAGCGTTAACTAAGGTGTCATTATGATGACCATCACCAGGATGAACAACCAATCCTTTTGGTTTATTGATAACTAAAATATCATCATCTTCATAAATAACATCTAACTTTAATTTTAAAGGTTCAAGTTCTTCTTCATTTTCTCTAGTAACATATTTAACTTCTATTTCATCACCAGGAAAAACTTTATAACTTGGCGAAACAGATTTTTGATTGACTTTTACAAGAGATTTTTTAATAAGTTCACTAAAATATACCCTGCTATAATCAGGATTTATTAAAGAGAGAGCTTTATCGATACGTAAACTTCCTAAATTAGAAGGAATGATGTAATTTATTATTTTTTCCATTATTTTTTGTCACCACTAATATCTTTTGACTCAATAGCTTGAGCTTTTTGAGTGGCTATTTTGTTTTTGTCGTGTTCTTCTTTAACCATATCAACGACAAAATAAATAATTAATGCAATTACTGAACAAACAACAAAAGCGTCAGCAACATTAAATATTCCAAAATTAGAAAGCCAAGCCGAAATATCGAACATATCGATAACACCATCTTTGTAAAAAGTTCTATCAATTAAATTTCCGACATCTCCAGTGAATACGCAGGCTAAAATAAGCCATAGGCCGAACTTAATTTGTTTTCTTTTAATAATTAAATAAACCAAATAACCAATCAAACCAAACGCAACTAACCAAGAAACGATTGCAAAAATTATTCTAAAAGCTAAAGCACTATTAGGATCATTTGTTCCGATTCCAAAAGCTGCACCTGTATTAGTAACGTAAGTAATTCTTAAAAAACTACCTATAAAATCATTTGCTACACCTTTACTATAATTGGTTGAAACATATATTTTTGTTACTTGATCTAGAGTGATTCCGATAATAATTATCAACAAACTTGTAATAAGTAAAAGCAAGTGCTGTTTAGTAAAATAAGGGGTCTTTGCAAGGGATTTTGAATTTATTTCAGTATTTTTTGACATCTTGGACATAAGTGTGCTCCATTAATTTCAGTGATATCATTTGGTTCGAAATAATTCCAACATCTATCACATTTTATACCATCATGTTTAGTTACTTTAACTTTACAGACTTTACCTTCGTTACCACCATCTAAGTCAACAACAAAGTCAACACTAGAAACAATCAAGATTAAAGCAATTTCTTCTTCACCAATATCTTCGATTATTTTTTTAGTAGTATCTCCAAGGAAAGAAACAGTGACTCTTGCTTCTTGAGAACTTCCAATAACGCCACTTGTTCTTGCTTCTTCGAGTGTTTTTAAGACATCGTTTCTAAAATCTTTAAGAAAACTTAATTCTTCTAACAATTCTCTACTATATTTATTGGTTTTTTCAGGATAAGCATAGAATTGAACATTGTTTTCGCTTCTTAATGGATAATTTGAGTTAACTTCATCCATAGTAAATGGAAGGATTGGATTAAGCAATCTCATAAGAGTAAATAATAATTCATTTAAAACAGTTTGAACTTGTTTTCTTCTGATACTATTTTTGTCATCACAATACAAAATATCTTTAGTTATATCAAGATAGAAACTACTTAAATCATCACTCATAAACTTCAAAACATCGCTTACAGCGTTAATAAAATTGAAGTTATTCATATTATCAATGAAACTATTTTTAACTTGTTCTAAACGTGCCAAAATGTAATTATCGACAGTTTCAAGTTCGGTTTGTTTATCAATTTCTTTAAACGAATCTTCAAGTGAACCGTTACTTAAATTTCCAAGTAAAAATTTAAATGTATTTCTAATTTTTCTATATTGATCGCTAATAGTTTTAACAATTGGTTCAGAAATTCTTACATCTTGTTGATAATCAATTAAAGCGGCCCATAATCTACAAACATCAGCACCATAAATATTAATTATTTTTAAAGGATCAATTCCGTTTCCAGCAGATTTTGACATCTTTTCCCAATGTTCATCCATGACAAAACCATGAGAAACAACTTGTTTATATGGAGCGACTCCGTTAACAGCTAAACTTAAAATTAAAGAAGAATTAAACCAACCTCTATATTGGTCGCTTCCTTCGAGATATAAATCAGCAGGATATTTAATACCTCTTTCAACTAATACACCATTCCAACTTGAACCACTATCAAACCAAACATCCATAATGTCAGTTTCTTTTCTAAAAATTCCGTTTGGTGAATGTTTATTTGTGTAACCTTCAGGAAGTAGTTCTTTTTCGCTTAATTTATACCAAATATTACTTCCGTTTTCTCTAACCAATTGAACAAAATGGTCAAAAACTTTCTTTTCAACAATAGGCGTTCCATCTTCACAATAAATAATTGGAATTGGTACTCCCCAAGCTCTTTGACGAGAAATACACCAATCATTTCTATCTTTAATCATGTTAACCATACGAGTTTCGCCCCAAGCTGGTTCCCATTTAACACCATGAATAGCAGAAATTAAATCTTCTCTAATTGGTTCGATTGAACAAAACCATTGTGGAGTAGCTCTAAAAATAACTGGTTTATGAGTTCTCCAATCGTGTGGATAAGAGTGAACAATATCCTCTTCTTTTAATAAGACATGATTTTCTTCAAGAATTTTTAAAACTTCCGCATTAGCATCTTCATAAAATAAACCAGCAAGACGAGGACCGCAATCCTCAGTCATTTTTCCATGTTCATCGACTGGGCAATAAGGTTTAATTCCGTATTTTAAACAAACTAAATAATCATCTTCACCATGTCCAGGAGCAATATGAACTAAACCAGTTCCGCTATCAGCAGTAACATAATCACCTAAAATAACAACTGAATCTCTATCATAGAAAGGATGTTTACAAATAACACCTTCCAATTCTTTTCCTTTAAATTCTTCTAATAAATCACATTGAGTAAGACTTAATTTTTCTACAATTTGATCTTTTAAATCACTTAAAAATACCAATTTGCCGATATTAGTTGCAAATACACCATAAACAAACTTTGGATTTGCACAAATTGCTAAATTTGCTGGTAACGTCCAAGGAGTTGTAGTCCAAATTACTAAACTTGCATCATTAGGAACAATATTTTTACCATCTTTTACACTAAAAGCCACATAAACTGTATAGGCTTTAACATCGTGATATTCAATTTCAGCTTCAGCTAAAGCAGATTCACTAGATGGAGACCAATAAACTGGTTTTAATCCTTTATAAATTAATCCTTTTTCAGCTAAAGTAGCAAAATTTTCAATTTCACGTTCCTCAAATTTAGGTAATAAAGTTAAATATGGATTATCATAATCGCCCAAACAACCCAATCTTCTGATATCTGATTTTTGACGTTCAACTTGTTTTAAAGCATATTCTTTACATAATTCTCTAAAGTCAAAAATTGGAGTAGTTTTTCTATTTACACCAGATTTGGTAACCATATTTTCGATTGGTAAACCATGAGTATCCCAACCAAAAACAAAAGGAGTCCTATATCCTGACATATTTTTATAACGAACCACAAAATCTTTTAAAATTCTATTTAACATATGCCCACAATGTATTGCACCATTAGCATATGGAGGACCATCATGAAGAGCGTACTCTCCAAGTTTTCCTTCTTCGTTCATTTTTTCATAAACCTTTTCTTTATTCCATTTATCAACCAAAATAGGTTCTTTTTTGTTGAGATTTCCTCTCATTTCAAAATTAGTTTTTGGCATTAATAAACTTTCTTTAATTTCCATAATATCCCTCCAAACAAATAAAAATCCTTAGAATAATCTAAGGACGCTTTTACGTGGTACCACCTTAGTTGCTAAATAAATTTAGCCACTCATTTTTGCTGTTAATAATAAAGTGATACCAATTTAAGTTAACTTAACATTTTCACCAACCATGTTTTCTCTAAAAAAATTAATCTTAATTGACTTGTCTTTATGTTTAATATTATAACTTAATTACTAAATATATCAAATCATTTAAAGCAAAGAAAGCATTAATAAACCTATTAAATGGATAAAAATTTTAAAAGCAAAGCAAATAAAAAATTATTTCATATATAAGATTTTATCACAATAATTTTTAACAATTTCATCATGAGTTGCCATAATACATAATGCTTTTTTAGAAATATTTTTAATGGTTTCTAGAACCAATATTTTATTTTTTTGATCAAGCATATTTGTGGATTCATCAAATAAAAATATTTTTGCATCCAAATTAATTTTTTGATAAAAAGAAATAAGCTGTGATTCTCCACCACTCATTGAATCAACATTTTTGTTTAAAATTCTTTTGATGTTATTGTCTAAATGTTTTTTGCCACTAATATTTAAATTTTCTTCTACATTTAAAAACGAAAGTAAATCGTTTTTAGAACCTATGTATACAATTTCATTTTGAAGTAATTTTAACTTCTTTTTTCCTAAACTGCTTACTTCAATTTCATCAATTTTAAATGATCCTCCGTATTTCAGGTCATAAAGTCCTATAATAAGAAGAAAAGTAGTTTTCCCACAACCGTTAGGTCCATAAATAGTATAAAAACCCTCATCATTAAAGGAATATGAAATTCCATCAAAAATAGTTGTTTTACCAATTATTTTTTTAAAATTTTGCAAATAAATCATACTCATCATTCCTTTCTCTTGAATAAACAAACATTAAATTCAAACCTTAAAATTCCCTTTTTTATATCGTTTATAATAAAAATATAAATAAATTATTTGAGTTAAAATATAAATAAATAGCAAAATCAAATTCCGATAAGTAAAAACTAACGAATTATAATTATGAGAAGAAAAATCTCGTTGAATATTCAAAAAATAAAATAATAAATACGATACAAACATTGCAAAATTAATCAAACAATAAGGAAAAAGCGTTATTTTTATTGCCTTGTTTATCGATACACCACACGATATCAATATTTTATTATTAACTTCGTTTTTATGAAATAATACATATATCAATAAATAATTTATAATAATGATTATTAATAAGGTAATTAAAATTAAAGTAATAAATAATTGTTGCAAAATTGGCGGCAATTTAACAAATATTTTTGATGAGTAATGACCATAATTATCATAAAAAACATATTTATTCGTATTAAGGAATTTCACAAAATCGTTATTTGTTGCTTTTTTAGAAACATATTTTAAATTTATGTTACTAAAATAATGACTTCTAATCTGTTCAAAAGTTACATCACTCACCAAGATTTCTTTATCACATAAATATTGGCTTATAACATTATTTTTAATCAATTTAATATCTTCGAAATCATCATTAAAATTTACATAATTATTCTCATCACCTTGCATATTAACATCCTCAAAATCAAAGAAATTTATTTTTTCATTCGTATAATAATAATTTAAAGAATCGTCAATATAAAAGACATTATCATCAATTTTATAATCAATTGTTTTGTTTTCTCTATATTCTAACGAAGTTTTAGAAATAAAACGATTGATTTGTTTATTGTCGAAAAGTTTTCTGACATCAAAAGAATTATTGAGGGAAAAATTTTCGTTATTCCGCATTGATAATCTAACGGGTAAACCATCAGTAAATAATAATTTTTTTAAATGATCCGTAGATAAAGTTGCTTTTATTTTTTCTGTAGAATCATCAATCTCATAATCAGACAAAACATATACTCCGTCGGAATATTCAATTTTTATCTTGTCTCCAACATATTCAAAGCTATCTTGTAAATATTTAGGAACAAATATTTTATCTGCTGCAACATCATCAAAAATTAGAGATAAAGTAGGATTTGTTGCTGAATCGAGCATCAAAAAAGACCCAAATTTGTTTGAATTTTTAATTTTTATCTTTTCTTTTTCGCAAATTGTATTTGAAGACAAAACTTGTAAATCTTGAAAATTGTCAAATTTAAATAATTCTTCATTTTGAAATCTTTTAATTGTGCAGGAATTACCAATATTTTTATTTAAATAGTCTTTATCAATTAGTTCGTTATTTTGCGTGTATTCTGTTGTAAAACCAAAAGAACAAATTGTTGCAAAACAATTTATAATTATTATTAAAATAGTTAAAAAAATGTTTTGTTTCAAAACACCAAAACAAAATTTTGGGAAAACTTTTTTATGCTTCATTCGCTTTGAATTATATTCAAAAAGATTTGATGGTAATTTGGCCTCAGAAATAATGCCTTTTTTAAGAATGATTTCATTGTTTTTAAATTCATAAATAATCTCTGCTTGATCGATTAAATGTTGATTATGAGAAGAAAATATAACAAGTTTCTTTTTGCTTATTTCAATAATTTTTGGCATTATTTTATCAATTATTTTAATATTTAAATAATCAGTAAATTCATCTAATATCAAAACTTGTTTATCGGAATTTAAAAAGCGCTCCAAACATAAAAGCACTTTTTCACCACTACTTAAATTTTTGATCCTCTTACCATCAAAAAAAGAAACAGTAATATATTTATCATTATTTATATAATTAAATAAATTAACATTATCATTAATATTTAAATAGGATATAAGGTTTTCGTTTTGAAACAAAACAGAAATCTTATCTCTTAAAATATCGTTTTTTTCTTTTGCCGAGAATTCTTTTATATTTTTATTATCAAAAAGAATATTACCCGAAAAATCGTCATCTAACAACGAAATTATATTAAACAAAGTAGTCTTTCCACATCCATTATCTCCAACAAAGGCAACCAACCCAATATCAGGAAGTTCTAATGAACTATTGTTGATAATCTTCTTTTTATCAAATTCTTTATTTAAATTATTTATTAATATTTTCATAACACTTCTTTAACGCTTAAATAATTAATTTTCTTTTTATAAACAAAAACAGATATCAACAAAGCTATTACAAAAAACAGGAGTAAACTCAAAGTAAAAATAATGCAATGCCATCCAAAAATATAATCAGGATAACCAAAGCAATTTTTTGGGAATAAAAAATAATCTACTGAATAAAAAGAAATAGAAGCTAAAAGACAAGAAAAAATATTAACAATGAATGTTGCAAAATTTAAAATAAATTGACCATTTTTTGCATTTCTATTTAGAGTAAATAAGACAACCAAATCATTTTTATTTTTATAAAAAATAACATAATTAAAAAAATATACGTAAATAATCAACACAATTATCAATATCGGTATTAAAAAATTAAAAATATTGGTTCTTACACTTTTTTCTAAATAAGTGTAAGCAATATTGTCGATTCCATTATAGACATAATATTCATCGCTTGACAAAAGTTTTCTATTTTCGTTCGAACATTTTGTGGCAAAACAATAAGGATTAATCTTTGAACTAATTTTATTAAATACATTATCGGAAACAACTAAATAATTTGGAAAATTGCTTTTTATATCGATATCTACAATTTTGAAATCATTAAAGCCAAGCAAAGAATCAAAATCAATATAAGTATCGTCAAAATATTTATTAATTTTTTCATTTAAATAATTATCGTAAAAAATCCCATCAAAATTATAATTTGTTAAATTTATAAGTTCATTGTCATTTAAAGAAATATTCGTAGAAACATAATTTTTGCTGATAGCATACGATAAGGAAATAAAATTTATTACTCCTCCAAAATTTAATGGGTAATAATCTTTTATAACATTAAATTTAATTTTATCCAACACTTTCGAATTCAAATATACTCCTTCAGACTTATAATTTTGGAAACTTAACGAAAATTCGATTTCACTTATATCATTACTAAAATAAAAATTTTTTTTATCGATTTTTTTAGGTTCTCCTAACGAATAAAATAAATCATTATTTACGGCAAATTGATCTAAACCAATCGATTCGTCATCAACAAAATAAATATTAAATTTTTTCGAATAATCACTATTATGACCAAACGTCATATAAACGGAATCAATTCCTTTAGCTTTTAGTTCATTTCTTGTATTAGTATTATGGCTATATTTTTGCTCATAATCGTATTCATCATCGCCACCCAATCTTTCTATACTATTGTATTTGCATTCAAATTGATAATATTGTTCATTTTTAATAACTACTGAATTTAATAACTTATCATTATATGAATCATAACTACTAAACAAAAATAAAATTGAAAAAACTAATATAAACATCAAAAAGAAATTTAAAAAATAAACAACAATATTTTTATTCAGAATTTTTTTACACATATTAACAACTAATAAAAATTATAGGTTCCACCAACTAAAACTTTATCATTTGAATGCCGAGTAGAAGTATTGTCTGTTAAACCATCACCAACAGAAATTTTCGTTAAAAAACTTAATTGAGGCTTTATGGTCATAATTGTTGAATCACAACCAATCATTACCCAAAATAACATATTATATTGCCTATAAATACAATTATTATTCTCAATACCAGTTTCATTGTGAGATGTAGACGAAAATGTTGGTGAAAAAATATATTCTCTCCAAGTGGAACCATTACTTACTTCGTCTGAATTTTCCTCAAATGTATAAATGTTAGAAAATTCAGTAAAATATTTTTTATTATTTGAAACATCATCTCTATTGTCATTATAATAGTCGCCTAAAGAAGGATAATATTCATCTGAAAAAACATAATATGGTTCACAACGACTAAAAACAACACTTGAAGTTATATTTTTTTGAGAAAAACAATAAGCATTATTACTCTTTGTTTTCGGATAAAAATCTATAATATTTAAGTCTTTATGTTGTCCAACATTTGATAAAGGGGCTTTAAAACTAAGCTCCGACATAATTTTTTCATTGTTTAAAACAGTATTGTTCGTTTTATCATTACAATAATCAAGAATAGCATTTGAAGTACTCGTCCCCCAGCCAAAAAGACCAGATGAGTACGAAACATTTTTATATAAGCTTAATTTAATCTTATATGCCATATAAATGCTCTGAGGATACAAATTCAAATCATAAGGAGTTCCTTTATATTTTTCCCATATCCAGATTCGCAAGAAACTTGTAAATCAGCAAATTTCGAACCTTTATTACTAACATATGAAGAATTAATGGTTTTTTTATAATAAATCGAACTAATACCTTCCGAAATATCTTTACTATCAAACACTTGAGAATTGATTGTTTGACCACTGCTTATTAAACATATAGATAATAGAGGTAAAACAAAAAATAAACTAATTTTTTTAGACATAACAAATCCTTCTTTCAATTATGTTATAGTCTTTTAATAGGATATAATCAACAATAAAGAAAAACTTTACAATTAGTTAACGATTACTTATTTTAATAATTTTTTTAAGTCTTTCAATTAAAGTTTTTTCACATCTTAAAAATCTGGATTTATTAACTCTATAACTCCAGTTATTTGTTGATAAAGTTGATGGAAAATTCATTCTACCTTCTTTGCCAATATATAATAAATCTTGAAGAGGAACAACGGCCACATCAGCATTATTTTGGAAATTAATATCGATAATGCCATCTAAAATAGACTTATTATCAGTTTTATTTAATAAAGGAAGTTTTACTTTTAGTAATTCTTCATTTAAAACTTTAATAAGTAATTTTCTTTGCTTTTGATCTCTTTCTATAATAAATTGCATTGTTGTTTGAGAGTCATGTGTTGCTGTGTAACTAAAGAAATTATGAGTATAATTTGATGGTCTCCAACAATTATCTTTATTGTCATCATCAAAGCATTGCGTAACAATCTTCATTCCAGGAAAACCACATTCATCGAACATTTTATAAAAATCATTATCCATTAAGCCAAGATCTTCAGCAACAATTGGTAAATCATGAAGTCCATCAAACAAAGCTGCACCAGGTCCTTTAACCCAATGCCCATTACGAGCAGTTTTATCTCCATAAGGAATCGAATAATAACCACTAAATCCTCTGAAATGGTCAATTCTTAATAAATCAAATAATTTTAAAGATGAAAAAATGCGATCACGATACCATTTAAAATTAGTTTCTTTTAAATAATCCCAATTCCGTAATGGATTCCCCCATAATTGTCCATCAATACTAAAACAATCTGGTGGACAACCAGCAACCGCGCAAGGTTCTCTATTGTCATTAAATTGAAATAATTGAGGATATTTATAAGCTTCCACTGAATCATAAGCGACATAAATTGGCATATCACCCATTATTTTAATGCCTTTTTTATTAGCATATTTTCTAAGTTTAAAATACTCATTTTGCGCTTCAAATTGTGTCCATAAATAAAATAAATAATCATTTGTGTAATCGTGAATAATTTTTGCTTCAAGTTCGATAGAATAATTTCTATATTCATCATTCCGTTGATACCAAGGAGCTCCA
The DNA here is from genome assembly GCA_002399785.1 of Caryophanales bacterium UBA4855. Lineage (GTDB taxonomy): Bacteria > Bacillota_I > Bacilli_A > RFN20 > CAG-826 > Onthovivens. Next base: position 168,245 of record DHEH01000010.1, read on the forward strand.
TTATTAATTTGTTTTAAGACCATAAAAAATGCAAAATCACTAGCACCTAAGTCAGTTTTTATAAACTTTTGAAATTTAGAAATTAAGACATCAAAGCGAGAAAAAGCTAAACGCAGAATATCAATTCTATTGTTATATTGTTTTGCATAATTAACTCGATCATCAGTATCTTTTAAATCTACTTTTTGATATTCTTTTTTCTTTAGCAATCCTTGTTCGTTAAGAATATCTAAATCAATAAAATAATAATTCAAGGCGTAACTAGATGGAGATTGATAAGGCGAATCACCATAACTTGTGACATTGAGCGGTAAAATTTGCCAAAGCCCCACCCTTGCTTTCTTTAAGAAATCTACAAAATTATAAGCTTCACTACCAAACGTACCAATTCCGTACTTTGAAGGGAGGGAAAAAACTGGTAACAAAATCCCTGCATTTCTATTTTTGTTCATAACAATATTATAAATAGTTTATTGATTTATATCATCAATTTTATAATAATAATAAAAGGAGATTTTTATGAAAACATATTTAAAAAATTCTATAATTTACCAAATTTTTCCAAGAAATTTTACAAAAAAAGGAAATTTCAAAGGAGTTGAGTCCAAACTCTCGTATTTATCTGATTTAGGAGTTAATATCATTCAAACAACCCCTATTAATCTAATTGGAAAAGTTGGTAGAAAAGGGACTTTAGGTTCTCCTTATGCAATTCAAGATTATTATCAAATAAATCCAGAATATGGTGATTTAAATGATTTAAAACATCTAATTAATGCTATACATAAATCAGGAATGAAATTTGTAATAGATATAGTTTTTAATCATACTTCTCGTGATTCGGTTTTGCTTTCAACTCATCCAGAATGGTTTTATAAAGATAATAATGGAAATTTTAGTAATAAAGTTGGCAATTGGAGCGATGTTTTTGATCTTGATTACAATCAACCAGGTTTAATCGATTATTTATTAGAAGTTTTAGATTATTATTTATCCCTTGGGATTGATGGTTTCCGTTTTGACGTTGCTAGTCTTATTAAAAAAGAATTCTTCATTAAATTACAACAAACTTTATTGGTTAAATATCCAAATACAATTTTAATAGCTGAATCTGTACATCAAAGTTTCATTACTTATGTTCGTTCACTCGGATTTAATGCTCTTTCAGATTCTGAATTAATAGAATGTGGTTTTGATTTGCTTTACGAATATAATAATCGTGAATGCTTAGAAAATTACTTAAAAACAAAAGATAATTATTATTTAGGTCAATATAAATATGGTTTAAGGTACGAAGAAAATGCCAATCCAAAAGAAACTCTAAGAATTCGCGGATTAGAGAATCATGACATGCCTCGAATCTACAATTTAACTCACAATAAAAATATTATGGACAATTTATTAGCTTACTCTTTCTTTTTGAAAGGTCCTTCTTTTATATATATGGGTGAAGAAACAAAGCAAAAAAATAAGATTGAATTATTCGATAAATACTTAGTAAATTGGCATTTTGATAAAAAGTGGTTTGCTTTATTAAAAACACTTATTTCGATTAAAAAAAATCCTACAAATCAACAATTATTAATAAGTGATGTAGATTTAACAAAAAATGATTATCTTGTAATTAAGAATATTTTTCAAGATAAATCAAACGCTTTTGGGATATTTAATTTTAAAAATACAAATAAACCGGTTACTTCTGAATTTTTTATAGATGGAAAATATTTGGATTTGATTTCAAATAAAATTATCGAAATTAAAAACAAAAAAATATTTACTAAACAGCCTTTAATTCTAATCAAAGCCTAATAAAAAGCCTTCACTTCACTCGAAGCAAAGGCTTTTTTAAATATTATTTATCTTCTAAGAATGAAGGAATAATGTCATCATCGTCAGACTCTTTTGCTTCTTCATTTTTCACTAAACCATCGCCATTATTTGGTTTATTTAATGTATCACTTGACTCTTTTGGTTTATTAACAAATAAATTATTATTGATTGTATCAGTCACAGAAAAATCAATATCTTGAGCGAAACCACTAGCAATAATTGAAACTAAGATTGTATCTTCAAGTTGATCATTGATAGAAATTCCAAATTTTAAATCCATTTGGCCGCCACTCGCTTCAATAATTTTTTGAACACAAGATTGCGCATCATATAAAGAAACTTTTGGTCCAGATGTAACATGACATATTCCGCGAGTTGCGCCTTTAATTGATTGCTCAATTAATGGGCTACTTAAAGCACTGATAGCTGCATCTTCAGCTCTTTTATCACCGCTTCCTGTTCCATATCCAATCAAAGCAACACCAGAATCTTTTAAAGTTGCCTTAACATCAGCAAAATCAAGATTAATTACAGCAGGCATTAAAATTAAATCGGTGACTGTTTTAACAGATAAAGCTAGAACTTTATCAGCTTCGCTAAATGCCTGACCTAATGGTAAATTGCCAGCATTCATCAACAATTTATCGTTACTAACAACAATCAAAGAATCAACATTTTTCTTTAATTCATTTAAGCCTTCAACACTAAATTTAGTTCTTTTATTGCCTTCAAAAGCGAAAGGACGAGTAACAATAGCAACTGTCAAAGCACCAGCCTCTTTAGCAATTTGTCCAATAACTGGAGCAGCACCTGTTCCAGTGCCTCCACCCATACCAGCAGCAATGAAAACTAAATTTGCACCTGTAACAATACTTTTTATATCTTCTTTGCTAGCTTCAGCAGCATCTTTTCCGACTTTTGGATCACCGCCAGCACCAAGTCCGTTGGTGATAGCTTCTCCAAGAATTAATCTATTAGGAGCTTTGGATAAAGAAAGAGCTTGTTTATCAGTGTTTGCAACATAAAACTCAACATTGTTAATCTTTTCATCAATCATACGATTAACAGCATTATTTCCAGCTCCACCGACTCCAATTACAATAATTCGTGCAACTGGTTCAAAACCATCTAATTCATCATTCATAAATCTTGCTCCTCAATTTATAATTCATCGCTTGTTTCACTATATTTAGTGTTTCGATTCGATTTTTTTGTATCTCGTTCGAGTTCGTTAACACGCGATTTTTCTAAATCATCTAAACTTTTATAACTGCTAGCATAGCAAATTGCACCTAAACAGTTGAAGAAACTAGTCGAATCAGCCCCAATAACATTTGTTTTAATGATATCAATTGGATTTGTTTGAAAAATACGTAATAGATAGTCTTTTAAACCATTTAATTTACTAGCTTCACCAATTAAAACAAGTGGAATTTTAGTCAAATATTCAGAATAATTAGTTCCGAGTAAAGTTTTGAGTGCATTACTTAAATTATTAGACCAATATTTTAAAAATTCAGCAACTACACCATTTAAATCTTCTTTTGTATAACCGACTTTTAAGCCAACATCGTTAGTTTTGGTCGTAATATATGGATTAAAACTATTTTTTCTAGTATCCAATCCGTAAATTTTCTTTAAATTTTCGGCCTCAGCAAATGGAATACCTAATTTAGTAGCGATGGATTCAGTCAAATCATCTCCACCTATTGAAATAAAATTAGATTCATAAACTTTTCCATTAGCAACAAAATTTAATGTTGTTGTTTTTTGTCCAATCTCAACAAGAACGTAAATTTTATATCTATAATTATTTTTCGATAAATAATAAGCGTCACCAACCGGAGCAATAACTTCTTTTTTTATTTTCAGTCCTGCATCCGAAACAGCTTTTCTTAAATCATTCATTAATTTCTTTGGTAAAGAATAAACATTAGCATTCATAGTAATCGAACTACTAATCTCACCAATTGGTGGTTCATAAAATTGTTTATTACCTTCGATTGCAAAATAATTTGGTAAAACATCGATTAATTCACTATTTACATCAGGTAATTTTTGCTTTTTAACAAGGGATAAGCAATTTACGATATCCATTTTTTCAATATGCGAATCTGGAGAAATTGTGTTTGTTTGGCTATTTGCATTAAAAATCCTTAAGCCAAAAGATGGATAAACAAGCACTACATCATAAATATTTAATTTTATAGACTTGCTAGGATCGTCAATTCTCTTTATAAATTCAAGATCTTTAACTAAAGTATTCAAATTAAAAATTTCACCATCCTTCACGATTGTTGTTAAAGGATGGGTTAATGAATAAATGATTTGCACTTTATCTTCATCATAATATCCAACAACTAACTTATAACTTCTATTTCTTATGTCAATTACTGCAATTTCTTTTCCCATAATCCTCTTTATTATAATATTTATAAGAAATATTAACAATTACATTTATAATTATTTTCAAGTATATTTTTAGTATATATTCAGTCAATAATAAGTAATAAAAAGCACATACTAATTAAATAATATGTGCCTATATATTTTTTCAAAACAATTAAAATGATAATAAATCTTTTGATTTTTCAGATGTTGTCGTCTTTTCTTCGTTATTATCATTATTTTTTGCTTCTTCTTCAGCATTGACACGTAATGTAGCAGCAATACTTAATGGAATAGCGACTATGACAGAGGCACCTAAAAATATACCAAAACAAAAACCGAGTTTACGAAAATAATATTTCCAAGGTTTATTTCTAGTTTTTACTAACTTATCTTGCATATTTTGTTCCTCCTTATTTTAATCTTTCTAAGATTCTTAACTTTGCACTTTTGCTACGTGGATTCTCTTTAATTTCATCTTCACTAGCAATAATAACGTGACGATTTACTTCTTTATAGTCCGGGGTTTTAATATCTTTTGAGGAGATAAAATCATTGACCCTGTTACCTTCTACTACTGAATATTTTTTAAATAAGTTTTTTACGATTCGATCTTCTAATGATTGAAATGTAATAACACAAATTCTTCCACCGACTTTAAGTCTATTAATTACATCTTCTAAACTGATTTGTAGCGATCCTAATTCGTTATTTACTTCGATTCTAAGAGCTTGAAATATTTGTTTAGCTGGATGACCAGGTTTACGTAATTCTTTCATCGTCTTAGATTTTTTAATAACGTCAACTAACTCAAATGTTGTTTCAATTGGTTTAATTTCGCGAGTTTTCAATATATTCTTTGCAATTTGATACGAATCTTTTTCTTCGCCATAATCACGGAAAATTCTTGTCAAATCTTTTAAGGAATAGGTATTAACGACCTCTTTTGCTGTTAGACTTTTTTCTAAATCCATGCGCATATCAAGAGGCGCATCAAATCTATATGAGAAACCACGATAACCTTCATCGAATTGAGGTGATGAAACCCCTAAATCATAGAGAGCTCCATCAATTTCTTTTACGCCTTCTTTGTCCAATACGTTACCAATATCTTTAAAATTTGCTTTCACGATTTTAAAATTCGTTCCAGTTTCTTTTAAAAATTTAGTCGAATACTCAATAGCTTCGTCATCTTGATCGATATCTAGCAGAAAACCATCTTTAATCTTCGATAGAATCACTCTACTATGACCAGCTCTTCCCATCGTCATATCAACATAATAACCATTAGATTTAATGTTTAATCCTGAAATTACCTCATCAAGTAATACAGGGATATGGACGTTACTCTTCATCTTTGAGTATGGCCTCCGCATCCTTTTCGAAATCCTTTTCATGATCTTGAATATATTTATTCCAAGCCTGTAAGTCCCATATTTCGAAGTGATCCAAAGCACCTATGATAGTAACGTTCTTCCCTATTAAATACTCTTTAAGCTTTTTTGTAGGAATTAACATTCTACCTTGTTTATCAACATCAATCTCAACTACTGAACTGAGAAGAATACGTTGATGAAGACGTACTTTTTCTCTTTCAAACTCCAAATGTTCAAGACGGTCAATATATTTTTGAAAGTCCGTTTCTTTGTAAACTGAAATACAGCCATCAAATCCTTTAAGTAAATATAGTTTATTACCAACTTCGCCTCTAAATTTACTTGGGATTACTAAACGGCCTTTTTCGTCTATTGAATATTCATAGCTTCCAAAGAACATTTTACACTATCTACCACTTTCTACCACTTGGTAATATAAGTTTAACTATTAAATAAAGTTTAATCAATATGTAAATTTTAAATTCTTTGCAATAAATTTTTACAGTGTATAAAGATAAATCTAAAAAACATGAAAAAAGAACGGATTTCTCCGCTCTTTATATCGTTTATTTATTAACTATTCAGCAACTGTAAATTTTGATAAATCAGGGTAACTTAAATTACACTTGCCCCAATTAAATTTCATATCGATACTATCGGTAATATTAATATTAGTTAACAAATAATTATCAAAACCAATTACCATAGTATAGCTAGTGCTAGTATCTTTAACTGTAATGTTTGCAGAAAGGTTACCGTCACCTTTTGACTTAAATTCATATTGGAATTTATCAGATTGAATTGATGTATTTTCTGCAGTTACAATCGATTTAGCTAAAGTTAGCAAAGTTTTCAAATATGTTTTTGAAGATTCGATGATACTATCGGAAAATTCTTTAGTTGCGGTAGTAAAAGCAGTTTCAGTATAAGCAATACTTGTATATGTTTTTCCTTCAGAAGAACTAGAAGCAGTGATGAATTTATTATCCTTAACATAGATCCAACCTTCAATTTTTTCACTTCCGGATTCAGCTGAACTATAAACATACTTATTCTCTAAATCTAAATTAGCGGTAGATTTAATTGTTGTACCTTCACTTGTAACGGTCATAATGGCAGAGCATTTTGTAGGAAATTTAAAATCTTCAGACGAGACTTTGGTTTCCATTGCATTAGCCTTGGCGACTGCTTCTTTTGGGGTAATTGTTTTTGCACAACTTGTAACGAGCATTAATGGTAAAACCATCAAAGGAATAAACTTTCTTGTAATATTTTTCATTGTTAATATTCTCCTTATTTGTAATTTATTATAAAGCAAAAAAATCGATAGACCAACATTTCTTAATAAAAAAACTTTAGAAAACGAATTTTTGCTATTTTTCAATTTTTTCGTCGACTAAAACGTCAAAAGGCGATGATTTTTTATTTTCATATTCTTCTTCACTATAAATTGTATAGTCCTTTGACGTTAAATATTTTTCACCTTTTTTATGAACATTTATAGGGATAGATGTAACTACCAATGAATAAATCACTTCTTCCAAATCAAGAATTCCCTTATCAAGGTAAAAAATTTCTTCTGCTTCAAGTTCGCTCTTATTTGTAAAATATAAGGTGTCATCAATCAACATTTTATCGTTAAAAACTTTCAATGTATAAGAACTTATAAGATCTATATCAATTGTTAAATGTAAATCTAAAGTTAAGATGTCATCAACTTTAGAAAAACTTACCACACCTTTACAATCATTAAATTTAGAAATTGAATAAAAATTATTTAATGAATTTAGTTCTTTTATCGAAGCTTGAAAATCCATCTTTTCTTGATTTTTAATCGAACCAAACGCAACTTTCATTATCTTAACTCCACATTAAACTTAGAATTTAATGTTTCTCTAATTTTTTTATCAATTTCGCTTATTTCATTATCTTTTAAAGTATGATTCATCTCTTCAAAAGTAACGCTAAGAGCTAGCGAAACAAATCCTTCTTTAATATTTGTTCCTTTATAAATATCAAATAATTCAACTTTGCTAATTAAAGACGAACATTTTTTTATTTCTTTTCTTAAATCGGCATAACTAATTTCTGAACTAATAACAAAAGCATAATCACGACTGATAGTTGGATAAATACTTATTGGCATAAATTTATTGTTAGCAGATTTAGTATTAAATAATAAAGATAAATTCATTTCTAATAAAACAGCATTCTCTTTATTTAAACCATATTCTTTTTTAATTGAAGGATGAATTTCACCTAAAACTGCTAAAGTTTTGCCATCAAGCATAACAATTGCACTTCTAGAAGGGTGAAATTCATCAGAATTTTCAAGACGAGAAATACGAATTCTTGAATCACTAATATTAAATAGTTTTAAAATTTCATCCAAAATTCCTTTAGCATCGAAATAAGTATATAAATCAGTAGAAATAGCATCTTGTCTTAGTTTTTTGCCAGTTAAAACTACACCTAAATGTTCTTCTTGACCTTTCAAAGTATCGATTGAAGTTAATTCGAAAATACCAAAATTTTTGTTTTGATGATTAAGATTATATTCAAGACATCTGAGTAGGCTTGATAAAACATTAGTTCTAATAAATTCGTGGTCGTTAGTTAAAGGGTTAATGATTTTATAATTTTCTTCTTTATTAATATAATTGAAAGCATTTTTATCCTTCTCATTTATTAAAGTATAAGTTAAAACCTCATAAAAACCAGAATTAGACAAAAAACTACGGATAGTATCTTTTTTCTTTTCTAAAAGAGATTTGCCACCAACAGTAGTATTCATAAATGGAAAAGTAGATGGAATTTGATCAATTCCAATATATCTAATAACTTCCTCACTTAAATCAGCTTTACCATCGACATCGATACGATAAGCAGGAACAAAAGCTATAAAATGATTGTTATCAATGTTATTTATATTGAAATTTAAAGCATTTAAAGTATTTTGAATAGTCTGAAAATTCAAGGTTGTTCCCAATCTTTTATTTATATAATCTAATGAACATTCAATATGTTTTTGATCATGATTTAAAATATCATATTTAATTAAATTTGAAATTTTATCAAAAACACTTACTTCTTTTAAATATTTTGCAATCAAATCAGCAACAAAATAAATTTGATCTTTATTGATTCCTTTAATAAATCTTTGACTTGCATCACTAGATAAACCTAATCTCATCGATGTTTTTCTAATACTAACATGATTAAAATTAGCAATTTCAATGGCGATATTAGTTGTTGAATTGTCAACTTCACTATTAAATCCACCCATTACACCAGCAATACACATTACTTTATTGTCGCTAATAACAACTAAATCGCCTTTTTTGACTTCGTATGTTTTTTCATCCAAAGCTTCATAACTACACTCAATGTCGTCACGAACAATTAATTCTGGTTTAGGCAATTTATCCAAATCATAAATATGTATAGGCTGACCAGTTAAAATCATAATGTAATTGCTTAAATCTACAATATTATTAATTGAACGGATTCCTTCACTTCTTAATACTTGTTTAAGCCAAATTGGACTATCAGTAATTTTTATTCCTTTAACAATTTTAATACCAAATTCTTTGCAATTGTCGGTTAAAGAATTTGAAACAAAAGTCTTTTCAGTATAATTAGATTCGTCTTCTACTTCAGTAATCGTTACTTTTCGATTAAATAAAGCTCCAACTTCGCGTGCCACATTAAACAAAGCGTAACAGTCACTTCTATTAGCCAATAAATCTAAATCAAAAATTGTGTCATCAAGCCCTAAATAGCCTAAAACATCGGTATTTCCAACAATTGCATCAGCTGGCAATTCTTCAATACCTTCAATTTGTTCTTTTTTTAAATATTTTGGATCAACACCAAGTTCATTTAAGGCACAAAGCATTCCGTTGCTTTCTTGACCTCTAATCATGCCTTTTTTAATCTCTCCGTGAGGTAAAATAGCACCTGCTTTTGCAACAATGACTTTTAATCCTTTACGCACATTAGGAGCACCACAAACAATATCAAGAACTTCATTACCAATATCAACTTTTGTTATATGAAGATGGTCGCTATCAGGATGTTTTTCACAATAAATAACTTCTCCAATTACTAAATTGGTTGCATTACTCATTTGTTTGACTTCATCAACTTCGATTCCGGCCTTAGTTAATTTATCAGCAATTTCATTTGGTTTAATGTCGGTTAAATCGACATATTTTTTTAATTCTTTTAAACTAATTAACATACTTAATCCTCCACATCCTTTTTGAATTCATCGATAAAGCGAATATCATTGCTATAAATTTTACGAATATCGTCGATACCATAACGAAGCATAGCAACACGCTCAATTCCAACTCCAAAAGCAAAACCACTATAAACATTTGGATCGTATCCACTCATTTTTAATACATTTGGATGAACCATTCCGGCTCCTAATATTTCAATCCATCCAGAACCCTTACAAGTTGGGCATCCTTTGCCTTTACATTTAAAACAAGATATATCAACCTCAACCGATGGTTCTGTAAATGGAAAATAACTACTTCTAAATCTTACTTTAGTATCTTTACTAAACATTTCTTTAGCAAACAATTCAAGCGTTCCTTTCAAATCACTCATCTTAATACCTTTATCAATAACAAGCGCTTCAACTTGAGCAAATTGATGGGAATGAGTCATATCGTCATCATCTCTACGATAGCATTTTCCAGGACAAATTATTTTTATTGGCTGTCCATGGGCTTTTTCCATAACTAAAGCTTGAACAGCACTAGTATGTGTTCTAAGTAAAGTATTGTCGTTAATATAAAAGGAATCTTGCATATCTCTAGCAGGATGATCTTTAGGAATATTTACTAATTCAAAATTATAGTGATCACTAACGACTTCAGGACCATTTTCAACTTTATAACCCATTGAAATAAAAATATTTTCAATTTCATTAATTACTTTATAAAAAGGATTTGTTGGAGTTTTAGAATAATTTACTCCAGGAAGAGTAATATCAATCGATTCTTTCTTTAAATCTTCTTTTAACTTTTCTTCATTTAATTTCGTAAGTTTTTCAGTTAATTTAGCATCAACTTCGCTTCTAACTTTATTAAAAGCTTCTCCGAAAGCTTTTTTATCTGGAGCGTCCTTAATTAAATTCATTAAAACAGATATTTGTCCTTTTTTTGACAAATATATGTTGCGAACATTATTTACCTCTTCAACAGTGTTTGCTTTTTCTAGTTCATCTAAAGCGTTCTTTTTAACTTGTTCAAATTTTTCTTCGTAGTTATCCATATTTTGACCTCCAAATAAAATAAAAAGAATTAGTTTTTTGCAGGAACGAACTAACTTTGTCCGCGGTACCATCCTAATTCTTATAAAATTTTATAAGCTCTTAATATGTAATAGCTCCAAGATGAATTCCTTATTCCTAATAACAAACCTAGGTTTCACTATTCTAGGCTCCCTGTATAGTTTTCAAAATAAGTACTACTTCTTTTCTTCGCTACTAAAATTATACTCTAAGTAACTTAAAAAGAAAGTGAGCAAATAGATAAAAATGGACAATATCAAATAGACAATTTAAATATAAATTTTTAAATCAATTATGAAATACTTAACGATCTTTTTTCTAAATTTAATTCATCATCCAAATTAGTAAATGCTTTTTTTGTGTAACGAGGTAAGACACAAACATAAAGAATAATAGTTATAACCCATGTAATCGGATATGTTGCATATAACCAACCTAAAGTATGGAAATAATCGACATATTTAAATAATGTATATATAAAAATTAGACGAACAATTGTACATCCGAAGAAAGTAATAACGGTTGGCGAAATAGAAAATTTTATTCCACGTAAATAAGCACTTAAAACATCCATAACTCCACATGTAAAATAGGTCAAACAAATAATTGTAAATCTAGTTTTAGCTATCTCCATTTCTTGATCATAAAATTGACTATTTTTACTAATTAAAATATTTAATAAATGCGTCCTTAGTAGTGTAAAAATAGTGCCACATACTAACCCTACTCCAACTACAGTAAATAAAGAATATTTTAAAATTTTCTTAATATTTTCTTTATTTTTTGCGCCATAATTTTGCGCTACCATCGCAACAACAGCCACACTTAAAGAATTTAAAATTGTATATAAATATCCTTCAATATTATTGCTTGCAGAATTAGCATCGACAGCGATTTCTCCAAATGAATTTGTTTGTGCTTGAATAAAAACATTAGATATAGAAAATACTAAAGATTGCAAACCACTTGGAATCCCTATTTTAAGAATTTCTATAGTTTCTTCTTTATAAAGTTTTATCTTTTTAAAATCAAACCAAACATAAGCTTTTTTGTTGTGCCATAAAAAGAAAATTACAGCAATCGCTGAAACAGCCTCACTAATAACAGTCGCTAAAGCTACACCGACCACATCCATTTTAAAACTAATAACAAACAAAAAGTTTAAACCAATATTTACCACACCAGTAATAACCAATGTGTAAAATGGTCTTTTTGAATCTCCAAGTCCACGAAGAATTGAAGCCCCAAAATTATACACAAGCAAAAAAGGCATCCCAAGAAAGTAAATTTTTAAATATTGAGATGCTAAATCAATTATATTCTCAGGAGTATTCATCCATCTTAAAAAATATTTAGAACAAAAATAGCCAATAAATCCAACAAAAAAACCTGAAACAATAGAAATTATCAATGAACTATACATTGCTCTACTAGTTTTTTCGCGATTATTTGCACCTTTACTAGATGCAACAACAACATTTGCACCAACACTTAAACCTAAAAAAGTTCCAACAAGTAGATTTATTAAACTACCATTTGCACCTACGGCACCCATGGAGTTGTCTCCGCCTCCAAAATTAGAAACTACAAATAAATCGGCGGACGTATAAAGGAGTTGCAATACAGTAGTTAATATTAATGGAATGGTAAAAAGAACCATTTTTTTAAATAGGTTTCCAGTCGTTAAATCAATTTCATTTCCAAAAAAAGATTTTCTCATAATGACTTATCATTATATACTCTTTTATTTATCTTTCTATTGAAAAACAAATGATTTATTAAATATGCATATAAAAAGGATTTTTGTATAAAAAATCCCTTAAAACACACATTTTTTTAAATTTTAAATTTCAATTTCTAATCCGATAGGACAATGATCACTGCCAAAAATTTGAGTGTAAATTTTCGAATCAATTAAATTGTCTTTTAAGTCATTGGAAACTAAAAAATAATCAATTCTCCACCCAGCATTATTCTCTCGAGCATTGAAACGATAACTCCACCACGAATAAGTAATAGTTGTTGGATATAAGTATCGAAAAGTATCTATAAAACCAGAATCCAATAATTCGGTCATTTTATTTCTTTCTTCGATTGTAAACCCAGCATTTCTTTGGTTGGTTTTTGGATTTTTAATATCGATTTCTTCATGAGCTACATTTAAATCACCACATACAATAACTGATTTTTTAGTTTTTAAATCAGTCAAATAAGTTCTCAAATCATTCTCAAAAACCATTCTATAATCTAATCTTTTCAATTCTTCCTTTGAATTTGGAGAATAAACGGTAACAAGATAAAATTTTTCAAACTCTAAAGTGATTAAACGCCCTTCATCACTATATTTATCATTTATTCCGTAAAAAACATTGATTGGTTGTTCTTTTGAAAAAATCATTGTTCCAGAATAGCCTTTCTTTTCAGCATCATTATAAAAAACATAATAAGGGAGGTCTTTCATTACAATTTGACCCTTTTGCATTTTTGATTCTTGAATACAAAAGAAATCCGGCATTTCTTTTTCTAAAAAATCATAAAACCCTTTAGTAATACAAGCTCTAAGGCCATTAACATTCCAAGAAATTAATTTCATTAACTACCCTTTTAATCCACGAGATTGGCGATCCATATCTTCAATGACAATATCAAAAATTTCGCCGATAGAAGAACAATATTTAAGAACTTCCCAGGGTTCGTTGGTATGAAAATGAATTTTAATTAAATTTTCATCTCCACATGCCAATAAACAATCACCTTTAAAATTTTTATTAAAATAATCACTAATAGCATCTTCACTAAGGTTTTCACCTTGAATTAACAATTGTGTATCATATCTAAATTCGATCATAAAATTACCTCTTCATATTATAACACTATTTTTAATTTTGTAAAAATAAGAGATTTGATTCAAATAAATCTATTCTAAATAATCTTTATTTATTTTTTCAACTACTTTGTCAATATTTTTTGGAGTTAATCTTTTATATTCTTCAAGATTCATTTTTTTACTAAACAGAGAATAAACCTGAGAAATATTAAAATTTGATAAGATCGTTTTATCAATATTACATTGACCACAAATAACCAATATAGTTAATCCATGATTATTATCAAATCTTTTACAAATTCCACCAACTGTTTTTCCATAAAATGATGATTTATCTAACATCCCTTCACCTAATATCAAATAATCAGCATCAGCAAGCTGTTCTTTAAGGTTTGAAAAATCAATAAAAAAATTGATTCCACTTTCGATTTTTGTATTAGTTATAAAACTAAGCGTAGCTCCAATCCCTCCAGCTGCTCCACCGCCAACAATTTTATTCAAATCAACATCAAATAACTTATGGACAATATTACAATAATTTTCCATACCGTTCTCAACATCAAAAATATTTTTTTCTAATATCCCTTTTTGTGGTCCAAAAATGTAAGTTGCACCATAATCTCCAAGAATAAAATTTTTAATATCACTTAAAATAGTAAATTTAATATTTTTAATTCTTTTGTCTAATAAAGAAAAATCGATATTTTTAATGTTTATAAGATCTTTAGCTGAACCAACTTTAATCATTTTTTTGTTTTTATCATAAATTTTAGCACCTAAAGCTATTAGAAGACCAATCCCACCATCATTTGTGGCACTTCCACCCAAACCAATAATAATATGTTTGAACCCTTTATCTATAGCATCGGTAATCATTTCACCGACACCAAAAGAAGTAGTAATTAAACCATTTCCAATAGAATATTCAATTAAAGAGAGACCATTGGCTTTTGCAGTTTCAATATAGCAAGTTTCGTTATTAATCATTAAATATTGAGAATTAATGACACTAAAGAATGGGTTATGGATAAAAATATTAATTTTTTTAACGTTACAATTATTATGCTCGATTACATCAACACTTCCTTCACCACCATCAGTTAAAGGAATCGAAACAATATTAGATGATTTTTTTAATCGACTAAAAGAATCGCTAATTAAATTAGTAATTTCTACACTATTAAATGTGCCTTTGTAGGAATCAGATGCAATAACAATTTTCATGTCAAAAACAATAATATTTTAATCTAAATTGTAGAAATTATAGTAAAGCAGAAGTATAATCAAAGAATTCTTGTAAGGTTAAATCTTTTACCTTCTTAGTTGTGCCGATAACACTTTTTTCAAGTGTTGTTGAAGATATTGTTACAAAACCATCAGCAGCTAATGTATTAAGTGTTGCTTTATTGATATTTTTTGTGAAATTATTATTCATTTTGTCAAACGAGGCAGAATTCATTAAATAAGAATTAACTGTGTCAGTACTATCATCTGGATCATCAAGTAAATATTTCCACATTGATTTTAATGTTGTTCCATCAGCTTCATAAACACTATCTTTAAAAACTTTAGCAATTGGTAATTGTTCTACGGCTGTACCAATGTCAGTTACAGGAGTTGTTGGATCCAAAGCCGATAAGAAAGACGAACTCGATATATCTGTTGAGGAGAATACATCGGCCACAGTTAATCCAGCAATTTTTGTCGATAAATTGCTTATTTTTGTATCTTTTAAAGAATATAAAATTGGAGAATAACCGGTTTCACCTGGAGCTGGAACGTCAATCATCTCACTGATAGTTAAATCATCCATCATAGTAGTAATAGTTCCAATTGTAGTTCCTTTTGCTACTAAAGCACTTAATATCTTAGATCCAGAAATTTGTGCATCAGAGAAAACAGATTCTAAGGTGATACTATTAATTGTTTCGTCATTTAAATCACTCAATTTCTTATCTTTTAAAGCCGATAAAATTTTTGGAGAACTAGAGGTAAGACCAAGAATCGATTCAAGTGTTAATTCATTAATTTTTGAACCAATATTTGTTAAAGTCGCTCCTTTAGATTTTAAGGCCGAAAGAATTGGAGAGTAATTTGGATCAGTCGTGTCATCAGTAATATCCAAAACTTGATCTAAAGTTAAAGTGTTAATCTTAGATGCTAATTGATTAACTTGTGTATCTTTTAAGGCAAGCAAAATTTTATTGTCATTTACTGATTCTCCTAAAAAATCACCTAATGTCATACTTCCCTTAAGTTCATTTAATGTTTTATTCCTTATGTTATATAAAGGTGAGGTCGTATCCGTACCAACATCAACAAGGTCACCAATTGTTGCGTTGTTAATTTTAGCATTAAAATCAGAACTAATTGTCATATCAGCTAAATATTGAAGTGCTTTTGGAGAACTACTATCAATTCCTAAAATGTCCTTCAAAGGCAATGTTTTAATCTTAGTCTCCATTTCACCAATTTTAGTATTTCTAAGTTCAAATAAAATGCCACTTGTTCCAACATCTATAACATCACTTAAAGTAATGTTCGAAATGAGATTGTTCATATTTGTCATGAGATAATCAAGATTATATTTTGATCCATCATCAGCAAAACACAAATATTGAAGAACCTTTTCACTTGAATCAGTAACTTTTAAAACATCTGCTAATGTAATGCTAGATTTTGCAGCATTAATAACAGCATTTCCGATATCGCTCCATGAAGCACTCTTGATACTTGTCATATCAATTGTACAACCTAATGACGATTCTAAAGAACTATTAACCATGTCAAGAATTTTATCAGCTAAAGGGGTAAATTCACTAACATCGTCAAGATTGTTAAATGTAATATCTCCCTTAACTACTGATGAAATTAAAGTCATAATGCTCTTTCCGTTATATTCATCAGTTATATAATCGCTTGATTTAATACCAACGACAGACATTAATTGAGTTGGTGTAACAAAAAACGAAGCACCGACAATAACACCAGCAGGTGTAATTGTTCCAACAAGGAACACAATCAAATATCTCCACCAATAATGTTTTTTTCTAACCTTAACAGGTTTTTCAACTACTTTTATAACTTCCTTTGAATCAGACATAATTATTGCCTCAAAATTTCTTTATATTAATTATATTTTATTTCACAAAAATAACATAAGACTTTCGAACATTCTTTATTTTTTAAAAATATAACAAAAAGTGTATAATAGCGAAAAAGAGGGTTTTATAAATATGGAAAATCAAGAATCTAAAAAAATTTGTCTTAAGCCCATAGCAATAACTATGGCAATTTTATTATTGTTTATTGGCGTTTATTATTTTTATAATGGTATTTCTGGATTAATGTCTTTAGAAAATATGACTGAACAAGCAGCGATTATTTTTGCAACTTTTCAAGGTATTATATTTCTTTTATCAAGTGCTGCTGTAATCACTTTTGGTATTCTAGCATTAATTAATTTATCAAAAGGAAAATGTTCAGGAAAATTTCTAAGATTTGGATTGTTGGTTTTTCCTTCTACGGTATTACTCGTAGATTTCTTAATATTAATGTCAAATAATTTGACCACTGGCGCATCAATCGGTACGATAATTATTGCTGCTTTATGGTCTATTGCAATTATTGTTTTATTAATTTTAGCTTTTGTTAATCTCAATAATAATAAAAAATTATTTGATATTATTGCTTCAGGTCTTAATATTGCATATATTCTATATACAATTTTTGTTTTTTCTGGTTCATCGCTTAACGCCGTTAGTACAATAGTTATTTTTTCTTTATTAGCTTTTTCAATACTTTATTTAATAAAAACTTTACTAAACAAAAATCAATGTTGCTGTGAAAAATGTGAAACTAAACAAGAAGAATCCAAATAATAAAGTAAAACACAAATTAAAAACAACGCCGAAGCGTTGTTTTTTTATCCAATATTCAAACAGATGAGATTTAGGAAGGTCTAGTAAGAGAGAAAGGAAAAAAATTGTTTTGAATATTAAATTATTGTTTATTGATTAATTGTTTTATTAAATTTTTTATAGGAGCTACTGATTTTAATCTCAAATTTGTTAATTTTATCGCTTATTTCATTTATATATCTATTTTTAATAGTTTCTAAAACAGTTTGATTCTTAACACATATATCAGAAATACCCTTATTATTAGTAATTAAGATTTCAATATTTTTATTTAGATTTTCCAATGGTTTATCTAAATAAGTAGTTTTAATGGACTCAAATTCATTTATCAAATCAGTTTGATTTTTAACATCGATTTCGTGTTCATTATAATCTAAAAGAGCTTTACTAAAACGAGTATGTAAATTAAACAACATAGTCATAAAAGTTATTAAATATTCTGGCCTAACAACGTACATATTTTCGTATTCGTTAACTTTATAAACAGGTAAATCGTTAACTTGTTTTGATTTTAAATTTGATACCAAAACTGAATATTGACAATTCTTTAAGCGTCTATCTTTTTCAAGTTGTTTATAATATGTTTCGTTAGTTTGTTTATTCGTAGCATTTGGATCTTCGTCTTTCATATCCATCATTACACTGGTTAATTCATTACTATTAGAATGATCACTTGAGGCATAAATCTTAAAAATGAAATCGCCTTTATTACCTTTTGCGTCACCTTCATCTTTAATAGCATCATTATCTTTTATCCATGTGCAATTTGGAAAACCACCAGTTTGAAGATAACTATTCACAGTATTGTTACACCAATTTTCAAGTCCTTCTCCAAGAGTTTTAACATTCAAAGATGATTTTTCAAATCTCATTTGATCAAATTTAGTTTGTAATTCTGACAATTTTTCTTTCAAAATGTCTATTTCTTTATTTTTTTCTTCGTAAATTTCTTGCTTTTTCTTCAAAACAATATTTTCTATATCTTTATCTTTTTCTGACATCAAATTAGATTTTTCATTCGTTAAGCGTGCTATTTCGGCTTCTTTTTTGTATTGAATGGTTTGTTGCTCTGATTTTAGAATAGAAATTTGATTTTCGTACGATTTAGACACCTTTTCAACTGCTAAATTTATATCTTTTTGACAAGTAGTTTTCAATGTATTTAATTCACTTTGAACCTTACTAACAGCAATATCTTTGTCAGACATTGAAATTTTATTTAAATATTCTTTTTGTTTTTCGAGTTCAACTTCTAATCTCTTTTTATAGGAATCATTAAGAGATTCGGTAATATAATTCAAATCAATATTATTCAACTTATCCAATTGAATAATTGATCCTTTCAAGCAATCTTCTTTAAGTTCTAATGTTTTTTCATCTTTTACTAATATTTTATCATTGATATTTGTCATATTTTTTATTCTCCTTTTTTATTTTATAACATCCAATCTTTTTATTCTTTAGCAATCTGAAATTGTTTTTTAAAGACAATTATTGTATTTTCGTAATCGATATGATGTTTTTTACAAAATCTATCAAAACCAAAATCATATATCGTAATATAATCTTTTAGATTAATTCGTTTAATATCTTCTATAAATTGTCTTTCAGGAGGCATTTGTCCTTTATCTAAAGCATCTAATACTTTTTTGTTATCGCCATTGAAAAAACAATAGAACCAAACAATAATTGGTTTCATAAATCTTTTAGATTTTAAAATCCAATATAGACTAATAAAAAAGTTTTTAATTTTGCTCATTTAAATTCCTCCTTTTGATAAATTTAATTATCAATTAACTTACAACCTTATTATATGACATTAATTTTTTATTATCAACTCTTTTGTTAATTTTGTTAACTTAATTGTTAATGTAAAAATTTTATACTTTTAGCATTGCATTTTAAATAAATATTATATTTATATTAAGAATTAAAAAGTTCTAAGTATATTTTTCCTCCTTATGATATATTAAATTAACGTTGAGAACATAGAGGAATAAAATTATGAATTTTGACGTTGCAATTGTCGGTGCTGGTCCTAGCGGATACTTCTGCGCTTATGAGTTGATTCAAAAAAATCTAGATTTAAAGATTGTTTTAATTGATCGTGGGTTAGACATTACACGTAGAAAATGTCCTGTTATGATGCATAAATTATCTAAATGTCCTATTAATAATAGTGCAAATGTTAAAGAGTGTTTTCCAGCCTGCTCTATTACTAATGGTTTTGGAGGAGCTGGAGCATATAGTGATGGAAAATTTAACATCACGACCGAATTTGGTGGATGGCTTCAAGATTACATTGATGATGATAAATTATTAGATTTAATTAATTATGTCGATTCAATAAATCTTAAATATGGAGCGACGCCAGTCTTAACTGATCCAAATACTCCAGCTGTTAGAGAGATTGAACATCGCGCTATGTCTTTTGGTGTTAAATTATTAAGAAGTAAAATAAGACATTTAGGTACTGAAGAAAATTTAAAAATTCTTGAAAAAATATACAATTATTTAAAAACAAAAATAACGATGATTTTTGAAAAAGAAGTCACGGATATTATTGTTGATAACGATACAATAAAAGGAATCAAGATTAAAAACTCTGAGGATATCTTTGCTAAATATGTCATGCTAGGAGTTGGAAGAGAGGGTTCTAAATGGCTAGATAAAATATTTAGTTCACGCCATATCAAAATGACCCAAAATCAAGTTGATATCGGTGTTAGAGTTGAAACTAGTAATCTTGTAATGGAAGAAATAAATAAAACATTATATGAAGGAAAATTTTTGTATCGTACAAAATATGGGACTGTTGTTAGAACATTTTGCTCAAACCCTAGCGGCCACGTAGTTATGGAAAATTATGAAGGCGTTGTTAATGTTAACGGACATTCATATAATGACTCAAAATTAGGCAGCGAAAATACCAACTTTGCTTTACTTGTCTCACACCATTTTGAAGAACCATTTAATAAACCAAATGAATACGCTTTAAAAGTTTCTAGTTTAGCTAATCAATTAGCCTGTGGATCAGTTCTAGTTCAACGATTTGGAGACATTTTATTAGGAAGAAGAACGAATGCTAAACGTATTCAAGAAGGGTTTATAAAACCTACTTTAAAAGAAGCTGTTCCAGGAGATTTAAGTCTATGTTTACCTTATAACACTATGGCTTCAATCATTGAAATGATTAAAGTTTTAGATCATATTACTCCTGGCATTGCAACTGAACACACTCTACTTTATGGAGTAGAGGCAAAATATTATTCAGCCCATCCAGATATCGAAAAAACTTTAGAACTTAAAGAAATTAAAAATCTTTTTGTTGGAGGCGATGGGGCTGGCATAACACGTGGACTAGCGCAAGCTGGAGCATGTGGAGTTTATATTGCTAGAAATATTATTGATAAAATAGGAAATAAATAAAAATAAGGGGGATTGGCTATGGTTTTTGTAATTCAAGGCACTCAACGGGGAGACGAAGGTAAAGGTAAAATAACCGATTATATTGCTCAAAAAATGGATATTGTTTGTCGTTTTCAAGGTGGAAATAATGCCGGGCATTCAATAGTTGTTAATGGAAATAGATATGCTTTAAGTAGTTTGCCTAGCGGCATTATTTCCTCAAATATTACCAATATTATCGCTAATGGCTGCGTCGTAAATCCTGACGCTTTAATTAAAGAAATTAGCACTTTAAAAGAAAAAGGAATCAATAAATTTAATCTTTTAATTTCCAATAAAGCTCATATAATTATGCCATATCACATCGATTTAGATGGGGCATACGAAGTTTTACTAGGTAATGAATCAATTGGAACAACCAAAAAAGGGATCGGACCTTGTTACATGGATAAAGCCAGTCGAATTGGGATTAGATTTTGTGATTTACTCGAACCAGAATATTTAAAAAAGAGGCTCACCACCGCTTTAATAATTAAAAATAAAGAATTAGAAATGTGTAACAAACCTACTTATAAATTTGAAGATTTATATTCACATTTGTTAGAATTAGCAAAAATATTAAAACCTCATATCGTTGATACTTCAATAGTTTTAAATGAAACGATTAATGATAAAAAACAAATACTTTTTGAAGGAGCTCAAGGAACAATGTTGTGTCTTGAAAACGGAACTTATCCATTTGTCACTTCCTCTTCTCCAATCGCATCAAGCGTTCCTCTTAATGCTGGAATTTCTCCAAAAAATATTGATAAAGTCATCGGAATTGTAAAAGCTTATACCACTCGTGTTGGCGAGGGTCCTTTTGTCACTGAATTACATGATAAAGTCGCTGATAATATTAGAGAATTAGGACATGAATATGGTGTTGTTACTCATAGACCACGTCGAGTTGGTTACCTTGATTTAGTCGTGGTAAAACAAGCATGTAGACTCGGTGGCATCGATTATTTAGCAATGATGTTAGTTGATGTTTTGACTGGCATTAAACCTTTAAAAATTTGTGTTTCCTATGAATTAGATGGGAAAATAATAGATTACGTTCCTTCAACAATTAGTGAGGTGACAAGATGCAAACCAATCTATAAAGATTTTTGTGGACGGGATGAGGATATTTCAAATATAAACAATTTTTATAATTTACCAAAAGAGTGTCAAAATTACTTAAATTTTATTGAAGAATATTTAAAAACTCCAATTGCATTTGTTTCTGTTGGTCCTGAAAGAGAAAAAACCATTATTAAAAAGGATATATTTTAATTATGATTGAAAGATATACTCCACCAAAAATGAAAAAAATTTTTTCTAACAATAATAAATTTTCGAAATATTTACTTGTCGAAAAAGAAGTTGCTCATTATTTATCGATTGAAGGAATAATTCCTCAAAGAGATTTTGAATTAATAAAAAATAATGCTAAATTCGATCTTAAAGGAATTGCTATAATTGAAAAAGAAACAAAGCATGATGTTATTGCTTTTACTCGTAATGTATCTTCATATTTAGGTCCTGAAAAGAAACGGATTCATTATGGACTAACTTCGACCGACGTTGTTGATACAGCAATGGCTGTAATTTATAAGGAAGCAAATAAAGAAATCTATAAAAATTTAAAATTACTTAAAATTGCAATCGCTAACAAAGCTAAAGAATATAAACTTACACCTTGTATCGGAAGAACTCATGGAATTCATGCTGATATTACCTCTTTCGGTTTAAAGTGGTTGCTTTATTTTGATGAATTAACTAGAGATGAAAGACGTTTTTTGGAATCAAGCAATGATTTAGAAACAGGAAAAATATCCGGAGCAGTCGGAACTTTTGCTTATTTACCTCCAGAATGTCAAGATTTTGTATGTAAACAACTAAAAATTAATTCTAGTAAAATATCTACTCAAGTTTTACAACGTGATCGTCACGCTTATTACATGAGCACTATTACTTTAATTGGTTCATTACTTGAAAAAATTGCGACCGAAATTAGAAATCTTCAAAGAACTGAAATTCATGAAGTTGAAGAATATTTTAGTAAAAATCAAAAAGGGAGCAGCGCTATGCCTCACAAACATAACCCTGTCGGTTCTGAAAACATATGTGGATGCGCACGTTTATTAAGAGGTTATATGCTCTCAATTTATGAAGATATCCCTTTATATCATGAACGTGATATTTCGCATTCATCAGTTGAAAGAGTTGCCTTAGTTGATGCAATGACTCTTATCGATTATATGATTATAAGAATGACAAACATAATAAATACCTTGAATATTTATCCTGAAAGAATGAAAGAAAACATTGCTTTAACACATAATGTAATTTATTCACAAAGAATCATGACCACTTTGATTAATAAGGGGTTGTCTCGCGAAAACGCCTACGACTTAATACAACCTCTAGCCATAAAAGCTTATGAAGAAAACCTTAACTTCTTCGACTTACTTAAAGAAAATGAAAATATTACCAAATACATTTCTTGTACAGAAATTGATAATTATTTAGATTCAACATTTGCTACTCTTGATATCGAAAAAATTTACTCAAGAATTAATTTAGAAGAAAAATAATGGGGATTTGCAGGGGATATTAAAAAGTTGTGCTTTTTAGCACAACTTTTATTTTGTGAATTTATTTATGTTCTCTTTGAATCCAAACACTTAATATCTTCTCAGCTTTTGCTAATATTTCAATTGCATCGTCGAGCTTATCATTCTCTACCATTACTTTTGCATCTTCAAGAATTTCTTGATAATCATACATGTCATCAGCTAATTCTCTATATTTTCTTCTATTTTTATTTTTATCATCTTTTTCAATTAATTGTTGAAGTTTATTTTCTTCTTTAAGCAACTTTTGATAATCTGCGTTAAAAGTTGTGCAATACAAATAAATATTTTCTTCTTTTGATAATCTTGGATAATCATTCATATCTTTATCGCGAGAAAAATGAAGAATAAAATTATCAACTTCGCATGGTTCAAAAAAATTATTAGTAACACTATTTAATTCGTCAATATCTTGATGATTAGTATTAATTAATTTAAAAGAAGGAGTTTTATAGATATCTTTCTTTTCAAATTTCCAGCCAAATTTCTTATTCAAAGCGATGCATTCATCTTCTTTTGTTGTCTTTTCTTCTTTGAGTTCAATTTCTTTATATTCTAAGTTAGCCATATTAAAACCTCCTACGTTTTTATTATAGATTTTATATTAAATATTTTAAAGTGTTATTCAAATAATTCTGCCTAAAAACAGGAAACACATTAATTAAAAAAAATTAACACAAAAATTAAAAAAATCTTAAATTTATTCGATGAAAACATTCTTTATGAATTTTGAGACAAAATATTTCCGATTGCTGTTGCTTCTACTGGTCCGCAAATGACTTGTTTGTTACATACTTCTTCATTAAGTTTATTTAATAACTTGTTTTGACATCCTCCACCAAAAATTATTATTTTTTTATAAACTTTTTTATTAATCGATTCGATATCAATACATGCATTTTTATAAGCTAAAGCCAAAGAGTTGTAGATGCAAAAAAATAATTCATTTAAATCTTTAGGAGGGGTTATTTTTTTATCAAAGAAATACTTTTTGATTTCTTCTTCCATGTTCAAAGGAGATAAAAAACGATCATCAGTTGCATCGAATGTTTCCTTGTAATTCGCACCTTTAGAAGCCATTTCCACAATTTCTGTGATAGCAAATGGTTTATTTTGGACCCTATTTGTTTCACTTATCAACCACATACCCATAATATTCTTCAAAAATCTTACTTCTCTTGGATTATTGATTTCATTAGTAAAACCGGAACAATAAGCATCCTTAGTTATAATATTATCTTTATTTAAAACTCCAATTAATGACCATGTACCACTCGATATATAGATTTCGTCATCTCTGCAAGACGCTCCACAAACAGCACTACCTGTATCATGTTCTAAACTTAAAACTACTTTTGAGTCAAATTTTAAAATTTTTCTTATTGATTTTTTGAAGTTTCCTATGTAAGAACCGGATTGCATCAAAGGAGCGAATTTATTTTTATCTAAGTGCAACAATTCCAAAATATCATCATTAAATTCTAGGTGGTTGTTATCCAATAAACCAGAAGTACTCGCGATACTTAATTCATTAGATTTAATACCTGTCAACCAAAATATTAAATAAGATGGTAAAAACATGATGCAATCGAGATTAGAAAACCTATCATTTAAACAGTCATCATATAATTGAAAAACGGTATTAAATGCATGGGGTTGAATACCAGTTAATTTATAGAGTTTATAATCCGAAATCAATTCATTCAGTTTTTCTTTCGCTTTTATTGTTCTTTCGTCTCTATAAGAATAAACATCACCTAAACGACGATTATTCTTATCTAATAAGACATAATCTACTCCGAATGTATCAATGCCAATCGAAGTAGGTATTTTTTCCTATCTTTTTACATTCTAAAAGACCATTAGTAATTTCTTTTTTTAGTTTATTTATATCCCAAACAAGATGTTTTCCTTTTTCGAGAACGCCGTTTTTGAATCGATATATAACTTCAGTTATTAATACGTTATTTTCGTAATGTCCCAAAACATGACGTCCACTACTAGCCCCTATATCTATTGCAAGAAAATATTCCATTTAATCGATATATCCTTTTTTTGGTGTTATATTAAATAAATTTGCAGTAATCATTAAATCATGATTTGTAATTGTGTTAATTTCCTTTAATCCAGCATATTTTAAGTATACTTCCGCTGCCTTTTCAACAGTTTCAATTAATCCAAAGGCTTCATCTATTGTTTCTCCGGCACCATAGATTCCATGAAGTGACCAAACCACCAAACGACACTCTTTCATTTTATCAGCTGTTGCTTTTTTCAATATCATATGTGCCACATAACATCCAAGGCAAAATTCCAATTCCATCAGGGAAAACAACAACACATTCAGTCATCACTCTCCATAAATCAACTGTAAAAGATTTATCGTTCAACTCATGAATATGAGTCATTGCCAACAAATTTGTTGGATGGCAATGCATAATTAATCTATTGTTTGGGTTAACTTTTAATCTAGCAATATGACACATCAAATGAGCATAAGTTTCGCTAGTAGATCTTCCACCATCACTAAATCCCCAAATAATTTGTGCATTAAGTCCATTTTCTGAAACTCTTACGATTCCAAGAGTCTTATCAGGTTCATCAATAGCATTTCTAAAATATTTACCTGTTCCAGTCATTAAAAAATATCTTCCTGCCAATTCTTTAGCATCAAAATTTATTGGATATTCTCTAATAACATGATTAATATCTAAATACTCTCTTAGTTCATTTTCATCAAGAAGGTAAGAAACATTTCCGCCATTTCTTTCATCCCATCCCATCTTATACATACGATCTAAAATCTTTACAACATCTCTAACAACTTTATAAGTCAATATATCCTTCATAAAAAATCTCCTAACGCTTCATTTGAACATTTTTCTCATATTCATCGAGTTCTTCAGCAATGTTTAATCCGCTTTTAATATTCTTTTTTTCCAATAAATAATTCCAAACATCATTAAATGGAAGATTATTTTTTTCTTCGTTAACAAATAACCTTAAAGATTTATTTCCTTCTAATTCAGCTTTATTTAATAAATCAGTTGGATCAAGCAAAGAAAACAAACCAATAAACCAATCACCACGATACATAAGTTTTGATTTTAGTGCCATCGATAAATATCTACTATAAATTTTAATATATCTTTTCATAGATTAACCTCCAGCAGCCTCAGCATGTTTAATCATGACGTGATTGGCATAAACTGAAATAACATAAATAACGATTGTCCAGAGTAAACTTTAAGATATTTTTATCAATGATTCATAAATTGTGTAATTACCTAAATAAATGTTTACAGGAGTTGAAGATAATCCGCTAAAAGGTAAATAATTTAGAGTTTCTTGAATCCAACTTGGGAAAAAAGAAAATGGGATCATCGCACCTGAAAGAAAACTAAAAATAGTCATCTTAATAATGTAAATTCCAAATAAGGAGTTAGTTAAAAAGCCAAACTGACCTAATAAAAAATCAAAAGAATCAAATAAAATTAAAGCGCATATACCACTAACCAAGTAAAAAATTATGTTATACCGTTCAGGAAACGGAACATGCAAAACAAAAGTCAATAGAATTGTTGCAATTACATAAATAGGAAGTGCAAAAAGACAAAAATTTGCAATAGAAGTTCCAATACTTCACGATAAACATCTTCCTCTATATGAAACCGGCCTTGTTAAGGAGACGGCAATATTGCCATCT
Organism: Caryophanales bacterium UBA4855; assembly: GCA_002399785.1. Classification (GTDB taxonomy): domain Bacteria; phylum Bacillota_I; class Bacilli_A; order RFN20; family CAG-826; genus Onthovivens. The sequence continues at coordinate 195,668 of DHEH01000010.1, forward strand.
CTAATATCATCAGTAAGTATATCGAAAGATGATGATTGAGTAATCCATAATCCAGAAATCAAAACAATTGTTTGATAATAAATCATTTGACTATAGGTAAAACCATTAATTTGGGCATCTAATCCACCGGCTTCTTCATAAATTGCAAACCATAAAAAAACAAGTAATACTAAAGATAATAGGCTTTGAACAACCCAACCAACAATTTCAAATTTAAATGCAAAAAACATTTAAAATTGAACCTTTAATAAAACCTCTATATTTTTTAAATCGATTTATTTGCATATATAGTTTTAACGATTGTTTCTAAAGACATTCCTCCAACTTTTAAATCTTGAATTTCGAATTTTTCAGTTAAATAACCAAAAATCTTTTGTACTTTGATGCGATCTGCATCATAAGTAAATTCGTAATATCCAGTATCTTTAAATTCAATGCTAATATCATTAGAAAAATCAGCTTTTACTTTTTCAATATCAACTTTTGAACTCGTTAAAATAAAAATATGTCGTAAATCACCAATTTTTCTCTTTATATCATTTATCGAACCATCATAAAGTAAATAACCTTCATCAATAATTATCACTAGATTACAAAGTTTTTGAATATCTTTCATATCATGTGTGGTTAAAATTATTGTCGTATTAAATTCCTTATTAATTTTTAAAATTGCTTGAGTAATTTTATCTTTAACTAAAACATCAAGGTCAATCGTTGGCTCGTCTAAAAAGAGTATCTTTGGATTATGAATTAAAGCGGCAGCTAAGTCAGCTCTCATTCTTTGTCCTAAATATAAATTTCGCACTTGCGATAACATTATTGGTTCTAGATTCAATAAATCAGATAAATATTTAAGTCTTTCATCATCTTCTTTTTTTGGAATATCATAAATATCGCGGTAAAGATCAAACGAATCACGCAAAGGTAAATCCCACCACAATTGCGTTCTTTGGCCAAAAACAACCCCAATATCTTTAAGCAGTCCTTTTCTGTCTTTACTATTATAAGGCTTCTTACCATCAAAAAGAATTTCGCCTTTAGTTGGAGTCAAAATCCCGGTCATCATTTTTATAGTAGTTGATTTTCCGGCTCAGTTTGAGCCGATATATCCTACAATTTCTCCATCTTTAATCGTAAAAGAAATATCATCAACAGCTTTTTTTACAATTTTTTTATGCGTAAAAATAGTTTTAATGGCCCCCTTAAAACCGGGTTCACGCAATGGTTTGCTAAAATATTTTGAGACATTTTTTACTTCAATCATATATTTGTCCTTTTTATTTCTAAATTAAAACAAAACAATTTATTTACCACATTTTGCCTCAGGCAAAAAGATAATTATGTAAGAATTGTGCAAAATCTATCTTAATCGTGGATCAATATTTTTGATCTTATAAAAGACAATTCCTGCCGCCACACCGACATTAAGAGAGTCAATACTATTTATTGAAATAAAAATTCTTGAATCGCTAATTTTTAAAAGCTCTTCGCAAATTCCATTACCTTCATTTCCAAAAAGCAAAACCATTTTTGGAGGTAATTGATTGAAATCGTTAATATTGATCGTATCTTTTCCTAAAGAAGTAGAAATTATTTTATATCCATCTTCTTTTAAACTTTTAATAACACTTTTGTTTTCAATAGAAACATTTAATTTAAAGATAGAACCTTGAGAAGCTTGAATTACTTTTGAATTAAAAATGGAAGCAGTATCGTCGCTTAAAATTATGTCTTTAAAACCAAAAGCTAAAGCACTCCTTAAAATAGTTCCAACATTTCCTGGATCTTGAATATTATCTAAATAAACTAAAATATTCGAATTTCTATCAATTGTTTTTATAGTTGAATTAATAATTCCGATAACTTTTGCAGGGGATTTTCCAGAACTAAGCTTTTCCATAATCTCTTTCGAAACTATATATTGAGTAATCTTATTATCAAGTTTCATAGGTTTAAGAACAAAAACTTCAATTAATTCGTCTTTTGCCATCTCAATTAGATGTTCAGATTCAATTATTAATTTATTTTCTTTTTTACTAAAAGAAGCATCTTTTAATTTGTATGCATATTTAATTATTTCGTTTTTAAGTGAACTTATTTCTTTAATCATTTTACAATACCTCTTTTTAACTTACGATCTAAGTCATCATAATTTGGACAATATTTATAAACTATTTTATAAAAATTTTTTTGATGATTAAACTCAAAATGATGAGCTAATTCATGAATAATAACACTATCAATAATTTCTGGATCATAATGAATTAGTTCTAAATTAAAAGTTATGGTGTGAGTTTTTTTAATATTACATCCATACCTAGTAGTAGATTTTCTAAGTTTTAAATTATATAAAGGCATAACATTCATAATTTCTTCAAAATATTTAAGTCTTTCATCAAAATATGGCTTAACAATTTTATTAACCTTTTTATAAAAATCTTCAGGCGTTGAATATAAAATATTGTGATTTAAAACTTTGATAAAGCCTTCTTCAAAATTGACAAATTCGCCAAAAATATACATCCCATTTTCTTTAATTAAAACTTTTTTATATTTTTGGTTTCTTTTAATTAATGTTACTGCATATTTATCTAAAAAATTTGAAACAAACGAATCAGTTGCTGTTAAGTTTGTAGAAATATAAAAAACATCGTCTTTTAAACGAATATATGAATTTCTTTGGAATGCTTTTTTATCAATTTTTACTTTGTAGATTTTTCCATCAATAATTACTTCAGATTCGCTGCTTTTTAACATAATAAAAGTATAAAAGATTTGAATAAAAAAAGGTAGTTAATAAATAAATCTTATTTTTATAGTAAAATAGACTTGATTTAATTATAATAATCAAGGTTTAAAAGGTAATTATGGAAACGATATTAATGAGCGCATGCCTACTGGGCGAAAATACAAGATATGATGGTAAAAACAACTACGACAAAAGGATTGAAGATATCAAGAAAAAATTTGATATCGTTCCTGTTTGTCCAGAAGTTCTTGGAGGATTAAAAACTCCACGTTTTCCAAGCGAAATTAAGAATTCTTTTGTATACAATAACCAAGGAAAAGATGTTACAAATCATTTCGTTGATGGGGCAATGAAAGTTTTAAATGCTGTTCACTTCTTCCATATTAAAATCGCTGTACTTGTTGAAAAAAGCCCAAGTTGTGGAGTCCATGAAGTTCACAATGGTTATTTTAATGGTCAACTTGTAAAAGGTGAAGGTATCACTACCACCTATTTAAAACATGCTGGCGTTCAATGTTTTACTTTGGATGAATTTATAACATATATAGAAGAACAAGAAAAAAATAAAGAAGTTCAAAAAGAAGCTTACGAATTAGAAAAAGAAGCCTGGTTAGTGAAAAAAGCTCAAGAAGAAAAAGAAATAGCTGAACGCAAATTAGAAAATCCAGATTATAACGAAGAAAATAGAAATCAAGATAGATATAATAACGATAGAAACGATTATCAAGAAC
>DHEH01000010.1:199364-205760 GCA_002399785.1 Caryophanales bacterium UBA4855
TGAACGTCGTAACGATGATAATCGTTATTCGAACGATCGTAATTATGCTCCAAGAAGCAATTACAATAGAGATTCAAGAAATAACGATAGAAATGCCTACGGAGATCGTAATAGAAGCGATTACGGACCACGCAATTACGGAAATAGAGATGATCGAAGAACTGATTCTAACGGCGAAAATACACGTCGCGAATATCATAAACCATATGATAGAGATAGAAACACATCATCTGATAGACCACGTAGAGATTATGATAGATCAAGAAATTATGGTCCACGCAGAGATTATGTAGACAAGAAGCCTGATTCTAAAGATGAATAAAACAAAAAGTTTAATTTTTCATATTTCATATAGTGCAGTCCTAAGTGCCCTAGTTTTTGTTACGACATTTTTTGTTCACATCACCTATCCTAATGGCGCCGGATATTTCAATATTGGAGACGCTATTATAATATTCTCTTCGATATTCTTTGGACCAATTGAAGGGGTCTTTGCAGGGGTTTTTGGAAGTTTGCTTGCTGATTTAGCAAGTGGATATGTTCAGTTTATTCCATTCACAATCGTTGCAAAAGGTCTAGAAGCTGTAGTGTGTTTTACTTTGTTTTATATATTAAGAAAAACAAAATATATTAAATTTATATCAATGTTTATTTCTCCACTATTTATGGTTTTAATATATTTTGTTTCTTATTATTTATTATTTGGTATCGAGTACGCTTTTGTTTCCTCACCATACGATATTTTACAAGGTGAATTAGGCGGAATATTTGCTTTAATTCTCTACATTTCATTTAATAAATTACATCTACCATACAGAATAAATTTTGACGTCAAAAAAAGACAAGAAAATACTGTTTCAAATCAAAAACCCCTGTAAATCCCCATTATTTTATAAAATAAGGTCTTGAGCTTAACTCAAGACCTTTTAGTTTATTTATTATTAAAATCGACTTTTCTTAAATGCCAGATATCACGATTATATTCTTCAATAGTTCTATCGCTAGAGAAATAACCAGATTCAGCAATATTTATAACAACTGACTTACACCAAGCATCACGATCTAAATAATAAGTTTCAATTTTGCTCGAAGCATCGAGATAGCTATCAAAATCTTTTAATATCATATATTCATCATTACGATTCATAACTTCATTAAAGATTCCTCTAAACCTATCGCTAACACCTTCGCACCATGGACCATTAAATAATGAATCTAAAACTCTTCTAATCTTTTTATCGGAATTGTAAATATTCCAAGGATCATATGATCCATTATGATTAATTTTCTCAACATCCTTTACTTTAAGGCCAAAGATAAATGAATTTTCGTCTCCAACTCGTTCATTGATTTCGACGTTAGCACCATCAAGAGTTCCTAAAGTCAAAGCTCCATTCATCATAAACTTCATATTACTTGTTCCGCTAGCTTCTTTTCCGGCAAGAGAAATTTGTTCACTAACATCAGTAGCAGGAATAATTAATTCAGCTAAACTAACCCCATAATTCTCCATGAAAACAATTTTCATATACTTACTAATTTCAGGATCGTTATTAATAACTTTAGCAACAGCATTAATTAAAGTAATAATTTCTTTAGCAAAAACATAGCTTGGAGCGGCTTTAGCGCCAAAAACAAAAGTATGTGGGAACATCTTAAAATCAGGATTATTTTTAAGTTCGAAATAATAATGCATAATTCTAAAAACGTTCATTAATTGACGTTTATAAGCATGAAGTCTCTTTATTTGCGTATCAACAATTGAATGAGTATCAATCTTAATTCCGTATTGTTTCTCAACATAAGAAGCAAATTTAATCTTATTTTGATGTTTAATTGCTCTAAGTTCATTATAAACTGCTTTATCATCTTGATAATCTTTAAATTTAACCATCTCCAAAGGTTGTCTAATCCAAGTATCACCAATCTTATGAGTAATTAAAGAAGCTAAATCAGGATTTGCATACATCAACCACCTTCTATGAGTAACACCATTCGTTTTATTATTAAACTTTTCTGGGAAATATTTATAGAAATATTTGAAAGTCACTGTTTCAAGAATGCCAGTATGAATTGCTGCAACACCATTTACAGAATAACAAGCAACAATTGCTAAATTAGTCATTCTTACAAAACCATCTTTAATAATTTGCATATTATCAAATTCAAGTTCGTTTACTTCGTTTTTATTCATCCAATCGATAAAACGACGATTAATTTCTTCAATAATCATATAACAACGTGGAATAAGTTGTTTTATATAATCTACTGGCCATTTTTCAAGAGCTTCTGGCATAACAGTATGATTCGTGTAAGCGATACAATGTGTAACTTGATACCAAGCATCATCCCAACCGTAACCATATTCATCAATAAGTAATCTCATTAATTCAGGAATAGCTAAAATTGGGTGAGTATCATTGAGTTGAAAAACACACTTCTTATAGAAATTATCTAGAGTTTTATATCTTCTTAAATGACCTCTAATGGCACTTTGTAAACCAGCACTAACAAAGAAATATTGTTGACGTAATCTAAGTAATTTACCATGTTCAGTAGTGTCATCAGGATATAAACCATGACTTAATTCATTTAATGTCTCCAAATATTCATCAAAAGTTTGTCCGCTCATTAAATTGTCTTCACTAGGTTGAGCACTCCATAATCTTAAAGTGTTAGCTGTGCCGTTTTGATATCCATCGATATAAACATCATATGGACAGGCTCTTACTGTTGTGGCGTTAACAGTTCTAATTCCGTATCCACCTTCAGGTTTTAAATAAGTTTCGGCGTTTCCATAGAAATTAACATTACAACTATGTTTTGGTTTTCTGACTTCCCAAACGAAACCATTACTTAACCATTGATCTGGAAGTTCAATTTGATTTTCATTGATAATTTTTTGTTTAAAGAAACCATATTCGTAACGAATACAATTTCCATTTCCTGGATAGCCAAGACTTGCTAAAGAATCTAAAAAACAAGCAGCTAAACGGCCTAAACCACCATTACCAAGTCCGGCATCATCTTCCATATCTTCAAGTTCACCAATATCAATTCCTAAATCAGCTAAACCTTCTTTACAAATATTAAAAATTCTAAGATTCATCATATTATTGGTAAGTAATCTACCGATTAAGAACTCCATACTAAAATAAAACAATTGTTTATCTTCAGTATCATTAACATATTGACGTGTATTACGCCATATAGTACCTGAATAATCTCTAACCAACTCCCCCAAAATATCATATTTTTCATAAACATGAGCATCTTTAGGATCTTTACCATATTTAGCAGTAAGACGGTCAAGATAAATTTTCTCAAATTCTTTTTTATTATTGAATAACATATGCAAATCTCCTCTCTTTTCTAAAATTATTCGTCAATATACTTAAAGTAACAAGCAGCAAATCCGGCTAATTTAATTGTTAATTTATAAGGTTTTCCATCACAACCAGGTTCTGTTGTGTGAATTGGAACTCCGTTATAAGCATTGCTCCCACCATAAACATCTTTATCAGTGTTTAAGATCTCTTCATAAAGACCTTTTCTAGTAAATCCAATATCGTAATTTTCATAATAATTTGATGTCATATTAAAGACAGCAATAATATGAGAATTACCAACACGACGTTCAAAAGCAAAAACAGAGTCGCTAGAATTATCAACCATCAACCAATCAAAGTGAACTGGATTATATTCTTCAACATGAAGAGCATCTTCGGCTTTATAAATTAAATTTAAATCACGAATTAAACGCGAAACAGAATCGTGTTTTGGAAATTTTTTCAACTCCCAAGAAATAGATTTTGTTTCGTTCCATTCATCCCAACTTGCTAATTCATTACCCATGAAGTTTAGTTTCTTTCCAGGATGAGCAAATTGATAAGCATATAAATTTCTAATCAAATAGAAATGTTGATCATAATCTCCCCACATTTTATTTAAAATTGTTCCCTTACCATGAACCACTTCATCGTGACTAAGTGGAAGCATGAAGTTCTCACTAAAGAAATAAGCCATTGAGAATGTAATTTTGTTATGATCGTATTTTTTATAAACTGGATCAAGTCCATAATAATCAAGCGTATCATTCATCCAACCTAAATCCCATTTATAATCGAAGCCTAAACCATTCCGTTCGGTTGGTTTAGTAACTCCACTAAAATCAGTAGAATCTTCAGCAATCATCATAACGTCATTATGTACGATATGAATTTTACCATTCAATCTCTTAATAAATTCAGTAGCACCAACATTTTCTCCATTTGCTTTATTGCCATCCCAATAAACAACATTAGAAATAGCATCGCATCTAATTCCATCAAAATGGAAATATTCAATAAAGAAATTCATGGCTGACATCAAGAAACTTCTGACAGGATCTTTTCCTAAATCAAAGTTGAGCGATCCCCACGAATTATACATATGTTCATTAGAATATTCATATAAACAAGTTCCATCATATTTAGCTAAAGCCCATGGATCCGTAGCAAAATGGACAGGAGCAAAATCAAGAATTACACCTAATCCAGCTTGATGTAATCTATCAATAAATGACATCAATTGCATTGGATTACCATAACGACTATCAACACTATAAAAACTAGTAGCTTGATATCCCCAACTTCCATCAAATGGATATTGGCAAATTGGCATTATTTCAATATGTGTAAAACCTAATTCTTTAACATAAGGTATTAAGTAATCTGCAATTTCTTCATAACTTAAATTACGGCCATCAATTTTGCCTTTCCAGCTTCCTAAATGCATTTCATAAATTGATACTGGAGCATCAAAATTTCTTGTTCTTGAATCTAAAAATGGACGATCGTGCCAAATAAATCCTTCAACATTAAACAATCTTGAGCAACTTCCTGGACGATATTCACTGAAGAAAGCATATGGATCAGCTTTATCAACATAATCACCATTTGCATTTTTAAAATGATATTTATAAAAAGCATAATTATGTAAACCAGGAATAAATATTTCCCATACACCACATTCATCAACTTTATTCATTTTATGAACGCTTGTATTCCAATTATTAAAATCACCTATAATGCTAACATCATCTGCAGCAGGAGCATAAAGTCTAAAAACAACACCTTCAACCATCACCTTAGCTTTAGATTTCTTAGATTTTGTTGGATCTTTTTTAAGAGGCACAAGAATATCTTGCATTACCTCTTGTTTAACGAAGTGCGCACCAAAATACTTGAAAGCCTCAATTGTTTGGCCCATCAAGAAATCATAAAGGATACCATAAGCCATATATATACCTCTTTTTTTATTACTTTAATTTTATCAAAATAGTTGCACTATTTATATAAATATTTAAACGAATTCACAAAATATGAAAATATTTTCACGATTTATGAAAATAATAATCATTTCAAACTAAATAATTTTCATTTTTGATACAACGAAGCCAAATGAAGATAATGTTTTGTCTGAATAATTGTTAGAAAGAATTAAATCACCTTCAAGATTAACTTGTTTAACGAAATTAGAATTATTTATTATAGAAATAATTTTTTCACTTTTATTATATCTTTCAATATATAATAAATCGTTAAAAGTACTTATCCTTATCTTTCCTTCTTTCAAACAAGCATTTTTCCTTAGCAATATAATTTCATTAAATAATTTATTATATTTGTTACCAAATTCTTTAGAGTTCCATTCCATACCTTTTCTATTGGCAGGATCAGTTCCTCCTTCCATAAAAATTTCGTTTCCATAATAAATCATTGGCCAACCAACATACATTATTAACGTCAAAACTGCCAATAAATATAAATCTTTATTTGGTTTTATGAAGTTGTAAAATCTTTCAGTATCATGAGAATCGAGCAAATTTAACATCATTCTCGCATTATTATCGGTATATCTTATAAGCAAACTATTTAGTTTTTCTGCAAAATCATTATTTGATAGAGTTTTATTTACATAAAAATCTTTACAGGCATAAAAGAAAGGATAATTCATAACACTCTCAAATTGATCGCTAGAGAGATAACTTCTTGCATTTCCCCGACATTCACCTATTAAAACTATATCAGACTTAATCCTGCGTAATTGCATCTTAAAATTGAGCCAGAAATCATGAGAAACCTCATCAGCAACATCGAGTCTAAATCCATCAACATTAAATTTTTCAATAAAATATTTACCGACAGACACAAAATAATCTTGTTCATCATAATTATTACTATTAAGTTTAGGCATTTCAGGAACATTTCCGAAAGTATCATAATTTAATTTTGTTTCGTCAGGTTTATCACCGTGAATAAAATAAAAATCATAATACTTACTTTCTTTTCCTTTTTCTTTCACATCCAAAAACATTTTATTCAAATTTGAACTATGATTAAAAACAAGATCTAA
>DHEH01000014.1:0-6929 GCA_002399785.1 Caryophanales bacterium UBA4855
ATTAGCTTTGTTATTTAACAAAATATAATTTTATTTTTATTTTATATAGCTTAGATGTTAAAATACTTAAGTTGAGAAGAAGAAATCTTCGATGGGAGCAAAAGAATGAAAAATTTCTTAAAAAATACAAAATTAATCGGATTTATAATTCTTGGTATATTGGGTCTTGTTGGAATATTAAGTATAATCAATCTTTTTGTACCAACTACTGAAAGCAGTGTAAGCATTCTTGGTGTTGCTATTTCAGATACGTATGCTACTGGATTCCGTATCACCTCAGTAATGTTAGTCGTAACTACTTTCCTAATGGTTTTAGTTATCGGTTTAAGTTTAATAAGTATTTTTAAAAAGACTAGCTTCTTTTTATATTTAGCTTGTTTTTATTCGATGGGTATTCAAGTTTTTATCTTCTTATATCAAATACTTTTTAGCGTTTTACCTTATTATTCACTAATTTTAGCGATTTTTAATGTTGTTTTATGTTTTGTAGCAGCGACTTTTGCAATCTTAAGAAGATCAACCATAGTTCGAGAAGAAGATGTTTCTGATCAAGAAGAATTAAATAATCCTGAAACTAAACAAAAAGCTATCAATAAAAGAAAATTAGTTATCAAAATGTTAATTTTAGATATTGTTTCGTTATTTCTATTAACTTCAATTTTCTTCGTTCCTTTATATGCTGTCGATGAATCTGGAGCAATAATTCAACACGTTTTAGGTTTTGTAATTTTTAAACAATCACAAACTTTGATGGACATGATTTTCTTCCTTAGTTTTCTTGTTTTGTATCTTACTGGTTTATTTGGATTTATATATTCGATTGCTGATTATTATAGCAATAAGAAAAATTTTTCTAGCGAATCAAAATCTTTAATATTCTTCAATTTAATTGTGGCAGCTATTTTCTTTTTAAGCGGAACAATTATTAGTTGTTATTATAGCGTTAGTGAAATAACTTCCAGTTCCTTAAGTTTTATTTCTTTGGTTTTAATGGGTATTTGCTGTGTTGTTTTGTCAATTTTAAAAGGAAAATACGATATTGATTCTCCTCAAATTGATAAAGTTATGAAAGTTAGAAAATATCCTAAAATCGAATCCTTAATTTATGTTTGCTTAGTTACTGCCGTTACTTTCTTTTCTTTATTCTTAAATATTATTAAAGTTGAACAATCTTACGAATCTTACGCTAACACTGTTACTTTAACTGGTATTGAATTACTTAAAAAATACGCCTCACTAGGAGGAGGCTATCAGATTATTGCTTTCTATTTAATGGTAATGATGGTGGTATCTGGATTTGGCTTATTACGGGCTTTAACAAGTTATTTAGCGAAATATAAATATTATGGACGTGTCGCTAAAACGGTAACTTATGCAAATATTGGGCTTATGTTTATGCTTGGAATTTCTGGAATGTATTTTTCCATTGCTCAAGAAATTAATATTGAGAACTTAAAATCTTTATTAACATTATTTGGTTACACTTATAGCGATTCGATTGTTTATTCAATTAAAACTGAAGCTCTTTATGCTTTATTAATTGATGCTGGATTCTTAATTTTAATGATAGTTCGTAAGTCGTTTACTGACGAAGAAACTTTATGGGCCAATGCTTCAATTGAAGGTGAAGGAGCAACTTCTTCTTCTAGTCAAAGTGAAGGCAATGGTGAATCAAGTGGCTACGGAACTAATACTGGTGATTCTTCTAATAACAATGAAAATAATGGAACTGCACTAACTAATGATAGCGGACTAGCGTTATCAAATTTTGATCCATGTCCTGCTTTTTCTTTACTTGATGCTAAAGTTGATGATTTCAAAAAAGATTTGGAAGAAAGAGAAAAAACCCCTGTAAATAACCCTTCTTTAAATGGATTAATTAATTTTGTTGTCGATTACGCAAAAGATAGTCGTTTACATTTATCTTATAGTCAACAAGATGTTGCTACTTTTGTAAGTGGATTAGGCGCTTGCAGATTATCTGTTCTTCAAGGTATGAGTGGTACTGGTAAAACCAGCCTTCCAAAGATCTTTACTGAAGCAATTGAAGCTAATTGTGAAATTATTGAAGTTGAATCTAGTTGGAAAGATAAAAACGAATTGATGGGATATTACAACGAATTTTCAAGCATGTATACTCCAAAGAAATTCACTCAAGCTCTATATAAAGCTTGTTTAAATAAAGAAATTCCTACTCTTATTGTTCTTGATGAAATGAACCTTTCTCGTATTGAATATTATTTTAGTGATTTCTTATCTTTAATGGAAAATGAAGAAGGTCAAAGACAAGTAAAATTACTAAATGTTGATTTAGAAACAGTTAAAGATGGTGTTAAATCTCAATATTTATGTTTAGAAGATGGAACAACTTTACATGTTCCTGCTAATATTTGGTTTATCGGTACAGCTAATAGAGATGAATCTACTTTTGTTATTTCAGATAAAGTTTATGATAGAGCTCACACCATGAACTTTAATAAACGTGCTCCTAAAGTTAGAGATTTTGATGCTCCTATTGCAAAACAATTTTATTCTTATGATGTTTTATCTTCTTTATTAAATAAAGCTAAAGAAGAAGGAAAATTTGATGCCGAAAAGAATGATTTAATTAATAAAGTAGAAGAAATATTGCGTCCTTATAATATTAGTTTCGGAAACCGTATCTTAAAGCAAATTGAAGATTTTGTTGATATTTATCAAGCTTGTTTCCCTAAAAAAGATGTGCTTGATGAAGCAGTTGAAACAATCTTGCTTAGTAAAGTTGTTGCAAAGTTAGAAGTAAAAACCATCGATGATAAAGAAGGTTTAATTAAGAGTTTCCAAGATCTCAAACTTACTCGTTGTGCTGAGTTTATTGCAAAGTTAAATGAGGATTAATGATGGGGAAAAAACAAGAAGAAAAACAACTTGAAGAATATACCCATCTTGAGTCTGTCTTGCGTTCAATAAGCGGATTTATTGCTAAACATCCGCGTGTTAACTATATTGAATTTGATTATTATACAACTCACGACATAACTCTCTTTTTTGTCGAACCAAACTTTGATTTTAATGTTTTAAAGGAAAATATTGATAAAATAATTGATATTCTTGCTCCTTGTAAAAGAATCTTTTCTAAACCAATCATTGCTTTAAAAGATTCTCCTGATGTTTTACCTGTTGAGGTAGTTTCACGAATTAATCAAAAAACTCTATCTTATTTAGGCAATCATTTTAATGATGTTGATAATATAACTAATAGAGGAGTAAAACCTCGTAAATTACTAACAACGATTTATGAGGATGATTATGGAATTTACGAAAACATGGTGTTTTGTAATTTTATTGATGTAGTTCTAAGTTATTGTCGAAGAAATCTACGCATCTTACGAAACTTGCTTTATGCCAGTGAAAAATTAGAAATCAACCTTTTAGAAAGGGTTAATCATATTGATTATTTCCTTGCTTTAGGTAAATTACATACTGGTTACATAAGAGACTTTGATAAATATTATGATATTTCCAAAGAATTATTCCGTAAAATTATGTACATTTTAAATACTATTCGTCCTCGTTTAATTAAACCGGTTTATAAATTAAACGAAAGACACAAAAAAGAATTAGAACTTAAGAAAACTAATATTTTCTTAATGCAAAAAGATTATCATCAAGTTTATTTAACCTATAAATACTTTATTAGCCATAAAATGGTTGAGGAAAAACCAAAAATTGAATTTAATCGTGGTAATTTACTAAAAAGTTATGCTGATTATGTGGAATTATTAACTATTTTTGCTTTAGGGCATTTTGGTTTTGTTATAAATACTAAGCGCAAAATGAGTCTAAGAAGATTAGATGTTACTTTTAAATTTAAGAAGCGGTCTATCATTTTAAGAAAAGTTGAAAAGACATGTATATTAGTTACTGTTAAGAAAGAAAGAATTTATAAATTTTTATTAGTACCTTCTATATCTTTTGTTTATAGTGATGCTATTAAAGAATTAGGAAGACCATATAGAGCTAAAGAAGTTATTTTATGTAATCCTTTTGAAGAAGATTATTCTTCGAGAAAATCTTTATATATCTCAATTGAGAATATTGATTCATTTAGAAGACTTCAACAATTATTCTTAAAAGGAATGGTGTATAGCGATCGAATTCATAAAGATTGTCCATTCTGCTCCGGTTATTTGTTTTACAATTTAAAAGATAATTCTTATGAATGTCATAATTGTTGGACCTTAATAAAAGAAGAGACTTGTCCAGATACAAACAATACTTTTTATACAGTCTCAATAGCTAATTTAAAGAAACAAAAGATTGATCCAGCGTTATTTAATTCGGATAGTCGCTGGTTATATAATAAGAAAGTTGAATCAGCAATGTATTTTAGAAACATTACAAAATTAGATAATTATGGCGATTCCGTATGTCCTATTTGTGAAAAAATACATAGAGAAAATGACTTTTGAGTGTCAAAAATTAACATAAATGTAAAATATAAGTAATTATATTTTTTGCAATTGACATTATTTTTTTTAATGACTATAGTTAAATTAGTATTTTATCTAAAAGGAGGAAAATCTTAATTTTATAATATGAAAAAAGAAATAAAATCAAGCAGTAAAAGAAAGTGGATTGTTGGTGGTGTAGCTTTCTTTGGAGCCTTAGCTTTATTAACCACCGGTTTTGCAACTTGGATTATTGGTGTTCAAAATACGTCTTTAAATCAAAATGTAGGTGTTAGTGTTTCAACTACAACTAACGAATCTGTCGTTTTAACCGCTAATCTTTCTGATAGCGCTATTCAATTGGCAGAATCAGCTGAAGTTACTGAAGGTTTTATGAAAGCAAATGGAGATGCTGTTGTTGCTAACCCATTACAAATTACCTTTAGCGATATTAAAATTGTTTATGGTAAAGAATATAATTTATCTGCTAATTATAATCGTTTACATTTTGCTTTTGATTTAGAAGATACAACAACCCAAGGTGTTAAAGTTGCTAGCGCTGGCAGTAAAATTGCTACCACATATAGAGCAGCTAATTCTAATGGTTGGACTTATATTGAAGCGCCAGATGATGTTGTAATTCCTATTCCAGAAACTCCTGTACCTTCTGGAAATGGTAATTCTTATAAAATTGATTTTACTACATTATCATTTGATTTTAAGTGGGGTACATTTTTTGATAATAAGTCTCCTGCTACCTTCTATAATGTAAAATTTCCTAACACAAATATTGCTGCTCAAGAAGCAGAACAAAATAATGTTCAAACTGAAATGACTGCAATGTATAATGCATTGAATGAAAAAACAATTAAAATCATTGTTTCGCTAACTAAAACAGCATAAGGATATAAAATATGAAAAAATTACATAATAATAAATTAGCTCTTGGTTTAACTATTGGTTTCTCAACTATCGCTTTAGCTACTGTTGGTTTTTCAAGCTGGGTTATTTCTGTTGTTACTGGAGCTGAAGTTTCAAATATTAATGTTCAAGTTGCTGATATCAAAGATAAATCAGTTTCTATTACAGAGGCAGCTTTATTGGGAACTGATAGTACTTTTGCTTTCGGGCCACGAAGTGATGATAGTGCTGGATCGATTCAAAATTCCGGTACTCCTGTAGAAGACTTAACATTTGGTATAACTTATAAAGTTAATATTACAGATGTAACTCAAGCATCATTGATAGGTATAACTGCGACTGTTGCAGTTTCTGGAGATACTGCTGGCAACGCTTACACAACAGCTCTTACTAACAATTATTTTGTTTCGCCATTAAGCGGAACAGCCACTAATCTTGCTGGTGCAACTGCAGGCGCTCCAGTTAATACAGGTACATCTGGTGATGACATTTATACAACTGTAACTGGTACCGCTTCACCTTATACCTGCACAACAATTTTTACATATAAATGGGGAACTGCTTTTTCTAGTTTAAATCCTGCAGTTTATGTTGATAGCGATTCTACTGTTACCGATGGATCAGTTGCTAAAACTGTCGAAGCTGTTAAAGCCGCACTTACATCCCTATATGCAGCAAACGGAGCAAAGTTAACTATTACATTATCTCCATCTGTGGCGTAGTCTAGGATTTTTATGACTTCTATTGAGATTATTTCGCTCGTTGTAACGATTATTTGCCTCATTTCGTTTTGTGTTGTTTTTACCATATTAATTCGACATTATTTTAAATCAAATATTGAAAATATTGTCAACGGGAAAGAAGATATAGCAATCTTAGACAATGCGATTTATACTCAAAAAGAAAACAAAAGCAAAGCAAGAAAAGGCCTTAAAATATCTTTAAAGGTCTTTTCTTATATATTTATAGGTGTTTTGTTGGCTGGTTTTGGAATTTCTTTATATAGCAGAATTAGTGGAAATCAAATGGTTTTTAATGATAGCACGCTGATTGTTATTGCTAGTGGATCGATGTCAAAAAAAAATAACAGCAATTCATATTTAGTCGAAAATAATCTTGATAACCAATTTAATACATTTGATATTATTGGTGTTTCAAAATATAAAACACAAGATGATGTTAAATTATATGATGTTGTTGCTTATAAAAATAGTGAGAATACCATAATTGTTCACCGTATTACTGAAATCGTAGAGGTTGATGGAATTAAGAAATATAACACGCGTGGTGATTCAAATAACGCAAGTGATAATAATTCTCAATATTATGGATATTTAAGTTACGATTCTATTGTTGGGTATTATAATAATTATCGAATCAAAACTGCCGGTATTTTTATTGTATTCTTACAATCTAATGCTGGAATAATAACGATTGTATCGATTATTTATTGTTTACTTATTTATGATAGACATAACCTAAAATATGAACAAGCCATTAAAAATAGAACGGATATATTGCTTAGTGCACTTGATTTTGATCCTAATGTTCCAATGGAAGAAGAACCAGAAATTATAT
>DHEH01000014.1:7186-13240 GCA_002399785.1 Caryophanales bacterium UBA4855
TTAAAGAAGTAAAGATCGATAATATTAATAATAAATTTTAATGAATAAGGGGTAATATTTATGAAAAAAACGCATTTTACTAGGAAGAACTATATTTTGCTGTCATTAATTTTCTTTTTGATGGTGATGGTTCTATTTGCTGGACTATGCATAGATTCTAATGGTGGAATTTTTAAAACAGGTAATCCAGTTCAAAAAGTTGGATTAGCCTTCGGATTTCCAGCAATTGATGCCTCAACACAAGCTTATATATTACTTGTTTTATTTTGCATCTATGGAGTAATATTTGCGTCTGCATTGATGTTTGAAATGAGAATCGCTAAATATTATGAAAATAGAATATGGACAAAAAAATATGCCATAATTTATTTAGTTACTTTTGTAATATGCCTTGTTTTATTCGCTGGTATCGGAATAGCTGCTCAATACCCTTATGATTTGAACAATATATTAAATTCATTTTTATACGTTCTAGAATCGTTCGTACTTGGTTTCTTAGTATTTGTTTTACTAGGCTCTTTAATATTAGCTACATGTTCTTTATTTGTTAATTTTATTAATATTGATAAACCATTCCGTTTCTTCTCTAATAAAGCTGAAGAGGAAGAGGAAAGACAAGAAAAACGTGATAAAGAAGAAATCAAACGTTTAAAAGAACAAGGAGATCTCGCATCTTCTTTTGGTGAATTAAATAGTGATAAAAAGAGTTTAGTTACTGCTGTTGCTTCTTCGTTAAATGTGTCTGGTAAAGACAATAAAGATGACGGAATTATAAAAGATAAGGAAAGAGTTTTCCCCGGACTTTCTACTATTGATTACAATTTAGAAAGTAAGAAAGAAGATAAATTTGATGATGGCTATTCATTAAAAGAGATTTGTGTGAGATTTAGAAATTATCTTGCTAATAAAGAAAAATTATATTTTGACCAAAAAACAATTAACGCTTTTATTAGCGGTATGAGCGCTTCTAGACTCATTATTCTTGAAGGTTTAAGTGGTACTGGTAAATCATCATTAGCTCGTTATTTTAGTGAATTTATCAATGAAAAATCCTATTTTGAACAAGTTCAAGCCACTTGGAGAGATAGAACTGCTTTACTTGGTTATTATAATGATTTTAGTAAAACCTACAATGAAACCGAATTTTTAAAGAGATTATATACAGAAACCTATTTTTTAAATCATATCAATATTATGGTTTTAGATGAAATTAATATTTCGCGTGTTGAATATTATTTTGCTGATTTCCTATCAATTATGGAATATCCACTTTCTGATTGGAAACTTAAAATAATGCAACTTCCTTACGATTTTGATGCTCCTAAAAATCTTACTGATGGAGTTCTTCAAATTCCTAGCAATACTTGGTTTATTGGTACTGCAAATAAGGACGATTCTACTTATACAATCACTGATAAAGTTTATGATAGAGCTATTACGATTTCTTTTGATGATCGTAATGTTCCTTTTGAAGTAAATGCCGATGAAAGTGGTTCAATCACCCTTTCCTACAATAGATTGCTATCCTTATTTAAAGAAGCACAAGATAATTCCAGTTTTAATTTAAGCAAAGAAGACTTAGATAAATTATTTGTGTTGACCGATTTTACTTACAACACTTTTGATATCACCTTCGGAAACCGTATTATGAATCAAATTATGTTATTTACACCTGTTTTTGTTTCTACTGGCGGAACTAAAGAGGATGCATTAGATTTTATTTTTGCTAGAAAAGTTATTGCAAAACTTGAAGGTAGATTTGAAGATTATATTAAACAAGGATTATTAGATCTTAAGTCTTTGATTGAAAAAACTTACGGAAAAGATTCTTTCAATGAAACCAATCATATAATTGATAAACTTTTAAGGAAATTATAATTAGATGAGGCATAAGCAAGATTATTTAGTAAAACTTAATTCAAAAATCAAAAAAGTTATCGCAAAAGATGATAGTTTTAGTGCTATATATAACTTGCTTTTAAAAGGAAAAATCAAACTTTCCGAATTAATTAACGAAGATTCATTAAGGGAAGAGATTGATAAAATTAAAGATTTAATTGATGTTGTCATATCAATTATTTATAAACCATTAATTAATAACGAATTTAAAGAGAGTATTTTAAGAAGTGAAGTAAGTGGACCTTTATCGAGCAATTCATTTATTGAGACAATAAAAGATGCAAAATTACGGAAACAAAAAGGGTCAACGATGTCTCCTGAATACGTTCATAGTTTAGAGTGTGAAGATACATTAGATATCTATGAAAATAGGTTTATTTGTTTGTTTATCAAATTCATTAAAGATAGGGTGAATACTTTGTTTAATATGCAAATTGTAAAAGCTCCATCGATAGAAAATCGTTTTGAAACAACAATTACGAACTATTCAAGTCATGGTATTTTTAGCGAATTTAAAGAATTTTCTTATCCATACGCAAATTTGTGTACTAAGAATAAAAAAAGTGGTTCTCAAAATTATAAGGATATACTCGATATTATTAAAAAGATTAAACGTATTGAACAAACTTCTTTTTTTCAATTATTAAAAGATAAAAATATTGATCCAAATATCATGGCTACATCAATTCTTTTACATAATCCACTTTATTTTAGTTGTTACCATTATTATAAAGCGAACAAGATTAAATTATCATCTAATGAAAATTTTGATACTTATTATTACAATTATGTTTTGTTGAATTTATTTTTGTTTTTAGCTAAAAACGATTGTGGAAAAACTACAAAATCAAATAATGCAAAACTTAGCATCGATAGTCGTGGAAGGCTTCGTTTTTCTGAAATATCTTTTAAAAAAGGTGTATTTAGTTTTTTCATTAAGGAAGATTCGATAAATTATGGAATCAATATTGAGACGCATTTTATTAATAATGCTATAAGAAGTGATACTCATGTTTCGAATCGTGAAACAGCAAAATATTATATCAAAATTATGTATAAGTACGATGACATCGATAAAAAAGAGTTTCATAGTAACTTTAAAAACAAAGCGATTGATAACAACGCAAATATTGTAATAACAATGAATAACAACACACATGATTATGATAAAGTTATTAAATTAAGTTATTTGTTAAGTGGTAATGATTTATTAATTAAAAACTTAATTACTTCATTTTCAATGCTTTTTGCGGTCGATGATGTTCTGTTCTCAAATCGTTGTCCGATTTGTGGATCAACATTAATTAGTAATAATGATGGTTGTTGTACGTGTTTAGAATGTAATGGATCATATAGTTTTATCAATGCAAATAAGAAAAATCTATTATGGATCAAATCTTTTAGAAGGGAGAAATAAAATGGAAGATAAAATAATTACCGACATCAATGAAAATGTCGATGATAGCTCTATTTTAAAAATTAATGATCTTTATAAAGCATATGGAAAAAAAGAAGTACTTAAAGGCATTAATCTCGATGTTAAAAAGGGAGAAGTTTTTGGTTTTATTGGTAAAAACGGAGCTGGTAAATCAACAACAATCGATTGTGTTGTCGGATTAAAAAATTATGACAAAGGTTCAATTGAGGTTGATGGAATAAATATCAAAAAATATCCTTTAGAAGTTAAGAAACTATTTGGATATGCATCTAGCGAACCAACTTGTTATGAAATGATGACTGGAAAAGAATATCTTGAATTTATTGGTTCATCTTATGGAATGCTTGAATCTTCTTTTGAAAGCAATTATGAATTTTTAATTAATAAACTGCCAATGAGTGAAGCAGATATGAATAAAAAGATGGTTGAATATTCCCATGGTATGAAGCAAAAAGTTTGCTTAATGGCTTCTTTAATTCATAATCCAAAACTATGGATTCTTGATGAACCTACAGTTGGTCTTGACGTTATGGTTTACGATATTTTATTAAAAATGATATTGGATTTTGCAAAAAATGGAAAAACAGTATTTATTACTTCTCATAATTTAGATTTGGTAAGTAGAGTATGTGATAGAGTGGCTATTATCAATGACGGCGTAGTTGCTGAACTTATCGATTTCACAAAAGAACCATTAAAACGTAGAAATTTATCCAATATATTCTTTAAAACATATGGAAAAACTGAGGGCGAAGCTGAAACAAAATGATAATCGATCTAATTAATAAAGAAAGAAGAGAAAATGCAGAAGTTTATGATTCTAAAGCAGGTCGTATTTTTTCTTATGTTCTAAAATTAATCGGAATTGCATTATTTATCTCTGTTGAAGTTTTTATATTTATTTCTTTAGATAAGAAAATAAGTAAATATAGTCCTTATGGAACTTATGATTTTTTAGTTCTTTTCTTATTTATTTTGATGTTTGTTTCTATTGTTATCAACGTTATTTCTGCCAGAAAAGTTTTCTTTAATAAAGGTGATAACAATATTTTGCTTACTTTACCAATTGATAGTAGTGAGATTGTTATTTCTAAAGCTTTCTTCATTCTTTTAAAATTAATTTTGACTAATTTGATGATATCTACTCCAATTTTAATTGCTTATGGCTCAACTAGAGGATATGCTCCATATTTTTATATTATGGCTATAGTCCTTTATCCATTATTTATTTCTTTATTTAGTATTGGTTTCGTTTTGCTACTGATGGTGCCATATGAAATTATTTATAAATTTATTAAAAAATATGATTGGTTACAATTATTGACTGCCGGATTATTGATGATTGCTTTATGTTTTGCTTATCAATTTGTTTTAAATTTATTTTTAAATTCGTTGGGTGGAAGCGAAATTGGTGGCACTTTCAATATGGATTTTATTGAAAAATTACATGGCAGTCGAGAATATTTATTTCCAGTATCATTTTTATTGAGCGCAACAATCGAAACGAAAAATATTCTTTCTAATGTTTTGTTTTTGTTAGGTTCTACTTTACTTAGCATGCTTTTAGGTTATTATGCTTCTTCGCTTTCGTTTGCATATTATGCTAAACGAGAAGTGAATCCAGATTTTAGAGCAAACAAAATAAAGCAAAAAAACAAACCATTAAAAACAACTTTTAAGGCTTTATTGAGCAAAGAATTTAATATTTTGTTCAAAGATTCTAGTTATTTGTTTAGTTATACCTCTTTATTAATAATGCAACCATTGCTTTCTTACATTGTTATTTCAAGTTTAAGTTCGATAATGTATTCGAATTTAACGGTATTTTTAGATTATTTTCCAGAATTGATTAATTCAATTAATGTTACATTAATTCTTCTTTTTAGTAGTGTAATCAATTCTAGTGTTGCTTCTTCAATTTCAAGAGAAGGCAAAGCTATTCAAATTATTAAATATATTCCTGTCGATCCAATAAAACAAATTTTAGCTAAATTGACAACTCCAATAATATTAAGTTCAGCTTCTTTATTGATAAGCGAGATTGCTTTGATATCTGGAGGAATAATTAGTATCGAGGCTTTTATTATTTCTTTGCTTATTGGTTTATTTACCATCTTTGTTATCAATGTTCTTGGAATTTTAATTGATATGAAAAATCATTCAAAAAATAGAGCCAATTTGTCGTTTATTACTTCGTTAACTTCGATATTAATACCAGTAATATTCTTAGTTTTTGATCTTTTGCTTAGTTATTTTAAAATGAATGTTGCCACTTCATATTTAATAATATGTGGAATAATTATTTTAATTACATTACCTTTATTTATTAGACTTAAAACGCATTTAATAAATGCTTTTAATGCGATGGAGGTTGATTAATATGAAGAAAAAAACCTTAATTATTTTATTAATTGTTCCGTTCATTGTCGGATTATTATCTTTTGTTTCAGCAGTTATTTTAAAAAATACAGTGGCGGTAGATATTCTTGATATTGTTTGGGATTATAAAGAACAAGAAGGATTTAAAATTGATGCTGATAATCCTTATAAATTAAATGCTACTCCAGTAGTCGATGCTAATCTTAAACTTGCTGATGGAAATTCGCTAGTGTGGTCGATGAAAAATATTGATGATTCTGATAACGAATATGCCAGAATTGAACAAAAAGACAATAGTTTTTATCTTTTTGCTTTATCTGAAGGTCAAATTCAAATTA
>DHEH01000014.1:13417-16969 GCA_002399785.1 Caryophanales bacterium UBA4855
ATTAATCCTCTTCATAAAGCTAGTGGTAATTCGATCAGTAAAGGAAATAGAGTATATGGAGTTTACGATCCTCAATACACTTCTTTAAAAGAAGGAAATTTACTTAAAAATAATGCCAAAATTGAAATAAGTTCAACATTATTATATGAAGGTGAAGAAAGTAATGATGTTTATTTGAAATCAAAAAGCGATAATCTTTCTTATAACAACAATGTAATTACAATTAATTCGAGTGGTGAATCTTATATAACGCTATCAAGTTCAAGTCACTCTTTTATTGAAACAACTTATAAATTTAATGCACTTGATAATGCATTTAATATCTATAACTATAACGATTTAATGAAGGTAACGAATTTTAGTAATGAAGCGAATAATGTTGTTATGCAAACCAATCTTGAATCGCTAAAACACACCTATAAAACTAATGCAAAAAATGAATATGAAGAAACATATTTAAATTCGAATACTAAATTATTTGGTAATTATGATTTTAAAAATAAGACCTTCTCTTTCGAAGATGAAATTGTTAAAAAAGAATCGACCTATAGCACTAAATATATCGATCAATTTAACAAATCACTGAATAAAAATTATGAAAAAAGTATAGTTTGTGGCATCGATTTAAAAGGAAATTTATATGGTAATGGGTTTACTATCAATGCTCATGAATTGGCTTATCCAACGCATGGCGATAAGAGTAGTGGCATTTTAACTCCTGGTAAACTTGATCTTTTTAAAGGTCCTTTAGCATACGTTACAATCGGTGGAATTGATTCGTCTGTTGTTAAAGCGTATGGCGAAGATAACACTTTAATTTATGTCGATAAAGACAATATCACTGTTGATAATGTTAAACTTAAAAATACTAATGATCTTGATAATATGTACGATTTAATATATACAGGAACGGTTATGAATATTACTAAAAATAATTGTACTGTCAAGAATTCAATTTTAAGTAATTCTAAAAATATAATTCATGCTTATAGTAGTGACAACTTATTGATTGATAATTCAATATTGAAAAATGCTGCAGAATTTATTCTTGAGGCTGGGAGCAATAGATACAACGAAGTTAACGATAATAAAGATGTTTTTATTACTACCAATAAAGGGGAAATTTCTGGTAAATTATCCACTGTATTTAACAATACTTCTAACAACAATAGTGTCGATTCTTATATAAGTAAATTTTTAATGGAAGACGATATCGGAACCACTGAAGAAGCTTATAACACCTTAAATAAGATTCAAGATAGTTTAAATAATGAATCAACTAATGTTGATGCTAATATTACTGTAAAAGACACAAAATTTTATAATAGCGGCATTTTCTCTATTGCCCTTACATCGATGTTTAATGGAGTTTATCTCTATAATGGGATGCCATCAATTATTAAAGATAAACTTGGTGGAGCTGTTTCTTCATTTGTCTTCCCTGATCATATTGGTGGAACTTCAATTCCTATTAAGCTTTCCCTAGAAGGTTCAACTACATTTTATGACTTCAAAGATATAGAAAAGATTGATATGAGGTCTTTATTATATGAGGCGATCGGGCCAATGCTAGAGCAACTTGGTATAGCAGAAAATGTTTCAATCAATGATTTTTATCCAATGAAAGCTGTATTAAAACAATTGATATTTGATAATAAACTTAATTATCTTAATGAAGACGTCAATTATATTAATACATGTGTTGCTTGGTATGGTGGAGGCAAAAACAACAATTCGATTGATACCTCAAAATTAACAGGCAATACATTTAGCGATTACGTAAATGCTGATATGCTTAAATTGAATCTTGAAGGTAAATATATGAGCAGTAATCGATATATTAGAATCTTGTCTCGTTGTGTCTTGTGTGCGACTGGTTTTGAACCATTTAAATACTTGATGAATGCTAAAAATGATCACGAAACCTATGGAAAAGCACCTACTATAGATGAATTGATTAATAATGCCAAATAAAAGGAGAATTTTATGAAAAGATTTAAAAAAGCAATACTACTACTTAACTGTCTTGTAGTGTTTGGAACAGCTACGACTGGTTGCTCATCTTTTATAGGAGGATCAGAAATTACCATAAGTGACGTTGTTGCAACAACTGACGCTAATGGAAATACCACAATCACTATTACTTTTGATGGTGGTAAAGATCCAATTGCTTTCGTTATTCCTAAGGGAATGAGTGGTAAAGATGGAGTTGGCATTAAAAGCGTGGTTCCAGTCATAAATGAAGATAATACCGTTACAATAACAATTACTTATACAGATAATACTGTCACTCCAACAGTAATATCTATTCCTTTACTTAAAGGAAGCGATGGAAAGAGTATCGCTAATGTAAAAATTGGCAAAGATGATGATGGAAATACCACCATGCAATTTATTTATACAGATACTACTTCAAGTGATGTTTATACCATACCAAAAGCCAAAGATGGAGTTGGTATTTCAACTATAACTAGTGAACCTAGCGAAGATGGTACGGCAATTTTAGTTAAGGTCACTTTGTCCGATGGAAGTGATCCGATTACATTTAGCATTCGTAATGGTAAAGGCGTTGAATCTATAACTTATGATGCTGAAAATAGTGATACTGATAATTATGCTTTAAAAGTTACATATTCGGATAACTCAACAGAAATAATTAAAATTCCTCGTCCGCAAGGGACTAAATGGTATTCAGGAACTGTTAATCCAACTTCTAGTTTAGGCAAAGTTGGTGATTATTATATCAACATTTTAACTAAATGGGTATTTATTAAAGAAGAATCCGGATGGGATGCTAAATTTCAAATCTCTGGTACTGGAGAAAGCGAATCAAAAACTTTTTATAATGTTATATTCAATATTGATGTCACTAATGGAGAAAGTTTTTCTGATAGTACAACTGACGCAAAAATTAAAATTGTTGAAGAAGGAAGCTGTATTGCTTTAACTACTTTAGATACTTATACTCCAATTAAATCCGGAGCAACCTTTGAAGGTTGGTATACATCTTTAACTAGTGTAAATGCTGGTAAATTTACTGACTTAACACCTGTTTTACAAGAGACTAAACTGTACGCAAAATGGAGTGTATAAAAACTTTTAAAATTAATTGCTAAAACTTAATATAAAAGCACCATATAAAAATGGTGCTTTTATATTAATTATTTTAAAATGATTTTAAACAATCGTATACGTCAAAGATTAACACTCTTATCTTTTATCATTAATGAGATAAGATTTTTCAAAAAGGAGAATCCTATGTCAAAATACTTCACAGATTCAGAAAGACTTAATTTTGTAAAAGATTTTAAAAAATCTAATTTAACATTATCTAAATATGCTAAAGAAAAACATATTGCTCGAACAACATTGAGGGATTGGATCAACGCTTATAATAATATTGGTGGTAGTTTTATAAGAATAAATAATTTTTTAGAAGCAGAAAATACTATCGAAGATAACCCAGAAAAAGATGTAAGAGTGAATGTACTTACAGAAGATGAAATCTATAAAAAATCTAGGCATTTTTCTAGATTTGATCATTCCATTGTT